>CAWEUF010000007.1:0-133060 GCA_963812105.1 uncultured Alphaproteobacteria bacterium
GACGCTCCGACATCCGCCTTTGCACCGAGGCCGAAGCCGAGGCCGAGCTTGAGGCCGCCGAAAGTTTGGGGGCGCGCCTGGTCGCCATCGGCGAGCCGGGCTATCCACCGGCACTCGCCGAGGTCGATTCGCCGCCGCCCCTCCTCTACGTCAAAGGCCGGTTGGAGCTCGCCGACATTCCGATCGTCGCCATCGTCGGCGCCCGCAACGGCTCCGCCGTCGGACAGAAATTCACCCGCCAGATCGCCACCGCCCTCGCGCTTGAAGGATTCGTCATCGCCTCCGGGCTCGCCCGCGGCATCGACACGGCGGCACACTCCGCCGCGCTCGACCATGGCACCATCGCCGTGCTCGCCGGCGGCATCGACAATGTTTATCCGCCCGAGAACGAGGAGCTGCAGCGCGCCATCGGCGAGCGGGGAATGCTCATCAGCGAGCGGTCGCCCGGCTTCTCGCCGCGGGGACAGGACTTCCCCCGCCGCAACCGGCTGATCTCGGGAATCTCGCTCGGCGTCGTCGTGGTCGAGGCGGCCGAACGCTCGGGCTCTCTCATCACCGCCCGCCTCGCCGGCGAACAGGGGCGAGAGGTGTTCGCCGTACCCGGCAGCCCGCTCGATCCACGCTCCGCCGGCACCAACAATCTGCTGAAGCAAGGCGCCTGCCTCGTCACCTCCGCCCGCGACATCATCGAGACGCTCGCGCCGATCTTGGGACGTCCGCCGGTTCCGCCGCCGGGCGAGCTTGCCGCCGCCGACGAGCACCGGACGCCCGAGCCGCTGCCCGACATCCGCCAGACCGAACGCGAACTGATCGTGGCGGCCCTTGGGCCGAGCCCGGTCGACATCGACGAGTTGATCCGCACCACCGGGGTCGAGACCAGGAAGGTCCATATCGTGCTGCTCGAGCTCGACTTGGCCGGTCGGTTACAGCGTCACGGGCAGCAACTCGTGTCTTTGCAGCTGTGACACGGCAGCCTTAGTCGCGATTGGTCCGTTCGTTGTTGGCTTCCTCCAGCGCGACATTGATCAAATAGGCAAGGAACGGCATCTGGCCGCTGCTGGCGACCGATCTCAGCCCTTCCAGCAGTGAGGCGATATATTCTGCGGCCTCCTGGCGTGTAAGTTCGGGCGCGTTACCCGCTGGGCTTGCACTGCCTGCTGGAGGCCGGGCGCGAGTCCCTGCCATGCCATACTGCCTTGTTTTCGCGCCGATTGGTCCCCAGCTTCGCCTCCGAAAACCCTTGATTCCGGCGGCGGAAGCGCCTCCCAAGACACAATTACGACTAACAGCTTAAGGTTGTTGTAGTTAGTCTACACCCTTATAAGTTGTCAACTGGGCTAGGGCCAGATTTGACAGTTAGGGCCTAAGACACCATTTTTCGGGCACATACTCAGGGTCCAACCCGGGCCCACCGCCCTCAGCCGGACGCAATTTGCGCGGCTAGGAAGATCCATGAACATCGTCATCGTCGAATCGCCCGCCAAGGCAAAGACCGTCAACAAGTATCTGGGGCCCGATTACCACGTGATCGCCTCGTACGGCCACGTGCGTGACCTGCCCTCCAAGAACGGCTCGGTCCTGCCCGACCAGGACTTCGAGATGCATTGGGATGTCGAGCCCAAGGCCGCCAAGCGGCTGGACGAGATCGCCAAGGCTCTCAAAGGGGCCAGCAAGCTGATCCTGGCCACCGACCCCGACCGCGAGGGCGAGGCCATCTCCTGGCATGTGCTCCAGGTGCTCGACCGCAAGAAGGTGCTGACGGGCATTCCGGTGGAGCGCGTGGTGTTCAACGCCGTGACCAAAGAGGCCGTGCTCGAGGCCATGCGCCATCCGCGCGCCATCGACGGGCCCCTGGTCAACGCCTATCTCGCCCGCCGCGCGCTCGATTATCTCGTCGGCTTCACGCTGTCGCCGGTGCTGTGGCGAAAATTGCCGGGCGCCCGCTCCGCCGGCCGGGTGCAATCGGTGGCGCTCAGGCTCGTCTGCGACCGCGAGCTCGAGATCGAGCGGTTCAAGGCCCAGGAATATTGGTCGATCCTGGCCGAGCTCGCCACCGCCAAGAACGAAGCCTTCCAGGCCCGCCTCGTCGCCGCCGACGGCAAGAAGCTCGAAAAGTTCGACATCCCCGACCAGGCGACGGCCGAACGGCTGAAGGCGGCGCTGGAAGGCGGCCGCTTCCAGGTCGCGACTGTCGAGAGCAAGGCGCAACGCCGCAACCCGGCCGCGCCCTTCACCACGTCAACCCTTCAGCAGGAAGCCTCGCGCAAGCTCGGCTTCTCGCCGCGCCACACCATGCAACTGGCGCAGCGCCTTTATGAGGGCGTCGACATGGGCGGCGAGGCCGAAGGTCTCATCACCTATATGCGAACCGACGGCGTGCAGATCGTGCCCGAGGCGGTTGCCGCCGTGCGCAAGCTGGTGACGCGGCTGTACGGCGACCGCTACGTGCCGTCTTCCCCGCGCCAGTATGAGGCGAAAGCCAAGAACGCGCAGGAAGCGCACGAAGCCATCAGGCCGACCGACTTCACCAAGGAGCCGGACAAGGTCGCCCGCTACCTCGATCCCGACGCCGCCAAGCTCTACAAGCTCATCTGGCAGCGGACGCTGGCCAGCCAAGCCTCGAGCGCCGAGATCGAGCGCACCACCGCCGAGATCGATGTCGCCGGCAAGGACGGCAAGCCCTATGGCGTGCGTGCCACCGGCTCGGTCATCCGCTTCGACGGCTTCCTCAAGATCTACGAGGAAGGGATCGACGACGCGGTCGGCGAGGACGGTGCGCTGCCCGCGCTCGCCAAGGGCGACACGCTCGACCCCCGCAGCATCGAGGCGAAGCAGCACTTCACCGAGCCGCCGCCCCGCTATAGCGAAGCCACCCTGATCAAGAAGATGGAAGAGCTCGGCATCGGCCGGCCCTCGACCTATGCCTCGACCCTCAACGTGCTGCGCGAACGCGATTATGTGCGGGTCGACAAGAAGCGGCTCTATCCTGAGGACAAGGGCCGCCTGGTCACCGCCTTCCTCGAGAGCTTCTTCAGCCGCTATGTCGAATACGACTTCACCGCCGACCTGGAGGAGAAGCTCGACCTCATCTCCGCCGGCAAGCTCGAATGGAAGGACGTGCTGCGCGACTTCTGGCGCGAGTTCATCGGCGCGGTGAACGACATCGGCGATTTGCGCATCACCCAGGTGCTCGACGCGCTGAACGATCTGCTCGGGCCGCACATCTTTCCCGATCAAGGCACCGGCGGCGACCCCAGGGCCTGCCCGTCCTGCAATGCCGGACGTCTCAGCCTCAAGGTCGGCAAGTTCGGCGCGTTCATCGGCTGCTCCAACTATCCCGACTGC
This sequence comes from uncultured Alphaproteobacteria bacterium, assembly GCA_963812105.1. Taxonomy (GTDB): domain Bacteria; phylum Pseudomonadota; class Alphaproteobacteria; order Rhizobiales; family Methyloligellaceae; genus Methyloceanibacter. The sequence continues at coordinate 3,346 of CAWEUF010000007.1, forward strand.
CGCTTCACCCGCCAGCTCGCCGACACCGGCGACAAGGCGACCGCGCTTGCCGAAGCCAAGGTCCTGGGCGCCGATCCCGAGACCGGGCTTGACGTGACCCTTCGCACCGGCCGCTTCGGTCCTTACGTCCAGCTCGGCGAGGCGAATGGCAAAGAGAAGCCGAAACGCGCCTCGATCCCGAAAGGCACCGAGCCCGACAGCGTCGACTTCGCTCACGCGCTCAAGCTTTTGGCGCTTCCCCGCGAGATTGGGCTGCATCCCGAGTCGGGCGAGCCGATCGTGGCGGGCTTTGGCCGCTTCGGACCCTATATCCGCCACGACGGCAAATATGCCAGCCTCGGCACACCCGAAGAGGTGTTCGAGGTCGGCTTAAATCGGGCCGTGAGCCTCCTCGCCGAGAAGGCGGCATCGTCGCGTGCCCCGCGCGGCGCCAGCGTCATCAAGGAGCTCGGCGACCACCCCACGCTGGGCGGCAAGGTGCAGATCTTGACCGGCCGCTACGGACCTTACGTAAAGCACGGCAAGATCAACGCCACCGTGCCCAAGGACCGCGAGCCGGAGCAGGTCACCATGGACGAGGCGGTCGCCCTGATCGCCGCGCGCGACGCCAAAGGTCCCACCAAGAAGGGTCCGGCCAAGAAGAAGCCGGCCAAGAAGCCGGCACGCAAGAGCGCAAAGAGCAACAAAGAGGCCGTCGAGGAGACGGCAGGCTGAGCGGGGCACGTGGCGAAATCTAAAGGGGCTCCCGCCAAGCGCACGAAGACCGCGGGCAAACTTCCCTCCAGGCAGGACATTCTCGACTTTCTCGCCACCGCGACCGGTGAGGCCGGCAAGCGCGAGATCGCGCGTGCCTTCGGCGTCAAGGGCAGCGACCGCATCGCGCTCAAGGCGCTGCTGCGCGACATGGCCGATGACGGGCTGATCGCCGGCTCGCGCCGCAAGCTCACCAGGCCCGACGTGTTGCCGCCGGTGACCGTGCTCGAGATCACCGGTCGCGACGCCGACGGTGAGTTCATCGCCAGGCCCGCGTCATGGGACGAGGAGCACGGGCCTCCGCCCCGCATCCTCATGACCGAGAGCAAGCGCGACGCCGGCCCGGTCGCGGGCATCGGCGATCGCGTGCTGGCCCGGATCACGCCGCTCGGCGCCGATGCCGACTATCCCTATCAGGCCCGCACCATCAAGCGCCTGGCGCGCGCCGGGCGGCCCATGCTCGGCATCTTCCGCGCGCTGCCCGGTGGCGCCGGCGTGCTCGATCCGATCGACCGCAAGCAGCTCAAAGAATGGCCGGTGCCGCGCGGCAGCACCAACGATGCCCTGAACGGCGAGTTGGTCCGCTTCGAGCTGACGCGCTCCTCGCGCATGGGCGTGCAGACCGCCCGCGTGATCGAGCGGCTCGGCAATCCCCAGGCCCAGCAGATGACCAGCCTGATCGCGGTCCATGCCCACGGCATTCCCGACAGCTTCCCTGAGGACGTGCTGGCCGAGGCTCAAGCCGCCCAGGAGCCCGACGCCAAGCGCCGCGAAGACCTCACCCACCTCCCCCTCGTCACCATCGACCCGTTCGACGCCCGCGACCATGACGACGCGGTGTGGGCCGAACCCGATCCCAACCCCGCCAATCGCGGCGGCTGGGTGGTGATCGTCGCCATCGCCGACGTCGCCTGTTATGTCCGTCCCGGCAGCGCGCTCGACAAGGAAGCGAAGAAGCGCGGCAACTCGGTCTATTTCCCCGACCGGGTGGTGCCGATGCTGCCGGAGCGCATCTCCAACCATCTCTGCTCGCTGATCGAGGATGAGCGCCGGCCCTGTCTGGCGGTGCGCATGATCTTCGACAAAGACGGCAGCAAGCTCGGCCAGCGCTTCTTCCGCGCGCTGATGCGGTCGGCCGCCAGCCTTACCTATGAGCAGGCGCAAGCCGCGATCGACGGCCGGGTCGATGAGACCACGGGCCCCTTGCTCGACACCGTGCTCAGGCCGCTATGGGGCGCCTATGCCAGCCTCGTGCTGGCGCGCACCGCAGCGAGGCCCGCTCGACCTCGATTTGCCGGAGCGCAAGATCCTGCTCGACGATCAAGGTCGCGTGCGCGACGTGGTGAGCCCGCCTCGGCTCGACGCCCATCGCCTGATCGAGGAGTTCATGATCGCCGCCAATGTTGCCGCGGCAGAGACCCTGGAGGCGAAGCGCTCGCCGCTGATCTATCGCGTTCACGACAGCCCGTCGAAGGAGAAGCTCGCGTCGCTTGCGGAGTTCCTGAACACCATCGGCATCAAGCTGCCGAAAGCGGGCACGCTCAAACCCGCCCAGTTCAATCGCGTCCTGGCCGAGACCCGCGCCACGCCGACCGCCGAGCTGGTCGGCGAAGTCATTCTCAGGAGCCAAGCCCAGGCGGTATACAGCCCCGGCAATTTCGGCCATTTCGGCTTGAACCTGCGCCGTTACGCCCACTTCACCTCGCCGATCCGCCGCTATGCCGATCTCATCGTCCATCGCGCCCTGGTGCGGGCACTCGGCACGGGCCCCGACGGCTTGACCGACGCCGAGATGGGCGAGCTCGAAGAAACCGCGCAACATATCTCCGATACCGAACGCCGGGCCATGGCGGCCGAGCGGGAGACCGCCGACCGCCTGATCGCCGCTTATCTGGCCGACCGTATCGGCGCCAAGTTCCAGGCCCGCGTCTCAGGCCTGGTCCGCACCGGCCTGTTCGTCAGGCTGACCGAGACCGGCGCCGACGGGTTCGTTCCGGCCTCGTCGATCGGGCACGAATATTTCTTTCACGACGAGGTCCGCCAGGCGCTGGTCGGCGAGGATACCGGACTCGCCTACCGGCTCGGCGATCCCGTAGAGGTGCGGCTGGTCGAGGCGATCCCTACCGCCGGCGCGCTCAGGTTTGAGATGCTGAGCGAAGGCCGCTCGATCGGCGGGCGACCAAAAGGCGCTGGCCGGCCAAGTGACAAGCGGGGGTCGCGCGGCTACAAAGGCAAGTCGCGCGGGCCCAAACGCGGCGGCTCCCGCCAACGCCGCTAGGATCGAGTGATGCAGAACAACACCGGCGCTGTTCAGATTGACGGCAGGTCTCAGGGCTCGCGGCCCGTCTTCGGCTCGCTGCTGCGCGGCGCGATGCTGAAATGCCCCGCCTGCGGTAAGGGCTCGATGTTCCGGCGCTATTTGAAAGTGGCCGATCACTGCCCCCAGTGCGGCGAGGCGCTGCATCATCATCGCGCCGACGACGCCCCGCCCTATTTTACCATCGTGATCGTCGGCCACATCGTGGTCAGCCTGGTGCTCGCCGTGGAGATGGCCTACCGCCCGCCGCTCTGGCTGCACGCGGCATTGTGGCTGCCGCTGACCGTCATCCTCTCGCTGGTCATTCTGCCCTCGGTCAAGGGCGCGCTGGTCGCCCTGCAATGGGCGCTGCTGATGCACGGTTTCGACCCCGATTCACAAGAGGATATCGCGCCGGGCTTCGACGCCGACCCGACCTAGCGCGCCGGCGCGCACCGCCTTGACTTCCGCCCCTGAGCGAGTAGGGTCCGGGCAAATTTGCTTTCAGCGTTGTCGAGGTTAGAGAATGGCTAAGCCCGTCACCCAGAAGATCAAACTCGTGAGCACGGCCGGCACGGGCTTTTACTACGTGACCAAGAAGAATCCGCGCAATCAGACCGAGAAGCTGGTGTTCAAGAAATACGATCCGGTCGCGCGCAAGCACGTCGAATTCAAGGAAGCCAAGATCAAATAGCGGATCTGGGGCTGGCCCTCACGTCACCGTCCACGCACTCGCGCGGGGCCGTCACGGCAGATGGGGCTGGCATAGGCGGCGGACCACCGATTAGGTGGCCGGCCGAAGCGCGGCGCTAACGAGGAGGCCACTCAACCGCGCTCCGGCCAGCCGAACCCTACGGACCCAGGAGATGCGGCGGACCTGAGCTTTCCGCAGGGTTATCTCTGATGACAAGGAAACCTGGAGTGGAGACGCGCTTGGGATTCCGCGCGATCAGCCCCCTACCCCTGCTGCCTCCCCGTCGAATTCGTCGCCGACAGTCAAATCATAAAACAGCCCTTTACGGGCCGCAATCAAGCCTATTAATCCGCTTAATACGATAAAATGCTAGCCATTGTAAAGCCTTAAGGTTAAGCGCTCAGGTGACACCTCAAGTCTCGGGCCCGCCTTGGCAAAGACGCTCAGCCTACGGATTTGGTCTTGAGTGATTCGCTGGCGCTCGCATGACGCGAGCTAGGCCGCGTCGGCCACGACCCGGTTGCGGCCGTCGCGCTTGGCGCAGTAGAGCGCCTGGTCGGCACGCTTCAGAATGAGCTCAGGGGTATCGTCGGCAAATTCGAGCGCGGCGACGCCGACGCTCGCCGTCACTTCGAGCGTGCCGATCCGCTCGCCGGCGTAGAACGGCGCCGCGGCGATGCACTGGCGCAACCGCTCGCCCACCAGATAGGCCTTGGCGAGGTCGGTATCCGGCATGACCACCACGAATTCCTCGCCGCCAAGGCGGCAGGCGAGATCGATGCCGCGAATGTTGCGGCGCACGCGCGCGGCGAACTCCCGCAGCACTGAATCGCCGGCGTCGTGGCCGTAACTGTCGTTGACCGCCTTGAAATAGTCGATGTCGAGCAACAGCACCGACAGCGGCTTGCCGCGCTGCGCCGACTCCTCGAACAACGTCTTCAGGTGGCTCGTCATGTAGCGGCGGTTGTGGAGCGCCGTGAGCGGGTCGAGAATAGCCATCTCGACGGTTTCTTCGAGCCGCATGCGCAGATAGTCGGTGTAGCGCTTGCGCTTGATCTGGGTGCGCACACGCGCCAGCAGCTCGTTGGGATCGACCGGGCGGATGATATAGTCGTTGACGCCCATATCGAGGCCCCTGAGCAGCTTGGCGTCGTCGCCCGGTTCGATGATGATCATGATCGGCAGATGCCGCGTGCGGTCGAGCGAGCGCACCTGAGAGCACAATCTCAGGCCGTCGGCATTCTCGAGGCTTAGGCTGACGATCATCAGGTCGAAATTGCCGTCGGGAAGCTGCAACAGAGCGCGGGACGGATCGGATTCACGCTCGATCTCGTGCTCCTCCTTCAGCGCCCCGATGATGCGCTCGGCGGACCGGTCGCGGTCCTCGACCAGCAGGATGCGGCCGCCGCGCCCGAGCTGATCGAGCCTGATCCCCAAGGTCGCGGCAACGCCCATTTGCTCCTCGGTCGAGGCGCGCATCAGCATCTCGTCGGTGAGCATTTTCAGCCGCGCGACGTTCTTCACCCGCGTAATCAGCGCGATATCGTCGACCGGCTTGGTGAGGAAATCGTCGGCGCCGGCTTCCAGGCCCTTCACCCGGTCGGAGGGCTGGTCGAGCGCCGTGACCATGATCACCGGAATATGCTGGGTGCGCGGCTCGGCTTTCAGCCGCCGGCACACCTCGAACCCGTCCATGCCGGGCATCATGATGTCGAGCAGGACCACGTCGGCCCGCTCCCGCGCGCAGATATGCAGCGCCTCAGGCCCGCTCCGCGCCGTGCGCACCTCGAAATACTCGGCCGTCAGCCGAGCCTCGAGGAGTTTCACGTTGGCATCGACGTCGTCGACGACAAGAACGCGTGCGGTCATGGCTGCCTACCGTGCCTCGCCGATGAACTGCCTGACCGTGTCGAGGAACATCGTCACCGAGATCGGCTTGGAGATATAGGCCTCGCAGCCACCTTCGCGGATGCGCTCCTCGTCGCCCTTCATGGCGAACGCGGTGACCGCGACCACTGGGATCTGGCGGAGTTGATCGTCCTCCTTCAGCCATTTGGTCACTTCGAGCCCCGACACCTCGGGAAGCTGGATGTCCATCAGGATGAGGTCGGGACGATGCTCGCGGGCGAGCGACAGCGCCTCCATGCCGTTCCGCGTCTGTAGCGTCTTGTAGCCATGGGCATCGAGCAGGTCGTGGAACAGCTTCATGTTGAGCTCGTTGTCCTCGACGATCAGCACGGTCTTGGTCATCGGCCTCGGCCCTGGCGATTTTGTCGGCCCATGATGGGCGAACTCATGGTACATGCGCCATGGTGCTCGGAGCCGGTCTGACCCTCCAAAACATAGTGGTTCGCTCCCATCCTCCGCTGGCGGGCAGATTTCACCGTAAACCTGTAACCAATTTGTTTAGATGAGCGGCAAAGTCGCTGGGAAACTCGGAAATTTTGGCTGACCAAAGCCCAAAGTGGGCTTATAGCGCGGCCCCGAAAAACGTCATTTGAGGGTTCAGGTCGGCGCTAGGGACGTTTCTTCGCGTCGGGGCAGCCTGGCGCCTTCAGATATTCGAGCGCGGTGAGCGTGCCGTGGATCGAAAAGTCGCCATAGTCGATCAACAACTCGCGGCTGACGCCGTTTTCGTAAAGACGAAAGTCGATCTGATAGCTCGGCGTCAGATCGCCGCCCTTGGGCTCGAAATAGCCGATCGACACCGGCCACGAGGCAAGCTCGCCCAGTGCCTTGTCCTTGGCCGCGTCCTCTAGCTCGGCATCGCCCCCCGGCCCCACCATGGTGCCGATGAAGGCGGTGGTGTCGTAGACCTTCCGGCCCTTCTCGGAGCCGTCATAGATCCGCGCCTGAAATATCGTTTGCCCGGCCCGCGCCGCATCGATCACCGCGAGGCTGTGCTGGGTTGGGAACAGCACCGATCCCGTAAGATTGAGTTCCGCGTGCGCCGGCTGGCTGAGCTTCACCTTGACCGCTTCGATGGAGGTCTCGCGCACGGCGCGCCCCATGGTGACATCGCCGAGCTTGTCGTTCAGGTACTGCGTCGACTGAAAGCGGAACTTCTGGCCGTCGCCCTGCTCCCAGGTCGAGGATCTGAGATCGGTCAAGTTGGTCTGGCCTTGGGAGTCGGTCATCTGCGTGACCATGCGCATATTGAGCGAATAGCCGTCGCATTCGGAGCCGGTGAATTCGAACACCATGCGCCCATCGATGCCGGTGATGCCGGACGCCGTGCGGGCATCGTCGAGGGTCATTTCATAGATGGCGCGATGCGCCACGAGCTTGTTCGGCTCTTTCGCCGCGAGCGCCTGTGCCTGGCCGGCAGACGTCAAGCCGAACGGCGCGGCCGCGAGCACCACGATGATCGACCGCTGGCAAAATCGAACCATGCCCTCTCGCTTTTCCTTAGTCCTTGCCGCAAATGGCGGACGGCAGGTGTTTTTCGCACCAACCGCCACGCCGGACAAGAGGCCCGTAAGGCCCGGCGGCGCTTGCAGGCGGGGCCGATTTGCTCGATGGTTTAAGGCCCTACGGCAAGGCGCTGAGCGGCGCGTGGAGGCGACATGGCGGGCGAGATCGAAGCACGGTTGCAAGCGCTCGGCCTCGTGCTCCCCGAGGCCAAGGCGGCGATCGGCTCTTACGTCCCTTATCTCCACCTTGACGGCCAGCTGTTCATTTCCGGTCAGTTGCCGATCAAAGACGGCAAACTCGCCGTGACCGGCACGCTCGGCGCCGATCTCGATCTTGGCCAAGGGCAAGAGGCGGCGCGGCTCTGCGCCATCAACATCCTGGCCCAGGCCAAGGCGGCGTTGCGCGATCTCGACCGCATCGTGCAATTGCTGCGCCTGAACGGCTTCGTCAGCGCCGCTCCCGGCTTTGCCGACCACCCCAAAGTGCTCAATGCCGCCTCCGAGTTGATGGTCGAAATCCTCGGCAACAAGGGCCTGCACACCCGCATTGCCATCGGTTGCGCGAGCCTGCCGCTCAACGCCGCCGTGGAGATTGATGCGATCTTCGCGGTAGATTAGGCCCTCCTGCCAGAGCGCCTCACATGGCCGAACTTTATTGGTTGAAGCGGCCGATCGCCCATCGCGGCTTGCACGATGCGGCCAAAGGCATCGTCGAGAACAGCGCCTCCGCGGTCAGCGCCGCCATGGGTGCGGGCTACGGCATCGAGGTCGACCTGCAATGCGCCGCGGACCACATGCCGGTCGTGTTCCACGACACAACGCTCGACCGGCTCACGTCCGAAACCGGCGCGGTCGCCGCGCGCGACGCCGCGGCGCTGGCGCGCATTCCGTTGCGCGACAGCAAGGACAGCATCCTCTCGCTGCCGGCCCTGCTCGAGCTGGTCAACGGCTATGTGCCGCTCGTGCTCGAAGTGAAGAGCACCTGGTCGCGCGACGGCAAGTTCGAGACGAACATCGCCCAGATGCTCGCCTCCTACAAAGGGCCGGTCGCGGTGATGTCGTTCGACCCTTATTCGCTCAAAGCCTTTCGCGAGACGGCGCCCCTCCTCCCGCGTGGACTGGTCGCCGATCGGTTCGACGATCAGAGCCATTGGTCGCACCTCACCCTCGGGCAACGCATCGCCATGCGCACCCTGCTCTCGTCCGCCATCGCCTGGCCCAACTTCATCGCCTACGATATCGCGGCGCTGCCGGCGCTCGCGCCGCTCATCGCCCGGTTCGTGTTCGGATTGCCGCTCCTGACCTGGACCGTACGAACCCCCGAACAACGCGAGCGCGCCTTGCGTTATGCCGACGCCATGATCTTTGAAGGATTGAGGCCCTAGTCATGGGCGACATCGAACAGGACCCACGCGATCCTCAGCGCGACACATCGGGCGACTCATTCCTGCTGCGCGTGATCTCGCGCATCGACGAGGTGGAGGCCGCCGCCTGGGATGCTTGCGCCGGACCCGACAACCCATTCATCACGCATGCCTTTCTCAAGGCGCTGGAGGACAGCGGCTCGGCCACCGCCGAGACCGGCTGGCTGCCGCAGCATCTTCTGTTGGAGGACTCAGGCGGCACGCTGATCGGCTGCATGCCCTGCTATCTGAAATCTCACAGCCAAGGCGAGTACGTGTTCGATCATGGCTGGGCCGACGCCTATATGCGCGCCGGCGGCCGCTATTACCCCAAGCTGCAGGCCTCCATCCCGTTCACCCCGGTGACGGGGAAGCGCCTGCTGGTCCGCCCCGGCGTGGAGCAGACAAGAGCGCGAGGCGCTGCTGTTACAGGCGGCGGCTCAGGTCGCCGACCGGCTCGGCGTATCGTCGCTGCACATCACCTTCCTCACGCGCGAAGAATGGCAGCTCGCCGGCGAGCTCGGCTTCCTCCAGCGCACCGACCAGCAGTTCCACTGGCGGAATGAAGGCTATCGCGGACTTCGACGCGTTCCTCGACGGCGCTCGTCTCGCGCAAGCGGAAGGCGATCCGGAAAGAACGGCGCGAGGCGCTGGACAGCGGGGTCGAGATCGAATGGGTCACGGGGCGCGACCTCACCGAAGCGCATTGGGACGCCTTCTTCGCCTTCTACATGGACACCGGCTCGCGCAAATGGGGCTCGCCCTATCTGACGCGGGCGTGCTTCAGCCTGCTTGGGCAGACCATGGCCGACCGGATCCTGCTGGTGCTCGCCAAGCGCTCCGGGCGCTACATCGCCGGCGCGCTCAATGTGATCGGCCCGGACGCGCTATACGGCCGCTATTGGGGCGGGCTGGAAGATCACCCCTTCCTCCATTTCGAGGTCTGCTACTACCAGGCCATCGAGTTCGCCATTGCCCACAAGCTCGGCCGGGTCGAGGCCGGCGCCCAAGGCGCGCACAAGCTCGCCCGCGGCTATCTGCCGAGCGAGACCTACAGCGCCCATTACATTGCCGATCCCGGCCTGCGCCGCGCCGTGGCCGATTACCTCAAGCGCGAGCGGCGCGCGGTGGCACGCGAGATCGCCCTCCTCACCGAGGAATCGCCCTATCGCATGGCGCCGCGCTAACCCTCAGCACGATCATTCTTTGGTTGACGGAACGGCCCTAGCGAATCGAAATGATTCAGGAAAATAGCGAGAGGCGCGCGATGGCCTACGACGACAACAACATCTTCGCCAAGATGCTGCGGGGCGAGATTCCCTGCCACAAGATCTACGAGGACGAGGACACCCTCGCCTTCCTCGACATCATGCCGCGCAGCGACGGGCACGCGCTGGTCATCACCAAGGAGAAAGCGCGCGACCTGTTCGACATTTCGCCCGCGGGCCTCGCCAAGCTGATGGCGGTGGTGCAGAAGCTCGCGCCGAAGATCCAGCAGGCGATGGGCGCCGAAGGCGTGCTGATCCAGCAATTCAACGGCGCGGCCGCCGGCCAGACCGTGTTCCACCTCCACGTCCACATCATCCCGCGCAAGGCGGGCGAAGCGCTCAAGCCGCATGCCGGCAAGATGGCAGACCAGGCCAAGCTCGCCGCCACCGCCGAGACGATCCGCGCGAAATTGAAGACCTAACGGCTAGTCAGGCTACTTCGAGCCGAGGGGCACCTTGGGCACCAGGCTCGCGCCCACGCTGCGCTGGCGGGCGCGCGGCTTGCGCTGCCCCCGCTTGACGCGGGGCTTAGGGGCGCCCGCCTTCGCCTTGCCTTGAGGTCCGCCGCTCTTGGGTCCGTCGTCGTCGGGGTCGTGATCCTCGGGATCGCGCGGTTTGATCGGCGTGTCGGCTTTGAGATATTCGAAGCCGAGCATTTTCTCGTCGGCTTTCTCCTCGACCACCACGCGCACGATGCCGCCGTCCTTCAGCGAACCGAACAGGATCTCCTCGGCCAGCGGCTTCTTGATGTGCTCCTGGATCACGCGCGCCAGCGGCCGCGCGCCGAACTTGTCGTCATAGCCCCGCTCGGCCAGCCACGCATTGGCCTCGGGCGTGAGCTCGATGGTGATGTTGCGGTCGCCGAGCTGCGCTTCGAGCTGGAAGATGAACTTCTCCACCACCTTGGAGATGACCTCCGGCGGCAGATTGGCGAAGGTGATGACCGCGTCCAGCCGGTTGCGGAACTCCGGCGAGAACAGGCGGTTGATCGCCTCCTCGTCGTCGCCCTCGCGCTTGGCGCGGTTGAAGCCGATCGCCGCCTTGGCGAGATCGCTCGCCCCGGCATTGGTGGTCATGATCAAAATGACGTTCTGGAAGTCGACCCGCTTGCCGTTATGGTCGGTGAGCTTGCCGTGGTCCATCACCTGCAACAGGATGTTGAACAGGTCCGGATGCGCCTTCTCGATCTCGTCGAGCAGCAGCACCGAGTGCGGGTGCTGGTCGATGCCGTCGGTCAACAGGCCGCCTTGGTCGAACCCGACATAGCCGGGCGGCGCACCGATCAGCCGCGACACGGTGTGGCGCTCCATATATTCGCTCATGTCGAAGCGGAGCAGCTCCACCCCGAGCAGCAGCGCGAGCTGGCGGGCGACCTCGGTCTTGCCGACGCCGGTCGGGCCCGAGAACATGTAGCAGCCGATCGGCTTGCCGGGCTCGCGTAGCCCTGCGCGCGACAGCTTGATCGCCGCGGCCAGCGCCTCGATCGCCTTGTCCTGGCCGAACACCACCCGCTTCAAATCCTGGTCGATGGCGCGCAGCACCTCGGTGTCCGTCTTCGACACCGTCTTCGGCGGAATGCGGGCCATGGTGGCGATGGTCGACTCGACTTCCTTGACGCCGATGGTCTTGCGCCGCTGCCGTTCCGGCACCAGCATCTGCGAGGCGCCGGTCTCGTCGATCACGTCGATCGCCTTGTCGGGCAGCTTGCGGTCATGGATGTACTTGGCCGACAGCTCGACCGCCGACTTGATCGCCTGGCTGGTATAGCGCACGCGGTGGAAGTCCTCGAAATAGGGCTTGAGCCCTTTCAGGATCTCGATCGCGTCCGGCACCGACGGCTCGTTGACGTCGATCTTCTGGAAGCGCCGCACCAGCGCGCGGTCCTTCTCGAAATGCTGGCGGTACTCCTTGTAGGTGGTCGAGCCGATGCAGCGCAGCGTGCCCGACTGAAGCGCCGGCTTCAGCAGGTTGGAGGCATCCATGGCGCCGCCCGAGGTGGCGCCCGCGCCGATCACCGTGTGGATCTCGTCGATGAACATGATGGCGCCGGGATAGGCCTCGATCTCGCGCATCACCGCCTTCAGCCGCTCCTCGAAGTCGCCGCGATAGCGGGTGCCGGCCAGAAGCGCGCCCATGTCGAGCTGGAAGATGGTGGAATCGGCCAACACCTCCGGCACGTCGCCCATGACGATGCGACGCGCCAAGCCTTCGGCGATGGCGGTCTTGCCGACGCCGGGGTCGCCGACGAACAGCGGGTTGTTCTTCTGGCGCCGGCACAGCACCTGGATGGTGCGCTGGATCTCGGGTCCGCGGCCGATCAACGGATCGATGCGGCCCGCCCGCGCCTTCTGGTTCAAGTTGATGCAATAGACCTCGAGCGCATCGGCGCCGCGCTTCTTCTCCTCGCCGCCCTCGACCGTCGCCGCGTCCTCGTCGACGCCGCGCACCGCGCGCGGCTCCGACATGCCGGACCGCTTGGCGATGCCGTGGCTGATATAGTTGACCGCGTCGAACCGCGTCATGTGCTGCTCTTGCAGGAAGAACGCCGCATGGCTCTCGCGCTCGGCAAAGATGGCGACCAGCACGTTCGCGCCGGTGACCTCCTCGCGGCCTGACGACTGCACATGGGCCACGGCGCGATGGATCACGCGCTGGAAGCCGGCGGTCGGCTGGGCGTCGCCATGGGTGTCGAGCACCAGCCCCGACAGCTCGTTGTCGATATAGCCGGTCAGCTTGTCGCGCAGCAGATCGAGGTCGACGTCGCAGGCGCGCATCACCGCCGCCGCATCGCGGTCGTCGATCAACGACAGGAGCAGATGCTCCAGCGTCGCATATTCGTGACTGCGCTCATTGGCATATTGCAGAGCGCGCCGGAGAGCCTGTTCGAGACTGGTCGAAAACGAAGCCACTTAGATCCTCACTCCTTCTCCATCGTGCACTGCAACGGGTGCTCGTGCTGCCGCGCGAAGCTGGTCACCTGAGCTACTTTAGTCTCAGCGACCTCATAAGTGTAGACCCCACAGATGCCGACGCCCTTCTGGTGGACGTGGAGCATGATGCGGGTCGCCTCCTCGGGCGGCTTGTTGAAGAACCGCTCGAGCACGTAGACGACGAAGTCCATTGGCGTGTAGTCGTCGTTGAGCAGCAGCACCTTGTACAGGCTCGGCCGCTTGGTCTTCGGCCGTGTCTTGGTGATGATATGGGTGCCGGTGTCGTCGCCCCGGCGATTGTCGCCGTTCCGCGCCATCGTCAGTCCCTATGTGGCGTCTCGTTGTTCATCTGCCAAGGAGCGGTCGCTGCTTCCGACCGCTCGCGTCCATTGTAGCTTCATCGCGCACGGCGTCGCAAATCGCGGCGCCTGCTCTTCCATAACATAGTGTGAGTTGCCGACAGGAAAACGGCAAAAAAAAAGACCCGGGCCAGCCAGGTCTTTTCATTGGAAAAGGATGGAGGTTGGGAGACGCCCGCTAGGCGACCTTCTTGGTCATGACAGCCTCGACCGGCTTGTAGGCGTCCTTGGCCAGACCGACATACATCTCACCGAGCTTGGACATCTCGGCGACGTAGGTGTCATAGGCCTTCTTGGCGTATTGCGACTGGATCTCGACGGCCTGCTCGATCGACTTGGCGCCGATCAGCTGCTCGAAAGCGCGGGTCGAATCCTCGAACGCCTTCTTGGAATAGTCGGTGACCTCGGCAGCGATGGCCTGGAAACCCTTGTTCATCTCTCCGAACGAACGGACGGCCGCATCAAAGCCGTCTTTGCCTACTTTCTGAAACTCTTCGAAACCTTTGAGCATGTGAGCCCTCTTCTCCGACATAAGGATTGGTGCGATTGGTGCGATTGCTGCGAACGCGAGGGATATATATGCGTTGCACAAAAAAGGTCAACCCAAATTTTTTGCACTGCACAATAAATCTTCCGGCCCCGGCTTAACACTTTGGCAATAGAGCACTTTTAGCCTTCTCCACACGATCACATTCGCCATGTTCTCGCCATGTAAGGCGGCGAGTTTAGGGCGTTGGTGGCGCATTCGCAGGCAGTTTGGTGAATCGCGCCGGGGAACGGTGCGCCAACGGGGGAAGGCGTTAGCCTTTTTGGGGGTCGGTGGTCAGTCTTAAGCGTCAGGTTTGGGCGACGACGCAGGGCGCCATGCGCTGCCTGCTGGCGCTTGTGCTTATTCTTGCGGCAGCGTCTGCTCCCGTCGGCACCGCACTGGCGGCGAAGAAGAAGTCGAGCACGCCCTCCATCGCGGCCGCCATCGTCGTCGACATGAATTCCGGCACCATCCTTCATGCCCAGGCCGCCGACACGCCGCGCCACCCCGCCTCGCTCACCAAAATGATGACCCTCTATGTCCTGTTCGGCTATTTGCGGGCCGGCAAGATAAAGATGGAGTCCGACCTTACCGTCACGCCCGTCGCCGCCAGCCAGGCGCCCACCAAGCTCGGCCTCAAGCCCGGCGGCACTCTCAAGGTCAGCGATGCGATCAAGGCCTTGGTCACCCAGTCGGCCAACGATGCGGCCGTGGTCATCGCCGAGAACCTTGCCGGCACCGAGGAGAATTTCGCCAGGCTGATGACCGACACCGGCCGGCGCATCGGCATGAAGAACACCGTTTTCCGCAATGCCTCCGGCCTGCCCAACGACGAGCAGATCACCACGGCGCGGGATATGGCCATACTCGGGGCCCACCTCATCCACGATTATCCCGACTATTACAGCGTGTTCGAGACGCGCTATTTCACCTTCAAGGGCCGCAAGTACCGCAACCACAACAAGCTGCTGACCGGCTACAAGGGCACCGACGGCATCAAGACCGGCTACACCAGGGCCAGCGGCTTCAATCTCACGGCCTCCGTGCATCGCGGCAACAAGCACCTCGTGGCGGTTGTGCTCGGCGGCAAGACCGGCAGCCAGCGCGACGCCGCGATGCGCGCTCTGCTCGACAAGAATTTTGCCGCGGCCTCAGAAACCAAGCCGACACCCGCGCAGCTCATGGCTTCGCTCAACGGCGCCCCGCCACCGCGGCTACCGTCCATCAGAAAGCCCGTCGCGCTGGCAGCCACCGCGCCGGCCGTCGCCTCAAAGTCCGCCAGCGCCGAAGGCGACATTGGCGAACCCGATCTCCCCCTCAAGGTGAGTCTGTCGCCCTCGAAGGGCAAAGCCAAAGCGGTTCGTTACGCCGGCGACTTCCACGTCCAGGTCGGCGCCTTCATGTCCCAGACCGATGCCGAGAACCGGCTGGGCATGGTGCAGCAGCGCGCCGTCGACCTGCTCGACGGCCACCTGCCCTTCACCGCCTCATTCATGAAGGACGACCAGGAATGGTACCGGGCGCGGTTTGCCGGTTTCTCGAAGGACGACGCCCAGACGCACCTGCGCGGCGCTGAAGAAACGCTCGCTCGACTGCGCGGTGATGACCGCGGACTAAGTCTCGGCTCGGTCCGGCTCACTTGCCGAGCAGAACCTCCTTCGCTTCATTGATGCGCGCCGCCAGATAGGTCGATCCGCCCTGGTCCGGGTGCATCTTCATCATCAGCCGGCGATGCGCCTGCCTGATGTCCTCCTCGCTGGCGCCGCGGCCGATGCCGAGCACGGCATAAGCCTCCTCGGCGGTCATGCGGTTGCTGCGCGCCCCGCGCCGCCCCGAGCGCGCCCGCTCAGTCGACTCGGAGTCCTGAGCGCGCCAGCCCGGCAGGCGCCAATCGAGATAGGCTTCCATCACCGCGGCTTCCGGCGCGCCGTCATGGCGTAGCTCGGCGAGCAGCTCCATGACCTCACCGTCGCTGAGCGTGGAGAGCTGACGGCCGGCGAATCGTCCGGAGAGACAGGTTCCCTCCATGTGCCCGCTGTCATGGTCGAGCTCCATCTCCAGCCGCTCGGTGCGGATCTGCGATTTCTGTCCCGGCGTCTTGCTGGCCGAGCCGAACGGGCCGCCGATGCCGAGCCCGCCGCGCCGGATCAGCGCCATGCCGAACACTGCGAGGGGAATGGCGATCGGCAGCGCCCCGCGCAGGATCAGAAACCCCGCCACGGCGAGCATCGCCACGCCGCCCGTCTTGCGCAGCACCGCCGCGAGCCGGCGCGGGTCGACCGAAGCAAGGAACCGCCCGGCGACAATGAGAAACACGAGGACCGCACATCCGACGAGAAAATACGCCATGGATCAGGCCGTCAGCCGAGCTGCTCGAGGAGACGCAAGGCCGCGCCGCTGTTCGTCTCGTCGCTGAAATCTTGAAGCGCCTTGCGGCCGCCGGTGGCATAGACCGCGACCGCGGTCAGAAGCTCGCGGAGCTGCTTGGCGGAACCGGCGTCGAACGGGCAATACGCCCCGCGCGACAGGCGCGCGATTTCCCGGAAGGCGCGCTCGGCCTTGGGCTCGCGGCCCTCCTGAAACAGGAACACCGGCAGGCCGATCAGGCCAAGCTCGCCCGCAAGCTGCGACAGAAGGTCGACATCCTCCTCCATACAATCGCCGACATAGACCAGCGCATTGACCTTTGCGGCCTCGCTCTCGCGCCGTGCATGGCTGAGCACCTTGCCGATCTGCGTGATGCCGCCCTGGCACGAGACCTTGCCCATCAGCCGGGCCAGCGCGTCGGGATCGCCGACCCATTTCGACGCCTGGCATTCGTTGAAGCCGCGGAAATAGACGAGCTGCACGTCGAGACCGCCGACCGTCTTGACGGTTTTGAACATGTCGGCCTGAAGCTGGAGCGCAAGGTCCCACGAGGGCTGCCGGCTCATGGTCGCGTCCATGGCAAAGATCAGCCGGCCGCGGCCTGAGCCCGCGGGCCGGAGACCCCGCATCTCGGTGAGGAAGGCGTCGACCTCGGCCCGGGAGGACCGCCCTTTGGCGACCTCGCTCTTGCCGGTCTTCGCTGGAGCCTTATGCTCGGCCATTGCTGGCAAATCTCCGTAGGCAAAGATACACGCTATAGATGGACCCTTAAGTCCCGGCGAACAATGCCGGATCGGGCCCTCAGGCGTCGTCGCTGCCGGCGGCGAGCAGGCTGGCATTGCCGCCGGAGGCGGTGAGGTCGGTCGAGCGCACCCGCTCGACGGCGAAGGCCTCGACATAATTGGGACCGCCGGCCTTAGGCCCGGTGCCCGACAGGCCCTCGCCGCCGAACGGCTGGACCCCGACCACGGCGCCGATCTGGTTCCGGTTGACATACATATTTCCGACCTTGACCCGCTCGGCCACGAAGTCCGCCGTGGCCTTGATGCGGCTGTGCAGCCCGAGCGTGAGCCCGAAGCCGGTGGCGTTGATGGCCTCGCATATTTCGCCCAAGCGGTCGCCCGAGAACCGCACCACATGCAGGATCGGGCCGAACACCTCGCGCTTCAGCACGGCTATCGAAGCAATCTCGTAGATGGCGGGCGCCACATAGGTCCCATGCGCATGGTCTGCGCTTAACGGCAGATCGAGCAGCTCCCGCGCCTCCGTGCGCATGCGCGACTTGTGGGCTTCGAGCGCGGCGCGCGCCTCCTCGTCGATCACCGGCCCGACATCGGTGGCGTAATCGAGCGGATCGCCGATCTTCAGCTCGCGCGCGGCCCCGATCAACATGCGCAAAATCTCGTCGGCCACATCCTCTTGCAGGAACAGCACGCGCAGCGCCGAGCAGCGTTGACCGGCGCTGTCGAAGGCGGAAGCGAGCGCGTCGTCGACCACCTGCTCGGGCAGCGCCGAGGAATCGACGATCATGGCATTGAGGCCGCCGGTCTCGGCGATCAGTCTGCCGATCGGGCCGTCACGGGCCGCGAGCGCACGGTTGATGGCGATGCCGGTGTCGGTGCCGCCGGTGAACACGACGCCGTCGACGCGAGGATCTTTCACCAGCGCGGCGCCTACCGTCTCGCCCTTGCCCGGCAGGAAATGCAGCACATCGGGCGGCACGCCGGCCTGATGCAGCAGCCTGACCGCACGGGCCGCGACCAGCGGCGTCTGCTCGGCGGGCTTGGCCACCACCGCGTTGCCGGCCGCCAGCGCGCCGGCGATCTGGCCGGTGAAAATGGCCAGAGGAAAATTCCACGGCGAGATCGCCGCGAACACGCCGCGGCCATGCAGGCTGAGCGCGTTCTCTTCCCCGGTCGGACCTTTGAGCAGGCGCGGCGTGGCAAATTTCAACCGCGCTTGGGCGGCGGCATAGCGGAGATGATCCACCGCCTCGCGCAAATCGGCTTGGGCATTGGCGAGCGTCTTGCCCGCTTCCCGCACCAAGAGCGCCATCAGCGCCGGCCGGTCGGCCTCGAACAGATCGGCGGCGCGCTCGAGCATGGCGGCCCGTGCCTCGCCTCCCAGACGGTCGAACCCATCGGCCGACGATTTGGCGGCGGCAAGCGCTCGATCGATAGCTTCAGGGCTGGCGCTCCGGCACACGCCGACCACCACCCTTCGGTCATGCGGCGAGGTGATCCACGTCACCTCGCCACCCTGTTCGAGCTCTTGGCCGTCGACGATGGGATTGGCCGTCGCCGGCTCCGCCAGCGTCGCCTCCATCGCGCGAAGCAACGGCTCGCGCGTCGCGTCGTCCCACAACGGTAACCCGAGACTGTTCTTACGCTCCGGCAGGAACAAATCTGGCGGGAGCGGGATCATTGGGTTCGCCTGATCAGCCAAGGCGGCCGCCTTCTCCACCGGGTCGGCGACGATCGTCGCGACCGGCGCCTCGTCGTCGGCCAGCCGGTTGACGAACGAGGTGTTGGCGCCGTTCTCCAACAGCCGGCGCACGAGATAGGCCAGCAGATCGCGGTGGCCGCCAACCGGCGCATAGATGCGGCATGGCTTGCCGAGGCTCTCGGGCCGCACCACCTCGCGGTGCAGCGCCTCGCCCATGCCGTAGAGCCGCTGGAACTCGTATGGGCGATCGCCGGCGAGCGTGACGATGGCGGCGATGGTGTGGGCGTTATGGGTGGCGAATTGCGGATAGAAGCAATCGGGACGCGCCAGCAGAGCGCGCGCCGCGGCCAGATAGGCCACGTCGGTGTTGACCTTGCGGGTGAACACCGGATAGCCGGCGAGCCCCGCTTCCTGCGCCCATTTGATCTCGCTGTCCCAATAGGCGCCCTTGACCAGGCGCACCGGGATCCTGCGCCCGGTCGCCTCGGCCACGCCGGCGAGCCAGTCGATCAGCTTGAGTGCGCGTTTGCTGTAGGCTTGCACCGCGAGCCCAAGCCCATTCCAGCCCGACAATGCCGGATCGGCGAACAGCTTCTCCATCAGCGCAAGCGACAGGTCGAGCTTGTCGGCCTCCTCGGCATCCACCGTCAGCGGCAGCCACGCCTCGCGCATGGCGAGAGCCAAGTCTGAGATCCGCGGCAACAGTTCGGATTGGAGACGGGCCTGTTGCGACGGCTGATAGCGCGGATGCAGCGCCGACAGCTTGACCGAAAGCCCGGGCCGGCCGATCAACTCCTCGTCGCTTCGCGCCGCAGGCTGCCCGGCCCAGGCGGCGATGGCCTCCGCCGCCTCTGCGTAACGCAGGGCATAGCGTTCGGCATCGTCCGCGGTGCGCGCCGCCTCCCCCAGCATGTCGAAGGAGAAGCGATAGCCCTGCTCCGCCTCATCCTCGGCGTTGGCGAGCGCCGCCTCGATGGTCTCGCCCAGCACGAATTGATTGCCCAGAATGCGCATCGCCTGACGGAGCGCCTGGCGGATCACCGGCTCGCCGCTGCGAGCCACCAGCCGCTGGGCCATGCTCCTGGGATCGGACTGGCTATTTTCGCTCCAATCCAGCAGATGCCCGGTGAGCATGAGGCCCCAGGTCGAGGCGTTGACCAGCAGCGACTCGGACTGGCCGAGATGGCGCGACCAGTCACCTGAGCCGATCGTGCCCGCGATCAAGCGGTCGGCGGTGGCGGCATCGGGAATGCGCAGCAGCGCCTCGGCGAGGCACAGCAGCAGCACCCCCTCCTCGCTCGACAATCCATATTCGTGCAGGAAGGAATCGACCCCGCCGCTTTCTCTCCGGCCGGCCCGCGCCGCCTTGACCAGGTCGGCGGCGACCGTCGCGATCGAGCGGCGCTGCTCCTCGCTGAACCGCGCCTTCTCGATCAAGGCCTGGACCAGCGGGCCTTCTTCGGCGAGCAAGGCCTGGCCTACGCCCGCGCGGCTCGGCAGTCGCGCGCTTTGCCGGATATGGCGTTTGGGCTCGCCCATGGCGCAAGTCTACCCCTTAGGGCCTCGTGGCTGCTATGGTCCCGGCCCCATTAAGAGGCGAGACATGGCGAGCACCCTCACCACAGTGCGGACGGTCCGTGACTTGCGGGGCCACGTCGCCGCTTGGCGCAAGGCCGGCGAGACCGTCGCGCTCGTGCCCACCATGGGCGCGCTGCATGACGGCCACCTCTCCCTGCTCGCTCTCGCCAAGAGCAAGGCCGACCGCGTCGTCGTCTCGATCTTCGTGAACCCGACCCAGTTCGGCCCGCGCGAGGATTACAGCGTCTACCCGCGCGACGAACAGGGCGATCTCGCCAAGCTCGGCAAAGCGGGCGCCGATCTGGTGTTCGCGCCGGAAACCGCCGAGATGTATCCGGAGGGATTCAAGACCCTCGTCAAGATCGGCGATCTGACGGAAGGCCTGTGCGGCGCGGCGCGGCCCAATCATTTCGACGGCGTGGCCACCGTCGTCGCCAAGCTTCTGATGCAATGCGCACCCGACTTTGCCGTGTTCGGCGAGAAGGACTATCAGCAGCTTCTGGTCGTCAGGCAGCTCGTGCGCGACCTCAATATCCCGGTGGAGATTGTCGGCGCGCCGATCGTGCGCGAGAAGGACGGCCTCGCGCTGTCGTCGCGCAACGCCTATCTCTCGCCCGAACAACGCAAGATTGCGCCTTTGCTGCACCAGACGATTTCCGAAATTGCCGCCGATCTGGCCAAGGGCCGCGGTTGCGACGACGCGGTGATGGCCGCGCGGTTCAAGCTCGATGCCGCCGGGTTCCGGGTCGATTACGTCGCGGTGCGCGATCCCGATACGCTCAGGCCGCTAGTCGGGCCGGTGAAGCGGGCGCGCGTGCTCGCCGCCGCTTATCTCGGCAAGACCCGGCTGATCGACAACGTGCCGGTGCCGCCGACCGCTACCAATCGATAAGCCGAAGCTCGCGCAAATCTTCGCGCATGGCGCGCGGCATCTCGTCAGGCGCCTCGGCGAAGCCCTTGGCGTCCGGCGGCGCGTCGGCTGCATCGAGATAGCGCCAGCCCTGGAAGGCGCGCCGCGGATGCGGCCGTGTCGCCACCAGCTCGGCGTCGAGCACGATGCCGCAACAGGCGGTGCCGTCATCCTTGAGGTCCGCCCGCAGATCGAGCACGCGCTGCCGCACCAGCACGAAACCCTTGATCACCCAGTAGAGCGAGCCGCCGTCGAGCAGCTCCGCCCGCCGCCGCGGCGTCTGCAAGGTGCGATGACACAGCTCGGGCGTCTTCTTTTCCTGCGTCAGACGCTTCAGCCGCTCGTCCTGCCACTCGGCAAGCTCCTTCACCGTATCGACGCCGACGCAAAGTTTGATGAGATGCACCGTCATGTTGCCGGTCAATGCGCCATGAATAACGGGATGGTGGCCTCTTCGAGCACGGTCAGCGTCACGCCGCCGAGAATGAACTCGCGCCAGCGGGAATGATGGAACGCGCCCATGACCATCAAATCGGCGTTCAAACTCTTGGCCGTCGACAGCAGCAGCCTGCCGATATCTCCCTCGCCGGCCTTGACCCGCAATGCCTCCGCGGTAACCCCATGCCGCTTCAGATGGGCCATCATGTCGTCGGTTTGAGGCGCTTGCTCGTCGTCCTGTCCGCTCATGACGCCCACCACCAGCACTACGCGCGACGCGGGCTTGAGGAATGTCAGCGCGTCGTTGATGGCGCGCGCGGCTTCCGCACTGCCGTCCCAGGCCGCGACGATGGTGCCCTCGAGCGACGGCTTGTCGGTCAGCGCCGGCACGATGATGACCGGGCGGCCCGACGCGAACAGGCAGCGCTCGACCAGCGCATACTGGCCGATCAGCGGATCGCCGTCGCGAGGCTGGCCGAGAATGGCCAAATCGACATGGCGGGCGGCGTGCGCGAAGTCGTGCGGGAACTCCTCGCTCATGCCCTGCATGAGCTCAGCCTCGACACTCACGCCGTCCGCTTTGGCGCGCGCCTCGAAGGCTTGTAGGGCGTTCGCGCCTTGGGTCTTCACGCTCGCCATCACCTCGGACATGTCGGCAAAGCCGACGTCGGCGCCGTAGAGCGGCAGGAGCGCGGTTGGGGCGAAGGCGATGCCGATGAGATGGGCGCCATGCTCCTTGGCCAGCGCCACGGCAAAGCCCACCCGGGCCTTGGTGGCCTCGGAGCTGTCCACATAGACCACGATGTCGTTGAGCCCCATCGCTTACCTCGCCCGCTACGATCTTAGACCAGCCCCTTACCCGAAGCTGAGAATAAACCGGCAGTTTCTCGATCACGGGCGGCTTACGGCCGCGTGACAAGATAGAGGCCAAGGGGTCACAGAGCTTTGAACAGGAGTGACGCAAGCCGCCCAGAATTCAGGGCTATAGCTCGCTTGGCGGCTCTCCGCCACGAATGCCTAGAACTCATGCACAGGAGAGGAAAATGAAGCTCAACCAGAAGTCCGGTGCTAGAATTGCCATGACCGCAGCAGCTCTGCTCGTTTCAGGTGCTCTGATCGGCAGCGCCGCGGCCGCGGAATTCAAGGGACGCTGCTTCGGCGTCAACGGCTGCGCCGGCAAGGGTGCTTGCAAGAGCACCAAGAACGACTGCAAGGGCAAGAACGCCTGCAAGGGCCAGGGCTGGATCGAGATGCTCCAGGACGAGTGTGCCAATTCAGGTGGCCAGTACGAAAACAGCTAAGCTTTAGGCCTATAATGGTGGCCGGCCGCGGCGTTCGCGACCGGCCATCCAGCAAGCTTGCGGAGCCAAAAGCCATGATCAGCACCAAGCCTCCTTTTCTCGGCTTTGGCCTGGGCCTCAGGCCCCAGCATTATCAGGAGATCCTCGACGGCACCCCGGCCATCGACTGGTTCGAGATCATCTCCGAGAACTACCTGATCGACGGCGGCCAGCCCTTGCACATGCTCGACCAGATCGTCGAGCGCTATCCCGTGGTGATGCACGGCGTGTCGCTGTCGATTGCCTCGACCGCGCCGCTCGATCTCGACTATCTCCGCGGTCTCAAGACGCTGGCCAAGCGCGTGAACCCCAAATGGATCTCCGATCATTTGTGCTGGACCGGCGTGCACGGCGTGAACCTGCACGACCTGTTGCCCATCCCCTACACCGAGGAGGCGCTGAACCACGTGGTCGACCGGGTCGGCCAGGTGCAGGACTTTCTCGGCCGCCGCCTCACGCTCGAAAACGTGTCGAGCTATGTCACCTTCGGCCAGTCCGAGATGACCGAATGGGAGTTCGTCAGCGAGGTCGCCAAGCGCGCCGATTGCTGGCTGCTGTTCGACGTCAACAATGTCTATGTCAGCGCTTTCAACCACGGCTTTTCCACCGATGAGTTCCTGCACGGCGTGCCGCGCGATCGCGTTGTCCAGTTCCATGTCGCCGGCCACAGCCACGAAGAGAGCCACATCATCGACACCCACGACCATCCGGTCTGTCCCGAGGTGTGGGACTTCTATCGGGAGACGGTCGCCCATTTCGGGCCGGTATCGACCATGATCGAGCGCGACGACAACATCCCGCCGCTGGCCGAGCTGGTCGACGAGCTCGATCACGCGCGCGCAATCGCCCGCGACGTGCTCGGCGCCGAGGCGCTGGCCGACAGGCGGCTGGTCGCGGCGGAATGAAGAGCCTAAAAGAGCTTCAGGATACCTTCCAACGCGGCATCCTTGCCGGCGACGACGCCATCCTCAACGAGGTCAACGACAGCGACAAGGAACAGCGCAAGGTGCTGTTCGGCGTCTATCGCCACGCCTATGTCGCCAGGCTCGCCGAGATCCTCGACGACGATTACGAGCAGTTGCACGCTTATCTCGGCGATCAAGCCTTCGCCAAGCTGGTCAAGGCCTATATCGCCGCCAATCCGTCTGACCAGCGCAGCGCGCGCTGGTTCGGGCGTCACCTGCCCGCCTTCGTCCGGGACAGCGAGACGTTTGCCAAGCATCCCGAGGCCGCCGAGATCGCGCAGCTCGAGAAGGCGCTGGCCGATGCCTTCGACGGACCTGACGCCGCGCCGCTCGGCATCGAGGCGCTGGCGGCAATCCAACCCGAGGACTGGCCGAACCTCGTCCTTGAGCCGCATCCGACCGCGACCCGCCTCACCTTCAAGACCAACGCCGCGGACATCTGGTCGGCGCTGAAGGACGAGGAGGCGCCGCCAAAGCCCGAGCACCTGACCGAGCCGCAGGCCATCGTGGTGTGGCGCCAGGATTTCATGGCGCGCTTCAGGCCGCTCTCGGCGGAGGAAGCGATGATGTGGGACGAGGCGGGCAAGGGCGTCCGCTTCGGTGTGTTGTGCGAGATGGTGGCGATTTTCGCCGGCGAAGACGACGCCGAGCTGCGCGCGGCCACTTACCTTAAAGGCTGGGTCGACACGGCGATGCTGGCGGGCTGCCGGACGGCGTAGCATCCGGGGCCGCCAGATCGCAGCCGGCGACGGCGGCAGGAGGCCGCGGCGCCGGAAACAACGCATTGCTCCGACCCGTCAGCCAATAGGCGAGCAGACCGGCCCATTCGCGCGACGCCACGTCCACCCGGCGCAAGCCTTCGGACACCTTGTCGAACGGCCGCGCCAGGTCGTCGTTACCCCGCGTGCGATAATCCACCGGCCACGCCTCGATCTCGAAACCGGCCTGGCGG
Source organism: uncultured Alphaproteobacteria bacterium (assembly GCA_963812105.1). Classification (GTDB taxonomy): domain Bacteria; phylum Pseudomonadota; class Alphaproteobacteria; order Rhizobiales; family Methyloligellaceae; genus Methyloceanibacter. Next base: position 27,986 of record CAWEUF010000007.1, read on the forward strand.
AAGGCCCCGATCGCGCGCGGCATATGATAGGCCGAGGTGATGAGCAGCCAGCGCTTGCCGGGACCGAGCTCGCCGTCTCTGGTGAGCTTGTCCTTGAGGAACTGGGCGTTCTCGTAAGTGTCCCGCGACTCGTCCTCGAGAATGAGCCGGTCCGCCGGCACGCCGAGCGCGGTGAGCAGTGACTCCGCGCCCTCGGCCTCGGTGCCGGACTGATAGAGAACGCCTGATGTGCCGCCGGAGAAGGCAATCTTGGCTTCCGGAAACCGCCGGGCCAGGATCGCCGCCTCGACCAGACGCTCGGCCGCCTCGTTGAGCGCGGGGACCTGGCGCGCCGTGCCGACCAGCCGGTCGTCGGCGCCGCCGAGCACGATGAAGCCTGTCGGCGCAGGCGGATTGTCGAGATCGGCCCGCGGGAAGCGGTTCTCGAGCGGCAGGATCAGCGCGTTACCGAGCGGCGAGAGCCCTGCCACCAGCAGCAAGACGGCGCCGATGGTGACGAAGCGCCGACCCCATCGCGCCCATCCGGTCCAGATCAATATGGCGCCGTAGCCGATCAGCAAGGCGATCAGCGTGGACGGCTGCAACAGAAACCACAGCCCTTTGGCAATATAGAAGAACATGCGAAGCCCCCCGCCCCTAAACTAACCACAAAGCGGCCAGTCCGAGAAAGGCGAAGAAGCCGACCACGTCGGTGACCGTGGTGACGAATACGCCCGAGGCAATGGCCGGGTCGAGCCCGAGTTCCTCCAGCCCAAGGGGGATCAGGATACCGGCCAAGGCGGCGGCGAACAGGTTGACGATCATGGCCAGCCCGATCACCAGGCCGAGCTGGCCGCTGCCGAACCAGAAGAACGCGATCGCCGCCATGATGGCGGCAAACAACAGACCATTGAGCACGCCGACCGCGGATTCGCGCAGGATGACTCTGAAGTGCGTTGGCCGGACCGAGATCTTGCATGGCGAGCGCCCTGACCGCGACCGTCATGGTCTGCGTCCCGGCATTGCCGCCCATCGAGGCCACGATCGGCATCAACACGGCGAGCGCTACCATCTGCTCGATGCTCGCCTCGAACAGGCTGATCACCAGGGAGGCAAGAATGGCGGTGAAGAGATTGGCAAGCAGCCAGGTGAAGCGATGCGTGGCGGTCTGCCATACCGAATCGGACACGGACTCGCCGGCCACGCCGCCCATCCGCAAGATGTCTTCTGACGCTTCTTCCTGCACCACCTCCACCACATCGTCGGCGGTGATCACGCCCACCAGTCTGCCGTCGTCGTCGACGACCGGCGCCGAGGTGAGACTGTAGCGCTCGAACTGGCGCGCCACCGCTTCCTGATCGGCTTCGACCGCAATGGGATGGATGTCGCGGTCGGTGAGCGAATCGATCGTGACCGGCCGCTTGGAGCGGAGCAGATGATTGAGCGCGACCGAGCCGAGCAGATGATAGGCCGGGTCGACCACGAACAGTTCATAGAACCGGTCGGGCAGGTCCTCCGCTTCGCGCATGTAATCGATCGCCTGCCCCACCGACCAGAATGGCGGCACGGCGATGAGATCGGTCTGCATGATGCGGCCGGCGGAGTCCTCAGGATATTCGAGGCTGCGCTCCAGCGCGATGCGCTCGAAATGGGGAAGCTTGGCGAGAATGTCCGATTGGTCTTCCTTGTCGAGGTTCTCGAGCAGATAGACCGCCTCGTCGGAGTCGAGCTGTTGCAGGGCCTCGGCCACCTGCTCGCTCGGCATCGCCTCGATCACTTGGTCGCGCACCGCCTCGTCGAGCTCGGGCAACGCGGCGGCATCGAAATCCTTGCCGAGCGTGGCGATGAGCGCCCCGCGCTGCTCGGGACGGAGCAACTCGATCAGATCGGCGAGGTCGGCTTCGTGCAGCGGCAGCGTGAGCTCGCGCACTTTCGCCGCGTCGTTCTCGTCCAGCGCGGCGACGACGGCATGCAGGAACTCGGAGCGGATGCCGCCCTCTTCGTCGCGCAGTTCGACCTCGCCTGCGGCGTCCTGCATGGCCTGTCCAATCGCCGGGTTGAAAACGTCAACGGGAACGGCCGCTTGTCCGTGGGAACGCGCAACGAGCGCTCCCCGGCCTGCGAAGATCAGGCGCGGCGACCATGCCACTTAAGCCTTGTTGAGTGGGAATCTCCAGCGCAAAAAACCGCTGGCAACAGCCCCGAGAGGGACTGGTGCGGTCGTTAGTGCCAAGAGCGGGAAGTCAGTGTTATGATGGAATGGGTTTGGGCGCGGGGTGAGCGTCGGCTACTTCGATCACAATCCTCGCGCTTCCCTCCCGCCACGCTAGACAGTGCTCTCCGGCTCAGTGATGGCTCGGAAGAGTGCGTCGGGATTGGCGGCTCCGCGGACCTGACTCAGCGCCACGGGATTTCTCAGCAAACGCGCAGCGCATGCGAGCGCATTGAGCTGCTCGCCGTTGGCCATCTCGGGAAGCAACAGTAAGAAAACAATGTCGACCGGCTGCTCGTCAATCGCTTCAAAGTCAATGCCGCGCCGCAAGCGGACCAGCAGGCCGAATGGCGCCTTGATCCCGGCCAGCCTCGCATGCGGAAGCGCCACGCCGTTCCCGACCCCGGTCGAGCCAAGCTCCTCGCGTTTGAGGATCAGCGTCGCGACCTCGTCGGTGTCGAGCCCGGCCGCGGCTGCCGCCCGCGTCGCCAACAATCGTAGCAGCTGGCCCTTGTTGGCCGTCTTGACGTCAAGCACCACGTCGGCCGGCGAGAGGAAATCGGTGATCTTCATTGAGGTTCTACTTATGCGCCAGTCTAATCGGGCGATCTGAGTCGATAACCGATGCCCGTCTCGGTCAGAATGTAGTGGGGCCGGGTGGAATTTGGCTCGATCTTCTGGCGAAGCTGCCGCACATAAACCCGCAGGTATTGCGGGTCGATGGGCGTGGACCAAAGAGCATTGAGCAGAAATTTGTGCGTGAGCACCTTGCCGGCATGCTGAACCATGATCCGCAGAAGTTCGTACTCCTTGGGCGAGAGTTTCACCTCGTTGCCGCCGACCTTGACGATGCGACGCACCAAATCGACGGATAAATCGTCCAACTTGAACACCGGACGTTCGCCGTGGACCTGAAGTTGGTGTCGGAGCGCCGCCCGCATGCGCGCCAATAGCTCCTCCATTCCGAACGGCTTGGTGACGTAGTCGTCGGCGCCGAGATCGAGCGCTTTAACTTTGGCTGCCTCGTCACCACGGCTCGACAGCACTACGATGGGTATGTCCTCCCGTTGCATGCGAATCTTGCGCAACAGATCGAGTCCCTGCATGTCGGGCAGCCCCAGGTCAAGGATCACAAGGTCAGGTGTCTCGGCCATCAGTTCGAGGGCAGTCTTGGCGTTGGCGGCGTCGATCGTCTGATAGCCCTGCGTGCCCAACCCCATGCGCAGCAATTTGCGGATTGGCGGCTCGTCATCGATGACAAGCACTTTGAGCGGCGCCGCGGTCATGCGGCCGTATCCAGGCGCTCGGTAGGCTTGGGAACGGGTAGCGTGATGGTGAACACGGCGCCGTGGCCGTCAGGGCGGTTCGCGGCGGTCAGTGTACCACTCATGGCCTCGACGAAACCGCGGGCGATGGCTAGTCCAAGCCCAGTGCCCGCCAGCACTTGGTCGCCCTTCTGCGCCCGGTGGAACTTCTCGAAGATATGATCGATTTCTTCTGGAGGGATGCCGCTACCTTCGTCGCTCACATGCAACTTGACGCTGCTCTCTTCCTGCCACGCGTCGATGATCACCGTCGTTTTGGCAGGCGAATACTTAGCCGCATTGTCCAGCAGGTTGAAGAGTGCCTGCTCGAATAGCACCGGATCGAGTTCGAGCATCGGCAGATCGTCTGCAATCTCGACCTCCACCTTGTGGTCGGCGAGCATTTTGGAGGCCCGTTCGAGCGCGCTCCCGACAATCTCGCCAATATCGTGACGCGCCGCGTTCGGCTTGATCGAGCCAGCCTCGAGCTTGGTCATGTCGAGCAGATTGGCGATAAACCGGTTGAGGCGCTCCGACTCCTCGATAATGGTTGAAATCAAATCGACCTTGCCCCGATCGCTCAACTCGCCTGAGAAGCCCTTGAGAGTTCCCGCGGCGCCAATGATGGCGGCAAGCGGCGTTTTCAGATCATGGGAGATGGAGGTGAGCAGCGCCGCGCGCAGGCGGTCGGCCTCGACCCTGCGCTCGGCGCGGTCAAGCCCATCCACCAGATGAACGCGCTCAATCGCAAGCGCTGCCTGATCCATAAGGGCGTCGAGCAGACGTCTCTGGTCAGGCGTTAGGAGCGGACCCGGCTTGTCGCTGTCGATGCCGACGACGCCGATGGCGCCGCGGCCAGTGCGCATGGGAAGGAAGAGCCGCTTGGCGCCGGGAAGGGTGTCGGAGCCGCGCCCCGCCGGACGATCGTGCTCCCAGGCCCATTTCGCCGCGGCGATATCGGCCTCGTCGAGAACGTCCTCCGGCGGGTAGCCCGCCTTCACGGCGATGGTGCCGTCCTCCGGCAGCAGAAGGACGACGCGGAGCTTCAGCATCAGAGCGATCTGGTAGGCCGTTGCCCAAAGCACGTCATCGAGCGTGCCGACGCCGGAAAGCTTGCGGCTGAAGGTGTAGAGCGACTCGGTCGTTCGCGCCCGGCCCATGGCCGCCACCGCGAGAGTGCGCGCTCGCGCCGCGACATTGGAGACGATGATCGCCACCACAGTGAAGAACAGGACGGCGATAACATTGGTCGGATCGGCGATGTTGAACGTGTGATACGGCTCGGTGAAGAAGAAATTGTAGCAAAGCGCGGAAGCCACGCTGGCCAGCAGTGACGGCCACAAGCCGAAGCGCACGGCGATGCCGACAATCGCGGTGAGAAACACCAGGTCAGTGTTGGGAAGCCCGATCCATGGCCAGAGCAGCTCACTGATGCCGACAGCCGCGGCCACCGCCAGGAGCGCATAGAGATAAGGCCGCAGATTCATCGGCTCCGACGCTTCGGCCGTGCGGACCGTCTTCGTCTGGATCGCGTCATTGTCGAGCTCCTCGCCGGCAATGACATGCACGCTGATATGGCCGCACCGTCGCACCAGTTGCCCAACAATCGAGCCATGCAGCAACTCGAACCACCACGTGCGGGTTGATTTGCCGACGATTACTTGCGTGATGTTGTTTACTTGCGCAAAGGCGATCACGTCGTCGGCGATGCTCCGATCGCCGCCCGGGATAGTGACCGCCTCTCCTCCAAAAGCTTGAGCGAGCCTGAGCGTGTCGGCGATACGGTCCTGTTCCACTTGGCTCAAGCGCAGGCTGCGTTTGCTCTCGACATAAAGCGCCGTCCAAGATGCATGCAGGCGGTCGGCCAGGCGCTTGGTATAGCGCACGAGTCCTGCCGCCCGCGGATCCTCGCTTACGCAAACGAGGAGGCGCTCTCCCGCGGCCCAGGGCCCAGGGATGGCACGCGACTGCATCTCGTTAAGCAGCTGCTCGTCCACGCGTTCGGCGGTGCGGCGCAAGGCCAGCTCGCGAAGCGCCGTCAAATTGGCAGGCGAGAAGAAATGCTCAAGTGCCCTTTCGGCCTGCTTGGGGACGTAGACCTTGCCCTCCCGCAAACGCTGGATCAGGTCGTCGGGGGTAATGTCGACGAGCTCGATAGCGTCGGCACGATCGAGAATCGAGTCGGGGACGGTCTCGCGCACGCGCACGCCGGTGATCTGCGCCACGACGTCGTTGAGGCTTTCGACGTGTTGAATGTTAACGGTGGTGTAGACGTTGATGCCGTTGTTCAACAGCTCTTCGACATCAAGGTAGCGCTTGGGGTGGCGGCTGCCATGGACATTGGTGTGGGCAAGCTCATCGACCAGCACAATCTGCGGCCGTCGGGCGATGATGGCGTCGAGATCCATCTCCTCGAGTTGCTGGGCTTTATACTCAATACGCTGGCGGGGAAGGACTTCGAGACCTTCAAGCAAAGCCTCGGTTTCCTTGCGGCCGTGCGTCTCGACCACGCCCACGACGATATCGTAGCCGTCCTTCTTTCTGGCCCGGGCCTGTGTCAGCATTTCATAGGTCTTGCCGACGCCGGGCGCGGCACCCATGAATATCTTCAGCCGTCCAAAACGGCTCGCTTCCTTTTTCGCTTTTTCGAGCAGCGCCTCGGGCGAGGGCCGCTTGTCGAGATCGCGCCGCTCTTCTGTCATCGGGCGCCCAGACCTTTCCGCGCTCTATTCGTCGCGAGGGACTAGCTTACGCCCTTCCTCGCTCATTGCGCCGCCGCGATCTTGTCTAGCGCGAGATTGAGTTCGAGTACGTTAACGAGGCGATCCGGCGTCATGAAGCCTCCCGGCGCGAAAGATTGCTCTCTGATTATAGTTTCCACCTGCGACAAGGGAAGACCGCGCGCTTCGGCCACTCGCTTTGCCTGGTAGAGAGCCGCATGCTCGCTGATATGGGGGTCCAACCCCGCCCCCGACGCTGCCGCGAGCTCGGGCGGCAGCGGATTGTCAGCGGTTGCACCGTATTGGGGAATGATCTCCTCAGCGCGCTTCGTCAGGTCGGGACTCGTCGGCGATTTGTTGCTGCCTCCCGCGGCTGAGGCGTTGTAGTCCACGGCCGAGGGCCTGGGCCAGAAGTAGCGCGCTTCCGTGAACTTCTGCGCGATCAATCGGCTGCCGATCACCGTCCCGTCTGCAGCCGTGACTAGCGAGCCTTCCGCCGTGTACGGCGTCAGGATCTGACCAATCCCCCAAATCACCGCCGCGTAGCCCGCCACGCAAATCAGCATGGTCGCAACGACGAGGCGAATACTAGCGAACCAGGGTTCCATGTGCCTGTCCTCCGGCGCGTTCTCTATTTCACGTACATCAGATGCTCTGCCACCGGCCCCAGCGTGGCAGCCGGGAAGAATGTCAGGGCGCCGACCACAACAATCGTCGCCAGCAGAATGCCGGCGAAAGTGCCATCCTCCACGCCGAGCGTGCCCACCGATTCAGCAGTCCGCCGCTTCGCCATCAGCGAGCCGACGATGGCGAGCGGCAGAATGATGGGGATGAAGCGGGCGAGCAGCATGACGATGCCGGTGGAGACGTTCCAGGGTACGGTGTTGTCGCCTAGGCCTTCGAAGCCCGATCCGTTATTGGCGCTCGCCGAGCTGAACTCGTAGAGCATCTCGCTGAACCCATGCGGGCCGATATTGTTAAGCGTCGCCGTGCCCCACGGCGTCGCCGCGAAGACGGCCGTGCCGACCAGGATGAAGAAGCCGTGGGTCAAAAGCGCGAGGATGGCGAATTTGACTTCGCGCGATTCGACCCGCCACCCGAGATACTCAGGCGTCCGCCCCACCATCATGCCGGCGATGAACACGCCGACGATGATGTAGAGGAACATGTTGATCATGCCGACGCCGACGCCGCCGAAATCCTCGTTCAGCCACATGCCGATCATCGGCATCAGCCCGGTCAGGGGATTGAGGCTGTCGTGCATAGCACCGACCGAGCCGTTGCTGGTCGAGGTGGTGATCACCGCCCAGGTCGGTCCGGAGGCGGCGCCGAACCGCAGTTCCTTGCCTTCCAGATTGCCGGCATTCTGCTCGATCGGGAGCTGAGCGAAGGCCTCAGTGGGGGCCGTCTCGAACCAAACTGCAAAGGCTGATCCGGGTCAGAACCAAGGCGAGCATCACGCCGAACACGACCGCCGCGTGGCGCATGCGGCCGAGGATCCTGCCGAACATCCATACGCACGCCATCGGGATGAGGATGATCGAGATCATGGAAAGCGCATTGGTCCAGAACGTGGGGTTCTCAAGCGGATGCGTGCTGTTCGGCCCAAACCAGCCGCCGCCATTGGTACCGAGCTGCTTGATGGTGAGAAACGCCGCCACCGGCCCGCGCGCAATCACCTGCTCGACGCCCTCCAAGGTCATTGCCTTGGCCGCGCCCTGAAACGTCATCGGCACTCCGCCAAGCACCATCAGCGTTGCCACGACAAGAGCAATTGGCAGGAGCACGAGAAAGGCGGCGCGCTGCACGTCGACAAAGAAATTGCCGAGGTCCTTACGCCCGGCGAGGCCGCGCGCGAGCGCCGCCAATGCGGCGATGCCGGTCGCTGCCGACACGAATTGCAACCACATCAGAGCGGCGAGCTGCGATACATAGCTCAGCGAGACTTCACCGGAATAGTGCTGCAGATTGGTATTCGTGGTGAAAGAGGCCGCGGTGTTGAAGATCAGGCTGCCCTCGAGCGCCTCTTTGCCGTCGGGGTTGAGCGGCAGATATTGCTGCAGTGCCAGGATGCTGAAGCACACGACAAACATGATCACGTTGAAGATGAGCAGCGAGACCATGTACCGCTTCCAGTCCTGCGCGGCGCGGGTGATCGCTCCGCCGACGAATTGGAACGCCCGGGTAAATTGACCGGCTGTTCCCCTGTCGGGGGCGTTCGGGTCCATCGCCCATTTCATGTAGCGGCCGAGCGGCCACGACAGGACCGCTGTCGTGCCGACGATGAAACCAACGAAGAGAACGGCATACATAACCATGGATCAGCTCCAGAGGGCCGTGTGCTAGGCCCGGTCGACGGCCTCGGTCATCAGATAGAGAAGGCCGAAAATTGCGAGTCCCAGCAGCAGATAGACGAGCACCATGGCGGCGAATCCTTCGGGTTAAGCGAGATGCAAAGCGGACACGAGCAGATCGATGAGCTTGATGCCGATGAACGGCACGATCAGCCCGCCCAGCCCATAGACGAGGAGGTTCCGCCGCAACACCGCCGCGGCGCCGATGGGCCGGTAAGCGATGCCCTTCAATGCCAGCGGAATGAGCGCAACGATGATCAATGCATTGAAGATGATGGCTGAAAGAATGGCGCTCTGCGGCGTTGCCAGCCCCATGATGTTGAGCGCCTCGAGTTGTGGGTAGAAGGCGAGGAACATCGCCGGGATGATGGCGAAATATTTTGCCACGTCGTTGGCGATCGAGAAGGTGGTGAGAGCCCCGCGCGTCATCAGCAATTGCTTGCCGATTTCGACGATCTCGATGAGCTTGGTGGGATTGGAATCGAGGTCCACCATGTTGCCAGCCTCGCGTGCGGCTTGCGTGCCGGTATTCATGGCGACACCGACGTCGGACTGGGCAAGCGCCGGCGCGTCGTTGGTGCCGTCGCCGCACATGGCAACCAGCTTCCCTTTCGCCTGCTCGCCGCGGATGAGCTTGAGTTTGTCCTCAGGCGTGGCCTGCGCAAGAAAATCGTCGACGCCGGCTTCAGCCGCGATGGCAGCGGCGGTCATGGGATTGTCACCGGTGATCATGACGGTGCGGATGCCCATGCGCCGCAGCTCGGCGAAACGCTCGCGGATGCCGCCCTTGACGATGTCCTTGAGGTGAATGACGCCGAGCAGCCTTCCGTTCTTGGCCACGGCGAGAGGCGTACCGCCCGACTTGGCGATCCTATCGGCGAGGGCGTTGATCTCGCGTCCCGCCTCGGTGAGCCCGGTTGCCGACTTTTTCCGCGCGCCCGCGGTGCTGCTGGCATCGAGATAGTCGAGAATGGCGTCGACCGCTCCCTTGCGTATCAAGGCGTCGCCAACGTCGACGCCGCTCATCCGGCTCTGCGCGGTGAATGGGATGAACTTGGCGTGGAGCTCCTGGATATCGCGCCCGCGAATCCCGTATTTCTCTTTGGCGAGCACGACGATCGAACGTCCCTCGGGGGTCTCGTCGGCAAGGGAGGCGAGCTGCGCCGCATCCGCCAACTCCTTCTCGGAGACGCCTTTGATTGGAATGAATTCGGCCGCCTGCCTGTTGCCGAGCGTTATCGTGCCGGTTTTATCGAGCAGCAGCGTGTCGACGTCGCCTGCCGCTTCAACTGCACGTCCCGAGGTGGCAAGCACGTTGAAGCGCACCAGCCGGTCCATGCCGGCGATACCGATGGCCGACAGGAGTGCGCCGATGGTGGTGGGGATAAGCGCGACAAACAGCGCCACCAACACGACAATCGGGATGCTGCCGCCAGCGTAGCTGGCGAAGCTCGGGATGGTCGCCACCGCAATCAAAAAGATCAGGGTCAAGCCGGCCAAAGGACATTCAGGGCAATCTCGTTCGGCGTCTTCTGCCGCTCGGCGCCCTCGACCAACCTGATCATGCGGTCAAGGAAGGTCGTGCCGGGAGCTGCCGTGATGCGCACTTTGAGCCAATCCGACACCACCAGCGTTCCCCCCGTCACGGCTGAGCGATCGCCGCCCGCCTCGCGGACGACCGGTGCAGATTCGCCGGTGACGGCCGCTTCGTTGACCGAGGCGACGCCTTCGATCACCTCTCCATCGGAGGGAATAAGGTCGCCCGCCTCGACCAGCACGATCTGTCGCGGCGCGAGCTTGCCGGCAGGGGTTGGAACCGTAAGGCCAGTCTTCTCGTCGACGATAAGCTTGGCCATCGTCTCTTCGCGGGTCTGCCGCAAAGTTGCGGCTTGCGCCTTGCCGCGGCCCTCCGCCACGGCCTCCGCGAAGTTGGCGAACACAATCGTGAACCACAGCCAGAGGATGATCTGGAAGGTGAAGCCGAGATTGGCGCCACTGGTTATCAGGTCGCGAACGAAGAGCACGGTGGCCAAGGTCGCCACGACCTCCACCACGAACATCACGGGGTTCTTGATCATCACCCGCGGAGAGAGCTTGGCAAATGCCACGCCGATGGCCGGAACGATGATTTTGCGATCGGTCAGAGCGGTAACCGGCATGCGCTTGCGCAAGGGGGAGGTTTGCATTTGTGGGACCCCTTAGAAGCGCTCGGGCCGAAGCAGGGCGTAGGTGAGGTAGACAAGAAGCCCGGCAGTGACGATGCCGGCGAGCCAATAATCGAAGACCATGGGACTTGCCTCTTTGAGACGATCGGCGGCTGCGACTGCGGCCCGTCGCTCAAGAGCTAATCCGACCTGCCGTATGATTTCGAGATGGCAACGCCTGCGCCCTTATAGGAATCTCATAAGTGTCCGAGACTCGCAGCCCGCTGTGGGTCAGGGGCGGAAATTATGGAGCTCAACTACCTTTTGATTGAATAGGAGTGGTATCCCGCCCCTTGGACGGTGCGGGCGAAAGGAGCGAAACGGCAATAAAATCAATGATGATTTTTTGGGATTGGTGCGGTCGAGAGGAATCGAACCTCCACGGGCTAAGCCCACAGCGCCCTCAACGCTGCGCGTCTACCAATTCCGCCACGACCGCTAATTCTCGGCCCCTAAAATCGACAGGGGCCAAGCGTCAAAACGAGGAGTTTCGAGGCGTTCAGTCCCCGATATGGCTATAGGCTTACCCTGCTGCAAGCAAGGTCCGGCTGCCTTAGCAAACCTCATCTGGGGGTGCAAGGATGGGCTTGCCATGCCGATTTTTGGCCGTCACAACCAAGCCTGATGGCCATGCCCTCGGCAGAGTTCAAAGCGCCCTCCCCAGCCCCTCAGAACGTGGAATGGGAGACCAGCGCGCGCCTCGTGCCCTATGAGGAAGCCGTAGCCGTGATGGAGGCGCGGGCCGCCGCCATCGCCCTCCAGCAGGCTTCCGAATGCGTGTGGCTGCTGGAGCATCCCCCGATCTACACCGCCGGCACCAGCGCCGATCCGAGCGAGCTGCTCGCGCCCAATCGATTTCCTGTGTTCAAGACCGGACGCGGCGGCCGCTTCACCTATCACGGCCCAGGCCAGCGCGTGGCCTATGTCATGCTCGACCTGTCGGCACGCGGCCGCGACGTGAGGGCGTTCGTCACCTCGCTCGAACACTGGCTGATCGCCACGCTGGCGCGGTTCGGCGTCGAAGGCGAGCGTCACCCCGGCCAGATCGGCATTTTTGTCGACGGCGCGAAGATCGCCTCGATCGGCGTGCGGGTGCGCCGCTGGGTCAGCCTGCATGGCGTGAGCCTGAACGTCGATCCCGAGCTTGAGCATTTTTCCGGCATCGTGCCGTGCGGCCTGACAGACGTGGAGGTGACCAGCCTCGCCGCCCTCGGCGCCGAGACCGACATGGCACAAGATCGATCAGGCGCTGCGCACAACCTTCGAGGACATTTTTGCGGTGACGGCGCTCAGCGCCAGCGATCCGATGCGATCACCTTGAATCCGGACGGCGGCGCGCCGCCTTCGTCGGTGATGGTCACCGCGGTCACCTTGGCATCGGGCGGGCCGTCCTTGCAGCGGCGCAGCATGTCGTCGACCTGCGCGGGCGGCCCGGAGAACACCGCCTCGACACTGCCGTCACTCGCATTGCGCACCCAGCCGTCGAGCCCGAGCGACTGAGCCGTGTCGTAGGTCCAGGCGCGGAAATAGACGCCCTGCACGCGGCCTTCGATTCTGACCGTCACGGTCCGCGTCGTCTGCTGGTCTGTACCGGCCATGCTTGGCCAGCCTAGCGCCGAGGTTCAGGCGAATTCAAGGATCACGGCGTCGACATTGAGACTGTCGCCGGGCTTGGCCAGGATCTTCGACACTTTGCCGTCGCGCTCGGCCTTGAGCACGTTCTCCATCTTCATCGCCTCGACCACGCACAGCGCATCGCCGGCCGCGACGTCCTGGCCCTCGGCGACCGCCAGCGACACCACCAGACCCGGCATCGGGCAGAGCAGGAATTTCGACATGTCGGGCTTCACCTTCTCCGGCATGGTCGCCATGAGCGCGGTCTCGCGTTCGGTGAATACCCGCGTCTGCGCCTCGACCCCCTGATAGGTGAGCTTCGCGCCATTGAGGATCGGCCGCACCTGCACCGCGACCGGTTTACCGTCGACCGTGCCTTCCCAAACGGGTTCGCCGAACCACCACGGCGAGCTGAGCTCGATCCGGCGCTCCTTCTCGCCGGTTCCCTTGCCGCCAAGCGTCACCGTCATGGGGCCGTCGACCCCGCCTGCCACGGTGACCCTCACCCGCTCCTCGCCCAGCTCGACGATGCGCGTCTCGGCGAAGCGCACCTTCTCGCCATGCATCTGCTGGGTAATGGCGCGCCGCCGCTGATTGCTCAAATGATCGATCAAGGCCGCCACCGCGACCAGCACGTCGCGGATCTCGCCCTCGGGGCGCGGCGGGCTGAAGCCGTCGGGAAATTCCTCGGCGATGAACTTGGTCGAGAGCCGCCCCTCCTTCCATCGCTCATTCCGCATCAACACGGCGAGGAACGGGATGTTGTGGCGGAAGCCGTCGATGGCGAACGCGTCCAGCGCGGTACCCATCTCCTCGATGGCCTTGAGCCGCTTCGGCGCATGGGTGACCAGCTTGGCGATCATCGGATCGTAATAGACCGAGATTTCGCCGCCCTCCTCGACGCCGGAATCGAGCCTGGTGGTGACGCCGCCCTCGGTGCCGAGCTTGGGCGGACGGTAGCGCACCAGCCGCCCGGTCGACGGCAGGAAATTCCGCTCGGGATCCTCGGCATAGATACGGACTTCGACGGCCGAGCCCTTGAGCTTGACGTCCTTCTGCTTGAGGCCGAGCTTCTCGCCGGCCGCCGATTTCAACATCTCCTCAACCAGATCGAGCCCGGTGACCAGCTCGGTGACCGGGTGCTCCACCTGGAGCCGCGTATTCATCTCGAGGAAAAAGAACTTGCGGTCCTTGTCGACGATGAACTCGACCGTGCCGGCCGAGTCGTAGCCGACCGCCTTGGCCAGCGCGACCGCTTGCGCGCCCATCGCCTCGCGCGTCTTGGCATCGAGGAACGGGCTCGGCGCCTCCTCGACCACTTTCTGGTTGCGCCGCTGGATCGAGCATTCGCGCTCATTGAGATGGATCACATTGCCGTGCTTGTCGCCCAGCACCTGAATCTCAATGTGGCGCGGCTCCTCGATATATTTTTCGATGAACACGCGATCGTCGCCGAAGCTCGACTTGGCCTCGCTCTTCGAGGAGGCGAAGCCCTCGCCGACCTCTTTCGCGCTGTAGGCGATGCGCATGCCTTTGCCGCCGCCGCCGGCGCTGGCTTTGATCATCACCGGATAGCCGATCTCGTCGGCGATCTTGACCGCCTCCTTGGCATCCTTGATGACGCCGAGATGACCCGGCACGGTCGATACCTTGGCCTTGGCGGCAAGCTTCTTCGACTCGATCTTGTCGCCCATCGCCTCGATGGCTTTGACGTTGGGCCCGACAAACACGATGCCCTCTTTCTCCAGCGCCCGGGCGAAGGCGGCGTTCTCCGATAGGAAGCCGTAGCCCGGATGGATCGCTTGCGCGCCGGTCGCCTTGGCGGCGGCGATGATCTTGCCGATATCGAGATAGGATTGGGCGGCTTGCGCCGGGCCGATCGGCACGGCCTCATCGGCCATATCCACATGCAGCGCGTCGCGGTCGGCGTCGGAATAGACCGCCACGGTCTTGATGCCCAGCCGCTTGGCCGTCATCATGACTCGGCAGGCGATCTCGCCCCGATTGGCGATGAGAATTTTTTTGAACATTGGGTCCCGGCCCCCTACTCCATCAAAACTTTCTAGAGGCTTGCTCGGGATCAGTAAACCAGATGAAGCGCCTTAGGGGCGGAACTTACTCCGCCGCCGGGGGATAGCGCCGCCGCCGGCTGCGGCGCTTGGCGGCCCGACGCTCATGGCCCTGGCCCGGCGAAGCGGCCGCCGTTGAACCATGAGCCTCCGGCGAAAGCTGACTTTCCGGGAGGGCCGGCTCGGCCGGGGCCTGGAACAACACCCCCGCCTCGGCGGGGACCTCGACGTCCGCAAGGGTCTCGCGCGCCCTCTTTGCCTGATGGTCCCTGGCGAGGAAGGTATAGACCGCCGGCGTCACGAACAGGGTGAACAGCGTGCCGATGGTCATGCCGGCCGCGATCACCACGCCGATGGCGAAGCGGCTGGCGGCGCCCGCGCCGCCCACGATGAGCAACGGCACCATGGCCATGACCGTGGCCGCCGTGGTCATCAAAATGGGCCGCAATCGGATCGCGGCCGCCTCTTCGATCGCCGCGCGGCGGCCAAGGCCCTGGCTCTCTTGCAGCTTGTTGGCAAAGTCCACCATCAGGATGCCGTGCTTGGAGATCAGCCCGATCAGGCAGACCAGCCCGATCTGGGTGTAGATGTTGATGGTGGCGAGCCCGGCATTGAGCGGGATGAGCGCGCCGAAGATCGAGGTCGGCAGCGCGATCAAGATAATGAGCGGGTCGCGGAAGCTCTCATATTGCGCGGCCAGCACGAGAAAGATGATCACCAGCGCGAAGGCGAAGGTATAGACCAGCGTGTTGCCTTCCTGCACGAATTGGCGGCTCTCGCCCTGGAAGTCGTAGGTGAAGCCCTCGGGAAAGCTGTCCGCCGCCTTCTTCTTCAGGAAATCGATGGCCTCGCCCACCGTGCGTCCCGGGAACGGCACGGCAGACAGCGTCGCCGAGTTGAGCTGCTGGAAATTGGTGAGCGAGTTCGGCTCCACGACCTTCGTCACGGTCGCCACGTTGGCCAGCGGCACCAGCGCACCCTCCTTGGTGCGGATCTGATAGCGCGTGAGCCAGTCCTCGTTCAGGCGAAACTCGCGCGGCACCTGCGGGATGACCTGATAGCTCCGCCCATAGAGATCGAACAGGTTGATGTAGTTGCCGCCGAGCAGCGTGGCGAGCGAGTTGCCGATATCGGCCATGGTGATGCCGAGTCGGTTGGCCTTGTCATGATCGACATGAAACTCGATCTGCGGCGTCTCGAAGCGGAGATCGGAGTCGGAGAAAATGAACATGCCGCTTTCTTTCGCCGACTTCTCGACATCGGCGACCACGTCGGCGAGCTGCCGGAAGTCGTGCGTCGTGGTGATGACGAATTGGACCGGCGGGCCCCCGGTCGACCCCGGCAACGCCGGCGGCGAGAACGAGATCGCCTGCGCCGTCGCCAGGCTCGAGATGCGCGGCGACAAGTCTTGCAGCACCTGCTTCTGGTTGCGCTCCCGCTCGCCCCAGGGCTTCAACAAGATGCCGGAGAAGCCCTGGTGCACGTTGCCCATGCCGTTGATGGTGAACACGTGCTCCTTTTCCGGCACGCTGCTATAGGCGTCATAGAGCTGCTGGGTGGCGTCCTCGAGGTAATCGAGATTGGCGTATTGCGGCGTCTTGACCAGGGTGAACAGGATGCCCTGGTCCTCCTCGGGCGCCAGCTCGCGCTGCGTGGTCATATACATGAGGCCGGTCGCGGCAATGACGCCGGCCAGCACCAGAATCGTCACCGGACGGTAGTTGAGGGTCCCGTGCAAGCGCCGCTGATAGCGTCGCTTGAGGCCCTCGAACCGGCGATCGAGCCAACCGGTTAGGCCGCCTTCGCCTTCGCCTTCGCGCTTGGCCTTGAGCAGCTTCGAGCACATCATCGGCGACAGCGTCACGGCGACGATGCCCGACACGATCACCGCACCGGCCAGCGTCAGGGCGAACTCCCGGAACAGAACGCCGGTCAGCCCGGACACGAAGGCGATCGGTGCGAACACCGCGGCCAACGTGATGGTCATGGCGATGACCGGATAGAGGATCTCGCGCGCCCCGAGCAGCGCCGCGTCGAACGGAGTTTTGCCGTCTTCGATATGGCGGTAGATGTTCTCCACCACCACGATGGCGTCGTCGACCACCAGCCCGATGGCGAGCACCAGCGCCAGCAGCGTCATCAGATTGATCGAGTAGCCGAGCGCCATCAGCATGGCGAGCACGCCGACCAGCGACAGCGGAATGGTGACGATCGGAATGATCGTCGACCGGAGATTGCCGAGGAACAGAAAGATCACCACGACGACGATCAGCGCCGCTTCGCCCAGGGTCTTCATCACCTCCCACAGCGAGGCGCGGATGAAGTTGGTGGCGTCATAGGCGATCGCCGCCTCCAGCCCGGGCGGCAGCTCCCTTTGAATGCCCGGAAACTCCTTGCGCACATCGGTGATCACCGTCAGCGGATTGGCGGTCGGCGTGGCGTAGACGCCGATGAACACGGCTTTCAGTCCGTCGAACACCGACGAGGAATCGGCGCTTTGCGGGCCAAGCTCGATCTCCGCCACATCGCTCAACCGGACCAGCGAATCGCCGCGTCCCATGACCACCAGTCGCCCGAACGCCGCCGGGTCGTCGAGCGAGGTCTTGGCGTCGATATTGGTCTGCACGAAGTCGCCCTTCACCTGGCCGGGGGCCGAGGTGAAGTTGTTGGCGGCGAGCGCCGCCCGCACGTCGAGCGCCGTGACCCCGAGCGACGCCATGCGGTCCGGATCGAGCCAGATGCGCATGGCGAAGACCTGGCCGCCCAGCATCTGCGCGTTGGCGACGCCGTTGATGGTCTGCAGTCTCGGCTGCACCACGCGGTTGATGTAGTCGCTGATCTGCGACGCGCTCATCACCTTCGAGTTGAAGGAGAGGTACATCAGCGCGTAGCCCTCGCCGGTCTGCTTGGTGACCACGGAATCCATCGCCTCGCGCGGCAGGATGCTCTTCACCTGGGCGACCTTCGACAACACGTCGGTCATGGCCCGGTCGGGATCGGCGTCGAGCTTCAGGTTGAGCGTGACCGTGCTGACATTCTGCGTCGACGAGGCGGTGAGCGTGTCGATGCCTTCGGCGCTCGCCACCGCCTGCTGGATCGGCACGGTGATGAAGCCTTGGATCAGATCGGCATTGGCGCCCGGATAGGCGGTGGTGACGGTGATCGTGGTGTTCGACAGCTCCGGGTATTGGCGGATCGGCAGCTTGAAGCCGGCCTGCGCCCCGACCAGCAGGATCAACAGACTGACCACCGTGGCCAGCACCGGCCGCTTGATGAAGATATCGGTGAAGTGCATGGACTTACTGCTTCGGCAGCTCCGCCGGGGCCTTCAGCGCGCCGGCATTGTCGACCTTGATGGTGGCGCCGGGCTGCAATTTGAGCTGGCCGCTGGTGACCACCTGCTCGCCCGGCTTGATGCCTTCGAGAATGGCGACCCGGTCGCCCTCGCTCGGTCCCACTCGCACGAAGCGGCGCTCCGCGGTGAGCTTGGGCTCGGCGGCGGGAATGGCAGCGGTCGGGGTGGCATCGGCCGCCACCGCCGAGGCAACCGGCTCGGCCTTGGCCATCGGCGGCAGGGGCGCCTCAGGCTCGGCCGGGCCCTCGTTCACCACCCACACGCTGTCGCCGTAGAGACCGTAGGTCAGGGCGGTGCGCGGCACGGTGACGTAATCCTTAGCGCCGCCGGCAAGCACCGCCACATTGGCGAACATGCCCGGTAGCAACTTGAGATCGGGATTGGGCACCCGGGCGCGGATCATCAGCATCCGCGCGTCTTGGTTGAGCTTGGCGTCGAATGCCTCGACCTCACCCTTGAACGTTTCGCCGGGGTAAGCGTCGGCGAGGAGCTCGATTTGACTGCCGATGGTGAACTTGCCGACGGCACTCTCGGCCACCGGAAAGTCGACCCAGATCGGATTGAGCGCTTGCAGCCACACCAGGGCCTGCCCGGGCGACACATATTGCCCGCGCTCGACATGGCGCAACCCAAGCCGCCCGCCAAACGGCGCGGCGATCGTCTTCAGCGCGATGGTCGCCTCCATCTTCTGTACCGCCGCGGCGGCAGAGTCGCGCTTGGCGATGGTCTGATCGAGCACGGCTTGCGACACCGCACCCTTTTTGACCAGATTGACCTGCCGGTCGAAATCGAGAACGGCTTGCGTCAGCGTCGCCTTGTTGTCGGCGAGGTCCGCCTCTTCCACCGAGGTGTCGAGCTTGACCAGCCTGTCGCCCTTCTTCACGTCATGGCCGCTGTCGAAGTAATAGTCGGTGACGGTGCCGCCGACTTGCGGCGCGACGTCGACGCCTTCGATGGCCACCAGCGTGCCGATCGCCCGCACCCGGTCGGTCCACCGCTCGCTCTTGGCGGCTTCGGCCGTCACCGTCGCCGGCGGCGGGACCATCTTCTTCATGAACTCGCCGATCATCTGCGGCTTGAACACGAGATTGAAATAGCCGACCCCGGCCAAGAACAGGCCGACGACGATAGCGGCGATGACAAAGCGCTTAACCATGACCTTTAGTTCTTGCCCCGGCTTCTTCTACATCGATGCGGGCGGATTTAGTCCTTTGAAGCGGCGAAATTGCGCCCCGCACGGCGCCTGCATGCTTTAAGTCTTGTCCTTGAGGTCCCGCGACAGCGTCTCGCTCACCTCGCTTACCAGCCCGTAGAAAGACGAGAGGCTGGCCAGCCGCTGCTTGGCGCCGCTCCAATCCGGCGGAAGGGCATCCTTGGCCTTGTTGACGATCGCCTGGGCCCGACGCTTGCGATCCGAGAGGCCTCTCATCAACCGGTAGTACGGGTCAGGCGCCAAGCTGAAATAGTCCTGCCGCTCACCCGGTCGGGCCACGCGTTCGACCATGCCGAAATGCTCCAGCAGCCGCGTATTGGTGCTGACGCTACCGCGGCTGACCTGCAGCCGCTGGGCGATTTCCGCGAAGCTGAGCGGCCCTCCATGGATCACGAGAAGTCCGAGAATCCGGCCGGCGATACGGGGCAAGCCGTCGGCCTCCCCGATCAGGCCGAGTTGCTCGACGAACTCGGAGATTACGGCCTCCGGATCGGCCGTTTTCCTCGCGCGCGGCTTGGTGATGACCGTCATGCCCGATAGCTCCATACATTTAGTCCGTTTTGTCAAGACTAAACGATTTTGTTCACTCTGGGGTGCCGCTTTCCGGCCACGCCGTCACGCTAGGGCTTGATGGTGGGTTGATCAGGCCTCGGAGTTGCATGAAGAGATTTGTGTCATTCGTAGTCGTTGTCGCGGTCGGCCTCGGACTTGGCGCCGGCGCTTGGGCTGCCGACGAACCTGCCGTCAAAGTTCCCCAATCCCTTGAGCCGTTCGGCATCGCGCTGGAGGGATTTCCCTATCCCTATCCCGTCCACCTGTTTCCCCTCACCCAACAGGGCGAACAGCTCCGCATGGCCTATATGGATGTGGCGCCCAAGGGCGACGCCAACGGCCGCACCGTCGTCCTGCTGCATGGCCGGAACTTCCCGTCGAGCTACTGGCAAGGCGCGATCGAAGCGCTTTCCGGCGCAGGCTATCGCGTCATCGTTCCCGACCAGATCGGCTTCAACAAATCCTCCAAGCCCGCTTTCGACCTCCATTTCGATCAGCTCGCGCGCAACACCAAGGCCCTGCTCGACGAGCTGAAGGCGGACAAAGTCTCCCTCATCGGCCACTCGACCGGCGGCATGCTGTCGGTGCGCTTCGCCCGCATGTATCCCGAGCTGGTCGATCGGATGGTGCTGGTCGCGCCGATCGGGCTTGAGGACTATCGTCTGTACGTCCCGCCCATCCCTGCCGAACGGCTCATGGAGCTCGAAGACAAGGTCACGCCCGAGAGCTATCTCACCCAGCTCATCAAGGGCTATTCGCTCACGCTGTCAGAGCAAGCGCTCGCGCCTTATGTCGCGGCCCGCACCAACATCAAAGGCAGCGCCGAATATCCGCGCTGGCTGCGCGCCTTCGTCAACTCAGCGCAGATGATCTGGCGCGAGCCCGTGGTTTACGAGATCCCGCTGCTGCCTCAGTCCGTGCTGTTCGTGATGGGCGAGAACGATCACCTCGCGCCCGGCCGCGACTTCGCGCCGGAAGAGCTGCGCGGCGAGATGGGCCACAATGCACGCAACGCGCAAGCGCTGGCGGCGAAGATGAAACAGGCCCGCGTCGAGGTGTTCGAGGGGATGGGCCACCTGCCGCAGCTCGAGGCGCCGGAGCGGTTCAACGAGCTTATGTTGGGCTTCCTGGGCGGGGCCCCCTAGCGCCGGGAGCGTCAAGCGCGGGTTTGCGCCGGGCCTTGAAGCCATCCGTGGCATCCCTATGCAACGCGCCTATGAAGCCGACCGTGAGCGCGATCAGCACCAGCGCGAAGGGCAGCGCCGCAGCCATGGCCACGGCTTGCAGCGCGCCGAGACCGCCCGCCACCAGGAGTGCGGCCGCCACGGCGCCGATACCCACGCCCCATTGCACGCGCTCGAGCACCGGCGGTTCGGGGTGACCGCCCGACTGCATCGCCGTGACCACCAGGGCGCCGCTGTCGGCGCTGGTTACAAAGAAGATCGCCACCAGCAAAGTGGCAGCCGCGGCAATGGCCGTGGCCAACGGGCCCGATTGGAGGAAATCAATCATCGCATAGAGCGACAGCGCCGGAGTCTCGCGCGCAATATCGATGATCTCCGGCCCGGCACGGGCGGCGGAGATCGCCGCGCCGCCCATGATCGACAGCCACACGAAGGTGATGCCGGTCGGGACCAGGAGCACGCCGAGAACAAATTCGCGGACCGTGCGGCCGCGCGAGATGCGGGCGATGAACAACCCAACGAACGGCGTCCAGCTGATCCACCAGCCCCAATAAAATGTCGTCCAGATCGACGACCAGCCGCTCTGGTCTCGCGCCGTCTCGAATGTCAGCCACGGCAAGTTCACCAGATAGTCGGCCAACCTGATGGAGAAATTTCGGGCGATCGGGATGATCGGCGCAGACACCAGCACCACCACGAGGATCAGCGCGGCGAGCCAGACATTGGCGAGCGACAATAAGCGAATGCCGCGCTTCAGACCCGAGCTAACCGACAACACCGCCGCGCCGGCGATCACCGCGACCAGAAGCAATTTGTGCTCGGTCGAGACCTGCCAGCCGAACAGGCGCTCGAGCCCGGCATTGATTTGCGCCGCGCCGAAGCCGAGCGAGGTCGCCAGGCCGAACACCGTCGCGACGATGGCGAAAACGTCAATGAGCTTGCCGGGCCAGCGATCCACCGCATCGCCGATCAACGGCCGCATGGCCGAGCGGATGGTGAGCGGCTCGCCCTTGCGGAACGACGAATAGGCAAAGATCAATCCGGCCAGCGCGTAAAGCGCCCACGGCATCAGTCCCCAATGGAAGAAGGTAATCTCCATGGCCACGCGCGCCCTTACCAGGTCCGACGGGTTATCGGTCCAAATCGCGATCAGCGGATTGTCGGCGTAGTGCGTCAGCGGCTCGGCGATCGACCAGAACACCAGCCCGATGCCCATGCCGGCGGCGAACAACATCGCCGTCCAGGAGATCCAGCTGAACTCGGGCCTCTCGCTGTCGCTGCCGAGCCGCACCGAGCCCCAATGTCCGAGCGTGAGCACGACACAGACCACGAGCGCCATCGACACCACAAATCCGTAGAGCCAGCCCGCTGAATCGGAGATCGCGTCGCGCACCGCGGCGAAGCTGTCATTCGCGAGCGTCGGCCAGGCGACCGTGAGCACGACGAACACCGCCACCACCAGCTTGGCGCCGGCCGGCACGCCCCTGACGCAATGGGCGGGCAGCGTGGCGCCGCTGTCGCGGCCAGCCCCCACTAGCGCGCCTTCTGGAAGTGCAGAATGCCCCAGGCGAGCAACGCCTGCTCGGCGCCGCTCACCCAATGGCGCAAACCGGCCAACATGCGGTCGATAAAGACATCGCCGGCGTCGAGTTCGCCGCGCCGCGCCTCAAGCTCCTCGCCGATGCGGGCATAATGCGTGCGCATGTGATCGGTCAGCTCTTCGACATCGACCTCGACGAAGCCGCGCTTGCCAAGCTCGGCCCGGTAGAAATCGGGCGAGGCGAGATCCGGCAGATTGAGGCGATCGTAGATCGGCTGGAGCGCGTCCTTGTTCTCGATGCCGTCAACCTGCATCGGGTCGGTGAAGATGAAGTCGCCGCCGGGCCTGAGCACGCGCGCCACCTCGTCGAGCACGGCGCTGCGGTCGGGCGCATGTAAGATCGCATCCTGGCTCCACACCAAATCGAAGCTCTTATCGCCGAACGGCACGTCGTCGAATGAGCCGTCGACTACCGCCACGCTATCGGCGATGCCGGCTTCGCACGTCAGGGTACGATTGCGCTCGTTCTCGATGGCCGAAAGATTGAGACAGGTGACATGCGCGCCATGCTCGCCTGCCAGCACGCGCGCCGCGCCGCCATAGCCCGAGCCAAGATCAAGCACACGCTTGTCCGACAGGTCGCCAACCTTGCTTGCCATCCGGTCGACCGTGCGCCTGCTCGCCTGCCTGATGTCGCGCCCACGCTCGTAGAGACCGATATGGATGTCTTCGCCGCCCCAGATGGTGCGGTAGAAATCGTCAGCCTCGGCGCTGTCGTAATAGTCGCGCGTCAGCGCGATGGCCGCGTCAATCGACATAGCTCTTCTCCGCTACGTGGATGAAAAAGTCAGGATCGGTCTCCTCGCCCTCCTCCTGGAAATCCCCGTAGGAATGGACTTGCTGGAACCCCGCCTCGCGGAGCAGACGGCGCAAATAGTTCTTGCGCAGCGGAAACATGTTGAGATTGTGCTTGGACCCGTCGGGGAACACATATTCGAAGCGAGCCAGCCCATCGTCGACATGAACCGGCTCGGCCGAGACCTTTTCACCGCAATAATAATATTTGTGCTTGCTGGCGAAACCCTTGTCCAAGATGCGGTCGTAATTGCGCTGATCGAGAATCAAAATCCCGTCATGCTTCAATGCGGCGTAGAATTCAGCCAGCGCCCGCCTGCGGTCATTCTCCTCGAACAGATGGGTGAAGCTGTTGCCGAGGCAGATGATGGCGTCGAACTTGCCATGCACGCTGCTGTTGAGCCAACGCCAGTCGGCATGAATGGTCTTGAGGATGACCCCCTGTGCACAGCCATTCTCGAAGGCCTTGGCCAGCATCTCCCCCGAGCCGTCGGCCGAGAATACGTCGAAGCCGGCCTTGAGGAGCTGTACGGAGTGGAAGCCCGTGCCGGTAGCGACATCGAGCACGCTCTGCTTGCCCCGTGACTTGAGCACATCGATGAAAAAGCGGCCTTCGCTTTTCGCCCGCTGCTTCCAGTCGATAAGTTCGTCCCATTTCTTGACGAACGACCCCACATATTCGGAAACATACTTGTCGGTTTCTCGAACTGCGATCGGATCGTCGCCGTAATCTTGCGCGCTTTTTGGAACGAACAAGGTTCTCGTTGCGTGCGAGATCGGTCCCTCCTTTTTGCTGATTCCCCCCGAGACGATGATTGGCCGCCTATAGCATCCGAGGCCTGGTTTGGCCACCCCGGGAGCCGCCTTTGGTCAGTCCAGGCGTTGACGCTAATCGCCGAAGAAGCCCTGCATCGACTGCATGAAGTCGCTCCGCCCTGCGCTGCGGTTGACCGGCGTGGCGTCGGCTTCCTGACGTTGGCTCTTGGGCGGCTCGGGCGGCGGCTGGGGAAAACCCGTGGCGTCGCCGAACATGGCCACGGCGAGCTTGCGGTCGAGCCCGTAGACATCGGCGAAGGTCTCGACCTTGCCGCCGTCGTCGACCACCGCGGTAAAGTAAACCATGTGCACCGGAATCTTCTTGTCGAGCGCGACTGAGCTGTTGTTGCCCTTGTCCCACAGCTCCTTCACCCGCGCCGGCGCCCACCCATTGGCCTCGGCCAACAGGATCTCGGCGAACCCGACCGGCTTCTCCATGCGCACGCATTCATGCCCGACCATGCGCACCGATTGCTTGAAGTATTTCTTCCGCACCGGCAGCGTGTCGTGCATGTAGACGGTGTGCCGGTTGGGGTAGAGGAATTTCACCTTGCCGAGATTGTTGTGGGGACCGGCCTTCTGCGAGAAGGTGAAGCTCAGCGGATTCACCCGGTTCCAATCGACCTTGGTCGGGTCCACCGGCTTGCCGTTATAGCTGACCGAGAGCTTGTGGACCCTGAGGATCGAATAGGCCTTGCGCTGCAACGGCGGCCAGATGTTCTCCTTCACCACCGTCTCGGGCGCTATCCAATCCGGATTGAACACGATGGTGGTCATCGGCGAGGTGAACACCGGCGTGGCGTAGCCGATCGTGCCGACCAAGGTCTTGTCGCCGAAGATCGCCTTGCCGTCCTTGACCACATAGAGTTTGAACTCGGGCGAGTTGTTCCACACATGGACCGCGCCCAGCTCCTCCGGCATCCAACGCCAGCGCTCCATATTGATAATGAGCCGCTTGGTGTCCTTGTCGGCCGGCTTAGCCTCCCCATTCTCGCCGCGCGCCTCGAGCAGCTTTTGACGTAGCTGGGCGAACTGCTCGTGCTTGGGATGGAGCGACTGAAGATAGGCGTCTGGCGCCTCCGTCATTTCGATCTCGGCGAGCACCGTGTTCGGGTCGCGCAGCGGCGGGGTCTGATCGAACAGTTCGCTGATCTTCGACGGGGTGAACCGTCCGCCGCGTGCGTAGCGGGCATATTTCAGAATGGCGAGGTCGAGCTTGATCTCGGCCAGCGCTTGCGCCTCCGCGCTGGTCGGCAGCTCGCCGGCGGGCGGCAGATCGAACGAAGCGGCGTCGAGCCCCCAATCGCCGGCTTGTCCGATTTCGAACAGCGCCTGTTGCCCCTTGGCCGAGAACCCCATCTCGGTAATCCATAACGGGCCCGCGGTTCTCGCCCCATAGAAGGCGGACAGCGCGGCGAGATCGTCGGCGTTTTCACTCTTGCCGATCGCCGGGTCGGCAAGCTTGGCGCGGATGATCGCCACCACCGGGTCGGCCGGCTCGGCTGGCGCGGCGGTCAGGGGCGGCGGGTCGACCGGAGAGGTAGCGTCTGGAGCGGCGGGCAAGGCCTCAGGCGCGGGTTGAACCTGCTCTTGCGGCGGCTCGGCGGGCACCTGGGCAGAAGCGGACAACGCCCAAACGGCCCAAACCGCGCCCATCAGACTGGCGACGATGCTAGTTTTGGGCATCCCCGATCCCCTCACGAACCAGAGGGAAAATAGCCCGAGTTCAGGGGGTTCGGCCACCCCGAACTTCCCGTCGCCGGGCCTCGACGACGCTCAGGTCACCTATCAGGAATGAAGACCGAAGCTCTGCCGCAAAACGGTTCGATCTCGGACTATCGACTCCGACTAAGCCTCGATCAGGAGCCGTTCTTCCCCGCCGTCGAGGCCAGTTCGATCTCGTGCAGCTTGCCGACCAGAACGTTCAACGACGCCTTGCAGAACCGGCCGGCTTCGACCGGGTTTTGGCTCTTCACCATCTTGAAGGCCGCATTCTTGTTGGACACCGCCTGTTTCAACAAGCCCGCCTTGTCGATGGCCGGATCGCGGTTGAGGTAGTAGGCCTCGATCTTGGCGATGGCGGTCTTGGCCGCCTCGGCGTCGGCAGCTGTCAGATGTGACTTGCCCGAGCACTCCACCACGATCTCGTAGTCGGTGTAGTAGTTCTTGAGCGACACCGAGAGGCCCGGCACAGCCTGCGCGCCGAGCGGCAGCAGGATCGCCAAGGGCGCGAGAAGCAGGTACCCGGAAAATCGAGGCATGTCGTCTACCCTCATGGAGTGGAGGCGCCGAGTCGAAGCGCTGCGGCACAGTACAGCAGACGCGCCGCACCACAAGCGCCGTGACGACTTTATCCAGCGTCACCTCGTCTCAGCACCTCGGTCACAAGCCTCGGCTTTGTCCACGGAGGACGCCGCGATAGGATGGCTCACGATCCACCGTCCACTCACAGCCTCGCACCCGATTTGCAACCATGGCCATAATGAAGCAAGTCGGAGCCCTGCCCTATGTGGCGACCGAAAGCGGTCTGTTGGTGCTCCTGATCACCACGCGCGGCCACGGGCGCTGGACCATTCCCAAAGGCTGGCCCAAGCCGGGCCTGACCGACGCCGAGATGGCCGCGCGCGAGGCGTTCGAGGAGGCCGGCGTGACCGGCGAGATCGGCCCCCGGCCGATCGCCGATTTCCTCTACATCAAGCGCCTGCATGTCTTTTCCTGGGCCCGGTGCCGGGTCGAGATCTATCCCTTGCGCACCAGCTGCCAGCACCTGGTTTGGCCCGAACAAGCAAGCCGGCGGTCGGTCTGGATGGCGCCGGGCAAGGCGGCGGCTACGGTGAGGGAAACACAACTATCACGGGTCTTGCGCGCGATCGATAGCTCGGCCACAGCATTGCTCTAAATAACGGCGCGGGGTTGAGGGGGGCCGGCGCAGCCTGCCTTGCGCCCCGCCATAACGGGATCGAGGGAGGCGCCCACCGCATGACACTCCGCGATGACGACGCGCCGGCCATGGGCGTAGCCCGCGTGCGCAAGACCTCTCTCGACAAGGATCTGCGGAAGATCGAGCGCCTGGAAGAGGCCGTCCGCTCCGTCTCGCGCAATCCCGCGCTCGCCATCGCGCTGCTGTTCCTCGCCATCGCCGGAATCCTGGCAAGCACCCAGATCGGCGCCGAGCCGAACGGCCTGGTGATGATCGTGGCCGCGGTCATCGGCGGCTACATGGCGCTGACCATCGGCGCCAACGATGTGGCCAACAATGTCGGTCCGGCGGTCGGCGCGCGGGCCCTGACCATGTCCGGCGCGCTGGTCCTCGCCGCGATCTTCGAAGCCGCCGGCGCGCTGATCGCGGGCGGCGATGTGGTCGAGACCATCTCCAAGGACATCATCGACCCGGCGCTGGTGCCGAGCGGCGAGGTGTTCGTCTGGGTGATGATGTCGGCCCTGCTCGCCTCGGCGCTGTGGGTTCACCTCGCCACCTTTCTCGGCGCGCCGGTATCGACCACCCACGCGATCATCGGCGGCGTGCTGGGCGCGGGCATCGCCGCGGTCGGCATCAGCGTGGTCAACTGGTTCGTGGTGTCGTCGATCCTGTTGAGCTGGCTGTTATCGCCCCTAATCGGCGGAGTGGTCGCGGCCCTGTTTCTCGCCTTCATCAAAACCAATCTGATCTACCAGCACGACAAGATCGCCGCCGCGCGCCGCTGGGTGCCGGTCCTGGTCGCGCTGATGGCGGCCATCTTCTCGGGCTATCTGGTGGCCAAGGGGCTGAGCCACGTTTGGCGCCCCGGCCTCCCGGCCGTCGCCGCCATTACCGGCGTGATGTTCGTCGTGGCCTATGTCGTCGCCAAGCCATGGGTGCGCCGCCAGTCGGCGACCATGGAGAACCGCAACCAGTCGCTGCGGAAGCTGTTCAATCTGCCCCTCATCTGCTCCGCCGCGCTGCTGTCGTTCGCGCATGGCTCCAATGACGTCGCCAACGCGGTCGGCCCGCTCGCCGCCATCCTTCACAGCGCCGAGTCCGGCCCGCTCGGCCGCGAGGTCGGGGTGCCGTTCTGGGTGATGTTGATCGGCGCCGCGGGCATCAGCCTCGGTCTCTTTCTGTTCGGGCCCCGCATCGTGCGCATCGTCGGCGAGCAGATCACCAAGATGAACCCGATGCGGGCGTTTTGTGTCGCCTTGTCGGCCGGACTGACGGTGCTGGTGGCCTCGCAGCTGGGCCTGCCGGTCAGCACCACCCATATCGTGGTCGGCGGCGTGTTCGGCGTCGGCTTCTTCCGCGAGTACTACACCACCCACAGCCGCCGGCGCCGTCACTACGTCCGCACCCACAGGCTGCACCAGCCGCGGCGCATCTCCAAAGCCGACCAGGAGGAGCTGCGACGCCGCAAGCTGGTGCGCCGGTCGCATTTTGTGGGCATCGTCGCCGCCTGGGCAATCACCGTTCCGTCCGCTGCAGTGCTGGCAGGGCTGATCTTCTATGCGGTGCAGTGGGTCCAATGACCGACGGCTACTCGGCGCCGAGCACGACGGTCCAATAGGCGCGGCCGCTCTCGGCCTGGGCCATCGCCACGCCGGCGGCCCTCACATTCGGGCGCAGCAGGTTTTCCCGGTGGCCTGAGCTTCGCTCCCAATAATACATGGCGTCGCTGAACGATTTCTGGCCCGAGGCGACATTCTCCGAGGCGATCTTGGCCCGGAAGCCCGCGCGCGCGGCGCGATCCATCGGCTTCGACCCGTCCGAGCCGTAATGGCCGATGCTGCGCCGGCCCGCCTGATCTTCCGATTGCATCGCCGCGGCCTGGGACAGCCGCGCATCGAGCACCAGAGGCCCACGGCCGTTCTTGGCGCGGTAAGCGTTGATCTCGGCCAGAGCGGCCTGCGGATTGAGGGGCTGCACCGGGCGTGCGGCGTACTCGGGCGATACCAGCGACACCGAGGTGCAGCCCGCCGCCAGCAGGCTCAACCAGATGGCCGTGATAATCCCCCGCCTCATCGCACTATCCATAATCGTTGCGCCCTAACGGAGCCTTGCGCCTTGATCCACACACCCTCCGGCAATAGATCTGGTCAATCTGGCAAAACCTTTGCCAATCCTAGCGTTTAGCGCCAAGCGCAGAACGCCTAACATCGCTGCTCATGCAGCCCGTCTAGGGAGAGGTAAACATCGCAATGCCAAAACTCAGCATCCTTGTCGCCGTCGCTTCGTTGTTCGGCGCGATCGCCGCCACAGACTCTTTGGCCGAAGGTTCGAAGCAGGGCCAAATCTTGGATCCCGCGGTTCACGGTCTGGTTCGCCTGGCCCCCCTCGTCTTCGGAGGGGACAACGATTCCGCAAAGATGGAGCCCCGGGAGTACCGGCTGAAAGTCGGCCAGGGCTATCGCTGGAAGATCCAGGCCTCTGACCTGTCGGAGTATGCTTTCGTCGCACCGAATTTCGTCCGCAACATCTGGATCCGCAAGATCGAGGTGGGCGACCCGGCCGTCGAGATCAAAGCGGTCACGTTCGACGAGCTCGAATTCGAGGCCGGAGGCGAGATCGAGATCTTCTTCGTCGCCGTGCGGCCCGGAACCTATGAATTCGGTTCCAAGGGCATGATAGAGCGGGGCCAAGTCGGCAAGATCATCGTCGAATCGGGTGACGGCACCGCCGCCGCCGAGTCGCCAAAAAACGGCGGCTAGTCGGGGCAGTGTCCGTTTGCCGGTCGTGAGCGGGCACTCCTTCGCTCCTCTATCCCTCGCCTTGCCGAGGAGACAATCGCGGCCTGCGCGCGGCGGCCGTTGTTGCGGTATGCGACGCTCAAATTCGTTGGAAGTAGGCAAATTTTCATGCCTTTGCGCGCTAATTGCCGCGCTCGTGCCACGGTTTTGTGTCAACCATAGGTCACAGCAATCACGACTGACGTGGGGGACACGTTGAGTCTATTCGCTGCCGGGGTCGCTCTTTTCGCGCTTTTCATCGCGTCCTACAGCCGGCGCGGCACTTGGCTTGCGCTCGGCTCGATGGCGATGTCGATGGCGCTGCTGTTCGGTTGCCTCTTTCTGGTGACGGCCCACGATCCCGGCCAAGTCCGCATGAGACTTGCGTGGATCGCCAACGAGCTTCCGCTCCTGCTCGACCGGCAAACCGCCGAACAGCTTGCAGCGTCCCTCGAGCGGCTTGAGGTCCCGTCGCCCTGCACCGCCGGACAGCCTGGCTGCGGCATAGAGATCGCGCCGGCCCCGCTGCCGGCCGAACGGGAACCGGTACAGGCCGCGGCGACGGCCCCAGGCTGGTTCGATACCAAGCCGGAGCCGAAGGCGACGCCGCAAACTCCGGTGGCCTGGACGCTCGACGATCGTGACGTCCAACGCCCGGTGACCAGCCCCTGGGGATTTTCGATCGGCGGTACCAACGTTTCCGATCAAGCCTTGGAGCAGGTGCAGGCGGTCCTCAAACCGGATTCGACCATGCGCGAAATGCCGCTTGCGCTCAGCATCGAGGGCGCCGGCGCCGGAGACGGTAGCGTCATTCCCGCCGATGCGAGTTTCAGCCTCTTCTCCGCGGCCCCGGACGAAGGCGCCGCGGGACAGAGCGGCGGCGCGATCCTGACGTTCCGCTACGTGCAAGCCGGACAGCGCAAGACCTCGATCTTGTATCTCACTCCGGCGATGGTCGCGCGCTTCGCCAATCGTTGATGGGCGCAAACGCCTGCCTGTCGGACGGATTTACCGGGGCGGAAGCCGGCTGCGCTAGGAGCCGTGGATAAGTCGGGACCGGTACCGGCTTTGCCTAAGAAATGTCATCATAAAACTTGACAGTGATCGGAATGACACAGTCCGCTCGCTCAATCGCGTAGGGCCAGGCCGTCCCCCCCAGGGGCCATACAGGTGCAATAGCGTGCAACCGCTTAGAATCCAGACCATTCGGCCGCCAAAGCCTCTGAAGGCGGACGTTGCTGAATTGGCGGCGCGGTTCGTCGAGCCGCTGGCGAGAGACAATCGGCCCGCGCCCGGCCAACCGGCCCGTTCGCGGCCGAGTGCGGTGACCCGTCAGCTAAGGGGAACACCCGCACACGATGGCTCCGGCCAAGACTGTGGCTCGAGGCAAGTCCGGCCGGCCCATAAATGTCCTGATCTCGGCCCTGGTCGTCATTGCCCTGGTCCCCTCGGGGATCCTCTTCGTTCAGCTGTGGCAGGACATGATGCGGCCGCACAGCGTAACGCTGCCGGTGACGGCTCCACCCATAGCCGAGCCGCCGCGCTCGGCCGGCCTCGACTACCCGAAGGATGGCTCCAGGTTTGCAGTTGAAGACGGCGACGACACGCCAACATACGCCGCCGATTTCGAGGCGGGGAATGGTGCCCCCGGCAGCGCTGGAGGATGGAGCTTCGCCGCCGAGGAGACCGGCGCGTTGCCATCATCGATGCCGGCGCCAAGCGGTGCGACATATATCGCCGCCGAGACGGCGATGGTTGACGCGACCGACCGCAGTCCTTTCGATGAGACCGAGCCAACGGTGCAATCGGACGTGGCCGTGCCACGTCCGGAGCGGAAGCCGGGCTCGTCGGCCGGAACCGCGCCGGTGGTCAGGACCGTAAAGGTCGTGACCATCGAGCCGCCGCGCCCAACTCGCCCGCATGACGGCGCTTATGCCCTGGGCTCGGCGGCGGACGAAGCTCAAGCGTCTGCCGAATGGCTGGAGACCAAGACCGCGGTCGACATGCACGCCAAGGCCGAGCAATCGTCGGAGACGGTCAAGGTCGCCGAAGGCGGCATCAAAATGCGCGTGACGGCGCGCGACAAGAACTGGGTGAAGGTCACCGATCCCAAGACCTCGACCAGCGGCTGGATCTATAATCGCTTCCTCCAGCCGACCGAACCGCCCGCGCCATAGCGCCGAGATAAGTCTTACCGTCACTTGCAAATCGGCAGAGGCTGCGGCGGCGTTGACGGTGGATCCTTTCTCAATTTGAGGAGGATCGGCTCCAGCGTTTCTCTCGGCCAGAATTTCGGCACGCCGATTTCCTTCAAGCAGGAAGCGTTCCAATAGAGTCCCGCGCGCGCGGGCGATCGGCCCGCCTTCACCGCTTGTGCAATTGCCGCGATGTCGCTCAACTCCGGATAGAGGTAAAGCGTGGTCGGCCGGTCCCCCACCGTCTCGAAAATCGTCTCGGCATCGGCAGGGGTCCACGTGGTGCAGCCGTTGCTGCGGCCGCCGCTATAATTCACGAACGCGCCGAATGGAACGTAGCCTTCCTCGTCGGCATAGGCGCTGTCCGGGACCTTGCGCCGACATTGGACCCTCAGCAGGACGGCCGGATGGCCGCCGATGGCGCGCTCTCTGGCGTTGGCCGTGTCGCCTTCGCCCTCGAACTGCAGGAAGGAGCGTGTCAGCGTGGCGTTTTTTCCCGCCGAGGCGCGATAATAGCCTTTGAACGAGGTTCTCGTTTCCGCCGTCACATAGGCGCCGCCGGTCGTCAGCTTCGAATCCAGCGAATTGCTGAAATTCTTGGCGCAGCGCACGCCGTTGGCGAAATTCAGGCCGGCGACTTTGCGGCCGTTGCCGTGGCCCGACGGAATCGCGCGGAACGATCGCTCGGCCTCGCAGATGATGTAGAACCGGCGCCCGAACCCGGCGGGCCGCGTCGCGTCCATGGCGAAGTAGCAGGGATTCTTGACCGCTCCTTCGCTCACTTTTTGCAGGTAAAGCGCCCGCGCCCTCAGCAAGACCACTTGTGAAATCCTGCCGTCGCCGTCGCCGACATGGGGCCGCAGCCAAGGCGGGATGTCGGCCAATTGGCTCGGCGGCTAAAGATCGAAAGCCCGACAAGGCGACCACGCCGACGATGACGAGGCCGACGATCGTGACGATTTGACGAAGAAGCGATCTCGACTGCAACGAATCACGTCTCCCGTCGAAGCGCGCCCGCAAAGATCCAGTTTAGCGCGTCTTCCGCGGCAAAGCGACCGATGCACGCTCACGGCGGGGATGGTGTCGTATCGAGGTGTGGCAGGCGGGGATAAGTTCGTTGGTCGTACCGCTCAATCGTGCGGCGTCTTACCGGCCGCCAAACAGCCGTCTAAACAGGCGACCCCGCTTTCGAGGCCGCTCGGAAGACTCCACGCGATAGCTGCTGGACCTCGAGCGTGCCGAGCTCGCCCACCTGCCCTCTCCGCCCGGCGTCAGGCCGGCGAGGACGATTTGGGTGTTGTCCAAGCCGGCCTCCGCGACCAGCCCGAAAAGCGTTGCGGCATTTTCCGGGGAGAGTCGCACGCAGCCATGCGAGGCGGGGTTGCCCAACCGCTTGACCTCGGTGGTGCCGTGAATGGCGTGACCCTTCTCGGGTGAAGAACACCGCATGCGGCATCGGCGCGTTGTCCCATTGTCGGCTGTACCACATCTTATTCATGGAACTCGCAGTGTAGGTTCCGGACGGCGTCGAGTAGCCGGGTAGCCCGGTCGAGACCGGCCAAACATGGCGTTCAATGCCGTCCAAGGTGACGGTCATTTTTTGCGTGTCCTTGTCGATCGTGACGAGCAGAGGTGACGCAGCTGCAATTTGGGTCTCCGACCCGCACACATTGGCACTGTCATTCCATTGCATGCCCGCACTGTCACAATCGGCCCGCGTCAACGGCTGGACGGTAGGGCCACTCTCCGCCACAGACATTGGCATTTTCGTCCCAGGCCATTCCCGCTTGATCGCAGAGGTCCCGCGTCAGGGGTTGCTCGGCCAAGGCGGGTTGAATGCCGAAACCGGCGAGGAGGATAAAAAGTAGAGCCAGAAGTCTCATTCAGCGTTCCATGGGTTGATTGCGACACAGGGAGGTCGGTATGGCCGCACCATCAATTCTAAGCCATACGTTCGAAACGAGCCTACGCCAAGTGAGTTCCGAAATTAGCGACACAGACTCACTTATCGCGATGTCCATCTTGGCTCAATGGCGTGAAGCTGGCACCCCGATATTGGCGTCGAGCCCTCACCTCGCAACAATTTGAACGGTGCTTTCCGCAGGCATGGCCGGGGACGTTGCGGTCATGGCATCTTTGCGGCAGCCGCCGGCGAGGGGCGCGCCTTGCGCCGTTGCGCCCGCTTGCGGTGCTATCGAGTTCGACTCTGCCGCCGCGTCGGCAAGCAGAACGGCTTGCAGCGGCACCGCACGGCTCGCTTCAGGCGCGTAGAACGTGTGCCGGCCAATCGCCTGACCCTCGCCCCGCGCCCAACCCGGCAGCGAACCGCCACGCCGCTTCCGAACGATGGTCGGGTTGAGAAAATGCGTGGCCCCGGCGGTGGGATCGGGCTCTTGGCCGCTGAGAACGTTATCGGCAATCCGGGCCGCCTTCCGATAGCGCGGATCGTCCTTTGACAGGTTCTCCATTTGGCTTCGCCGCGTCATCCACGGTTCGAACTGCCAGGGACGAGTCACCACCTCCTTGATGTTGTCGCCCCACTTGCCGAGTCGCTTGCGATTGAGGATCACGTGCGCGACCGCGGCCTTGCCTTCCTCGGACTCGCCCGACGCCTCGAACACCATGGTCCGGATCAGATAGTCACGCTCCTCGGAATCGTAGTCGGCCAGGGCCGGCTTGAGCACCGGGATCGCGAGATTGACGCCGGCGAGATCCGGAATCCCCTGAGCGGCCGGTGGCAGCAGACAGCGCGGCGCATCGCCGAGCGCCGCACGAACAGGCGTCGCCCCACATAACAGCGCAAACGCAAACACAACGCATGAAACCCGCACGCAGCTCTCCTGAGGTTGTTGGGGGAGCGTGCGGAATCGGGGAAAAACCCGCTGGTTTTATGACGAGAAAGCAGCAGCTTCGCGATCAATTAGGGCAGCCTGGCCAAATGCTTAACGCTAGCCCGCCAAAGCGGATTGAGCGTGTCGACCGCGCGTGCCAGAGCGCTTCGCCGCGGGTCCGCGCGAAGTCATGTCAAAGCTTGCCCTCGGGCTTGACCCGAGGGAGCTGTCCTCGATCCCTTCGGGGCCTTCGGACCCCTCCTCGGGATGAGGGGGATGGCGCGCCGAAAAGCGCAAACCTGTGGTGTCCGTCTCTGTCGCCAGAGACGGCGGGCGCCTCTCGGCGCGCCAACGCCCGCGCTCAAGTAGCGAAGCGATAGCGCATCAAAAAATGCGAATACACTCCGCCTAGCGAAGGCGCTCATTTGCGGCGTCTATTCGGCACCGGGCCTCGCTTTCTCCGCAGGTCTAAATTTGCCTGCGAGCGTCAGCCAGCTCCTGGCAGGGACTCCTAGTGGTCCCGGGAGGAGCTCCGATGCCGCCCGAGTGCCTGGCTTGCGTAGCCAGGCCCGCGGGCGCCGCACCCCGTCCCGCCTCACCGTACGCCTCGCGAAGCGCCCTTCAAGTGGACGAGGTGACGAAAACTCTAACCGAAGTTTTGCCGCCGGGGATAAGAACGGATCAGCGGGCAATCCCTCGCTCCGAGACACAGACGGTCTGCAGCTCGCGTCCTCATGGACGAGGGATGGATGGAGTGTAAGCAGCTTCGAGCAGCGGGGATAAAGTCAACTAAGTGGCCAATAACAGACCTGGGCAAAGCACTGCCGGACGCGCGAAGTGACCGCCCATTTGCTTAGCTTGCGGCTGAGCGACGCTCTAGCATTTGCCGGAGCGCTGTCATCTCGAATCGCAACCTGATGAGCTCGGCCGCGATTTTCTGCTCGATGAGTTCTCGGCAGGTCCTCGTGCCTTATGGGTGGAAGTCCTGTTTCCCAATCAAGAACAGCCGCATCTGCGTCGTTAGTCACCATGTCGTGGGCCATGTGCGCCTCTTAGGGTTCACGCGAAGAAGATAGTCGTTTCAGTTGCCACGCCTCTCACCCTTCTTCTCAGATGCCCCGCGCCGGGCGTCAGGTCGCTGCCGCGCAAAACCTTCGCCGGCGATACTCCGGTCCTGATCCGTGACCAGCCAATAGACGGCACCGAGCGCAATGATCGCCGCGGCGAGCGCGAATAATTCATCAGTTGCATGCCCCACATCGAGGATCAGCAGCTTGCGCACGATGGCGAGCAGTGCGATCAGCACTACGGTCCGAACCTGGACGACGCTATGCTGGCGCTCGGCAACCACCAGCAGCGACCGCTTGAATTCGAGCGCGATGATGACGGTGAAGATCATGCCGAACACCGCCTGAAACACGCTGTAGTCGGTGGGATCGAAGGTGCTCGCGGCTATGCTTTGAAAGATCTTGAGCGCGAGATTCCAGACCGCGAAGACGATGAAGATGGCGATCAATGCGGTGAGGATGAGAATGACGATGTGCTCGAACTTGTCGTAGAAGCTGAGCAGACCGAACCGCCTTCGCGCTTCGGCTAGTTCCTCTTTGGCTTGCATCTCCTCGCGCTCCTTCGCGTCGTCGTGGCCTAGCCAGCAGCGAGATAGCGATGCACGAAGGCGATCGCCATCGCGCCCTCGCCGACGGCTGACGCAACGCGCTTGATCGAGCCGTGTCTTACGTCGCCGGCGGCGAACACGCCCGGCATTGAGGTCTCAAGATAATATGGCTCACGGTTGAGCTTCCAGGCCTCGATATCGGGGCTGAACTTCCTGAGGTCCGGTCCGGTAACGAGATAGCCTTGTTCGTCGCGAATAATTCCGACCTCCTTGGCCCATTGGGTATTCGGGACCCCGCCAAGACAAAGAAACAGAAAGCTCGTCTCGATGGTTCGCTCCTCCCCGGTCTCGCAATTGCGGATGGTGACGGCGCGTAACATGTCGTCACCACGCAGGGCGACAATCTTGGATTTGGGCACGATCTCGATATTCGGGGCGTGGGTGACGCGATCAACGAGATACTCGGAGACGTGGTCGTTGAGGCGCTCGCCGCGCATAACGATGGTGACCTTGCGGGCGTACCGGGAAAGATACAGCGAGGCCTGTGCAGAGGAATTGCCGGCGCCGACGATAACGACATGCTCGTTGCCGCAAAGCTGGGCCTCGCTGGCGCCGGCTCCGTAGTAGACGCCCGCGCCGAACAGCCGGTCTTCGTCAGGTAGGCCGAGACGGCGATACTCGACCCCCGTGGCGCAGACCGAGACGCGGGAAACGATCCTGGTGCCGTCGTCGAGGTCGACCACGCCGCGGCAAGTGGTAAACTCACCGCGCACGCCGGCGCGGTGAATCAGAATCTCGGTTCCAAACTTCGCGGCTTGCTCGCGCGCGCGCTCGGCGAGTTCGGCGCCGCTGATCCCTTCCGGAAAGCCGAGATAGTTCTCGATCTTCGGGCTGGTCCCGGCCTGGCCGCCGACGGCGAAGCGTTCGACCAGCACCGTCTTCAATCCCTCGGAGGCGGCATAGACCGAGGCGCTCAACCCGGCCGGCCCGGCCCCGTAAATGGCGAGGTCGTACTCGGAGCGCGATGGATGACGGAACCAGCCAAGCTTCTCGGTGACCTGGCGCACGGTGGGCCGCTCCATGCGGGTTCCGTCCGGGAAAATGCAGATCGGCAAACGCGAAGTCGTCGACGCTGTCGAGACCAAGCTCGTCGCGGGCCTGCTCATGGCTTCCAAGCTCGATCCATTCGAAGGGAACGTCGCTCCGCTGGAGAAAGTCGCGGATGGCGTAAGCCTGAGGCGACCCGCGTCTCCCATAAAGACGGACAGCTGGAGCAAGTTCCACAATCGCTCCTTTGACTTACGGGTGGCACCAACCTTATTCCAAACGCCCCAACGACAAAACTGAAACAAGTGCCTCAATCCGAGGTCGAGTATAGGTCAAGCGGACTTAGACCCTCTGGCTCCGCGCCGAGGTGCTTTCATCACAACGGAATATTGTCGTGCTTCTTCCAGGGGTTTTCGACCCGCTTGTTGCGCAGCATATGCAGCACGCGGGCGATGCGCTTGCGCGTGCCGCGCGGCAGGATCACCTACTCTTCGCCGCGCCCTAGCGCCGGGCGCGCCCGTCTACCTCACGACATAGACAATCCGCCTCGCAACCGGTTCGATTAGAACTGCTTGGCCGTTGATATAAGCATAGTCGTAAGGCGAGGCCGGGATGTCATAGAGCGGCGCCGCCGAAGGCAACACCGCGCCAACCATGACCTCGCCGTTGACGATCACCGGCGTCACTCTCTGCCGCCTGACATAGGCGATAATTTCGGGGCCCGGAACGATCGGCTGCACGACCACGGCCTGCGGGACGGCAACCATGGCGCCGACCGGCGGCGTGGCGACGACCGGCGCGCCGGTATTCTTCGGCACGATCACCGGGATGCCAAGCTGGGCGCCGGCAACCTGGAGATTCTTCGGCGGAACGGTGTCCTTGGTGACGAGATAGGGGCCCGAGGCCCAGCCCGTCACGCCGCCCGGCAGGGCAACGGCGCACCAGGAAAAATCCGACACGCACCCGGTGATCTGAGCCGGGACGTTGGCCTGCACCTGTCCGACCACCTGATATTGAAAGCCGGGTCCGCTCCTGACGTTGAGATGACCGGTCGGGGAATAGGCGGTCACCGCCAGGGCCGAGCCTGCGGCTAGCGCGGCCGCGAGGAACGAAGCGAAGCCGATCGTTACGTGCATGCGTGGCATTTGACTGCTCCCGTTACCTTGAGACTATCTGCCTGAACTTTGGACCGAGACGATTACAGCGGGATGTTGTCGTGCTTCTTCCACGGGTTCTCGACCCGCTTGTTGCGCAGCATCTGCAGCGCGCGGGCGATGCGCTTGCGCGTGCCGCGCGGCAGGATCACCTCGTCGATATAGCCCCGCTCCGCCGCCACGAACGGATTGGCGAAGCGCGCCTGATATTCGTCGATGCGCTTCTTGATCTTGTCGGGATCGCCGAGCTCGGCGCGATACAGGATCTCGACCGCGCCCTTGGCCCCCATCACCGCGATCTCGGCGGTGGGCCAGGCATAGTTCACGTCGCCGCGGATATGCTTTGAGCTCATAACGTCGTAGGCGCCGCCATAGGCCTTGCGGGTGATGACGGTGACTTTCGGCACGGTCGCCTCGGTGAAGGCGAACAGGAGCTTCGCGCCGTGCTTGATGAGACCGCCATACTCCTGGTCGGTCCCGGGCAGGAAGCCGGGCACGTCGACGAAGGTGACGATCGGAATGTTGAAGCAGTCGCAGAACCGCACGAAGCGCGCGGCTTTCCGCGAGGCGTCGGCGTCGAGCACGCCGGCCAGGAACATCGGCTGATTGGCGACGATGCCGATGGTGCGGCCTTCGATCCGGGCGAAGCCGGTGACGATGTTGCGGGCGAAACTCTCCTGGATCTCGAAGAAATCGCCCTCGTCCACTGTCTTGTGGATCAGCTCCTTGATGTCGTAGGGCTTGTTCGGATGGTTGGGGATCAGCGTGTCGAGCGACGGCTCCTCGCGGTCCCACGGGTCGCGGGTCGGCAGCTCCGGCACGCCGGACAGATTGCTGCTGACGGGAGGAAATCCATCAGCCGGCGCATCTGCAGCAGGGTCTCGACGTCGTTGTCATAGGCGCCGTCGGCGATCGACGATTTGGTGGTGTGCACCACCGCGCCGCCGAGCTGCTCGGCGGTGACCTCCTCCTTGGTCACGGTCTTCACCACGTCCGGACCGGTGACGAACATGTAGGAGGTGTCTTTGACCATGAAGATGAAATCGGTCATGGCCGGCG
Source organism: uncultured Alphaproteobacteria bacterium (assembly GCA_963812105.1). Taxonomy (GTDB): domain Bacteria; phylum Pseudomonadota; class Alphaproteobacteria; order Rhizobiales; family Methyloligellaceae; genus Methyloceanibacter. The sequence goes on from CAWEUF010000007.1 coordinate 67,555, forward strand.
AATAGACGTCGCCGCCGGCGCACGGCCCCATGATCACGCTGATCTGCGGGATCACGCCCGAGGCCAGCACGTTGCGCAGGAACACCTCGCCATAGCCGCCGAGCGCCGCCACGCCCTCTTGGATGCGCGCGCCGCCGGCGTCGAACAGCCCGATGATCGGCGCGCGGTTCTGCAGCGCCATGTCCTGGATCTTGATCATCTTGTTGGCGTGCGCCTCGGACAGCGAGCCGCCGAACACGGTGAAGTCCTTGGCGAACACGTAGGTGACGCGGCCGTTGATGGTGCCCCAGCCGGTCACCACGCCGTCGCCGGGCACCTTGGTCTTCTCCATGCCGAAATCGATGCAGCGGTGCTCGACATACATGTCGAACTCCTCGAACGAGCCTTCGTCGATCAGGAGCTCGATGCGCTCCCGCGCGGTGAGCTTGCCCCGTTTGTGCTGGGCGTCGATGCGGGCCGTGCCGCCGCCGGCCCGCGCCCGATCGCGGCGGATTTCAAGCTCTTCCAGGACTTCCTTCATCGAAGCTCCCCATGTGACAGCCCGGTCACGGTGCATAGCATGGGCGTTGAGTCCCGCAAATGGCCCTGGGTCGCCGCAGAGGGACAAGTCCCAACAACTTCCAATGTCATGCCCGCGAAAGCGGGCATCCAGTAACCCCTGTGCTGCCGCTCTTGCGAGTGCCGCGGTTACTGGATTGCCCGGTCAAGCCGGGCAATGACAAAGAGAGTGCCGTTATGCCTGGAGGAGACGCAGCAGCTTGGCGGCGGCGGCGAAATCGCGTTGCCGGTTGGCGCGGCGCTCCGCGGCTTCGGCGTCGTCGCCCCATTGGCCGATCTGCCAATCCTCATCGACATGGGCGGCCGCCCACGCCTCCTCCGGCGTGAGGCGTCCCTGCGCCACGGCAAGCGCCAGCAGCGCCGAGCCGGTCAGCGCGGTCATGACGTGGAGCGCGGCCAGGCTGAACGCGTCGCGGCCGGCGAGCGCCCCTCTGAGCCGGTCGAGCGAGGCTTGCGGCTGGGCGACATGGACCACGCCCTCGCCAAGCTTGCAGCGGCGCGCCGAGCGTCGTCCTTGGCCCAGGCCAGCACGGGGTCCCAATGCTTGGTTTGCGCCTCGACCAGCCCCTGCGGCCCCGGCGCCCGGTAGCAGACCAGGTCGGAGGCGGCGTGACTGATCATGTCGTCGATCACCGCCGGCTCGCGTCCGGCGACCCCGTCGATGGCGCTGTTGGCGAGCTTGGTGAGCGGCATGGTGGCTGGATCGATCCGCTCGCCCTGCGCGCGCCACTCATCGGCCACGGCGTCGGCCAGGGCGCGGGTCGGCAGCACCAGCTCGGCCTTGCCCGGCGTGCGTACCGTCTTGCCGTCAAGCTTCAGCGCAACCCCCGCGCCGTCCTCCGTGACGGCGACATCTTTATAGAAGCGCTTCGGCAGACTCGGTTTGACCTTGCCCTTCCCTTTGACGGGGCTTGGTTCTTTCTCGCCCACGCTTAAGACCGCTTCTTTGCCCGCGACCGCGCCGGCTGCTTCGGCACCGCCTTGATTGTGTCAGGCGCCTTGGCGCGCGATTTCGCCTTGCGCGCCAGTCCTTCATAGTCCGTCCGCAACGTCTCCAGGGTCTTGTCGTCAAGCTCCTCGAGATCGAGCAGGATATTGCGGGCCTTGCCGGAGACCCGGATCAGCTCGTCGATCTTGATATGCATGGCGGCGGTGTCGCGGTTCTGCGTGTTCTGGATCACGAACACCATGAGGAAGGTGACGATCGTGGTGCCGGTATTGATCACCAGCTGCCACGTGTCGCTGTAACCGAACAGCGGCCCCGAGATGACCCACACCAGGATCGTGCCCAGCGCGAGGAAGAAGGTAACCGGGCGCCCGGTGATGTGGGACACCGCTTGCGCAAAGCGCACGAACCAAAGTTTGCGATCCGCCATTCTCTTATTCCTTTTGTTGTACGAGCCTGGCCATCATAACGCGCATCCCCGCTATTCGGCGCTATCGCCCTCGTCGAAACCGAACAAGGCGAAGCTTTGCCGCATATGGCCCGGCAGCGGCGCGGTCACGTCGACCACCCCTTCCCCCGACGGATGGGGGAAGCTGATGCGCCGCGCATGCAGATGCAGCCTGTTCTCGACACCCTCCGGCAGCTCGGCGCTGCTCGGATATTTCTCATCGCCCATGATGGGGTGGCCGAGAATGGCCATATGGGCGCGGAGCTGATGCTGCCGCCCGGTGACCGGCTTGAGCGAGACGAACGACACGGCCTGCCCGGCCCGATCCACCACCGCGTAATGGGTCACCGCCGATTGCGCCCGGTCCTGCTCGCCGGGCCGCGCCTTGCGCACGCGGTCGCCGTCCGGGCCGGAGGCCTTGACCAGCGCCGCCTCGATCTTGCCTTGCGGCGGCTTCGGCACGCCATGCACCAGCGCCCAATAGATCTTGCGCACCGAGCGGGTCTGGAACGCCTTGCCGAGCTTGGCCGCCACCGCCCGCCGCTTGGCGACCACCAGCACGCCGGACGTGTCGCGGTCGAGCCGGTGCACCAGCCGCGGCCGCGTCTCCGGCCCATCGCCCATGCCTTCGAGCATGCGGTCGATATGATGCGGCGTCTTGCTGCCGCCCTGCACCGCGATCCCGGACGGCTTGTTGAGCACGAGCAGATCGTCGTCCTCGTACAGGGTGATGTCGGCGAGGAAGTCGCGGTCGGCCTTCGACAGTGCGTGTTTCGGACCAGAGGGCGGGGCCACGTCGGGCAGCGGCGGCACGCGGATGGTCTGGCCTTCGGCTAAGCCGCGTGCTCGCCTTGGCCCTGCCCCCGTCGACCCTGACCTGGCCGGTGCGCAGCAGCTTTTCGAGCCGGCTATGCGGCAGATCCGCATAATGGGCCTTGAACCAGCGATCGAGCCGCATGCCGTCTTCGCCCGGCCCGACCAACTTCGTTTCAACCCCTGCCATATGTGCCGTTCCGTCGCCGATCTAGGTTACCAATAGGGTCAATATGTCGCCCAATGACGCTTGATCCCGGAAAATTCCGGGCTACAGTCTGATCGACATTGCGAAAGGGGATGGAGTCCCCCTGAACCGCCGCTCGCTGATGACTCCTACCGCATAGCCATGCTGCGGTGGGAGTCCGAAGTCCGCCCCCCGCCGCCAGGCGGGTTTTTTGTTGCCTCGCGCGACCCCCCGCCCCCAGTCTTGGTACGGACGAACCGGAGGACGGCATGACCGCAAAGGGAGCGTGGGGCTGATGGCACTGTGGACGATGGGCAATACCGCCCTCCTCTATTGCTGGATCGCGCTCGGCAGCGCGCTTGGCGGGGTCGCCCGCTATTGGTGCTCGGGCGTCGCCGCCCGGCTGTTCGGCGAGACCTTCCCGTGGGGCACGCTGTTCGTGAATGTCAGCGGCTCGTTCCTGATCGGCCTGTTCGCCACGCTGACCGGCCCCGACGGCCGCATGTTCGCCGGCTCGACCGCGCGCCAATTCGTCATGCTCGGGCTGCTTGGCGGCTTTACCACCTTCTCCTCGTTCAGCCTGCAAACCCTCAATCTTGCGCAAGACAGCGAATGGCTTCAGGCCGGCGGCAATATCGTAGGCTCGGTCGTGCTCTGCCTGCTCGCCGTCTGGCTCGGCCATTTGTTCGCGCAGTCGATCAACGCTCTGAAGTGGATCTGACCCATGCCGCTCTCTCGTGACGCCGTTTTGCTGCGCATCTTCATCGGCGAGGACGACAAGGCGGGCCACACCCCGCTTTACGAGGCAATCGTGCTCAAAGCGCGCGAGATGGGCCTGGCCGGCGCCACCGTGTTGCGCGGGCCGCTGGGCTTCGGCCATTCGAGCGTGCTGCACACCACCAAGATCTTGCGCCTGTCGCAGGACCTGCCGCTGGTGATCGAGATCGTCGATGCCGAGGACAAGATCGGCAAATTCGTCGCCGCCATCGAGCCGATCATGGGCAGCGCGCTGATCACCACCGAGAAGGTCAAGGTGATCCGCTACGGCGACGGCCGACCTTGCGATCCGCACTAGTCTCCTCGGTATTGAAATGGGCGACGAAGCTTTTGATGATCTGGTCTGCGAGCTCGCCCTGCCGCCCCTTTGACGTACCCGAGCGGCGCGCGAGCGGGCCGTCGAGCAGCAGCGTGGCGAGGCCGTGGACGAATCCCCAACAGGCAAAGGCTAGAGTGCGTCGCGCCTCGGCCCGCTCGCTGGCGAAGCTCCTGTCGATCGCCTGGACAAGCTCGCCAAACGCGGCATCGGCATTGTGCAGCGCCTCGGGATGGTCCTCGATCGGCACCGCATCCGAGCGGAACATCACCCGGAAATATCCCGGATAGCGCAGCGCGAAGTTCACATAGGTCCTGGCGACGGCCTCGATCGCGCTCTTTGGCGAAGCGGCCCGTTTATCCAATGAGCGCGCCAGCTCCTGCTGGAGCATGCCGAACCCGTCTGAGGCGATGCCGGCGAGGATGGCCTCGCGGTCGGCGAAATAATGGTACGGCGCCTGATGGCTCACGCCGGCTTTGCGCGCCACCTCGCGCATGCTGAGCCGGTCAAGCCCCCCCTCTTCGATCAGAGCAAGGCTCGCATCCAGCACTTTTTGGCGGAGATCCGTGGGTTTTCGCATCGCAGGAAATTATTTGGCAGGTAAACTTGACACTGTCAAGTCACCACCCATATACTAGACACTGTCAAGTTAATCAACCGACCAAAAGGAGAGCCCCGATGAACACCGTGACGACATACGAAGCCGAAACCAGCGACAATTCCTTCCCCTATGTGCTCGTGTCGAGCCTGGCGGGGACCCTCGTCAGCCTGGCCGCCGCCTGGATATGGACCGCTGCTTCCCTCGGCCCGCTGGCCGGAGCCTAGCGGCCGCCGATTCACATTGCTTAGTCATGCAGGATAGGAGTTTCATCATGTCCCGACCCCACGCCATCATAGGCAGCGCTTTGGCGACTGCGATCATCAACGTTCTCGTCGCCTTGGTTCTGATCGTCGCCGTGACGCCAGAGACCGCGCAGATCGAACCGCAGAAGCCGCACGGCTCAACCACCCTCTATCGACTGTCGCCGGTCCCGGCCGGCGCCGATTGGGGCCGTTCCTAATCCCCCACCGCGACCAATCGTGCAAAAGGATGCCCCCGATGACCGCCACGAACCAAACTGCTCAGACCCCGGACGCAGCTCGCGCTCTGCACGCAACCCTCGCGCTTCAGCGCGCTGCCTTCCTGCGCGATGGTCCCCCGACGCTGCAACAGCGCCGGGCCGACCTTACGAAACTCAAGGACGCCATTTTGGCGCGGCAGGATGACTTCGTCGCCGCGCTCAATGCCGATTTCGGCCACAGGTCGCGCCATGAATCGCTCATGCTCGACTTCGGCTCGACGGTCGGCGCCATCAACTATCTAAGCGGCAATCTGCGACGCTTCATGCGCCCCGACCGGCGTCACGTGGCGTCCATCTTCAAGCCGGCCTCGGCAAAAGTCGTGTACCAGCCGCTCGGTGTGGTTGGCATCGTCGCGCCGTGGAACTTCCCGGTTTCCCTGTCCTTGACGCCGCTTGCCACGGCACTCGCCGCCGGCAACCGGGTGATGCTCAAGCCGTCGGAGATGACCCCCGCAACCACGGATCTGCTGGCCGCAATGCTCGCGGAGACGTTCGACAGGAGCAGGTCGCCGTCGTGACCGGCGATGCCGAGATCGGCAAAGCGTTTTCTTCACTGCCCTTCGACCATCTGTTCTTCACCGGCAGCATCCCGGTCGGCCGCGCCATCATGCGCGCAGCCAGCGAGAATCTGGTGCCGGTGACGCTGGAGCTCGGCGGCAAGTCGCCGATCATTGTCGATGACGGCTATTCGTTGCAGACCGCGGCGCGACGCATCGCGTTTGGCAAGTGCGCCAATGGCGGGCAGATTTGCACGTCTCCCCGACTATCTGCTCGTGCCCAAAGATAAGGCCGAGGACTTCGTCGCGGCCTACCGCCAGGAGATCGATACGCTCTATCCCGATGTCGCCGGTAATTCCGACTTCACCTGGATGCTCAACGACCGGCATTTCGCGCGGCTGTCAGGGTTGGTGGAGGATGCCAAGGCCAAAGGCGCCCGCGTCATCGAGCTCGGAGCCGGGCAGTCACGCGACTCACGGCAATTCCCGCCGACCGTGCTGCTCGACGTCACCGACGAGATGGCGGTGATGCAGGAGGAGATCTTCGGCCCGATCCTGCCCGTCGCCACCTATGACCGGCTGGACGATGCCATCGCCTATGTCAACGCGAGACCACGCCCGCTGGCGCTTTACTTGTTCAGTGACGATGCGGAGACGCAGCGCCGGGTGCTGGATCGGACCACGTCGGGCGGTCTGTCCGTCAATGACACCATTCTGCATTATGCGCAGGACGATCTGCCCTTCGGCGGCATTGGTCCGAGCGGCATGGGCGCCTATCACGGCTTCGAGGGCTTCAAGACCATGAGCCACGCCAAGGCCGTGTTCACAGCAGGCACGGTTCAACCTCGCCAACCTGTTCCGCCCGCCTTTCGGCAAGGTCTACGACTTCCTGCTCAACGTCATGTTGCGCTAGGCAGTGAGCGATGGTGAAGCATGGCCAGTCGCGGCTATGCTTCACGCCCGCACTGCCCAAAGGCTGGGCAATTTGCCGGCAATTTGAGTTGAGTTTCCGCAACTCGCGCCATGTTTCCGCCGCAACGAACCATGGTAATATGAGTTGAGCTGGGCTTCTGCGATGACCATTAAAATCAAAGTCAATGGCGCCGACCATGAGGTCGATGTCGACGGCGACATCCCCTTGCTGTGGGTGCTGCGCGACGTGCTCGGCATGACCGGCACCAAATTCGGCTGCGGCATGGCGTTGTGCGGCGCCTGCACCGTGCATATGAACGGAAGTCCCATTCGCTCCTGCATCTTCCCGGTCGGCAGCATCGGCGAGTCGGAGATCACCACCATCGAGGCGGTCGGAGCGACGCCGGCAGGCGAGAAAATTCAAAAAGCGTGGCTCGACCTCGAAGTCATCCAGTGCGGATATTGCCAGCCCGGCCAGATCATGTCGGCCTCGGCGTTGCTCGCGAGCAATCCCAACCCGACCGACGCCGACATCGACGCGGCGATGTCGGGCAACATCTGCCGCTGCGGCACCTATGTGCGCATCCGCGAGGCGATCAAACAGGCCGCCAAAGGGTCGCCGCCCGGCGCCCAAGGAGGATGATCGTGCGGCTCGATCGCTTGAATCAGCGCCTCGACGATCCCGACAAAACCGCGCCTGACAGCTTCGTCTCGCGCCGAACGTTTCTGATCGCCGGAGCGGCCGCCGGCGGCGGCCTGCTGCTGAGCCTCAGCCTCCCCTCGCTGGTCTCGCCGGCGCGAGGCGCACCCGCCGACAGCTTTGCGCCCGACGCTTTCATTCTCATCGATCGCGACGGCCGGGTCACGGTCACCGTCCCGCAGGTCGAGATGGGTCAAGGGACCTTCACCTCCTTTCCGATGCTGGTGGCGGAAGAACTCGAGGTCGGCCTCGACCAGGTGCGGGTCGCCCAGGCGCCGCCGAGCGACCAGCTCTACACCAACCCATTGGTGGGGTTTCAGGTGACCGGCGGTTCGACCTCGATCCGCGCGTTTTACGAGCCCCTCCGCCGCGCGGGCGCCACGGCGCGGACCATGCTGATCCAAGCCGCGGCGAACCAGTGGGGTGTCGATCTCAACACCTGCCGCGCCGAGAACGGCAAGGTGATCCACGAGGCGACCGGGCGCACGCTCGCCTACGGCGCGCTGGTCGACCAGGCGGCGACGCTGACGCCGCCGGAGGAGGTCGCGCTCAAGGATCCCAAGGACTTCAAGCTGATCGGCACGCCGGCCAAGCGGCTCGATACGCCCGAGAAGGTCAACGGCACGGCGGTCTACGGCATCGACGTGAAGGTGCCGGGCATGACGATCGGCACCGTCGCCGCCTGCCCGGTGCTGGGCGGCAAACTCAAGAGCGTCGACGACAGCAAGGCGTTGGCCGTCAAAGGCGTGCACCAAGTCGTGCATCTCGACGATGCGGTCTGCGTGATTGCCGACAATATGGGCGCCGCCAAGAAGGGCCTGACCGCGCTGGAGATCGTGTGGGACGAAGGTCCGAACGCCAAGCTCACCACTGCCGATATCGTCGCCGAGATGGACAAGGTATCGGCAAATGAAGGCGTGATGGTGCGCAATGACGGCGACGTCGCCGCCACGTTGGCGGGCGCGGCCACCAAGCTCGACGCGATCTATCAGCTCCCCTTCCTCGCCCATACCACCATGGAGCCGATGAATTGCACGGTCCATGTCCGCAAGGACGGCTGCGAGGTGTGGGTTGGAAATCAGGTTCTGTCCCGTGCCCAGGCGGTCGCCGCCGAGATCACCGGCCTGCCGTTGGACAAGGTCGCGGTCCACAATCACGTGCTCGGCGGCGGGTTCGGGCGGCGACTCGAAGTCGACTACATCGCCCAGGCGGTGAAGATCGCCATGCAGGTCGACGGCCCGGTGAAAATCATCTGGACCCGCGAGGAAGACGTCCAGCACGACATGTATCGCCCTTATTTCTACGACCGCATGGCCGCCGGTCTCGACGGCGACGGCAAGGCGGTCGCCTGGTCCCACCGGATCTGCGGCTCATCCATCATCGCGCGCTGGGCGTCGCCGGCCTTCGTCGACGGCTACGATTTCGACACGGTCGACGGCGCGTCCACCATGCTCTATGGCATCCCGAACCTGCGGGTCGACTATGTTCAGCATGAGCCCAAGGGCATCCGCACCGCGTTCTGGCGCAGTGTCGGCCCCTCGCACAACATCTTCGTGGTCGAGAGCTTCATCGACGAGCTTGCCGCCGCCGCCAAGCAGGACCCGGTCGCGTATCGCCTGGCGCTGCTCGACAAGGCGCCGCGGGCCCAGGCCGTGCTCAAGCTTGCCGCCGAGAAGGCCGGCTGGGGCCAGGCGCTGCCGGCCGGCAGCGGCCGCGGCTGCTCGGTGCAGAACGTGTTCGGCAGCTTCATGGCGCAGGTGGCCGAGGTCGAAGTCTCGAAAGACGGCGAGCTCAAGGTCAAGCGCATCACCTGCGCGGTGGATTGCGGCATTGCCATCAATCCCAACACCATCGAGGCGCAGGTGCAGAGCGCGATCGTCTACGGCCTGAGCGCCGCGCTGTTCGGCGAGATCACGCTGAAGGACGGCCGCGTGCAGCAGAGCAATTTCCACGATTACAGGGCGCTGCGCCTCAACGAGATGCCGGTGATCGACGTGCATGTCGTCGCCAACACCGAGGCGCCCGGCGGCATGGGCGAGCCCGGGACCTCGGCGCTGCCGCCGGCGGTCACCAACGCGATTTTCGCCGCGACCGGCGTGCGCTTGCGCAAGCTGCCGATCGATCCCGCCAAGCTCAAGACTTGAACATCACTTCCGCTTGTTCTTGGTGTCGCGCAGCTCGGCCCAGCGGTCGAGCCGCGCCTTGATTTCGGCCTCATAGCCGAACGACGTCGGCGCGTAGAACAGCGGCCGCTCCATGCCGTCGGGGAAATAGTTCTGCCCCGAGAATGCCTCGTCCTCGTTATGGTCGTAGGCGTAGCCGCTGCCATAGCCTTCCTGCTTCATCAGCTTGGTCGGCGCGTTGAGAATATGCTTGGGCGGCAACAGCGAGCCGCCCTCCTCCGCCGCCCGCTTGGCCTGGCCGAACGCCACATAGCCGGCATTCGATTTCGGCGCCGTGGCGAGATAGATGGTGGCTTGCGCCAGCGCCAGCTCGCCTTCGGGGCGCCCGAGGAAATCGTAAGTGTCCTTGGCGGCGATCGCCTGCACCAGCGCATTGGGATCGGCGAGCCCGATATCCTCGACCGCCATGCGCACCAGCCGGCGGGCGATATAGAGCGGGTCCTCGCCGCCGGCCAGCATGCGGGCGAGCCAATAGAGCGACGCGTCGGGGTCCGAGCCGCGCACCGATTTGTGCAGCGCGCTGATCAGATTGTAGTGGCCGTCCTGGCTCTTGTCGTAGATCGGCGCGCGGCGCTGCACGAGCCCGATCAACGCTTCGCGGTCGAGCGGCGTCTTGGCGCCCGACGCCTCGGCCAGGAACACATCCTCGGCGAGATTGATCGCCCCTCTGCCGTCGCCGTCGGCCATGCCGATCAGCGCCTCGCGGGCATCTTCGGTCAAGCGGCAGCTTGCGCTTCTCATGCGCCTCGGCGCGTTGCAGCAGGGCCTCGATCGCCTGATCGTCGAGCCGCTTGAAGACGAGCACGCTCGCCCGCGACAACAGCGCCGAATTGAGCTCGAAGGACGGGTTCTCGGTGGTGGCGCCCACCAAGATGATGGTGCCGTCTTCCATATGCGGCAGGAAGGCGTCCTGCTGGCTGCGGTTGAAGCGGTGGATCTCGTCGACGAACAACAGCGTGCCGCGTCCCTCCTCGCGCCGCGCTTTGGCGGCGTCGAACACCTTGCGCAAGTCCGCCACGCCGGAATGAATGGCCGAGAGCTGCTCGAAATGAAGATCGGTGAGATCGGCAAGCAGCCGCGCCACGGTGGTCTTGCCGGTGCCCGGCGGTCCCCAGAAGATCACCGAGGCGAGCCGGCCGGCCTTGACCATGCGCGACAGCATGCCCTGCTCGCCGAGCAGATGATCCTGGCCGATCACTTCGGCGAGCGATTCCGGCCGCAGCCGGTCCGCCAAGGGCCGCGGCGCGCGCCCGGCGAGCCCGGCGGCCTCGAACAGCGTGACAGCGGCCTTTTTCATCGCTTAGCCCTGAATGGCGAGACTATAGACTTTACCGCCGCGCTCGACCGACAGCCGCCAGGTGCCGGTGGGGACGGCGAGAATGCCGGCCAGCTGGTCGACCGATGCGATCTTCTCGTCGTTGATGGCCACCACGACGTCGCCGCGCCTGACGCCAAACCGGGCGGCCGCCGATCTCTCCGCGACCTCGAGCACCACCACGCCCTCGCGCGTGTCGTCGTCCATGCCGACCTCTTGGGCGACGGCGGGCGACAGATTGGCAACCTTGCAGCCGGCGAGCGGATGGCGGCCGGGGAGATCGCGCACGTCCCGCGGCGGGTCCTCGATCGGCGCGATCAGCGTGATGGTGGTCTTGACCGGTTGTCCCTTGCGCATGACGCCGAGCTCGGTCGAGCCGCCGACGCCCTTGGTGATGAAGCGGTATTGCAGGCCTTGCGGATCCTGCACCTTCTTGCCGTCCACGCTCACCACCACGTCGCCCGCGACCAAGCCGGCGCGTGCCGCCGGGCCCTTGGCGTGAACCTTGGCGATCAGCGCGCCCGACGGCGCGTCGAGGCCGAGCGAGTCGGCGATATCGGGCGTGAGCGTCTGGAGCGACGCGCCGAGCCACGGCCGCTGCACCTTGCCGCCCTTGAGCGCCGACTGAACCACCAGCCGCACCAGATTGGACGGAATCGCAAACCCGATGCCGTGCGAGCCGCCGCTCTTGGAGAAGATCGCGGTATTGATGCCGGCCAGCCGGCCGTCCATGTCGACCAGCGCGCCGCCCGAATTGCCGGGATTGATGGCGGCGTCGGTCTGGATGAAGAACTGATAGTCGGAGATACCGACTTGGGTGCGCGCCAGCGCCGACACGATGCCGCTGGTCACCGTCTGCCCGACGCCGAACGGGTCGCCGATCGCCAGCACCAGGTCGCCGACCTCCAGGCTGTCGGAATCGCTGAACTCGATCGAGGGAAATTCGACGCCCTCGGCATCGAGCCGGAGCACCGCCAGGTCGGAATGCTCGTCCTTGAGGATCAGCTTGGCCGGAAATTCCCGCCCGTCGGCCAGCGCCACGGTGATCTCCGCCTCGCCGCTGCCTTGAATGACATGATTGTTGGTGACCACCACCCCGTCGGTGCCGACCAGCACGCCGGAGCCGAGCGAATTCTGGATGCGCTCGCGCGGGATGCCGAAGCGCTCGCCGAACAGCCGCCCGAAGAACGGGTCGTCGAAGAACGGCGACACCATCTGCTCGACCCGGTGGCGCACATAGACGTTGACCACCGCGGGCGCCGCCTTCTTCACCACCGGAGCGTAGGACAGCTTGACCGCCGCGGCGCTGTCGGGCACGGCGCGCTGCGCCGCGGCCGGCGCGATCGCAGCCAGCACAATCAACGCGGCGACCGTAACCGCGATGCCATATTTACCCGGTGATTTTGCCACGACACGCATTGCTCGCTCGGGTCATTTGGGCTCTACGAAGAAAGGGCGCCCTTCTCCTATAACCCAACCAAACTCAAGAATGAAACTGGCCCCGATTGCGACCAATTCAACCCCTTCGGGGCTTGCTCACCCTAACCTTTCCAATAAGATGCGCCGACGCGTGTCCTGCGAAAGTCAACAAAACCATAGTGGAGAGAAACGCATGCGTATGATGAAACTGGCCGTAGCCACGGGCCTTGCCCTGGTGATCGGCTCGGGCGCGGCCTATGCCGTCACCGTCAAGAAGCGGATCGAAGCGCCCGGCCTGCCCGCGGACGTTTGGGTGGTCGCCGGCGAAACCTTCTGCACGATCAAGGCTTGGCATCCCGCGGTGGCCGAGTGCGAGGAGACCGAAGAGGGCGACGTGACATTCCGCACGCTCACGCTCAAGGACGGCGGCAAGATCAAGGAGAAGCTCACCGACAGCGACGATCTCTCCTATAGCTACGAGATCGTCGAGGGTCCCCTGCCCGTCAAGAATTACTCGTCGAAGCTGTGGGTCGAGGAGGATGACGAGCCGGATCGCACGGTCATCTACTGGCAGTCCGAGTTCGACCCGGCTGACGGCACCAGCGAGGACGATGCCAAGAAGATCATCACCGGCATTCTCGGCGACGGCGTCAAAGGCATCAAGAAGAACGCGCTCGCGGCCTGGGACAAGGCAAGCATCCCGACGAGGCCCCGGACGGCTGACGACGACGACGAGAACTAAAACATCAAGGGCGCGCCGCTCGAGCGGTGCGCCCTTCACTGGCACTGCGCGCTAGTTCGTTTAAGCGGCGGCCTGGTCGCCCTCGGCGGCCCGTTCCTGGGTAGGCCCTGAATCGAGGCCCCGCGCCGCCGGGTCGCGGTCGACCAACTCGATCACCGCCATCGGTGCCGCGTCGCCGTAGCGAAAGCCGGCCTTCATCACGCGCGTATAGCCGCCGGGGCGGTCCGCATAGCGGGCGCCGAGCGTGTCGAACAGCTTCGCCACCATGGCCTCGTCCCTGATGCGGGAGAAGGCGAGCCGGCGTGAATGGAGGTCGCCCTTCTTGGCAAGCGTGATCAGCCGTTCGGTGACGCGCCGCAGATCCTTGGCCTTGGGCAGCGTGGTGACGATCTGCTCGTGCTTGATCAGGGCCGTGGCCAGACTGGCGAACAGCGCACTCCGATGCGTGGGGGTGCGGTTGAGCTTACGGCCTGCATTGCGATGGCGCATGATGCCCTCTAATCACTGATTTCCGTCTACCGATCCAGAGATCAGTAGTGATCCTCGAACCGCTTGGCGAGCTCCTCGATATTCTCCGGCGGCCAGTCCGGCACTTCCATGCCGAGATGCAAGCCCATCGAAGCGAGCACTTCCTTGATCTCGTTCAGCGACTTCCGGCCGAAATTCGGCGTCCGCAGCATCTCGGCTTCGGTCTTCTGGATGAGGTCGCCGATATAGACGATGTTGTCGTTCTTGAGACAGTTGGCCGAACGGACCGACAGCTCGAGCTCGTCGACCTTCTTGAGCAGCGCGGCGTTGAACACCAGCTCAGGCTGCCGCTCGAAGGCCGTCTCTTTCTTCGGCTCCTCGAAATTGACGAACACCGACAGCTGGTCCTGGACGATGCGCGCGGCCAGCGCCACCGTATCTTCCGGCCTGACCGAACCGTCGGTCTCGATTTCCATGGTGAGCTTGTCGTAGTCGAGGATCTGGCCCTCGCGGGTGTTCTCCACCCGATAGGACACCTTGCGCACCGGGCTGTAGAGCGAATCGACCGGGATGAAGCCGATCGGCGCGTCGTCCGGGCGGTTGCGCTCGGCCGTCACATAGCCTTTGCCGGTCGAGCTGGTGAACTCCATGCGGATGGCAGCGCCCTGGTCGAGCGTGCAGATGACATGGTCCGGATTGAGAATCTCGATATCGGCCCCGCCCTCGATGTCGCCGGCACGGGCCACGCCCGGACCTTCCTTCTTGAGCACCATCCGCTTGATGCCCTCGGCGTGCTGCCGAAGCGCGATCTCCTTGATGTTGAGGACGATGTCGGTAACGTCCTCGCGGACGCCCGGAATCGACGAGAACTCGTGCAACACGCCGTCGATATGCACCGAGGTGATGGCGGCGCCTTGCAGCGACGACAACAGCACGCGGCGAAGCGCATTGCCGAGCGTGAGCCCAAAGCCGCGCTCAAGCGGTTCGGCGACGACCGTGGCGAAACGCTGCGGGTCGCGCGCACCGGGAATGACGTTGAGCTTGGTGGGCTTGATAAGATCTTGCCAGTTCTTTTGCAGCACCTGGTTAGCCCTTTCTTGGTCCATGAGCGGGGCTGCTTGCCCCAGCTTCCGAGAATCCTCGTGCAACATGTGCTTGTTAGCCTTGCCTTTCTTCTAGACGCGCCGGCGCTTGCGTGGCCGGCAGCCGTTATGCGGGATCGGCGTTACGTCGCGAATTGAGATGATGTTGAAACCCGCGGCCTGAAGCGCGCGGAGCGCCGATTCACGCCCCGAGCCGGGACCCCTGACCTCGATCTCCAGATTCTTCATGCCGTGATCCATGGCCTTCTTGCCGGCATCTTCGGCGGCCACCTGCGCGGCGTAAGGCGTGGACTTGCGCGATCCCTTGAACCCCATGGTGCCGGCCGACGACCAGGAAATGGTGTTGCCTTGCGCGTCGGTGATGGTGATCATCGTATTGTTGAAGCTCGCCTGCACATGGGCGACGCCCGACGTGATGTTCTTCTTCTCGCGGCGACGAACCCGCGCCTTATCCTTGGCCATGCTTTAATTCCCGCATTTACGAGTTGATGCCGCGCGAGCGAAGGGCTCGGCGCGCTTCGAGCTACCTATTTCTTCCTGCCGGCGATCGGCTTGGCCGGTCCTTTCCGGGTACGTGCATTGGTATGGGTCCGCTGCCCGCGCACCGGCAATCCGCGGCGATGACGCAAGCCGCGGTAGCAGCCGAGGTCCATCAACCGCTTGATATTCATGGCAACCTCGCGCCGCAGGTCGCCCTCGACGACATAGTCGTGGTCGATGACCTCGCGGATCTGAATGATCTCGGACTCGGTCAACTGGCTCACCCGGCGCTCCGGCGGGATTGCGACCTTCTCGCAAATATGCCGGGCGAAGCTGTCGCCGATGCCATGGATGTACGTCAGAGCCACCTCGACCCGCTTGTTGGTCGGGATGTTCACGCCTGCAATTCGGGCCACGAAGTCGTCTCCTCGCGCACGGCTAACGTGCTGAAATTAAAGTTGGATTACCCAGTCTGAACACAACTAGACCGACCGCGGACAGGCTCTACCCCCGGGACCGGTCAGTCCATCTTTCAATGGTGCCGGGCCTATGTAGCGATTCCGCTTGACAAGGTCAACCGGGCGTCTTTGCCCGGTTTTCTGCCCTAACCGCCCTCCCCGTCGAGCGCGGCTTCGATTTCCTTCTCCACCGTCCCAATATCCTTCATGCCGTCGACCGTTCTGACCTTTCCCTGCCCGCTGTAATAGTCGATCAGGGGCTCCGTTTGGGCGTGGTAGGCATTAAGTCGGGAGCGAACCACCTCCTCATTGTCGTCGCGCCGGCGCACGAACTGGGTGCTGCCGCAGCGGTCGCACACGCCTTCCACCTTCGGCATCTTGTAAACGTCGTGATAGCCCTCGCCGCACGTGACACAGGCAAAGCGGCCGGCGATGCGCTCGATCAGGGCCTCGTCGTCCACTCCCATCACGATCACCAGATCGAGCTGCTTGCCGCGCTCCTTGAGCAGACGGTCGAGCGCCTCGGCCTGGGCAATGGTGCGGGGGAAACCGTCGAGGATGAACCCCCTGCCCTCATCCTCGTCGATATGCTCGGCGATCAGCTCGATCACCATGTTGTCGGGCACCAGTTGCCCGCGCTCCATGATGTCGCCGGCCTTGCGGCCGAGCTCGGTGCCGGCCGCCACCGCGGCGCGGAGCATATCGCCGGTCGAGAGCTTGAGCAGCGACCGTGCATCTTGCAGCAATTTGGCCTGAGTTCCCTTGCCCGCGCCGGGAGGGCCGAGCAAGACCAGGTTCATCTCCGTCTCGCTCCCTTGAGCCGCGCCCTCTTGATCAGGCCCTCATATTGATGGGCGAGCAGATGGCTCTGGATCTGCGCGACGGTGTCCATGGTGACGCTCACCACGATGAGCAGCGATGTGCCGCCGAAATAAAACGGCACGCCGGCATAGGAGATGAGCATCTCAGGCAGCACGCACACCGCGGCGAGATAGAGCGCGCCCACCACCGTGATCCGGGTGAGCACATAGTCGATATATTCGGCGGTGCGCTCGCCGGGCCTGATGCCAGGCAGGAACCCGCCATATTTTTTCAGATTGTCCGCCGTGTCCTTCGGATTGAACACCACCGCGGTGTAGAAGAAGGCGAAGAAGATGATCATCGACATGTAAAGGAGAATGTGAAGCGGCTGGCCCTGCCCCAGCATGGTGGTGATGGTGGTGAGCCATTCCCCCCCCTGGCCGGACGAGAAATTGGCCATGGTGATCGGCAGCAGCAACAGCGAGGAGGCGAAGATCGGCGGGATCACGCCGGCGCTGTTCAGCTTGAGCGGCAGGTGCGAGGAATCGCCCTGGAACATGCGGTTGCCGACCTGGCGCTTCGGATATTGCACCAGCAGCCGCCGCTGCGCCCGCTCCATGAACACGATGAAGGCGATCACCGCCACCGCCATCACCAACAGCACGATGATCAGCGCGGTGGACAGCGCGCCCTGCCGGCCGAGTTCGAGCGTGCCGACCAGGGCATGCGGCAATTGCGCCACGATGCCGGCGAAGATGATCAGCGAAATGCCGTTGCCGACGCCGCGCGCGGTGATCTGCTCGCCGAGCCACATCAGGAACACGGTGCCGCCGACCAGGGTGATGACCGTGGTGATGCGGAAAAACCAGCCGGGATCGAGCACCACGCTGCCGGCGCCCTCAAGCCCGATGGCGATGCCGTAGCCTTGCAGCGCGGCGAGCCCCACGGTGCCGTAGCGCGTGTACTGGTTGATCTGGCGGCGGCCCTGCTCGCCTTCCTTCTTGAGCTGCTCCAGCGTCGGCGACACGGTGGTGAGCAGCTGGATGATGATCGAGGCCGAGATATACGGCATGATGTTGAGCGCGAAGATGGCCATGCGCCCGACCGCGCCGCCCGAGAACATGTTGAACATGCCGAGCAGGCCGGACTGGTTCTGCCGGAACACGTCGGCCAGCGCCTGCGGGTTGATGCCGGGAATCGGGATGTAGGTGCCGAGCCGATAGATCAAGAGCGCGCCGAGCGTGAACCAGATGCGCTTCTTGAGTTCGTCGGCCTTGGCGAAAGCCGCGAAGTTGAGGTTGGAGACGAGCTGTTCTGCGGCGGAGACCATCGAGGCGCTCTTTTCCCTTAGCGAGGATCGTCAGAGGCGGCCTAGCGCCGCCTCACGTCACTCCGACTTGTCCTTCTTGGCGGGCTTCTGCTTGGCCTCGCCGCCATCCGACTTCGGCTCGCCACCCTTGGGCGCGGCCTCGGCCTTGGCCTCGGCAGGCGCCGCCTCGTCCGCATCCGGCGCGGCCTTTTTCTTGCCGCCCTTGGAGGTGGCAGCCTTGGCCGCGCGCTTCGCGGCGGTCTTGTCGGCCTTGATCTTGTCGGCGGCGGGCGCTTCCCGGCCGGTGATCGATTTGAGCGTCACCGTGCCGCCTTTGGCCTCGACCGCCTTGATCGCGCTTTGCGAGGCGCCGGTCACCTCGAAGGCGAGCTTCGCCTTCAGCTCGCCGTTGCCGAGCAGGCGCACGCCGTCCTTGGCGCGACGGATGAGCCCGGCCTGCTGCAGCGCTTCGACCGTGATCGGCTTCTTGCCGTCGAGGCGGCCGGAATCCACGGCTTCCTGGATGCGGCCGAGATTGAGCTCGTTGTATTTCCGGGCGAAGATGTTGTTGAAGCCGCGCTTCGGCAAGCGCCGGTGGAGCGGCATCTGGCCGCCTTCGAAGCCTTTGATGGCCACGCCGGAACGGGCCTTCTGGCCCTTGACGCCGCGGCCCGAGGTCTTGCCCAGGCCCGAACCGACGCCGCGGCCAAGCCGCTTCTTGGGCTTGGTGGCGCCCGGCCGGTCGCTCAACTCATTCAGTCGCATGATGTCTTCCTCAAGTCTTCTTCTTCGAGCTGGGCTCGTCGTCGACGATGCGCACGAGATGGTGGATCTTGGCCACCATGCCGCGCACCTGCGGGCTGTCGATCAGCGTCCGCCGCTTATGCATCTTGTTGAGGCCGAGTCCGATCAGCGTCGCGCGCTGCACCGCGGGGCGCCTGATCGGGCTCCCGATCTGCTCAACGACAATCGTCTTCTTCTTGCCTGTATCGGCCATCGCTATCGAACCTTGTTACCTGCGGCTTACGCCTCGGGCTGAGCCGCCGCGTCGCCGGCGCCGTCTCTCCGGCGCGACACGATCTCGCTTACCTTCTTGCCGCGGCGCGCCGCCACCCCGCGCGGGCTGTCCTCGTGACGTAGTGCATCAAAAGTCGCCCGCACCATGTTGTAAGGATTCGAACTTCCGAGCGACTTGGCGACCACGTCCTGAATGCCGAGGGTCTCGAATACCGCGCGCATCGGACCGCCGGCGATGATGCCGGTGCCGGGCGGTGCGGCGCGCAACACCACGCGGCCCGCGCCATGATGGCCGGTGACGTCGTGATGCAGCGTGCGGCCTTCGCGCAGCGGCACCTTGATCAAATTGCGCTTGGCGGCTTCCGTGGCCTTGCGGATGGCCTCGGGCACTTCGCGCGCCTTGCCGTGGCCGAAGCCGGCGCGTCCCTTCTGGTCACCGACGATGACCAGCGCGGCGAAGCCGAAGCGCCGGCCGCCCTTGACCACCTTGGCCACGCGATTGATGTGCACCAGCTTGTCGATGAACTCGCTGTCGCGGTCCTCGCGGTCTCTGCCTTGCGGGCCTCGGCCCCCTTTGCGATCCATCGCCATACTTACGATCCTCTAGAAATTCAGCCCTGCCTCGCGGGCAGCATCGGCGAGCGCCTTGACGCGCCCATGATAGATGTAACCACCGCGGTCGAACACGACCTCTTTGACCCCGGCCTTGAGCGCCCGTTCGGCCACCAGCTTGCCGACCGCTTGCGCCGCGGCCATATCGGTGCCCTTGGGCAGCACGCCCTTGAGATCCTTGTCGAGCGTCGAGGCGGCCGCCACGGTCTTGCCCGCCTGGTCGTCGATCACCTGGGCATAAATATGCCGCGAGGAGCGGAACACCGACAGGCGCACCCGCCCGTTCGCCGACCGCTTCAGCGAGTGGCGGACCCGGCGCGACCGCCGTACAAAGCTCTCTTTCAACGCGCCCATGGCTGCTACTTCTTCTTGCCTTCTTTGCGGAGGATGAACTCGCCCGCATATCTGATGCCTTTGCCCTTATAGGGCTCGGGCGGCCTGTACTGCCTGATCTCGGCGGCGACCTGTCCCACCTTCTGCTTGTCGATGCCCGTCACCACGATCTCGGTCGGCTTCGGGCACACCACCTGGATGCCTTGCGGGATCGAGAAAGCGATGTCGTGGCTATAACCGAGCTGGAGCTGGAGATTGGAGCCCTGCACCGCCGCGCGGTAGCCGACCCCGGTGATCTCGAGCTTCTTGGTGAAACCTTCCGTCACGCCGGCGATCAGGTTGGCCACCATGGTCCGCGACATGCCCCACATGGCGCGCGCCTCTTTGGTGTCCTCGCGCATGGCGATCTCGATCTCGCCCTTGTCGAGCTTCGCAATGATCTCGTCGACGAGCACATGCTTGAGCTCGCCCTTGGGGCCTTTCACCTTGACCTCCTGGCCCTCCACCACGGCGGTTACGCCGCCTGGGACTGCCACGGGTTTTTTGCCGATGCGCGACATGAGTCAACCTTCGCCCGAACTAGAAGATGCTACAGAGGATCTCGCCGCCGACATTCTCGGTCCGCGCGCGGGAATCCGACATGACGCCTTTCGGCGTCGACAGTATGGCAACGCCGAGGCCATTGGCCACCGTGGGCAAATCCCTGACCGAGGAATACACCCGCCGGCCCGGCGTCGACACTCGCTTGATATCCTTGATCACCGGCTCGCCGTCGAAATATTTGAGCTCGATCTCGAACTCGGACTTTCCGCCGGCATAGTCGACGCGGGCGTAGCCGCGGATATAGCCCTCCTCGGCCAGCACATCGAGCACGTGCTCTCTGAGCTTCGAGGCAGGCGTCGTCACTTTGGCCTTGTGGCGCATCTGCGCGTTGCGGATGCGGGCCAACATATCGCCTAGTGGATCGTTAATGCTCATCGACCGTCCTTACCAGCTCGACTTGATCATGCCGGGAATGAGCCCCTGGCTGCCGAGATCGCGCAATGCGATGCGCGACATGCGGAGCTTGCGGTAATAGCCGCGCGGGCGCCCGGAGAGTTCGCAGCGGTTACGAATGCGCGTCGGCGAGGAATTGCGCGGCAGCTCCGCCAGTTTGAGCCTGGCGGCAAACCGCTCCTCGGCCGGCACCGACTGGTCGCTGGCGATCGCCTTGAGCCGCGTCCGCCGCAGCTTGTACTTCTTGGCGAGGCGGCGCCGCTTGTTATTGCGCTCGATCATGCTCGTCTTTGCCATTCACGTCCTCCTGTCGCAGCCGGCTTAGCTGCGAAACGGAAAATTCAAACCCTGCAGCAGCGCGCGCGCCTCGTCGTCGGTGTGCGCGGTGGTGCAGACGATGATGTCCATGCCGAGCACGTCATCCACCTTGTCGTAGTCGATCTCGGGGAAGATGATGTGCTCCTTGAGCCCGAGCGTATAATTGCCCCGGCCGTCGAAACTTTTCGGGTTCAGCCCGCGGAAGTCGCGCACCCGGGGGAGCGCGATATTCACCAGGCGGTCGATGAACTCGTACATGCGGTTCTTGCGCAAGGTGACCTTGGCGCCGATCGGCATGCCCTCGCGCAGCTTGAACGTCGCGATCGATTTCCGCGCCTTGGTGATCACCGGCTTCTGTCCCGCGATCAGGCCGAGATCGGCGGCGGCCGCGGTCACCTTCTTGGAATCGTTGATGCCCTCGCCCACGCCCATGTTCAGCACCACCTTGTCGAGGCGGGGCACCTGCATGGTGTTGGCGTAGCCGAACTCCTTGACCAGCGCGTCCTTGATCACGTCGTTGTACTGCTGCTTGAGCCGGGGGATGTAGGTTTGCTCAGCCATCGATGACCTCACCCGAGCGCCTGGCAAAGCGAACCTTGCGCCCGTCCTTCAAAAATTTGTACCCGACCCGCGTCGGCTTGCCGTCCTTGGGGTCCTCGATCGCCAGATTGGAGATGTGGATCGCCGCCTCTTTGGCGATGATGCCGCCCTCCTGCGCCGCGGTCTGGCGCTGATGCCGCCTGACCATGGACACGCCCTTGACCACGGCGCGGTTCTCCGCCGGGATCACCTTGAGCACCTCGCCCTTCTTGCCCTTGTCCTTGCCGGTGATGACCACCACGTGGTCACCCTTCTTGATCTTGAGCTTCGGCATCTACAGGACCTCCGGCGCAAGCGACACGATCTTCATGTGCTTCTTGGCTCTGAGCTCGCGGGTGACCGGGCCGAAGATGCGCGTGCCGACCGGCTCGCCTTGCGGGTTGACCAGCACCGCGGCGTTGCGGTCGAAGCGGATGATCGATCCGTCGGGCCGGCGCACGCCCTTGGCCGTGCGCACCACCACCGCCTTCATCACCTGGCCCTTCTTGACGCGGCCGCGCGGGATCGCCTCCTTGACGGAGACCACGATGGTGTCGCCGATCGAGGCATATTTCCGCTTCGACCCGCCCAGCACCTTGATGCACTGGACGCGGCGCGCGCCGGAATTGTCGGCGACGTCGAGATTGGTCTGCATCTGAATCATGGCGCTGCGCCCTTAACTTTCAATTTGCCGCTAGCTCGCCGCTTGCTCGCGCGGCATCACCGTCCACCGTTTCTGTCTGGAAATCGGCGCACACTCTTCGATCCACACCATCTCGCCCACCTTGAACTCGTTCTTCTCGTCATGGGCGTGATAGTTCTTGCTCCGCCGCACGGTCTTCTGCAGCAACGGATGCGTAAAGCGCCGCTCGACGCGGACCACCACGGTCTTGTCGTTCTTGTCGCTCACCACGACCCCTTGCAGAACTCGTTTCGGCATCGTCTGGTCCTAACCTTTTGCCTTAGCCTTGGCCTTGGCTTTCGCCGCCTTCGGCGTTGTCTTCTTCGGCGTCTTCGTGGTCTTCGGCTTGGGAGCCGCTTTAGCCTTCGTCTTCGCCTTGGCCGCCGCGGGCTTCGCCTTGGGCTCGGCCGGCGCCTTGGCCTTCACCGCGCCCTCGACGCGCGGCGCCTGCCCCGCGATCGTCTTGATGCGCGCGATGTCGCGCCTGATCTGCCGCACCCGCGCGGTATTCTCGAGCTGGCCCGAGGCCGCCTGGAAGCGCAGATTGAACTGCTCCTTCTTCAGCTTGATCAACTCGTCGTCGCGTTGATCGGCCGTCAGGCTGCGGACTTGATGCGCCCTCATGGCTTGCCCTCGATGCGCGCGACCACGCGCGTCTTGATCGGCAGCTTGGCGGCCGCGAGCCTGAGCGACTCGCGCGCCACCGCCTCGGTGACGCCGTCGATCTCGAACATGATGCGCCCCGGCTTGACCCGGGCCACCCACAATTCCGGCGTGCCCTTGCCCTTGCCCATGCGCACCTCGGTCGGCTTCTTCGACACCGGCACATCGGGAAACAGCCTGATCCATACCCGGCCCGACCGCTTCATCTGCCGGGTCATGGCGCGGCGTGCCGCCTCGATCTGCCGCGCGGTGATGCGGGCAGGCTCCTGGGCCTTCAGCCCGAACGTGCCGAAATTGAGCGTGACCGCGCTCGAAGCGGCGCCCTTGATGCGCCCCTTATGAGCCTTGCGGAATTTCGTACGCTTCGGTTGCAGCATGACTTAAACCTTGTCTCTCACTAACCTTGTGCCGGGGCGGGTTCGCGGCGCCCGGTCGAGCGTCCGCCTTCCTGCGCCTCGAGCGCCTTGTTCTCCTGGGCCATGGGATCGTGCTCCATGATCTCGCCCTTGAAGATCCACACCTTGACCCCGATGATGCCGTAGGCCGTGCGGCCGAGCGCCGTGCCGTAATCGATATTGGCGCGCAGCGTGTGCAGCGGCACACGGCCCTCGCGATACCACTCCATGCGCGCGATTTCCGCGCCGCCGAGCCGGCCGCCGCAATTGATGCGGATGCCGAGCGCGCCCATGCGCATCGCCGACTGCACCGCGCGCTTCATGGCGCGGCGGAACGCGACCCGGCGCTCGAGCTGCTGGGCGATGCCTTCGGCCACCAGCGTGGCGTCGGTCTCCGGCTTGCGCACCTCGACGATGTTGAGATGCACCTCCGAGTCCGTCAGCCCGGCGAGCTCGCGCCTGAGCTTCTCGATGTCGGCGCCCTTCTTGCCGATCAGGATGCCCGGCCGCGCGGTATGCACCGTAACCCGGCACTTCTTGTGCGGGCGCTCGATCACCACCTTAGAGATGCCGGCCTGCTTGCGCGACGTAAGAATATGCTCGCGCATCTTCAAGTCTTCGTGCAGCAGGCGCGCATACTCGCCGCGCGACGCGTACCAGCGCGAATCCCAGGTGCGGTTGACGCCGAGCCTAAGCCCGATCGGATTGACCTTCTGTCCCATTAAGCGGGCTCCTCGACTTGACGCAGCACCACGGTGATCTGCGAAAACGGCTTATCGATACGGCCGGCACGGCCCCGGGCGCGCGGGCGCACGCGCTT
Organism: uncultured Alphaproteobacteria bacterium; assembly: GCA_963812105.1. Taxonomy (GTDB): domain Bacteria; phylum Pseudomonadota; class Alphaproteobacteria; order Rhizobiales; family Methyloligellaceae; genus Methyloceanibacter. The sequence continues at coordinate 91,523 of CAWEUF010000007.1, forward strand.
CAGCACCAGGTTCTTGCCGACATAGGCCTCGACCACGACCAGCGAGTCGACGTCGAGGTCGTGATTGTTCTCGGCATTGGCGACGGCCGATTGCAGTGTCTTCTTCACGTCCTTGGCGATGCGCTTGCGCGAAAAGGTCAAATCGGCGAGCGCCTTGTCGACCTTCTTGCCCCTGATCAACTGGGCCAGCAGGTTGAGCTTCTGCGGTGACACGCGCATCAGCCGCGTGACCGCCCTCGCCTCGTTGTCTTTGAGCGCGCGCTCGCGCGGCTGCTTGCCCATTAGTCTGCCTTCGTCCTCTTCGCCTTGCGATCCGCGGTATGGCCGTAGAACGTCCGCGTCGGCGCAAACTCTCCGAATTTGTGGCCGATCATGTCTTCGGTCACCAGCACCGGAATGTGCTTGTGGCCGTTATGAACGCCAAAGGTCAGGCCGACGAATTGCGGCAGAATCGTCGACCGGCGCGACCACATCTTGATGATCGCGTTCGAGCCGCTGCCGCGCGCCTTCTCCGCCTTCTTCAGCATGTAGCCGTCGACAAACGGGCCTTTCCAGGTCGAGCGTCCCACTGAACTATCCCTTCTTCTTCTGGTGGCGGCTGCGCAGGATGAACTTGTCGCTTGCCTTGTTGGAGCGCGTCTTCTTGCCTTTGGTCGACTTGCCCCACGGCGTAACCGGGTGACGGCCGCCGGAGGTGCGGCCTTCGCCGCCGCCATGCGGATGGTCGATCGGGTTCATGGCCACGCCGCGCACCACGGGCTTGCGGCCCTTCCAACGCGTGCGGCCGGCCTTGCCGATCGACACGTTGGAATTGTCGGGGTTGGACACGGCGCCCACGGTCGCCATGCACTCGGCCGGCACCATGCGCGTCTCGCCGGAATTGAGCCTGAGGATGGCGTAGCCGGCATCGCGGCCGACCAGCTGCACATAGGTGCCGGCGGCGCGCGCGATCTGGCCGCCTTTGCCCTGCTTCATCTCCACATTGTGAACGATGGTGCCGATCGGCAGGGACGCGAGCGGCATGGCATTGCCCGGCTTCACGTCGGCTTTGGTGTCGGCGATTACGCTATCGCCCGGCGCGAGCCGCTGCGGGGCGAGAATATAGGAGAGCTCGCCGTCCTCATATTTGATCAGCGCGATGAACGCGGTCCGGTTCGGATCGTATTCCAGCCGCTCGACCGTGGCCGGCACGCCGAGCTTGCCGCGCTTGAAGTCAACCTTGCGGTAGGTGCGCTTGTGCCCGCCGCCCCGGTGCCACATGGTGACCCGGCCGTGATTGTTGCGTCCGCCGGACTTACTGAGGCCTTCGGTCAGCGCCTTGACCGGCTTGCCCTTGTACAGATGGCTGCGATCGACCAGCACGAGCTGCCGCTGTGAGGGCGTGGTTGGTTTGTATGTCTTGAGCGCCATCTCGTCAGATCCTCGTCGTCACGTCGATCTTGTCGCCTTCGGCGAGCCTGACGATCGCTTTCTTGACGTCTTGCTGCTTGCCCTTGATGCCGCGGAAGGTCCTGGTCTTGCCCTTGCGCGTCAGCGTGTTGACCGACAGCACCGTGACCTTGAACAGCTCTTCGACCGCGGCCTTGATCTGCGGCTTGGTCGCGTCGCGGTGCACCTTGAACACCACCTGATTGAACTCCGAGACCGCGCTCGCTTTCTCGGTGATGACCGGCGACAGGATCACGTCATATGCAAGGAGAGCGCTCATTTGAACCGCGCCTCCAGCGCCTCGACTGCGGCCTTGGTCAGCACCAGCTTCTCGTGCCTGAGAATGTCGTAGACATTGATGCCCTGCACCGGCAGCACGTCGACTTGCGGCAAGTTGCGCGCGGCGCGGGCGAAGCCCTCATGCACCGTGGCGCCGTCGATGATCAGCACCGAGCCGAAGCCGAGCTTGGCGAAGCGCGACTTGAGCTCCTTGGTCTTGGTCTCTTTCACTTCGCACGTGTCGATCACGATCAGCGTGTCCGACTTGGCCTTGGCCGACAGCGCGTGTCTCAGCGCCAGCGCGCGGACCTTTTTCGGCAGGTCGATGGCGAAGCTGCGGGGCTTGGGACCGAACGCCTTGCCGCCGCCCCGGAAGAGCGGGGCCTTCTTGCTGCCGTGACGAGCACGGCCGGTGCCCTTCTGCCGGTACATCTTGGCAGTGGTGGCGTTGATTTCCGAGCGATCCTTGACGTAAGCCGTGCCGCTGCGCCGCTTGGCGAGCTGGTAGCGCACCATGCGCTGCAAGATGTCGGCACGCGGCTCGAGCCCGAACACGGCATCTGACAGTTCGACCGTGCCGGCCTTCTTGGCGTCGAGCGTGGTTATATCGGCCTTCATCACGCTTCGCTCCCACCCTCGACCGGCGCCGACTCGGCGCTCGGCGTCGTTTCTTCTGTGGCCGGCTTCGGCTGACCGCCAGCCGCCGTGCGGAACGCGCCGGGCTTCGGCGCGGCCTCGGGCAAGCTGCGCTTGACCGCATCGCGCAACAGCACCCAGCCGCCTTTGGCGCCCGGCACCGCGCCGCGGATCATGATCAGCCCGCGCTCGGGATCGGTCTTCACCACCCGCAAATTCTGGGTGGTGACGCTCACATCGCCCATATGGCCGGCCATCTTCTTGCCCTTGAACACCTTGCCGGGGTCCTGGCGCTGGCCGGTCGAGCCGTGGCTGCGGTGGCTGACCGACACGCCGTGGCTCGCCCGCAGGCCATGAAAGCCGTGACGCTTCATGGCGCCGGCGAAGCCCTTGCCGATCGAGGTGCCGGACACGTCCACATACTGGCCTTCGACGAAATGGTCGGCGGTGATCTCCGCGCCCACTTCGATCAAATTGTCCGGGCTCACGCGGAACTCGGCGAGCTTGCGCTTAGGCTCGACATTGGCCACGGCGAAATGCCCGCGCGCCGCACGGGTGAGACGCTTCACCTTGGGCCGGCCGGCGCCGAGCTGGAGCGCGGTGTAGCCGTTCTTCTCCGAGGTGCGGTGGCCGACCACCTGGCAATGCTCAAGGCGCAGCACCGTCACCGGGATGTGCTCCCCGGCATCGGTGAAGATCCTGGTCATGCCGACCTTCTGCGCGATGACACCTGATCGCATTCTCTTAAGTCCTTGCCTCGTCTCGCGCGCTTAAAGCTTGATTTCGACGTCGACGCCCGCCGCCAGATCGAGCTTCATCAGCGCGTCCACCGTCTGCGGCGTCGGATCGACGATGTCCAACAGACGCTTGTGGGTGCGCATCTCGAACTGCTCGCGGCTCTTCTTGTCGATATGCGGCGAGCGGTTCACCGTGAATTTCTCGATCCGGGTCGGCAACGGAATCGGCCCGCGCACCTCGGCCCCGGTCCGCTTCGCCGTGTTGACGATCTCCTTGGTCGACGCATCGAGGATGCGATGGTCGAAGGCTTTGAGCCTAATTCTTATGTTTTGGCTTTGCATCTCGATGGCCTCAAATTAAAGAGCGCGCCGCTTGCGGCAGCGCGCTCCCATGTCTTTCCTTACTCGATGATCGATGCCACCACGCCGGCGCCGACCGTGCGGCCGCCTTCGCGAATGGCGAAACGAAGTTTCTCCTCCATGGCGATCGGCACGATCAGCTCGACCGTCATGGCGATGTTGTCGCCCGGCATCACCATCTCGGTGCCTTCCGGCAACTGCACGACGCCGGTCACGTCGGTGGTGCGGAAGTAGAACTGCGGACGGTAGTTGCCGAAGAACGGGGTGTGACGCCCGCCCTCCTCCTTGGTGAGGATATAGGCCTCGGCCTTGAACTTGGTGTGCGGCGTGATCGAGCCGGGCTTGGCCAGCACCTGGCCGCGCTCCACGCCCTCGCGATCGACACCACGCAGCAGGCAGCCGACATTGTCGCCCGCCTCGCCCTGGTCGAGCAGCTTGCGGAACATCTCGACGCCGGTGACCACGGTCTTGGTGGTGGGCTTGATGCCGACGATCTCGACTTCCTCGCCGACCTTGACCACGCCGCGCTCGATGCGGCCGGTGACCACCGTGCCCCGGCCCGAGATCGAGAACACGTCTTCGATCGGCATCAGGAACGGCTTGTCCTTGGGACGGTCGGGCTGCGGGATATAGGCGTCGACGGCGTCCATCAACGCTTCGATGGATTTCTTGCCCATCTCGGCGTCCTTGCCTTCGAGCGCGGCGAGGGCCGAACCCTTGACGATCGGAATTTCGTCGCCGGGGAACTCGTATTTGGTGAGCAGCTCGCGCACCTCGAGCTCGACCAGGTCGAGCAACTCGGGGTCGTCCACCATGTCCACCTTGTTGAGATAGACGACCAGCGCCGGCACGCCGACCTGGCGGGCCAGGAGGATGTGCTCGCGGGTCTGCGGCATCGGGCCGTCGGCCGCCGACACCACGAGGATGCCGCCGTCCATCTGGGCGGCGCCCGTGATCATGTTCTTCACGTAGTCGGCATGGCCGGGACAGTCGACATGGGCGTAGTGCCGCTTGCCGGTCTCGTATTCCACATGCGCGGTCGAGATGGTGATGCCGCGCGCCTTCTCTTCCGGCGCCTTATCGATCTCGTCATAGGCGGTGAACTTGGCACCGCCCTTCTCGGCCAGCACCTTGGTGATCGCGGCCGTCAGCGTGGTCTTGCCGTGATCGACGTGACCGATGGTCCCGATATTGCAGTGCGGCTTCGTCCGCTGGAATTTTTCCTTAGCCATGTTGGCTCTCCATCCTTCAACACGAAAACAAACTCGTCACGGCCGGCCTTCCGGCCGCCGGACCCGTTAAGCGAATTTCGCCTTCACCTCTTCGGCGACGCCCTGAGGCGCCTGCGCGTAGTGATCGAACTGCATGGTGAACTGCGCGCGTCCTTGGCTCATCGAGCGCAGATTGTTCACGTAGCCGAACATATTGGCGAGCGGCACCATGGCGCTGATCACCGATGCGTTGCCGCGCGACTCCTGGCCGCGCACCTGGCCTCGGCGGCTGGTGAGATCGCCGATGATACCGCCGACATAATCTTCCGGCGTCACCACCTCGACCTTCATGATCGGCTCGAGCAGCTTCGGTCCCGCCTTGAGCGCGCCCTCGCGGAACGCGGCGCGGGAGGCAATCTCGAACGCCATCACGCTCGAATCGACGTCGTGATAGGCGCCGTCGGTCAGCGTCACCTTGACGTCGAGTATGGGGAAGCCGGCCAGCACGCCGGATTCGACCACGCTCTGCACGCCCTTGGCGACGCCCGGGATATATTCCTTCGGTATGTTGCCGCCGATCACCTTGTTCACGAACTCGAAGCCCTTGCCCTGCTCGTTCGGCTCGATCGTCATCTTGACGCGCGCGAACTGACCCGAGCCGCCGGTCTGCTTCTTGTGGGTGTAGTCGACATCGGCGCGCTTGGACACGGTCTCGCGGAACGCCACTTGCGGCGCGCCGACATTGGCCTCGACCTTGAACTCCCGCCGCATGCGATCGACGATGATGTCGAGATGCAGCTCGCCCATGCCCTTGATGATGGTCTGGCCCAACTCGTGGTCGACCGAAACGCGGAACGAGGGATCTTCCTGGGCGAGGCGATGCAGCGCGACGCCGAGTTTCTCCTGGTCGCCTTTGGTCTTGGGCTCGACGGCAACCTCGATGACCGGCTCGGGGAACTCCATGCGCTCGAGAATCACCGGCTTGGTCGGATCGCACAGCGTATCGCCGGTGGTGACGTCCTTGAGGCCGGCCAGCGCCACGATGTCGCCGGTATAGGCTTCCTTGATGTCCTCACGGTGATTGGCGTGCATCAGCAGCATGCGGCCGATGCGCTCCTTCTTGTCCTTCACCGTATTGACCAGCGTGGTGCCGGTTTCCACCTTGCCGGAATAGATCCGGGCGAAGGTGAGCGAGCCCACGAACGGGTCGTTCATGATCTTGAAGGCCAGCATGGACAGCGGCGCGGTGTCGTTTGGCGCCCGCGTCGTTTCATCGCCGGACTTGACGTCGATGCCCTTGACCGCCGGCACGTCGAGCGGCGACGGCAGATAGTCGACCACCGCGTCGAGCATCGGCTGCACGCCCTTGTTCTTGAAGGCGGAGCCGCACAGGATCGGCACGAACACGTTGTTGACGGTGCCCTTGCGGATCATCGCCTTGATGGTCTCCTCGCCGGGCTCGGTGCCCTCGAGATATTTCTCCATCACGCTCTCGTCGAGTTCGACCGCCTGCTCGACCAGTTTCTCGCGATATTCCTGGGCCTGAGCCAGCAGATCGCTCGGAATGTCCTCGTCATGGAAGGTGGCGCCGAGCGCCTCGTCGTCCCACACCACCGCCTTCATGCGCACCAGGTCGATGATGCCCCTGAAGCTCGACTCGGCGCCGAGCGGCAGCTGGATCACGATCGGATTGGCGCCGAGACGATCCTTGACCATCTGCACCGACAGGTAAAAATCGGCGCCGATCTTGTCCATCTTGTTGACGAAGATCATGCGCGGCACGCCGTATTTGTCGGCTTGGCGCCATACCGTCTCGGTCTGCGGCTCTACGCCTTGGTTGGCGTCGAGCAGAGCGACCGCGCCGTCGAGCACGCGCAACGACCGCTCGACCTCGATGGTGAAATCGACGTGGCCCGGCGTGTCGATGATGTTGATGCGCTTGTCGTTCCAATAAGCGGTGGTCGCGGCGGACGTGATGGTGATGCCGCGCTCCTGCTCCTGCTCCATCCAATCCATGGTGGCAGCGCCGTCATGCACCTCGCCCATCTTATGGCTCTTGCCGGTGTAATAGAGGACGCGCTCGGTGGTCGTGGTCTTGCCGGCGTCGATATGCGCCATGATCCCGATATTGCGGTAGTCCTCTAGGGGGGTAGCTCGCGGCATCTTAGGGTCCTTGACTCGGTTACCAGCGGTAATGCGAGAAGGCGCGGTTCGCCTCCGCCATGCGGTGGGTATCCTCGCGCTTCTTCACCGCGGTCCCGCGGTTGTTGGCGGCGTCGAGCAACTCACCCGAGAGGCGCTCGACCATAGTGTTCTCGTTGCGGTCACGCGCGGCCGAGATGATCCAGCGGATGGCCAGCGCCTGCCGGCGATCGGTGCGCACCTCGACCGGGACCTGGTAGGTGGCCCCGCCGACGCGCCGCGACCGCACTTCCAGCGCCGGCATGACGTTGCGCAGCGCCTCATGGAACAGCTCGACCGGATTCTGCTTGGACTTCTTTTCCATCTGGTCGAGCGCGCCGTAGACGATCCGCTCGGCGGCCGACTTTTTGCCTTCCTTCATGATCGAATTCATGAATTTGGTGAGCACGATGTCCCCGAACTTGGGATCGGGGATGACCTCGCGCTTATCTGCTTTACGCCGCCTAGACATATCGTCTGATCCGTTTTCCTAATGCAAAACGACCCTACTTGGGTCGTTTGGCTCCGTATTTGGAGCGCCGCTGCCGGCGACTGCTGACGCCTTGGGTATCGAGCACGCCGCGAATGATGTGATAGCGCACGCCCGGAAGGTCCTTGACGCGCCCGCCCCTGATCAACACCACCGAGTGCTCCTGAAGATTATGGCCCTCGCCGGGGATATAGCTCGTCACTTCGAGCTGATTGGTGAGGCGGACGCGCGCCACCTTGCGCAGCGCCGAGTTGGGCTTCTTCGGCGTGGTGGTGTAGACGCGCGTACAGACCCCCCGCTTCTGCGGGCAGGACTGCATCGCCGGAACCTTGTTCCGCTTGACCGGCTTCTGGCGCGGCTTGCGGATAAGCTGTTGTATCGTCGGCATTGTCTGCCTTTTTCGTCCAATCTTGTTCGCGGGCGAAAGCCCACACCATCCAGAGCCGAACTGGGGGCCCTGCCCCGCATGTTCGGCACTTCAAAACAGAGGACCTTGGAGGGCTCAAGCCCCCAAGATCATGACCCCGATGTGATCCCGGTTAGTCCGGCAGCGTCTAACCCGCGCCCGTAGGCAACCAAGACTTGGGCTACCGCCTGCCGCGTAAAGTGCGCGCGTTGTATCAGGCTGATTCTTGAATCGTCAAGGGTTCACGACGGAAATCAGGGGCTGGAAGCCGGAAATCACCGGAGTTCGGCGCGCCGTCGCCGGCCTCCGGCTTCCGCCGTCTGAATTCCACTATTCTGCTAGGTCGAGGCCTCCTCCTCGGCTGCCTCCTCGTTATCCTGAGCGAGGCGCTCCGCGGCGGCGCGTTTCCGCTCCTCCAGGATCAGTTCATCGCGATGGGTGGCGATCCGGTTCAACCGGCTCAACGTGCCGCCGGTGCCGGCCGGAATGAGCCGGCCGACAATGACGTTCTCCTTGAGGCCCTCCAATATGTCGGTCTTGCCAAGAACCGCCGCATCGGTAAGCACGCGGGTGGTCTCCTGGAACGACGCCGCCGAGATGAACGAGCGGGTCTGGAGCGAGGCCTTGGTGATGCCGAGCAGCACCGGCTGCCCGGTGGCAGGCTTGCCGCCGGCCGCCTCAACCAACGCATTGGCGTCCTCGAGATCGAGCCGGTCGACCTGCTCGCCCTTGAGGTACTCGGTGGTGCCGGCGTCCTCGATCTCGGTCTTCTGCAGCATCTGCCGGACGATCACCTCGATATGCTTGTCGTTGATGGTCACGCCCTGGAGCCGGTAGACCTCCTGGATCTCGTTGACCAGATAGTTGGCCAGCTCCTCGACGCCCTTGATGGCAAGGATGTCGTGCGGCGCCGGGTGGCCGTCGAGCAGGAACTCGCCCTTTTCGATGCGGTCGCCCTCCTGCACGGCAAGATGCCGGCCCTTGGGGATCAAATACTCGACCGGCTCGGCCCCGTCGTCGGGCGTGATGGTGATCCGCCGCTTGTTCTTGTAGTCGCGGCCGAGCTGCACCGTGCCGGAGATTTCGGCGATGATGGCATGATCCTTGGGACGCCGCGCCTCGAACAACTCGGCAACCCGCGGCAGACCGCCGGTGATGTCGCGCGTCTTGGCGCTCTCCATCGGAATGCGGGCGAGCACGTCGCCGGCCGACACCTCATGGCCGGGTTCGACCGACAGGATGGCATCCACCGGCAGCAGATAGCGGGCTTCGCCGCCGCGCGACAGCTTGAGGATCTTGCCCTTCTTGTCCTTGATCACCATTGCCGGCCTGAGGTCGGCGCCGCGCGGGCTGGCGCGCCAGTCGATGATCACGCTGTTGGTGATACCGGTCGACTCGTCGCGCCGCTCGCTGACCGACACGCCTTCGACCAGATCCTCGAAGTCGACGATGCCCTCGACTTCGGTGAGCACCGGGCGGGTATAGGGATCCCACTCGGCCAGCCGATCGCCGCGCTTGACCTTGACGCCGTCATCGACGCGCAGATGCGTGCCGTAAGGCAGACGGTGCACGGCACGCTCGGTGCCGTCCTCGTCGAGCACGACCACCGCCGTGTTGCGGCCCATGACCATCAGCCGGCCTTGCGAGTCCTTGACCACGTTGCGCTGCTTGATCTTCACCGTACCGTCGAAATTGGACTCCAGCGACGACTGATCGACCACTTTGGCCGACGCCACACCGCCCAGATGGAAGGTGCGCATGGTAAGCTGCGTGCCGGGCTCGCCGATCGACTGTGCGGCGATGACGCCGACCGCCTCGCCGAGATTGACCGGCGTGCCGCGGGCGAGATCGCGCCCGTAGCACTTGGCGCAGATGCCGTTGCGGGTCTCGCAGGTAAGTGCCGAGCGGATGCGCAATTCTTGGACATGCGCATTCTCCAGCGCCTCGACCTGCTCCTCCTCGATCAGCTCGCCGCCCTTGATGACCACCTTGCCGGTCGACGGATTCTTGACGTTCTCGGCCGTGGTGCGGCCGAGCACGCGCTGACCGAGCGACACGGTCACCTCGCCCGCCTCGAGAATGGCGCGGGCCATGATGCCTTCGGTGGTGCCGCAATCGTCCTCGACGACGATGCAGTCTTGCGCCACGTCGACCAGACGCCGGGTGAGATAACCCGAGTTCGCCGTCTTCAGCGCGGTGTCGGCCAGACCCTTGCGGGCGCCGTGGGTCGAGTTGAAGTACTCGAGCACCGACAGCCCCTCCTTGAAGTTGGAGATGATCGGCGTCTCGATGATCTCGCCCGACGGCTTGGTCATCAGACCGCGCATGCCGGCCAACTGCTTCATCTGGGCCGGCGAACCGCGCGCACCTGAATGCGACATCATATAGATGGAGTTGATCGGCTTCTCGCGGCCGGTCTTGGGATCGCGCTGAACCGAAGAGATGCGCTTCATCATCTCCTTGGCGACCAGCTCGGTGCACTCCGTCCAGGTATCGACCACCTTGTTGTACTTTTCGCCGCGGGTGATCAGGCCGTCATTATATTGCTGCTCGTACTCGCGCACGAGGTCGGACGTCTTCTGCACGATCGCGTCCTTGGTCTCCGGGATCACCATGTCGTCCTTGCCGAACGAGATGCCGGCGCGGCAAGCATAGACGAACCCAAGTCCCATGATCCGGTCGCAGAAGATGACCGTCTCCTTCTGACCGCAGTGGCGATAGACCGCGTCGATCGTGTTGGAGATGTCCTTCTTGGTCAGCAGCCGGTTCACCAGATCAAAAGGAACCAACGGGCTGCGCGGCAACAGCTCGCCGAGCAGCATGCGGCCGGGCGTGGTGTCGTAGATCTGCGACACCGGCTTGCCCTTGGCATCGACGGTGATGAACCGGCCTTTGATCTTGGTATGCAAGGTCACGACCTTGGCCTCGAGCGCGTGATGGATCTCGGCCACGTTGCCGAACATCATGCCCTCGCCCGGCTCCTTGTCCATTTCGAGCGACAAATAATAGAGGCCGAGCACGATGTCCTGGCTCGGCACGATGATCGGCGAGCCGTTGGCCGGGTGCAGGATGTTGTTGGTCGACATCATCAGCACGCGGGCCTCGAGCTGCGCCTCGAGCGACAGCGGCACGTGCACCGCCATCTGGTCGCCGTCGAAATCGGCGTTGAACGCGGCGCACACCAGCGGATGGAGCTGGATCGCCTTGCCCTCGATCAGCACCGGCTCGAATGCCTGGATGCCGAGGCGGTGCAGCGTGGGCGCGCGGTTGAGCAGGATCGGATGCTCGCGGATCACCTCATCGAGGATGTCCCAAACTTCCGGCTTCTCCTTCTCGACCAGCTTCTTGGCCTGCTTCACGGTGGCGGCATGGCCCTTGGCGTCGAGCCGCGCATAGATGAACGGCTTGAACAGCTCGAGCGCCATCTTCTTGGGCAGGCCGCATTGATGCAGCTTGAGCTCGGGACCGACCACGATCACCGAGCGGCCCGAATAGTCGACGCGCTTGCCGAGCAGGTTCTGGCGGAACCGCCCCTGCTTGCCTTTCAGCATGTCGGCCAGCGACTTCAAGGGACGCTTGTTGGCGCCGGTGATGACGCGGCCGCGCCGTCCGTTGTCGAACAGCGCATCGACCGCCTCTTGCAGCATGCGCTTCTCGTTGCGGATGATGATGTCGGGCGCGCGCAGCTCCATCAGGCGCTTCAACCGATTGTTGCGGTTGATGACGCGGCGATAGAGGTCGTTCAGGTCGGAGGTCGCGAAGCGGCCGCCATCGAGCGGCACCAGCGGCCGCAGCTCCGGCGGAATGACCGGCACCACGGTCAGGATCATCCATTCCGGCTTGTTGCCGGACTGGATGAAGGCCTCGACCACTTTCAGCCGCTTGGCGAGCTTCTTGGGCTTGAGCTCGGAGGTCGACTCGGCGATCTCGACACGGAGATCGGCGGCGATCTTCTCCAGATCGAGGCCCTTGAGCAGCTCGCGGATCGCCTCGGCGCCGATCGCGGCGGTGAACGAGTCCTCGCCGAAATCTTCCTGCGCCTTGAGATAGTCCTCCTCGGACAGGAGCTGGAGCGGCTTGAGCGTAGTCAGCCCCGGCTCGAGCACGATGTAATTCTCGAAATAGAGCACGCGCTCGAGATCCTTGAGCGTCATGTCGAGCAGAAGTCCGATGCGCGACGGCAGCGACTTCAAGAACCAGATATGGGCGACCGGCGCGGCGAGCTCGATATGGCCCATGCGCTCGCGCCGGACCTTGGCGAGCGTCACCTCGACGCCGCACTTCTCGCAGATGACGCCCTTGTACTTCATGCGCTTGTACTTGCCGCACAAGCACTCATAGTCCTTCACCGGGCCGAAGATGCGCGCGCAGAACAGCCCGTCGCGCTCCGGCTTGAAGGTGCGGTAGTTGATCGTCTCGGGCTTCTTGATCTCCCCATACGACCAGGACAGAATCTTTTCCGGGCTGGCGATGCCGATCCGGATCTGATCGAAATTCTGCTGCTGGACCTGGGGACTGAAGATATTGACGATTTCTTGGTTCATTCGGTTCTCTCCCAACGGGCGGCCTTGCCGCCCTTCGGTTGGTCGTATTCGCTAGTCGGTTCGGCCAACAGGCCGAGATTATTCGGCCGCCGGGCGCGGCAGTCTCGCCCGGGCCTGCTGTTCCTCAGGCTTGGGCTGCACCAGTTCGACATTGAGGCCGAGCGCCCGCATTTCCTTGACGAGCACGTTGAACGATTCGGGGATGCCCGCCTCGAACGTGTCGTCGCCGCGGACGATGGCCTCGTAGACCTTGGTGCGGCCCGCCACGTCGTCGGACTTCACCGTCAGCATCTCCTGGAGCGTATAGGCCGCGCCGTAAGCCTCGAGCGCCCACACCTCCATCTCGCCGAAGCGCTGGCCGCCGAACTGCGCCTTGCCGCCCAGCGGCTGCTGGGTGACCAGGCTGTAAGGCCCGATCGAGCGCGCATGGATCTTGTCGTCGACCAGATGGTGGAGCTTCAACATATAGATGTAGCCCACCGTGACCTTGCGCTCGAACTCTTCGCCGGTACGGCCGTCGAACAGCGTGACCTGGCCCGATGAGTCGAGGCCGGCAGCCTTGAGCAGCTCGGTGACGTCGCCCTCATGCGCGCCATCGAACACCGGAGTGGCGACCGGCACGCCGGCCTTCAAGCCTTCGCTCACCTCGATGACCTGATCCTCTTTGAGCGCCGCCACGGTCTTGTCGTCGCCGTAGATGGTCTTGAGCATCTCCTTGAGCGGCTTCGACTTGTGGCTCTGATGATAGGCCTCCAGCGCGTCGCCGATCTTGCGCCCCAAGCCGCGGCACGCCCAGCCGAGATGGGTCTCCAGGATCTGGCCCACATTCATGCGGCTCGGCACGCCAAGCGGATTGAGCACGATGTCGATGGTGCCGCCGTCCTCGAGATAAGGCATGTCCTCGATCGGCACGATCATGCTGATCACGCCCTTATTGCCGTGACGGCCGGCCATTTTGTCGCCGGGCTGGATCTTGCGCTTCACCGCGACGAACACCTTGACCATCTTCATCACGCCGGGCGGCAGCTCGTCGCCGCGCTGAAGCTTGTCGACCTTGTCGACGAAGCGCTGCTCGAGCCTCTTCTTGGCGTCTTCGTATTGGCGGCGGATGGCCTCGACCTCGGCCATGGCCTTCTCGTTCTTGAGCGCGACCTCCCACCAATGGCTGCGCGCGACGTCGTCGAGCAGCGCCTCGGTGATCTTGGCGTCCTTCTTGATGCCCTTGGGGCCCTTGGCCACCACCTTGTGCATCAGCACGTCCTTGAGACGGCCGTAGACGTTGCGGTCGAGGATCGCGAGTTCGTCGTCGCGGTCCTTGGCCAGCCGCTCGATTTCCTCGCGCTCGATCGCCATGGCGCGCTCGTCCTTCTCGACGCCGTGGCGGTTGAACACGCGCACCTCGACCACCGTGCCCGACACGCCGGGCGGCAGCTTGAGCGAGGTGTCGCGCACGTCGGAGGCCTTCTCGCCGAAGATGGCGCGAAGCAGCTTCTCCTCGGGCGTCATCGGGCTCTCGCCCTTGGGCGTGATCTTGCCCACCAGAATGTCGCCCGGATTGACCTCGGCGCCGATATAGACGATGCCGGCCTCGTCGAGATTCTTGAGCGCCTCTTCCGAGACGTTGGGAATATCGCGGGTGATCTCCTCAGGCCCGAGCTTGGTATCGCGGGCCATCACCTCGAACTCCTCGATATGGATCGAGGTGAACACGTCGTCGCGCACGACGCGCTCGGAGATGAGGATGGAGTCCTCGAAGTTGTAGCCCATCCACGGCATGAACGCGACCAGCACGTTGCGGCCGAGCGCGAGCTCGCCGAGATCGGTCGACGGACCGTCGGCGATGATCTCGCCCGCCTGCACCTGATCGCCCACGCGCACCAGCGGCCGCTGGTTGATGCAGGTGTTCTGGTTCGAGCGCTGGAACTTGCGCAGATTGTAGATGTCGACGCCCGACTTCGACGGATCGGTCTCCTCGGTGGCGCGGATGACGATACGGGTCGCGTCGACCTGGTCGACCACGCCGGTGCGGCGCGCGCCGATGGCGGCACCCGAATCGCGCGCCACCACCTCCTCCATGCCGGTGCCGACCAGCGGCGCCTCGGCGGTGATCAGCGGCACGGCCTGACGCTGCATGTTCGAGCCCATCAAGGCGCGGTTGGCGTCGTCGTTCTCGAGGAACGGAATGAGCGCGGCCGCGACCGAGACGAGCTGCTTCGGCGACACGTCGATCAGGTCGACCTTCTCCGGCGGCTCGAGCTCGACGTCGCCGGCATGACGGCACACGATCAGATCCTCGGCAAAGGTGCCGTTCGGATTGAGCTTGGCGTTGGCCTGGGCGATGATGTAGCGCGCCTCTTCCATGGCCGAGAGATAGACCACTTCGTCGGTCACCTTGCCCTTGACCACGCGCCGATACGGGCTCTCGATGAAGCCGTATTTGTTCACCCGCGCAAAGGTCGCGAGCGAATTGATCAGGCCGATATTCGGACCTTCCGGCGTCTCGATCGGGCAGATGCGGCCGTAATGGGTCGGATGCACGTCACGCACCTCGAAGCCGGCACGCTCGCGCGTCAAACCGCCCGGCCCAAGCGCCGACAGGCGCCGCTTATGGGTGATCTCCGACAGCGGGTTGGTCTGGTCCATGAACTGCGACAGCTGCGAGGAGCCGAAGAACTCGCGCACCGCGGCGGCCGCGGGCTTGGCGTTGATCAGGTCCTGCGGCATCACCGTGTCGATGTCGACCGAGCTCATGCGCTCCTTGATGGCGCGCTCCATGCGCAGCAGGCCGACGCGATACTGATTCTCCATCAGCTCGCCGACCGAGCGCACCCGGCGATTGCCGAGATGATCGATGTCGTCGATCTCGCCCTTGCCGTCGCGCAAGCCGACCAGCGTCTTGATCACGGCGAGGATGTCCTCTTTGCGCAGGGTGCGCACCGTGTCGGGAGCGTCGAGGTCGAGACGCATATTCATCTTGACCCGGCCGACCGCCGAGAGATCGTAGCGCTCGCCGTCGAAGAAGATGCCCTTGAACAAGGTGGCGGCGGCATCCGGCGTCGGCGGCTCGCCCGGCCGCATCACGCGGTAGATGTCGAGCAGCGCCTCCTCGGGATTGGAGTTCTTGTCGATGTTGAGCGTGTTGCGAATGAACGCGCCGACATTGACGTGATCGATGTCGAGGATCGGAATCTCCTTGAGATTGAGATCCTTGAGCGTGGCCAGCAGCTTGGCGTCGAGCTCCTCGCCCGCTTCGCCGTAGATCTCGCCGGTCTCCATATTGAGGATGTCCTGCGCCAGGTAGCGGCCGTACAGGTCTTCGTCGCTGACCAGCAGCTCCTTCAGGCCCTCGTCGGCGAGCTTCTTGGCGAGACGCGCCGTGACCTTGCGGCCGGCCTCGATGGCCACCTTGCCGGTCTTGGCGTCGACCAGATCGCTGGTCGGCTTGATGCCGCGCAGACGGTCGGGCCGGAACGGCATGCGCCAGCCCTCCTTGGTCGACTTGAGCACGACGCGATCGTAGAAGGTCGACAGGATCTCCTCGTCCTCGAGACCGAGCGCATAAAGCAGCGTCGTCACCGGCAGCTTGCGGCGCCGGTCGATACGCACATAGACGACGTCCTTGGCGTCGAATTCGAAATCGAGCCACGAGCCGCGATAGGGAATGATGCGCGCGGCGAACAGCAGCTTGCCCGAGGAATGGGTCTTGCCGCGGTCGTGGTCGAAGAACACGCCGGGCGAGCGGTGCATCTGCGAGACGATCACGCGCTCGGTGCCGTTGATGACGAAGGTGCCGTTCATCGTCATGAGCGGCATGTCGCCCATGTAGACGTCCTGCTCCTTGATGTCCTTGACCGAACGGGCGCCGGTCTCCTCGTTGACGTCGAACACGATCAGCCTGAGCGTGACCTTGAGCGGCGCGGCATAGGTCATGCCCCGCTGCTGGCACTCCTCGACGTCGTATTTCGGCGGCTCGAAGGCGTAGCGCACGAATTCGAGCTGGGCGCGCTCGCCGAAATCCTTGATCGGGAACACGGAGCGGAAGACAGACTGCAGGCCCTCGTCCAGGCGCCCGCCCTCGGGCTCCTCCACCATCAGGAATTGATCGTAGGACTGCTTCTGAACCTCGATGAGATTCGGCATCTCGGCGACTTCCCGAATCTTGCCGAACATCTTCCGCAAGCGCTTATGCCCATTCGAAGTCTGCTGCGTCATTTTTACCTCTTAGGCTCGTCGCGACGGCTCGCCGGAACTCCCGCTTAGGAGCGGAGATTCTGGCGAAGCGTCAGGTCACAATATTGGGTGGGTTTTGGCCCGGGCGAACTCCCCTATATGGGAGCCGCCCGGGCGTCTTTCAACCCACCTAGCTATTTCAGCTCGACGGTCGCGCCGGCGGCTTCGAGCTGCTTCTTGATCTTCTCCGCCTCGTCCTTGGTCACGCCTTCCTTGACCGCCTTGGGCGCGCCTTCGACGAGGTCCTTGGCCTCCTTGAGGCCGAGGCTGGTGATGACCCTGACCTCCTTGATAACATTGATCTTCTGGGCCCCAGCACCGGTGAGAACCACGGTAAATTCCGTCTGCTCCTCAACCGGCGCGGCGGCGGCACCGCCGGCAGCGGCCATCATGGCGACCGGCGCCGCGGCCGATACGCCCCACTTCTCTTCCAGCAGTTTCGCCAGGTCGGCGGCTTCAAGCACCGTCAGGCTGGACAGCTGGTCAACTATTTTCTGCAAATCTGCCATCGACTTATCCTCGTAGGTTTGACTCTCGTATTAGGGTTTCCTGGCTCACGCCGCTGCCGTGTTGCCGTAGGCGCCGAACACGCGGGCAAGCTGAGCGCCGGGCTCGTTCAGGGTGCGGGCGATCTTGCTTGCCGGCGCCTGAAGGAGTCCGATCAGCTTGCCGCGCAGCTCGTCGAGCGACGGCAGACTGGCCAACGAATTCACGCCCTTGGCATCGAGTACCGTGGGTCCCATCGCTCCGCCGAGGATCACGAATTTCTCGTTCGCCTTGGCGAATTTGACGGCAACCTTCGGCGCCGCGATCGGGTCCACGGAATAAGCGAGGCAGGTCGGCCCCTTCAGCAAATCCGCGATGCCCTTAGCGTCGGTGCCTTCGAGCGCGAGCTTGACGAGCCTGTTCTTCGCCACCTTGACCGAGCCGCCAGCGCTTCTCATCTCGCTGCGCAGTTTGGTCATGTCGGCAACCGTCAGGCCCGCATAGTGAGCGACGACGACCACGCCGGTCTCGGCGAAGACATCGTGAAGCGCCGTCACGACGTCGCGCTTCTCTGCTCTTTCCAATGCTCACTCCGTCTGTTCAAGGACCACGAACAGATAGTCGAGGTCCTCAGGCTACACCGTGCCGCCAGACGCGAGGGGATGGCCACGAAGCCGCCCCGCTTGTCCAAGCGGCGCTCTGTTGCCTGTCCCGCCCGCGCGCGAAATTGCGCAAGAGCCACTTACGAGGTTCAAACCGATCTCCAGGTTGCGGGCGTTGTCCGCCACCGTAGAACCGTTCGTCTCCCGTCTCATGCAGGCCCGAAGGGCTTAAGCGGTCACCCGCACCTGCAATCTCGGACAGGTTCGGATCGCTTCGACCGGAAGCGATCCTCCGGGACTGGAACTCCAGCCCCGAAACTCTGCTCTAACCCGCCGCGCCTCCGGTGAGGCTCGCGGGCTCAATCTTGACGCCGGGCCCCATGGTCGAGGTGACCGCGACGCGCTTCAGGAACGTGCCTTTGGCGCCCGAGGGCTTGGCCTTCATCACCGCCTCGGCGAAGGCCCGGATATTCTCGACCAGCGCCTGCTCGGTAAAACTCGCTTTGCCGACGCCGGCGTGGATCAAGCCGGCCTTCTCGACGCGGAACTCGACCGCGCCGCCTTTCGCCGCGCGCACGGCCGGCGCGATGTCGGCCGTGACCGTGCCGACCTTCGGGTTGGGCATCAGGCCGCGGGGCCCAAGCACCTTTCCCAATCGTCCGACCAGCGGCATCATGTCGGGTGTGGCGATGCAGCGATCGAAATCGATTACGCCTTTCTGCACCTGCTCGACCAAGTCCTCGGCGCCGACCACGTCAGCACCCGCCTTCTTGGCCTCTTCGGCTTTGGCGCCCTTGGCGAACACGGCGACTCTGAGCTTGCGCCCCGAGCCGTGCGGCAGCGCGCACACGCCGCGCACCATCTGGTCGGAGTGGCGCGGATCGACGCCGAGATTCATCGCGATCTCGATGGTCTCGTCGAACTTCGCCTTGGCGCTGTTCTTGACCAGCTTCACCGCGTCCTCGATCGAATAGAGCTTCTCGCGTTCGACCGTTTCGGCGGCGGTGCGAAATCTCTTGCCGGGCTTGCTCATCGTCTACTCCTGCACCTGTAGGCCCATCGAGCGGGCCGAGCCGGCGATGATCTTCATCGCCTGCTCGATGGTGTTGGCGTTCAAATCCTTCATCTTGATCTCGGCGATCTCGCGCAATTGCGCCTGGGTCACGGTGCCCGGGCTGAGCCGGCCGGGTTCTTTCGATCCCTTGCCGATCTTGGCCGCCTTCTTCAGCAGATAGGACGCCGGCGGCGTCCGCATCTCGAAGATGAACGAGCGGTCGGCAAAGACCGTGATCACCGTCGGAATGGGCGAGCCGGGCTCGAGCTTTTGAGTCGCCGCGTTGAACTGCTTGCAGAACTCCGGGATGTTGACGCCGCGCTGGCCGAGCGCGGGCCCGATCGGCGGCGAGGGATTGGCCTGCCCTGCCGGCACCTGGAGCTTGATGTAACCGTCGATCTTCTTCATTCCGAGACTCTTCCCG
Source organism: uncultured Alphaproteobacteria bacterium (assembly GCA_963812105.1). GTDB lineage: Bacteria > Pseudomonadota > Alphaproteobacteria > Rhizobiales > Methyloligellaceae > Methyloceanibacter. The sequence goes on from CAWEUF010000007.1 coordinate 110,591, forward strand.
CGCCTTCCCGCTTACAGTTTTTCGACTTGTGCATATTCGAGTTCGACCGGAGTCGCCCGGCCGAAAATCGACACCGCAACCTTGAGCCGCGCCCGCTCCTCGTCGACTTCCTCGACCAGGCCGTTGAACGAGGCGAACGGACCGTCGGCCACGCGCACCTGCTCGCCGATCTCGAAGGTGACCGACGGCTTCGGCCGCTCGACGCCCTCCTGCACCTGCTGCAGGATACGTCCGGCCTCATCGTCGGTGATCGGAATGGGCTTGTTCTCGGTGCCGAGAAAGCCGGTGACTTTCGGCGTCGCCTTGATCAAATGATAGGTCTCGTCGTTGAGATCCATCTTCACGAGCACATAGCCCGGAAAGAATTTCCGCTCGGAGCTGACCTTGCGGCCGCGGCGCATCTCCACGACCTCCTCCATCGGCACCAGCACCTCTTCGAACATGTCGCCAAGTCCAGCCGCGGCGGCGCGCTCCTTGATGGATTCGGCGACCTTCCGCTCGAAGTTCGAATAGGCGTGGACGATGTACCAGCGCTTTGCCATTGACTCCTACCGGCCAAAACCCAAGACGAACGTGACGAGCGTGCTCAACACCCAATCGGCGGCGAGAAAGAACAGCGCGGCGGCAATCGACATCAGCAAGACCATGACCGTGGTGATCACGGTCTCGCGGCGCGTGGGCCAGGTGACCTTGGAAACCTCGGTCCGGACCTGCTGCAAAAATTCGAAAGGATTCGTCCGCGCCATCTTTAATCCTTGCGGCGGGAAACCCGCCTGGTCCTTATTTCGTCCGGCTCGCGTCTCAGTCGTGGCAGGAGTGGAGGGACTCGAACCCCCAACCCCCGGTTTTGGAGACCGGTGCTCTAGCCAGTTGAGCTACACTCCTATCGCCTGCTCCAAACTCTCGATCAAAACCGCCTTTTCACTGCCATATCGAGCGCTTAGGCGGCCTAACCTGCTGGAGCGGGTGAAGGGAATCGAACCCTCGTCCTCAGCTTGGAAGGCTGCTGCTCTACCATTGAGCTACACCCGCATCCATCTTGCTTCAAAGAGTGGTTGGTGGAGGGGGTAGGATTCGAACCTACGTAGGCATAGCCAACGGGTTTACAGCCCGTCCCCTTTAGCCACTCGGGCACCCCTCCTTGAGCGAAGATGGATTGACTGGTGATTTTTAACCAAGCAAAAACGCCCCGCCGTCGGCCGGCAGGGTCCGCCATGACTGGTTTATGGGTAGCGCTTTAGCCTCTGTCAACTGTAAATCAGTGGCTTAGGCGAGATTCAACTCGACCTTCCGCTTGTCTCAATCTTCGTCCCCCGAAAGACCTCCTTATCATGCGGCGGCAACGACCAAGGCCCCAAAAATCCGGCAATCCGAGCTGGCGTGGCAAGCCGAGACATGCCCACCGCCGCGAGGCCTCCGACAAGCTTATGTTGTTTGGGCTGCACGCGGTCGAAGCGGCGTTGGCCAATCCGAAGCGGACGGTGACGAGGATCCTGGCCACCGAGAATGCCGCCCATCGCCTCGGCCCATTGATTGCCAAGCGCGGCCTGACGCCGGAAGCTGCAACGCCGAAAGACCTGGACCGGCTGTTAGGCCCCGACGCGGTGCATCAGGGCGTCGCGCTCGAAGCCGAGCCGTTGCCCGCGGTCGCCCTCGACGATGTCGACCCCGTGGGCATAGTGCTGGTGCTCGATCAGGTCACCGACCCGCAAAATGTCGGCGCCGCATTGCGCTCCGCCGCCGCCTTCGACGCTGCCGGCCTGGTCATGACCGAACGGCACAGCCCTCCCCTCCACGGTGTGTTGGCCAAGGCCGCCAGCGGCGCGCTCGATCTCGTGCCGGTCATCCTGGTCAAGAATCTGGCGCAAAGCCTGGCGGAGCTCGGCGAGCGCGGCTTTCTCCGAGTGGGCCTGGCCGAGGAAGGCGCCGCAGCGCTCGAGACCGCTTCGCTCACCCGCCCGCTCGCGCTGGTGCTCGGAGCCGAGGGCAAAGGCTTGCGCCAGCTCACCCGGGAGCATTGCGACCTGATCTGCCGCATCTCCACGCAAAGCGCGCTGGCGAGTCTCAACGTGTCAAACGCCGCCGCCGTCGCGCTGCATTGGGCGGCCCGCAACGCGCGCTAGGAGCGCGCGGCATTACCACAGTGCAACTCGCTTGGACCTAATTGCAGAAGCGGCGTCCGAACGAATCGTACCAGCAATCCCGGCGCCAATAGCAATTGCCCATCCCCGGATAACAGGCGGTGTAGCCCGGCTGCTTCCAGAAGGCGTAAAGGCGCGTCGGGAAATAGAGGAACGCCGTGCCGCCGCAGCCGCCCTGGCCGCAGGGCGGAGGAGCGGCGTAGGCGTTGGCGGCATTGACGCAACCTGGACCGCACGTGCTGGCGACCGCCACCGGCGCGGGCACGACTTTGAGGCGGCGCAACGGAATCGGATTGGGGGCCGGCACGAGGACGGCGCCGCAGGGCGAGCCATAGCAGTCTGCCCCCTTGGCGGCATCGACAGGCATGAGGTTCGCGACGGCAACGAGCACGAGGGCGGCGACGAGACTGGATACGATTTTCATCTCACGACTCCACTAGAGGACAACCTCCCCCTCCGTGAGTTGTCGGGGCAGGCAGCCGAACTTTAGAGCCTGCAAGGTATCGGTAGGGTTAACGCTTGCTTGTTAGCCGCCCCGTCTTGGGCAGCCCAGGCGTCTACTTGATGACGCGGCCGGATTTGGCGCCGGGCTCCAAATAATGGAAATAGGGCATGCAGCGGGCATGGTTGTCATAGGCCGTGGTGTAAGGCCGGTAGAACCACCAATAGTTCTTGGGATAGCAATAATAAGACTGGGTGCGCCGGCCATGGTGGTGAAACGCCACCGGAAGCGCGGGCGCGGGCCGGACGGCGGCATCGGCTTGCCGCGCAACGAGCGGCAACACGCCGGCGGCGCTGGCGGGATCTTGCTGGGCGGCGATGAGGAGGCCTAAGGCGGCGACAGCGGCGAGGCCAAGCCTGCAATAGCCCATGCTCGTCCCCCCTGAGCAAACCCTCGGCAGAGCCAGAGTCTAGAAGGCCGCCCCCCGCGAGGCAAGCCTCCACACGCAAATGTCCCCCGAGCCAAGCCTCCCAGCAGGCAAGCCTCCGGCAACTTTTGTGGTGTAAGACGGCGTCCGCGATACTTCTTGACTGTGACAGCGGCGCGCCGGTCAAGGTACCAGCCAGTACGTTACGCCTAGCCAAGTGGAACGAAGCTCGTCCGAACAGAGTTGCCCTTGTAATCGTCATCCCCCAACGATCTTCCTCGGAAGGAAACCACCCAATGTCATCCACCGATAGCGATATTCGCTCGGGCGCCAAACGCGCCGGTGCCAGCGCGCGCGATGCCGACGAGCTCGCCAACCAGATCGATGCTATCCGCGCCGACCTGCAAAGTCTGACCGGAACCGTGACCCGCATCGCCAAGGGCCAAGTCAACCGCGCCCAGGACAAGGCCATGGAGACTGCGTATGAGGCTGAAGAAGCCATCAGGCGCAATCCGCTCCAGGCCGTCGCCATCGCCGCGGGCCTTGGCTTCCTGTTCGGTGTGTTCACGCGTCGCTAGGCGAAGGCTCCATGCTCCGCTCAGCGCTTGCGCTGCTCTCATCGCTGCAGATCGGCCTGCGCATCAAGGAAACGGTCGAGCGCTCGCTCCGGCAAGCGGTCGTGATCGCCGTGGCGGTGGTCGTGCTGATCGCCGCCGCCGTCTTTGGCTTGGTCGCGGCCTATCAGGCGCTGATCCTGTCCTACGGCTTCACCCCGGTCGAAGCGGCCGGCATCCTCGCCGCCGCGCTCGCCCTGCTCGGCTTTCTCATCCTCGCCACGCTTCCGCTCTTCGGGCGGAAGCGTAAGGCGACCGCGCCGAGCATGATGGCGTCGGCCGGCGAAGGTGTCGGCATGCTCGACCAGGGCGTCGGCAAGGCGATGCAGCAAGTCGGCCCGGTGGGCCTGCTCGCCATCGCCTTCATCGCCGGCGTTGTGCTCAGCCGCCGCAAATAGGGGGACTGTCCCCATCCGGCACAGCTCTTAATCCTGCCTTAACCACAAGCCTTGCATTCTAGCCGCGGCACGAACGCCCATTCATTCACGCCGAGGCAGGCATTCCATGCGCAAGGGCTTGGTTCTCGCCGTGTGCGCGACCGCCTTCTTGGCCACCGGCGCCCGGGCGCAGCAGACCTACCAAGTGCCGGGCGCTTACGCCATTCCGCTGCCGCCGGTGCTCGAGCCGCAGTTCGAGGTCGGCCTGCGCTATTGGCAAAGCGTCGGCAACACGCGCTTCAGCATCAATTCGAGCAAGGTCGATCCGGCACTCGGCAACCCAACGTCGGTGCTGAAATATGACGACATGGACGGCTATTCCGGCGAGTTCTTCTGGTACGCGCGGAACGAGACCAACACCTTCGCCAAAGGCTTCGTCGGCGGCGGTGGCCTGAACGGCGGCAGCCTCGACGACGAAGATTACTTCGCCGGCCAGGTGAAATTCTCCGACACCTTCAGCCAGCTCAAGGGCGAAAGTCTGCTCTATGGCACCATCGATGTCGGTCAGCATTTCACGCTGAGCGATGGCCCCAGCAGGCTCTCACTTAGCCCCTTCATCGGCTACAATTACTGGCAGGAGACGGCGGCCGGTTATGGCGTCCGCTGCAACGACGACGATGTCGATGGCGCGTTCTGCGGCGCTCCCGGCGAGGTGGTCGTGCCCTACGCCACCGAGGTCATCAAGAACAAGGCGATGTGGTCGGCGCTCAGGCTCGGCGGCGAGGTCAAGGCCAAGCTGTGGAATCGTCTGACGGTGATGGGCGAGGCCGCCATCCTGCCGGTGACCTATGTGATGAACGAGGACAGCCATCTCCTGCGCGCCGATCTTGGCCGTCCACCCAACATCGAGGACCGCGGGCTGGGCTGGGGCTACCAGCTCGAAGCCGCGCTGCGCTACGACATCACGCCCGGCTGGTCGGCCGGCGCCGGCGTTCGCTATTGGTATGCCGAGGTCGACGGCAAGAGCGAATTCATCCACTTGGACACCGAGGTGCCGCTGAAGGACTTCACCAGCGAACGCTTCGGGGTCTATGGCGACGTCAGCTACCGGTTCTGACCGGCGCTTGCCTTCCGCACGCTTGGCGCTTAACTCGTTGAGCCAGGGATGCCGGGTTAGCTCAGGTGGTAGAGCGGCTGATTTGCCCATGCGTCTGTATGCAAACCTGACGCGTCTTTTCTCGAAGACATTTCGGACTGGGCCCCAGGTAGCGGTGGTTGGGACGCAGATCGTCAAATTCGATGGAACCTCCAATGCCATTCGAGACACAATTCGCGCCGTCACGGGTGCTGGTTGGCGCGTTACGATATTCACCAGGATCAACCAGTTCGAGGAAATCCCCGCGCAGTTGGTGACGAGCGCGCATGACCTATTGCAGCGGACGGCGTTTCAATCTGCCGATGTGATTATCTATCATTTTGCATTCTATGATGAGCTGTTCGAGATCATGCAAAATGGGAACGGCAAAGCGTTCCAGATCGTCCTGTTTCACAATGTTACGCCGGAAAAATACATCGCAGAGGAACTGAGGCCCTTCGTCGCGCGCTCGTTTGCCCAGATTCAACATTTTCATCATGCGGATCAACTCTGGCCGTTTACGCAAACAAACGCGGAGGTCTTGATCCAGGCGGGAATGGACGTTTCTCGGATAGAGATTGTCAATCCCGCGGTCCCGTGGCCGCCACGCTGCTTGCACATTCAAAAAAAACTACCGGTCGAAATCCTGTTCGTCGGGCGGATCACAAAGAGCAAGGGGGTGCTCGATCTTCTGGATGCAGTCCAACTTGTCCGCTCGAAATGTCAGATTCCTTTCCGGCTTAGTCTGGTCGGAGGCCAGGTTGAGCGAGAGTATTTCGAGACCGTCAAAAACCGGGCCATCGCGATGGGGCCTGTGGTTGATTTCGTCGGTCAATGCGGAAACGCCGAATTGGAGGGTCGGTATCACGCCGCCCATATCCTAGCGATACCTTCGTACCATGAAGGGTTTTGCCGACCGGTGGCGGAAGGATTGCGGGCCGGATGTATTCCGGTCGGATACGCCAGCTACCATTTGCCGCTTATCGCCAATGGTTTGGGACGCTTGAGTGAGCCCGGCAACATCACGACGCTCGCCGCGGCTCTCCAGTCGATCATCGAAAGCGTGGTGGAGGCGAACGGCAAGCCGACAACAACATATCTTCCGCTTGATCGAGGCCCTACGACTGTCGCCGAGTTCGACCACCTCGCCGGCGATCAAGTTGGTCAGTTTACGTTCGATAGGTTTTCCGCCACCGCGATCAACGGAATACGAACTCTAATTTCTGATTCCAAAAGCCGGACCACCGCCAAATGAGGATCAGCGTGTTTGGCCTCGGTCACGTCGGTGTCGGCGACCTGTCTTGCTTCGCTTGGCCATTCCCTCTCGAGCTGAAACGACTTCACCAGCGAACGCTTCGGGGTCTATGGCGACGTCAGCTACCGGTTCTTACCGGCGCTTGCCTTCCGCGCGCTTGGCGCTTAACTCGTTGAGCCAGGGATGCCGGGTTAGCTCAGGTGGTAGAGCGGCTGATTTGTAATCAGTAGGTCAGGGGTTCGAATCCTCTACCCGGCACCACACAACCGCCCATCCACACGTCAGGCCGGCACGATCGAGGCCGAGAGGCGCCGGCTGCGCAGCCGTCACCCCTCTTTGCCTAGATCGTTTTACCGCTAGCTGCCAGCCGCGTTGAGCTTGGCAGAGACCCGGCCAAACAGGCTCGAGAGATCCGTGCCGACCGCATTCACGGCGACGATAATGGCGACTGCGATACCGGCGGCGATCAGACCATACTCGATGGCCGTTGCGCCCAACTCGTCGTCAATGAAGCGTCTGACCAGATTTGTCATTCACGGGTTCTCCTGTAACCGCTCGGCACCATGTCGAGCGGACAGGCCATTGCTACCGGTAGCGCATGAGACGCGGCTTAAGGCCGATGTGTGGATTTGCCGCTAATTGCTCTAATAGCTGTTCTGGCCGTCGGTGCCGGCCCCGAGCACGCGGTCGAAGTCGCGCCGCTTTTGCTCCTGGACGGCGCCCTGCTCGGCCCGCGCTTCGGCCAAGCCCTTGCGGCACGAATCGTAGGCCGGCGTCGCCGGCGCGCCCTTGTTACGGCACGACGCATCGTCGTCGCTTTCGAACTTGGCTTGCTCAGCCGCCAAGGTCTCCGGATCCTTGGTGGCGCAGCCCTGGCCCGCCATGGCCGGCATGAGCAAGATCAAAGCGATGAGGGGAAATCGCACGGCGTCGGACTTTCAGCTGGAGTTGCCGCCAACTTTGCGCGGCATTTTGGCCGTTTGGTGATTGGCGGAACCCGGCGCGCAAGTTGGGCTTGACGGGCTCAGCCATCTAGAGAGACGCTTTGAGGCCGCGGCGCAAGGGTCGCCTGGGGGGCGGAACCGATATGACGAAATGTGTGCTCTTGGTCCTCGGCGTCTTGCTGTTGCTGGCGGCAGGGAGTGCGCAGGCTCAAACGACCAACCCTGCTCCGCCCCTTCAGTCGCTCAGGCCCAGCCAATCGGCCTGCGGCGCCGGCAGTCAGAGCATCCGTGTCTGCAACGACGACTTCCGCTCCTGCAGCAGCGTGTGCACCGCCACTGCGCTGGACCCCTCCGCCGAGATCGCCGGCTGCAGCCTAAGGTGCTGCTCCCAGTTCAAGGCCTGTCTCAGCATCAGGGGCTGTCCCTCCCGATCGCTCAATTGCTTTTGAGAGCAGAGACTTTACGAGGATTCGCGCTTGTCCTTGTCGGTGGCGCGCCGCAAGGCCGTTTCGGTCTCGCTGTCCTCGCGCCCGTCCTCGGCTTGAGTCACCAGCGCGGCCCCTGCCGGTAGCATGTCGCCGCGAAGCAAACGGGCTTTACGCTGCAACCGGTGCGTGGCGGGATCTTCGGGACGGCTCGGTTGAGTCGATTTGTCTTTGGTCATGACGGCGTCACATCCTTTCACAGGACTAAACGCCCGATTCTGTTTGCCGTTCCCAACCGGCGGTCGGGATCAGGAACCTTTGACCGAAGCGAGGATCTCGGCCAGCTGCTCCTCGAGCAACGAGGTCGGCAAGTATTGGATGAACGATCTCTGCTTGCCCTCCATCTCGTAACGGACCTTGAGCAGCACGCCGCCATAGGTCGATATCACCTGTTGCGACGTCAGCCCGCCATTGGCCCCTTCCGCCGGGAACAGATAGATCAGCCGGAACGGCGCCTGTGCCGGGATCGCCCCCTCGGCCAGCACGGCCACGGACTGAGCGGACTGCGCATCGTCCTCCGGCTTCTCGACGCTCAGCGCAAGATCGAGATCCTGGTCGCGCCCGTCCGGCTTGATCACGCCGCCCAGCGCGCCGAGCGTCTGCTCCGACAGGTTCACCCCGCCGATGGCGAAGCCCTTGATGCGCAGGCCGTCAGGCGTCGTGTCGAACACGAACACCGAACGCTCATCGATCGGCAGGCTCGGATGCTCGAACAGCCAGGCGATCGGCTCTGACGCCGAGGCGACGACGAGTGGCACCGGCGTCTTGGCGCGCAGCATGAAGCCGCCGCCGAGCATCAAGCCGCCACAGACGAGCAACAGGGCTCCCGCGATGATGAGCATCTGACTCAGATCAAATCTCCCTACCGCCCGCGGCGAGGATACCGCGTTTTCGCTCTCGGCCGCAGGGGCTGCGTATGCGCTCTCGACCACGGGGGCGGCGTATTCGCCCTCGACCGCGGCGGGCCTGGCCCGCGCCAACATCGATTGGACGCGCAGCGCGGCGCCCTCGGCATAGTGCCCGGCGGCCTGCCCGGCCCGGCCGATCCGTTCCGTGAGCCAGGGCGCGAGCGCGTGCGTCCGTACGGCAATCGAGGACATGGCCGGGCGGAGCGCATGCGTCCTGGCCGCAAGCGAGGCCATGGCCGGGCGGAGCGCATGCGTCCTGCCCGCAAGCGAAGCCATGGCCGGGCCGAGTGCTTCGCCCGTCTGCCGCGTCAGCACATCGGCTTTGGCGGAGAGGCTGGACAGGCCCGCGCCAAGCCCTCTGCCGATTACGCCCGACACATCCCGGGTTCTGGCGGCGACACCGCCGAAGGTGCGCGAAAGGACATGGCCGACCGAGGGCGCGGTCGCGTGGATCTTGGCGACCATCGCCGCGACGCCCCCCGACAGCAGCGACCAGAGCCGAAGGGCGAGTGAGCGGGTCGCTCCGCCGACAAAATTCGCGCCACGTTGCGTATGGACGGCCACATAAAGCGAGCGATAACGAGCCCACCCCCACATCGAGCGCAGGCCATATGCCGCGGCCGCATCGATGAAGTTCAAACCGGCGATCGTCTTGGCCACCACCCGCCAGATCGACGAACCCACCGCATGGAACGCGGACGACACCGCCGAACGCACCGCATAGGTCGCGGCCGATACCGTATCCTTGATCGAGCGCGCCGCCGCCTGGCGCTTCGCCCGCCGGCGCTCCCGCTTTTGCTCGCGCCGGAGCTGCGCCTCTTGACGCTCGCGCTGACGATGCAAGAAGCGGTCGTGCCGGTGCCGGTCGGCCTGGACCTTGGCGGTTTGCGCCTTGAGCCAGCGCTGATGGTCGTGGAGATCTTCCTTGGCCGAGACCAGGACCTCGCCCGACCGGACCACCGTCTCCTTGACGACAGCGACCGCGGCCTCGAACGCAGCGACAGTCTCCCCGTCGGAATCCTTGTCCTGCGGAGGCCAGGTCCGTTTCTCACGCATTGGACTGACCATGCGGAGCGGCTCTCCTAACAACCGGGTCCATGGCGAGCCTCATGGGACACAAGACTCATCTAAGCGAGCGCCTCCGGGGGACTTCAACTGTCGCCGGACGAGGCTTCGGGTTCCCCCGCTATGGAAGCCTCGAGACCGCACAAAGCTGCTGCCTGACGTCCTTGCCGCCAACAAGGGGCGCTCTGCAGTGCCGCTCCCGGCGTGAACGCGGAGACGGGGAACGCCGGACATCAGCCAAATCAGCATGGCTGGCAGCTCTGCGCGAGCCTTCACATTAGCGGCTAAACCCATTACGGCCTAACAATTTATAGCTTTTTGCGCCGAAGCGCGAGCAACGTGGCGTCTTTGTCACGCCCGCCCGGGCGACCGGACAAGCGGGCGGCTGCGGCACCAACATGCCGGCGCTCTCCTCTGGTTTCCGGTGCGCCGCGCTCCTACCTTCCCGGGGACCGACCCTTCTTTCGAGTCTCCGATTAGACGCTATGGGAGCATGACGTGACAGAGCCTTTGACCCTACTCTGCCGCGCGCTGAAGATCGGCGCGCTGATCGTGCTGCTCGTTCTGCCCGCGACCGCGTTTGCCGAGGATGTTTCGGCGCCGCACACCGACGCCGCCGGACCGGCGACTGCCGGCGAGCAGAGTGGCACGGCCAAGCCTGACGCTGCGGAGACGACCGAGCAGCTCCCTCCCCCCTCGATCACCCAACACAGCACGCGCCTTGCCGGGGTCGATGTCCCCTACACCGCCAAGGCCGGCCTGCTGCCGCTCCGCGACGGCAAGGGCAAGACGGAGGCCAGCATTTTCTACGTCGCCTACACGCGCGAGCCGCACGACACCAAGCGGCCGATCACGTTCGTGTTCAACGGCGGTCCGGGCGCGGCCTCGGCCTATCTGCATCTCGGCGCGATCGGGCCGAAAGCCATCGAGGCGAACGCCAAGGGCGAGTTGGCCGGGCCCGCCGTCCCGCCTGGTGGTCAACGAGTCGAGCTGGCTCGACTTCACCGATCTGGTGTTCGTCGATCCGGTCGGCACCGGCTACAGCCGCGTGAGCGACGGCAAGAACGAAGCAGACTTCTACGGCGTCGAGCAGGACACCGATGCGCTGGCCGATTTCATCCGGCTTTATCTCACCGATGCGTCACGCCTGGCTTCGCCGGTTTTTCTGGCGGGCGAAAGCTATGGCGGCTTCCGTGCCGCGACCATCACGCGTGCGCTGCAGAAAACCCGCGGCATTTCGCCGAGCGGCCTGGTGCTGATCTCGCCCGCGCTCGAATTCGCTCTGCTCAATGGCGAGGACTACGACCCGCTGCCCTGGGCGCTGGCACTGCCCTCTTATGCTGCGGTCAATCTCGAGAGCCAAGGCGTCACCGGCCGCGAGGCCTTGGCGAGCGCGCTGCAAGACGCCGAGCATTACGCGCTGACCGATTACCTCGTGGCGCTCGCCTCAGGCGCGGAACAAGGCGCCGAGGCGGCGAGCGACAGGGTGGCGCGGCTCACCGGGCTTCCGCTCGATCTCGTGCGCCGGAATTTCGCCCGCATTCCACCCGGCGTGTTCATCAAGGAATTCGACCGCGCCAAGGGCCAGGTGCTGAGCCGCTATGACGGCAGCATCGGCGGACCCGACCCCAACCCGGCAAGCGCCTGGCCGCGCGGGCCCGACCCGGTGCTCGATGCCACCGTGCCGCTATGGACCAGCGCCTTCGTGCAATATGCGCAAGGCGAGCTCGGCTTTAACACCGATGCCGCCTATCGGCTGCTCAATCGCGAGGTGCGCGGCAAATGGGATTTCGGCACGACCCCGACCCGGCAGGGCTACGCCGGCGCGCTCGAAGATATCCAGAACGCCCGCGCCGCCAATCGCGCGCTCGAAGTGTTCATCGCCACCGGCTATACCGACCTGATCACGCCCTATCTCGCGCCGGCCTATCTGGTGAGCCAGCTCACCCCGCTCGAGGGCGCAAGCCCGATCATCATCGAGGACTATGCCGGCGGCCATATGCTCTATCTTCGTCCCGATACCCGCCGCGCGCTCAAGATCGATGTCGAGGCCATGTACGAAAAGGCCCTGAAATCCTCGCCGCAAGGCTGAGCACGCAGCGAATAGCTCGTGTGGTGAACCCTCCGGCCGGATCGGCTAAGATGCCGATTCGAACCGAACGCGACGAGGGGAGCCGCAATGTCGATCCGCACCGCAACGTTGAGCGTGGTTTTGCTCGCCGCGCTGGCGGCGCCTGCGTTCGCCGAAGATAAGCCCAAGGACGAAGCGGCCCCTGAACAGCCGCAATGGACCGAGTTCAAGTCGCCCGAGCGAGGTTTCGCGGTTTCCTTCCCCGGCACGCCCAGGACCACCAGCGCGCCGGTCGAAGGCCAGAACCCTCTGCTGCAATACGACTTCCAGGTGAGCGTCGGCGAGGACACCGTCTATAGCGTGGTGGTGTTCGAATATCCGGCCGGCAAGGGACCGAGCCCCGACAACGACTCTTACGTCAAGCTGGCCAACGCTTACGCCAAGGGCAGTGAGTCCCGTTTGCGTAAAAGGGGACCGGCGACCATCGCCGGCCGTTCCGGCTTCGAGGCGATCGCCGACGATAGCAAGGGCAAGCTCAGTCACCTGATCGATGTCATCCCCGCCGGCGACCGCATCTACATGCTGGTCTCGGCCGGTGGCAAAAACCACGCCGGCGGCGACGATGCCGAACGGTTCCGCAACTCGTTCCGCCTGCTCGAAGATGAGGCCTCGACCTCCTCGCAATCAGCGGCAAATCCGGCCGACCAATAGCTCCAACTCGCTCACGCCGCCGACGGCTTGCGCAGATCCTCGACGAAGCTTTGCACGTCTCGCGACGGGGCCGGCGTGAACAGGCTCGCGCCGATCATCACCACGGCACCGACGGGTACGGCGAATAGCGCGGCAAAGTCGCGAGCGATGCCTCCCCAATTAGCGACCGTGCGAGCGGTCTCCTCCCAGCTGGCGAGCGCCGCCGCCCGCGCACCCTCGTCGGCGAGATAATAGGCCTGCCGCAGAGCCGCATAGCGGGAGGCTTCGTCAGCCGTGGCGTTCGAGAAAAAGCTCGAGGTCTCGTAGAAGGCGAACGGGATGTAGCGCGGCGCCAGCATGTAATAGAGGCAGACGGCGAGCCCAGCCAGCATGCCGGCCAGCGCCCCCTCGCCGGTGGCGCGCTTCCACCAGATGCCGAGCAAGAGCGCGGGCAGCAGCGTGCTCGCGGCCAGCGAGAATGCCGCCCCGGTCAAGGCCAGCACGGTTTCCGGCGCGGCGAGCGCGGCCCAGCCGGCGAGCCCGGCCACGACCACGAGCGCGGCCTGTGCCATTCGGATGCGCAGCTCGGTCGAGGCGGTGCGATGCACGCTCCGATAATAGAGGTCGTAAGACAGGCTATTGGCGACCGCCAGCGCGAGCGCGGTGCCGATGGCGAGCAACGCCGCGATCGCCCCGATGGCGGTGAGGCCAAACGAGAACATCGCCTTCGTTTCGGCCGACGCGTCCGGCACCGGGCCAAACTGCGTGACATAAGGTGCCGCGACCAGCCAGAGCGCCGCGCTGAAGGGAAGCGCCCAGAGAAACGAGCTCCGCGCCTCCTCGATCGACGGCGTAACCAGGCTCCGCATCAAGAGCGGCGGCAGCGACGCGATCCCCGCCGCCAGGCAAAACAGCAACGCAAAGCGGTTGGCGGCATCCGGAGCGGCGAATGTCTCGAGCTTCAGCGCCGACAAGGCCCGGTCGAGCAGAGCCTGGTCGAGCGCGGGCAACAGCGCGCCTTGCTGCCCGGCTACGATCACGAGCGTGACCAAGGCGGCGGCAAGAAACACGGCGTATTGGAGAATCTGCGTGAGGCTTGCCGAGCGCATGCCGGCGGCGAAGCTGCACAAGAACAGCATCGTCACGGCAATCGCCATGCCGAGCCAAGCCTCGACGGCGAACAGGCGCATGACGATGACGCTCAACCCCATGAGCGCCAAGGCCAGCGCCGGGAACGAGCACAGAATCACCGCCAGCACGGCGAGCGGCCGGACGCCGGTGCCGCCGAACCGTTCGCCCAGAAAATCGGGCACGGTGTAGCCGCCGAATTTGCGGAGGTAAGGCGCAATGAACAGCGAAATGAGCAACAAGCCCCCGACCCCGCCGAGCACCAGCAGCGAGGCTCCGTCCCATCCCTGGCTGAGCGGACCGGCCAGTCCGGCAAAGCCGATCACCGGCAGGAGACAAATGGCGATGGCCATGCCGTTCAACGGGCCCGGCACCAGCCGCCCGGCGACATAGAAGTCGGACACCGGCCGCGTCCGCGCCACCGCGCCCGCCCTGGCATAGACCGCCAGCACGGCGACCGCGAGAATCTGGATCGTGAGCGTCGCCGGCCTCCCTCGTTTCCTTGCGCTACCCTGCCGCGCTACTTGAGCGCGTGTTTTCCCACGCGTGGCGCCACCTGGCGTAACAACTCAGCGAATTGAATAAAGTCCCGCTTGCGCGGCGAGGTCTTGCGCCAGGCGAGCCCGATCTCGCGTTTCGGCTCCGGCGCCCGGAAGCGCAACAGCCGGATATCGCCGCCGGAATGGATCTCGCTGGCGATCGCCATCTCCGGCAACAGGGTGATGCCATAGCCGTTGGCCACCATCTGCACGATGGTGGCGAGGCTCGACGCGCCGAAGCTCTCGCGCGCCTCCCGCGTCACCATGTGGCAATAAGACAGCGCCTGGTCGCGCAAGCAATGGCCCTCCTCGAGCAACAGCAGGCGATCATGCGAGAGCATCTCGGCGCTGGCGTGGCGGAGGCGTTGATTTCGCTTGGTCGCCTTGACGGCGAGAATGAACCGGTCGTCGAACAACGGGAAGGTGTCGATTTCGGGGTCGTCGATCGGCAGCGCCACGAGGATGACATCAAGAGCCCCGGTCACGAGCTCGCGCACCAGGTTTGAGGTTACCGTCTCGTGGAGCTGGAGGCTGAGCGCGGGAAAGCGCCGCTGCAGCTCGGGCAGCGCCGCCGGCAAAAGATAGGGCGCAATCGAGGGAATGGCGCCGAGCTTCAGCACCCCCGACAGCACGCCCTCCTGCTGCTTGGCGTAGTCCATGAGATCGCGCACCGAGGCGAGAATGCTGCGCGCGCGCCGCGCGATCTCCTCGCCCTGGGCGGTAAGCTCGATGCCCGTCTTGCGCCGCTCGACCAGGCTCACGCTGAGCTCGTCCTCGAGCTCTTTGATCTGCATGCTGAGGGCCGGCTGGCTGACGGCGCACGCTTGCGCGGCGTGGCCGAAATGCCGGGTTTCCGCCAGCGATTCGAGGTAGCGCAGTTGCCGGAGAGACACCATGGCGATAAGGGCCGCTTATGCTTCCTATAAGGAAATACGATTGGAAA
Organism: uncultured Alphaproteobacteria bacterium; assembly: GCA_963812105.1. Classification (GTDB taxonomy): domain Bacteria; phylum Pseudomonadota; class Alphaproteobacteria; order Rhizobiales; family Methyloligellaceae; genus Methyloceanibacter. The sequence goes on from CAWEUF010000007.1 coordinate 125,755, forward strand.
TTATCATGCTCGGCACCCATATTCAAAGGGCAGAGCTTGAGCAGCCGACATCCCGGGTTCGCAAAACCATTGGCTGCACCGGCCGAGTCTAGGCTTAACTCGCGGAAGGAGAGCTAGCATGCGTGAGTGGCAAAAGCCGACGATTGACGAGACGGAGTCCGGCATGGAGGTAACGAGTTACCTGCCGGCGGAGCTGGATCGCGCTTAATCCGCTCTCTCATCTCGGAAATACTGCAAACGGCGATCCGGCGTCAGCCTGGTCGCCGTTTCGCTTTTTGGGGGCCAATGACACTGCGCACGCGCCTTTGCCAGATGTTCCGTTCAGGTTTTCTTAATCTGGTATCCAGCTAGCGTTCATGTGCGGATCATGCGATTTTGCGGCGGGCTTCCTATATTTAGTCCGTGGCAATACGTCTCAAGGCTAGTGGGTCGCACCAGCCATCGACGCGCATCAAGGCCGCGAATTCTAGGGAGGACTACCCAGGCCCCCTCTTCAACTGGGTAGGAAAAGGCAACACGCCATGACCAAGATCATGAGCCCCGAGGAACTGGAGCAGGAGCTTCGCGCCATCGGCGCCGCGCAATATCACGACAAGCATCCGTTTCATCACCTGCTGCACGGCGGCAAGCTCAACAAGGGCCAGGTGCAGGCCTGGGCGCTCAACCGCTACTGCTATCAGGCGGCGGTGCCGCGCAAGGACGCCGCCTTGATGAGCCGCTGCCACGACCGGCAGCTCAGGCGCGACTGGATCCACCGCATCATGGACCATGACGGCTATGGCGAGGAGGAAGGCGGCATCGAGCGCTGGCTGGTCTTGACCAGCGGACTCGGGCTCGACCGCGACTACGTCATCTCCACCAAGGGCGCCCTGCCCGAGACGCGATTTGCCGTCGAGGCTTATGTCAATTTCGTGCGGGAGAAGACCCTGGTCGAGGCGGTCGCCTCTTCGCTCACCGAATTGTTCGCGCCCAAGATTCACAAGGAGCGCATCTCGGGCATGCTCGAGAATTACGACTTCATCAGCGACGAGGTGATGCAATATTTCAAGCGCCGCCTGACCCAGGCGCCGGACGACGCCGCGTTCGCGCTCGACTATGTCAAACGCAATGCGCGCACGCCGGAAGCGCAGGCCGCGGCACTCGATGCGCTGCGATTCAAAACCAACGTGCTTTGGGCGCAGCTCGATGCGCTGCATTACGCCTATGTCGAGCCTGGGCTGATCCCGCCCGGCGCTTTCGTGCCGGCCAAAGCATGACCGAGACCGCGTCCCCTGCACGCCTGATGGTCGGACGGGAGACGCAGCCTCGTTTGCCGGCCTATCTGAAGCTCCGCCACGATGCGGGGCGAGGCCGTTGGATTTTGTTGGCGCCCGAGCGGGTGCTGACGCCCGATCAAACCGCCGTCTCGGTGCTCCAGCTCTGCGACGGCAAACGAACCGTGGAGGATATCGTCGAGGCTTTGGCCAAGGAATATTCGGCACCGGCGGACGTGATCCGCACCGACGTGCTCGATCTGCTCCAAGGCCTGGCAGACAAGGGATATATCAAGGGATGACCGACGAGCTTAGAACCAACGGACATTGCGAAACGCTGGTGGTCGACGACGAGCCGACCGAGGGCGCGAGCGGCGACGCGCAAGCGGAGCTGTGCGCCCGCGCGCCGGTCGGCCTGCTCGCCGAGCTGACCCACCGCTGTCCCTTGCAGTGCTCCTATTGCTCCAATCCGATCGAGCTCGAACGCGTCAACAAGGAGCTGTCCACCGAGATGTGGTGCTCGGTGATGAAGCAAGCCGGCGAGATGGGCATCCTCCAGGTCCATCTGTCGGGTGGCGAGCCGACCGCGCGGAAAGACCTCGAGGACATCGTCTCGGCGGCGTCCGATGCCGGTCTCTACTCGAACCTGATCACCGCCGCCGTCACGCTCAACCGCCCGCGCCTCGAGGATCTCGCCAAGCGCGGACTGGATCACGTCCAGATCTCGTTCCAGGACGTCGATGCCGAGAACGCCGAGCGCATCGGCGCCTATCCCGGCGCCACCGCCAAGAAGCTCGACGTCGCCCGCTGGGTGACCGAGCTTGGCCTGCCGCTGACCGTCAACGCCCCGATCCACCGCCAGAACATCCATAATGTCGGCCGCTATATCGATCTGGCCATCAAGCTCGGCGCCCAGCGGCTCGAGATCGCCCATGTGCAATATTACGGCTGGGCCTATCTCAACCGCGCGGCGCTAATTCCGACCTACGACCAGACCATCGAGTCGATCGAACTGGTCGAGCGCGAGCGCGAGCGCCTCAAGGGCGTGCTCACCATCGACATGGTGGTGCCGGATTATTACGCCAAGCGCCCGAAGCCGTGCATGGGCGGTTGGGGCAAGGGCTTTATGAATATTACCCCGGCCGGCAAGGTGCTCCCCTGTCACGCGGCCGAGACCATCAAGACGCTGACCTTCGACAACGTGCAGGAGCGCCCGCTGCTCGACATCTGGCTCAACTCCGATGCGTTCAACGCTTTCCGCGGCACCGACTGGATGAAGGAGCCGTGCCGCTCCTGCGCCTTCAAGGACATCGACTTCGGCGGTTGCCGCTGCCAGGCCATGGCGATCACCGGCGATGCCCGCAACACCGACCCGGCCTGCGCGCTGTCGCCCTATCACGGCGAGATGGTGCGCCTCGCCCGCGAGGAAGCGGCCAAGCCGCCGACGCCGTTCGTCTATCGCAATCCGCGCAATGCCGCCGAAGCCGTGAAGGCTCAGCGCCCGCTCGTCCCTGCCGAGTAATCCCAAGTCAGCTCAAGCGGCCCGCGCCATCATGGCGGCGTCTTGCGGCGGCGTGCGACCGGACAGCACGCGATAGGCGTGAGTCACCGCCAGCGACGACACCGGGATCGACACCAGCAGGCCGACCACCAGAGCGATCAGGCCGAGCAGGTTGATCAGCACCAGCATGAGCGTGAAGCCGAGCAGGGTCCATTTGTGGCCGTAGGTAATGCGACGGCTCTCCTTCATCGCCTCGATCGGACCGAGCCCGCGGTCGATCACGATAAAGGTGGTGAACATGAACATCAGCGCGACGATGATCCCCGGCACGATCAGCAGGACAAATCCAACCGCCACGGCCAAGCCGAACAGGATGGACGCGCCGAGATATTTCCAGAACGGCTGCGGATGCCACAGCGGAGTGAGATCGACCGTTTCAGGGTTGTCATGCGCGGCAAGATAGAACGCCGTCGCGCCCATGCCGAGCAACGTGCCGAGGGCGAGATTGACCACGGTGCCGAGGATCGTCGGATCCTCGGCCGAGCCGCCGACTACGCTATCGATGGTACTGCTGAAGGTGTTGATCAAGCCGGAGGCGAGCAGGATGACCACGGTCGAGCCGACAAAGAACCATGGCCGCTTCTTGAACGTCTCCCAGCCGAAGCGTATGGCCGACCCGGTCGAAAATTCCATGACCGCACCTTATAGGCTTCCGACGCGATGGGAGAGGTTGACGGCAAAGATGTCCACAACCCGTAAGCCGGCGTTCCCTTGCGCCGGTTTCCCTGCCGCGAAGATCCTGAGCCATGGTTAAGGTCGTTGATCCCGTGTATCCATCAACACCAGATGGACGCTACTTCGTAGTGCGAGGACGCCTGTGGCGGCGAACCAATCCCAACCTTGGAGTGCCGGAAAAGCAGCGGCTTATTGCGGCGCTGATGACGGCCCGCCGAGATGTTCGTTATGCGAAAAATCGATCAGAGTTGAAAAGCGCACGTGAAAAGGTCAATGCTGCAAAGCGCGCACTCGGAGAGCGGGGACCTGTTTGGTGGACAGACGGGCAACCCGATTATAACCGTCGGTTGGTGCTGAACACACCTTATGCCGACTGGTTTGCCAAGCTGAATCTGGAGTGATTAGCGAGATCAAACACAGGGATACCAGGCTGTATCAAATCCCCGGCAAGCAAGTGCGCTGCCGAGCCGCCAGCTGTGCATTTAGTCAAAGGCGGGATTAGATGGCTGACCACATAACCACGACCGCCAAGCCGCCAATGTCGGCTCAACCAGGCTCGGCGATTTTAACGGCTGGCGGAATCATACTCGCCATAGGCGGGCTGTATTACGGCCGCGATATCTTCATTCCTTTCGCACTCGCAATTTTGTTGGCCTTCGCCCTTGCGCCAATCGTGAACTGGTTACGGCGACTGCAAGTGCCGCGAATTCTGGCTGTTCTGATCGCGGTAACCTGTGCTGCCGTCGTGATCGCCAGCATTGGCTATGTCGTAGCGATGCAACTTATCAAGCTCGGTCAAGAGATTCCGGCTTATCAGCAGACGATGTCGGACAAGATTCGCGCGCTCAGAACACCAAGTGCTGGCGGCGGTGTCGTTGACCGCATCACCACGACGATCGAGCGGCTCGGAGAAGAGGTTTCAGGGGAGCAGCCCGCACTGGACCCCCGGCTGGAATCCGGTCCGGATCTTCGACAGCCGGTTCCAGTGACTGTGCAGCCACCTAAGCGATCGCCGCTCGATGTGCTCCGAGCAGTAGTCGGGCCACTGATCAAGCCCTTGGCCATCGCCGGGATCGTCATCGTATTTTTGATATTTGTACTCCTGGATCGGGACGACCTCCGGGATCGTTTCATCAAACTGATTGGCGCGGGTGATCTGCGAAAGAGCACCCAGGCGTTAGAGGAAGCTGCCAGTCGAGTTAGCCGCTACCTTCTTATGCAGCTTCTGGTGAATGTGAGCTATGGCATTCCCATCGGCATCGGGCTTTATTTTATCGGCGTGCCGAATGCCATTCTCTGGGGCGTACTCGCAGGTTGTTCTCAGGTTCGTGCCGTTCCTAGGTCCGATCCTGGCGGCGCTATTCCCGGCGATCCTGGCGTTCGCAATCGATCCAGGCTGGTCGATGCTTCTCTGGGTCATCGCCCTGTTCGTGGCGATGGAACTTGTCAGCGGCAACGTCATCGAACCTTTGCTCTACGGCACCAGTACCGGCTTGTCTTCGCTCTCGATAGTGATCGCCACCATTTTCTGGACCACGCTGTGGGGACCGATTGGATTGGTGCTGGCGACCCCGCTTACGGTCTGCCTGAGCGTTATCGGTCGTTACGTGCCGCAGCTCCGATTCTTGGGTACGGTTCTGGGCAGCGATCCCGTGCTGACACAAGAAGAACGATTCTACCAAAGACTGCTCGCGGGAAAGACAGAGGACGCTGTAGAGATTGGCGAAGTTTTCCTCGATGATCACTCATCCGTGGAATTCTACGATCAATTAGCCGTTCCAGTTCTCAGGATGGCGGAGAACGATAGGCAGGGCAGCAGTGACGATGTCGGCGTTCGACGCAGCCTTGCGGAAAATGCAATAACCGTCGTGCGGGAAGTGGCCGATTATGCTCACGAGTTGAGGCTGGCGAACGCCGAGGATCAGTCTTCGCGATCGATAAGGGCGGTTGGCGAACCGGTTTTGTGTGTCGGCGGACGTACCGAATTGGATTTGGTCGCGGCAGAAATCGTCGCCCTCGCCCTCAAGGAGCGTCGTATCGGGGCGCGGGTGCTGCCATTCGTCCGGCTCAGTCAAACCGGCATCAGACAGTTGGATTTTCGTGGCGTCGAAGTCATCTGCCTGGCATTTTCCAGTCCAACTCCCGGCACCTCCATAAGATCTGTCTGTAGGCGAATTAGGCGGCACGTTCCCGATATCAAGATAGCGCTGTGGCTGTGGAACTTCGTTCCGAACGACAACGCGACGGAGGTTAGCAAGCAGCTATTAGTGGACACTGTTGTGTTGTCAGCCGATTCGACGGCGAAGCAAATCGACGCCTGGGTGACACGTCATATTTCGGATCCGATGAAAGCCGCTCCGCAAACGGAGACCGAGGAGGACCGCATCATCGCGATCCGCCAACTCGGGTTATTGTCGGGTCAGAGCAAGCTCTTCGACGAGGTTGCAGCGAAGGTGGCGGCTGCATTCGGCACCGCAATTGCCCTGGTAACAGTGATCGACGAGGAACATCAGCACTGGGCCGGCGCCGTCGGGCTGCCAGAAAAGCTCGATGCATGTCGGATGAGCGACCGCGAGACGTCGATTTGTGGACACGTGATCGCTGCGAACGACATTCTGATAATCGAGGATGTCGCGAAAGACCCCCGGTTCGCCAATAATCCTTTCCTGCTCGAGAACGGCATCAGGTTTTATGCCGGCGCGCCGCTCAGAACGAGCGCCGGGACAGCGCTGGGATCGCTATGCGTCATCGACCTCAAGCCACGATCGTTCTCTCCAGAAGATGGCGCCGTTCTGCAAGAGATGGCTCGGCAACTCATGATCAAGATCGAACTAGAGTGTCAGCAGCGCAGGACGCACCAGTCATTTGACGCGGCGCTTTCCGATGAGCTGCCGATGGAGTTCCGCAAACTCCTGAGCGAACTGAGCTAGCTGCTGGGACTAGCGGGGAACGTTCCTAGCCGAAGCGGATGGTGCAGACATATCGCCGGGGCTGCACAGCAGGGTTGACCTCCGCGACTTCCACAACCCCTACCACGCCGGTAACCTTGCCGATCGCCTTTACATCCCGGTAGCCGGACGGCGCGGCGGACGTGTTACCAAATCTTCCCGGTCCGGGTTTCCACCTTGCAATGCCTATTTCTTTATCGCTACCATGCGGTGACATCGCCCGGCGACCTCTTGCGATCCCTGCCGCAAGCGCCAGGCCCGGGTTCAAACCAACTGATAACGGCGCACCTCCCAGCGTCATTCGGTCCCGTCACCATGCAAATCTCGTCCAAATGCCCCTGCCGCTTTTTCGGGCAGCACGCCTCCATCCTCTCACTCTTGGCGGCGCTGTCGCTGGTGACAGGGCTGATGCTGGTCCCGCCCGCCACCGTGAGGGCCGAGGACGCCGCCTCGCCTGAGGCGCAGAGCGATACCCAGTCGAAGCAAGAGAAAGACGGCGGCGTCATGATTCAAGTGCCGCAATCACCGGCTTTGGCTGCGCTCAAGATCGGTTATCTCCGCGAGATGGTCGAGCATCCCCGGCCCGCCTCGCGACTCGATGTCGAGCCCAAGGACGCCGGGGTCGCCGGGGCCAAGATGGCCATCGAGGAGAACAATGCCGGCGGCCGCTTCACCGGCCACGACTACAGCCTCGATGTCACCACCGTGGCCTCGGCCGACAAGGCGGTCGAGGCGTTGCAGAAATTCCTGGACAGCGACCATCACTACATCGTCGTCGATGCCTCGGCCGACACGCTGCTCAAGATGGCCGACTGGGCCAAGGGCAAAGACATTCTCCTGTTCAACATCCGCGCCACCGATGTGGCGCT
>CAWEUF010000008.1:0-353425 GCA_963812105.1 uncultured Alphaproteobacteria bacterium
AGACAAGAGAACTGCCGCGCCAACGTCATGCACATCGTGCCGGACCGCTACATGCTCGCCGACGCGCTGGCCCAATACCTCGTCACCATGAAATGGACCGATTGGCTGCTGGTGCATGGTTCGACCCCGGGCGACCTCGCTTATGCCGAGGCCATCAAGCGCGCCGCCGGCCGCTTCGGCGCCACCATCGTCGACGTGCGCGAGTACAAGGATACGTCCGGCGGCCGTCGCGACGATGTCGGCACCATCCCGTCCGGCGCCGCGGCGAGCAGTCCCGGCAAGCAGGCGAGCCTGAACGGCACCATTCCCGCCGATCCCGATTATCAGATCATCGTCGTCGCCGACGAGGATCAAATGTTCGGTCCTTTCATGCCCTATCGCGGCGGCGCCGATCCGCGCCCGGTGGCCGGCACCACCGGCCTGACCGCCACCACCTGGAGCGCGGGCCACGAGAAATGGGGCGCGACCCAGGCCAACAACAATTTCGAGAAGGACTTTCACCGCCTGATGCTGCCGATCGACTATCAGGCCTATGTGGCGACCCGCGCCATCGGCGAAGTGGTGACGCGCAACCCGGACGGGGATTTCGCCACGGTCGACGCCTTCATCCATGGGCCCGAGCTTCAGCTCGCTCCGTTCAAGGGCATCAAGCAGCAGTTCCGTCCCTGGGACGGCCAGTTCCGCCAGCCGATCATCATCGCCACCGACAAGGTGCCGGTCTCCTTCTCGCCGCAGCGCGGCTTCCCGCATGCCAGCCACCCCGAAATCGAGGTGGACACGCTCGGCATCGACGAGCCGGAAAGTCTCTGCAAGATGTGAGGCGGAGCGGCCGTCAGCGCTCGGCGGCGGCCGTGATCAAATTGCCCTTCTCGTCCAGCAAGGGCACGCTGTAGCCTTCCAGGATCACGTTGATCTCGCCCTGGTTGTCGGTGATCAGCTTGTTGATGGTGTGCTTCCATTGCGGCTCGTTCGGGCGCACGCCCATGGTGATGCCGTAGATCGTGGTCGGGCCCGCTTTTTCCTTCACCAGCGGCACGAGATTGAGCGGCACCTCGGCGCGCTCGGCGTAATAGCCGCCGACCGGGCCCCACAGCAGCCCGGCATCGAGCTTGCCCGAGGCGATCTGGCCGATCATCTCGATCGCGGCCTGTGCAGCGCTGTCGTCGGCATGGACCTCGAACGGCTTCGAGCTACCGGCCAGCCCATGCAAGGCGAGGATGCTCGCCGGCGGCGTCCGGGCGAAGTAGCCGATGGCTTTGTCCTTGAGGCGCGGGTCCGACAGGCTGTCGACGCCGGCGAGACTGCCGTCGTCGGCACGATAAATCAGCACATAGGATGTGTAGTAATAGGGGTTGGTATCCTCGATCAGCCCGGTGCCTTGAGCGTAGCCCATCACCAGATCGCAGGCGTCGCGCCCCATGGTGTTGGGCACATAGCCGGTCGCCTCGGGAAACCAGGAATATTCCAGCCTGGCATCGAGCTTCCCGGCGATCAGCTCGGCGAGCTTGTTCTCGAAGCCCTCCCCCTTCGCGTCGGAGAACGGCATGTTGTCCGGGTCGGCGCACACGCGCAACAACGCGGCGCTCGTCGGCTCGGCGCCCTGCGCGCTCGCCGCGGCGACAAATGCCCCCAAGCCGAGGCAGACCACGATGCTCATGAGCGGCCGGACCGGGTTCTCTCGCAGCCACTCCACCACTCTCGCTCGGCTGCTCACCGCCGCATCTCCACCACTAACGAACCCCGCAGCCTATCACAGGCCTGCGCCTCGGCTTTTCGGCCACAGCGAAAATATGGCGATCGACGGGACACGCCGCCAGCATGCCGCAACATTAAACTTAGCTGACAGAATGGCTTACCGCGTCGTGGAGGAAGCGCCGAGCTGCCCGGATGTCAGTCTGGCGCCGCGCATTTGGCGATGTTGTCCGCCCGCTCGTTTCCGGTCGGATAATAGGCGCCGGTCGGCGTCTCGCCGAAACCGATCATCGCCTCTTCGGCCGACTCGATGCTGTCGGTCTCATGCTTGAATCTCAGCATCCTGGCGGCGCAGCAATCGGCTTCGAGCTCCATCTGCCTCAGTGCCGGGGCGATATAGAAGAACGGCTGCGGCCCGACATGGCCCAGGTTCTCCTTGTAGCGTCCGACATGACCGAGCGTGTGATGGCAGCATTCATGCGCCAGCAAAAACCGGCTATAGGCTGGCTCATCGACCAGGGTCCGGCCGTTCACCACGATCAGCGGCTTGCCGTTTGAATCGAGCATGGACATCGCCTGCTCGGGGATGTCGCGCAGCATGTAGGTGGAGACGTCGCAATAGGGATTGTCGGTTTTCGGCAGCCACATTCTGGCCGCGTGCGCGCTGCCGCAAAACAGCCCGAGACCCGCGATCGCCACGGCTATCACGACCGGCAGGCGCATGAATTGCGCTCCGCGATGAGTCGTTTTCCTGGAAAGAATTATCCTCATGGACGGTGCGCCCAAGGCCTTTTGTGCGACGAGACCATCAACGCCACACTATGCCACAGCGCTGACCGGCGGGGATTAACTCTGCCCGGGACAAAGGGTCCAACGGTCAAATGGACGTGAAGGGCGGGCCGGACAAGGTCCGGCTTTCCTGTCGCCGGGGCTAGCTTCGGCCCGCTTTGGGCGCCTCATTGAACTGATCCGGCTCGCCACCTACATGTGCGCCGCACCGCGCTCCCCCCGCGGTTTTGGCCCGAGTGGCCATGAAACCCAATGGAGACCGTCTATGCTCAAGCACTTCGCCGCCGCAACTCTCGGCTTTGCCGTCTTGTTTGGCGCGATCGGTCCAGCTGCCGCCGGCAAGCTCCGCCATCACTGGATCGACCAATACAATTCTCCCTACGCTTATTCCTACGGCGACCGGTCAACCACCTATGCGAAGCGCAAGTCGCAATCGCAGCCGAACATCGAACTCGACTTCGAGACCGAGGCGGTGTGGCGCAATTTGCGGCCCGAATGGTTTGACTAAACCCACCCGCGCTTAATTGAAGCATGCTGCCCGGCTTGCGCCCACGCTTGGACGTGGCGCAAGCCGACCGGCACGCGATCCCCTCCGAATGTTCCTGAAATGTGCCCCGCGCCGCCCCCTCATTTGGGGGTGACGAAGGGCTGGAAGTTGGCACTGGAGCAACCGGGCGCCATTGGCTAGGTTCGGTCGTCTCGCGCCGGCCCGGCGCATTTTCCAGCTGGCAAAGTCAACCAACGGATGGGTCCGCGTCTCCTTTATGTCCTCATCTTGGGGACGGTCATCGTCGCCTCGCTTGCCTTGCGGATCTGGGACCCGAGCCCGGTCGCGAGACTGAGGTCGCTCGTCTTCGACGCCTATCAACGCGTCAGCCCGCGAGCGTTCGATCCCGCGCTGCCGGTGCGCGTCGTCGATATCGACGAGGAATCCCTGAAGCGGGTGGGACAATGGCCTTGGCCCCGCACGGTGCTTGCCGACCTCGTGACCAAGCTCGGCCAGAATGGCGCCGCCGCAATCGGCTTCGACATGGTGTTTCCCGAGCCCGATCGCATGTCGCCGGCCAATACGCTGCGCTTCTGGCCGAATGCCGAAGCTCTGGCCGGCTTGCGGCAGGAGATCGAGAAGCTGCCGTCGAACGACCAGGTCTTTGCCGAGGCGATCGGCACCGCACCCGTGGTGCTCGGCTTCATCGCCGCGCCGCAAGGAACATCGTTCCCCGAAACCAAAGCCGGCTTCGCCCATGGCGGCGACGATCCCAAGCTGTTCGCGCCCTATTATCCCGGCGCCGCGGCGAGCCTGAAAGAGCTGCAGGACAAGGCGCAAGGCTCGGGCTCGCTCAACTGGATTCCCGACCACGACCAGATCATCCGCCGCATGCCCATGGTGATCAGAGTCGGCGACACGCTCTATCCGTCCTTCGCGGCCGACATGCTCCGGCTCGCTCAAGGCGCTTCGACCTACATGGTGAAGTCCTCCGGCGCGAGCGGCGAGAAGGCGTTCGGCGAACAGACCGGCATCGTCAAGATCCGCGTCGGCGACTTCGAGATCCCGACCGAGGCCGACGGCCAGATGTGGATCAGGTTCACCCCTGAAGCCAAGGAACGCTATCTTCCGGCCTGGAAGGTGCTCAACGGCGAGATCGGCCGAGAGGACCTCGAGGGCCGCCTTCTCCTGATCGGCACCAGCGCCGCCGGCCTGCTCGATCTGAGAGCGACGCCGCTCGACGCTTCCGTCCCCGGCGTCTCTCTTCATGCCCAGGCCATCGAGCAGATCTTGCAGGGCTCCTTTTTGCAACGGCCGGATTTCGCCACTGCCGCCGAACTCCTCTACATCCTGGTGATCGGACTGCTGATCGCCTTTCTCATCTATCGCATGGGCGCGCTTGGCAGCGCCGTGCTCGGCGGCGCCGCGGTCGCCGCGGTGATCGGCATCTCCTGGTATGCCTTCGACGCGTTCGGCTGGCTGGTCGATCCGATCTATCCCGCCGTGGCGCTGACCGCGATCTATCTCGTCGGCACGCTGGTGGTGTTTCTGCGCACCGAGCGGGAGCGCAACCGGGTGCGCCACGCCTTCTCGCACTACATGGCCCCGGCCCTGGTCGAGCGGCTCGCCAACGATCCCTCGCGCTTGAAGCTCGGCGGCGAGACCCGCGACATGACGCTGCTGTTCAGCGACGTGCGCGGCTTCACCGGCATCTCGGAAGGTCTCGACGCCGAAGAGCTCACCCGCTTCCTGAATTCCTTGTTCACCCCGTTGAGCAACATCATCCTCGAAGAGCAAGGCACCATCGACAAATTCATGGGCGACGCGGTGATGGCGTTCTGGAACGCGCCGCTCGACGACAGCTTGCACCCGAGCCATGCCTGTAGCGCGGCCTTGCGCATGATGCGCGAGATGGTGAATTTGAACGAGCGCTGGCGCGAGGAGGCCGAGGCCAAGGGCCGGCCGTTCAAGCCGGTACAGCTCGGCATCGGCCTCAACACCGGAATTTGCTGCGTCGGCAATCTCGGCTCGGAGACGCGCTTCGACTATTCGGTGATCGGCGACAACGTCAACGTGGCGTCGCGGCTCGAAGGCCAATCGAAGACTTATGAGGTCGGCACCGTCGTCGGCCAATCCACCACCGCGCGGGCGCCGGATTTCGCCTTTCTCGAGCTTGATCTGTTGAAGGTGAAGGGCAAGACCGAGGCCACGCGCATTTTCGCGCTGCTCGGCGACAGCGCCCTCAAGCAATCGCAAGGCTTCATCGCACTGGCCGAACGGCACGGCGAACTTCTCGCCCGTTTCCGCGCCAAGGACTGGGACGCCGCCGAAGCGCTCAGCCGCGAATGCGAGCGACTGAACACCTCGCGCCTCGATCGGCTATATGCACTCTATCGCGAGCGCATCGACTATTTCCGGGTGAACCCTCCCCCACCGCACTGGGACGGCACGGCCGAGGCCATGTCGAAATAGCATGCCCGAGATCACTCTCCTCGCCCTGGCCGCCGTCGCCGTGCTGATGTTCAAGCACGCGGTCGCCGATTTCTATTTGCAGACCGGGTATCAATTTTTGAACAAGGGGACTTACGGCCATCCGGGCGGCCTCATCCATGCGGGCATCCATGTCGCGCTGACGCCGCTGGTTTATCTGGTGCTGGTTCCGGGCTCGCTGCTGATCGCCGGCGCCATCGCCCTTGGCGAGTTCGCGCTCCACTATCACATCGATTGGGCCAAGGAGCAGATCACGAGTCGCAACGGCTGGACGCCGCAGAACGCCGGCTTCTGGCATGCGCTCGGCACCGATCAGCTGATCCACGGCCTGACCTATCTCGCCATCGTCGCCGTGCTGATCGTCACCGCCGCAGCGGTCTAGAGCAGGGCCGAAATTTCCCGATTGGCGAATTCGAGCCGGTCAGACAGCAGCCTGATGATCAGCTTGTGCAGCGCCGCCGCGGCGGACGGGTCCTCGGCCTGCATCTTGTCGAAGGCCTGCCGCGTCAGCCGGTAAATGACGGTCGGGCCCTCGGCCACCACGCTCGCGGTGCGCGCCACGTCGCGATAGAAGCCCATCTCCCCGACCACCGTGTGGCCGATCATGCGCCTTAAGCGGATCGGCCGCCCATGCTCGTCGATGATCATGATGGCGACGCAGCCGGAGGCCTGGAGCACGACCGAATCGGACTCCTCGCCCTGATGGAACAGAAACTCACCATTGGAGAGTTCCTGGCGTTCCATGAAGGAGACGATGCGCGCGAAATCGACCTTGCCGCCGAATTCCGATTCCAGCCAGCTCTCGAAGCTGTGGGTCGACGCGGCGCCGACCTCGTGATGCATCAGCAGCATGTCCTCGCACCACTCGATCGCCTCGTTGCGGCTGCCGAACACTTGGTGCGACCGCGTGCTGCCGAAAAAGCCCGCGCGCTCGAAGCTCACGCGCATGCTCTCGCTCAGGCCGGAGAAGCCGAGCGTGACGTCGTGCTCCTCGCAATAATTGCGCAGCTTGACCAGGCTCAGCACCGCCGACGTGTCGAGGCCGGGGACCGAGGTGAAGTCGAGCACGACATAGCCGACCGGCTTGTCGCGCTGCACCTCGATCACCCGCTTGATGCGCTCGAACAGGCCATTGGAGGAGCCGAAGAAAATGAAGCCCGAGAGCCAGAACACGTGGACGCGCTTGCCCTCCTCGCGCAGCAGGCGGGTCTGCTCGGGCGAACGCTCGACATTGCTGGAGAATTCCTGACGCGTGAGGTGCCGCCTGATCACGCCGATCCGGCTGTAGCTCAGCGCGAACATCAGGCAGGCGCCGATGACGCCGACCACCACGCCCATGAAATATCCGAAATTGATGATGACCAGCGTCATCACCCCGGTCAGCGCCCATTCCATCCACGAGCTTTGCGCCGGCGCTTGCCACAGCTCGATGATGATCACCGCACCGAGATAAGCCAGCATCCCGCCGAGAATAGCCTTGGGCACGACGCTGCCGACATCGGCGCCGGAGAACAGGATGATCGCGCAGCCCAAACCGACGATGGCGCCCGCCCATTTCGTCGTGGCGCCGAACTCGTCGAGCAGGAGGCAGGCATTCATCGACAATGAGCCGCCAAAGCCTCCGAGCACCGAGGCCAGCAGATTGGCGAGCCCGTTGGAGCGGAATTCCTGATCGAGGTCGGCGGTCTTCTGCCGCGCCACCTCCAGACTCGACACATCGAGCAGCAGCGCGATGGCCATCACGCCGCAAAACGAGCCGATCTCGGCGCTGCTATCGGCGATCACGCCCCAATCGACCTGCTGTCCCATGATCGCGCTGGCCGGCCACCACAGCGTGAGCTCGCCGAGACTCGGCAGAAACCAGGCGCTCCGCACATTTTCGTCGGCCAAGCCGAACAAGCTCCCGTCCATCAGGACCAGAAAGACAAAGAACGCGACCGGCAACGCCAGGTAGTCGGCTATCCAGCGGCCGAGCAGCGGAATGGAGACGGCGAACAGCAGGCCGATGAGAATTTGCGGCCCATAGACGCTCGAATACAAATCTGCCCAACTCGCCGGCGACAGCGACAGATTGGTCTGGGTCACCACCTCCGCGCCGCCGGTGATGAGCAAAATGCCCGAGGCGGCGAGAAAGCCGCCGATCACCGGATAGGGAATGAACCGCAGCCATTGGCCAAGCCTGAGCGCGCCGATGCCGTAGAGCAGGACGCCGGTGAGCAGCGTGCTGACCGAAAGCGCGACCAGCACATTGACGATGATGGTCGGCGTGCTGGCACCCTTGGCGGACAGCGCGGCGGCGATCGAAGCCGCCAGCACGCTCATCACCGCCACGGCCGGCGAGTCCGGACCGCCGATCACCGGCGAGAAGGTGGAGGTGAGCGCGATCACCACGCAGGTGACCACCGTGCCCATGATCAGCCCGGCGAGTCCGAGCGGAAAACCGCCGGCCAGGTCGCCGGTGAAGATCAGGGCGGCGAACGAGATGCAATAGGCGATCTGCACAACCGCCGAAATGGCGCCTGCCATAGCGTCCCGCCCGAGCGTTGACGCATCGACATTGCGCGGGCGGCGGAGCGCCAAATTCGCGAGCAGCGACAAGGGTGTTATGCGGAAAGCTCGGGGTTACGTTTGCCCGATCATGGCTGGCGCCAGCCCTAATGGCAAGCCGCCGGTCGGCAGCGCCGATCTAGGTCGGCGTGCGTCTCAGCCGTTCGGCCAGCGCGCGCATCACCGAGATGGCGAAAAACGGCGTCTCATGCACCAGGAACAGGAAGCTTCGCTCGGAGATGGGAGCGACCTCGCACGCCGTCTTGGCGCGCGCCGTGGCCGCTCGCGGCGACCCGTCAATGAGGGCCATCTCGCCGAATATGCCCCCGGCCGACAGGGTCTCGACGATCTTGCCGTCGCGCTCGACCTCGACCTCGCCCGAGCGGATCACGTACATGTTCTCGCCTTTGTCGCCCGCGGAAAAAATGATCTCGCCCGGCGCGTAACTCGCGGGCGGGAATCCCGCGTTGGCGAGAGTTTGGAAATCGATTGCAGCCATGGTCATGCGCGTGCCTCCTTGCCCCATTCGGGCGATCCTGATGGGCACTCTATGAAGGTCTTGTGACGGTACTATAAAAGCCGGTCTACGCCCAAGCTAGACTGTGTTGTCTCGCGGATTCCATTGGAAAACGTCGATCGACTTATCCACCGCCCAGGCGCCTGGCCGCCCCGGCTTGCTGCAGGCTCGCGCCATCAGCGCAGTGAACTCCGACCGCGGCATCAGCGCGAAGCCAAGGCTGCGCAAATGGCCGCTATCGCGCTTGGCGTCGTTCAGCACGAAGCCCCATTTCTGCAAATGCGCGCTGAGCGTGATGAGGCCGATTTTGGAGGCGTCGGCCTGCCGCGCAAACATGGACTCGGTGACGAACGCCTTGCCGACCGCCACGCCGTAAAGTCCTCCCGCCAAGTTCCCGGCACGGTCCCACACCTCGACGGAATGCGCGTAGCCCGCGTCATGCAGGGCCTCATAGGCCGCGATGATGTCCGGCCTGATCCAGGTCAATTGCGGGTGCCCGGGTCGCGGCTCGGCGCAAGCCCGGATCACCGCGCCGAACGCGGTGTCGAACGTCACCTCGAATTGCTTGAGGCGCAGCAGCCGGCGCACGGTCTTCGAGATATGAATGTGGTCAGGGCGCAAGACCATGCGCTCACGCGGCGCCCACCATTTCTGTGGCCCGACATGGGCGAACGGAAAGAGCCCCTTGGCATAGGCCGCCATCAGCGTCGGCACGCTCAGATCGGTGCAGATCCCTGCGAGCCCGTCGGGATGGGTCAAGGCCGTGTCGGGATCGGGCAGTACGCCGGGCGGCGGACCAAACCCGGCATAATGTTTGGCCAACATGGCGAGCGTCGCCGGCACGCCATAGAGCCGGGGCGGCTTGAGGCTCCACAACAGGCCGAGGGTCCATCGCCGCAGCGTGGCGCCGCGCAACTCATGTGCCGCTGCCCACCGCTACTGACGCGGGCCGCGCCGCCAGGCTTGGCGATTGCCGGTCGATCAAAGTCACGCCGTCCTCCGGCTCACAGGAATGAACGCTCGCCGCAAGCGCCATGCCGCCGCGCCGAGCCGAACCGTGCCAAAACATCAATTTCATCGGGTTAACGGCGACCGTGCCACCTCACGCCAACAACCGCTTGGCGTGGTTAATGTCCGCGGGGCTAGGCGCCGTCCGACCTCACCCGCGCCACGGCGTCGAGCCAACCGCCATAGCGCGCCTCCCGTTCGGTCTCGCTCATGCGCGGCTCGAACGCCCGGGCCGGCGCCCAGGCCCGTTCGAGCTCAGCCATATCGCCGAAGAAACCTGCGTGTTGCCCGGCGTGATAGGCGGCGCCGAGCGCCGTCGTCTCGGGGTTCGCCGCCACTTCGATCTTCTGGCCCAAAATGTCGGCGAGCCGCTGCATCAGCCACGCATTCGCCGTCATGCCGCCATCGACCCGCAAGGTTGACGGGGCCGGGATGGAACTCACCGCCATGTCCTGCCGCATGGCGGTGAGGAGATCGCGGGTCTGGAAGGCGACGGCCTCGAGCCCCGCCGCCACGAGATCCGCCTTCGACGCGGCGCGAGTCATCCCGAGAATGGCGGCCTTGGCGTTTGCATCCCAAAACGGCGCGCCCAGTCCCTGAAAGGCCGGAACCAGATAGACCCGCGCCTTGGGATCGGCCTGCCGCGCCAAGACCTCGCTGTCCGCTGCTGTGGCGATGAGGCCGAGACTGTCTCTGAGCCACTGCACCGTGGCGCCGGCCATGAAGATCGCGCCTTCGAGCGCGTAAGTGCGCTTGCCCTCGAGCTGATGGAACACCGTCGACAGCATGCGCGTGGCCGACGCCACTTTCTCCGCGCCGGTATTGGCGAGCACGAAGCAGCCGGTGCCGTAGGTCGCCTTGAGCATGCCGGGCCGGAAGCAAGCCTGCCCGTAAGCCGCCGCCTGTTGATCGCCGGCGACACCCCTGATCGGGATCGACGCGCCGAAATGCTCAAATTCGGTCTCGCCGAAATCGCCTTGGGTGTCGCGCACCTCCGGCAGCATGGCGCGCGGCACGCCGAGCCGGTCGAGCAGTCTGTCGTCCCATTGCCCGGACCTGATGTCGTAGAGCTTGGTGCGGGCGGCATTGGTCGCGTCGGTGGCGTGCAGCCTGCCTCCGGTCAGCCTGAACAGGAGGAAACTATCGACGGTGCCGAAGCACACCTCGCCCGCTTCGGCGCGGGCGTCGAGATCGGGGACATTCCTGAGCAGCCAGGCAAGCTTGGTCGCCGAGAAATAAGGATCGATCACGAGCCCGGTCGCCTCGGCGACATGCGCCCCCCACCCCTCATGCGCAAGCTCGGCGCACAGCTCGGCGGTGCGGCGGTCTTGCCAAACGATGGCGTTGGCGAGCGGCTTGCCGGTCGCCCGCTCCCACACCAAGGTCGTCTCGCGCTGGTTGGTGATGCCGATGGCCACCACCGATCGCGGGCCTAGTTCGCCGAGCACGGCATTGCCGACCTGGAGCACGGCCCGCCAGATTTCCTCCGGGTCGTGCTCCACCTGCCCCGGCGCGGGATAGATCTGGGTGAGGGGCACTTGCGCCGTGGCGCGAGCGCGGCCGTCGCGGTCGAACAGGATGGCGCGCGTGCTGGTCGTGCCCTGATCGATGGCGAGCACGACGGCCTCGCCGCTCATTTGAGGTCCGGTCGCGCCGTCTGGCTCGCGATCCAGCCGCAATATTCGGCGCTGCCCCCCTCGGTGGGCAGCACCAGCAGCGCGGGCAGCTCGTAGGGGTGGAGGCGCTTGGTCTCGGCGAGCACGGCCTCGGTCAGCGATTTGCGCGTCTTGATGATCATGGCGACCTCGCTCGCCTCCTCGCGCGCGCCCTGCCACTCGAAGATCGAGATCATGCCCGGAAACATGTTGACGCAGGCGGCCAGCCTCGCCGCCACCAGGGCGTCCCCCACCCGTTTTGCGTCGTCGAGGCTCGGAAAGGTCGTATAGATCAGCACCGGCCGCTCGTCGTTCGCCATGAATTCACCATTCGCCGCTAATTCTAGAGGCTTGCATTTGCCGGGCACGGCCGCATTTATAGTGCCCGCTTCTTAGGCCCGGTCCAAGCGTCTCGACATGATCAAACCCAGCTTCGACAAAGTCGCCTTCGTCGCCAGCGAGACCAAGGAGGCACAAGCGGCGCTCGCCAAGCTGGCCAAGCGCTACGGCAACGCCGAGATCAAAGGCGCCGACGCCATTGTCGCGCTGGGCGGCGACGGGATGATGCTGCAGACCATGCACCGCCATCTCAACAGCCGCGTGCCGATCTACGGCATGAACCGCGGCTCGGTCGGCTTCCTGTTGAACGACTATCGCGAGAACGGCCTGAAGGAGCGGCTGGCCAAGGCCGAGATCACCATCATCCATCCGCTGCGCATGACCGCGCACGACAACACCGGCGACGCGCACGAGGCGCTCGCCATCAACGAGGTCTCATTGTTCCGGCAGATCTACCAGGCCGCCAAGCTCAAGATCTCGGTCGACGGCACGGTGCGCATGGACGAGCTGATCTGCGACGGCGTGCTGGTGTCGACGCCGGCCGGCTCGACCGCCTACAATCTCTCGGCGCACGGCCCGATCCTGCCGATCAACGCGCCGCTCTTGGCGATGACGCCGATCAGCCCGTTCCGTCCCCGGCGCTGGCGCGGCGCCCTGCTCCCCAACGACGCCAAGGTCACCATCGAGGTGCTCGAGCCCGACAAGCGCCCCGTCAGCGCGGTGGCCGACCACACCGAGTTCCGCGACGTGGTCAAGGTCGAGGTGATGGAGGAAAGCGGCATCGACATCTTCATGATGTTCGATCCCGGCCACACGCTCGCCGAGCGCATCCTGTCCGAGCAGTTCGGCTATTGAGGCGCGCCGCGGCCCGCACCCAGCCGGGGCATCGTGAACACTTCGTCGATCACCGCATAGTCGCCATAGCCGAGCCTGGCGATCGGCTTGAGCCTGGTCACATCGACCTTGCCGTCGACGATCGCCTCGTCGGCGATATGCACGCCGACGACTTGGCCGAGCACGATGGCGTTGTCGCTCAGGCCGCCGTTCCGCCCCGGCAGCTCGATGGTCCGCCAATAGCGGCATTCGAAGGCGACCGGCGATTCCTTCACGCGCGGCGGCTGCACCAGGCGCGACGGTGCGGGGGTGAGGCCCACGAGCCGCATTTCGTCGATGTCCGGCCCGACCGCGGCCGCGGTGCGATTCATCGCTTCGCGCAAATCGTAGGTGGCGAGCGAGCAGACGAACTCGCCGGTCTCCTCGGCGTTGCGCTGACTGTCCTTGCGGCCGCCCGAGGCGAACATCACGAAATGCGGATCCTCGGAGACGGCATTGAAGAAACTATAGGGTGCGAGATTGACGACGCCGTTCTTGCCGAGCGTCGAGATCCAGCCGATCGGCCGCGGCGCGACCAGCGCCTTGAACGGGTCGAGCGCAAGACCGTGCGTGTTGGCGATGGCGTCGTAGAACATGGCGCTCTCTCCGGCCCTATCGCTCAGGACGCCAGGCCGCGACGATGTCGGCGAGCTTCGGCCGCTCCCGCTCCTCGGGCTTCTCCGTGGCCGTGCCAATATAGACGAAACCGGCCACGCGCTCGTTGTCGGCAAGCCCAAGCGCTTGGCGGATGCCGGGACTATAGCCGTACCACTCGGTGATCCATTGCGCGCCGTAGCCGAGCGCGGTGGCGGCGACGATCAGATTCTGGCAGGCGGCGCCGGCCGAAAGGATCTGCTCCCAGTCCGGCGCGGCCGGGTTCTTGACCACGCGCGAGATCACGGCGATCACCAGCGGCGCGCGCAAGAATCGCTTGGCCTCGTTCTCCAGCCGGAACGCGCCGGGGTCCTGCTCCTCGGCACGGCAGACCTCGGCCAGAACCTTGCCGAACGCGGCCCGCGCCGCGCCCTGAAACAGCAGGAAGCGCCAGGGCACGAGCTTTTTGTGGTCGGGCACGCGCGAGGCCGCCGTCAGCATCGCCTCGAGCTCCGCCGCGCTTGGGCCGGGCTCGGCGAGAGAGTTGGCCGACACCGAGCGGCGGGCGAGCAGGAGATCTAGGGTCGGATTGATCATGGCCTCGAAGCGGCAGGAGAAGGTCGCGTTCCTATCGTGAAACCGGGCCCCGAACAATGCCGGAGGGAGAAGTGCGCGGCGGGTCAAACCGCCGCCTTCTGCACCCCAAATCGGCCTCATTCGCAACGGATTTTCGCTCCGTTGCGCACACCCGAACGGGGTATAACAGCTTGCGGCCGATGGATCGGAGCGATCGCTATGCGGGGGACACGCTGCGCGGGGCTTAGGCTTTTGCTTTTGCCCGCCGCCGCTCTCATTGGAGCGGGGGCCGCCGCAGCCGAAAATGCACCGTCTGCCACGCCAGAGGCCGGCCTCCCGGCCGCCATCGTCGTGCTCGACGCCTCGAGCAGCATGAACACCAAGATCGGCGGCACGAGCAAGATCGCATCGGTGCGAACCGAGCTTGGCCAGGCGCTGGGAAGTTACGCCGGCCGTCTGTCGTTCGGGCTGGTTGCCTTCGGCCATCGCAAGGCCTCGAACTGCGCCGACAGCGAGGTCTTGGCCAAGCCCGGCGAGCTGACCTTCGCATCGCAAAGCAAGCTGCTCGATGCCATCAAGCCGAAAGGTGCAGCCCCGGTGGCGGCGGCGCTCAGCGACGCCGCTAAATTCGCGCGACCGCAAGGCAGGTTCGACATCGTGCTGATCGCCGACGGCGGCGATAGTTGCGACGCCGATATCTGTGCCGCGGCCGCCTCGATGAAGGAGAAGTCGAACGGGCTCCGCATCCATGTGATCGGCTTCTCCGACAAGATCGAGGATCTCAAGCCTCTGAGCTGTCTCGCCGAGACAACCGGCGGCTCAATCGCCGTCGCCACCAATGCCGGCGAGCTCAAGCAGAGCCTCGCCAATATCCTCGACGAGATCGTGGCGCCCGGTCCGCCGCCGGCTCAGGCCGTGGCGGCGGCCGAACCCGCACCTGCGGTCCCGTCCGCGGTGGCGCTCCCGGCCGGCGTGTCGACGGCCAAGCCCATCGACCTCGGCAATTTTCCGGTGGTGACCGCGCCTCAGGCCGATCAGGGCGGCACCGCCGATAACCTGCCGCCGGGAACGGTCGCCACCAAGCCGATCGAACTCGACACACCGCCTAGCGCCCCTCCCCCGCCTCAAGCGGCGGAAACGGGTCGCGAGACGGCGGTGCATAAATCCGCAAGCGCACCGCCGCCGGCGCCACCCCCGCCCTCCGCCGAGGCCACGCCACCTGCCGAGGACACGCCGCCGGTGCAGGTGGTGCAATCGGTGCCGATCGCCCCGCCCGAACCGCCGCCCGCTCCCACCGTCGCCGCCAAGGCCGCGCCTCCGCCGCCGCCGCAAGTCCAACGGCCCGTGCCGGTCACGTTCAAGGCCATGGTCAGCGAGCAAGGCCCGCGACTCCAGACAGGGCTGACCTGGCGCGTCTATGCCTCGAACACCTCGCCGCCGAGCAGCGGCTACAAGCTCCTCAGCACCCATCGCGAGGCCATGCCGACCGCCGCGCTTCTGCCCGGCGAATATCTGGTCAACGCCGCTTATGGCCTCTCCAATCTGACCAGAAAGATCAAAGTGGAGAGCGGCCGCTCGCTCGAGGAAACCTTCGTCCTCAATACCGGCGGGCTGAAGCTTGCCGCCGCCCTGCCCGATGGCGGCTCGGTCCCCGAAAGCGCGGTCAGATTCGACATCCTGTCGGACGAGGAAGACCAATTCGGCAACCGCCAGATGATCCTCCACAATGCCAAGCCCAATATCGTCACCCGGCTCAATGCCGGGGCCTACCGCATCGAAAGCCTGTACGGCGACGCCAATGCCAAGATCCGCGTCGACGTGACGGTCGAGCCCGGCAAGGTCACCGAAGCGACCATCAAGCAGACCGGCTCCAAGACCACCTTCAAGCTGGTCCAGTCGCTCGGCGGCGAGGCGTTGGCCGACACCAAATGGACCATCCTCACCTCCGCCGGCGATGTGGTGAAGGAGAACGCCGGCGCGTTGCCGACCCACATTCTGGCGCCCGGCAGCTATGCCGTGGTCGCCGACCATGGCGGCTCGAGCTACACGCGCAAATTCTCGATCGAGTTGGGCGCGGCCAAGCAGGTCGAGGTGGTGGTCGACGACGGTCCGACCTCGCCGGAGGACCTCAAGGCGCTGACCGATCCGCCCGAGCCGGTCGAGCCGCCGGCCGGCATGGTCGCGGGCGACGGCATGGCGCCCACGCCCAACGCCGGTGCGGCGTTCGACGGCTTCTCGCCGACGGCGCCGGCCGACCCCAACGCGCCGCTGATCAATCCGGGCGTTCTGCTCCGCCCCTCGCGCTAGCTCCCGGCTTCCGAGCAAAGGCCGCCTTGCGATTGCGGGAGCGATAGGCTTCCGCCAGGCGCTCCCCCCGCGATCCCATCAGCAAATCGTCGTCGGCGAGATGTTGGAGTTGGAGCAGCCGATCTTCCGCCTGCGCGTGGCTGACGATCTCGCCGGAGGCGAGAATGTGCCCCACATCGATTCCGGACTCGGCCAGAGCGCGGCCGACCAGCAGGCAGCGGTGGCAGTCGAGCGGGTCGGCCTCCGAACACATCGCCGCCACTCGGTGCCGCTCCGCCGTTTCGATCAGCTGCGCCAGCCCGGCGCGAAACTCGGGCGACGCCGCCATCTTCTCGTAATCCGCCCGGCCTTGCGTATAGAGCTCCGGCCGCTCGGGGCGTCCGCCGAGCGCCTGGCCGAGAAAGACATAGTCGATGCTTTGCCCCGCGAGCGACGCCGCCAAGGCGGTCTTGTTGAAATGCGGCGAGAAGCGCGACACCGGCGCCGACCGCACATCGGCGATCGCCGTCACCTGCGCCGTCGTGAGCAGCGACAGGAACCGCTCGAGCGGATGCCGCGAATGACCGATCGTCAGGATCGGCTGCGCCATGCCGGCGCTAGGCGGCCTTGGTCTTGGCAACTTCGCGCTGATCGGGCGGCACGGCCTCGCCGACCAGCATCTCGATCGCCGCGTCGAGTGACATCACCTGCTGCTCCTGGCTGCCGAGCCGGCGCACCGACACGGTGCTCTCCTCGGCCTCGCGCTTGCCGACCACCAGCATGACCGGCACCTTGGCGAGCGAATGCTCGCGCACTTTGTAGTTGATCTTCTCGTTGCGGACATCGGCCTCGGCCCGCAAGCCCTGCCGCCTTCAGCGCCGCCAGCACCTCGCCGGCGTAAGCATCGGCATCCGACACGATGGTGGCGACCATGGCCTGCACCGGCGCGAGCCACAGCGGCAAATGGCCGGCGTGATGCTCGATCAGAATGCCGGTGAAGCGCTCGAGCGAGCCGAACATGGCGCGGTGGATCATCACCGGCACGGTCTTCTCGCCGTCGGACCCGATATAGAAGGCGCCGAGCCGCCCCGGCAGGTTGAGGTCGACCTGGATCGTGCCGCATTGCCAGTCGCGCCCGATGGCGTCGCGCAGCACATATTCGAGCTTGGGCCCGTAGAACGCGCCCTCCCCCGGGTTGAACTCGTAAGTGAGGCCGGCCGCCTCGACCGCGCGCTTCAGCGCCGCTTCCGCCTTGTCCCACACCGCGTCGGCGCCGACCCGCTTGTCGGGCCGGTCGGCGAATTTGATGCGCACGTCGGTAAAGCCGAAATCGCGATAGATCGACAGCATCTGCTCGTTGAGCCGCACGCATTCCTCGGTGATCTGATCCTCGGTGCAGAAGATATGCGCGTCGTCCTGCGTGAAATGCCGCACGCGCAGCAGCCCGTGCAGCGCGCCCGACGGCTCGTAGCGATGCACCTTGCCGAACTCGGCGATGCGTAAGGGCAGCTCGCGGTAGCTCTTCAAGCCATGCTTGAAGATCTGCACATGGCCCGGGCAGTTCATCGGCTTGCAGGCATAGATGCGCTCGTCGGGCGTCTCGGTGACATACATCAGGTCGCCGAACTTCTCCCAATGGCCCGACTGCTCCCACAGCTTGCGCTCCATCATGTCGGGCGAATTGACCTCGACATAGCCCCACGCATTCTGGCGGCGGCGCATATAGCCGATCAGCGCCTGAAACAGCGCCCAGCCTTTGGGATGCCAGAACACCGCGCCCGGCGCTTCTTCCTGGAAGTGGAACAGATCCATCTCGCGCCCCAGGCGGCGATGGTCGCGCTTCTCGGCCTCTTCGAGCTGGGTGAGATAGGCTTTGAGGTCGTCCTCGCTCGCCCAGGCCGTGCCGTAGATGCGCTGAAGCATCGGCTTGGTGGAGTCGCCGCGCCAATAGGCCCCGGCGATCTTGAGCAGCTTGAAGCCTTTGCCGACTTTGCCGGTCGAGGTCATATGCGGCCCGCGGCAGAGATCGAGCCACTCGCGCTGCGAGTAGATCTTGATGTCCTGGCCTTCGGGGATGGCGTCGATCAGCTCGAGCTTGAAGACTTCGCCCTTCTGTTTGAACAGCTCCTTCGCCTGCTTGCGGCCCATCACCTCGCACGAGAACGGCGCGTCGCGGGCGATGATCTCGCGCATCTTGGCTTCGATCTTGGGCAGATCGTCGGGCGTGAACGGCTCGTCGCGCGCGAAGTCGTAATAGAAGCCGTTGTCGATCACCGGACCGATCGTGACCTGCGTGCCGGGATAGAGCTCCTGCACGGCTTGCGCCATGACATGCGCCGCGTCATGGCGGATCAGCTCGAGCGATTCGGGATCCTCGCGCGTCAGGAACTTGATCGCGGCGTCATCGTTGATGGGCGCTTTGAGGTCGGCGAGCTTGCCGTCGAGGCTCATCGCCACCGTGCGCTTGGCGAGCGACGGCGAGATCGACTTGGCGACGTCCAGCCCGGAAGTGCCGGCAGGCACCGCGCGCTTGGCGCCATCGGGAAATGTCAGGGAGATTTCAGACATGTCATTTCTCCTCTCACTCCTGCGTACCAGCGCAGGTAAGAGATCGATTGAGTGCGGGCGTTCTAGCCCGATTTCAGTCCGCTGTCACGAGGCCCGCGCCAACTGCCGTAGCGCCACGGCGCGAAGGGATGATGCGCGCCGCTAAGGTCGGGCACCGGATCGAAACCGTGGCTGCCCCACGGATGGCAACGGCAGAGCCGGGAGAGCGCGAGCCAGCCGCCCTTCCAGGCGCCGTTCGTCTCGATCGCCTCGCGCGCATAATCGGAGCAACTCGGCAAATGCCGGCAATTGACCCCGAGCAGCGGCGAGATCGTCAGCCGGTAAAGCGCAATCGGGGCCAGCAGCAGAGCCTTGGCGATCCGCGAACCGAGCGGCCCGCGCCCTGTCTCGGCGCTTGAGGCGCTCTTAGACATGCGCTTCCGAGCGCACGGCCTCGGTCCGCTTGGCCTCGATCTGGGCAATGGCATCCTCGACCGCGTCGAACACCAGCAGGGTCGAGGCGTGCCGCGCCTTGTAGTCGCGCACCGTCTCGAGCGCGGCGAGGTCGGCCCATTTGCCGTGCGGCGGAGGTCCGTTCTCTTTCAGCATCTTGCGCATCGCCGCGCCGACCGCCCGCAACTCCGAAGCGGTCGAGCCGACCACCTCGCGGCCCATCACCGAGGCGGCCGACTGGCCGAGCAGGCAGGCCTTCACTTTCTGGCCATAGTCGGTCACCACATCGCCCTCCATGGCGACATCGACCGTGACCGTGCTGCCGCACAGCTTGGAATGGGCCGTGGCCGTGGCCTCAGGCATGGCGAGCCGCGCCGTCCGCGGGATGGCGGCGGCAAGCTCGAGGATGCGCTGGCTATAGATGTCTTCGGGCAGTGTCATGGGTCCCTTGAGGCCTGAAGCTCGCCTTGCAGGCGGAATTCACGCATTATATATGCAGCCGGGCGCAAGAATGAGAGGGCGAGACTGCCCCGATATTGACGACCAGGTTATACTACCCCAATTGACGGCCTCTGAACGGCCCCGGCCGTTGACGCGTTAGGCCAGGCAAGGAAAGTTTCGAGATCTCATGGACGCTACGGTTAAGAAGCTGCGGACCAAGCCGCCGGCCGAAATCAGCCGCGGGCCAGGCATCATCAAGCCGTCGCGCGAGGAGGCCGAGGAGGCCGTCCGCACCCTGATCGCCTATGCCGGCGACGACCCCGACCGCGAGGGCTTGCGCGAGACGCCGCGCCGCGTCACGAGCGCCTATGACGAGTTCTTTGCCGGCTACCGCGAGGACCCGCTCGAGGTCCTGTCGCGCACCTTCGACGAGGTGGCGGGCTATGACGACATCGTCATGCTGCGCGACATCGAGGTCCACTCTCATTGCGAGCACCACATGATCCCGTTCGTCGGCAAGGCGCATGTCGCCTATTTCCCGACCGACCGCGTGGTGGGCATCTCCAAGCTCGCCCGCGTGGTCGACGTGTTCGCGCGCCGTTTGCAGACGCAAGAGACCATGACCGCCCAGATCGCCGAGACCATCGACAAGGCGCTCAAGCCGAAAGGCGTGGCGGTGATGATCGAGGCGGTGCATCAATGCATGTCGATTCGCGGCGTGAAGAAGCCGAACGTCGCCACCATCACCACCCAGTTCACCGGCATCTTCAAAGAGGATCCGGCGCAGCAGGCGCGCTTCATGATGCTCGCGACCGAGCGCGGCCGCGGCTGATGCGATCGGCCGCGCAGGACAGATCGCGGTGAGCAAGCCGACCGGCTCCCCTGCCCCTGAGAGCAAGAGCGACATCGAGGAAGGAACCGTGTTCGCGCCGCGGTTCGACGCCGACGGCCTCCTGCCCGTGGTCGCCACCTCGGCCGAGACCGGCGAGGTGCTGATGCTCGCTTATATGAACGAAGAGGCGCTGGCCCGCACCATCGCCACCGGCGAGGCGCATTACTGGTCGCGGTCGCGACGGCGCCTGTGGCGCAAGGGCGAGGACAGCGGCAACGTTCAGCGCGTGGTCGAGCTGCGCACCGATTGCGACCAGGATGCGATCTGGTTGAGGGTCGAGACTGGCGGCACCGGGGCCGCCTGCCACACCGGGCGGAAGTCCTGCTTCTATCGCGCCGTCCCGGTGGGCGCCGCGCCCAGCGGCGGACTGTCGCTGCGCTTCGTCGACGCCGAGCGACAGTTCGACCCAGAGACCGTTTACCGTCATGCTGGTGCCGCAAAGAGAACCTTAAAGAGTTCGGAGTAATATTCCTCCGCGGCTAGATTGTCGCATTCGGCCACGCCGGTTGACGTTCGAAGGATGGTCGTCTGCGGCCCGAAACGGCCGGACCTCCTGCGGCCTGGGCCTTGTCCATGGTAAGTACAACAAGACCGACGATTGGTATCGCCCTCGGCGGCGGGGCGGCTCGCGGCTGGGCTCATATCGGCGTGCTCAAGACCCTGGCCGCCGCCGGACTCGAGCCCGACATCATCGCCGGCACCTCGATCGGCGCGGTGGCCGGCGCCTGCCATATCACCGGCCGGCTCAAGGCGCTGGAAGACTTCGCCTGCGCGCTGACGCGCCGCCGCATTTTCGGCTTCCTCGACATCAATTTCGGCGGATCGGGTCTGATCACCGGCCAGCGCCTCAATACCCGCCTCGAGGAGCACCTGCGCGATGTCACCATCGAGCAGATGGAGCGCAAGTTCGTGGCGGTCGCCACCGAGCTCGGCACCGGACACGAGGTGTGGCTGAACAAGGGCAGCCTGGTGAATGCGCTCCAGGCCTCGTTTGCGCTGCCTGGCATCTTCCGCCCGGTGCAAATCAACGGCCGCTGGCTGATCGACGGCGCTCTGGTCAACCCCATTCCGGTGTCGGTGTGCCGCGCGCTCGGCGCCCGCATCGTCATCGCCGTCAATCTCAGCAACGACGTGTTCAGCAAAGGCGCCGTGATCCACGATCAAGAGGCCCTGGCCGAAACCGCCATGGCCACTGACGGGCCGGAGCTGCTCGGCAGCAATGGCCGCGCCGCGGTGCATCTGTTGCATCGGCAGATTTTCGGCCGCAGCAACGGCGCGCCCGGCATGTCGGCGGTGATGATGGACGCGATCCACATCACCCAGGACCGCATCTCGCGCTCGCGGCTCGCCGGCGATCCGCCCGATATCACCATCGGGCCGAGGCTGGGCGATTTCGGCCTGTTCGATTTCCACCGCGCCGCCGAGGCCATCGCGCTCGGTGCGCAGGCCGCCGAGCGGCAGATCGACGAGATCAAGATCGCCGTGCGGGCGCTCGCCGCCTAGATCGATGCTCGCCTCAGCCGGTGGCGATGTATTCGCGCATCGCCGCGGCTTCCATCTCGGCCTCCGCGATCCGCATCCTCACCACGTCGCCGATCGACACCAACCCGATCAACCGGCCCCGCTCCACCACCGGCATGTGACGGAAGCGATGCGCCGTCATTTCGGCCATGATCCGGTCGATGGTATCGGACTCGCGACAGGTCACCACGGCTTTGGTCATGCAGGCTTCGACCGGCTCCTTGAGCACCTTCGACCCGGCTCGCGAAATCTCGCGCACGATATCGCGTTCCGACACGATACCGATGACCTTGCCGTCTGGGGCGGTGATGATAATGCAGCCGATGCCATGCGTGCCGAGCAGCTTGGTGATCTCAAGCAGCGGCGTATCGGGCGCGGTGGTGAACACGCCCCGGCCCTTCTGTTTCAGGATTGCTGCGACGTTCATACGCGTCTCCTCCAGCCCCGGAGCTTTCAGCTCCGTCGACTGCGACATTCTGTCCTGGACACGCCAAACGCGCAAGAGACTGGGCGGTTCTTAGGTGCGCTGCACACTTTCGCGCGGATCGTCCGGCGGGCGGCCCTGATCGAAGGCGCCGAAGATGAGCAAGCCGCACAGAAACCCGCCGATATGGGCCTCCCAGGCGATCCCGCCTTCCTGGCCGGCGATCCTCATCGAGCTCAGGCCGAAATAGGCGTTGAGCGCCAGCCAGAACAGCAAGAACGCGACGATGCGCTTGTCGCTCAACGTCTCCCTGAGGCTCATCAGCGGCGCGGCCAGAAAATCGGGCGCACGCTGCCCCGGCAGACGCTTCGCCCTGAAAATAAATCGCAGCGCGCCGGCCATCTGACCCGAGATCGCCGCCGAGGCGCCGACCACCGGCGCCATGTCGCCATAATGGAACAAGAGATGGGTGAAAGCGCCGGCGATGCCGCACAACACCGAGAAGCCGAGAAACCTGACATCGCCCATGCGTCGCGCCACCGCGCTGCCGAAGGCGAGCATCCACAACAGGTTCACCACCAGGTGCACCCATCCGGCATGCACCACCATGTAGGTCACGAACGAGGTGACGGCGGTGAGATATCCGCCCGGCAGCTCGAGCGCGGCGCCGCTATACCGCGCGGGAATGAACGCAAGCGCGAGCAGCACGGTGAGATCCAGCTCGTCCGGCAACAGCCCTCTGACGACTTGCACCGCGACCAGCAGCACGGCCACGCCGGTCACGCTGCGCGGGACATTGAGGATCGGTTCAGACGTGGCCATGGCCGAGAAACCCTAACAGGCGCCGCTATCCGCCGGTGGAAACCATAATCGCCG
Organism: uncultured Alphaproteobacteria bacterium; assembly: GCA_963812105.1. GTDB lineage: Bacteria > Pseudomonadota > Alphaproteobacteria > Rhizobiales > Methyloligellaceae > Methyloceanibacter. The sequence continues at coordinate 23,008 of CAWEUF010000008.1, forward strand.
GCAAGCCCACCCGGCTCGCGGCGCTTTCCCGGCCCTGGCACACTCCCTGCTTTTATTGGTCCACGAGCATCGCAAGCTCAACCTGTGTGCCAAAGAGGGATGTTTACCTTGGCGTGGCGGAAGGTTGGGCGCGCGATTTAGTCCGGTGTAGCGTTTTAGCGTCGGGTGGGATGAATGCAGCAGCCAACGAGCCTGCAGCTTTACGCGTATTGGGATCGCGTGCGCAATGGGCGCTTTGCGCCCCGTCAGATTCGAGGTCGAGCCGGCCAAGATCGCGGCGCTGCTGCCTGAGACCTTCATTGCCGAGGGCGCTGGCCTGCTCGGATGCCGCTTTCGGCTCGCCGGCACCAAGATCTGCGAGCAGTTCGGGCGCGAGCTCCGGGGCGCCGACCTGCTGAGCCTGTGGCAAGAGGCCGACCGCGACGCGGTCGCCTCCCTGCTCCGCACCGTGCTTGCCGATGGCGCGGTCGGCTATGGCCGCTTCACGGCCTATACCCGCGCCGACCGGCACACCGGCTTCGAATTCGTGCTGCTGCCGCTGATCCACACCGGCGACACGATCAATCGCATTCTCGGCGCCATCACCGCGATCGAGCCGCCCTTCTGGCTTGGCGCCGAGCCGCTGATCCGCCAGGAGCTCGTCGAGCTCAACCTGCATTGGCCCGATGGCACCCCGGCGTTCATGACGCAAGGCGGCGCGGAGGTCATCAGTCTCGCCAGCCGGCGCTTCCGCGTGCTTGAGCGGGGTCTCGGCAACGGCGACTAGCGCCTTTCCGGGAGCCGATTAAAGGACGCCTGCTGACGAATATCGTTTTGGGGCAAAAGCTTAGACGTTCCTTAACCGAGAACCGTCTAGCCTGTGCGCGCCAACGTGTATTTGGCGACCCAATGTGAGCCCCAGCCATACGATGAGCCTCCCCACGCTTGAGGATCAACCGACCGCGGAACCCAAGCGGGAACAGCGGGAGCGCCTCGACCGCAGAGCACACCGGCCGCTCGTCAAGATCGTGCCCGAGCGCCGCCGGCACCGCCGCGTGCCGGTGACCGTGTTCGGCCGCTTCATGCGCGAGGACAAGCAAGAATATCCTTGCCAAGTCATCAATATGTCGGCGGGCGGGATGGCCGTGCTGGCGCCGGTGACCTGCCAGGAGGGCGAGCGCATCGTCGCCTATCTCGACAATCTCGGCCGGCTCGAAGGCGTAGCGGTGCGGAACTTCGACGGCGGCTTCGCCATGCGCATCGTGGCCAGCCTCCATAAGCGCGAGCGCATCGCCAACCTGCTGACCTGGCTGATCAACCAGAAAAGCCTGGGCCTCGGCGAGGAGCGCAAGCACGAGCGCGTCGTGCCCCGGATCAACGCCTCCAAGCTGATCCTGCCCAACGGCGATGTCCATAATTGCCGGGTGATCGACGTCTCGTTGAGCGGCGCCTCGGTCGCCTGCGCGGTCAAGCCGGCGATGGGCACCGTGGTCATTCTCGGCCGCATGCGGGGCCGCGTGGTGCGTCACCACGACCAGGGCGTGGCCCTGCAATTTGTCGAGCTGCAGGACCCCGACAGCCTGGCCCGCACCTTCGGCTAGCCCTACCGCTTTATGAAGAGCCGGCCCGGCGAATGTGCCGGCCGCCGCGACAGCGCCGCTCCGGCGGGCCGGTCTGCGCGGCCGCAGACCGCCAAAAAACCTGCTTTGTTCTCAATTGTCTAAAATTTTAGCTAACAGCAGAACATTCAGGTTTGAGTAGTTCTCACTAAAAAACCCCTACCAATACTACTCCAAACTGCTCTCGTCTTTTATCGGGATCGCAAAGGCTTACTGCGATAGTGCACCCAACAATACGGGGGGTGCAATGAAACAGTTTGTCGTAGGCTCTGCCTTCTTGATGTTTATTTCGTCCATGCCGGCGGATGCCACAAATGATCACTCGATCAGCTTGGTTCCGGCGCCGCAGGTGCAGAAGGTCGCCTTCATGACGTCCTTCGGCGATACCTTGCCGCCGATCGGCTATGTGTCGTTTTGCCGGGATCACCAGAGCGAGTGCCGTCCGGGACGCCGTTTCGCCGACCGGATCCAGCTCAGCGCCGCGAAATACCGCGACATCGAGGAGGTCAACAGCGCCGTCAACACGGCGGTCGCTCCGATCACCGACCTCGAGCTCTACGGTAAGGCCGAAGTCTGGGCCTATCCCAGCGCCAACAAGGGCGATTGCGAGGATTACGTGCTGCTCAAGCGCCGCGAGCTGATCGCCCGCGGCTTCCCGGAGAGCACGCTCCTGATCACCGTCGTCCGCGACGAGAACAACGAAGGCCACGCGGTGCTGACCGTCCGCACCGACAAAGGCGACTTCATTCTGGATAACAAGCGCCGCGACGTCATGCGTTGGGCCGATACGCCCTACACCTTCGTCAAGCGCCAGTCCGAGAAGAATCCGCTGGTGTGGATTTCTCTCTTGCCGCCGGACACCGCGCCGCAAACCGCGACGTCGGCATCCAACCGCCATTAGCAGGAGTTTTCGACCCCCGTCTGAACACGTTTAGGGCCCGGTGATCATCCCCCACCCATCCCCGACCCCACCGGGCCTTTACTGGAGCCGGCCTCGCAAGAGGCCGGCTCTCTTTTTTCCGGCCGATGAGGCGGTTACAGCTTCAGGATTAGGTCGAGCAGGAAGGCGCCCGACAGCAGGCTCCAGACCGCGGCGATGGCCGCGGACACCCCGAACCAGACTTTCGGACGCGCTTGCAGCTTCAAGCCCCGCCACGCGTTGCGCATGAGAATGGCCGGCCCGGCCAGCACCCTAAGCAGCACGCCGCCAATCGAGACGAGCAGGGATTTCGGCTCGACGTTGAACCGCATCGGCTCACCCGACACGAGCTGGACAAAGCTCGCCAGCACCCCGGCCGTCACGAAGCCGACCGCGGTCACATAGAGATAGACTGCCAGGGATTGCATCGGCCCCCTCGCCACCGTGCTTCTTGCCCAGAAGCACTGTACCGAGCGGGGTTACGCCCCTCGTCCGAATTCTAAAGAATTAGTTAACAGCCGTGCCGGGACGGCACGCCCACCCTAGACTTTGAGGTCGTAATCGAGAATCGCCATCTGGAACTGATAGGCGACCTCGCCCTCATCGTCGTCGCGGTAGATCACGCCGATGAACTCCTCGCCGATATAGACCTCGGCGGAGTCCTCCTTGCGCGGCCGCTGCCGCACCTGGAGGTCGGCCAGCCGGAACATGGTCTTGAGATAGCGCTCAAGCTTAAGGATTTCGTCCCGGGTCACCGCCCCTCCCATCGAGCCCGCGGGCCCAAAATTGCTGCCGGATGTCAGTCGCGGCCGATTTCGTCGCCCACGAACATCTGATCCATGGTGAGGGCGGGTTCCTCGCAGCCGGCAAAGCCGATCTCGCGCGCCGGCACGCCGGCCACGGTCCGCCGGGGCGGCACATCGTTGAGCACCACGCTGCCGGCCGCGACTCTGGCGCAATCGCCGACCTTGATATTGCCGAGGATCTTGGCGCCCGCGCCGATCATCACGCCGCGCCCGATCTTGGGGTGGCGGTCGCCCTTCTCGTTGCCGGTGCCGCCGAGCGTCACGCCGTGCAGCATCGAGCAATTGTCGCCGATCACCGCGGTCTCGCCGATGACGATGCCGGTGGCATGGTCGAACATGATGCCTCTGCCGATCACGGCGGCAGGATGAATATCGACCTGAAGGAAGCGCGACGTCAGGCTCTGGAGATAGAGCGCGAAGTCCTTGCGGCCGGCCTGCCACAACGCGTGCGCGATGCGATAGGTCTCGAGCGCATGGAAGCCCTTGTAGTAGAGCAAGGGCTCGATCAGACGGGCGGAAGCCGGGTCGCGCTTGACCGTGGCCATGAGGTCGGCGCGAAACGCTTCGCCGAGCGCAGGGTCGGCCGTCAGCGCCTCGTGGAACGTCTTGTGCAGCAGGCCTGAGTCGAGCGCCGAATGCTGGAGCCGGCGGGCGAGCCGATGGCACACGGCATCCTCGAGCCGCGCATGATCCAACACCGTCGCATAGATGAAACCGCCCAGTGCCGGTTCGGCCGCGCTGATTTCCTCAGCCTCGCGCCGCACCTGGCTCCAGATCGGATCGTAGCTCTTGATCTGCGGCTGTGCCGCGAAGGTCTTTTGCATCGGAACCTCAACCTGCCCCCGTCACGAGTTCTGGGGGGCTGACCAGTCATTTAGACCACTGAACTAAGCCCGGCTGGTTAAAAAGTCGAGCACACCGTTTTTGAAGCGGGCATCGCCGACCGCTCTCATATGGTCGCGGCCTTCGATTTCAAGGAGTTGGGCGCCGGGAATGAGGTTTGCAAGCTCCCCGCCCGAGCCTGCGATCACGTCCTTGCTGCCGGTGGCAATGAGCGCCGGCACGGCGATGCGGGCAAGCTGCTCCGGCGTGATCTTCTCGCGCGGGCCGCGCATGCAGGCGGCCAGCGCCTTGAGGTCGCTGCCGGTCTGCTCGGCGAAGGCCCTGAAGCTGCGCGCGGTGTCGTTGGTCACGTCGTCGATGCTTGGCGCCTCGAGCGCGCGGGCGATCGGCCCGGTCCCCACCATGCCGCGCACCAGATTGATGCCGGCGCCGCCCAGGATCAGGCTGCGCACCCGCTCGGGATGCGCGAGCGCGAGAAACACGGCGATGCGCGCGCCCATGGAATAGCCCATCACATCGGCGCGCGAGATGCCGAGATGATCGAGCAGGCGGCGCGCGTCCTCGGCCATGGCCGGCGCGCCGTACAGATCCGGATCGTAGAGCTTCTGGCTGTGCCCATGGCCGCGATTGTCGAGAGCGATCACGCGCCGTCCGGCCCCGGTCAGCGTGCGCAGCCAATGAGCGTCGCGCCAATTGGCCGCAACATTCGAGGCGAAGCCGTGGATCAGGAGGATGGGTTCCCCCTCCCCCTCGTCGCTATAGGCGATGCTCACGCCGTCCGACTCGAAGCTGTGCATTCTCGATCTACCGCTTTGGCCCACGGGTCACTATGCTCGCTTGCATTTCCACCGGCGAGAACGCAGAACGGCGGTTATGGCTCAAACGCTCGTGCCCCATTTCGTGAACGATCAAGGCGTCGACCGGATCAGGATCGGCGTCAAGGAGTTCCAATGCATGGGGGCGACGCCGCCGCACGATCACCCCCACGTCTATCTCGATATGGGCCACGAGGCGCAGATCGTCTGCCCTTATTGCTCGACCCTGTTCCTGCACGACCACGCGCTCACGGCGACGGAGACCGACCCGCCGTCCTGTGTCTACGTGGCGACCGCCCCGCCAGGCGCGCCGGTGGCCTAGGGCCTGCCCCATGGCCAGGCGTGGCGATCGCGTGCTCATTGCCGGCGGCGGTATCGGCGGACTTGCCACGGCCATTGCGCTGGCGCGGCGCGGCATCGACACCGAGATCCTCGAACGATCCGATTTCACCGAGCAAAGCGGGGCCGGCATCCAGCTCGGCCCCAATGCCACGCGGGCGCTACAGCGGCTTGGCGTGCTCGAGGCCATCGAGCCGCACAGCTTCAGGCCGGAGGCGATCGCCATCTATGACGGCCTGTCGGGCCGCAGGCTGACCTCGCTGCCGCTGGGCGAGGCCGCCGAAGCGCGCTATGGCGCCCCCTACCTCACCCTGCATCGCGCCGACCTCCATGCCGGGCTGCGCGCGGCGGCGCAAAGTCTCGCTCCGATCGCGCTGACACCGGGCTTCGAGCTGGCGGCGATCGACCTCAAAGCCGGCGCGGTCATCGCCCGAGCCGGCGACGGCGTCGAGGCCAAGGGCGCGAGCCTGATCGGCGCCGACGGCCTGTGGTCCACGGTGCGCGCCGTGGTCAGTCCCGCCGCGCGCTTGCGCTTCGCAGGCGGCACCGCTTGGCGCACGCGCCTGCCACGCGGCAATCTCCCCGCCCCGTTCAATGACCCGGTGGTGGGATTGTGGCTCGGGCCCGGCACCCACCTCGTGCACTACCCCGTCCGCGGCGGCGATGACCTCAACGTCGTCGCCGTCACCGAGGGCGGCGCGGAGCGGCAAGGCTGGGACCAGCCGGCCGGCGCCGAAGCTTTGCGCGCCGGTTTCACCCGCTGGGCTAAGGATTCGAAATCGTTATTGGAACGGGCGGACGGCTGGCGCAGCTGGTCGCTCTATCGGCTGACGTCGCTCGGCCACTGGAGCGACGGCCCGATCGCACTGCTCGGCGACGCCGCGCACCCGGTGCTGCCTTATCTGGCGCAAGGGGGCGCGCTCGCCATCGAGGACGCCGTCACGCTCGCGGCCTGTCTCGTGCAACTGCCCCGCGATCCATCCACTGCCTTCCGAAATTATGAGGCGCTGCGGCGGCCGCGCGCCGCCCGCGTCCAGAGTCTCGCGCGGCGCTATGGCTGGCTCTACCATCTGCGCGGCCCGTTGCGCGTCGCGCGCAATCTCGTGCTCGAGCGGCGGCGCGAGGCGCGCGCCTTGCAGCGCTTCGACTGGCTCTACCGGGCCGACGACGAGCACACGTGACGATCAGGCGGCGGGTTTGCGCTGGATCAGGACCGCGGCACCGGCGACCGCGGACAATAGCGAGCCGATCAGCACCGCGAGTTTGATCATGGATTCGCGTTCGGCATCAGCGAACGCCAGCAGGCCGATGAAAAAACTCATGGTAAAGCCGATGCCGCACAACAGCGAGACCCCGTAGATCTGCCGCCACGACGCGCCCGCGGGCAAATGGGCGATCCCCGTCCGTCTGGCGATGACGATCGAGCCCATGATGCCGATCTGCTTGCCGAAGAACAGCCCGGCGGCGATGCCGAGCGACAAGGGCGCCAACAGCGACTCCATGGTCGCTCCGGCCAGCGACACCCCGGCATTGGCGAAGCCGAACACCGGCACCACCAGAAATGCGACCCAAATCCCAAGTCTGTCCTCGAGGTGACAGAGCGGCGAGCCCTCGCCATCGTCCTTGCCCATCGACCCGAGCGGAATGGTCATGGCCAGCACCACGCCGGCCAGCGTGGCGTGAATGCCGGAGAACAGCATGGCCGCCCATAGCGCCGCGCCGAGCAAGAGATAAGGCGTAAGCCGCATGACGCCGAACCAATTGAGCGCGAACAACACGACCGTGATGACCGCGGCGGCGCCAAGCGCCATCACGGAGAGATCGGCGGCATAGAAGATCGCGATGATGAGGATCGCGCCGAGATCATCCATGATCGCAAGCGAGGTCAGAAACACTTTGAGCGAGTTCGGAACTCTCGACCCGAACAACGACAGCACGCCGAGCGCAAAGGCAATATCGGTGGCGGTCGGGATCGCCCAGCCCCGCCACGTTTCCGGGGTCTGCCAGTTGATGGCGAAGAAGATCAGAGCCGGCGCCACCATGCCGCCCGAGCGCGGCGATGAGCGGCAACGCCCGGCGCGGCCAGCTGTCGAGCTCGCCGGCGAGCATCTCGCGCTTGATCTCGAGCCCGACCAGCAGAAAGAACAGCGCCATCAGCCCGTCATTGATCCAATGCAGGACGCTGAGGCCGGCGACTTTGGTATGCAGCAGTTCGGTGTAGCTACCGGCCAAGGCCGAATTGGCCACCACCAGGCCGAGCGCGGCGCTGGCCATGAGCACAAGGCCGCCCGAAGCCTCGGACTCGGCGAAACGTTGGAATGTCGAGCGGGCTCGCCGAATGAGGGCCATGAAACGTGTGGGCGGACTGTGTGCGGACCCCGCTTCCTATACAGTCGCTGGCCGAATGGCAAATTGCCAAATCCAGGCCCAGCCCATGACGAAGATGCCGCCGCCCCGACAGCCGGGAGGGCGGCATCGCCGCGCAATTCTACGGAACGAAAGCGCTATTTCGTGAGCTTCCTGGCGTCTCTCAGGTGCTGCTTGATGGTCGGCAGCGTGTTGGCGGCGAATTGCTTCAGCGCGGCGTTGGCGCCGTCCTCGGCATACTCGTCGAACAGGTCGGCGGCTTTGCCGTGCGCTCTGACCTGCTGGGCGGCATAGGTCTTATCGAACGCCTCGGGCGCGGCCTCGTTCAGCGCATCGATCAACTTCCGATACTTCTTGTCGAGCTTGTTCGGCAGGTTCACGTCGAGCTTCTCGGCCTTGACGATGGCCTTCAGCTCCTCGCTCGTCTTGCTATGCGCCTCGACCATGTGCTGGCCGAATTGCTTCACCGCGTCGGACTGGCCCTTCTCGCTCGCGATCTTGCCGGCCTCGACCTCATAAAGGTCGATCATGGCGGCTTTTCTCGCGAAATCCGGCGTGCTCGGCGCGCCGCACGATGCGAGGGCCAGCGTGACGCCAACGGCCAAGGCGGCCAACAGACGATTGCTCATGGATTTCCTCCGAACTGGTAACGGCTTATGGGGCTCTTCAGGCGCAATATACACATCAAAGAAACAAGCCCAACCCCGCACACATGGTCCGCGCGGCTCTAGTGCCCGCTGGGATCGCCGCGCCGGGCCGCCTCATACAAGAACCAGACGCGCCGCTCGGCCTGGTCGATCCAGTTCTCGATCAGGCTCGCGGTCGCCACGTCGCGCTCCTCGTCGCAGAGATCATGCGTTTCGCGCAGGCTGGTGATCAGCGCCTGATTGTCGGACCGAAGCTCGGCCAGCATGTCGAGCGGATCGACGAAGTCGGCGTCGTTATCGGGGAGGCGCTGGAGCCGGGCGATATTGCCGATCGAACGCAGCGTGGTGCCGCCGATCTTGCGCACCCGCTCGGCGATGTCGTCGGTCATGGCGAAGATCTCGCCGGCCTGCTCGTCGAACATCAGATGGTAGTCGCGGAAATGCGGCCCGCTGACATGCCAGTGGAAATTCTTGGTCTTGAGGTAGAGCGCGAACACATCGGCGAGCAGCGCATTGAGCGCGCCGGAGATGTCGCGGCGGGCATTGTCGCCGAGATCGGTCGGCGTCTGGAGCGGCGCCTTGCGGCGCTCCTTAGCATCCTTGTTCATGGGAAGTCTCCTTGGCGGGGGGTCTGGTACCGAATGGTTATATAGGAGCGGTTTACGACGGATCGATTGACGGCGGTCAATTGTCGCTGCCGGACGCCGGTAAAATCCGTCAATCGCCCTGCAAAACCGCGTATTCCCCGCTATTCTGCCGGACCAGACCAGGAGTTGCGAAGCATGTTTATTGCCATGAATCGCTTCAAAGTGCGCAAAGGCGCGGAAGCCGATTTCGAGCAGGTCTGGCTCACCCGCGACAGCCATCTCAAGGACGTGCCCGGGTTCCTCGCCTTCCATCTGTTGAAGGGGCCGGAGCGCGACGACCACGTGCTCTACGCCTCGCATTCCCTATGGCGCTCGGAGGCCGCATTCCTCGACTGGACGCGATCGGAAGCCTTTCGCAAGGCGCATGGCGGAACCGGCGCCAACAAGCCGCTCTATCTCGGCCATCCCGACTTCGAAGGCTTCACCGTGCTGCAGGAGCTGACCGCCTAATTCACGCGGACCACTTGCACCAGATTGTCGGAGAAGGTCGGCGCGCGGCCGAGCCCGCAGAACTCGGCCGAGGAGATCGAGTTCACCGAGCCGTCGGAGCGGTTGAGGCTCCGCCAATAGCCGAGCGTCGCCACGACCACCCCGTCGCGCACATCCTCGGTGATGCGCGCCAAGCCTTCGAAATCGCCGCGGTCGTTGAACACCCGCACCGGATCGCCGTCGCGGATCGAGCGCGTTTCCGCGTCCTTCGGGCTGATCATCACGAATTGCTCGCCCTGGCCTTTGATCTTATGCGGCTCATTGGCGTAGCAGGAATTGAGGAAACCGTGGCTCTTCGGCGAGATCACGTTGAGCGGATAGCGCTCGGCCAGCTTCGGATTGGTGGCGGCGCTCTCGCGCGGCGGCACGTAGCCGGGCAGCGGATCGACATCCTCGCCCGACTGCATCTGCTCGTACATCATGCGGAACGGCGGGGCGACGAAGTTCTTGGCGTCCTTGACCAGGAACTCGACCTTGCCCGACGGCGTCGGGAACTTGCCCTCGGCGTGCGGCAGCCGGTCGTCGGGCGTGCCCACGGCGAGATGGAAATAGCCGTGCTTGCGGAAATAATCCATGCCGACGCCCGCCATCTGCGGCGCATCCCATTGCACATAATGCTCGGCGAGCTCCATGTCGCTCATCTTGAACTGCGGATCGTCATAGCCCATGCCGGCCGCCAGCAGGCGGAAGATCTCGGCGTTGGACTTGGCCTCGCCGCACGGCTCGATCGCCTGCTCGTTGATGGTGAGATAGAAATGCCCCCACGAGAACATCATGTCGTCGTGCTCGCCGGCCATGGTGGCCGGCAGAATAATGTCGGCGTAAGCGGCGGTGTCGGTGACGAAATGCTCCGCCGTGACGAAGAACAGATCCTCGCGGCTTAGCCCCTTGACGATGGTGTTGGTCTCCGGCGCCTGGCTCACCGGATTGGTGTTGTAGACAAAGAGGCCCATGACCGGCGGATCGAGCTTCATGGCGCCGGTGAGCGCCCGGCCGAGCTGGAGATTGTTGACCACGCGCGTGCCGGGACGGATGAAATCGGGACGCGACACCCGCGCCCAGTCGACCGGAAACTCCCATAGCGGCATCTGCAACAGCCCGCCGCCGACATGACGCCACGAGCCGGCCAGCGCGGGAATGGCGCACACCGCGCGGATGGTCTGGCCGCCGCCGGCATGGCGCTCGAGCGCTACACCCATGCGAATGACCGAGGGCTGAATGGTGGCGAATTCGCGCGCGAAGGTGGCGATGTCCTGCGCCGGCACGCCGGTTACCTTCTCCACATAGTCCGGCGTGAACTCGGCCGCGCGTTCCGCCAGCTCGGGGAACCCCACCGTGTGTTGGTCTACCCAGTTGCGGTCGACATAACCGTTCTCGATCATCGCCGCGATGATGCCCATGGCCAGCGCGCCGTCGGTGCCGGGCTTGGGCATGATGTGCCAATCGGCCTGCTTGGCCGTGCGCGAGCGGTAGCTGTCGATCACCACCACTTTGGCGCCGCGCTTCTGCGCCTCGAGGATGAACGGCCAGTGATGGAGATTGGTGGAGATCGAGTTGCAGGCCCAGATCACGATATAGCGCGAATGGACGAAGCTTTCGGGATCGACCCCGCCGGTCGGCCCGACCGTCAGCAGCCAGGCGGTCGACGAGCCCGACGCGCAGAACGTCTTCTCGTTGACCGTCGAGCCCATGCAATTGAAGAAGGCGTCGCCCGCGGTGAGCCCCTGCACCAAGCCCTCATTGCCGAGATAGGAATAGGGCATGATCGCCTGGCTGCCGTATTTGGCGATGATCTCCTTGAAGCGCGCCGTGGTCTCGGCGATCGCCTCGTCCCAACTGATGCGCGCGAATTGGCGCGAGCCTTTCGGCCCCACGCGGCGCAACGGATAGAGCACGCGGTCGGGATTGTAGTGATGGTCGTGATAGTCCTTGAGCTTCACGCATAGCCCGCCGCGGGTCATGGGGTGGTCCTTGTTGCCGCGGACCTCGATCAGCCTGCCGTCCTCGACCTCGTAGATCATGGCGCAGGTGTCGGGGCAGTCATGCGGACACCCGCCGAAGAACGTCTGACGCTGGGGCTGAACATTCATGCCGCGTAACCCTCCCTGTGAGCTGCCGGCCTTCTGGCGAGGCATCCGAGCCGGACCAGCCTACGAGGCGATGATCCGCTTGTCGATTGGCTGCGCTCCACCCCGGTTGTGGGGAGTTAACTTGACAATTTCTGGGTCCGCCGTCAGCTTTTTTCGCGTTGCTTGGGCAAGATCCCGTGGAACCCGCGTCGTTGATCAAAGTCTTGCGATCGATCCGTTGGCGTGGGCTCGCCCTTCCCGCCGCGCTTTTTGCGTTCAGCCCCCACCTTGCCGCACAGTCGCTGGTCTGGGCCCCGCAGGGCCCGACGCCGACCACTATGGGTCAAGTCGAGAATATTGCCGACCAGCCCGTGTCCGGCGCGATCCGGATGGCGGCACCCCACCCCTCCGACCCAAACATCGTCTATGTCGGCGCCGTCAATGGCGGCGTCTGGAAGACGATGGATGCGATGTCGCCCAATCCGAGCTGGGAGCCGCTGACCGACGATGCCAGGTCGCTGTCGATCGGAGCGCTGGCCCTCGACCCGACCGATCCCACGCATCAAACCGTGGTCGCCGGCACCGGCCGTTACAGCAGCAACAATAGGACCGGGACGGCCTTGATCGGATTGATGCGCACCACCGATGGCGGCGCGAGCTGGGACGTGATCGATGGCGGCAAGCTGTTGCGCAACGCTCAGATCGTCGGCGTCGCCCCGCGCGGCCCGGTCATTGTGGTTGCCTCCGACAAGGGCCTGTTCCGCAGCTCGGAGGACGGGAAATGGAAGAAGATTTCCGGCGCGCCGGATAGCGGCTTGCCGAATGGTTACGCCTTCGATCTCGCTTCGGATCCTGCGGACCCTGCCCGGCTCTACGCCAATGCCGGCGCCAAAGGCATCTTTCAGAGCCTGGATAGCGGCGCCACCTGGACCAAGATCAGCGATGCATCGCTCGAAAAGCTGCTGACCGCCGACACCGCCAATATCAGGATCGCGGTCGGGCCGAACCACACCCTCTACGTCGCGGTCGCCAATTACACCAACAACGCCGCCGTGCTCGCCGGCTTGTTCCGCTCGGGCGACGGCGGAGCCACCTGGACGGCGCTTGACCTGCCGAGCACCATCGAAGCCGGCGACATCGTATTCGGCCTCCACCCCGGCGGACAGGCCGGCATCCATCTGTCGCTTGCCGCCGACAATACCGACCCCAATGTGGTCTATATCGGCGGCGACCGTCAGCCGACCTTCGACGAAGGGGCTTCCGCGGAGCCGCAGACCGGATGCTTCGACGAGCCCGTGCCGAGCTGGCCGAATTCGCTCGGGGCTTGCAACTATACCGGCCGGTTATTTCGCATCGACGCCTCGCTGCCCGCCGGACAGCAGGCCACGCCTCTCACTCACAAAGGCACCGCATCCATGACCGCCCCGCATGCCGATTTGCGCGGGCTGGCGATGTCGCCGAGCGGCGATTTGTTCGAGGTCGATGACGGCGGCATCTACCGGCGAACCAACCCGCGCAGTGCCGACGGAGACTGGTTCTCGATGAACGGCAACCTCCAAGTCACTGAATTCCACTCGGCTGCCTGGGATGCCAACACCCAGACCATTCTTGGCGGCGCGCAAGACACGGGCGCCCCGCATCAATCGAAGAGCCTGCACCGGAGTTGGGAAACCATCTTGGAGGGCGACGGCGGCGTCGTGGCCATCGACGTGACCAGCACGCCGGGCCGCTCGATCCGCTATGTCAGCTATTACAGTCTCCAGAACTTCACCCGCCTCAACTTCGACCAGGCCAATATGCTGCAGGGCTTCGACTATCCGCAACTGGCGGTGGTCGGAACCAGCGGCGAGAGATTCGAAGGCCAGTTCTATACCCCGCTCGAACTCAACCAGGTCGATCCTCGGCGCCTGATCATCGGCGGTGCCCGCCAGGTCTATGAATCGTTCGATCAGGGCGACACGATCGAAGAGCTCCTGCCGCCGTTGGCCATCAACGGCGCGGAGGCGGTGGCGTATGGCGGCGCCGGCAATGCCGACATGCTCTATGTCGGCGTCGGCAAGAATGTGTTCGTCAGAAATGCGCCCCCGCCCGCGCCGCTGGTCGAAGCCGCGAGTTATCCCGGCACCAAGGCTATCGCCGGCGTCGCCATCGACCCTGACGATCCGAACATGGCTTTCGTCATCGACTTCGCCAATGTCTATCGCACCGGCGACGGCGGCGCGACCTGGACCGCAGTGACCGGTAATCTCAAGTCCCACGATCCCGATGTCTTGCGCTCGGTGGTCTATAGTCCCGGCATCAATGGCGGCTCGGTGGTGGTCGGCACCAATGCCGGTGTGTTCGCCGCGGCGGGCCCCGACTATACCGACTGGATCAAGCTCGGCTCCGGGCTCCCCAACGCGCCGGTCTATCTCGTGCAATGGAGCCCAAAAGACCAGATCCTGCTCGCCGGCACCCACGGGCGCGGCGCCTGGATTCTCGATTTCAAGCAAGGGCCTTAATTCCATGCGACAAGACCACGTGCATGTTCTGGTCCTCGTCTTCGCGCTCACCCTCCTTGTGCCGCTTTCCGCGGCGCGGGGCCAAGCGCCGGTGAACAGCTTCGAGCTCAGGCCGGGCGTCGTGGTCAGCTTGGACAAGAACGAAGCCTATGTGATGAAGCCCGAAGGCGGCATTGCCGCCGTCGGTCTGGCGCAAGGCAACGAGCTTTGGCGTTCTCCCGAGGCGGCCAAGCCTCTCACCGTGTCGGGCGATCTGCTGGTGAGCCAGGCCGAGCCCAAGGCCGGCGAGTCGACGCTCAGGATCGTCACGCTCGACACCAGCGCGGGCGGGCGCCCCGAGGTTCAGCAGGACGTCGAGCTGCCGAAAGGGGTGAACGCCATGATCGGCGAGTCGCTCAATCGCTCGTTCAAGGCCGTTGCCCGGGTCGTCACCGGTGAAGCCGCCGTGGTGTGGGAATATGCCGAACGTCCGCAGCGCGGCGCGCGCCTGGGCCAAGAGGTGCTGCCGGATGAGTCGGCGCCGGTCCCCGGCCGCGACGAGCCAGGCGGCCGCCGCGCCGTCAAGGAGACCAAGGAGGAGCGCCGCAAAATGCGGGTGACCACCGGCTCGTTCCGCCTCGATCTCAAATCGGGTGAAGTGTCAGGCAAGCGGCTCGGCGCGAGCGGCGCAGAACAAAGGGCCTTGCGCGCGGCGCAAGCGGCGGCGCCGGCCAGCGTGCCGGGCGTGCCCGAGCCGCAATTCAGATCCGCCGACGGAAAGCACGTCATGCATCCCGAGCGGGATCGCCGACGACACGGCCTGGGACAAATATGTGTGGACCATCTACGACGCAGCGAGCGGCGAGCGCCTCGGCGAGGTCAAGTCCCATGTCCGCTACGCGCCGTTCTTCGTGACCGGCACGTTGCTCGTCACGGTGAGCGGGCCCGCGCTTCGCCAAACCGCGCAAGGCGCGGTAGCCGAGCCGCTCCAGATCAAGGCGTTCGATTTGACCACGGGCGAATTGGCCTGGACCCAACCGATCCGCGATACCGCCAACCGGCTGCCCCCGCCGCCATAGTCGCGAGCGATCTCATGCCCCTTTGATTTCCATCAGATAGGAAATCAGCCGTCTGATCTTCGTCTCCCGCATCTCGAACACGTCGCAGAACACGGCATTCAGCGATCCGCCATCGCTCCGCGTTGCGCGCACGCTCCCTTCCGCCACCACCACATCGCCCTCTTCCGTCAGGCGCGTAACCGATATGGCCGGGCGGCCAACGAAGGCTGGGTTTTCGATCTCCTTATCGAACGCCTCCTTGCCTTTGACATGGAACGCTCCCGGAATGATCCATTCAACGTCGTCGGTCAGGCATGACAGGATCAGCTGGTGATCGGATCGCCTGAAGCCATCCATGTATTGTTCTACGGTGCGCTTGTTCGTGCTCTGTTGGATATCGACGGCGACGGCAGGGGCCGGCCCCGTTTGCAGGCCGATTGCGACCGGCCCTGACGCGAGCGCCGTTGGCGCCGGTCCGGGATCGGCGGGCGACAAAGATTGGTTCCGCGTTCGGGGCCGTTGGCGGCGGCCGACCCGCGCCCACTCGGCTCGGCTCGGGACTGAACGCCCGCTTGATGCGGCGCCCCAGCCAGACCAACCCATAGATAAGCAACCCAACGACAGTGAGGGGGGCGAGCGCGACGATTGCGGCGCTGACCCCTCTCGGCACGGCGATCGCGCGAAACCGCGTGTCGCGGCAGGCCTGCACGTCGGCCACGGTTTTGACCCCGGCGATGCAGACGCGGAACTCCGCGTCAGCCTTGTCGTAAGCGTGGCGCCAGCCCCAACTGCCGCCAATGACCATCCACACCAGGGCGAGCACGACGCCGATGCGCTGCCAGCCGTTGAGCCCAAATCTCCGCATGATCGCAAGTTACCATTTCTTCCGGCCTTCCCACTGCTTGTGGCACACGCGACCCGCTGAGCTAATGGGAAGAAATCCGCCTTTCGGCTGCGGTGGCGCTAAATGGCAAGATTTTGCTGCGCTGCACCGCTACAAGCGAGTGCTCAAAGCGCTGCTCGTTTTCAGCAACGTCACAACAAGCGAGGGAGTCTGTCGAATGTCGCGGTCGAGACGACGCAGTTTAGCGGTGTTGGCTTTTGCGGTTTCGCTGTTGGGATTGGCCGCTGTTTCGATGCGGCCTGTGCAGGCTGCCGAAGACGACGCCCTTCAGATCCTGAAGGCAATGTCGGACTACCTAGCCAGTCAGAAGACGATTTCGGCGACTTTTGATTCGTCCTTGGAGGTGATTACGCCCCAATCGGAGAAAATTCAGTTTGCCAGTTCCGGCACACTGCTGTTGAGCCGCCCCAACGAAATTCGCGCCACCCGCACCGGAGGCTATGCCGACGTCGAGATGGTCTTCGACGGGAAAGCGCTCACCGTCTATGGCAAGAACCTCAACGGATATACCCAGCTCGAAACTCCGGGCTCGGTTGACCAGCTGATCGACACGTTGCGAGGCCGAGGATGGGCGATCCCTGGAGCGGATCTCCTGCTCGGCAACGTCTATGACACGCTGAGCGCCGATGTGATCGAGTCCAAGCATATCGGCCTCGGAGTGGTCGACGGCGTCGAGTGCAATCATCTTGCATTCCGAAATCACGATATCGACTGGCAGCTTTGGGTGGAGGTTGGCGCCAATCCCATTCCGCGGAAGATGGTCATCACCAGCAAAGCAGTCGGCGGATCGCCTCAATACACGCTGGTCATCCGGGACTGGAAGACCGACATTGCCGCCGACCAACTCGCTTTCGATTTCAAGCCCCCGGAAGGCGCGGAAAAGTTGGAGGTGGAGGCCCTTGCGAAACTCGATGAGCTGCCCCCGGCATCGCCGGCGAAAGGACAATAGTCATGAACAAATCGATGAAGACTCTCATGCTCCTCGCCGCGGCGATCGCGATCGGCGTGACCGGGTTCCTGTGGAGCGGTGACATCGCTCCGCGGCATAAGTCCGGTTTCGTGACCGAAGCGCAGGCCATCATCGGCAGGCCCTTGACGCCGCTGAGCTACGCCGGAGTGGCACGACGGACGGTGAGACGGTGCGCGGTCGGCGTTTATTACTGCTAGCGGGTGCAGCGCAGACGCTGTTTCTGTAGTGGTGCGGACGCCGGGACTCGAACCCGGACGGCTGTTAGGCCTCAGGATTTTAAGTCCTGTGTGTCTACCAGTTCCACCACGTCCGCTTTGACGCGCCGAACATAACCCAGGGCAGGTGGAGCGTTCCCTAAGCCGGGAAGAATGCCTTCTTTTCCACCCCCTCGTCCGGCTCCTCGTCTTCCTTTGCCGCCTGTTCGGTGGTCGACGCAAGCCTGGTTAAGGGCTTGGGCGCATCGGCCGGCGCGGTTTCGGCCGGCGCCTCGGCTTGGTGGACCGTGACCGGGCCACCTTCGAGGCTCGCCCGGAGCAGCAGAAACAGCGTCAGCGCGTTCAGAATATGCCAGGCGAAATGGGTGCCGACTTTGCGTCCGTCAATCAGGACCTGGTCGCACAGCGCCAGATCGAGGGACCTGAGGGTGATGGAGACCGCGAAGATGGCGGCGGCCCACAACAGCCACGGCGCCGCGCGCTGCCCCCGCTCATGCAGGATCAAGCCCACGACGATCAGCGCCGCCAGCGCCGGCAGGTAGAACAGGCTGCCGTTGAGGCAGGGCTTGGCGTCTTTGAGCTCGGCCCCGGCGAAGCCGATGGTCCCCTCGCCGCATTGAACCTGCATGGCGATGCCCACGATCGCCGCGAAGCCGATCACCAGCAGCACCGTGAAGCCGGGCGGCACGCCGAGGAAGCGATTAAGGGCAAAGCCGAGATAGACCAGCATGAACACGCTGATCGGCAAGACATCGGCGAGCGCCGTCCCCTGATCGGCGTAGAGATGGAAGGCAAGGCTGCCAAACCCGATGAACAACACCAGCACCGGCAGGAGGAACAGGTCGGGGCTCCGCTCCTCGGGAGGCCGCCACATGACCAGTTGCAATCCCACCAATGCCGCCAACAAAAATGCGCCATTGCTCACCGCATTGATCGGCTCGGCCAGCAGCGCCTGGTCGGTGCCGCGCTCGCAATAGAGGAAGACATGTTCGCCAAAATTCATGGTCCCTGTCCTTTCGACCCGTCACTCCAGGAAAGAGGCCTCCCGCGCCGGCGGTTCCCCCGCCGGACATGCCGGATCTTGCTTTTTTGGCGTACCACCCCGGCGGCTCCGCATATGCTAACCGCGAATTCCACGCCGATGTAGGGCAGTCGTGCGAATCCTTGGCGCTTTGCACGCCAAATCTCGCACGCGCCGCGCGCACGCCATTCAAACTGCTCAAGATGCAGTCAATGTGACGGAGTCGATATTGGCCCGCCGGCGTACCGGCGTTGCGAGGCTAGCTCATTCCGGCGGCGAGCCGTCGTCCTCTGCCGGGGCTTCCTCGTCCTCAGGCATGCCCTCTTCCCCCTCGCCCGTCGGCTCCTCTTCCATGTCGGTGCCGGTGATCTGGGGCAAGCCAAGGCTCTTGCGACAGCTATCCTCGAAGCCTTCATTCGCGTTCAATAAGTCTTCGAGCGTCGGATAGGCTTCGACGTCTTCGTCGCTGATCTCCTCGTTGTGCATCTTGGTCAGCATGTCGACGTCTTTCTGGGAGAGATTGTTTTTGCCAAGCTCGCCCGCGACGCATTCGCAATAGGCCTTCGGCGTGACCTTGCCGTCATCGAAGCCGGCATCGTCGGTGACGCTGGGATCGGCCGTGCACGCGGCGATGAACTTGGCGGTGTCGAGCGACGCCGCTTCACCTTTTGTCATGCCCAGACAGAGAACGGCAAAGGCGCCGAGCGCGATCACGCGCATGAAGTCACACTGGTACATACCCGCCCCTCCCATCGCCAAGATCAATTATGAGTTCGTGTCAGCGACAGCCGACAAGAGTAAGGAATGACTCGCCATTTAGGCAACAGTTGGAGTGAGCGCTAGAATTATCTTTGAGGCCCAAATTGGTGGATAGTTAAGGGTGGCGTTTTGCACCGAACGAAGCCCTAGATAGGTCGTTGCTTTGGTCTAGCCGGCCGGGTTACTTCAGAATACATCGCTATTTCAAGGCATTGCGCATGATCCCGAGACTTTTGACGCTATGGCACGGTCTGCGTTCAAGCTTATGGGCGCTGCCGCTGCTGATGGTCGTGGCCGCCGCGGTGGCGGCCGTGCTCGCCGGCCATGTCAGGCTTCGTCAGGGCCAGGATCCGGTCTGGTTCCTCTATAGCGGCGATGCCGAGGACGCCCCCCAATTCCTGTCGAACTTGGTGACCGCCATGATCACCATGGCGACGCTCGTAGTGTCGATCACCATGGTGGTGCTGACGCTGGCCGCACAACAACTCGGGCCCCGCCTGATCCGCAGCTTCATGGCCGACCGACGCACCCAACTGACGCTCGGCCTGTTCATCGCCACCGTGGTCTATCTTCTGCTGGTGTTGCGCTCGACTTACGGCGCGACCGACCGGGTTTCCAACCTCGCCGTTACCGGCGGCACGGCCCTGGTCCTGCTTTGCCTGATCGCATTGCTGGGCTTTGTCCACCATCTCGCGCGCTCGATCATCGCCGACAACATCATCGACCGGGTCGGCGACGCGCTCGATGCCGATGTCACGCGGCTGCTGCCTGAATCCGACGCCGAGCAGTGTCCTCCCCCGTCCCGCCGCCCGCGGGAATGGGGCGCGCCGGTCTATTTTGCGCTGAGCGGCTATGTGCAAACTCTCGATTATCGGCAACTGGTCGCCACCGCCAAAGAGGCAGACGCTACCATTGAGCTCGCCTTCAAGGCCGGGCACCACGCGGTCCCAGGCAGCATCTTCGGCTGGGTCGCCCCGCCGGAATCGGCAACCGACGAGGTCAGGCACAAGTTGGTAGGCTGCGTCTCGCTCGGCGGCGAGCGCGCCTCTATTCAGGATTTGGAGACCTCGATCAGGCAACTGGTCGAGGTCGCCCTGCGCGCGCTGTCGCCCGGCATCAACGATCCCTTCACCGCCATCGCCGTGATCGACCGGCTGACCAGCTCGCTCGCCCTGATCAGGCTGCGCGGTGCGCCGCAAAATGTCTGGGCCGACGGCGACGCCACGGCGCGGCTGATAGCCCCGAGATCGAGTTTCGCCGACAGCGTCGATGTCGCGTTCCGCCAGATTCGCCAGCACAGCGCCGGCCAGGCCGCCGTGCTGATCCGGCTGGTCGAGAGCCTCGGCCAGCTTCTGGTCCAGGCCGACAAGGCCGAACGCACCGTGCTGGCCGAGCAGATCCAAATCATCCTCGACACCGGGCGGCGCAATATCGAGCAGAAACAGGATTTGGCGGTGCTGGAGGAACGGGCGCGGCTGGCGCTTGAACCGGGCGACTCCCATGCCGCCAAAAAGGAGCGAGGCCGCAAGACGGCGGCCGGCTAGCTCTTCGCCTTCGGCAAGGCCAGTCGGATATGCAGCTCCTGCAATTGCTTGGCTGACACTTCGGACGGCGCACCCATCAGCAGGTCTTCGGCCTGCTGGTTCATCGGAAACATCAC
Organism: uncultured Alphaproteobacteria bacterium; assembly: GCA_963812105.1. Classification (GTDB taxonomy): domain Bacteria; phylum Pseudomonadota; class Alphaproteobacteria; order Rhizobiales; family Methyloligellaceae; genus Methyloceanibacter. The sequence goes on from CAWEUF010000008.1 coordinate 43,614, forward strand.
CACCTGCCGCAAATTCTCCTCGCCGCACAGCAGCATGACCATGCGGTCGATGCCCGGCGCGATGCCGCCATGCGGTGGCGCGCCATATTGCAGGGCCCGTAACATGCCGCCGAAGCGCTGCTCCAGCTCCTCCTTGGGGTAGCCGGCGATGGCGAAGGCCTTCTCCATGATCTCGGGCTTGTGGTTCCGGATCGCGCCTGAGGACAGCTCCACCCCGTTGCACACCACGTCGTATTGATAAGCGAGAATATCGAGCGGGTCCTTGGTCTCGAGCGCTTCGAGCCCGCCTTGCGGCATCGAGAAGGGATTGTGAGAGAAGTCGATCCGCTTCTCGTCCTCGTTCCACTCATACATCGGGAAGTCGACGATCCAGCAGAAGTCGAACCGGTCGGTCGCGGACAGCTTGAGCTCGCTGCCGATCTTGACCCGCGCCTGGCCCGCAAAGGCAGCGAACTCCTTCGGCAGCCCCGCCACGAAGAAGGCGGCATCGCCGTCCTTCAGTCCGAGTTGCTGACGAATAGCCTCGGTTCGCTCGGCGCCGATATTCTTGGCGATCGGGCCCGCCCCTTCGCCATCGCGGAAGAAGATGTAGCCGAGCCCGGGCTGGCCTTCGGCTTGCGCCCAGCCATTCATGCGGTCGCAGAAGGCGCGCGAGCCGCCGCCTGTGGCCGGGATCGCCCAGATGCGGGTGTTGACGTCCATGTCGATCATGCCGGCGAACAGCTTGAAGCCCGAGCCCTTGAAATGGTCGGTGACGTCTTGCATCTCGATCGGGTTGCGCAGGTCCGGCTTGTCGGTGCCGTATTTGCGCATCGCCTCGGCGTAAGGAATGCGCGGGAATTTCGGCGTCACCGGCTTGCCGCCGCCGAATTCCTCGAACAGCCCGCGCAAGATCGGCTCGACCGTATCGAACACATCGTCCTGGGTGACGAAGCTCATCTCCAGGTCGAGCTGGTAGAACTCGCCGGGCGAGCGGTCGGCGCGGGCGTCCTCGTCGCGGAAACAGGGCGCGATCTGGAAATAGCGATCGAAGCCCGCAATCATGATCAGCTGCTTGAATTGCTGCGGCGCCTGCGGCAGGGCGTAGAACTTGCCGGGATGGACTCTGGACGGCACCAGATAGTCGCGCGCGCCTTCGGGGCTCGAGGCGGTGAGGATCGGCGTCTGGAACTCGAAGAACCCCGCCTCGCGCATGCGCTGGCGCAGCGACCAGATGATGTCCTGCCGCTTCATGATGTTGGCATGCAGGCTGTCGCGCCGGAGATCGAGGAACCGGTATCGGAGCCGCGTGTCTTCCGGATAGTCCGGCTCGCCGAACACCGGCAGCGGCAGCTCCTTGGCCTCCGCCAGCACCTCGATGGTCTTGATCCTGACCTCGACCCCGCCGGTCGGCAGATTGGGATTGACCGTCTCAGGCGTGCGCGCCACCACCTCGCCGTCGATGCGCACCACCCATTCGGGCTTGAGCCGCTCGGCCTCCTTGAAGGCCGGCGACTGCGGGTCGGCCACCGCCTGGGTCAGGCCGTAATGGTCGCGGAGGTCGACGAACAACAGCCCGCCATGATCGCGCACGCGATGCACCCAGCCCGATAGACGGACGGACTTGCCAACGTCTTCTTTGCGAAGTTCGCCGCAAGTATGGCTGCGATAGAGGTGCATGGTTCGGTTTGAATTGGCGGCCGGAAGGAGCGGAAGTGCGCGGAACACCGCATGGGAGGCCCTTCCTTGTCAAGGCAAGCGGGGAATTGGAGGGAACGACGGCTCATTCTTGTGGTTTCTCTCTCAACACCCCCAACTCTTGCGGAGAAGCCAGTGTTCAAGCATCCCAAATGTGGAGTCCTGTTGGCGGCTCTCCTGCTTGTCGTGCTCATGGCCCCTGCCGCGCTGGCCGCCGATCCCGAGCAGACCGCGCCGCAAGGCGAGGATCCGCCGGGCGTGGATAACGGTGGCGTCGACGTGCCGTCGCCCTCTGAGCATGACGGAGTCATTCCGCCGCCGCCCATCGGGGATGAGGACATTGAGACCGACGTGCCGAACCCAAATGCCGGCCACGACGAGGAGGTTATCCCGCCTTCCGAGCTTCCCGAACAGGACTCAAACCCCGACTCGCGTTAGCATAGGGGAACGATGCGTGTGGGACCCGCGTTTGACTAGCGAACGTCGAATGAGGGAATAATGCCATGCTCAGGATCGAAGGGACGCCCCCCGTCAAAACGCGTCTGCCTGCTGCCGCGTGGGCCATCGCCGGCGTGGTGACGCTGTTCTCGCTGATGTCGACCGCGCTGCATTTGCCTACGCCCTTCCATCAGGCCATGCCGCAGGCCGAACAGGGCGACCAGCCGGAACGCGCAGTTCATCAGGCGAAAGTCTAGAATAGCAAGGGACTTCTGGCGGGCATAAGCCCGCCCGCCGACGCCCGATCAACATAAAAAGGCGGTGTGCCGCGCTGCGCCCCTTGGCCTCGCGCGCACGCTTAGGCTATACCCGCCCCCCATGAACCTCATCACGCGTACCGACGAGCTGGCCGAAGCCTGCGCGAAGCTCAGCACTGCACCCTTCGTCGCCGTCGATACCGAATTCATGCGCGAACAGACCTTCTGGCCGCGGCTCTGCCTGATCCAAATCGCCGCGAACGGCACCGAAGCCCTGATCGACTCGCTCTCGCCTGAGCTCGACCTCGCCCCGTTCTTCGCCCTGATGGTCAACGAGCGCGTGCTCAAAGTGTTTCACTCGGCGCGGCAGGACATTGAAATCGTTCACCATCTGGCGGGCGTGATCCCGCATCCGATCTTCGACAGCCAGGTCGCCGCCATGGTGTGCGGCTTCGGCGAGGCGGTCAGTTACTCGATGCTGGTCAAGCGGCTGTTGAACCGCAACCTGGACAAGACCTCGCGCTTCACCGATTGGAGCCGGCGGCCGCTGTCCGACCGCCAGCTGACCTATGCGCTGGGCGACGTCACCTATCTCCGCGACCTCTATCCCAAGCTCAGGGCCCAGCTCGACCAGTCGGAGCGGGCAAGCTGGCTCAACGAGGAGATGGCGGTGCTGACCGACCCCGCCACCTACGAGGTCCACCCCGAAAAAGCCTGGCGCCGGCTCAAGATGCGCATCAAGACGCCCAAGGCGCTGGCCGTGCTGATGGAGCTTGCCGCCTGGCGCGAGCGCGAGGCGCAAACCCAAGACGTGCCCCGTGCCCGCATCCTCAAAGACGAGGCGCTGTACGACATTGCCAGCCAGGCGCCGCGCACGATCGAGGATCTCGGCTCGCTGCGCACGCTTCATAACGGGTTTGCCCGCTCCAACCGCGGCCGCGCCGTGCTCGAGGCGGTGGGCAAAGGACTAGAGCGCGATCCTGATACCATCCCGCCGATCGAGCGCGGCGAGCCGATGCCGCCCGAAGCCCAAGCCGTGGTCGACCTGCTGCGCGTGCTGCTCAAGGCGACCGCGGGCCGGCACGGCGTGGCGACCAAGCTCATCGCCACATCCGACGAACTCGAGGAGATCGCCCGCTCCGGCGAGCCGGACGTGCCGGTGCTGCGCGGCTGGCGCCGGAAGCTGTTCGGCGAGGATGCGCTGGCGCTGAAGCGCGGCGAGCTGGCGCTGGCCATCAAACAGGGTGAGGTCGCGGTGATCGCCCCCGACGGCTCAGCGGCGGCGGACAAGCCAAAAGACGAGGCTTAGCAGCGCGCTCACGATAATGGCCGTGGTGATCGGCAGATAGAAATAGAAGCTGCCCGTGTCGACCACGATGTCGCCCGGCAGCCGGCCAAGGCCGTATTGCACGCTGGCCATCGTCAGCAGAATGACCAGCAAGACGAAGACTACGATGGTGCCGGGAGATCGCATCGCTCAGCCCTCCCGGCGCGTGGTAATGCGCAGCCGCACCGTGGCGCGGAGGTCGGGCGGCAGATCGTCGAGCGCGTCGACCAGGCCCTTGAGCTCGGCCCTGAGCCCGTGGATCTGGTCGATCAGGTTGAGCAGGACCGGCACGTCCTCTTCGGCGAAACCAAGCTCGTCTTCGAGATTGCAGATCAGAGCGGCGCGCGCGAGGTCGGCCTCCGAGTAACTCTGCGCGCGCTCGTCGGCCGGCTTGATCCAGCCTTGCGCGACCCACACCCGGAGCCGCGTGACGGTGAGCCGGTGCACTCTGGCGAGGAGGTCGCGTTCGGAGAGCATCAGGCCTGCTCCTTGAGCTTGCCTCGCGGATCGTAGCGGTGGCTCTCCCGCCAGCTCTCCGCGAAGCTCTTGAGATCCTCGTCGATCCGCTCCGGCATGACGACGCTGAGCTTGACCAGCTGATCGCCGGCCTTGGCGCCGCGCTTGATGCCCCGGCCCTTGAGCCTGAGCGTCTGTCCCGTGTTCGAGCCTGGCGGCACGGTGGCGAACACGCGCCCGGAGATGGTCGGCACCTCGATCTTGCCGCCGAGCGCCGCCTCATCGAAGGTGATCGGCACGTCGACGACGATGTCGTCGCCGTCGCGCTTGAACACCGGATGCGGCCTGACGGCGATCTCGATCAGGGCGTCGCCTGCGCCCCCCTCGCCGACGCCGGGACTGCCCTTGCCTTTCAGCCTGAGCACTTGGCCGTCGGTGACCCCGGGCGGGATGGTGACATCGAGCGTGCCGCCGTCCGGCAGGGTGATGCGCGTCTTGGTGCCGTTCACCGCATCGAGGAAATCGACGTCGAGGCGATATTGCGCGTCTTGCCCGCGCATTGCGAACCGCCGTCCGCCGCCGGCGCCACCGCGCATGCCGCCCCGCTCGCCGAACAAATCGCCGAATAGGTCGCTGAACGCGCCGATATCCTCGAAGCCGCCGGTCGAGCGATAGCGCGCGCCCTCCTCGCCGCCGGCATATTCGCGGTAATAGCGCTGCTGCGGCGCCTCCTGACCGCTAGCGTCGATCTCGCCGCGGTCGTAGCGCCCGCGCTTCTCCTCGTCGCCGACGATGCTGTAAGCGGCGGCGATCTTCTTGAACTTCTCCTCGGCCGCCTTGTCGCCCGGATTGAGGTCCGGATGCAGCTTCTTGGCGAGCTTGCGATACGCCTTGGTGATGTCCTCCGGCTTCGCGGTCTTGGCCACGCCGAGTACGGAATAGAGATCTTCTGCCATCAATCAATCAAGGGGCTGGAGTGACTAGGGAACCGGACTGAGCAAAATTGCCTGCGCCGCAATGATTTGGGAAGCGGGTCCTCGTCCTAACAAGTCAAGGCCTCAGCCCGCCGCGAGCTGGAACGCGGACCCGACCCTGATCTCGCCCTCGCGGTCGAGCAGATTGGCAAGGTCCTTGAACCGGCGTTCCACCCGCTCGCCTTCGAGATTGGAATAGGGCTCGGGCAAGGTCCAGATCAGCCGGTTGCCCTCATAGGTGAGCGGCGTGTTGGTGAGCACGCCGGGCATGGCAGCCGACACCATATGCGCGGCGCGGAAGGCGGAACCCAGGATGCGCGCCCGCTTCAGCATGTCCTTGTCGACCAGCTCGATCAGCCTCTGGCTCAGCTCGTCCTTCACCAGGCCCTCGTTGCGGTAATAGACGGTGAGCGCGAGAAAGGCGCGGCCGGGATGGTCGACCCCGACAAAGGTGCCGTGCGCCACCAGATTGAGGCTCTGGATGCCGCGATAGTCGGGATGCGCGCGCCAGCCGATATCGGACAGGAGGCAGGCCGCGTGGCGCAGCCGCCGCTGCTCCGGCGTCTCGGTCGGTCCCGGCGCCCTGAACAGAGCGTCGGTCCAGAAACACAGCTCGTAGGCGCTGTCGACCGAGCGTGACCACCTGCGCGCAATGTCGTCGCAGGCGGCAATCAGCGGGTCCTTGCGCTTCTCCTCCTCGCTGAGCAGGCTGTAGAGCAGCCCCTCGCGAATGCCGAACACCGAGACCACCACCGAGCGCGGCTTCATCTGCTTGATCAGCCGCTCCAGCACCAGCGCGCCGTAGGGTACGGTCTCGCGCCGCGAGCTCGAGAGATCGCGAATGCCGGCGAGCGAGCTCTGCGATTGGTGATCGAGCAGCGCGGCAAATCTCAGCGCGTCGTCGGCATTGATCCGGTAATTATGCATCACGCTCAGCGGATAGTTGGTCTGCGTCATATGCAGTCGCGCCAGTGCGCGCCAAGTGCCGCCAATGGCATAGAAGTCGCGGCCCCTGCCCTTCTCCAGCCAGTCGACTTTGCTCAACTCGGCATCGACGATCTCGCGGGCCTTCTTCAGGCTGCCGCCCGCGGCGTCGATCAGCCGCAAGCCGCCCAGCGGCAGAGTGGCGGCGTCGGATAGCCTGCCGCCTCGGACGTCGATCAGCTCCAAACTGCCGCCGCCGAAATCGCCGGCAAAGCCGTCGGCGGCGTGGATGCCCGACACCACGCCAAGCGCGGCAAGCTCGGCCTCCTGCGTGCCGGACAGCACGGTGATCTCACGGTCGAGGACGCGTTCGGCCTGGGCGATGAATTCAGCCCCGTTGGAGGCCTCGCGCGCCGCCGCCGTGGCGATGACCTCGACATGATTGACGCCGAGCTGGTCGATCAGCGCGCGGAAGCGGCGGAGCGCCCTGAGCGCGCGCTTGACGGCATCGGGCGCCAGCTTGCCGGTCGTGGCGATCGAGCGCCCGAGCCCGCACAACACCTTCTCGTTGAACAGCGGCGCCGGCGCGCGGCCGGAATCTTCATAGACGATGAGGCGCACCGAATTGGAGCCGATATCGACCACCGCAACGGGGGTTCGATCGTTCTTCAAGACCATGGCGATTGGCTTTTAGCGCTTAGCCCGTCTCGACCAGGCGCGAGAAGCGCGGCGGCATGCTCTCGGCGAGAGAGGTGCCGCGGCCGGACAGGCTCGGATTGGTCATGAAATAGTCCTGAGCACTGAAAGCTTCCTGGTCCTTTCCTGGATGCATCCGCTCCGAGCTTCCATCGGACCGCACCCGCCAGCTTTGCAGGTTGTCCTTGAGATTCGCGACCATGATCTGATCGAGGATCTGCTCGTGCACGGTCGGGTTCTTGATCGGCGTCATGGCCTCTACGCGGCGGTCGAGGTTGCGCGGCATCATGTCGGCAGAGCTGATATAGACCACTGCCTTGCGATTCGGAAGGCCATGACCGGCCCCGAAGCAGTAGATGCGCGAATGCTCGAGGAACCGGCCGACGATGCTTTTGACGTGGATATTCTCCGACAGATCGGGGACGCCCGGCCTCAGGCAGCAGATGCCGCGGACCACCAGGTCGATCTCCACCCCGGCCTGGCTCGCCTCGTAGAGCGCATCGATGATCTCGGCATCGACCAGCGAGTTCATCTTCATCCAGATGGCGGCCGGCCGCCCGGCCTTGGCGTGGTACATCTCCTCGCGGATGTGGTCGAGAATGCGCGCCCTGATGCCATGCGGCGACACCGCCATGGCCTCAAGCTCGGCCGGCTCGGCATAGCCCGTGACATAGTTGAAGATGCGCGACAAATCGTTGCCGACGGTGCGATCGGCGGTGAAGAACGACAGGTCGGTATAGATCTTGGCGGTGACCGAGTGGTAGTTGCCGGTGCCGACATGGCAATAGGTGATGAGCTCGCCGCGCTCGCGCCTGACGATCAGGCTGAGCTTGGCGTGGGTCTTGAGCTCGAGGAAGCCGTACACCACCTGGACGCCGGCGCTTTCCAGATCGCGCGCCCATTTGATGTTGGCCTCTTCGTCGAAGCGGGCCTTGAGCTCGACCACCGCGGTCACCGACTTGCCGGCTTCGGCGGCTTCCTTCAGCGCCTCGATGATCGGCGAGGTTTTCGACGTGCGGTAGAGCGTCCACTTGATCGCCACCACGTCGGGGTCCGCCGTCGCCTGCTTCAGGAATTGCAGCACGACGTCGAACGATTCATAGGGGTGGTGGACGATGATGTCCTTCTTGCGGATGGCGGCGAAGCAATCGCCCTGGTGCTCGCGAATGCGCTCCGGAAACCGGCTCACATAAGGCTGAAATTTCAGGTCGGGCCGGTCGGCGACGATCAGCTGATTGATATCGGTGAGGCCGATCAGGCCCTTCTGCACGAAACTCTCCGCCTCGGAGACCTTGAGCTCCTGCATGACGAAGCGCTGGAGCCGCGACGGCATGGTGGACTCCATCTCGAGCCTGATGACCGAGCCGCGCCGCCGCCGCTTGAGCGCCGATTCGAACAGCCGCACCAGATCCTCGGCCTCTTCCTGGACCTCGATGTCGCTGTCACGCAGCACCCGGAACGCGCCCTGGCTCCTGACCCGATAGCCGGGAAACAGGCGGGAGACGAAGATGCCGACCACCGTTTCGAGCCTGATGAAGCGGATCGATTCCTTGGCTTCACCCTTGCTCGGCAAGCGAATGAAGCGGGCGAGCTGCGGCGGGATCGGCATGAGGGCGTGCATGGTGAGAAGGGAGCCTTCACGCACCAGCTCGAGCCCGAGGGTGAAGCCGAAATTGGGGATGAACGGAAACGGATGGGCGGGATCGACCGCGATCGGCGTCAGCACCGGGAAGATATGATTGAGGAAGTGGTCCTCGAGCCAGACGCGTTCAGCCTCCGAAAGCTGATCGGAGCTCAACACATGGACGCCGGCCTCGGCCAGCAGCGCTTCGAGCGTGACCCAATTTTCCTGTTGGTCCGCGGTAAGCTCGGCGACCGAGCGATTGATCCGGTCGAGCTGTTCGGCGGGCGTCAGCCCATCGACGCTCGGCGTTTCGATGCCGGCGACCACCTGGCCCCGCAGGCCCGCCACGCGCACCATGTAGAATTCGTCGAGGTTGGAGGCGGAGATCGACAGGAAGCGCAGGCGCTCGAGCAGCGGATGACGCTCGTTCTCGGCTTCTTCGAGCACTCGGCGGTTGAACTGGAGCCACGACAGCTCGCGGTTGAAAAAGCGGCTGGGCCCGAAGGCGGCGATGCCTGGGCTCGGGTCAGGCCGCACCACCGTCTCTGGTAAACTCATCGGTAACCTCTTGTGAACTCAGTGTTTTTCTACCGCCCCCGGGTGGGGGATGCGCCTCATATAAAAGTCTACCCCAAGAATTGTATCACTTGCGTTACGGCCGCCGCCAAGGGATCCCCGTCTCTAATCGGTCGCGGCGTTAGCCGCCAGCGCCTCGATGACCAATTGGCGGTTGATCTTGCGCCCCGTGGCGAGCGCCACGCGGTCCACCGCCGCCACGGCGGCGGCCGCGGCCGCCAGCGAGCGGTCCACATGGAGCGCAAGATATGTAAGCACTTTAGGATCGATATCGAGCTGCCGGTCGGCAAAATGCTTAAGCATGACCGTCTGCAGCAGCGCCTCGTCGGGCGCTCCGATCGCCACGGCCGGGACCGCATTCAGCCGCGACAGCAGATCGGGCAGCTTGATCCCCCACCGGTTCGGCGCGTTCTGCGCGGTGAGCAGGACGAACAGGCGGTTCTCCCGCGCGAGGTTCAACAGGTGGAACAGTGCCTTCTCGTCGTAAGCACGGCGGTCCACGTCCTCCACCACCAGCGGCGTGCCGGCGCTCATGGCGTCAAGCGAGTGGATGCCGAGATGTTCGGGGTCGAGGGCTTCAGCTCCCGACAGCGCCTGCCACACTCTGGCGAGATGGGTCTTGCCGCTGGCCGGAGGCCCGGTCAGGAGCTGGACGTGGTCCTGCCATTGCGGCCAGGAGTCGATCAGCCTGACGGCCGCGAGATTGCACCCGCTGACCAGGAAATCTTCCGCGCCAAGCGCGGCGCGATGAGGCAAATCGAGCGTGAGTTGCGCGAGTGTCACGAAGCCCTGGCCCGCGAGCTTTGCGGCCGGTCGAGGCTGGCCGCCTTCCTCTGGCGGGGAGGAAGCGGCGCAGGCGCGGGCTCGTAGCTCGCCATATGCCCAAGCCACTGCCAGAAATAGACTGCGGCCGACACGATCGTGAGCGTGCCGGTCACCCAGATCAGGAGGGTGATGACCTCATGCAGACCAAGCCCAAGCCCGAGCTCGGCGAGCACGAGGCCGGCCAGCACGATCTGCGAGAACGTGTTCGCCTTGCTGATCAGCAGCGGCTGCATGCTGAGGGGCCGCGACAGCATCCATGACAGCACCACGGCGCCGACGATGAGGATGTCCCGGCTCACCACGGCGATCACCAGCCAGACCGGCAGATGGCCGGCAAAGCCCAAAGTGACATAGATGCTGACCAGCAGCGCCTTGTCGGCGATCGGATCGAGATAGGCGCCGAGTTCGCTGTTCCAGCCAAAGCGCTTGGCGAGGAAGCCGTCGGCGGCGTCGGACAGTCCCGCCAGCAGAAACAGCAGGAAGGCCGCCTGCATCTGGTGGGTGATGATCAGCCACACGATGAGCGGAACGAGCACGATGCGCCCGAGCGTAAGGGTATTGGGAATATTCACCGGCGCTCCTCCCGGAGGCCGCTCGCGTCTTGCGGCGGCAGGCCTCCAAGCCCGGAGTTTAGCAGATTCGAGCAGCGGGCGTGACCCGCGCCCAAGGCGTCAACCCTAGCGCGAGCGGAGCACAAAGGTCCCCTCGCTCTCACCGAACACGAAGCCGTTGTGGTCGAGCTCCTGCTGTAACCGGCCGAGCGAGCCGGCATAATCGAAGGTGATCGAGGCGACCCGCGCCGACAGCGAATTGACCTCCAGCGCCTGGATTCCGGCTACGTTCATCAGCCTGCCACGGATGTCTTGCCAATCCTTGAGGCCCGAAAACTCGACCTGGGCCACCACATTGCGCGGGACTTCGGCCGGCGGGGCACCCTCCCCGGCCGCTCCCGGCGCCGGTTCGGTTCCCGGCGCATAGTTCACCTCGGTCGCCGGCACCTCACCGGATTGGCTCACCTTCCACCTATTCTCGATGATGGCAAAAGCGGTGGCGGCAGCCTCGCGCGCGGCAGACTTGGCATCGCCGACAATCTGGTCGCTCCGCCCGAAATTGATCACCCCCACGCTGTCGGCGCCGGCCAGCCGCGTCACGAACTCGCCTTTCGTTGCCTCGCCGACGGCGATCACCAGCGGCCCGTAGCCGTAATCCCCTTGCATCGCGGCAAGCGCTTGGGCGTCGCCGGCGAGCACGGCTCTGACGGTCGCAATATCGAGTTCCTGGCGCGGGCGGAGGACGGTGGCAGGCGTCGTGCTGTGGGACAAATCGAGATCCTCCCAGGCCTGCCGCCAACCTTCGCCACCTTCGCTCGTCACGCTGTCGCCCGCGATCACCAACGGCAGCAGCGAGATCGACGGCGCGCGCTGTTCGCTGTAAGGAATGCCCTGCTCTTGCAGGAGCCGCTTGATCGCCTGTTCGTTGACGCTGACATCGAGCGTGGCGATGTAGCGGGTGGTCGAGTTCTGCTCCTTGCGGATCGACACTCCGTTGACCATGCCCTGGACGTCTTCATCGGTGAGCTCGGCGATCTGCGCCTGGGCGCTCAGCGGCGTCAGCCTCTGGATGACGGTCTTGACCGCCCGCCTCCCGGCCTCGGCCATCCCTTGCGTCCGCGCGGCGACGGCGTCCTGAGCGGTGATGTCGACGGACAGCTTGGCCACGTCATAGAGACCGTCGGCGCCCTGGGCCGGGCTGCCGGCGCACAGGACCAGGGCTAACAGCGAGGGCAGGACCCCCGCCTCCCGCGCCCAACGCTTCGGATACCACCCCATGTCCAACTCTAACGTGACGGCCGACCCGGCCGCTGACCTTCACCTTCGGTAAACCTTGGGAATGTGGCGGACGCGCGGCCTTTCCGCCTTGACGGGCCTCTCCCGGCACGATTGTTATGCCAAATCGCCTGAACCTGCACCCCGAGTGGCTCGGTGCCCGCAACTCCCACGGACAAGTCCAAACTGACCTATCGCGATGCCGGCGTCGATATCGATGCCGGCAACGCCCTGGTTGAGGCCATCGGTCCGCTCGCGGCCAAGACCAAACGCGCGGGCGTGCTCGGCCGCCTCGGCGGCTTCGGCGGGCTGTTCGATCTCAAAGCCTGCGGCTTTCAGGACCCCGTGCTGGTCGCCGCCACCGACGGCGTCGGCACCAAGCTCAAGCTCGCCATCGACACCGGCATCCATGACGGCATCGGCATCGATCTCGTCGCCATGAACGTCAACGATATCGTCGTGCAAGGCGCCGAGCCTCTGTTCTTTCTCGACTATTTCGCCACCGGCAAGCTTGACCTCGGCGTCGCCGAAACGGTCATCGCCGGCATCGCCAGAGGTTGCCAGGACGCGGGCTGCGCCCTGATCGGCGGCGAGACCGCCGAGATGCCGGGGCTTTACGCGCCCGGCGATTACGATCTCGCCGGTTTTGCCGTCGGCGCGGTCGAGCGCGGATCGTTGCTGCCGCGCACCGACATCGCTGACGGCGACATCATCCTCGCGCTGCCCTCCACCGGAATCCACGCCAATGGCTTTTCTCTGGTGCGCCGCGTGGTGGAACAATCGGGCCTGAGCTTGAACGACCCCGCACCATTCGCGCCGAGCCTCTCTCTCGGCCAGGCCTTGCTCACTCCCACTCGCATCTATGTCCGGCAGATCCTTGAAACGATTCGCCGAACCGGTGCTGTCAAGGCGCTCGCCCATATCACCGGCGGCGGCCTCACCGACAACATCCCGCGCGTGCTGCCCCCCGGCCTCGCCGCCGAGATCGACCTTGGCGCATTCGCCCTCCCGCCGGTGTTCGCTTGGCTCAAGCAGGAAGCGCGGCTCGACCAGCAGGACATGTTGCGGACCTTCAATTGCGGCATCGGCATGATCCTCATCGCCGGCCCGCGCGACCTCGAGCCTGTGCTCGAGCATCTCGGCGCTGAGGCGAAAGTCATCGGCGCCGTTGGCCAACGCGGCCGCGGCGAGCCGGTACGCTATACCGGCAAGCTTGCTCGGAGCGCGACGTGACGAAGAAGCGTGTCGGCGTCCTCATCTCCGGCCGAGGCTCAAACCTCCAGGCCCTGATCGAGGCCTGCAAAGCGCCCGACTATCCCGCCAAGATCGTCCTCGTCGTGTCCAACGTGCCGAGCGCGCAAGGTTTGCTGCGCGCCGAGGCGAGCCTCATTCCCGCGCTGGTGATCGACCACAGGGACTTCGCCTCGCGCGAAGCCTTCGACGATGCGCTCGATGCGGCGTTGAACGAGGCCGGCATAGAGCTTCTCTGCAATGCCGGATTCATGCGCCTCCATTCGGACGGCTTCGTCGCACGCTGGCGTGACCGGCACCTCAATATTCACCCCTCGCTCCTGCCCGCCTTCAAAGGCTTGCACGCCCACGCCCGCGTTCTGGCCGAAGGCGTCAAGATCACCGGCACCACGGTGCATTTCGTGCGGCCAGAGATGGATTCAGGCCCGATCGTGGCCCAGGCCGCCGTGCCGGTATTGTCGGGCGACACCGCGGACAGTCTTGCCGCACGCGTGTTGATCGCCGAGCACCGGCTTTATCCCCACGCGCTCGGCCTGGTCGCCTCCGGCGCGGTCCGGGTGGAAGGCGAACTTGTGGTCGGAATGACACAGATCAACGATCAGCCCCCTTATTTTTCGCCCCCCCTCGAGGAACCGCTTTGATTGAAATTGTTAACGGCCGTAAGATCAGCCCCTGGACGGGACGCCATGTCGCACCGCAAACTGTGCGGCGTGCCATGATGGACAATGCCGACGGCCGGGTGCTAGAGACTGGCCTAATTCGAGGCAATTCACGTCTGCCGACCAAGCGAACGGCCGCATTCCTCAGGGGTGGCGGCCCGGTCGCGGGGGTTAGGCTGGCGGCCCCGGAACCGGAACAGGGGAACTAGGGGCAAGGCGTAAATGGCGGATATGACGGTCGCCTATTCTCCATCGCATGGGCTCGGCGAAGAGCAGAGCATCTGGTTCAAGCTGACGCCGCTCCTGAACCAGGAGAACCCTATGCAGGTTCTCATGGCCCTCAGCGACAAATATGGGGGCGTCATCCCCATCAACCTGAAGAACCAGCGCATCATGCTGTTGTCCGAGCCGGCCCATGCCGAGCGCGTGCTGGTGTCGAACGCCGACAACTACGTCAAATATTTCGATGGGCTGCGCCCCATCTTCGGCAAGAGCATGATCACCGTCGACGGCGCGCTGTGGCAGAAGATCCGCGCGCCCCAGCAGCCCGCCTTCCATCCTCATATGTTCGAGGATTACTTCCCCTATCTGATGTCGGCGATCAACTCGAAGATGGCGCGCTGGGCGAAGTTCGCTTCGACCGGCGAGACCATCGAGATGGTGGAGGAGACCTGGACGCTCGCCGCCGAGATGGTGTGCAAGGCCCTGTTCGACCGCGATATGCCGTTCAACCCGCATTTCGTGTTCGGCCAGGTCAAGACCTATACCGACGTGATGAACCACAAGTCGCTGCGCCTCAAGAATGTGCGCGGCCAGCTTGAGGAGATCACCCAGGACGACGCCGCCAAGGCCATGGAGATCTGGGGCTCGATCCCCGATACCGTGATCGGCGCCGGCGTGCTCGAGCATCGCGAGAAGACGCTGCTCAGAATGCTGGAGGAGGCCGAAGCCGATCCCAACTTCCCCGAATTCGATCGCCAGCAGGTGGTCGACGAGATGAAGCAATATTTGTGGGCCGGCACCGAAACCACGGCGCTGACCCTGGCCTGGTCGCTCTACCTGCTGTCGCAGCACCCCGAGGCGCTCGAGCGCATCAGGGCCGAGGCGCGCGCCGTGTGCGGCGAGCGCGATCCGCAATGGCAGGAGGTGCAGCAGCTCTCCTACACCCGCATGGTGATCCAGGAGACCATGCGGCTGTTCCCGCCGATCTGGGCGCTGATCAGGATCGCCGCCGGGGATGACGAGATCGAGGGCCATAAGATCAAGGCCGGCGACAAGGTGGTGATCCTCACCTATATCGCCCACCACAGCCCGAAATATTGGGACGAGCCGGAGAAGTTCGATCCCGAGCGGTTCGCGCCCGAGCGCGCCAAGAAGCGGGTGAAATACAGTTATCTGCCGTTCGCCGCGGGCAAGCGCGCCTGCATCGGCGGCGCGCTGTCGCAGATCGAGAACACGCTCGCTCTGGTGCAACTATTGCGTCGCTTCACGCCGGAATATGCGGGCCCGGTGCCCGCCAAGATCCACGCCACCGTGACGCTCTGCCCCAAAGGCGGACTGCCGTTCCGCATTCGCGCGCTGAGCTGATCGCGGCGCCGCACGAGCGAGGGGAGCTTCATGCCAATCATCGTTCTGATACTGCTCGTGGCGCTGGTCGCCACGTTCGGCTTCTGGGGCACGCTCAAGGCGATCCTCGGCGCGATCGGGGTCATCATTTTGCTTTGCCTGCTGCTCGTCGCCCTGGTCGCGGGATCCGTGGCGTGGCTGGTGCGGCGCTAGCCGCCGAGCCCCAACTCACAAGCTCGACTCGAAGTCCCGGAAGCGCCGCTCCAGCTCCCATTGCTGGGTCGCTTTGTCGCTGGCGGCGAGGAACGACGCGCAACGCGGCGACGGTTCGGTCGTCCCTGGCGCCTCATTCAGGCACGGGGGGACGAAGCGCGCATAGCCGCCTTGGTCGTCCCACAGGCTCGGCCCCGGCAGGAAGCTGTATTCCATACTGTTGCGCACCAACTCCTTGAGGTCGGTGTAGCTCAGGCCATAGGTCTCCACCGCGCGGACATATTCATGGGTGAGGTCGATGCGCTCGATGCCCGGATCGTCGGTCGACAGCGCCACCGGCACGCCGTAAGCTGCGATAGGTCTCGAACGGATGATGTTTGCCGCTGACGCCGAGAATGAGATCGTTGCTGGTGAGGTTGATTTCCACCAGCACGCCCTTGTCCGCCATGTTCTTCAACAGCTCGTGCGGCCGGTCTTCATACATGACATCCACGCCATGGCCGATGCGGTCGGTCCTGGCCTGCTCCACCGCCAGCCGGATATGGCAGCACAGGCTTTCCGGCGGCACGAGCCCCGGCGCGAGCTCGCCGGCATGAAGGCTGACGCGGACCTTGGGGTAGAGCTCGCGCAGAAATCCGACCATGCGCATGTGCTCGGCATAGTCGGTCATGGCGGTGTGCTCGTCCTCTTCCCCGACCAGATTGATGGCCACCACCCGCGGATCGGCCGAGGCGAGCTCGAATCCGAACAGTGTTTGAGCGAACACCAGCTCCTTGGGCGTGCTGCGGAACACCTCATAGATGTAGCGGAGTTCGACCTTGCAGCCCGACGATTCATCCTGCTCGCCGCAGCGGCCGCGTGCGCGGCGTGTGGCCTCGGCCTTGTCCCAGAACGCGCGCGCGCCCGGAACGTCGTCCGCCAGCCCGTTGGCGAGCAGCTCTGCGCGGAGCGCAGCCAGATCGCCGCTATAGCTCATATCCTTGGTGATGGTGTTCAGCCGATTCCAAGTCGGCGTGGCCATGAGTTCGAGATATTGCGTGTTCTGGCTAGCGGCGCGGCCCGCAACTTCGTCGAGCCACTCGCCGGTATGGCTTGGATCCGTGCCGCCGAATTTGGTGAACGCGCCGAAGAAATGGTCATGCCCCGTCACGCCTTCAGCCGGTACGAAGCCGCGCATGGAGAAGGCGTCGATCAATCCGTTATAGAGGCGAAGATCCTTATAGGCGTCCGCGGCAGGGACAGCGCCCTCCCCGCAGACCGGTCCTTCATCGCCGATCGCCTGCGGCTTGGCGAAAGCATGGGCCGCTTGGTCGACACAGAGTTTGTCTTCGACCGCGTCGCCGATCAGCGTCTCGGCAAACACGGCGCTGTGCAGATGATTATGCAGCTCGGCACCTTTCGGCATGGCCTTGAGGAATACATACAAAGCGAGCGGGTCGCCGCGTACGGTGTCGAGTGCCTTGGCGGCGCGCAGCTCGGAAGCTGTCGGCTCTGCCTGGGCGATTTCGGCTGTGGCCGGCGCCAAGCCGGATACGAGGAGGAGCCAAAGTCCAAGCGCTGCCACCTTGAGGGCCGTAGCCCGCACGACAGGCAATCTGCACATGGTGGCTATGGGCATCTCGACCCGCCAGCCGCTTCGCCGTGGCAATAGACCGCCAGCAAATGCGCCGGAAAACGCCGCCCCGTCAATCCGTAACCGGACGAACGCAGCCTTACCCGACGATCTCGGCCTTCTTGAAGCACTGCGCGATCTCGCGCTTGGCGGTCTCGGTGCTGTCGGAGCCATGCACCGAATTCCGCTGCATGTTGACGGCAAAATCCTTGCGGATCGAGCCTGGCGCCGCATCGACGGGATTGGTCGTGCCCATCGCCTCTCGGTTCTTGGCGATGGCGTCCTCGCCCTCCAACACCTGCAACACGATCGGGCCCGAGGTCATGAAGGTGATCAGGTCCTTGTAGAACGGCTGGTCCTTGTGGATCTCGTAGAACTTCTTGGCGTCCTTCTTCTTCCACCACACACGCTTCTGGGCGATCACGCGGAGGCCGGCCGCTTCCAGCCGCGCGATGATCAGCCCGGTGATGTTGCGCTCCGTGGCGTCGGGCTTGATGATCGAAAGCGTGCGTTCGCTGGCCATGGCCAAAAGTCCCTCTAATGCGTTGGAAGCTGGGGCTTATAGCGGTCACACATGACAGTCACAAGGCGAATTGCGCGGCCAAAACTGCTTAATCTCAAGCCTTTTGCTCCCAGCGCCCGTCGCCCCCCTCCTGCCAATAGCTGACGGCCAGGCCCTGCCCTTTGGCTGCCTGCCACGCTTGCCGGGCCCGCGCGACCGCGTCGTGATCGCGGCCGTCGAACACATAGGCCACGCGGGCGTAAGGCGAGGCGTCGATAAGCGTGGCGCCATCGACCAGAAAGCGAATCTGCGCGCCGTTGGGATTGTCGTCGCCGGCGGTGAGATAAATGGGATGGGACGACGCGCGACCATCGCGGGCAGTGCCGTGAGGCAGGAAGCTCTCATCGCGATAGGCCCACAGCAACGTGTCGAGCGCCGCGACGCGCTCTTCGCTCGCCGCCTGAACCGCCGCGCGCCAGCCGCGCTTGAGCGACAGTTCGAGCAAGGTCGGCAGCACATCGTCGAGCGTCCGCTGCTCCAGATGGTAGAAATAGATTTCCGTGACGCTTGCCTCGCTCATCGTCCGCGCCCCGAGGCAAACGGGTTGTCGCCTTTGCGCAAATTGAGCCTGATCGGCACCCCCGGCATGTCGAAGCTCTCGCGCAACGCGTTCACCAGATAGCGCGAATAGGACTCCGGCAACCCCTTCGGCTGCGAGCAGAACACTACGAAAGTCGGCGGCCGGGCATTGGCCTGAGTCATATATCTGAGCTTGATGCGCCGGCCGGAGTGGGCCGGAGGCGGATGCGCCTCGACGGCCGCTTGCAGCCATCGATTGAGCGCATGCGTCGGCACCCTTCGGTTCCACAGCGCATCGGCGGCGAGGATCGCCTCCATGAGCGTGTCGAGCCCCTTGCCGGTCAGCGCCGCGAGGGGCACCAAGGCCACGCCTTTGATTTGAGGCAACAGCCGCTGGCAGGTCTCGCGCAACGTAGCAAGACGCTTGGCGCGGTCGCGCACCAGGTCCCATTTGTTGACGGCGATGACGAGAGCGCGTCCTTCCTGGGCGATCAGGTCGGCGATTTGGAGGTCCTGTTTCTCGAACGGTTGCTCGGCGTCGAGCAGCAGCACGACGGTTTCAGCGAAGCGGATCGCTTTCAGTGCGTCGCCGACCGAAAGCTCCTCGGCGCGTCCCTCGACCTTCATCTTGCGCCTGAGCCCGGCGGTATCGAACAGCAGCAGGGAACGGCCGTCCCATTCGAGAGGCGAGGCAATCGCATCGCGCGTGATGCCGGCTTCGGGGCCGGTGATCATGCGGTCTTCGCCCAGCAGGGCATTGATCAGCGTCGACTTGCCGACATTCGGCCGGCCGACGATGGCGATACGCAAGGGGTGCGGTGCAGTCTCCTCGGCATCGTCGTCCTGGTCCTGCGCGGCGCCGCCGGCAGCCTGGCAAACCTGCTGAATGGCCTCGCTCAGTTCGCCGATGCCGATATCGTGCTCGGCCGAGATCGGCAGCGGCTCGCCGAGACCGAGCGAATAGGCCTCGTACAGACCGGGCTCGGCGGCCCGTCCTTCGCATTTATTGGCCGCGAGAATGAGGGGCTTGCCGGACCCGCGCACCAGCTCTGCGAACATCTCGTCGGCGGCCACCACGCCGTCGCGCGCATCGATCAGGAACACCACGAGGTCGGCTTGAGCGATGGCGGCTTCGGTTTGCCGCCGCATGCGCGGCGTAAGACCCTTGTCGCCGAACTCGAGCCCCGCGGTATCGACCACGGTAACCGCGCAGGATCCAAGCGTGGCTTCGGCCTCGCGCCGGTCGCGCGTCAAGCCCGGCTGGTCGTCGACCAGCGCCAGCCGCTTGCCTGCCAACCGGTTGAACAGGGTGGACTTGCCGACATTCGGCCGTCCGACAATGGCGACGGTGAAGGACATTGGTCCCTTGAGAGCGGAACGTGACGGGGTCGGCGACCCCCACGGAGGCTAGTTGAGAGCGATCAGCGAAGCGTTGTCGGCCAGGATATACATCCGGCCGCCGGCCACAACGGGCGTGACGAATACCGGGGTGTCGAGGTCGACCTGGCTGGTCAGCTGGCCCGTCCGGGCATCGACGCCCGCCACCAGCCCATTGCCCGAGACCAGCCACAGCTTGCCGCCGGCCAGCACCGGGCCGCTCCATCGCGTGCTCGCCGGGAGTTCCGTCACCCACCGCACCTTGCCGTCGGCGCGGGAGAGTGCGGCAAGCTTGCCGCCGAGGTCCGCGACGTAAACGGTATCGCCGGCAATCCACGGCATCTGCGTGCTGCCGAGATTCTTCGTCCATAGCCGCTCACCCGACGATTCCGAGACGGCAATCATCTTGCCGCCGTGGCTGGCCACGAACACCACGCCGCGATCGATCACCGGCCGGGCCGGATCGCCGAGAATACCCGACGCCGAGGTTTCGCTCGAACGCGCCAGGGAATCCTGCCAAGTCGACTTGCCGCTGTTGACGTCAAATGCTCCGACATCGCCGGCCGGAAAAGTCGCGACGACGATATTGCCGTTAACCGCCGGGCTCACATTGCTGAGCAGGGTCGCCGGCTGGGGCAAGCCTCGTGCGGTCCACACTTCCTGACCATCGGCGGTGCTGAGCGCATAGAGCTTGTTGGCCGCCGACACGAAATAGATTTTGCCGCCCGCGGCGGTCGGTGCGCTGCGAATGGGCTCGCCGATGCGCTTGGACCACAGGATCGCGCCGTTACCGGCATCGATGCTCACGACGGTGCCATAGCCGGTCGCCGCATAGAGATGACCACCGTCGAGCGCGAGCCCTCCGCCGAAGCCCTCCTTGCTCTTCTCGTTTTCGGGAGTCACGCTCACGCTCCACACTTTCCCGCCGCTGGCCGAAGAGAAGGCCGACACGGTCCCCGCGGCATCGAGCGTGAACACCTTGCCGTCGGCGACCAGCGGCACCGCGCTCAAGCGCCCGCTGGATGACGATCCCGTTCCGGCGTCGGCCGCCCATACTTTCCGCAGCTGGTCGTTCAGCACCAGATGGCCGAGATTGTTGCCGGGCGCGCCGCCCGGCTCCGACCAGGATGCATTGGCCTGAGGCGGCGGAAGCTGAATCGGCCTGGCCGCCTCGGCCGGATCGACATCGACCAAGGTCGCATCGGTGATCACCGCGATGCGCTCGCCCGGCAGCGGCACTTCCTTCTTGGAGAATGGGTTGGCGAGCTTCTTGGACAGGGTGTCCATCGTGCTGCCGCCGCAGCCGGCAAGGCTCACGGCCAGGACTGCCGACACCCCGGCGCCAAGGAGGCAAAAGCCAATTTTCCGTGTTGGACCCCGGCGCAACGTCGAGCCACCCTCGGATTCACGCAAGCTATTGTGCCGTCGTGCTCAAGGCCTGCGGCGCTCCCACGATCAGCGCAAGCATTATGTCGGCGCGCTCCCGCAAATTGGGCGGGGTTCCCTGGTCGCCGACCAGTTCGCTGAATTGCCTTTCGGCCTCGCGCATGTTGTTCAATCGGTAAGCCGACAGTCCGAGCAGCTCGCGCGCTGAAAATCGCCAGGCGCTGCCGGAATCGACCAGACCTTTGAGCCGCCGTTCCATTTCCGCGTAGTCGGCCTTGTCCAATCTGAGCGCCGCGGCTTGCAGCGTGGCATGGCCTTGCAGAATCGGATCGACGCGAGAATCGGTCGCGAGCGCATCGTAATCGGCGACGGCCTTGTCGGTTTCGCCGGCCTTGGCCGCGGCCGCGGCGAGCTGAAAGCGGGCCAGCACGCGGTAACCTTCCGGTCCGCTATCCGCCAAGGCGGTCAGCATCTCGCGGGCCTTGGCGGCGTCGGCGCCGCCTTCCATGCTCAAGGCGTGGGTGAACTTGGCACCGGCCTCCTGCGCCTGCTTCTCTTGCCAATAGTTCCAGCCTTTGTAGCCCGCGACGCCCGCCACCACGAGCACGGCGAGGCCCAGAGCATAGACACCGTATTTGTCCCACAGCTGGTGGTATCGGTCTTGGCGGACGGCCTCGTCCACTTCACGCAGAAAGGAATCGCGGTCGGTCATCGGCAGCAAACTCTTTTGACTTTGCGGTTATGACGAGAAAAGCGGCCGGTCCTTGCGGAGCCTTATGCTGTTCCTCTCTGTCCGCCGTATAGTGAAGGCGCCTGGAGGGCGCAAGGTAAAGAGCCCTGGGGTCCCGTCCGCGAAGGCGGTTAACGAACGACCGATTGTGACCTAACTGCCTGTCATTTTGGTCTTTTTCGTGGCCTCGGCGTCGTCCTCGAACATCGGATAGGTGTTGTCGGGAGCCGGGAAGGCGCGGGTCCGAACTTCGGTGGCAAAGGCCTTGACGGCCGCCTCGATGCCCGCGCCGAGCTGGGCATATTCCTTGACGAATTTCGGCACGCGCGGCGAGAGACCGAGCATGTCCTCGAGCACCAGGATCTGCCCGTCGCATTCCGACGACGCGCCGATACCGATGGTCGGAATGTCGATTTGCTTGGTGATGCGCGCGGCCAGCAACTCGGCGAGCGCCTCGATCACCACGGCGAACGCGCCGGCCTCGGCGACCGCCTTGGCGTCGGCCTCGAATGCCGCCCATTCCGAGCGGACCCGGCCGCGCGGCGAGAAGCTGCCGATCGTGTTGATGGCCTGGGGCGTCATGCCGATATGGCTCATCACCGGGATGCCGCGCTCTGAGAGATAGCGGATGGTCGCGGCCATATGCACGCCGCCTTCGAGCTTGATCGCGCCGCAGCCGGTCTCCTTGAGCACCCGCGCCGCGTTGCGGAAGGCCACCGCCGGGCTTTCTTCATAAGAGCCGAACGGCATATCGACCACGACGAGCGCGCGGGTCGAACCGCGCACCACCGCCTGCGCATGCATGATCATCAGCTCGAGCGGCACCGGCACGGTGGTCTCGTAGCCGTGCATCACCATGCCGAGGGAGTCGCCGACCAGCAGCATGTCGACATGAGGGTCGATGATGCGCGCGGTATGGGCATGGTAGGCGGTGAGCGCGACGATCGGCGCGCCGCCCTTGCGGCTGCGAATGTCCGGCGCGGTCACCCGCTTCACGGTGAAATCCTGCGACACTTCGGTTCGGCTCCTCAACCGGCTGCGATCATCCGGGCCTAGGCCCTTCGGTCCTTATGGCAGAAATATAGGGAGTTTTGCAGTGCAAAAAACGGGCCGGAACGCGAGACTTTGCCTAGCTCGGCCACCGCGTGGTGCCGATCAGCAGCTTGTGAGCAGCGGCGTCACGGCCGCGGCTCAGCCTTTAACTATTGTACCGCCTCAATCCGACGGCGGCGGTCCGAACCGGTTCGGCCCCGGGGTGCCGGGCAGGAACCCGAGCTCGACCAGGAACCAGATGGCGCCGACGATTGGGATCAGCAGGATCAGCATCCACCATCCGGACTTGTCCCGGTCGTGCCAGCGCTTGATATAAACGAGAATGGCCGGGATGATGACCAACAGCGAGAAAAGGCCGCTCAAGACACCGACGCCGTTCTCCACGTCGTAGGTTCCAAGCGCCATGTCGACGAACAGCAAGATGATGCTGATGACAAAGCAAGGAAGCACCAAGCGCAGCCAGAATTGCTGGCGGTTCACGCGCCCCTGGGCGGAAAGATAGAATTGCTTCCAATCGAAGTTCATGTGAGTCCCCCCGTTATTGCCCGTGGCAGCAAACCTTACCGGTGGCCGGTCCGTCAACAACAACCGCCGGCAGCCCGGACATCATTCCCGCCTAACCGGTGGGGATATTTGGAACGCGAGGATAAGTCGAAGGCCGCGCGGTCGAAGGCGGCCCGCTACATCAGGGTTTGCGCATCATCTTCTTGGCGATGCCCTCGGCGACCGTCAGATCCTTTTGCGGAATGAACGGCTTGTTGCTCCAGCCCGGCCGGGACGAGGACGGCTGACGCTCGCCGGGCTCGCACTTCGTCACCGGATGGGCGGCGATCTCTTTTTCCAGCCGGGCGGCCTCCTCCTCGCGGGTCTCGCCGATCAATACGCGCTTACCCGGTCGCCGCATGGCATAAGGTTGCGTCTTGTTGAAGCTCATCAAGGCATCTCCGCTTGGTTGTCAGGCTTGGCTGCTGAGCGCTGCGTCGCAGGCATCTGTTCGGGCTTTACCAGAAGGGACCGCGCTTGACTACTCCCACTCGATGGTGCCGGGCGGCTTGGAGGTGATGTCGTACACCACGCGGTTGATGCCGCGCACCTCGTTGATGATGCGCCGCGCCGCCGCGCCCAGAAAATCGTGGGAGAAATCGTAATAGTCGGCGGTCATGCCGTCGGTCGAGGTCACCGCGCGCAGCGCGCAGACAAAGTCGTAGGTGCGCGCATCGCCCATCACGCCGACGGTGCGCACGGGAAGCAGCACGGCGAAGGCCTGCCAGATCTTGTCGTACAGCCCGGCCTTTCGGATCTCGTCGAGATAGATGGCGTCGGCCTGGCGCAAGATCGCCAGCTTCTCCTCGGTCACCTCGCCCGGAATGCGGATGGCAAGCCCGGGGCCGGGGAACGGGTGGCGGTTGACGAAGGCTGACGGCATGCCCAGCTCGCGCCCGAGCGCGCGGACCTCGTCCTTGAACAATTCGCGCAACGGCTCCAGCAATTTGAGCCGCATGCGCTCGGGCAGCCCGCCGACATTATGATGCGACTTGATGGTGGCCGACGGACCGCCGGTCGCCGACACGCTCTCGATCACGTCGGGATAGAGCGTGCCTTGCGCCAGGAATTCGACGTCGCCGACCTTGTCGGCCTCCGCCTCGAACACGTCGACGAACAATTTGCCGATCATCTTGCGCTTGACTTCGGGGTCGGTGACGCCTTGCAGCGCGTCGAGGAAGCGCGCCGACGCATCGACCGCGACCAGCGGAATGTTGTAATGGCCGCGGAACAGCTCCTCGACCTCCCTCGCCTCGCCTTGGCGCAGCAGGCCGTGATCGACGAAGATGCAGGTGAGCTGGTCGCCGATCGCCTCGTGGATCAGGAGCGCCGCGACGGCCGAATCGACCCCGCCCGACAGTCCGCAGATCACCCGCCCCTCGCCCACTTTCGCGCGGATGCGGTCGACCTCGCTGGCGCGGAACTGCGCCATGGTCCAGTCGCCGGCGCAGCCGGCAATGGCTGTGCACGAAATTGGCGAGCAGCGCCGCGCCTTTCGGCGTGTGCACCACTTCGGGGTGAAACTGCACGCCGTACAGCCGCCGCGAATCGTCGGCGATGGCCGCGAACGGCGCGCCGGTCGAGATGCCCACGGCGCGGAAGCCGGGCGGCAGCCGCGTGACGCGGTCGCCATGGCTCATCCATACCCCTGCCCGCTCGCCGACCTGAAACACGCCGTCGAACAACGGCGTATCGTCGATGATCTGCAGCTCGGCCCGGCCGAACTCTCTGGAATGCCCGCCCTCGACCACGCCGCCGAGCGCCGCCACCATGGCCTGCTCGCCATAGCAGATGCCGAGCACCGGCACGCCGGCATTGAACAAGGCTGCCGCGGCTTGCGGTGTGCCCGTCTCGTGCACCGAGGCCGGGCCGCCCGACAGGATGATGGCCTTGGGCGGATCGGGTAGCAGCGCGGCTTCGGCCTGGTCGAACGGCACGATCACCGAATAGACGCCCGCCTCGCGCACCCGCCTGGCGATCAGCTGGGTGTATTGCGCCCCGAAATCGACGATCAGCACCCGGTCGTGCTCGGGCTCGGCCGCTTGCGCGTCGTCGCCCTCAGGGTCGCCCGCAAATTGTGGCGCGTCGTTCATCATGGCCGGTGGTTATAGCAGCGTCTTCGAGTCGGCAATGACCTCAAATTGGCTTATGCAAAGCCAGTCGTTACCGGGGCAAAGGCATGACCACCGCCGAACAGGAAAGCTTCGAAACGCGCCTACGCCGCTCCATCGAGGCCTACCACGAGTCCGCGCTGGCCTATACCGCGGTCAAGCTCGGCCTGCCCGACAGGCTGGCGGCGGGGCCGCTAACGGCCGAGCAGGTGGCGGGCGCGGTTGGACTTTCTGCGCCTCACCTGCACCGCTTCTTGCGCGGGCTGTGCACTATCGGCGTTTGCGAGGAGCATGCCGACGGCACATTCGCGCTGGCGCCCGGCGGCCGGTGCCTGACATCGGACTCGCCGTCCGGTCTGGCCGAGAAGGTCCAGATCGTGGTCGGGCAATATTGGGGGCCCTGGGCCGAACTCGTCTCCACCCTGCAAACCGGCAAGCCCGCCTTCGACCAAGTGTTCGGCATGAGCGTTTCGGAGTGGCGCGACGCCAATGCCGCCCAAGGCGCCCTGTTCGACTCTTATCTTGCCAAGGAGACCGGCGGCCAACTGGGCTCGATCATCGCGGCGATCGACTTGTCCGGTGTCGGCACCGTCGCCATCCTGCCGGCCCGTTATCGGCCGCGACGGCGTGCCGTTCGACCGGGCGTACAGGGCGGACATGTCTCAGCCCTATTTGCCGCTGCTCCGGGCCGTCAAGCGCGTCGAGTTCGTGGCCGGCGATGTGCTCGACGAGATTCCCGTCGAGGCCGATCTCTATCTGCTGAACGGCGTGCTCCGGCAATGGGACGACGAGCAGGCGCGCACCATTTTGCGGAACTGCCGCAAAGCCATGCCCGAAGGCGCGCGGCTCGTCATCGTCGAGCGTCTCATGCCCGAGCGCGCCACCGACGATCCCGCCGCCATCATGCTCGACCTCCATATGATGACCATCACCGGCGGCCGCGCCCGCAGCCTCGCCGAATTCGCGGCGCTGCTGTCGCAAGCAGGCCTCGACCTGGCGAAGGTCACGCCGACGAGTGCCGGCCTTTCGGTACTTGAGGCCACCCCTCAATAGGCTCCGTCATTCCGGCGCAAGCCGGAATCCAGAATAACTAGCTCGGAGCCTTGGGCTCTGGATCCCGGCTTGCGCCGGGATGACGACGCGGTTCTGACGCCTCAGCGCCGAGCGCCTTGACGTAGACGATCTTGCCGTCGCCGGGCGCGTAGAAATCGGCGAGCCGCGCCTCTTCCTCGAACCCCATGCGCTGATAGAAGCCGCGCGTGCCGGCATAGCGGTCCGACGACGAGGTGTCGGCATAGACATGCTTGGCGCCCGGCTTTGCGCATCGCCGCCTCGGCGCGGGTATAGGTCTGGGCGCCGAGTCCCCTGCCCTGCTCTTCGGGCGCGACCGCGATCCAATAGAGATCGAACGAGCCTTGCGTGCCGAAGATCGGGCCGTAGCAGGCATAGGCGACCAGCGTCGAGCCCCGCTCGGCCAGCACGAAGTGATAGCCCGAGCGGATGCCCTTGGTCAGCCGCTCTGAGACCAGATCGGCCGCCACCTCCGCCTCGGCGGCATTGAAGAAACCGGTGCTCGCCACCAGCGACCGCACCCGCCCGACATCCTCGGCCATCACCGCGCTGCGCCATTCGAGCCCGTTGCGGTGGCCCGGCTTGGCCAGGCCCGCGCCGCGATTGAGCACCGGCGCCACTTGCCTGGCCGCTGAATGGCCCGCCACCAACCCGACGAAGAAATTCCGCGCGTTGGTGCCGAGCGTGCGCACGCGATAGCCGCCTTCCTGCACCACCAGCGTGGCGTAGCCCTGCTCGCCGATCATCCGCCCGAGCTGCTCGAAATCCTTGCCGCGGTTGGACCACGTGCCGGTCGGATCGCCGCGCGCGGTGTCGAAGCCGAGCGACACCACGAGAAAGGCCGGGCCGAACCGCCTGACGCGCCGCAAGCCCTCGGCCACCGCGTTCTTGTGCTGCTCCGGGGTGATGTGCTCGGGCAGCGGGAGGTTGAGATTGTAGCCGGCGCCGTTGCCGATGCCGGTCTCGTCGCGGAAGCCGGTGAAATAGGGATAGGCGAAGCTCGGATGGCCGTGGATCGACACGGTCAGCACGTCGGCGCGCTTGTAGAAGATCTCCTGCTGGCCGTTGCCGTGATGATAGTCGATGTCGAGCATGGCGATCTTGCCGTAGCGCGACAGCAGATTGGCGGCGATCGCCGCATTGTTGAAATAGCAGAACCCGCCGAAGCTGCTGGTCTCGGCGTGATGCCCCGGCGGCCGCACCAAGGCATACGCCAGCGGCGCGCCTTCCAGCACCCGCTCCGCCGCGGTGAGCGCGCAGTCGACCGCCGAGCGGGCCGCGAGATAGGCGTTCTGATTGAGCGGCGTGAAGGTATCGATGCAGTAATAGCCGGCCAGCACCGTCTCGTCCTTCGGTGCCCGCGCCGGATTGCGCAGCGGGAACACGTAAGGATAGATCGACTTTTTCGGGCCGGCCATCAGGCAAGCTTTGCGGATGTAGTCGACCAGCCTGCCGTCATGCACCGCCCGGATGTGCCGCTCGGAGTAGCGCTTGGTCGGGATTTTTTCGACCAGGCCCGACGGGTCGAGCTCGGTCATGATCGAGCGGATGCGGACCGGCGCCTCGACATAGCCGCGGTCCTGGACATGATGCAGCGTGTGCTCGTCGTTGAGCACCAGCGCGATGCGCGGCTCCGACGCGGCGCGCACCTCGCCCTTCAACGAGCGCCGCGACTTGACGTAACGCGGCCCGCGCAGCGCGATCGGATCGTCTTTGATCGAGTTCGAGCACCATCCGCACATAGTCGGTCGGACAGTCATATTTGCGCTCGAGGATGGCGCGCACGACCTTGCGCGCCGTGTCGCGGCTCGGCAGATCGCTGGCGCCGAGCGGATCGAGCACGAGATAAGGCGGATCGAACGTTCCCGCCCTCACCGGCGTCTCATAGGCCGTGTTGATGATCGGCCGCGCGCCATAACGCTCGTAGAATTTCAGCCGCGCGGCATTCTCGGCCCTGATCTCGGGGTTGGGGCTGAGCTCAGGATCGTCGGGCAGGCATTCGAAGTAGAGCTGGGTGCCGAGCGCGCGCGCCTCTTCCCTCACCCGCTCATAGAGGCTCGCGCCGATCCCTCCGCCCATGCGGCCGGGCGCGGTCGAGATGATCTCGAGATAGGAGAAGCCGATATCCGGCGCGTGCAGCAGAAGCGCCACGCCGAGCGTCTGGTCGCGGGCATTCTCCGCCACGAACAGGCGCGACACGAATTTGTGCTTGAGCGGATTGGCGAGCTGGTCGGGCAGCTTGGCGATGTCCGCTTCGGGCATCAGCGAGAATTGCTCGCGCATGATCTTCTGCGCCGCCTCGATCGCGGCACGGTTCACCGCCGTCGTGGCGTCGGCCACTTTGCGGATGCGAAGCATGGCTAGATGCGAAGCATGTCAGGCGCTGGCTTGCAAGCGCCCAAGCGAGTCATCGACGATGCGGGCGATCATCTCGTCATAGGAGAGCCCGGCCGCCTCGGCCGAGGCGGCAAATCCCGCGTCGTCGCTGATGCAGGGATTCATGTTCACTTCGAGAATGAACGGCGCGCCGGCGGGGTCCACGCGGTAATCGACGCGGGCATAGCCGCTCAGGCCGAACAGCTCCCAGCACGCCAAAGCGAGGCGGATCAGTTCCGCCGCGAGTTCCGGCTCATCCTGCTCGATGCCGAAACGGCGCGGCGTGCCGACAAATTGCTGGCTCCCCGGCGTCCATTTGGCGTCGTAGCAGGTGATCAGCGGATCGCCGTCGCCGAACCCGTGGAACACCGTCTCCCGCAGCGGCAGCACCTCGACGCCGTCCGCCCCGTCCATCATGGCGGCGGCGAATTCCCGGCCGTCGATATAGGCTTCGGCGAAATGCTCGGTGTTGAAGCGGAGCATGCGTTTCAGGATGGCGCCCGCGGCGTCGGCGCCACGCATCACCGATTGGGGGTCGATGCCGAACGAGCCATGCTCCCACACCGGCTTGACGATGACGCGGGCTTCGGGGTCGAGGTCCGACCCATCCACCGACCAGGCCGGCGTCGGCAGGCCGGCATCGGCCAGCTTACGCTTGGTGTCGACCTTCGACAGCGTGTCGAGCCAGGCGCCGGTGTGGGCCCCGGTATAGGGCAGCCCCAGCGCATCGAGCCGCTCCGGCACCATCGGCGCCAGCCGGCCATTGCCGCCCACGGCATCGACCAGGTTGAACACGAGCAGCGGCCGGCGCGACGGCAAGAGGTCGAGCCCCCTGAGATTGGGAGCAAGCCCGATGACCTCGCTGGCATAGCCGAGACGACGGAGCGACGCCGACACCGTCTTGGCTGCAACGATCGAGTCGATTTCGTCGGGGCGGCTGTCGGTCGCCGCATGCAGGACCGGGATGAACCCTGCCGTGGCCGCCATCAGGCGCGTTTCCGCCGCGGCGCGGCGTCGCCCCGGCTGCGTCCATACCGGGCAAGTCCGGCATCGAGCACCATGCCGATCAGCGTCACGAAGTCGATGCCGTTCTGCGCGGCAAGGATCGGCAGGTCGGAATGCCAGGGATTGAGCCCGGCAAGAGGATTGGCCTCCAGGAAATAAGGCTCGCCATTTGCGTCGGAGCGAAAATCGATCCGCGCCGCATCGCGGCATTCGAGCGCCCGATAGGTTGCCAGCGCGAGCGTTCCCGCCAGCCGCGCCTCGCCGTCGTCGGCCGGAGCGTAAGTGACCAGCTCCTCGCACAGCTCCTTGTTGTGGAGCGAGTAGATATTGGCCTCGGCATTGGGCTTGAGCAGGATCTCGCACACGCCGAGCACGCGAGCGTCGTCGCCGTTGCCGACGATGCCGACGGTGAACTCCCGGCCGGGAAGATAGCGCTCGATCAGCGCGGGCTGCCGATAGCGGCCGATCACCCGCGCCACCGCCTCGTGCAACTCGGCTGTGGTGTGAACCAGGGAGGCCGCCTCGCAGCCTTTACCGGTACCTTCGGCGAGCGGTTTGACGAAGGCCGGGAACTCGGCCCAGTCGGCGACCTCATCGGCGCTGCGCTCGGCCACCGCGAAGCTCGGCGTCTTCACCCCGGCGTCGCGCACCAGCCGCTTGGCCACCGCCTTGTCGAGACAGGCGCTCATCGTCAGCGGGTCGGAGAACAGATAAGGCTGATCGAACAGCTCGCACAGCGCCGGCACTTGCGCCTCGCGCGAGCGGCCCTTGACCCCTTCGGCGATGGAGAACACCAGATCGTAGCGTTCGCCCGCGACCAGACGCGCGGCGAGAGCCTGGCCGCGGCCGACGCGCTCGACCTCGCAGCCCAGCGCCTCGAGCGCGCCGGCGAGCTGGTCGATGGTCTCGACGGTGTCGAACTCGGCCACCTCCTCCTCGGAGAGGCCGAGCGCCCGGTAGTCGTCGCGCAGATCGTAGACGAGAGCGATGCGCATCAGGCTTGCCCGGTGCCGATGGCCCGGTCGGCGCCGACCGTCCCTTCGGGGTCGGCATAGCGGTAGGTCTTGCCCTCGAAATTCCTGAGGATCAGGTCGTCGCCCTCGCGGCCGACGACATAGTCGGGGATGAGCGGGATCTTGCCGCCGCCGCCCGGCGCGTCGATCACATAGGTCGGCACGGCATAGCCGGTGGTATGGCCGCGCAGGCCCTCGATGATCTCGAGCCCCTTGTCGACGGATGTGCGGAAGTGAGACGAGCCCGAGATCGGGTCGCATTGATAGAGATAATACGGCCTCACCCGGCGCATCAGCAGCCCGTGATACATTGTCTTCAACGTATCCACCGAGTCGTTGATGTCTTTCAGCAGCACCGTCTGGCTGCCGAGCGGAATGCCGGCATCGGCGAGCCGGGTGCAAGCCTCGGTCACTTCCGGCGAGAGCTCGGTGGGATGGGTGAAATGCAGGCTCATCCACAATGGATGATGCTTCTTGAGCACGCGGATCAGCGCCCGCGTCACCCGCATCGGCAGCACCACCGGCACCTTGGTGCCGAGCCGGACGAACTCGACATGCTTGATGGCGCGCAGGCGCCCGAGCAGATAATCGAGCCGCTCGTCGGACAAGGTCAGCGGGTCGCCGCCGGAGATCAGCACGTCGCGGATTTCCGGGTGCGCGGCGATGTAATTGAGCGCCTCCTCCCATTGCGGCCGGCTGAACGTGTAATCGCCGCCCGCCTCGCCCACCATGCGCGAGCGCGTGCAATAGCGGCAATAGGTGGAGCAGAAGCCGGTGGCGAGGAACAACACGCGGTCGGGATAGCGATGCACCAGACCGGGCACCACGCTGTGGCCGTCCTCGCCGAGCGGGTCGTCGGCCTCGCCCGGCATCTTGAGATATTCGCTGCCGACCGGGATATGGGTGCGGCGGAGCGGCTCCATCGCATCCTCGCGCGCCATCAGGCTGGCATAATACGGCGTGATGCCGAGCGGCAACGAACCTTGATGGCGGATCACCGCGTCGCGCTCGTCGTCGGACAGCACGAAGATGCGCTCGAGCTCGGCGAGCGTGCGGATGCGCGCCCGGGCCTGCCAGCGCCAGTCGTTCCACTGGGCGGCCTCCACCTCGGGGTAAAAGCGCTTGCGGAAGGCGCGCGCGAGCGGGCCAACCGGGAAGCGCTCCATGCGCACCACCACGCCGAGCGGCGGAGCTGCCGGCTGAACTGCGTTGATGGGAGAATGTGGTTTGGTGAGAAGTTGAGATGCCGCCGACGGGCGACTGGGTGGCTCTTCGGCCTCGACCTTAAGCAACTTCATGGGATGTTCGTCCCCTCCATGCTTTCACCGTCCGGCCCTAGCGACCACCGCCGACTCTGGTCCGACAAAAGCGCGAGTCATTTCAGCGACATCGATGTTAATTTCAAGTCACAACAGCGTCGCGCCACAACTTTTTTTGTGGGGGCTCGGCCGTGAGCTGGCAGTCGATCAGGCCGACCGCTGCAGGACCGCGACGAAGAAGCCGTCGGTGCCGTGGCGATGAGGCGTCATCAGCAGCGTCTCGTCCGACCCATCGGCGGACGGCACCGGCGTCACCCCCGGCAAGGCCTGCTGCCATAGCTCCGGCCAAGGGATCAGCCTGAACTCGGGTTGGCGCGCCAGGAAGGCATCGACCTGGTCGCGGTTCTCGGGCGGCAGGACCGAGCAGGTGATATAGGCGAGCCGGCCGCCCGGCTTCACCAACGCCGCCCCGTCATCGAGGACCGTCCGCTGCTCCTGAAGCCGCGCCTCCAGCATCTGGGGCGAGAGCCGCCATTTGGCGTCGGGGCGGCGCCGCCATACGCCTGAGCCGGTGCAAGGCGCATCGATCAGCACCAGGTCCATCCTGCCGTCGAGCTTGGCCAGGGCCTCGCGGTCGCCGGCCGGCAGCACCTGGACGTTCCTGACCCCGGCCCGCTTCAGCCGCTCGAAGATCGGCCGAAGCCGCATCCGGTCGGCGTCATAGGCGTAGAGCTGGCCGGTATTCTCCATCAGGGCCGCGAGCCCCAAGGTCTTGCCGCCCGCCCCGGCGCAGAGATCGATGACCTGCTGACGGGGCTTGCGCACCCGACAGCAGGGTGACGAGCTGCGAGCCTTCGTCCTGCACCTCGTACCAGCCTTTGCCGTGGCCGGGCTCGGCCTCGACATGAGGGCTCTTGCCTGGCCCCGGCGCCTGCTCGATGCGGATGCCGGACGGCGCGTGCGGGCGTCGGCTGGGCATCGAGACGGCGGAGCGCCTTCAGCACCTTGTCGCGGTCGGCTTTCAGCGTGTTGGCCCTGAGATCGACCGGCGCGCGGCGGGCCAGCGCCGCCCCCTCCTCGGCCGCACGCGACCCAAAGGCGCGCTCGAATTCGGGCGCGAGCCAGTCCGGATAGTCGCCCCGCACCGGGGCCGGCGCGTCGGCGGGAAGCTCGCGCCTGAGCCCGGCAAGCTCGGCATCGGACAATTGCTCCGGCGCATGGGGGCCGGCGCCGGCCAGCGCCGCGACCTCCTCCGGGCTCATGCCCCAGCTCGTGACCAGACTGCGCAGCACGAGCGCACGCGGGGTCGCCTCGCCCATGGCGTAAGCGGCCGAGGCGCGGGTCCGCAGGCAATCGAACACCAGATTGCCGATCGCCGCCCGGTCGCCCGAGCCGGCGAAGCGATGCGAGACGCCCCAATCCTTCAAGGCCTCGGCCGTCGGGCGCTTGCGCGCCTCGATATCGGCGAGGATCTCGATCGCCGCGCTCGCCCGCGCCGCTGGGGTCATCAGACCGGGTTGAACAACAGGATGCGGGCGATGACGATCACCCACATCAGCAGCAGGGCGATGGCGCTGACGCCGAACACCCCGGTGCGACGGTCGAGCCGGTTCGAGGTGACGTGGATATAGGCGTGAGCGACCCGGGACAGCACGAACATCCAGGCCAGCACATAGATGACCACGTCGATCGTCTTGGTGCTCATCGCCAGCAGCATCACGATGTAGAACAGCACCGGGAGCTCGAGCTGGTTGTGATAGGCGTTGGAGATCTGCATCACGCGCGGCGGCCAGTTGGGCTCGCGCAGCCTGATCTTTTCCGGCTCCACCTGCCCGGTGCGGACGGCGCGGAAGCGCAGTCCCGCCATCCAGAACAACAGCACGAAGGTCAGCGCGACCTGCACGAACAGCGGCAACAGAATGGCCTGGATCGTCATGACGCCCCCTCGCTTGCCTTGGCTTAGGGCAAGCGGTCGGCCGGCCCGGCGCCGTTATACTCCGCCAGACGCGCCATGTAGAGGCTTAGCCTCAAGCGCGCGCCAACGGCCCGCTAATCATGGACGGAAGTTCAATTGACGAGCCCCCGACCCCTTCTCTAAACCTAGGCCCAAAGGACAAGTCCAAGAGTTCCCTAGGAGGTTTTCATGCGCTTTCGCGCCCTAAATATCGTTTCCTGCGCCGCCCTGGCCGGCGCGCTCGCCTTTGCCGCCAGCCCGGCGGCGGCGGCGGAAGAGACCAATCCCTGCTTCACCGGCGAAGGCACCGTCCAAGAGGTGCTGGACGGCTGCGCCGCCTTCATCGCCTCGGGATCGACCGACACGGACCAGCTGGTGAGAGCTCACAGCGTGCGGGCCATGGCGTTCTCCGCCGTCCGCAAGATCGATGACGCCATCGCCGAACTGGACGAGGCGGTCAAGCTCGACACCACCAAGCCCAACTCCTATTTCATGCGGGCGGCGGCCCTGGCGGCCAACAAGGACTTCGACAAGGCCATCGCCGACCTCGACGAAGCCATCAAGCTCGATGGCAGCCACGGCGACTTTTATCTGCTGCGCGGCATCGCCTATCGCGACAAGGGCGACCTCGACCGGGCGCTGACCGAGTTCAACGAGAAGGTGAAAATCGATCCTGACGCGGCCGGCGGCTATTCGCAGCGCGGCGACCTCTATCGCATGCGGAAGGAATACGATCTGTCGGTCGCCGACTACGATCGCGTGGTCAAGATCGAGCCCGAAGGCCCGAAGGGCTATATCGACCGCGGCTGGGTGTTCGTGCTCAAGAACGATCTCGACAAGGCCGAGGCCGATTTCGACAAGGCGCTCGAACTGCACCAGAACGACCCTTCGGCGCTGGTCGGCCGCGGCGTGGTGAAGAGCCGCAAGGGCCAGCCGACCGACGGCGCCGCGGACCTCGCGCTTGCCAAGCAGCTCGAGCCCGGCATCTTCGACGACATCAAGAAGCTCGGCGTCGAGTAGCCGCCCTATCCCTCGCGGGGGTAGTTGGGCAGATTCGCGGGTGATGGTCACGTCATGGACGTGGCTCTCGCGGAAGCTCGCCGTCGAGATGCGGATGAACTCGGCGCGCTCATGGAACTCGGCCAGCGTCCGCGCGCCGGTATAGCCCATCGAGGCGCGCAGGCCGCCGATCAGCTGGTGCAGCACGCTTGAGACCGGGCCCTTATACGGCACCTGGCCTTCGATGCCTTCCGGCACCAGCTTCAGCGCGTCCTTGATCTCCTGCTGGAAATAGCGGTCGGCCGAGCCGCGCGCCATGGCGCCGATCGAGCCCATGCCGCGATAGGCCTTGTAGGAGCGGCCTTGGTACAAAAACACCTCGCCCGGGCTCTCGTCGGTGCCGGCGAGCAGCGAGCCGAGCATCACGCAATCGGCGCCGGCGGCGAGCGCCTTGGCGAGATCGCCGGAATATCTGATGCCGCCGTCCGAGATCACCGGGATGTCGCTCTTCTTCGCGACATCGACCGCCTCGAGCAGCGCGGTGAATTGCGGCACGCCGACGCCGGCCACGATGCGGGTGGTGCAGATCGAGCCGGGCCCGATGCCGACCTTGACCGCGTCGGCGCCGGCATCGATCAGCGCCTTGGTGCCGTCGGCGGTGGCGACATTGCCGGCGGCGACCTGCACCGCGTTGGACTGCAGCTTGATGCGCCGGACCGCGTCGAGCACGAGCTTCGAATGGCCGTGCGCGGTGTCGACCACGATCAGGTCGGCGCCGGCATCGATCAGAAGCTCGGCCCGGGCCAGCCCTGAATCGCCGACGGAGGTCGCCGCCGCCACCCGCAAGCGCCCCTGCTCGTCCTTGCAGGCGTTGGGATGCAGCTTCGCCTTCTCGATGTCCTTGACCGTGATCAGCCCGATGCAGCGATAATCGTCGTCGACCACGATCAGCTTCTCGATGCGATGCTGGTGGAGGAGCCGCTTCGCCCCCTCCATGTCGACGCCCTCCTTGACGGTGATGAGCCGCTCCTTGGTCATCAGCTCGGCCACACGCTGGTCCGGGTTGGTGGCGAACCGGACGTCGCGATTGGTGAGGATGCCGACCAGTTTGCCTTCGCGGGCGCCGTTCGACCCGTGCTCGACCACCGGAATGCCCGAGATCTGATAGTCGGCCATCAGCTTGAGCGCGTCGGCGAGGGTCCCCTCGGGGTGGATGGTGACCGGATTCACCACCATGCCCGACTCGAACTTCTTCACTTGGGCGACCTGGGCGGCCTGGAGATCGGGCTCGAGATTGCGGTGGATCACGCCCATGCCGCCGGCTTGCGCCATGGCGATGGCGAGCTTGGCCTCGGTGACCGTATCCATGGCCGAGGAAATGACCGGAACGTTCAGCGAGATCGAGCGGGTGACGCGGGAGGCGACATCGGCCTCGTTCGGCAGCACGTTGGAGGCGGCCGGCCTGATCAACACATCGTCGAAGGTCAGCGCAATGCTGCTGTCGGGAAATTGCGTCTTGTTATCAGGGGTCTGCCCGTCGGGCATCGGCCAACCTTTCGCGGGCGGCGCCGGGCTTTTTGCGCGGCGCAAAAAGCGGCCACCGGTTGGCGTGCTCCTTTAGCAGTTTGCAGGGGGTTTGGGAAGGCGGCCGAGCCTGGTCACTTAACTTTGTGTGTCTTGACCTTGGCTGTGCCGACAGAGGCGAACAGCCAGCCGAACAGATAGGCCGCCGCCACCGCCCCGATCAGCTCGGCCACGACGAAGCCCGGCGCGTCGGCCGGAGCAATGCCGGCAAACGTATTGCTCAGCGCCCGGGCGATGGTCACGGCCGGATTGGCGAACGACGTCGAGGAGGTGAACCAATAGGCCGAGGTGATGTACAGGCCGACCGCCGCCGGCAGCGCGCCGAGGTTGAACCGCACGCAGCCGAGAATGGTGGCGATCAGGCCGAACGTGGCGATGATTTCGCCGATCCACTGGCCCACCCCGGTACGCGCGGTCGAGCCGAGCTGCACCGGGTCGAGCCCGAACATCAGATGAGCGGCGATGGCGCCGAGGCACCCGCCGGCGATCTGCACCGCGACATAGCCGAGCGCCGCGCCGCTGCCGATGCTGCCGCGGAGCAGCATCACCAGGGTCACGGCCGGATTGAAATGCGCGCCGGACACCGACACGAAGATGGTGATGATGACCGCCAGCACGGCGCCGGTGGCGATGGTATTGCACAGCAGCGCAAGCGCCTCGTTTCCGCCGGCGAGCTTGTCGGCCATGATGCCCGAGCCGACCACCGCCATCACCAGAAAAAAGGTGCCGAGCGCTTCGGCCGCCAGACGGCGCGTCAGATCGAATTGCATTGTCCCCCCTGCCCGCACTAGGCGCGATCGCTAGCAGCAGCCCCCGCTCGATTTCGTCGCCGGCGCCGCCGTGGTGGCGAATGGCAGCGACGTGCCGCAACCCGGGAAGATGCCGTAATGCCTGCCGAGATCGCCGATGAAATCGAAATGCGGGGCGAAGCGCGTGTCGGCCAGCATGCGCCAGCTATTGCCGCACACCGGGAACACCTTGCCGCGCTCGATGAGATGATGGCCGTCGAGCTCGAACGCGTCGGGCTGCTCCGGCACCGTGCCCTTGTAGACCACCGCCTGACCGTAATCCTCGCAGGCGGGTTCGAGCCCTTCGAGCTTGAACAGCCGATAGGTGGCCGAGAAGAACTTGGCCTGGCCGAGCTTGGCCCGCATCGCCTCGTTCTCGACGGCGATCGGCTTGCTGGTCACCAGCCGCGGATCGAGAAAGCCCGCTTGCTTGGCCATCGGCAGAAAGTCGTTCCAGTACAGCGCGCCGCCAAGGCACTCGCCGTACAGCAGAGGATCGGCCTTGATCTCGTCGCTGAGGCGCCGGTCGCAATAGACATCGGCGAAATAGAGCTCGCCGCCCGGCTTGAGCAGGTCGTAGGCGCCGCGCAGCACCGCCAGCTTGTCGACCGACAGATTGATCACGCAATTCGACACGACCACGTCGAAACTCGCCGGCTCAAGCCCGAGCGCGCCGAGCTTCTCGATATAGCCTTTGAGGAATGTGACATTGCTGCGCCCGTAGCCGAATTGCCGCATGTGCCAATCGACATGGGCGTTGGCGGTGGCGAGCTGCTCGTCGGTCATGTCGACGCCGACCACCTCGCCTTCGGGCCCGACCAGCTGGGAGATCAGATAGACGTCGCGCCCCGAGCCCGAGCCGAGATCGAGCACGCGGGCGCCGGCCAGCGCGGCCGGCACGACGATGCCGCAGCCATAATATTTGCCGCGCACCTCCTCATGCACATTGGCGAGCGGCCCCTCGAGATGGGCCGGCACCGAGCCCCCGTCGCAACAGGCCGAAGTCTTCAGGTCCTTCGAGCCCTTGAGGACCTTGCCGTAATAGTCCTTCACCACTTCGAGATTCATGACGCTGCTCCCTGGCGGCCGGAAACGAGTTCGATCTCAAGTCTAGCAAGACTCACCGCATGCGTGCGAGCCAAGCTCGGAGCACAGTTGCGTGAAAACCTCATGTCGGCCCGCCTGGCCCGCGGAAGCCGGTGGCCAGCACATACATCTCGGCCGAGTCGGCGCGGGAGGCCTTCGGCTTGACGTGGCGGACCTTGGCGAAGGCGCGGTTGAGGCGCGCCACCAGTTCCTTGCTGGCGCCGCCCTGGAGCACCTTGGCGAGGAAGGCGCCGCCGGGCACCAGAATATCCTCACCGAGATCGAGCGCCGCCTCCACCAGGCCCATGCTGCGCAGATGGTCGGTCGATTTATGCCCCGTGGCCGAGGCATGCATGTCCGACAGCACGAGATCGGCCTTCTGTCCGTCCAGCGCCTCGCGGATGCGGTCGGCCGCCTCGGGATCGGTCATGTCGAGGGTAAGCTGGACCACGCCGGAAATCGGGTCCATCTCGGCGAGATCGACGGCGATCACCCGCCCCTTGCCGGCCATCAGCTGCACCCGCTGGGCGGCGATCTGGCTCCAGCCGCCCGGCGCCGCGCCGAGATCGACCACGATCATGCCGGGCCTGAGCAGACGATGCTTGTCGTCGACCTCGGCGAGCTTGAAGGCGGCGCGGCTGCGATAGCCCCGGCGCTTGGCCTCCTCCACATAAGGATCGTTGAGCTGGCGCTGGAGCCAGCGGGTCGAGCCGATCTTCCGCCCCTTGGCGGTCTTGACCCTGACCGCAAGCTTGCGCGCCCCGCCCGAGCCCTTCCCGCCGTCGCCCTTGGTCGACCTTACCATTGGTTAATCACCCGATCCGGGGCCCGACCTTGACGCTTGGGGCCCCCTCGCCCCATGTGCGCCTTGTACGCCCTCTAACACCTGCCACATGCCCCGCTATTTCGTCACCCTCATCGTCGCCGTCGCCCTGTTCATGGAGACGATGGATTCGACGGTGATCGCGACGTCGCTGCCGGCCATCGCCGCCGATCTGCACGAAGACCCGATCGCGCTCAAGCTGGCGCTGACCTCATATTTGCTGTCGCTGGCCGTGTTCATCCCCTTGAGCGGCTGGATGGCCGACAAATTCGGCGCCCGCACCGTGTTCCGCGCCGCCATCGTCGTGTTCACGCTGGGCTCGGCGGCCTGCGGCTTCGCCCAAGGGCTCCCGGACTTCATCCTGTTCCGCATCGTCCAGGGCATGGGCGGCGCCATGATGGTGCCGGTCGGCCGCCTGGTCATCCTGCGCACCGTGCCGAAAGCCGAGCTGATCTCGGCGCTCGCCTGGCTCACCGTGCCGGCGCTGATGGGGCCGGTGATCGGGCCGCCGCTCGGCGGCTTCATCACCACCTACATCTCCTGGCGCTGGATCTTCTGGATCAACATTCCGATCGGGCTGATCGGCGTCTTTCTCGCCACTCGCTTTATCGCCAACATCCGCGAGGAGAACCTGCCGCCGCTCGACGTGAAGGGCTTCATCCTGTCCGGCATCGGGCTGGCTGGGCTCGCCTTCGGCATCACCACCATCGGCCAAGGGCTGTTCCCGACGCCGGTGGTGATCGGACTGTTATTGGCGGGCGTCATCGGCTGTTGGCTCTATGTGCGCCATGCGCGCGTGGCGAACGCGCCGCTGCTCGATCTCAGCCTGCTCAAGGTCGATACCTTCTACGCCAGCGTGGTCGGCGGCTTCGTCTACCGCATCGGCCTCGGCGCCTTGCCGTTTCTCTTGCCGCTGTTCTTCCAGCTCGGCTTCGGGCTCTCCGCGCTCCAGTCGGGGCTGCTGACCTTCGCCAGCGCGGTCGGCGCCATCGCCATGAAGACCACCGCCGCGCCGATCATTCGCTATTACGGCTTCAAGCGCGTGCTGGTGACCAATGCGATCGTGAGCAGCCTGTTCATCGCCGCAATCGCGCTGTTCACCGCCGGCACGCCCCATGCCGTGGTGCTCGCCGTGCTGCTGGTCGGCGGCTTCTTCAAGTCGCTCGAATTCACCAGCATCAATGCGATCGCCTATGCCGATATCGACAACCGGGCCATGAGCCGGGCCACCAGCTTCGCCAGCGTGGTGCAGCAATTGTCGCTGTCGGCGGGCGTCGCGTTCGGCGCAATTGTGCTCGAGATCGAACGCATGGGCCGGCCCGACGCCAGCGTCGTGGCGGGCGACTTCCCGCTGGCCTTCGTCCTGGCGGCGGCGATCGCCGCCAGCTCGGCGCTGATCTTCGCCTCGCTGCCCAAGGGGGCCGGCGCGAGTCTATCGGCGCGGGCCCGCCCGCTCGCGGTCGAGCAGGAAGCGGCTCCCGCCTCGCAACTCTAGCGGTGGTGATTAGCGACGATTTCTGTGCTGCCCACCGGGCCGCCCGGCCTGCCGGTGGGCGCGCCGGTCGTGGCCGTCCTCGGCCATCAGCGTGGCGAGAATGCCTTCGCGCAAGCCCCGGTCGGCCACGCGCAAACGCTGGCACGGCCAGATCCTGAGCAGCGCTTCGAGGATGGCGCAACCCGCCAGCACCAGATCGGCGCGTTCATGCCCGATGCACGGTTGCGCCACGCGCTCGGCGTAGGTCATGGCGATCAACTCGTTCGACACGGTGCGCACGTCGCGGGCCGAGAGCCAGCAGCCGTCGACCCGCGAGCGGTCGTACATCGGCAGCTTGAGATGAATGCCGGAGATGGTGGTAACCGTGCCCGAAGTGCCGAGGAAATGGGCGCGCTGGTTGGCGATCCGGTCGCCGAAGCGATGCTGCTGCTCGAAGCCTTCGATGGCCTTCATGACGTCGGCCACCATGGCCTCGTAATTTTCCGGCGTCACGTCGCGGCCGCCATGGCGCTCGGCGAGACTGACCACGCCAATCGGCAGCGAGGTCCAGGCGGCGATGCAGCTTTGCACGTCGATGCGGTCGTGCAGCGTGCGCCGCCAGGGGCGCCCGAGCTGCGCCAGATCGAGCCAGATCAGCTCGGAGCTGCCGCCGCCGATGTCGAAGACCAGCGTGAAGTCGCAGCTGCGGTCGATCAGCGAAGCGCAGCCCGACACCGCGAGCTTGGCCTCGGTCTCCTGGCTGACGATCTCGATCGACAGCCCGGTCTCGGCCTTCGCGCGCTCGATGAATTCGTTGCTGTTGGCGGCGATGCGGCAGGCCTCGGTGGCGATCAGCCGCGAGCGGGTCACCGCGCGGCGGCCCATCTTGTCGGCGCACACCTTGAGCGCCTCGATGGTCCGGCTCATGGCCGCGTCGGACAGCCGGCCCGAGCTCAGCGCGCCTTCGCCGAGACGGATGATGCGGGAGAACGCGTCGATGACGAGAAAGCCCCGGCGCGACGGCTTGGCGATCAGCAGCCGGCAGTTATTGGTGCCGAGATCGAGCGCGCCGTATATGAGCGGCACGGGCGCCCGCGCCGGCGCGCCTGTGTCAGTCTTGCCGTCGGCTGCCACGCGGCCATCGGCCGGCGCCATCGAATGCGCACGGGCTGCAACTTGCGTCGGGCCGCCACTTCCCCCGCAGTCGCCGGACTCGCTTCGCATGGAACTGGGATCACGCGAAGCTATGGCAGCCGGGCGGGCAGTGCCGCTCGGCCCATTCACGATGCTTAACCTCTCACCCCCGGAACCGCCGCGCGCTCGTCGCGCGGCCGCTGTCCGGTGCGTTGGTCTTATGTGGCTAATCTACCAAGCTATCGTTCGAGGTAAAGCAGCTTGTTTGGAATTGGCCCGTGCTATGGCCTTGAGCGCCGCCGCCAAGCGATAGATAGTCGCGCGAGTTTGCCGAGCCGCTCATGCGAGCAAGCAAAGCGCCCGTAGCTCAATGGATAGAGCACCAGACTTCGAATCTGGGGGTTGCACGTTCGAGCCGTGCCGGGCGCACCATCATCCTCGGTCCCTGCGCCGGCCACCCGCGGGGTGTTATAATAGAGAGTTCGACCGACTGACGCGGAGGGGCGACATGAGCGACGAAGCCTTCAGAGATGAGCAACATAGCTTTAAGGCGAAGCTCGCGGAGTTGACCGCCGGCGCGAAGGACATGGCCCACTCCGCCTTGCAAGAGGCGATGGCGTGGACCGCCTATCAATGGACCGTGCTCGCGCTCCTGACCGCCATTTTCATTCTGGTCGCGTTGTCCTATGGCGGCATCAGGACCGAGCTTGCCGGGCTCAAGCAGGAGCGCGGTGCGCCCAACGAGGACCTCGCGCGCGTCGAGAGCCAGGTCGGCCAGCAGATGTCGGACCTGAAGTCCGGCCTGATGCAGGCGATCACCGGGCTCGACGACAAGATCACCAAGATCGGCGCCAAGCTCGATGCCCGTAGCGCGCCGAAGGCCCCAGCGCCTGTGCCCAAGCCGGCGGCGAAGCCGAAACCGCGATAGGACGGTCTGGTGCTGTGTGCTAGCGCGGGTTGCGCCTGCGGTCCCACAGCTGCTCGTCGAGCACCTTCCTCACCCGCTGATCGGCGGGGATGGCATCGATTTCGCGGGTGAAATCCTGATATTCCTGTTGCGCCTCGCTGGACCCGAGCCCATGGACGAGCGCGGTCCGCCGTTCGAGCAGGCGTCTCCAGCCCCGGGCGTCGCCGCCCTGCTTCGGCGGCGGAACGCCCGCGGCCATCAGCCGGCGCATCACCGTCTGGGCCGCTTCACCTTCGTCGGCGCCGGCCTTGATCAGGAGGTCGATCACCGCCGCGCCCCTGGCGAGCAACAGATCGCTCGGCGGAAGCTGCTTGCGGCGATTGGCGGCGCCTGCCCCTTGCGTGTGCGCCATGAACTCGCGAACCCGCGCCTCGAGATCGCTCAGAGGCTGCAAATCTTCCTCCGGCACGCCCTCCTCGGCAAGTTGGGCGATCACCGTGTGAAGACACATGGCGCCGAGCGCGACGGGGTCCGGTTCGTCCGACTCATGGGCGCGCCGCAGCGCCCTCAGCGCGGCACCGATGCGGTCAACCGATGGCGAAATCGTTTGCATGGCCTGTTCTAGTTAAGCGGCAACGAACACTTCTCTAAGAGTGCCGTGCGACATCTTCGCCCCATAGGGTAAAGAAGTCGCTAGCTTGGGTCGTGAGAGAGAGGCCGTTCGCGATGCCTTGCCAAGCCCGCTTGGCTGCGGCTAGAACGGCACAATCCCGGGCGCCGGCGTCTTGCAAAGGCGAAGCGCGGGATCCACCTTCGTGCTGGTGGGGGATCGTCTAACGGTAGGACAGCGGACTCTGACTCCGCCAGTCTTGGTTCGAATCCAAGTCCCCCAGCCACGAGCTTCTCATCATCGAAGCCAGTAGCGCTGCGGCCATCGGCGGATTGGCGCTCGACCCTGCCATCCGGCATAATGGCCATCGGCAAAAAAGCTCGGGAGGACATCATGCCGCGTATCGTGCTTGCCCTCGTTTTGTGCTGTGCGGCGGTGCACGGCGCCGCGGCCGCGGCCGGCACCGCCAAGGCCGCGAACGAAGGACTGGCCAGTTGCCTCGACCCCTCGACCACGCTGCTCGCCGGCGGCGACGTCGGCGACAAAGAGCTGGTGGTGGCGCAAAGCGCCTGCGCGCGCCTCAAGCAATCCGCATCCGACCGCCATACCATCGCGAGAATCGACGCGGCGGCGGC
This sequence comes from uncultured Alphaproteobacteria bacterium, assembly GCA_963812105.1. Classification (GTDB taxonomy): domain Bacteria; phylum Pseudomonadota; class Alphaproteobacteria; order Rhizobiales; family Methyloligellaceae; genus Methyloceanibacter. The sequence continues at coordinate 87,514 of CAWEUF010000008.1, forward strand.
CAACATCGCCGACGAACTTCGGCGGCGCCAATCCTCGAAACAGTGACGCTCGGCGCGTTACACCGACCAGGGTCCGAGCCGATCGGCCGGATCCCACTGCATGTCTTGGACGGTCCGATGGACGATCCGCCACTTGGCCGGCAGCCACCGGCGCAAGGTCAGTTCGATGCGGCGGATCGGCGTGGCGGCCTCATGATGGCCTTCGCTCGGCACCACAATCGCGCCCGACTGTCCGGCATGCTTCTCGAGCCATTTTGGCCCAGGCCCGCGCATATAATGCAGTTCGGGCCGATAGCGATCTGACAAGTACCTCATATCTCCTGCCCCCTCGATGGCTCGGTGTGAGCCCGTCTTTGCAGGCAGCGTCGTCCCAAGGCGGTTGCAGATGGGTTTAAGTCGCCCCGCCGCGCGACTATTTCCCGCCTCTAGGTTAATCGACCGTGCCTGCCGGCTCCGGTTTGCGCCGGGCGAGGGTTATGGGCTAGGCAGGTTGGCGACATTAACGGATAGGTGAGTGATGGTGTCGAATACGCGCCGCCGCGCGCTCGGTCTTCTGCTTGCTGCCGCCGCTGCTTTGCGCTTCCCCGATCTGCCGCGCGCCTTGGCCGCCAAGAAGAAGGACTGCTTCGAGTCGAAGCCGTTCGGTCCCTGGAAGGCGCAAGCCACCGACGCCCAGGCCGGCGCGCGCATCAACGAGGTGAGCTTCGTCGATGGCGAAGCGTGCGATCTGCGCATCGAAGTCCAGGTGGCGGCGAGCTTCGAAGGCAAGATCGTGGTCTATGGCGACCCCGACGAGACGCCATTGCCCAAGAAATTCCTGATCGAGCCGGGCAATCGTCTGATCGTCAGGACCGAGGACGGCACCGTCGCCGTCGACGAGCCGCTATGCGGCAATTGCGTCGGTATTTTCGACGACAAGGTCTCAATCGTGTTGCCGTTGGCCTGCGCGCCCCTGTTCCGCGAGGCGAAGTCGATCGAGATGGCGGTCAAGCTCGGCGACAAGGAGGAGTGCCGCTTCAAGCTCGACTGCGAGACCTTGCGCAAAGGGCTGGCGTGGGCGTCCGAGCGCAAGGAGGCGCTGGCCGCGCTGGCGGCAGATCAGAAATGCGAGCCGCCCGAAGGGTGCTTCATCACCACCGCCTGTTGCCAAACGCTCGGGCTCGACGACGACTGCTTCGAGCTGCGCAACCTCAGGCGCTATCGCGACCGGGTGCTGGCCTTGCGGCCGGGCGGCGCGGAGGAGATCGCCGCCTATTACACGCTTGCGCCGCAGATCCTCGCGCGCCTGCCGCATGACGAACGCGCAGCGATCCTCCGCTCGCTCTATGCGCGCTACATTCTCCCCGCCGCGCTGGCCGCCAGCCTCGGCCTGAACGCCCTCGCCTACCGCCTCTATCGCCGCGATGATCGACGAGCTCGCCGTCGAGGTTGCGCCGAAACAGAAAAGGCGCGAGAGCCAATCTCGCGCCTTGTCCCTCTAACCGCAAGAAGATGGCCGGGGTCGCCCCCGGCCATCCTTGCGCTGTGCCCTAGCTCGTCTGCTGCTCGAGCGTGAGCGGGTCGCCGACCGGATCGAACGACCAGATCATGGCGTCGCCGGTCGCGTTGCAGAGAAAGGTCGTGCCTTCGGCGTTCTGCACGAAGATGACGAAGCCGGGATCGATTTCGAGCCCGTCGGGCGCGATCGCCAGCACCTTGCCGCCTTCGCCCGAATGGGCGACGCACACCTTCTCGGCGATTGCCTGCGGCTCGCCGTCAAACCCGCCGTCGGCGGTCAGCTGGAGGCCGATCAACTCGCCGCCGGCCCCTTCCAACAGGTCGCCGGTCAGCAGCGAGTAGACATAGACGTTGCCGTCGGCGTCGGCGTCGCACATCCACAAATTGCCGTCCTTGTCGTTCAGCCAAACCAGGCTGAAGCCGATCCCGCTGCCGTCATCGACCGCGTTGACGATACTCACCGGCTGCGAGGGATTGACCGTCGAGCAAGCTTTGATCGCGGCCTCATGGCCGGTCGTGACCTCCTCGGCGTTGGCCGAGGCCAGAACGAGCGCGGCCGATGCCATCGCGGCAAAGGCGGTGCCCATAATCAAGTTGCGTTTCATTGCGTCTCTCCTTTGAAACATGTGCCGCGGCGGAAGTGCCTTTGGCTGAGCCTGACATGGGAGGGGTGGGAGCGAGCCTTTGTGAGCCCCGTCACACTGGCCATCGCCGGCCGGAATCGCGCTTGGCCCCGGCTTCGCCGCATTGAGGCCGATATGGCGCCCCAGTCGAAGGTTAACGTCAACGCGCAACACAAGAACACGCCTGCCCCGTAATCCGGGGCCTACGCACCGTACACGGACGCTTGTTTGGAGCTTCTCGCTCCCGGATATCGAGATGGAGGGGTCTCGCCGATGCAGCGCCCATCCTTGTGTTCGATTCTCCGGGTCAATGTCGCGCCGCGACCGGAACTTTTTCCGTTCACGGGCGTAAAGCGCGGATACGGGGTGTGCGTTGCGTCGCGTTCAAACCTTTCTCGGTGTCGTGCTGATCGGCCTGTGCGCGGCCGAAGGCGCCCATGCCGCCGGCAGCGAACCGGCTCAGAACCAGGCCGCCCGGGCCTGGCTCGGCCTGATCGCCGGTGGCGCTGCGGCCTCCGAAACCATGCTGGCGGCCGACATGGCTAGCCTGTTCCCGCATAGCGAGCAGCTTCGCGTGCTCCCCATGCTGGGCGATACCGGCGCCGGCAATCTCGCGGCGCTGCTTGACGATCCCCGGGTCGACCTGGCCTTCGTCTCGACCGACGCTCTGGCCGGCGAAGCCGCCAAGGACAAAACTCTCGGCGAAAAGCTCGAGCTGGTCGCCAGGCTCTCGCCGCAGGAGGTTCACCTCCTCGCCCGGGCCGATATCGGCAGCGTGGCCGAGCTTGCCGGCCGGAAGGTGAATTTCGGACCCGCCGGATCGGCCTCCGCCGCGACCGCGGCCGCGCTGTTCGAGGCGCTCGGGGTCAAGGTCGAGGCTTTGAACCTCGATGCCAATGCCGCCATCGAGCAGCTCAAGCACGGCGCGGTGTCCGCACTGGTGATGGTCGGCGGCAAGCCGTCGCCTCTGGTCAGCGCCATCCCGGCCAATGCCGGCATCCATCTGTTGCCGATCTCATTCGACCTATCGCTGGAAACGACCTACCTGCCCACCCGGCTCAATGCCGGCGACTATCCCAATCTGATAGCGGCGGGCAGCGAGGTGGCGACCGTCGCCACCGGCATGGTGCTGCTGGCGGCCAGATCCAAGGCCGATCCCGGCGCGCCCGAGCGGGTCGCCCGCTTCGTCGGCGCCGTGTTTCCGCGCTTCGCCGAACTCCAGGCGCAGGGGCGCCATCCCAAATGGCGCGACGTCAATTTGGCTGCGAGCCTGCCCGGCTTCAAACGGAACGCCGCGGCCGAGACTTGGCTCGCCGGCCAGCAGGTCGAGGCGGCACGGCCGATGGCGGCCCGCGCCGATGCCGGCCAGGCTCCGGGACTGCCGGATAGCCTGACCATGAGCGAGGATCAGAAAGAGGCGTTGTTCAAGCGCTTCTTAGAATGGCAGCGCGGCAAGGGACCCTGATCGGTCCCGCGAGGGAAAGTGGAACGGAAGGAGGGCTTGGGCAGTTCATCACAGCGGCGCGCTTGAGGGCACGAGCGCGTCATCGACGGGGACACGGGGGGCGTGGTCCGCGCGCGGGGCACTCGCGCGGGCGAACGAAGGGAGCAAGACCATGAGCGGTCAACCTACGCCCTTGGCCGAGATGCCTGATTGGCACCCGGTTCATCGAGCGAATGCGCTGCTGCAGGCAGCGATGCTGAGTTCTGCTTACGCCGAGCCGTCTGCGGATCGGCAAAGCGTCGAGACACTGTCACATGCCATCGCGAGCGTGATGCGTGGGCCGGTGAGCATCACCTATCCCGTGCCGCTGACGGCGCGGCTCGACGCTCTGGCGGCAGAAGACTATGAGTATCCGCCTGTTGACGGTCTCATGGCCGAAGCGGACGATTTCGAACAGGACTCTCCGGCTGAAGCCGAGCTCCTGTCTGCGGACCTTCCCATCGATGCGTGGGACGACGGCGCCGAGGACTTCGCCCTCGACGACGAGGCTGGCTTGACGGCCGGCGATCCGCTCGATCCCGAACGGCGGGTGATCTCTCCCCAAATCCATGTGCAGTCGCTGCTCTACGAGTTCCATCGGCGGCAGCGCCAAGCGAGCCTGCTGGTCGCCGGCTCGATCGCTACGGCGGTGGCGCTGACCTTGGGAGGCCTGGTGCTGGTCGCAAGCTGGACCACCCCTCGGCCGGCCGACCAACACTCATCGGCCCACTCCAGCTCGGTGGTTTGGCAAAAACCGGCGGTCGCCACTCGGCCGGCGCCGATTGAGATCGCCACCAATCGCGCTGCCAAGACCGGGCCGCTCAAGACTGGGCCGCTGCTGGTCCCGGCCGTCGTTGGCGGGCCCGACGCGGCGGCGCCGGTCCCAGCCGCGCCGCAAACCATCCTGGCCGCGAACGGGCGCGAGATCGCCTTCGGCGCCCTTCTGCCGCCGAGCAACGCGCGCTATCTGTTGATCCGCGGGCTTCCCGCCGGGGCCATATTGTCCTCCGGGCGCGACAGCGGCAGCGGGGCGTGGATGGTCAAGGGTGAGCACGTCCCTGCCCTCACGCTGGCGCTCGGCAACACCGCAGCGGGCGATTACCCGATCGAGGTCTATGTGCTGGCGGCCGGCGACGGGCCGCAGGCGCGCCGGACCTTCGTGTTGCGGGTCGAGCCGCCGGTGCAGGCCTATGCCGCCGGCGCCGGTAGGAATTGGGCCTCGGGCCTGCTTGACGTCGTGCCGAGCGCGCACGCCGCCGAGCGGACCGCGGCGGCACCGGCCAATGCCGCGGTGTTGCATGACCGGGCGCAAGAGCTGCTCGATATCGGCGATATCGCCGCGGCGCGTCTGTTGCTGCTTCATCTCGCCGAGCGCGGCGACGGCGAGGCGGCTTACGAGCTCGCCCGCACCTTCGATCGCGAGATGCTCGCCAAGCTTGGCGCGAGGGGCCTCGACGGCGATCCGGCGCAAGCGCGCGGCTGGTATCAGCTTGCCTCGCAAGACGGCAACGCCAAGGCCGCGGAACGCTTGAAAATCCTCGCTAGTCGGGAACAGGTCCGTCGATGGATTTCGGGAACAGGTCCGTCCGACTAGTGCCAGGAGGGTCGCAGCCGCTCATCCGAGGGAAAACCAATCGGGGGGAGTAGGCGGCTGCGGCCCGTCTCTTTCAGATCAGGTCGCGGCGCCTGCGCCTATGCCTCGAGCTCGTCGATCATCCTGTCGGCCCGACGCAGGCGCCGGCTCAGCTCACGGCCGAGATTGGCCATAAGCTTGATGGCGATGACGGGTGCCTCTGTGGAGAGCGCGGCGAATTGCGCCTGGCTCAAGGCATAAGCGACGAAGTCTTCGTCGGCGACGATCGATGCCGAGCGGGGACCCGGATCGAGGATGGCAAGCTCGCCAAACACAGTTCCCGGCGCAAAGGTCACGAGCCGGATATCCCGACCGGCAGGTTGATGGATATACGCACTGGCGGTTCCTTTGGTGACGATGAACATGTCCGTCCCGCTGTCGCCCTGGTGAAAGATGAGCGCGCCCTTCGGGTGCGCGACACGCGTAAGTCTCGCGTTCAATACGGCGACCTCGGCGGCATCAAAATTGTGGAGGACGCCGACTTGATCGAGCGGCACCTCCTGTGTCCCCAGCGATCCCGCCAGGATGTCGCGCACGAGCCTGTTCTCTGCCCATTCGATCGCCCGATCAATGTCCTCGAACACCTGATCGGCGGGGACTTCGTCGAGAATCCCGAAGTCTCTTAGACGCAGCATGAGGTCGCTTCGGCTGGACAGCACCAGCGCGAGGCGCGCTCCGTTGCGCATGAGATCGGTCTGCACATCGATCAAGATGCGCCCCCCCGTGCTGTCGACCTCGCTGACGCGGCGCAGATCGAGAATCAGCGAATTCGTTTCCGCTCGAGTTGCGGCGACAATCTCGTCGATCAGCCGCTCGCCGGTGCCGAAAAACAGCGCGCCTTGCAGCTCCATGACCAGAATCGAGCCGCCGTGGCGTTCCAGTGCGTGCATCTCTCTGCTGTCGCGCGATCGTCGCGAGCTTATTGCGTAGCAACGATAGCTGCGGCGGACGATGGAACGGCTCATGCGCACCACGAACAGCATGACCGCGATGATGATGCCGAGAAAAACCGCCAGCACGATATCGACGGTGATGGAAAGCACCGCGACCACCACGACCACCAAGAGGTCGATGATGAGGAATCGCCGCTGACCGCCCGAACTGGACGCAATGCGCTTGACGAGTTGCATCGACCAGGGATCGAAATGCTGAACGGCAACCACCATGATGACGGCCGACAAGACCGCGCGCGGTAGCAGACTTCACGACCGGAAACAGAACGGTCAGCACCAGCAGGATCGCGCCGGCGTTCACCAGAACCGACAGCGGCGTGCGGCCACCAAAAGTGCGATTCGCCAGGCTGGCGCCGATATTGATTCCGCTGGTGATGCCGCCGAAACCGGCGGCGACGACATTGCCAAGTCCGAGCCGGACCAGGAGCCGGTCCGCATGCACCCTGGCGTCGCCTGGCTGGCTCACCAGCTTGGCACAAAGCAGTGCGTCGATCGACGCGATGGTCGCAAGAGCCAGTCCGCCGCCCAGCATGGTCGGCCAAAGCTGGAACAGGGCGCCGTTCTGCACCAGCTCGCCGAGATTTGCCAACGGCGCGTGACCGAGCGTGTTTTCCGTCGCGGCGCCGATCACTGGCCCGAGACGATCGCGCAGCCCGAGGGCGATCAAGAGATAGTAGATGACGGTTCCCGCGGTAAGGCCGACGAGCAGCGGCGGAATTTTCGGCGCAATCCTGCGCGCGTTCCACATCAGCGCGAAGGTCAGCGCGGCGAGCAGAACGCTGAGCGGCTTGATCTCGCCGGGATGGGTCAGGACGAAGGTGAACGGCCTGATCTCGTCGCGACCGGCCACGTCGGCCAATTGGACCAAGAACAGGAGTGCCGCCGCCGTGGTCTGGAAACCAGCCATGACCGGATGCGGCGTGTATCTGAGCAAAGTGCCGACTTTGAACAGGCCGAAAAGCGCCTGGAAAACACCGCCCAAAAGAATCACCGAAAAGAAGATGACGAGCATCAACATCGTGCCATGGGCTTGCAGCACGGCGGTTTGGGAGTGGACTAGACCGTACAGAAACGCGCCCAGGAAAAACGTGCTGTTGATCCGCGGCGCATACACGGTCGGCGTCTTGTCGCCGAGGACGACACTGACGATGGCAACGATGAATGCGGCGCAGAGGCCGGCAAGTGCGCCGTCGGCGAAATATTTATCGCCCAGCGGCACCAGGGCAAACATGCCGAAGCCCATGGCCAACGGGATCGCAACGGCCGCCGACACCAGCCCACCGGCAATATCGTTGCGGATGTTCGAACGCCAGGGATGCGACATGGTGGCCCACCAACGAAGTGCCGCGCAAAATCCGGCCGATTAAACGTCCCCCTCCGCCTCAGATCAATGTCATGCCCCCGGTTCGAGGGGTGCTGCATCGCGGTCGTTGGCGGCGGAAAATCACCGAACGCGCCTGCCGGCCGCCGCATCGTAGTGCAACGGCTTGTCGGATTTCGGCAATGGCGCATCCTGCGCGCCGATGATTGCGCCGTACGGCCAGTCGGGCGGACAGATCGCGATATACCGCGCATAGCCGCCAAGCCCGCCGCCGAATTTCGGATAGCCGATGATCACCAGCGCACCGGTCTCGGGCACCTGGTCGAGATTGGCGACGCCTTCCGCCTGCGCATAGCCGTGATGCATAAGCCAGTGCTCGCCCTCGAGATTCGGGGTCGAATCCGTATCGAGCGGCTCATGTCCATGAAATAGAATCTTGCGTTCATTGTGCAGGAACTTCAGCGCTTCGAGGCCGACGCCGGGGAACTCCTTCAAGGTCGCAAGCTTGGGATCGGGCCAGGCTTTCGACCAGTCGGACCGCACGAATACGACCGAGCCTTCGGGGATGCGGCCATGCTTCTGTTCCCACGCCTCGATATCAGCGACTTGCAGGGCATAGTTCGGGTTTGACCTCAGCTGCTCAACGATCGATATGACCGCGAGCGGCCGGATCGCGTAGGTCGCCGGCAATTCATCGAGCGCGGGATATTCGGGCGCCCAATGGGCCGGCGGGTCGAGCTGCGTACCGAGCTGGTCCGTCTTCAGTGCGTACTCCGTCGCCTCGAAGCCATGCTTCGCGTAGGTATAGACCTCGTCTTTCGCAACATAGCCTTCAATGTCCGAGCCGGCCTTGGCCGGTGCGAAGGTCGAGGCGGCGAAGCCGGCCCACACCGGGATATTCGGCGCGATGGTATGGGTGAGATCGACATATTTCGCCCCCTTCAGGGCCTGCTCGTAGACCGGCCACAGGCCCTCACTGTCGGCCGCCGCTGCGATCCGGGGCAACATCACCGCGCAGACGGCCACACAGGCGAGCAATGGCGGGATTAGCCCACCTCGTCCCCTGCCAACTGCCATGGTCGAACCTCCTGGATGAATTGTACTCCACGGAAATGCGAACTAAGCGGAGGCTCGCTCGGTCAGATCAGGTCGCGGCGCCGCAGCTCGCCCATCACCGTCTCGGCAAGCGACTCGGGCGTGGCTTTGCTGGTGTCGAGCTTGAGCTCGGCCTTCTCCGGCGGCTCATAGAGCGAATCGATGCCGGTGAAATTGCGGATCAGCCCGGCGCGGGCCTTGACGTAAAGCCCCTTGGGATCGCGCGCCTCGCACACTTCGAGCGGCGTATCCACGAACACCTCGATGAACTCGCCCTCGTCGAACAGATCGCGCGCCATGCGCCGCTCCGAGCGGAACGGCGAGATGAACGACACCATGACGATCAGGCCGGCATCGACGAACAGCCGCGCAGCCTCGGCCACGCGGCGGATGTTCTCCACCCGGTCGACGTCGGTAAAGCCGAGGTCCTTGTTGAGGCCGTGGCGCACATTGTCGCCGTCGAGCAGATAAGTGTGGCGGCCCATGGCGTGCAGCCGCTTCTCCAGCGTGTTGGCGATGGTCGATTTGCCGGCGCCCGACAGGCCGGTGAACCACAGCACGCACGGCTTCTGCTCCTTGAGGCCGGCCCGCGCCGATTTGTTGATCGACAGCTCCTGCCACTGGACATTGGTGGCGCGGCGCAGACCGAACTCGATCATGCCGGCGGCGACGGTGGCGTTGGTGAAGCGGTCGATCAGAATGAACGAACCGGTGTCGGTGTTTTCGGCATAGGGATCGAACACCAGCGCCTTGGCCGTGGTCAGATTGCATAGCCCGACCTCGTTGAGCTCGAGCGTCTTGCCGGCGACATGGTCGAGAGTGTCGACATTGAGCTTGTATTTGAGGTTCGAGATGGTCGCCGTCGCGGCCTGGCAGCCGCATTTCAGCGTATAGGCGCGGCCGGGCAGCATCGGCTCCTCGTCGAACCAGATCACCCGCGCCGACATCTGATCGGCGATCGACGGCGCGCCCTCGGCAGCGGCGATAATGTCCCCGCGGCTGACATCGACCTCCTCGGCGAAGGTCAGCGTCACCGCATCGCCTTGTTGCGCGGTCTCGAGATCGCCGTCGGCCGTGACGATGCGCGCGATATGCGCCCGCCGGCCCGAGGGATGGATCACCACCTCCTCGCCGCGCGCGACCTTGCCGCTTGCCACCGTCCCGGCATAACCGCGGAAATCGAGATGCGGCCGGTTCACCCATTGCACCGGGAAGCGGAACGGCCGCTCGCCGCGGTCGCGGCCGGCATCGACCGTCTCCAGATGCCCGAGCAGAGTCGGCCCGCGATACCAGTGCATATGCGCGCTGGGGCCGACCACGTTGTCGCCTTTGAGCGCCGACACCGGAATGGCGGTGACATGCTCGAAGCCAAGCTCGGCGGCAAAGGCGGCAAAATCCTCGGCGATCGCCTCGAACCGCGCCTGATCGAAATCGACCAAATCCATCTTGTTGACGGCGAGCGCCACCGTGCGGATGCCAAGCAGCGACAGGATGCAGGCATGGCGGCGGGTCTGGGTCAGAATCCCGCTGCGGGCGTCGACCAGCAGCACGGCAAAATCGCAATTGGACGCGCCGGTCGCCATGTTGCGCGTGTACTGGATGTGGCCCGGCGTGTCGGCGACGATGAATTTCCGCCGCGGCGTCGAGAAATAGCGATAGGCGACGTCGATGGTGATCTTCTGCTCGCGCTCGGCCTGCAACCCGTCGATCAGCAGCGCGAGATCGAGCGGCGCCGCCTTGCCCGCGCCGGACCGCTGCGCCGCGCTCTGCATCTGATCCTCGTAGACCAGTTGGGAGTCGTAAAGCAGGCGGCCGATCAACGTGCTCTTGCCGTCATCGACGCTGCCGCAGGTGAGAAAGCGCAACAGGCTGCGCTTCTCCTCCGCCGCGATCCGGGCATCGACCCGCGCGCCGGCGTCGCTTCGCTCGCCGCTGCCGACCACGCTCAGGCGGGCCATCAGAAATAGCCCTCCTGCTTCTTCTTCTCCATCGACCCCGACTGGTCGTGGTCGATGACCCGGCCTTGGCGCTCGGAATAGCGCGTGGCGATCAGCTCCTCGATGATCTGTGGCACGGTCGCCGCCTCGGAGCGGATGGCGCCGGTGAGCGGATAGCAGCCGAGCGTGCGGAACCGCACCCGCGCCATTTCCGGCTTCTCATTCTTGTCGAGCGGCAGCCGGCCGTCGTCGACCATGATCAGCGTGCCGCCGCGCTCGACCACCGGCCGGTCGGCCGCGAAATAGAGCGGCACCACCGGAATGTCCTCGAGATAGATGTAGGTCCACACATCGAGCTCGGTCCAATTCGACAGCGGGAACACCCGCATGCTCTCACCCGGCCCGATCTTGGTGTTGGCAATGTGCCACAGCTCGGGGCGCTGCCGCTTCGGGTCCCAGTTCTGGGCCACGTTGCGGAACGAGAACACCCGCTCCTTGGCGCGCGACTTCTCCTCGTCGCGCCGCGCACCGCCGAACGCCGCATCGAAGCCGTGTGACGTGAGCGTCTGCTTGAGCGCTTCGGTCTTCATGATGTCGGTATAGAGCGCGCTGCCGTGGGTGATCGGCGAGATGCCGTCCTTCACCCCCTGCTCGTTGGTATGGACGATGAGATCGAGGCCGAGCCGCCGCATCTCGGCATCGCGAAACTCGATCATCTCGCGGAACTTCCAGGTGGTGTCGACGTGGAGCAGCGGAAATGGCGGCTTGCCCGGATAGAAGGCTTTCAGCGCCAGATGCAGCATCACCGAGGAATCTTTGCCGATCGAATAGAGCATCACCGGATTGCGGAACTCGGCCGCGACCTCGCGCATGATGTGGATGCTCTCGGCCTCGAGCTGGCGGAGATAGGTGGATAATCTTTGCTTCACGGCTTGGTCCTCAGGCGAACCACCTGCTTGTCGGCACCGCCGGAGGGCTGGTCGGACGCGGCAGGCTCCTCGTGTCCCTGGCCTTTGCCGCTCTGCGCTTTGGCGCTCTTGGCGGCCTTGCGCTCCTCGGCGAGATAGCGATAGGCCGAGACCGGGATCATCGCGAGATAGACAATCGAGCCCACCGCCAGCGTCAGCGCGGGGAACGTCACCAGCAGGGCGATGAACAACGCCGCGGCCACGAACACCGGCAAAACGTATTCGCGCGCGATCTTCTGCCCGATCAGCTTGCCCGAGAAGGTCGGCACCCTGCTCACCATCAGCAGCGCAATGCCGAGCGTATAGAACAGCACCAGCGGCGTGAGGCTCGGAACATGCAGCCCGAGATCCTGCACGTAGATCGGTAACAGCAGAATGATGGCGCCGGCCGGCGCCGGCACGCCGACGAAATAATTGCTCTTCCAGGCGGGCGTGTCGGTCGCGTCGAGCGACACATTGAAACGCGCCAGACGCAGCGCCGAGCACACCGCGAATACCAGCACCGCGATCCAGCCCAGGCTGCGCAGATCTTCGAGCGCCCAGCTGAACACGATGATGGCCGGCGCCACGCCGAAATTGACGAAATCGGCGAGACTGTCGAGTTCGGCGCCGAACCGGGAGGAGGCCTTGAGCAGCCGGGCGACGCGCCCGTCGATGCCGTCGAGCACCGCCGCGAACACCAGCGCCGCCACCGCCAGGTCCCAGCGATGCTCGATGCCCATGCGGATCGCCGTCAACCCGGCGCACAGCCCGACCAAGGTGAAGATATTGGGGATCAGCACCCTGACCGGCACTTGGCCGCGGGCAAACACATTGGGACGCTTCTTGCGTTCGTCTCGGTCGGGATCGAAGGGAGGAAACATGATCTAGTCCTCCGTCGCCTCGAAACTCAGCTCTGAACTCAACGCCCGGGCCTCCTCGCCGCTCACCAGCTCCGCCAGTACGGTCTCGCCGCCGATCGCCGTCTGGCCGATTTCGGCGAGAACGCGGGCGCCTTCCGGCAGGTAGACATCGACGCGGCTGCCGAAGCGGATCAGCCCAACGCGCTCGCCTTGGGCCACGCTAGCGCCCTCGCCTACGAAAGTCACGATCCGCCGCGCGATCAGCCCGGCGATCAGCACGAGCCCGGTTTTCTGGCCTTTCTCCGTCTCGATGACCAGGGCCTGGCGCTCGTTCTCCTCGCTCGCCTTGTCGAGCTCGGCGTTAAGGAAGGCGCCGGGGACATAGGCGCTTCTGACGATGCGCCCCGCCACCGGCGCGCGCACGATATGCACGTCGAAGATCGACAGGAACACGGAGATGCGCGTGAGCGGCGCGGTGCCGAGGGCAAGCTCACGCGGCGGCACGGCGCGGGTGATGGCGGCGATCTTGCCGTCGGCCCCGCTCACCACCAGGCCGGCGCGCGCCGGGATCACCCGCTCAGGGTCGCGGAAGAAATAGGCGCACCACGCCGTGGCGATGGCGGCGAGCCAGCCGAGCGGCGGCGCCACCGCGAACAGGATCAGCGTAGCCAGCGCCGCGCCGCCGACGAATTTGTAGCCGTCGGGGTGGATCGGAACAAACGCGCCGAGAATAGTGTCGAGAAGGCCGTGACGGTCGGTCATAAGCGGGCGAGTCTACATCATGTCGAGGCCAGCGCCTCGTCTTCGAGACGCTCGGCCGCGCGCAATTCCTTGAGCGCCTCCTCTTCGAGCGCCTGCGCCAGACGCTCGCGCGCTTCGTCGGCTTCGCGCTGGCGGGTCCACAGGCTGGCATAGAGCCCGCCTCTCGCCAGCAGCTCGGGATGCGTGCCCTGCTCGACGATCTGGCCCTGGTCGAGCACGATGATGTTGTCGGCATGCACCACGGTGGATAGACGGTGGGCGATCACCAGGCTGGTGCGCTCGCGCGCCACCCGTTCGAGCGCGTCCTGGATCTCGTGCTCGGTATGGCTGTCGAGCGCCGAGGTCGCCTCGTCGAGCATCAGGATCGGCGGCGCCTTGAGGATGGTGCGGGCGATCGCCACGCGCTGCTTCTCGCCGCCGGACAATTTCAAGCCCCGTTCGCCGACCAGCGAGTGATAGCCGAGCGGCAGCGTCATAATGAAATCGTCGATCTGGGCGAGCCGCGCCGCCTCGCGCACCTCGGCCGTGCTCGCATCGGGTTTGCCGTAGCGGATGTTGTACTCGATGGTGTCGTTGAACAGCACCGTATCCTGCGGCACCATGCCGATCGCCGCGCGCAGCGAGGCCTGCGTCACGTCGCTGATGTTCTGGCCGTCGATCAGCACGCGGCCGCCGGACAACTCGTAGAACCGGAACAAGATGCGCGAGATGGTGGATTTGCCGGCGCCGGACGGCCCGACGATGGCCACCATCTTGCCCGCCGGAACTTCGAAGCTCACATTCTTCAGGATCGGCCGCTCGGGATCGTAGGCGAACGAGACGTTCTCGAACTTGACCTCGCCCTTCTTGACGCGGAGCGGCTTGGCGCCCGGCCGGTCGACGATCTCCGCCGGCTCGTGCAGCAGCGCGAACATGGTCTCGATGTCGATCAGGCCCTGCTTGATCTCGCGATAGACCATGCCCATGAAGTTGAGCGGCAGATAGAGCTGCATCAGGATCGCGTTGATCATCACAAAATCGCCGACGGTGAGCACGCCGCTGGTCACGTCGCGCGCGGCGAGCAGCATGCAGGCCACCATGCCGAGCGTGAAGATCACCGCCTGGCCGGTATTGAGCACGCCGAGCGAGCTGTATGTGCGGATTGCCGCCTTCTCGTAGCGGGCCATCGATGAATCGAACCGCCGCGCCTCGAGCTCCTCGTTGCCGAAATATTTGACGGTCTCGTAATTGAGCAGGCTGTCGACCGCCTTTGAATGGGCCTCGGTGTCGGAATCGTTCATGTCGCGACGGATGGCGATGCGCCGCTCGCTCGCCCAGAACGTGAACCAGACATAGAGAAGGACGGTGAGGAACACCACCAGCACGTAGATCCAGCCGAAATAATAGGCGATCAGGCCGGAGATCATCACCAGCTCGACCGCGGTCGGGATCGAGTTCAACACCGCCATGCGCACGATGGTATCGACGCCGTTGACGCCGCGCTCGATGACGCGGCTCAAGCCGCCGGTGCGGCGCTCGAGGTGGAAGCGCAGGGAGAGCGCGTGCAGATGGCGGAACGTCTTCTTGGCGAGTTGGCGCACCGCGTTCTGGGCCACCGCGGTGAACCACACATCGCGGAACTGCGCGAACAGCACCATCAGCACCCGGCCGACGCCATAGGCGATGATCAGCACGGCCGGAATGGCCGCCAGCCCGAGCGCGGAGAGCCCGGCAAACTCGCCGGGACTCGCTTCCCCGGTGAGCAGATCGATCACCGTTTTGTAGGCGATCGGCACGGCGAGCGTGATGATCTTGGCCACCACCAGCGCCGCCAGCGCAAACACCACCCTTAAGCGAAGGTCGGGCCGGTTGGCCGGCCAGACATAAGGGAGCAGCTCGCGCAAGACGCCGAGATGCCCCGTCCGCGCCTGAAGCACGGCGTCGCTTCTCGATTGCGGCAACCGGTCTTGCATGAATGATCGCTTCTATCGGCGCCATGTCGGCGCGGCAAAAAGGGCAGCGTCCGGGCGCTGCCCCTGCTCCTGGCCTATATAGGGCCCAAGCGCTCCCCCGCCAAGCGCGTCACTCCTGCGCCGGGGGCACCTTCACCTGTTGCTCGGGGTGGATCAGGTTGGGATTGTTGATGGTCTCGCGGTTGCGCTGAAAGATGGTGGGATAGCGCAAGCCGCTGCCGAGATAGCGCTTGGCGATGGCCCACAGCGTATCGCCCCGGCGGATGGTGTAGACGTCCTTGTCCTCCGCCGCCGCCAGCGAGGGAGCGGCCGATCCGGCGGCCCCGGGTTTCGGCGCCGCCTCCTTGGCCGCCACCTGCGGCGGCTTCGGGATCAGGCGCTCGATGGCGATTGTCGCCAGAGCCGACGGCGCGCCGGTCGCCGCGTCGATGCGCTCGGCCCGGAAATTGTGCTGACCGATGTCGAGCTTCTTCTCCGCCACCAGGCTCCACGTGCCGTCGGCGCCGGCCCGTACCGTGGCCAGCTTCTCATTGTCGCAATAGACCGAGATGGTCGCGCCCGGATCGCTCGTGCCGGTGATCGACACGCTGCCGATCGCCGCCCCGGTATCGCGGTAGTCGGCCGTCTTGAATACCAGCTTCGGCTTCGACGCCGGCGCGGCACTTTGCTCGGCAGATCTTGGAACGGCGCGGGCTTCGCCCTGCGGCTCGGCCGCCGCGATCGCAGTCTCTGGCTGCGGCGAGGCAGCCGGCGGGGCTGACGGCGGGGGCGCCGATGGCGCAGCAGCTTGGGGCGGCGCTGGCGGCGGGGGCGCCGATGGCGCAGCAGCTTGGGGCGGCGCTGGCGGCGCAGGGGCTGCGGCCGCGGCGGGCGGCGCTGCCGGTTTCGCGTCATCGCCCACTTCGACGCGAACCCGCTCCTGCGAGGACAGCGCGCGCGTGCCGTCGGGCGAGGTGATCTTCAAGGTGAGCGCGTGGTCGCCGGTGGCCAGCGGCTGGTCCAACACCGCGCTCCACTCGCCTTGGGCGTCGGCCGTGGCCGCGGCAACCTTGGTGCCGCCGCTTTGCACGCTGACCTCCCAGCCCGGCGCGGCGCGGCCGGCAATCACGCCCTCGCCGTTCGGCTCGATCATCACCACATCGAAGCTCGGCACCGCGGTCGGTTCGGCCGGGGGCCTGACGGCGGCGGTTGCCTCGGCTTGCAATTCAGATTTCGTCTCGGCCGGAGCAGCAGCTTGCGGCGCCGAGGGCGGCACGGCCGGCGAACCGTCGCCGGTCGCCGCGGTCTCCGGTCCGGCGCCGAACGGAATCCCGTGCCCCTGCTGGTAGAGGTAAATTCCGCCGAGGCCGGCCAACAAGCCGACTCCAACGGCGATAAGAATGGCGATCGCCTTGGTGCCGATCATCCCTCTCCCTTCGCGGCGCCGGCCGCCCTCGCCGCTAAGGCGTCGTCGCCTTGGGCGGCTCCGCCGGCGTGTCCCCTGAGCTTGGTTTGGCACGCTCGATCGCGACCGTGGCGCGCGCCGCCAGCATGTCGCCGTCCGTGTCATACTGGTCGGCGCGAATCGTGTGCCGGCCGTCGCCCAGCTTCATCTCGCTTTCGATGCTCCACTTGCCGCCGTCGTCGGGGAGGGCCTTGCCCAGGGGCTCATCGTCGAAGAACAGGAAAAGCTCCTGCCCGGGCAGCGCGATGCCGGCGATCGTCAGCTTGCCGGACCCGTTATCGGTGTCGACATAGTCGACGGTGCTGAGCCTGAGCGGCGACTTTGGCACCGTCGGCGCGGCCTCGCTTGCGCCCGCTTCCGGCGCGTCGTCCGCGGCGCGCGCAGAGTTCGGCCAAAGTCCGGCCGTGGCAACCGCCACAACAACTGCCATGATCCCGAGATATTTGCTGCTGATCATCTGTGATTCCTTCGTCGACGCTCGTTTCTACTTTACCGGGCGGCCAAGGCGAAAAAACGTCAAACCCTAGCCGAATTCGCCGGAAACCTATCGAATTGCGCGATTTCGCGCCACCGCAATGACGCCGGCCTGCCTTTGTTGACGCCTCGCAAGCCCGGTGGCAGATGAAGCTCATGAATGACAGTCAAACCATTTCCGGCCTGCAAAGCATCTGTGTCTATTGCGGCTCCGGGCCGGGCAAGGACCCGGCATTTCTGCAAACCGCCCACGCCTTCGGCCGCATCCTGGCGCAGGCGCGCATCGGGCTCGTCTATGGCGGCGGCAGCCTCGGCCTGATGGGCGAGATCGCCCGTTCGGTGATCCATCATGGCGGCCATGTCACCGGCATCATTCCCGGCTTCTTGAGCGAGCGGGAGCATATGCTGATCGAGGCCCAGGAGCTGATCGTGGTCGACGACATGCATCAGCGCAAGCAGCTGATGTTCACCAAGTCCGATGCCTTCGTGGCGCTGCCCGGCGGCCTCGGCACGCTCGAGGAGTTCGTCGAGCAGCTCACCTGGTCGCAGCTCGGCCGCCACACCAAGCCGATCGTGCTGCTGAACATCGAGGGCTTTTGGAACCCGCTGCTGGCGCTGTTCGACCGCATGGGAGCCCAGGGCTTCATTCGCCCGGGCCTCGAGCTCAACATGCTGGTGGTCGATCGCGTCGAAGATATCATTCCGACCATCGACCAGGCGCTCGGCCTCTACCCCGCGTCCGGCGAAGCGCAAGTCGAGGCCGAGGTCTCGGCGAAGTTCTAAAGCCGCTGGGTCGCAAGCCTCAGTCGAACACATTCCATTCGGCATGACCGGCATAGGCGGCCTTGCCGTCGCGCGCCACGCCGACACAGAACCGCGTGGTGTGCGACTGCCGGAACACGTCTTCATAGCCGATATAGCCGACGATGAAGAACGGCGCGGCGATTTCCGAGCGGAACACGGTCGGCGGTGAGAACAGCTTGAACGGTTCGAGGATCTCGTTGGTCGCTGTCCGTCTCGACTTGTCGTAAGCGGGCTTGCCCCCGCGCGGCTCCTGCGCCACGAACTCGACCGACCACTCGCGGATCACCGCCGGCGTCTTGCCGTAATTCTGCATGGCCAGCCTGACGCTCGCCTGATCGTGCAGCAGAAACAGGTCGGTCGGACCGCCGAACACATAGGCCCGTTCCACCGCCGGAACATATTCGGCCGCGACCCGCGCGGCATTGGCGGCGCGCCTCGTATAGAACCAGAGCAGAACCGTCGAGAGCGTAAGCAACGCGAGCAACGCGATCAGCGGGAGAGCGATAGCTTGAAGCGAACCGCCGACCAATGCACCCGCCTGACATGAATAATACGCGACGAGCCCCTCAGCCTTATCGCATTGGCCGCTTCCATCGCCGCCTTCGCTGTTCTCCTGTTCGTCGATCGGCCCGGAGTCGAGAGCGTGTCCGCCTGCTTCGCCATCCTCCAGGGGAGCATGCTGCGCCAGTCGCACCGGCTCCGCCTCGGACGCCATGGGAAGCGCCGGCGACGACCAGACCAGCAAGACAAAAAATGCGACTAACAGCCCCCGCATCGCGCGCTTCGCGGCTCCCCATGGCTCGATGCCGCAATTCTTATATCGGAAATTGAACAGGGCAACCTAAAGCGGACAGGCGCCTGCGATTATTATTGCGGCCTGCCGGCGATTAAGGCAGCGGCGCCCCGTCGCGGATCAGCTTGTAATTGATGGAATCGATCAGCGCCTCGAACGAGGCATCGACGATGTTCGGCGACACGCCCACGGTGAACCAGCGGTTCCCCGCCCCGTCGCGGCTCTCGATCAGCACGCGGGTGACGGCGTCGGTGCCCCCCGTGAGGATACGCACCTTGTAGTCGACCAGATCGAGGTCGGCGATGAAGCTCTGATAGGGCCCGAGATCCTTCCGCAGCGCCTTGTCGAGCGCGTTGACCGGGCCGTTGCCCTCGCCGACCGACATCACGCTCTCGCCGTCGATCCGCACCTTGACGGTCGCCTCCGACACGGTGACCAGGTCGCCCAGCGCGTTATGCCGCCGCTCGACCAGGACGCGGAACGACTCCACCTCGAAGAATTGCGGCACGTTGCCGAGCATGCGCCGCGCCAGCAGCTCGAACGAGGCTTCGGCCGCCTCGTAGGCATAGCCCACCGCCTCGCGCTCCTTCACCACCTCGAGCAGGCGGGCGATGCGCGGATCGTCCTTGGGCGTGACGATGCCGATACGCTCCAGCTCGGCCAGGATATTGGAGCGGCCGCCCTGGTCGGACACCAGCAGCCGGCGCCGGTTGCCGACCGCCTCGGGCGGCACATGCTCGTAGGTGCGCGGGTCCTTCTGCACGGCCGAGACATGGATGCCGCCTTTATGGGCGAAGGCCGATTCCCCGACATAGGGCGCGTGCCGGTTGGGCGCGCGGTTCAACACCTCGTCAAGGATGCGCGAGGCGTGCGTCAGGGTGCGGAGCTTGTCCGGCGTGACGGAGGTCTCGAACCGGTCGGCGTAATCGGATTTCAGCATCAGCGTCGGGATGATCGAGGTCAGGTTGGCGTTGCCGCACCGCTCGCCCAATCCGTTCAGCGTGCCCTGGATCTGGCGCGCCCCGGCCCGCACCGCGGCGAGCGAGTTGGCCACGCCGTTATCGGTGTCGTTATGAACATGGATGCCGAGCCGGTCGCCGGGGATGTGCTTGACCACCGCGCCGACGATGGTCTCGATCTCCTCGGGCAGCGTGCCGCCATTGGTGTCGCACAGCACCACCCAGCGCGCGCCCGCATCGTAAGCGGTCTTGGCGCAGTCGAGCGCATAATCCGGATTGGCCTTGTAGCCGTCGAAGAAATGCTCGCAGTCGAGCAGCGCCTCGCGACCGCTTGCCACCACCGCCTCGACCGACTCTTTGATGCCGGCGAGATTCTCATCGAGACTGATGCCGAGCGCGACCTCGACATGGAAGTCCCAGGCTTTGGCGACCAGGCAGATCGCGTTGGTCTTGGCGGCGAGCAGCGCCTGAAAGCCCGGATCGTTGGCAATCGAGCGCCCCGGCCGCTTGGTCATGCCGAACGCGGTGAGCTTGGCGTGGCCGAGCGGGCGCGCCTCGGCGAACAACCGCGTGTCGGTCGGGTTGGCGCCGGGATAGCCGCCCTCGATATAGTCGAGGCCGAGCGCATCGAGTTGCTCGGCGATCAGCCATTTATCCTCGACCGAGAAATCGACGCCATGGGTCTGCGCGCCGTCGCGCAGCGTGGTGTCGTAAAGCGAGATGCGTTCGCGGCTCATCGCGCCACCTCTCCGCCAGCAAGCGCTTTGCGCATGGTGGTGTTGGCGAGCCACGCACCGCCGCACTCCACGCTGTTGCGCTGCTGCCCGACATAGCCCCGCTTGGCGAAGAACTCATAGGCCGTGTCGCTCGCGTCCACGCTGAGGGTCTCGACGCCGCGCGCGACGGCCAGCTTCTCCAAGGCATCGGCCATCAGACCGCCCACGCCCTGCCCGGCAGCCGCCGAATGCACGTAGCAGAAGCCTATTCTGTCGTCTGCTTCGAGCGACGCGAAGCCGACAGGGGCGCCGCCAAGGGTGGCGACGATGGTGAGCTCGTTCGCCAGCCGCTTCACGAAGGCGGCCTCGTCGTCTGCCGCCGCCGCCCATGCCTCCTGCTGGGTCTGGGTGTAGTCGTCGGCCGTCAGCTCCATGATGCTGTCGCGGAAGATCGCCGCGAGCACCGGCCCCTCGCCCGGCAACATGGGCCGAACCGCCAAAGTCGGATGCGCTTCCGCGGTCATCGCGCGACCTCCCAGCTGGTGGTGAGCTCGCCGGTCTTGGGGTCCTTGGCGTCTTTCAAAATGATGCCCATGGCTTCCAGCTCGCCGCGGATGCGGTCCGCCTCCTTGAAGTTTTTCGCCGCGCGGGCGGCGTTGCGTGCGTCGATCAAAGCATCCACCTGAGCTCCCGCGACCGAGGCTCCCTTGTCGTCGGTCTTTACCCGCTCGATATTGGCGCGCTCACCGGAAAATCCGAGAAAGTTGAGCGCAGCGCGAAGATGGCCCCAATGGCCCGCGCTATGCAGCTTGTGCAGCTCGGTGATGACCTTGGGCGTGTTCAGATCGTCCAACAGCGCATCAAGCACCGTGCCGGGTACACCCGGCGCCGTTTCCTTGCCGTCGATATCGCCGTACCACTCCCACAACGTCTTGTGCGCCTCGTCGAGTGAGACCTCGGTCCAATCGAGCGGCTGACGGTACTGCGTCCTGAGCATGTTGAACCTGAGTGCCTCGCCCGGCCAGGCATAGCCGTGCCAGTTCGTCAGCAACTCATGCACGGTGACGAAATTGCCGGCGCACTTCGCCATCTTCTCCCCCTCGACCTGGAGGAAGCCGTTATGCATCCACAGCTGCGCCATGATGTTCGTGCGATTGGCGCAGCGCGACTGCGCGATCTCGTTCTCATGATGCGGAAACACCAGGTCGATGCCGCCGCCATGGATGTCGAAGGTCTCACCCAGATGCGCCTTGGCCATGGCCGAGCACTCGATATGCCAGCCCGGGCGCCCCGGCGTCTTTATCCCGGCCGGCGAGGCCCATGACGGCTCGCCCGGCTTGGACGGCTTCCACAGCACGAAGTCCATCGGGTCTTTCTTATAGGGCGCGACCTCGACCCGCGCGCCGGCGATCATCTCGTCGAGCGAGCGGCCCGACAGCTTGCCGTAATCGGCCATCGCCGCGACATGGAACAGAACATGGTCCTCGGCCACATAGGCGCAGCCATTGGTGACCAGCGCCTCGATCATCGCCTTCATCTGCTCGATATGCTCGGTCGCCCGCGGCTCGACGGACGGATCGAGCGCGCCGAGCGCGGCCATGTCGGCGTGGAACTGGGCCTCCGTCTTCTCGGTCACCTTGCGGATCGCGTCGTTCAGCGGGAGATCGGGATAATCTTGCGCCGCGCGCGCATTGATCTTGTCGTCGACGTCGGTGATGTTGCGGACATAGGTGACGTGGTCCGGCCCATAGATATGGCGCAACAGCCGGTACAGCACGTCGAACACAATGACGGGGCGGGCATTGCCGATATGGGCGAAGTCGTAGACCGTCGGGCCGCAGACATAGACCCGCACATTGGCGGGATCGAGCGGACGGAACGCCTCCTTCGTGCGGGTGAGCGTGTTGTAAAGCCTAAGCACGACTGACCAAGCCCCTTCGGGTGAGGCCCGCCTTCGGTTCGCGTAACTCTGATTTCAGGTAAAGGGAGACGACCCGGGCGAGCGTTATTTGCTAGCCCAGAATGATGCCGCAGAAAATCATAAGGATGGGTTGCTTTTGCATCATGTTGGGACGCTTATGGCGGGAATTGCTGGGAGCGTCAAGCAACCCATCTTAATCATGCCTCATTGACCCCCGAATCTAGGCGGGCATAATGTGTCGGGCGGCTCCTCGGGGATCGGAACCAATCGTGAGCGTTTATCGCGGTTTTTGGCGCGTGGTGACGGCGGCACGGCCGGCCGGCGGTTCGTGCCTTGCCGTGCTCGCGCTCTGCGCCGTCGCGCTCATGGGCGGCGATAGCCTGGCGCAAGGCGTGAGCGAGCAGCAGATCCGTTGCATGCAGCTCCAGCAAGAGCTTGCCGCAGCCCAAGGCGGCGGCGTCAACCGCGAGGAATTGCCCCGCATCGACCAGCAGATCGCCCAAGCCGACCGCGTATTCCAGGGCACCAGGGCGGCGATGGAGGATGCCGGCTGCTTCGAGAGCTTCTTCATCTTCGGCCGCGGCCTGGTGCGCAATCCGAAATGCCTCAAGATGAATGACCGCGTCGAGGACGCGCGGCGGCAGCTCACCCAGCTTCAGCAACAGCGCCAGGCGCTCACCGGCGGCGGCGGCAACAAGCGCCGCCAGGCCGAGCTTCAGGATGCGCTCGCCCGCAGCGGCTGCGGCGGACAGGCCCGGCAGCCGCGCCGGGGCGGCGGTCTATTCGATTTCTTCGGCGGCGGCCAAGAGGATGACGAGCAGCTGCCGCAGACCCCGATCTATCGCAGCATCGACCCGAACGGGCGCTACCGCTCGGTGTGCGTGCGGCTGTGCGACGGCTTCTTCTATCCGATCCACTATTCGACCTATGGCAGCCTGCTCGGGCAGGATGCGCAGCAATGCCAGTCGAACTGCGCGGCGCCGGCCGAGCTTTACGTCTATCGCAATCCTGGTCAGGACATCGAGCAGGCGGTGTCGCTGAACGGCTCGGCCTATATGGACCTGCCGGTGGCGCTGCGCTTCCGCAAGGAATACGTCACCGGCTGCTCCTGCAAGCAGGCCGAATACAATCCGACCGAGATCGAGGCGTCGAACAAGAAGGCCGAAATCGACCCGAACGCGAAACCCGTCAAGGGCAAGCCCACCGCGGCGGCCACGCCCGCGCCTGAAGCGGCGCCGCCCCCGCAAGCTGCCGCCCCTGCCGGCGATCAAGCGCTCGACCTCGACGTCACCGGCAGCAACGAGCCTGCCGCTGCGCCCGCGCCTGAAGCGGCGCCGGCCACATTCCCGGAGGAGCAACAGCCGGCTCCGCCGCCGCCTGTCGAAGAAGCCGCGGCGCCACCGCCGCCACCCCCTGCTCCGCCGCCGGCCGCCGCGGTCAACCCCCCTGCGCCGCCGCCTCCCCCGGCCGCCGCCGCTGCGCCGCCGCCCGCACCCACGGCCGCGGCGACCGGCGAGCCTGCCGGCCAATCGACCGTCTCCAAGCGCAGGACGCCGCCGGCCGCACCGCCGGCCTCGCCGTTCGGGCCTCAATAGCGAAATTTATGCGCGCTTGCCGTCGAGCCGGGCCGCCGCCCGCCCGCGCCCGATCAGCGGCAGCAGCAGCTTGAGCTCGGGCCCATGCTCGCGCCCGGTGAGCGCGAGACGGAGCGGCTGGAACAGCGCCTTGCCCTTGGCGCCGGTCGCCTGCTTGATGGCTGACGACCAGGTCGACCAGGTGGTCTCGTCCCACGGCTCCGGCGGCAACAGCGCCGCCGCCTCGCGGCACAGTTTCGCATCCGCGATCACCGGCTGAAGCGCGCCGCTCACCACCTCCCACCAGAGCTTCGCCTCGGCGAGCACGGCGAGATTGCCTTTGACCGCGTCCCAGAACGGCTCGTCGCCCGCCACGCCCATGGCGCGCAGCCGGTCCGCCACGGCGCCGAACGGGAGCATATGCAGCAGTTTGGCGTTGAGCAGGCGAAGCTCGTGCGGATCGAACCGCGACGGCGCCCGCGACAATTTGCTGAAATCGAATCCGGGCACCAGCTCGTCGAGGCTCGCATGCGGCACGACCGCATCCGAGGTCCCGAGCATCGCGACATAGCTCGCCACCGCGAGCGGCTCGATCCCTTCCGCGCGCAAGCCCTCGATGGCGAGAGAGCGATCGCGCTTCGACAGCGCCTGTCCGTCGACGCCGACCAGGAGACTGTGGTGGCCGAACGCCGGCGGCTCCGCGCCAAGCGCCTCGAACAGCTGGATCTGCGGCGCGGTATTGGCGACGTGGTCCTCGCCGCGGATGACATGGCTGATGCCGAGATCGATATCGTCGACCACCGAGGGCAGCGTGTAGAGATAACTGCCGTCTTCCCTGACCAGCACCGGGTCCGACAACGACGCGGCGTCGACATGCTGCCGCCCGCGCACCAGATCGTCCCACACCACATCGCGCGGTTCGAGCGTGAAGCGCCAATGCGGCTTGCGTCCCTCCGCTTCGAGCTTGGCCTTCTCCTCGGCGGTCAGCTTCAGGGCGGCGCGGTCATAGACTGGCGGCCTGCCGCGGGCGAGCTGGCGCTTGCGCTTGAGTTCGAGTTCCTCTTGCGTCTCGTAGGCGGGATAGAGCCGGCCGCTCGCTTTCAGCTTGGCGACGGCTTCGGCATAACGGTCGAAGCGATCCGACTGGCGCACCTGCTTGGTCCACTCGACGCCGAGCCAGGAAAGATCCTCCTCGATGCCGCGAGCGAAGTCCTCGGTCGAGCGCTCCCGGTCGGTGTCGTCGAGCCGAAGGATAAAGTCGCCGCCCGCCTTGCGCGCGAACAGAGCATTGAACAGCGCCGTGCGGATATTGCCGGCGTGGAGCCGTCCGGTCGGGCTCGGCGCGAATCTCACCGTGACGCTCATGGTCAGAGCTTCTCGCGGAATTTGTTGGTGATGGGATAGCGGCGGTCGCGGCCGAAATTCTTGGCGGTGATCTTCACCCCCGGCGCCGCCTGCCGGCGCTTATACTCGGCGAGATAGAGCATGCGCTCGACCTTCTTCACCAGCTCTGGCGCGTGCCCGCGCGCCACGATCTCCGGCAGCGGCAGTTCCAGCTCGACCAGGCAATTCAGAATATCGTCGAGCACGTCGTAAGGCGGCAGCGTGTCCTGATCGCGCTGCCCGGGCTTGAGCTCGGCGGTCGGCGCCTTGTCGATCACGTTCGGCGGGATGACGACGCCGTCTGGCCCGAGGCAGCCTTTCGGCCGGGCCTGGTTCCGGTAGCGCGCCAGCGCGTAGACTTGGCCCTTGTACAAATCCTTGATCGGATTGAAGCCGCCATTCATGTCGCCGTAGAGCGTGGCGTAGCCGACCGACACCTCGGATTTGTTGCCGGTGGTCAGCACGATCGGCCCGAATTTGTTGGACAGCGCCATCAGCAGCATGCCGCGCGCGCGGGACTGCAAATTTTCCTCGGTGGGGCCCGGCTCGGTGCCGGCGAAGGCCGTCTCCAGGCCTTTGGTCAGGCCTGCCACCGCGTCGTGGATGGGCATGATGTCGTAGCGAATGCCGAGCGCCTCGGCGGTCGCCGCCGCATCGGACAGGCTCTCGTCGCTGGTATAGGTATAAGGCAGCATGACGCCGTGCACGCGGGCGGCGCCGAGCGCATCGACCGCCATGGTGGCGCACAGCGCCGAGTCGATGCCGCCCGACAGCCCCAGCACCACGCCGGGAAAGCCGTTCTTCGTCACATAGTCGCGCAAGCCGGTGACGCAGGCGAGATAGTTCGCCGCGTCGCCCTGCTCGATGTCGGCGATGGTGCCCGGCAGACAGCGCCACCGTCCGCCCTCGCGCCGCCATTCGGTGATGCCGAGCGCTTCCTCCCAGGCCGGCAGCTGCACCGCCACCTTGCCGTCGGCGTTGAGCACGAACGAGCCGCCGTCGAACACCAGCTCGTCCTGGCCGCCCACCTGGTTGACATAAGCGAGCGGCAGCCGCGTCTCGGCCACGCGCGCCTCGGCCACGCCGTAACGCACCTCATGCTTGTCCATCCAATAGGGCGAGCCGTTGGGGACGATGAGCAATTCGGCCCCCTCTTCCGCCAGAGCCGCGCAGGCCTGCTCGCTCCAGATATCCTCGCAGACCGGAACGCCGATCTTGACGCCGCGGCAGGAGATCGGCTGCGGCAGCGGGCCGGCGGCGAACACCCGCTTCTCGTCGAACACGCCGTAATTCGGCAGATTGTATTTGTAGCGCACCGCCTCGATCCGTCCGCCGTCGAGCAGCGCCACGGCGTTATAGACGAACGGCGCCTCGCCCCAGGGCAAGCCCATCAGCATGGCGGGTCCGCCGTCCTTGGTGTCACGAGCGAGCGCCTCGCACGCCTCGCGCGCCGCCTTTTGCAACGCCGGCTTCAGCACCAAATCCTCGATCGGGTAGCCGGTCAAATAAAGCTCGGTGAAGGCGATCAGGTCACAGCCCGCCTCGGCCGCGCGCGCGCGCGCCTCGCGGGCCCGTTTCACGTTGCCCTCGAGGTCGCCCACCACCGCGTTGAGCTGGGCGAGCGCGAGCGTGAATTTGTCCTTGATCGCCTGTGCCATACTTTGTCATTGCCCGGCTTGCCCGGGCAATCCAGTAACCCCCGAAGCCAATAGATAGCGACCCCCCGGCGATTACTGGATGCCCGCTTTCGCCGGCATGACCGCCGAAGCCGTGACCCTATTCGCCGGCGGCAATCGAGATCTCGGGCTCCGGTCGCCCTTCGCGCTCGCGCTTCAGCCGCTCGGACATGATGAAGGCCAGCTCGAGCGATTGGTCGGCGTTGAGCCGCGGATCGCAATGGGTGTGGTAGCGGTCGCGGAGATCGGCGTCGGTCACCGCCTTGGCCCCGCCCACGCATTCGGTGACGTTCTGGCCGGTCATCTCGATATGGATGCCGCCGGCATGGGTGCCTTCGGCCCGGTGGATGTCGAAGAATTTCTCGACCTCGGAGAGAATGAGATCGAACGGCCGCGTCTTGTAGCCGCTGGCCGCCTTGATGGTGTTGCCGTGCATCGGATCGCAGGCCCACACCACGCTCTTGCCTTCGCGTTTCACCGCGCGGATCAGCCCCGGCAGATGCTTGCCGACCTTGTCGGCGCCGAACCGGCAAATCAGCGTGAGCCGCCCCGGCTCGTTATGCGGGTTGAGCACGTCGATCAGCGTCAACAGCGCTTCCGGCTGGAGGCTCGGCCCGATCTTGGCGCCGATCGGATTTTTGATGCCGCGCAGATATTCGATATGGGCATGGTCGAGCTGGCGGGTGCGGTCGCCCACCCACAACATATGTCCCGAGGTCGCGTACCAGTCGCCGGAGGTGGAATCGACGCGCGTCATCGCCTGCTCGTAGCCGAGCAGCAGCGCCTCGTGGCTGGTGTAGAAACTCGTGGTGCGGAGCTGCGGCGCATTGTCGGCGTTAAGCCCAATGGCGCGCATGAAGCGCAAGGTCTCGGCGATATGCTCGCCGACCTCCTCGTAACGGTGGCCGGCCGGGCTGTCCTTGACGAAGCCGAGATTCCACCGATGCACATGCTCGAGATTGGCGTAACCGCCTTGCGCGAAGGCGCGCAGCAGATTGAGCGTCGCCGCGGACTGCCGATAGGCCATCAGCAGGCGCTGCGGGTCCGGCACGCGCGCGGCCTCGGTGAACTCGATGCCGTTGATAATGTCGCCGCGATAGCTCGGCAGCTCCTTGCCGTCTTGGATCTCGGTCGCGGCCGAGCGCGGCTTGGCGAACTGGCCGGCGATGCGTCCAACCTTCACCACCGGCGAGCCGCCGGCATAGGTGAGCACCACCGCCATTTGCAGGAACACGCGGAAGAAGTCGCGGATGGCGTCGGCGCGATGCTCGGCGAAGCTCTCGGCGCAATCGCCGCCCTGCAGCAAGAAAGCCTCGCCCGCAGCCACGCGCGCGAGCTTCGCCTTGAGCTCCCGCGCCTCGCCCGCGAACACGAGCGGCGGGAAGGTGGCAAGCTGCTGCTCGACCTGGTCGAGCTGGCCCTGGTCGGGATAGACCGGAACTTGCTCGACCGGCCTCGAACGCCAGCTGTCTGGGCTCCAACGCGGTGCCATCAGGCTCTCCTTAAAAAAGTGAACGCTATATAGGCGATTGACGGAACCCTGGCTAGGCGCCCGGCTTGATTGCCTGCCTCCTGCGACCATGCCACATATCCCTTAAGACCTCCTGGAAGGACTGAACCTTGGATCGTCACCTCGAGCACGGCCATCACCCGGGCGAGATCGCCGAGCGCCTGGAGAAGGGGCCGAAAGCGAGCTATTTGCGCGATTTGGTCTATGGCGGCATCGACGGCACGGTGACCACCTTCGCCATCATGGCCGGCGTGGTCGGCGCCGACCTTTCGGCCGGCGTGGTGATTGTCCTCGGCATCGCCAATCTCTTGGCCGACGGCTTCTCCATGGCGGCCGCCAATTATTCGAGCACCAAGACCGAGATCGAGGAATACGAGCAGATCCGTCGCATGGAGGAACGCCATGTCGACCTCGCGCCGGAAGGCGAACGCGAGGAGATCCGGCAGATTTTCCGAGCCAAGGGCTTTGACGGCGAGGCGCTCGACAGCGCCGTCGAGGTGATTACCGAGCACCGCGAGCTGTGGATCGACACCATGATGACCGAGGAACACGGCATGCCGCCGGTCAACCGCTCGCCCGTTCACGCCGCGCTCTACACCTTTCTCGCCTTCGTGTTGTGCGGCAGCGTGCCGATCCTCGCTTATCTGTTCGGCCTCGCCAATCCGCTGCCGGTCGCCTTGGCGATGACCAGCGCCACGTTCTTTGCCATTGGCTCGCTGCGCAGCCGCTGGTCGCCGACGCCTTGGTGGCGCGCCGGACTGGAAACTCTGGCGATCGGCATGGCCGCCGCCGGCGTGGCCTACCTCGTCGGCAATCTGCTCCAGGGACTGGTCTGATCCGGCCAAGGCGCTACCGCCGGCCTCGCCCTTTGTGCCACATTGCGCGTCATGGCCATCAAGGAACCAAGCTTCACCCTCGGCATCGAGGAGGAATATCTCCTCGTCGACAAGGATAGCCGCGACCTGGCCCAAGAGCCGCCGCCCGCGCTGCTCACCAAGTGCCAGGAAGCGCTGGGCGGTCAGGTCAGCCCGGAATTCCTGCGCTCGCAGATCGAGGTCGGCACCAGCGTATGCAAGACCATGCCGGAGGCGCGCGACCAGCTCGTCCATTTGCGCGGCACGGTCGGCCGCATCGCCGATGAGTTCGGGCTGGCGCCGATTGCGTCGTCCACCCATCCCTTCGCCGAATGGTGGACCCAGCAGCATACCGACAAGGAGCGCTACAACATCCTCGCCAAGGATCTCCAGCACGTGGCGCGCCGTCTGGTGATCTGCGGCATGCATGTCCATGTCGGCATCGAGGACGACGAGCTCAGGATCGATCTGCTCAACCAGGCCTCGTATTTCCTGCCGCATCTGTTGGCGCTGTCGACCTCCTCGCCGTTCTGGCAAGGCGCGCAGACCGGTCTCAAGTCTTACCGGCTGTCGGTGTTCGACGAGCTGCCCCGCACCGGCATCCCGCATCAATTCGGAAGCTGGAGCGAGTATCAGCGCACCGTCGAGCTGCTGGTCAAAGCCGGGCTGATCGAGGACGCCACCAAGCTGTGGTGGGACTTGCGCCCCTCCGCCCGCTTCCCCACGCTCGAAATGCGCATCACCGATGTCTGCCCGCTGATCGACGACACCATCGCCATCGCCGCCCTTTATCGTTGCATCTTGCGCATGCTCTATCGCCTGCGCCGGCAGAACCAGCGCTGGCGCCATTACCCGCCCTTCCTGGTGCGCGAGAATCGCTGGCGCGCGCAGCGCTACGGCATCGAGCAGGGTCTGGTCGATTTCGGCAAGGGCGAGGTCGTGCCGTTCGCCACCTTGCTCGAGGAGCTGTTCGATCTGGTCGCCGAGGATGCCGCCTATTTCGGCTGCACCGCCGAAATGGCGCATGCCCGCACCATCGTCGCCCGCGGCACCAGCGCCGACCGGCAACTCGCCCGCTATGACGCGGTGAAGAAGCTCGGCGGCAGCGAACAGGCGGCGCTGGTCGCCGTGGTCGACGGCATCATGGAAGAAACCCTGATGCCGCCTGCGGCAAAAGTCCGCGCCGAGACCGTCAAAGCCTAAAGCGTGGTGGCCATGCCGCCGTCGACATTGAGCGCCGCCCCGGTGATATAGGCGGCCTCGTCGGAGGCGAGGAACAGCGCCGCATTGGCGATGTCTTGCGGCGTGCCGAACCGCCGGAGCGGCGTCTGGGTGAGCAGCGCCTTGGCGATCATCGGGTTGGAGATGTAGCGGCCGATCAGCGCCGTCTCGACATAGCCCGGCAGCAGCGTGTTCACCCGGATGCCGTAGGGCGCGTACTCGACCGCGAGACTGCGCGACAGCGCCGACACCGCGCCCTTGGTCGCCGAATAGACCGCCATCTGGCGGGTATGCTTGGTGGCCATGATCGAGGACAGATTGACCACCGACGCTTTGCCCGACGCCTTGAGCAGATCGAATGCCTCGCGCGCGCAACGCACCGTGCCGTCGAGATTGGTCCGCCAAACCTTGTCCCAGGCTTCGTCGGAGAGATGGCGAAAATCGGAGCGCTCGCCCACGCCGGCATTGTTGACCAGCACGTCGAGCCGGCCATGCGCCTCGCCGATCGCCGCGAGCAGCGCCTTGCACCTGCTTGGTGTCGGTGACATCGACTTCGTGCGATGACGCCGCGCCGTTCGCCGTGACGATTGCCGCGGCCACCTCTTTCGCCGCCGCGCCGTCCACGTCCGCCACATGAACCACCGCGCCCTCGCGCGCGAAGGTCTCGGCGATGGCGCGGCCGATGCCGGCCCCGGCCCCGGTCACCAGCGCGATTTTGTCCTCAAGCCGCCGCATCTGACCCCGCCACCGGCGCCGGCGCTTCCCATTTGTGCCGCATGGTCACCAGCTCTTCCGCCACGCTCGGATGCAGCGCCATGGTGGCGTCGAATTGCGCCTTGGTGACGCCGAGCCTGAGCGCGATCGCCGCCATCTGCACGATCTCGGCCGCATCCGGCCCGAGAATATGACAGCCGAGCACTTTGTCGCTGTCCATGTCGACCACCAGCTTCATCAGCATCTTCTCGTCGCGGCCGCTGACCGTGGCCTTGAGCGGCCGGAACCGGGCCTTGTAGATATCGACGCTGCGATACATTTCGCGCGCCTTCTCCTCCGATAGCCCGACCGTGCCGATCTCGGGCTGCGAGAACACCGCGGTCGGAATGGAGGTATGATCCACCGGCGTCGGCTTGTCGTTGAACAGCGTTTCGGCGAATGCCGTCGCTTCGTGAATCGCGACCGGGGTGAGCTGCACGCGGTCCGTCACGTCGCCGACGGCATAGATATTGTCGACCGAGGACTTGGAGTACTCGTCGACCACAACGTGACCGTTCCAGCCGAGATCGACCCCGGCCTGCTGCAGACCAAGCCCCACGGTGTTGGGCAGACGGCCGGTGGCCGCCATGACGAGCTCGGCCATCACCGAGTCCCCACTTTTGAGATGGACGCGATAGCCGCGTCCGTCCGGCTCGATCGAGGCGATCTCGGCGTTCATCCTGAGATCGACGCCGCGATTGCGCATGGCCTCGGCCAGCCCGTCGCGCAGCTCCATGTCGAAGTCGCGCAAGATCTGGTCGCCGCGATAGAGCACGGTCACCGCGACGCCGAGCCCATTGAAGATCGAGGCGAATTCCATGCCGATATAGCCGGCGCCGATGATGGCGATGCTGGCCGGCAGCTGCTCCAGCTCGAAACATTGGTTGGAGCTGATCAGATGCTCCTTGCCGGGCACCTCGGGCATCATCGGATGGCCGCCGGTAGCCACCAGGATGGTCTTGGCCGACAGCGCCTGGTCGCGGTCGGCGAGCTTGATCTCGTGCGGACTCTGCAAGCGTGGCGCGGGTGAGAAACTTGTCGACCCCGGCCGTGTCCAGGATGCGGGCATAGACCCCGTTCAGCCGGTCGACCTCGCGCCTGACATTATGGATCAGCGTCGGCCAGTCAAAGCGTAAGTCATCGCAGCTCCAGCCGAACGCCTTGGCGTCGGCGAAGTCGCCGCCATAGCCACTGCCATAGACCAGGAGCTTCTTGGGCACGCAGCCGCGGATCACGCAGGTGCCGCCGATGCGATATTCCTCGGCGATGCCGACGCTGGCGCCGAGCTCGGACGCCAACCGCGCCGCGCGGACCCCGCCGGAGCCCGCGCCGATGACGAACAGATCGTAGTCGTACTCGGCCACCTGGCGTCAGGCTCCTGAACGGCGCATCGCTTTCACGCCGTCTCTGCCGGCCACGATAGCCAAATCGGCGAGCCCGAGAAACAGGCCGTGCTCGACCACGCCCGGCACGCGTTTCAGGGAAAAGGCGAGCACTTCGGGCTCGGGGATGCTGCCGAAGGCGCAATCGAGAATGAGATTGCCCTGGTCGGTGACGAACGGCGCATCGCCCGGCCCGGGCCTGAGCGTGATGGCGCCGTGACAGCCGGTCTCGGCCGAGATCGCCTCGATCAGCCGCATGGTCGCCATCAGGCCGAACCGCACCACCTCGACCGGCAGCGGGAACAGGCCGAGCGACGACACCAGCTTGCTGTCGTCCACCACCACCACCATCCGGTCGGACGCGGTGGCCACGATCTTCTCGCGCAGCAGCGCGCCGCCGCCGCCCTTGATCATGCGGAGCTGGCCGTCGATCTCGTCGGCGCCGTCGACCGTCAGATCGAGCTGCGGCGTCTGGTCGAGCGTGCTGAGCGGGATGTTGAGGCGCTCGGCTTGGGCGCGGGTAGTCTCCGAGGTCGGCACGCAGATCACGTTCAAACCCGCCGCCACCCGTTCGCCGAGCGCCGCGACGAAGCGCGCCGCGGTCGATCCGCTGCCGAGCCCGAGCCTCATCCCGTCGGTGACGAGATCGAGCGCGGCGCGGGCGGCGCTGTCCTTGAGCTCGTCGATCTTGGCCACGCCCGCTCCCTTAGGGATCAGCCTCCGAGGCCGCCCATTATCGCATGGTCCGCTCTCTACGCCGCCGCTTGCCAGGCCGCAAGCTGCCGTGTGAGACAGTGCGCCATGTTCAAGGACGCCACCATCGTCTTCGATCTCGACGGCACGCTGGTCGACACCGCGCCGGACCTGACCAATGCGCTCAACGACGTGCTGGTGCGGCGCGGGCATATGCCGGTCGAGGCCGAGACCATCCGCGCCTGCGTCGGCCACGGCGCGCGGATCATGATCGAGGAGGCGCTGCGCCGGACCGGCGCCCGCGACGACGTCGACCGGATGCTGGCCGAGTTCCTCGTCCATTACGAGGCGAACATCGCCAATGACAGCCGGCCCTTCCCCGGCGCCGTGGCCGCGCTCGAGGCCCTTGCCGGCCAGGGCGCGACGCTCGCCGTGTGCACCAACAAGCGCGAGCACCTGTCGCGCAAGCTGCTGGAAGAGCTTGATCTCGCACGCTATTTTGCCGGCCTCGCCGGCCGCGACACGTTTCCCGTGTCGAAGCCCGACCCGGGCCACCTGACCGGCGTGATCGCGCTCGCCGGGGGCGATCCGTCCCGCGCCGTCATGGTCGGCGACAGCGAGACCGATCTCGCCACCGCCAAGGCGGCGGGGGTGCCCGTCATCCTGGTCAGCTTCGGCTATGCCACCTCCCCCCTCAACGGCAGCGCCCCGGAGGCGGTGATCGATCATTTCGACGAGTTGCCGGCGCGAGCCCACGCCCTGCTGAACGGTCTACCCACCGGCCGCGCGCGCCGCTAAACGCCTCAATCCCGCCGCAGATCGGGGCATAATTCCACCCGGCCACTCTCAACGAAAAGCCACAGGGTCGAGGCATAGTTTTGCGTGCCCTCCTTGGGGGGATCGATCACAACATAGTCAGGGAGAGACAGATGCTTAGACGTGCCGTGCTCGGCGCAGCGATTGCCTGCCTCATCGGCGGGGTAGCCTACGCGCAGGACGAAACCGAGGGGGACAATCAGTGCACCCAGCAGCTCACCGCCGCCGAGGAAACCGTGCATGACAAGATCGAGTCGAACGCGCTGAGCGAAGCCGACGCCGAGAAGGTCAACGAGCTGCTCGACCAGGCCGACGCGCTGTGCACCGAGGGGAAATTCCCCGAAGCGAGCGCCACGCTCGACACCATCAACAAGATGGTCGCCGCCGGCCAATAGGTTTGGCTGAAGGCAGGGACGGCGCGGACCAAATCGCGCCGTTCGTCCTATTCGAGGCGCTGTTAGAGCCCCCTGAGCCCACGCCGGTTGACTTACCGGGAAGCCAATCGCTAAATCCCTGACACCAGAGCATGGCGGTCGGACCGCCCTGCGCCGCAAACTTGGATCGGGCGGTTAGCTCAGCTGGTAGAGCACTGTGTTCACATCGCAGGGGTCGCTGGTTCGAAGTCCAGTACCGCCCACCAAATTTTCCCCGATAGACCCGAGGGCGATAAGCCATTGCGGCATGGTGGCTCAACATACCAAAAGGGCGCCCGCCGAAGCGAGCGCCCTCGTGGAAAGCTGGTTGAGATTGGTTAGCCGACTTCGGCCGACACCTTTGCGCCGAGTCGAGAGCCGAATGTGTCGTCTTGAAAGTCGAGGCCTTTAGCAGGAGAAACGTCTTCACCATCTCCAACCTTGGCGCCAAGCTTGCCGCCGAGCGTATCGTTCTGCAGGTCCAGGCCGCCTGAGACTTCCTCTGCCACAGTGTCGAAGCCCAGCAACTTGGTGAAATCAATGTTCATGGCTAGTCCCCCGTTTTGCCCAGCAATGATATCCAAGAGCCGGACTTAAAGCTAGTTCGGGATAGTTGTACTTCGCCCCCACTTCGCCGCCCCGCCTCGGCGGCGATGCGCGCGCAATCAGCCTGCTGCCGCCGCCGTTCAATCCCGCAGATATGGCGAGGGCGTGAGGCCCCCGTACTGACCCTCACGCCCCCTTCGCGCGATGACACCAAAAACGCTGTGCCCGTTTACGCCGCGGCGCTGATCTTGCCGACCGAGACCGACGCGATCGTCTTCAATATCTGCGAGGCGATCTGATAGGGATCGCCCTGCGAGTTGGGCCGGCGATCTTCGAGATAGCCTTTATAATCGTTCTTCACGAAGCTGTGCGGCACGCGGACCGAGGCGCCCCGGTCGGCGACGCCATAGCTGAACTGATCGATCGCCTGGGTTTCGTGCTTGCCGGTCAGCCGCATATGGTTGTCCGGCCCGTAGACGGCGATGTGCTCCGCGCAGTTCTGCTCGAACGCCGCCATCAGCGCCTCGAAATACGCCTTGCCGCCGACCTCACGCAGATAGGTGGTGGAGAAATTGGCGTGCATGCCCGAGCCGTTCCAGTCGGTGTCGCCGAGCGGCTTGCAGTGATACTCGACATCGACGCCGTATTTTTCGCACAGGCGCTCCAACAGATAGCGGGCCATCCACATTTCGTCGGCGGCCTTCTTCGACCCTTTGCCGAAGATCTGGAACTCCCACTGGCCCTTGGCCACTTCGGCGTTGATGCCTTCGTGGTTGATGCCGGCGTCCAGGCACTGATCGAGATGCTCCTCGACGATCTGCCGGGCAATCGAGCCCACATTGGAATAGCCGACGCCGGTGTAATACGGGCCCTGCGGCGCCGGATAGCCGTCGGCCGGGAAGCCGAGCGGCCGGCCGTCCTTGTAGAGGAAATACTCCTGCTCGAACCCGAACCAGGCGCCCTCGTCGTCGAGAATGGTCGCCCGCTTGTTCGAAGGATGTGGTGAGCCGTCCGGCATCATGACTTCGCAAAGCACCAGGACCCCATTCTTGCGCGCCGCATCCGGGAAAACCCGAACCGGCTGGAGGACGCAATCGGAGCTCCTGCCTTCGGCCTGCATGGTCGAGCTTCCGTCAAATCCCCACAAAGGAAGTTCGTCGAGGGAAGGAAAGCTGCCGAATTCTTTGATCAGAGTCTTGCCACGCAGATTGGGCGTGGGCGTGTACCCGTCGAGCCAAACGTACTCGAGTTTGTACTTTGTCATCGCGAATCCTTCATGATCTGTTGCAGCGAAGTGCGTGGGAATCCCTACGTCGCCAACGACGCATGGCGGCCAATGGCCCGGGTCTTCAAGCATCAACTGTGCCAGGGCCGCGCTGGTCGGAGCGGCTCGCCCCACCCGCGCCGGCAGCGATCGCCCGAGGCCGTTTTTCGCTAACGAATCCCGCCACTTCGCCGGGCAGACCCGCGGGCCCCGGCCGATCGGCGAGCGGCCTCCGTCCGAGCCCTGAACGATGCTGTCTGAGGATGCAGAATTGAAAACGCTGAAATAGTAGTCATTACGCAAATTTGTTGTGCAATCGCTCTTACGACTCCGCTATGGGAACCTTATGTGCGGTTTACGCACTTTCCTATCGACACAAAAGAAAAATGGAGAAGAACAATGACGACGAGTTCTGATCGGCAGTCCGCCACGATCTATCAATTCCCTGTCGGCGGTCGCGCCGCCCTGGGCGTGCGATCTGACGTGCGACGCGATCAGGCTATGGTCGTAGATAGTTTTGCGGTGCCGCGCATCGCCAGGGTCGCCGCCGGCGGCGCCTGGTATCACGAAGAGGCGGTGCAGAAGGCCGACCGCGCCCGCAAGGTGTGACCTTGCGCGCCGGCGCGATGCCGACGCGCTCATCCGAATATCGAGAGGGCCAACTCGTGAGAGCCGGCCCTCTTTCGTTATAGCGAAAGCTTCAAGCGATCATGCCCGTCGCCGCCAAAGCGCATCGAGGCTCCACGGCCCGCCGCCGGCAAAGGCGAGATAGAGGAACACGAAGCAGTAGAGAATGGCCGAGTCCCCGCCGTTCAGCAGCGGGAACGCGCTTTTCGGCGCGTGCGCCATCCAGTAAGCGAAGGCCATCTCGCCTGCCAGGATGAAGGCCACCGGCCGCGTGAACAGGCCGACGATGAGCAACGCACCACCGACCAATTCCAACGCCCCGGCGATCCAGGACAAGGACAGGACTTCCGGCCCCGAGTGATCCGAGGGCGGAAATCCGAGCAGCTTCGACGTGCCGTGTTCGAAGAACAGCAGCGCGGCGACGATGCGCAGGATGCTGAGGATGCGTGGCGCCCAGACGGTCTCAAGACTATCGGTGTTCATAGAGTGCTCCCTCGTGGCGTCTGTGTTGGGCTTAAGCCGTGACAGTTTAACCCGCCGCGGCGGTGACCGTCAGCACACAGTGTCGTTAGCGAGCGAGGTCTCGGGCGGCTCGGATGTGGCGCAGCGATCGGGCCGATGCGCCGGGGCTTAGGCCCGCGCGGTCTTGAGCGCGGCCGGCGCCTCCTCCACGGCGGTCTCGTACATCGACAGCATCGGCTCGTCGGTGAGGATCACCTCATCATATTCGCCGAACCCATTGAAACGATTCCCCAACACCCGGCCATAGGCGCCGATCTGGCCGATCTCGATATAGTCGCCCTCGCGCACGCAAGCCGGCAGCACGAACGGGCCCGGCAAATAATCGGAGCTGTCGCAGGTCGGCCCATAGAGGGCAAAGTCGGCCACCGGCTTGGTTCGGCGGCGCGCGGTGGCGATCAGCCGCGCCGGGAAGCGGAAGCCGGAATAGGCCGCATCGAACAACGTGCCGAACGCGCCGTCATTGACGTAGAGCGCATTGCCGCGGCGCGCATCGACCCGCACGATCACCAACTCGGCCTCGGCCACCAGCGCGCGGCCCGGCTCGCATAGCAGCTCGCAGGAATGCTTGACCGCGAGTTCGTCGGCGGCGCGCACGATCTCGTCCATGAAGCTCGCCAAGTCGGGCGGATCGGAATGGGGATAGCGGCTCGGAAAGCCGCCGCCGATATCGACGGCGTCGACCATGACGCCCAACTCCACGATCAATTGGCCGATCTGCTGAAGCGCCTCGCCGAACGCGGCCGGCACCACCGCCTGCGACCCGACATGGAAGGTGATGCCGAGCCGGTGCGCGATCTGCCGGGCCCGCAGCAGCAGCGCCGGCGCCTCCTCGCGCGACACGCCGAATTTGCCCTCGAGCGGAATCAGACTGTGGGTGTTGGGACACGCGACGCGGAGGAAGAGCGTGAGGTCGTTCGCTCCGCCGGTCTCGGCCACGATCTTGTCGAGCTCCTCGTCGCTGTCGAAGGCGAAGCTCCTGACCCCGAACTCGCGATAGGCGCGCACGATCGCGCCGCGCGACTTCACCGGATTCATAAAGTAGAGCTCGGCATCGCGGATCGGCGCCACGCGCTCGATCTCGACCAGCGAGGCGACGTCGAAGGACCGGATACCGGCCTCGACCAGCGCCTCGATGATTTTGGGCGTGTCGTTGGCTTTCGCGGCGTAGAGCACGCGGCCGGGGAAATTGGCGAGGAACCAGCTCGCCGCGCGATGCGCGGCATGCGGCCTCAAGGCTACGACTGGCCGCTCCGGGCGGCGATGACGCAGAAATTCCGCGGCAGAAGTGAAAACGTCCATCCCATGTCTACTCCCACACGAGATTGCCGATGTCAGTGCTGCCCTCGAGCGAAATCGCCTCCGAGCCGAATGGTCCCGTATGAAATCCTGAACCCCTTGTAAAGCGGTTTTCGCGGGCTCCCCCAATATTCTATGACCGGCGGTTCGGGGAGCGGTGCCCTACTCGGACCGCGGCGTCGCGCCGCGTGCGCTGGTGACCACGCTGGTGGCGGCGCCGGAATAAACCGGTTGCTGGAGCAAGCCGAACGTCTTGCGCGCCGCGAGATCGACGAACGCCGCGGTAAACACGTAGATCTCGGCGCTGTCGACCTCGCCGTCATTGTTGCCGACCGGAGGAAGATCGGCGCCGCCGGCCAGCCCCTCGATCATATAGCGCGTGAACAGTCCGATATCGTACGTTCGGTCGACCAGCATGCGCTGCCCGCGATCGGCGGCGGCCAGCACGGTGAGCGCCGGGACCGGCGCCCGCGGCAAGACGCTGAGCTTCATCTCGGGAAGGTTCGGCGGCAGCACGTGGACGCCGTGGTCCTCGCCGAAATCGGCTTCGAGCAGAACCAGCACCGACTTGACGTCGAGCCCGGCGAGATTGGCATAGAGGGTCGACAGTCGGTAGCCGCTGGCCTCCTCGCGGTACGGCTCGGTTTCCACCGGCACGAGATAGGTCTCGCTCTGCGCGCCGTCGGTGGCGCCGTGCCCCGAGTAATAGATCAGCACCTTGGCGTTGGGCTGGGACTGAACGAGGCGGGCAAGCTCCCCTTCGAAGCCCGGCTCCGCCCCGAACACCCGCTCGAGATCGGCCTTCTTGGTATCCCTGAGGTCGATGATGTTGTCGGGCCGGTAGCCGAGATGCTCGGTGAGGAACGAATAGACCGCGTCGGCGTCGTTATAGGAGGTCACGCTGCGCGGCAGCTTGTCGTAGCTGCGATTGCCGACGATGACCGCCACCGCCTCGGGATCTTCGGCCGCCGGCGGCAGCGCGCGATAGAGTTCGCGCACCCGCAGATAAGATCTGAGCCCGTCGGTGATGCCTTCCCCATAGCGCGCCACTTGCCGGGCCGGCGTGGCGCAAATCTCGACATTCCCCGCCCGCTCGATGCGCCGCACGTCGTCGAGCGCGAGATTGCCGTCGATCGGCACGCAAGCGCGGCACCACACCACGCCGTTATCGACTTGCATCCCGTCGAGCTGGGCCTGGGCCAGACCCTTCGGCGTCGGCAGGCAAGCGCGCTCGCACGCTTTGACCGCCACGCCGACCCCATGCGCGCGGCGGAGCACCGAGATGAGAGTGTCCGGCAGGCAATCGAGGTCGAGCCGCGCGGTCGGTGCGGGCGCCGCACTCGGCTCGCTATCGGAGTCGGGCGAAGCAAGCGCCACCTCATCGGCGTCGGCGTCGGTTTCGGACGCTGCCGGGTCGGACGCCTCTGCGCCCTCCGGCTGATAAAGCGGGTCGGCCAACATTGCCGCGCGAGCAACCTCTTCCGCTTTCTGCTGGCACAGCACCGTGAGCTTCTCCTGCACCGGCTGGTCGAGCAGATTGCTGTAAGCCTCAAGATCGTGATCGTGCTTGAAGTGCCAATAGGCGCTCCAGGTCGCCTTGCCCCGCTTGCCGTCGACGTCGCCTTTATAATAGCCGAGCTCGGCCAGGCACTTTTGCGACCGCGCGATGATCTCGACCTGTTCGGGCGTCGGCGCCGCCGATGGCGGCGGCGGCGGCACGACATCGGGGTCGCGGACCGCGGTGACCGGCTCGGCGGCGACGCACGCGTCCCCGTCCCGCGTCATGCCCTTGGCGCAGACGCACGCGCCGCGCTTGGCCGACCAGCGCTCATTGTTGCCGCACGAAGCCGGCGCACTGTCGCGCACGCGCGCCGGGCGGGTCTGCGACTGCGGCTGGACTTTGGGCAGGACGACCGGCGGCGCGCCTTGCGCGGCCGTGGCGCGGCGCTCGCGCCTGGTCTCGGCCTGCGATGCAAAGGACAGGGCGATCAAGCCCGAAGCAACGATGACGAGCCCTAACACCAGGCCCGTTACGGTTCCCAATCTCCCCGCCATGGGATTCCTCGACGCTCCGCCGCGAGCGCATTACGCAAAAGCTCGCCATACTAGCTTCCCTTGGCGGCGGGAGCAAAGCCTGGCCGCATGAGCCTAATTGGCCTCGGCCCCCGGCTCTTTTTTCGCCTTGGGCACGGCATCGGGGCGCGGCGGCAGCGACTTGATATAGGCGGCGATGGCGTTGCGGTCCTCCGGCGTGAGCTTGGCCATGTTTTCCTGCACCGGCGCCATGCTGTCGCCGATCGTGTCGAAGTCGGGCGTGTTGCCGGTTTCGAGCAGATAGGCGATGTCCTCCTGGCTCCAATCGCCGATGCCGTCCTCGCTCGGGGTGATGTTGGGCACCGTGCCGTCGCCCGCGGGGTCCGCCGCGCCGGCAAACTCGGTATTGGCGTCGATGCCGCCGATGAGGTTGCGCGCGGAGTGGCACTCGGTGCAGTGACCCGCGCCCCTGACCAGATAGGCGCCGCGGTTGAGCTCGGCGCTGGCCTTGGCATCGGGCACGAAGCTCTCGCCGTCGACATAGAGTTTGTGCCACAGCCCGAGACCGCGGCGCAGATTGAATGGGAACTTGAGTTCGTGCGGCGGCACGTCGCTTTTCACCGCCGGCAGGCTGTCGAGATAGGCCTTGAGATCGATCAAGTCCTCATAGGTCATGCGCTGGTAGGAGGCGTAGGGAAAAGCCGGATAGAGATAGGAGCCGTCGGGCGCGACGCCCCGCTTCATGGCGTTGACGAAGTCGAGCGTGGTCCATTTGCCGATGCCGGTGTCCCGGTCCGGCGAGATGTTGGGCACATGGAAGGTGCCGAACGGAGTGTTGAGGCAGCGGCCGCCGACCAGCAGCTCTTGGTCTTTGGTGTTGAAATCGTCGCATGTTTTGACCGGCGCCGCGTGACACTCCGCGCAGCCGCCGGCGGTGAACATATATTTGCCGTTGGCGAGATCGGGCTCATGGGCCGGCAGCGCCGAGTCCGGCACGGTGACCGGCACGGTCAGCAGATAGAACACGATGGCAATCGCGGCGACGAAAGCCAGCAGCGCCGCCAGGACCTTCCCCAAAATTCCTCTCCCG
Source organism: uncultured Alphaproteobacteria bacterium (assembly GCA_963812105.1). Lineage (GTDB taxonomy): Bacteria > Pseudomonadota > Alphaproteobacteria > Rhizobiales > Methyloligellaceae > Methyloceanibacter. Next base: position 129,345 of record CAWEUF010000008.1, read on the forward strand.
ATCATCACTCACGGCATGGGAATGGCGCGACCCTCACGCAGCACATCCCAGCCACGAACAACCGCCGGCCGCGCCGCGATCGCCAAGTACCAGCGCCTGACGTGAGGATAATCGGCGAAGTCCACCGTCTGCCATTCGAAGCGCGAGATCCACGGCCAGATGGCGATGTCGGCGATCGAATAGTCGCCGGCGACGTACTCCGCCTCGGCCAGGCGCCGGTCGAGCACGCCCCACAGCCGCTTCGCCTCCTTGGAGTAGCGTTCCTCGGCATAGGCGCTCTTGCCCGGATTGAACTTCACGAAATGGTGGACTTGGCCGAGAAAGGGCCCCGGGCCGCCCATCTGCCACATCAGCCACTCGACCACGCGCCATCTTGGCCGGAAAGTCCTGCGGCCATAGCCTGCCGGTCTTGTCGGCGAGATACATCAGGATCGCGCCCGACTCCATCAGATGGAGCCCGGTGTCGGTGTCGACGATGGCCGGGATCCTGTTGTTGGGCGCGATCTTGAGGAACTCGGGCGCGAACTGCTCGCCTTTGGTGATGTCGATGGGGTGAAGGCGGTACGGCAGCCCGACCTCCTCGAGCATGATCGACACCTTCTGCCCGTTGGGCGTCATCCAGGTGTAGAGCTCGATCATGATCCCCTCTCGCGCCGTGTCGCGTCGCAACGACGCATGCCCGTGAAACGTCGCGCTGTCAAAGGCCCGCGCCGGGCATTTCGCAGTTGCGGAAAATTCGATTCATTAAGTGTTCATTCCTCGGCCTTCCTGTCGCCGCGAACCCGTCGCGCCTGTGCCACAGGACGCTGCTACCTTTTTCGCACGAGCGCCGCCAATCGATGCGAGCGCCAGGGAGGATTCGATGTTCAACTGTGTCCAGCTCGATCAGCACCGTAAGGTCGCCGTTCCGTCCCGCTCGAATCATTCCCGCTATGCGATCTACTACACGCCGCAACCCGGCACCGCGCTCGCGGCGTTCGGCCGCTCGTGGTTCGGCCGCGCCAATGACGGCGTCACCTTGCAGGCCTTTTCCGACGCTGGCCTGTCCGGCACGAGCTTCGCCAAGCTCGCGGTCGCGCCCGGCCGCTACACCGGGTTGCACGCGCTGTTTCGCGCGCCCTTCGCGCCGCGCGACGGCATCGGGCTGGATGCGATCAAGACCAGGCTCATCAACTTCGCCGGACGGCGCAAGCCGGTCGAGACCGGACCGCTGACCTTGTCGCGCTCGGGCCGCTCCCTGGTGCTGCGCCCGGTCGAGGCCAAGCCGGCGCTCGACTGGCTCGCCGCGCAATGCGTCGCTTCATTCGAAGATTTCGCCGCGCCGCCGAGCGACACCGAGCGCGAGGACTTCGCCGGTCCCGAACTGAGCGACTATCAGCGGTTGTTGCTGGAGAGTTTCGGCGATCCCTACGTGTTGAGCGAGTACCGCTTCTCGATCACGCTGACCGGCCCGCTCGACGCCGCTCATCTGGAGCGGGTGTCGCAGGCATTGTGGCCGGTGCTGGAGGAGATCTGCGCCTCGGGCGTGACGGTCGATGGCCTGTCGCTGTTCGGCGATGCCGGCGGCCGCACGCCGATGCGCTTGCTCGGCCGTTACCATCTCGGCGCTTAGCCGCCCTCCCGGGGGGCCTAAGTTTTGACACACGGGCTGGTCACTTTTGTCCCGCTGGAGGGAACGGGGGTGACCATGCCTGACTACGGGGAAATCCTCGAATTCCTCGCCGCGAACCCACCGCAATTGGCCGCCGAGCGCGAGCTGCACGCCTCGCTGCTCGAGCTGATTGCCAAATGCCTGCGCTCCGAGACGATGACCGCCGAGGAGGACGAGGCTTCGCCGGAAGATCTGCAAACGCGCCGCATCCGTTGGATGGATGTCCACTGATTCCGCCGATTTGGGGCCGATTTGCGCGGCGCGATGCCGCGACACGCACCGGCCTTGGCATTTGCGCGATTGAGGCCATGGGTGCTATTGGAACGAGAGATGAGGCCGCCTGGGCGCTGGATGGCCAGCATTGTTTTGCACCGTTTTAGAGGGAGTTAGCGGGCATGAGGGACAGCGTCGCGGTCAAGCATTCGGCCGAGCCTCAGGGCAAGAGTGGGGCGGACGAGGTCGTTCGCAACTTCATCAACAGCATCGATAGCGCCAAGCGCGCCGATCAGCCGTATCGCAACTGGTCGCTGACCGCGTGTCTGCCCGCGGACACCCTCGACGACATCTTGGCGCTGCCGTTCGATGCGCCGTCACTCGAAGGCGTGTCGGGCAAACGCGAGCTGCACAACAACACGCGCAAATATTTCGACGTCGACAACCGCAAGCAGTTCCCGGTCTGCGAGGCGGTGGCGCAAGCGTTCCAGGACAAGCGCGTCACCAGCCACATCGAGCAGGTATTCGGCACCAATCTCGCCGGCACCTATCTCCGCATGGAGTTCGCCCAGGACATCGACGGCTTTTGGCTCGAGCCGCACAGCGACCTTGGCGTCAAGGTGTTCACCATGCTGCTCTATCTGTCGAAGGACCCGAACCACCGCGATCTCGGCACCGACATCTACGACGCCAACAAGAAGCGCGTCGGCCGCTCACCCTTCGCGCCCAATGCGGCGATGATCTTCGTGCCCGCGGATAATACCTTCCACGGCTTCGAGAAGCGTCCGATCAAGGGCGTGCGCACGTCGCTGATCATCAACTACGTCACCGAAGAGTGGCGCGCCCGCGAGCAGCTCGCGTTCCCCGACGCGCCCATCGCCTAAGGCGGCTTCCGATTCTCCCTCATGCCACGTCATCGCCGGGCTTGACCCGGCGATCCACGTTTTGCGTCCGCCAGTAACTTTGGCTCCGTCATACCGGCGCAAGCCGGTATCCAGAGACGCAGGCTCGGTGCCGGTAGCCCTGGATTCCGGCTTGCGCCGGAATGACGAAGCCGGTGAGATTGCATCATGAGCAAAGTCGCCTTTATCGGCCTCGGCGTGATGGGCTTTCCCATGGCCGGCCATCTCACCACCAGCGGGCGCCATGACCTCGTGGTGTTCAACCGCAGCCGCGCCAAAGCTGACGCTTTCCTCGCGCGGTTCGGCGGCAACGCCGCAGGCACCCCGGCCGAAGCGGCCGACGGCGCCGAGTTCGTGTTCACCTGTGTCGGCAATGACGACGATCTGCGCGCCGTGACGCTTGGATCGGACGGCGCCTTCGCCACGCTCGGACCGGGCGCGATCTTCGTCGACCACACCACCGCCTCGGCCACCATCGCCCGCGAGCTTCACGACGCCGCCAAGCGACGCGGCGCCGGCGCGCTCGATGCCCCGGTGTCGGGCGGACAGTCCGGCGCCGAGAACGGCACGCTCACGGTGATGGTCGGCGGCGACGACCAGGATTTTGCCAAGGCCAAACCGGTGATCGAGGCCTATGCCCGCGCGGTCAACCTGATCGGCCCGTCAGGCTCGGGCCAGCTCACCAAGATGGTCAACCAGATCTGCATCGGCGGCCTCATCGAGGGACTGGCCGAGGCGCTGCACTTTGCCCGCCGCGCCGGGCTCGATATCGGACGGGTGATCGACACCATCTCCAAGGGCGCGGCCCAGTCCTGGCAGATGGACAATCGCTGGCAGACCATGATCGAAGGCAAGTTCGAGTTCGGCTTCGCCGTCGATTGGGTGCGCAAGGATTTTGCGATTGTGTTCGAGGAAGCGCGGCGGAACGGCGCCGAGCTGCCCGTGACGGCCCTGGTCGATCAGTTCTACGCCGAGATCCAGGCGATGGGCGGCGGCCGGTGGGATACCTCCAGCCTGATCGCGCGGCTCGACCGCAAAGAGTGAAGTCTAGCAACACCGATAGGGAGCAGCATGACCGCAACCATCATCGACGGCAAAGCCATTGCCGCGGCGCTCAGCCAGTCCATTGCCGACGCCGCCAAGCGCCTCACCGCCGAGCACGGCGTCGAGCCGGGGCTGGCCGTGGTGCTGGTCGGCGACAATCCGGCGAGCGAAATCTATGTGCGCAGCAAGACCGCCAAGACCGCTGCCGTCAACATGCGCTCGTCCTTTTACCGATTGCCGGCCACGGCGCCCGAGACCGAGCTGCTGGAGCTGGTCGAGCGTCTGAACCAGGACTCGACCGTGCACGGCATCCTGGTGCAATTGCCGCTGCCGCCGCAGATCGACTCGCGCAAGGTGATCGAGGCGATCGCGCCGGCCAAGGACGTCGACGGGTTTCATCCGCTCACCGCCGGGCTGCTGTCGACCGGGCTCCCCGGCATCGTGCCCTGCACGCCGCTGGCCTGCATCATGCTGGCCAAGCACGTGCACAAATCGCTTGCCGGGCTCGAGGCGATCGTGATCGGGCGCTCCAATATCGTCGGCAAGCCGCTGGCCCAATTGCTGCTGATCGAGAACGCCACCGTCACCATCGCTCATTCCAAGACCAACGACCTGCCTGAGGTGTGCCGGCGCGGCGATATCGTGTTCGCCGCGGTCGGGCGGCCGGAGATGGTGACGGCCGACTGGATCAAGCCGGGCGCCACCGTGATCGATGTCGGCATCAACCGCGTGCCGGCCGAGGACGGCAAATCGAAGATCGTCGGCGATGTGGATTATGCCGGCGTGGCGCAAGTCGCCGGCGCCGTCACCCCGGTGCCGGGCGGCGTCGGTCCGATGACCATCGCCTGCCTGATGCTCAACACGTTGACGGCGGCTTGCGCGCAAGCCGGGCTGGCGCCGCCGGAAATCCGGACCTAAGCGGCCTCGAGGCTCACGCCTTCTTGTCGTCCATGGCGTAATCGAGCGGCAGCGCCGTGGTGAACTTGATCTGCTCCATGGCGAAGGCCGAGCTGACGTCGCTGAGTTCGATGCGGCTGATCAGCCGCTTGTAGAACGTGTCGTAGCGCTCGATGTCGGGCACCACCACCCGCAGCAGATAATCGACCTGCCCGCTCATGCGGTAGAACTCGACCACTTCGGGGAAGTCCTTGAGCGCCTCGTGGAAGCGGTCGAGCCACTCTTGCGTGTGGTGGCTGGTGGTGATCGACACGAACACCGTCACCCCGACATTGACCTTCTTGGAGTTGAGCAGCGCGACGCGGCGCTGGATCACGCCCAGCTCCTCGAGCTTCTGGATGCGGCGCCAGCACGGCGTCGTGGAGAGCCCGATCTGCTTGCCGATCTCGGCCACCGGCAGGGTGCAATCCCGCTGCAGGATGTCGAGGATCTTGCGGTCCATTCTGTCGAGCATGGCGTCCACCGACAAAAGTTTTGCGTAGAAGCCCTGTGACCGGGAACCATATTCCACGCAGGCTCAATCTCTACCGGACTGGTAGATTATTATTCCAGCCCACGCAAGCGTGATTTTACAGCAGCGCCCTCACCTCGCGCCGCAGCACCGGCAAAAGCTCAGCCTCGAACCACGGATTGTCGGTCAGCCATTTATTGTTGCGCCAGGACGGGTGCGGCAGCGGCAGCACGCGCGGCCGCCGCGTCCGCTCGAGGTGCTTGCGCCAGCCGAGCATGGTCTCCTGCAGCGACGTCCCCGCCGCCGCGCCGAGATGGAAATCTTGCGCGTAAGCGCCGACCGCCAGCACCAGCTCGAGCTGCGGCAGCGCCGCGAATAATTCGCCATGCCACCGCGGGGCGCATTCCTTGCGCGGCGGCAGGTCGCCGCCCTTCGCATCCTGCCCGGGAAAGCAGAACCCCATCGGCACGATGGCGACGCGGAACTCGTCGTAGAACTCTTGCGGGCTCACGCCCATCCACTCGCGCAAGCGGTCGCCCGAGCGGTCGGTGAACGGCGTGCCCGAGCGATGCACCTTGGTGCCCGGCGCCTGGCTGCACACTGCCAGCCGCGCGGCGGCGCTTGCCCTGAGCACCGGGCGCGGCTCATGCGGCAAAGGGTGGCCGTGCGGCGCCTCGACGCAATGGCGGCAGGCCCTGATCGCGGCGAGCACGCGCTCGAGCTCGGGCGGACGCGCCGCGGTCATAGATCGAGCGTCATCCCGTCCTCGGCCACGAGATAGCGCGCGGGATCGACCTTTCCGATATTGGCCAGCATAGCCTCCCCCATATGGGTGAGGAGCACGCGTTTTGCACCGAGCCGCTCGTAATTGGCGTCGATGGTCGCGTAATCGAGATGGATCGGCAGCACCAAGTCGTACTGAAAGCATTCCGAGATGAACAGATCGGCGTCCCGCGCCACTTCGCACAAGCACCTCGACCCAGCCGGTGTCCCCGGTAAAGGCGACCACCTTGCCGTCGATCGTGAATCTGAGCGCATAAGGCGGCGCGCCCGACGGGTGCTTGACCTCGAACGGCACCACCGTCACGCCGCCGACTTCAAGCGGCGCGCGCTCTTCGTATTCGACGAAGCTCAGCGCGAAATCCCGCTTGGTGGCGGTGATGTTGGGATAGAGCGCCTCGGCCGCGGTGAGAAACCGCGCTTCGATCCCTTTCGGCCCGGTCACGATCAGCGGCCTGGTCCGGTTGCTCACATAGAGCGCATCGACCAGGAACCAGGGCAGCCCGCCGAAATGATCGCCATGCAAATGGCTGACGAAGATCGTGTCGATGTCGTTCGGCTCAAGTCCGAGCCGGCGCATGCCGATCAGCGTGGTCACGCCGCAATCGATCAGGAAGGTCGAGGCGCGAGACCGCACATGGAATGAGGTCTGCAGGCGCCCGCCGGCGCCGAACGCATCGCCGCAGCCGATGATGGTCAGTTGCATGGTGGCGTGATCTTAGCTCCGTCTCAGCACGGAGCGAGAGTAAACGCACCGTTAGGGATTTCCGCAGATAGTTCTAAGGCGAACCTTCAGGGGGTCCGGCGAAGGCGCTCCGGCGATCTATGCCGTTGGGGGGTCTTGCTTTTTTGTCAGTCAAGTCGGTGCGGGTCTAGTCAACCATGTCAGGGAGCGCGTCAGCGCGGGCCGAGCGAGCCGCTCCGGCAGCTTCGAGTAGCAAGCGCCGCGCGTCCCGCAGCGTGCAAGAGGCCCGCGAAAAACTCACTTATAAGTCGGGCGGCAAGCCGGAGTTCGAGTACGAACTCCTGTTGATGTTCGTGCGGAACGAGTTGTCCGCCGCCGTCACAACTCCCCTCCTCGCCGTCATCGTCGCCATGGGCGCCATGTTCTGGGCGCCGCCGCGCGATCTCCTGATCTGGCTCGGCACCGTGTTCGTGGCCAAGGGCATCCTGATCGCGCTGTGCCGGCAATTCATCACGGCGCCGCGCGACGATACCCAGACGCCGATGTGGCGCGCCAAGATCACCGCCGCCGAGTTCCTCTATGGCGTGTCCTGGGCCGGCGTCGCCTTCATCAGCCCCGCCACCCAAGGCGAGGCGGCGCACACCTTCATCTTCGCCGCGATTCTCGTCGTCATCTCGATGCGCATGCTGTTCGCCTCGACCGTGCTGCCGATCGTCTATGCCGGCACGCTGCCGATGACCGTCGCCATCGTCATCCGCTTCGCGCTGCTCGATAATCCGTTCTACTGGGCGATGGCGGCGATGGCGGTCGGCGTCCACATCTATTTCATCTGGCTGACCAACGGGCTCAACGCGACCGTGGTCGCCATGCTCGAGTTCCGCGCCGAGAAGGACGCGCTGATCGCCGAGCTCGAACAATCGAAATCGGTGTCCGAGGAGGCGCGGCTCAGGGCCGAGGAAGCCAACCTCGCCAAATCGCGCTTTCTTGCCACCATGAGCCACGAACTGCGCACGCCGCTCAACGCCATTCTCGGCTTCTCCGAGATCATGCGCGCGGAAATCCTCGGCCCGCACAACAATCCGACCTACAAGGAATACGCCAACGACATCCATGAGAGCGGCCAGCATCTGCTCAATCTCATCAACGAGATTCTCGACATCAGCCGCATCGAGGCCGGCCGCTACGAGCTGCACGAAGCGCCGCTCGACCTGGCCGGGGTGGTCGAGGATTGTCACCGGCTGATGCGGCTGAGAGCCGAGAACAAGGGCCTCAAGATCGTCGAGAGCTTCGAGCCGAACCTGCTGCAGCTCTGGGCCGACGAGCGCGCCATCCGCCAGATCTGCCTCAACCTCCTGTCCAACGCCATCAAGTTCACCCCGACCGGCGGCACGGTGACGCTGAAGATCGGCCGCACCGGTACCGGCGGCCAGTTCCTGAGCGTGAAGGACACCGGTCCCGGCATTCCCGAGAGCGAGATTCCGCGCGTGCTGAAGAGTTTCGGCCAGGGCTCGCTGGCGCATCAGACCGCCGAAGGCGGCACCGGGCTTGGCCTGCCCATCACCAAGGGCCTGACCGAGCTGCATGACGGCGCCTTCGAGCTGAAGAGCAAGCTCCGCTACGGCACCGAGGTCATCATCACCTTCCCGCGCAAGCGGGTGATGGAGGCGCTGCCGCGCGTGCCCGAGCCGCGCGAACTCCAGCCCGAGCGGGCCCGCACCGCCTGGCACGCCCGCGGCAAGCGCTAGGGCACTCCCGGGCTGCCTGTTACCGCAGTCCGTGGTGACGCTGCTCCCACCTTATCCCCGCGCGCCAAACCTCGATTACATGCTGCCACCTCGTCCTTCTGAAGGGGCGTTCTCATGAGGCGTCGTGAGGTGCGGACGAGGTGCGGTGCCCGCGGGCCTCGTCGCAATGAGGCACCCGGGCGGCATCGGGGCTCCCCCCGGGACCACTACGAGTCCCTGCCAGGAGCTGGCTGAAGGCTCGGTCGGCGCTTTCGATGCGCGACGGACCGGACTAAAGCGGGGCCCGGTGCCGAACAAGACTCCGCAAGACATGCGCTCGAGCGGGGTCGGGCGCATTTCGATGCGCTATCGCTTCGCTAATTGAGCGCGTGTGGCGCGCCGCGAGGCGCCCGCGCGATCTTCGGATCGCGAGCTATCAGATTTGCGTCTTTCGGCGCGCCATCCCCCTCGGGGGCAAGCCCCTCATCACCCGGACGCGTATCGCGCCGCGGCAAGGAGAACGCATGCCTGGACTTGGACCAAGGTCGGTTAGGTTCTGCCTTCGCGGTGCCTCATCGCGAACTCCTCCTCCGGCGACAACACGAGGCCTTTTCGCCCATGAAGCGCGAAGTAGAGAATCGCCAGCGCATACCAGATCGCCACGCCGATCACGCCGGTGCGGTACACCGGATCGGCGAGCTGGAAGCCGATGGTCACCAGCGCGATGATCACCGTAAGGCCGGCGCCGACCACGCCGAACGGGCTGCGGAAGGGACGCTCGATCTTGGGGAAGCGGCGGCGCAGCTGGATGAAGGTGAGGCCTTGCAGCAGATAGGAGAACATCGCGCCGAACACCGCCATGTTGAGCAGCACGCCGCCGATGAACGATCCGGCTCGTTCGCCGCCCATGGCGAACCACACCACCAGCATCACTGCGAGACCGAGCGCCGCGCCGGCCACCAGCGCGATATTCGGCGTCTTGTGGGTGCCGTGGGTGACCGACAGGAAATGCGGGAAATAGCCCGCGCGGGACAGCGAATAGATCTGCCGGCCGGAGGCGAAGATGATGGCGTGGAAGCTCGCCACCAGCCCGACCACCGCGGCCAGCGCCAGCGCGCCTGCCGCATTCAATCCGTAGATCGCGCGGAAGCCGTCGAGGATCGGCTCACCCGAGGTGCCGAGCGCAAAGGCGCCATGGACCGTGGTGAGGTTGCCCGCGGCGTCAACCACCTGCCGCTCGATCGGGATCGCCGGATTGAAGATCAGCACCAGAAAGCCGAGCCCGATCAGAGTGAACATGCCGAGCATGATGCCCTTCGGCATGTCGCGTTTGGGATCGACCAACTCTTCGGCGGCGAGCGGCAGTTGCTCGATGGCCAGGAACAGCCACACCGCGAACGGCATCGAGGCGAGCACGCCGTAAATGCCGAATGGCAGGAACGGTCCGTTGCCCTCCGGCAGTTCGACCGCCGCGCCCGTCACAGGATCGGCGCCGATATTGAGCGCGTATCTGCCGAAATCGAAGAACGGGATCGCGCTGATGAAGAAGGTGACGAGCACCGCGATCGCCAGCAGCGTCACCATGGCGGTCACCATGAAGGAGAGCTCGACACCGCGGGCATTGGCCGCCACGAAAATGATGTAGCCCGCGATCCAAAACACAGGCTGGAACGCGGCCGGCACATCGAAGATCGCGGTGAGATAGGCTCCGATGAAATAGACGATCACCGCCGGCGTCAGCACATACTCGATATTCTCGGCCACGCCGGTGATGAAGCCCCCCCATGGTCCGAACGCCGTGCGCGCGAACGAATAGGCGCCGCCGGTATGCGGCAGCGCCGGGCTCATCTCGGCAATCGAATAGGTCAGGCCGAGATACATGATGGTGATGATGATGGCGCCGAGGAACATGCCGCCCCAGCCGCCGACGGCAAAGCCCAAATTCCAGCCCGAGAAATCTCCCGAGATGACCGCGGCGACGCCGAGCGCCCACAGATAGAACACGCCGGCGTGGCGCCGGAGCTCGCGGTCCTCGAAATAGTCGATGCCGGGGGTGCGATAGGAGACCCCGCCTTCGCGCTGCTTTTTCGCCATGTCCGATCCCCGTAAGCTTTTGACTTCACCGCCAGATGGCGGGCCGGAACCGGCGTTCTACCCCGTCCGCGCTGGGAATTTGGACCAAAAGAGCGGCGCTGCCCAGGGGCCAAATGCCGCCCTGCCGGCGGACAAGGTGCGGCGCCCGGCTGCCCTCTGCTACCATCGGGCCAAGGTGAACAAGTTGGAGCGTGGTCCCATGCAAGAGCTCAAGACTAGAGGCGCCCCCGATCTCTTCAGCCCGATCGATGTCGGATCCCTGACGCTCAGGAATCGTGTCGTCATGGCGCCGTTGACGCGCAGCCGCGCCGGACCGGGCAACGTGCCGACCCAGTTGAATGCCCTCTATTATGCCCAGCGGGCGAGCGCCGGCCTGATCATTGCGGAAGCGACCCAGGTCGCCCCCGAGGGCCAGGGCTACATTTCGACTCCCGGCATCCACAGCGCCGACCAGATCGCCGGCTGGAAATGCGTGACGCAGGCGGTCCATGTCGCCGGCGGTCCGATCGTCTGCCAGTTGTGGCATGTCGGACGCATCTCTCACCCCTCCTTCCAGCCCGGCGGGCAACCGCCGGTGGCGCCGTCGGCCATCAGGCCCGACGGCCAGGCCTACACGGCGAAAGGCTTCGAGCCGATCCCGACACCGCGCGCCCTCGAGCTTGCCGAGATCCCGGCCATCGTCGAACAATACGCCCAAGGCGCGCGCAACGCCTTGGCGGCCGGATTCGACGGCGTGGAGGTGCACGGCGCCAACGGCTATTTGATCGACCAGTTTCTGCGCGATGGAACCAACCGTCGCACCGACCGCTACGGCGGCAGCATCGAGAATCGCAGCCGGTTCCTGATGGAAGTGGTTGACGCCGTCATCGCCGCGGTCGGCGCGGAACGCACCGGCCTGCGCATCTCCCCGCAGAACGGACAAAACGACATTGCCGACAGCAACCCGCAGGCCCTGTTCGATCATGTCGCCGAACGCTTGTCAGGGAAGGGCCTTGCCTATCTGCACACGATCGAGGGCGACACGTCCGGCGCCGCGGTACCGCCATTCGACTATCAGAAGCTCAAGCGCCTGTTCGGCGGCACCGTCATCGCCAACAATGGCTTCGACAAGTCCCGCGCCAACGAGGCCATCGCCGAGGGACGGGCCGATCTCATCGCCTTCGGCAAGCCGTTCATCGCCAATCCGGACCTGGTGACCCGGCTGCTGCTCGACGCCCCGCTGCTGCCGCTCGATCGCGACACCCTGTATGGCGGCGCGGAGCAGGGCTACACCGACTATCCCATTCTCCGCGCGGTGGCCGCCCGTGCCTGCTATCATGACGCCGATCGGGCCTGGGGCTAGGAGATTTGACGGACTGCCCTGCGTCCGCCCAAATCGACGCTAGAATAGCGGGCAACGTCTTGAGGGCTACGGGGATGAAACGTCTGAAACGTCTGGCTGTCCCGTTGCTGGCACTTGGCTTGGTTTGCGGCGCGGGCCCGTCGGCGTTCGCCAATGTTCTCATTCAGATCGACAAGCCCAGCCAGACCATGACGGTGTCGGTCGACGGCCAGGTGCACTATCGCTGGCGGGTGTCGAGCGGGGCCACCGGCTATTCGACCCCTACCGGCACCTTCAAGCCCTTCCGCATGGAGGTCATGCATTACTCTCAGGAATGGGACAATGCCGGCATGCCCCATTCGATCTTCTTCACCACGCGCGGGCACGCCGTGCACGGCTCCAACCATCCCGGCCTCGGCACGCCGGTGTCGCATGGCTGCGTGCGGCTCACGCTGAGCAACGCCGCCACGCTCTATCAGCTGGTCAGCGCCAAAGGCATGGCCGACACCACGGTGATCGTTAGAGGCCCAGATCCACCGGGCCACTTCGCCGCCACCCAGATACCGAAGCGGCAGCCGGCGAGGCCCGGCTTCGGGTCGGGTCCTGGGCCTTTCCAGTGGCTGTTCGGAGGTTCGCGCTAGCGGCTAGCGGAACCCACTCGCAGCGCGCGCTTTCCCGACCCCGGCCCCCTCTGGCACGGCCTCCGCCGCCCTCTGCGATCGCAAAGCTCGCAGGGGTTGAGATATTGCGGCGAAACTCCGGCAAACTCATGACGGTTTCTTATAATTTGCTAGGTTATACAAATACTTATTGTCTTTTCTTTCACCCATATGGCACCCTCGGACCGCGATGCCGGCATTAGTGCGTCTCCCAGCCGGCACCGCGTGTAATGCGTAATGGGGGTTCAATGTCGAACAAGACACGTATCCGGGTGAAGAGCGACGGAGAGTTACTGAACTGGTGGCAAGAATGGCTCAAGGCTCTCGGCGCCGAAATGGCAACCGACGACGGCCGCGAAGCGGAGCGCCGCCACGAGCGCGTAGAAGTCATCCAGCGAACAATCGCCCACACGCCCTCGGAGGGGCTTTTGGGCATCGCCGTCAAGCTGGCACTCACCAGCTACCTTGATGGGTTCGCCGATGGCAGCGACGGGGATGTCGGCAGATCCGCCTATCTCGATGCATTACGCATCGTCGATCGAGATTTCGTCGCCGAGGCGGAAGCCGTTCTGACACGCTGTAGGGAGCGCGAGCTCACCTAGCTACCGAGCTGCGCGTCTTACGGCTTCGGGTTCGGATCGGGGAAAGCGGGTGCCACGCGCAGGCTAAAGGCCTAGCGCGTGGCAACCTTAAGGGGCGAAGCGACGTCGCTAGAGGGCTATTTAAGCGACGCCACTTCTGGGGCGCCCCCGAAACGGTACGTGAGCACGCCGCGCACGGAATGGATGTCGACATCATCGAGATCCGCCGAGGCGGTGGCTTCGATCTCTCGACCGATGCCGAATTTCGAGTATTTATGAAAGGGAAGCACTCCTCATCGCTGCTCGACCCACCGGCAGAACCGCCGTCGAAGTGGCTCCAGCGGTATTCTAGCTTGAGGGACCACGGACTGTTCTTACCGAGCTTCGCTTCACCGCCGCCGCCCAGGGTGAACCCGTCCAGCGAATCCGGCAGGTCAAGAGCGATCGCCGTTGGGTTCGGACTTCGAAGAATTATGAACGAGCCAAGGGGATCGTCGATCGACACGTTCACGCGCGACTTGTCCAGCTCGGCGTGGGTATAGGCACCCAGCACGTAGAGCAGCGTCCCTGGCGTCGCGAGCAAACCGAATCTGCCGCCTACCGAGATCGACCAGTCCATCCCGATCGATGTATCGGTGGTCAATGTTGCTGAGCGGCAGATCGAGCTTCAGAAAGCGCTTCAGATCGATGTTCAGGGCCGACGAGGTCTCGATTGATGGCCTGTCCGCCTCAAGATCCGAATACCAATCGGCATCGACGAAAGCCGCCGATCACCCAGCGCGGAGCAAACTGCTTGTCGTAGCCGAGTTGGACGGTGCCGAAGAAGCCCTCGTCGCCCAGGTTGAAATTCGCAGCCTGGCTTTGCAGAAGGGAGAGGAAGGGCTCGAACTTTTTGCCCTTCTCATCTTTCTCGCACTCTTTCCGTTCCTTGTCGGTTTTCTTGACCTTGCAGAAACCGATGTCGTCGGTTCGGGAAGCGGAAGAATTCAGGTCCGTGTTCAAGAACCCGATGCCCCCTCCTCCGCCCACGTAAAATCCGGTCCAACTCTCCACGACGGTTGGCGCCATCACGGTGGCACCCAAATCCGCGGCTTGGGCCACGGGCGCGGCTGTGAGCGCGAATCCCGCCAGCACAGCAAGTCGCATCGACTGTGTATACGGCATCATTACCCCCTACCAGAAAAATGCCGAAGGAAACCCGTTAGTTATGAGCGCATATGCTCAATGTGGTTGAGCTTAGCAAGAATCCCGGCGGTGGGAAGTACGCAAGATGGTTTTATAGTGGAATTTCCGATAGTTGTGTCTAATGAGTTACACTAATCTCTGAGCTTTGCAGCTTGGGGTAGTTCCAAGGCCACCGGGGCATAAGCCCGGGCGAGGGCAAACTTGCCCCGGTTGGTTGGAGCGACCGGGACGGGGCGTCGGTTCTTCCGCCGGTCACGACCGCCTGTTGCTGGCGGCGAGTTACCGTTGTCGTTTCCGCGCCGTTCCAGAGATGCCGACGCGCGAGAGGCCACACCCTTCCCGCCTAGCGCCGAGCGTCCACAGGTCCTACATAGGATTGCGGACTGTGATCGGACCAAAGCGCGGTGAAGACACCTTGCATCAATGTCTGCCTGCTCGACGACGAGACCGGCACCTGCGTCGGCTGCGGCCGGACGCTCGCCGAGATCGCCGCCTGGGCAACCATGAGCGATGCACGAACGGCGCGCGATCATGGCCGCGCTGCCGGCCCGCATGAACCAGCTCGAACAGGCGAAAGGCTGACCTGAGTGACCACCTGGTTCGCCCTGTTCATCTTGGCGCTCGCCGCCATGCTGCTCCTCGCCAACACTTCCGGCACGATCGCCGGCGTCGACGCCGACACGTTCGGTTATGTGGCGTTGCTCGCGGCGCTGGCCGTGTTCATCGGCGGCGGCATGCTCGGCAGCTATCGCGGGCGCGCCGGCCCCATGCTGCGCGATGCGGTGACCTGGCTCGCGCTCGGTCTCGGCTTGGTCACCATCTACGCCTACAAGGACGAGCTGCTGCCGATCGCGGCGCGGGTGGTCGGCGAGCTGGTGCCCGGCAGCGCGATGACCCTCGAGGAGAGCAGCGGCGGCGCGACCGAGGTTCGCATCCGCAAGCGTCTCGACGGCCACTTCACCGCCAACGTCAAGGTCAATGGCGGGACCGTCTCGATGATCGTGGATACCGGCGCCTCGACCATCGTGCTCAGGCCCGCGGATGCCAGGAAGGCCGGCATCGACCCCAAAAGCCTTAACTATCGGGTGCCGGTGCTGACCGCCAATGGCCGCGCCATGGCGGCCCGCGTCCGCCTCGACAGCGTCGCCATCGGCCCGCTCGACCGCAAGAACGTCGACGCGCTGGTGGCCCAGCCGGGCGCCCTGACCCAGAGCCTGCTCGGTATGAGTTTCTTAAGCCGCCTGCGCTCCTATGAATTTTCCGGCGATTTCCTAAGGCTGCGCGGGTGAGTTGCGCGGCCCACCCGTTGCCGGTCCGGAGCGTGAGCGTCATGAGTTCGGCCGCCAAGCACGTGCTGCATGAAGCGCTGGTGTGGAGCGCGGTGGCGCTGCTGGGCTTCGGCGTGTTCTATTTCTTCGACGACCTCAAAGGCGCGTTCGGTCCCGGCGCGGAGACCGCTCGGCCGATCGCCGCGCGGCATGAGAGCGCCACCAAATCTCCCGGCTTTGCCCGCGAGGTGCGTCTCAAGGCCGACCCGCGCGGACATTTCGTGTTCGAAGCCGCCATCAACGATCGCCCGGCAACCTTCATGGCCGATACCGGCGCGACGCTCGTGGTGCTCACCTATGAGGATGCGGCGCGGCTCGGCCTGTCGCCGCACAGCCTCGACTTCACCGGGTTGGCCGAGACCGCCAACGGCACGGCCCGCGTGGCGCCCGTCACGCTCGACCGCATCCGGGTCGACGACATTACCGTGCGCGATGTCCCCGCTATGGTCGCCGAGCGCGGGGCGCTCGGCACCAACCTGCTCGGCATGAGCTTCCTGGGCCGGCTCAAAAGCTTCCAGATGCAAGGCAGCGAGCTGATCCTGGTGCAATAACCGTAACGGAACTTACGCCCTCACTGGCTGTTGGTGAGTTCGCGAAAATCGCCTATGCAAGGGCCCCCATGCTTCCGAAACCGCGCCAAGACCTGGTTCCCAATACCGCCGAATTCGAGCGCCTGCCGTTCGTCAAGCCGACCGGCTTTCGCGAATACGACGCGCGTTGGCGCTATCCCGAGGAGATCAATCTGCTCGGGCTGCAGGCGGTCGGCCTCGGTCTTGCCACGCTGATGCGCGCCCGCGGCGTGCCGGTGCGGGTGGTGGTCGGCCACGACTACCGTTCCTATTCGGCCGCGGTGAAAGCGGCGCTGACCACCGGGCTGCTGGCCGGCGGCGCCGAGGTGCACGACATCGGCCTGGCGCTGTCGCCCATGGCCTATTTCGCGCAATTCGCGCTCGAGGTCGAAGGCGTCGCCATGGTCACCGCCAGCCACAACGACAATGGCTGGACGGGGATCAAGATGGGCGTCGAGCGCCCCCTCACCTTCGCCCCCGAGGATATGACCGCGCTCAAGGATATCGTTCTCGGCGCCGGCTTCCCCGCCGAAAGCGCAGGCGGGCGCTACATTTTCGTGCCGGACATGCCTGAGCGCTATATGGCCGATCTGCTGGCGCGGCCGAAATTGCTGCGCCCATTGAAGGTGGTGGTCTCCTGCGGCAACGGCACGGCGGGCGCCTTCGCGCCGCGTGTTCTCGCCGAGCTTGGCGCCACGGTGATCCCGCTCAATTGCGAGCTCGACTACACCTTCCCCGCCCACAATCCGAACCCCGAAGACCTGGCCATGCTGAATGCCACCCGCGATGCGGTGCTGGAGCACGGCGCCGATCTCGGGCTCGCGTTCGACGGCGACGGCGACCGCTGCGGCGTCATCGACAACGAGGGCGAGGCGATTTACGCCGACAAAGTCGGGGTGATGCTCGCCCGCGACATCGCCGCCCGCAATCCCGGCGCATTGTTCGTCGCCGACGTGAAATCGACCGGCCTGTTCCTCACCGATCCGGTGCTCAAGCAGCACGGCGCCACGACCAAGTTTTGGAAGACCGGCCACTCCTACATCAAGCGCTACAGCCACCAGACCGGAGCCCTGGTCGGCTTCGAGAAGTCCGGACATTTCTTCTTCAACCCGCCGCTTGGCCGCGGCTATGACGACGGCCTGGTGGCCGGGCTCGCGGTGCTCGATATGCTCGACCGCAACCCCGGCAAGACGCTCGCCGAGTTGAAGAACGAGCTGCCGCGCACCTGGCAGTCGCCGACCATGTCGCCGCATTGCGACGACGAGCTTAAATATGGCGTGGTCGATCGCATCGTGAAGCATTTCGAGAAGGTCGCCGCCAATGGCGGTGAGCTCGCCGGGCAGAAGATCCGCGAGCTCATCACCGTCAACGGCATCAGGATCGTGCTCGACGACGGCACGTGGGGACTGGTGCGCGCGTCCTCCAACAAGCCCGAGCTCGTCGTGGTGGTCGAGAGCCCGACGTCGGAGGCCAATATGCGCGCGATCTTCGCCGAGATCGACGCCGAGCTCGCCAAGCAGCCCGAGGTCGGCGCCTACAATCAGAAGATCTAGACGGGCGTCGTCAGCGACACAGAACCGTCAGCGCGCTGTCGCAAATCTGCAAAGCGAATCTGCTTTTTTGCCCGCGCGCCATGATCGATTTCGATTTCACCAGTTTGGTCTTCGCCGCGGGTCTTGCCGCCGGCGTGACCCTGAATGTCCTGCTGCTGCGCACGCTGCTGGCGCCGCCGTTCCGCATCTGGCCGACGCCCGAGCCCGGCAGCTGGCAGAGCTTGACCTTTTGGAGTTTATTCCGCGGCGGCATGATCGCCACCTTCGTCGTCGCCGTGCTCGACTGGAACTCCACGCCCCTGCTCGACTGGACCCGGTTCATCCCGGGTTTGCCGCTTGGATTGATCGGCCTGTTCATCACCGTGTGCGGCTATTTCAATCTCGGCCTCGGCAACACCTATTGCGGCGCCGACGGCCTGGTGACGGGCGGCCTCTATCGCTTCAGCCGCAACCCGCAATACACGGCCTCGATCGTCGGACTGGTCGGCCTGTCGATCGGCGCCAACTCGATCCTCACCATTGTCCTGTCCACGGTGATGGTGGGTGCATACGTCATGATGGCGCTGGTCGAGGAGGACTGGCTCAAGCAGCTCTACGGCGCGCCCTATCGCGACTATTGCCGGCAAACTGCGCGCTTCCTCGACGTCCAAGGCCTCATCGCTCTCGCCGAACGGAGAAAGCCGCTACGCGAGCCGAGCTGAGCTTTGGCCAACTGCTAGTGAACGCGGGTCTGCTCAGTCGGCAATTAGATCGCGTGCACGGCGCAAATCTTCAACGAAGGAAATATAACCCTGTTCGCGCGCATCCTCATCGGGGAGGCGCAACAAATAGGAGGGATGCATCGTGATATATCCATGATGCGCGGCCAGAGCCGTGGGGCCACGCGATCGCATGATCGGTAACGATTTTCCGGTCAAGGCGAAGACCGCGCTGGCACCCAACGCCACGACCACGGCGGGACGCACGAATTCCAACTCCTTGAGAAGCCACCATCGATAATGGCTGATTTCGCTCAACGTTGGTTTCTGGTGAATGCGACGCTTCCCGCGTTGCTGAAACTTGAAATGCTTGACCGCGTTCGTGAGGTAGGCGAACTCGATGTCGATCCCTGCTTCGGCGATTGCCCGTCGTAAAACCTGGCCGGCGGGCCCGACAAACGGCCGGCCCTGCAAATCCTCCTGATCGCCGGGCTGCTCTCCGACGAATGCCATAGACGCGCCCTCCGGACCTTCGCCGAGGATTGCCCGCTTCCCTCCGACAACCATCGGGTCGCTCCCAGCGATGAGCTGATTCAACTCGGCTAGCGTTTGCACGGCCGGCACCGCCAACGCGGCCACCGCTTTGGCAGGATCGCGCTTCCTCGGCAAAGTGGGCTCGCGTTCGATCATTTGTGTTGTTTGCTTTTCGGCGGTTCGTAAGAGCCTCGGAATCGATGCGGCTTCCGGTAGGTTCCGCCAATACTTCTTGGGCATCTCAGCGCGCATCGCCCGCGGATTTGTGCGAGCTGGATTGAACACGCTTTCGTAGTAGCCGAGCCAGCTCTCCTCGAATTCATCTTCCTGGGGAGCCTCGCTTCGCCGTCCCGGCGGCCCGGACACCAACCTGTCGCGATCCCAATGCAATGAGCCGATCGGTGTGATTATGGCCCATTCCAGCGCTTTGAACCGCTCAACGAAGAATGGAGCGACGCGCTGAAGAATAAAGTGTTCCGGCTCGAACCACGCAACGAAGCGTTCTCTGTTTTCGTGCTTCACGCAGCGAAAGCGCACAAATGCGTGCATCTTATGAACATCCCGCCGCACGGCTTTTGCCATCAGAGCCAACCGATGGACGAGGGGGTCGGTATGGATCCGCAGCAGGAATTTTTCCCCTCGGCTGAGCCGCCATACGAATTCGTAGAGATACGCGAAACGATCGGGAGCGCGATGGCAAATGACGGTTTCAACGAGGTTGGTTGCCTCTTGCGACAGCATAATCGGCTGAGCCGCGTCCGGAAGTTCGTCGCCGAAAAGCAAAGTCTGCTCGTCAGTCTGCCAACTTACTTCGTGGGGGGCCGCATCTCGCGCGATAAGGCGACGCGTTGCCGTTCGGAAACCGTCGAGATCCGCTTCAGCCTTCAGCCTGATGCGATAGATAGACATTAAAACAAGCTGAGCTGCTGGTTGCTCGCGACGAGCTGGTGACGCAAATTGATTGCGTCGGTCAGCGCACCGGGTTGGTAATCAACCGCCACCATGAACGGCAGCGCCCTTCTAAGACCAGTCGTGAGCCGCTTCAAATCGGCGAGCCTGAGTGTCGTAAAGCGACGCGCTTCCACCAATTTGTCGACGGCGCGCTTCCCGAGGCCCGGAACCCTAAGCAGCATCTCGCGGTCGGCCTTGTTCACATCGACCGGAAAGCGCTCCCGATTTTTGAGCGCCCAGGCAAGCTTGGGGTCGATTTCAAGATCGAGCATCCCATTCTCACCGCCAGATGCGATTTCCGAGACATCGAAACCGTAGAATCGCAGCAGCCAATCGGCCTGGTAAAGCCGGTTCTCCCGCTGCAATGGCGGAGGCGCTGACGGCAGAGTCATACTCGGCTCAGGAATGGGACTGAAAGCTGAGTAGTAGACCCGCTTAAGACGATAGCAATCGTACAACTTCACGCTGGTTTGAAGCATCGACTCATCGGTCGTATCGTCGGCGCCGACAATCATCTGGGTACTCTGACCGGCCGGAGAAAATTTCTGCTTCTCCTTGCGTGCCTCGGCGATACGCTCCCCCATCTGCTTCATCGCGGACTTGATGGTGCTCGCGTTTTTTTCCGGCGCAAGCCGCTTCAAACTTTCGTCGGAAGGAAGCTCCAGATTGATCGACAGACGATCCGCCCATAGTCCGGCTTGTTCAATCAGCCACGGGCTCGCCTCGGGGATGGTCTTGAGATGGATATAGCCCGCAAAGCCATGCTGCCGCCGGAGCTTTTTCGCGACTAGCACCATCTGCTCCATGGTGTAGTCCGGCGAGCGAACAATTCCCGAAGATAGGAAAAGTCCTTCGATGTAATTGCGCTTGTAGAATTCGATGGTGAGCTTCACGACTTCGTCGACGCTGAACCTTGCGCGCTGCACATTGGAAGAGCGCCGGTTCACGCAGTACCCGCAATCGTAGAGACAGAAGTTCGTCAGAAGAATCTTGAGCAGCGAAACGCAACGTCCATCCGGGGTATAGGCATGACAAATTCCGTTGGAGGTAGAACCTAAGCCGTTCCGCCCGCCGGCACGTTTTGGCGCCCCGGACGAGGCGCAGGAAGCATCGTATTTCGCGGCATCCGCGAGAACCCGCAGCTTACACGCAAGTTGTTGATCCACAGCCGGAAATATCCTTTGTTCGTGTTATGTTCTCGCTAGAAAATATGTCCAAAGGAGGGCTGGCGCGCTGGATCACTCCGCTGCGGCAGCCAGCCCGCTTCCCCCACCTGCCACGATTCCCCTCGCGGCCAGAAGCACCTCGATCCCCGCGCCCTCGAGATGAGCGTGTTCGGCAAGATGCCGGCGGAAGGCGCGCGCCCGCGGTTGGCCATGGAACAGCCCAAGAATGTGGCGCGTCATCTGATTGAGCCGCGCGCCGTTGGCGAGCTGCGCCTCGACATAAGGCACGAAGCGGTCGAGCACCTCGAGCCGCGACGGCGGCAGCTCATTCGATCCGAACAGTGCGCCGTCGACTTCGGCCAGCAAATAAGGATCGGCATAGGCCGCGCGTCCGAGCATGACGCCATCGACCTCCGGCAGATACGCCTGCGCACTGGCGAACAACTCGATGCCGCCATTGAGCACGATCTCGAGATCCCGCCGGCGCTGCTTCAAGCGTAGCACGCGCTCGTAATCGAGCGGCGGGACCTCGCGGTTCTCCTTTGGGCTCAGGCCCTTGAGCCAGGCCTTGCGCGCGTGGACGATGAAGGTCTTGCACCCGGCGTCGGCCACTTGGTCGATGAACCGGTCGAGACTCTCCTCGGTATCCTGATCGTCGATACCGATACGGCATTTCACCGTGACGGGGAGCGTCGAGGCTTCGCCCATCGCCGCCACACATGCCGCGACGAGGTCAGGCTCTGCCATCAGGCAGGCGCCGAACCGTCCCGACTGCACGCGGTTGGAGGGACAGCCGATATTGAGATTGATCTCGTCATAGCCGTACTCGGCGCCGATGCGCGCGGCTTCGGCGAGCTTGCCGGTATCGCTGCCGCCGAGCTGAAGCCCGACCGGATGTTCCTCAGCCGAGAAGCCGAGCACCCGCTCGCGGTTGCCGTACAGCACGGCATCGGCCGTGATCATCTCGGTATAGAGGAACGCGCCCCGCGAAATCAGCCGCAGGAAGTAGCGGCAGTGGCGGTCGGTCCACTCCATCATCGGCGCCACGCAGAAACGATGGGAGTCAGATTTCAACGGCTTACGCCTTTCGAGGGAATCGATTTGTGAGCCGATCGACCGGCCGCGCTCAGCCATGGCGCTCGCCCCAATTATAGAGCGCCTTCAGCACCGGCCCGAGCGCCTTGCCCTTGTCGGTGAGGAAATATTCGTAGCGCGGCGGATGGTTCTCATAGAGCCGCGTGGCGATCACGCCCTGAGCTTCCAGGCTCTTGAGCCGCGCCGACAGCGTATTGGGCGCGACGCCGCCGAGCCCCGTCTCCAGTTCCTGGAAGCGCAACGGTCCCTTGCGGAACAGGTCGCGCAGCACCAGCAGCGACCATTTCTCACCGATCACGTCAAGCGCCCGCGCCACCGGACAATCTCCGCCATATCCGTTTGCCATAATCCGCTAGATAGCCAAGCCCCTTGAGGAGTTCAAGTGACTATCTATTGACAAGTGACTTGTCAACTTATAGCTAGTCGATGCGCTACTCGTTCACGGAGGCGTATCATGACCATTCCCGCTTACCTGCCCTATTTCGTCTTCGCCGGAACCGCGGCGATCGTCCTTGCCATCCTTTACGGACTCAATCGCGCGCTCGCCGATGCGGCTTGGCCGACGGCACAGCGCGCCCGGGCGGTTCGTGTCTCGGCCGTCGTCCTGCTGGGCTGGCTCACGCTGGCAATCGTGCTCGCCGCGATGGGCGTCTACCATGTGGCAGGCGATGCCCTCCCTACGATCCAATTCGGTATCGTGCCGCCGATCCTGATCGGGATCTTTCTGATTTGGCGATCGGACGCGGTGGCCCGCCTCATCGATGCGGTGCCGCAAGAATGGCTGGTCGGCGTGCAGCTGTACCGCGCGCTTGGCGTGATCTTCCTCATTCTCTTTGCCAGCGGCAAGCTGCCCGGCCTGTTCGCCTGGCCGGCCGGTGTGGGCGACATCGCTGTCGGTCTGCTCGCACCCGTCGTGGGTCTCGCCTATGCGCGGGCCCCCAGCACAAGCGGAGGCATGGTCACGGCCTGGAATGTGTTCGGCATCTTGGATCTCGTGGTCGCGGTCACCGCCGGCTTCATGACCTCACCCTCCGCGCTCCAGCCCATCCAGGTCGAGCCCAACAGCGCGCTCATGACGGTGCTGCCGATGGTATTGATTCCCGTCTTTCTGGTGCCGCTGTCGATCATGCTGCACGTCGCTTCTTTGGCGAAGCTGTATCGCCGTCGCGAAGTCATGGTCCACGCCTAGGAGGATGCTTCCATGAATACGCTAGCCTGGGCTTTAATCGTGTTTGCAGCCGTCGGTGTCGCCGTCTGGCTCATATCCTTTGCCGTCGAGGCGCTCAAGCCAACTCCCAAGGCGCCTGACAAACTGCGCTGGGCGCCGAATATTCCGATTCTCAGCGTCGAAATCGCCGGCAATAGGCTGCGCTACATCAAGACCGGCAAAGGCCCGGCCCTGGTTCTCCTGCACACCTTGCGCACCCAACTGGACCTATTCGAGAAAATCGTGCCGGAGCTCGCCAAGCACTTCACCGTCTATGCCTTGGATTATCCGGGCCACGGCTATTCCGATATTCCCAAGGCGCGCTATGACGCGGCGTTCTTTACCGACGCGGTCGAAGGCTTCCTCGCCAAGCTCGATCTTCGCGATGTTACGCTCGCCGGAGTCTCGATCGGCGGTTCGATCTCCCTGATCGTCGCCGCGCGGCGCAATCCGCGCGTGGCGCGTGTCATCGCCATCAATCCCTACGACTACGCCAAAGGCCGCGGCATGGCCCGCAGCTCGCCGCTCGGCTGGGTCGTCAACTATGTCGCGCTGGTCCCCTTCATCGGCGAGACGGTGATGCGGCTGAGAAATTTCCTGATCATGCGATCGGTGCTCAACGGCGGTGTCGCCGACCCGACCAGCATTCCTCCGGCCCTCATGCAGGAGATGTATCGCGTGGGGAATCGCCGAGGCCACTATCGCGCGTTTATCAGCCTGCTCCGCAACTCGCAAAGCTGGGAGACCGCGGCCAAGGACTACGGGCGCATCGAAATTCCCGTTCTGCTGATTTGGGGCGCGCAGGATTGGGCGCGACCGTCGGAGCGCGAGCATGACCGCAAGCTCATACCGGGCGTCGAAATGACCACGTTCGACCGCGGCGGCCACTTCCTCGCGCTCGACCGGCCGCAAGAATTGACCCAGGCCATCGTCCGGTTCGCGGCGCAGGCCCGCGCGGCCTAAGCGACTTGCGCGCTTATTGCAGCTCGGACTCGGTCTCCGGCGTGGCCGGCGGATGCGGCTTGGAAATGATATAGGCCGCCACGTCCCAGGCCTGCTGCACGGTGAGCACCGGCGTCAGATAAGTGATGCCGAACGGCATGTTGTCGCGGATATACGAGGCGGCATAGGCGGTCTTGTTCATGCCCGCGCCGGCATTGAAGCTCGCATCGCCCCACAGCGGCGGAATGTTGTAGCCCACGGCCGGACTTTGCTTCAGCTCGCCCTGGCCGTCCTCCTTGTGGCACGTCGCACAATGCGCGGCATAGACCGCCTCGCCGCGACGCGCGTCGGGCGGCGCGGGCGGATTGGCGATCGGCCGCAGGCCCATGCCGGGGATGCGCACGCCCTCCGGTGTGCCTTTGCCGACGAACTTGAAATAGGCGATCAGAGCTTCCATCTCGCGGCTCTCGGGAGGCACATCCACGCCGTTCATGCTCCGGCGCATGCAGCCGTTGATCCGCCTGGTCAGCGTCAGCACCTGATCGTCGACCATCATCGGGAAGGTGGCAAAGGTCGAGATGAACGGCGCGGCGAACGGCTGAAGCCCGGCGTTCAAATGACAGTTCTGGCAGGCCAGGTCGTTGCCCGCATAGCGCATCGCCGGATCGGTCGCGTTCTTGCCGATATAGCCGGCCGTATTGACGACCAGGTCCTTGCCGTAGCGGATCAGATCGTTCTCCGGACCCGGGCCGAGTTTGGCGACATCGGGAACGGCGGCATACCAATCGGTTGGCGTCGCCCACAGCACATAACCGAGGCCGACCCCGATGACGACCGCAAGCACTAGGCCGATCTCGATCAACAAAGCGCGCATGATTGGCCTCCCTCCAACCGAATCCTGCCCTTCACCTTATGCTAGGGGCGATGTGTCAGGCAGTAAGAATCCCTATATCAGCCTGTGGACACTCCCATGAATGAAACCCGCGCCGAGGCCCATATCGCCACCGATCCCGTGTGCGGGATGATGGTCGATCCGCATGCGGGCAAGCCCACCGAGCAATTTCGCGGCCATGACTATTATTTCTGCTCGGAAGGCTGTCGCAGCAAATTCGCCAAGGATCCCGAGCGTTACCTCGACAGCAAGGGTGAGCCGGAGCCATTGCCGGCCGGCACGCTGTGGACCTGCCCGATGCACCCGCAGATCGTGCAGGAGGGTCCTGGACCGTGCCCGATTTGCGGCATGGCGCTCGAGCCGATGGGCGCATTGCCCGAGGATACCGACAATCCCGAGCTGATCGACTTCACCCGCCGGCTGTGGGTGGCGGCGCCGCTCGCGCTCGCGCTGCTCGCCATCGACATGGGCGCCCATGTCTTCGGCGTCGATCTCTTGCCGTTCGTTTCGCCCGAAGCCCAGCAATGGCTGAAGCTCGCTCTCGCCGTACCGGCCGTGCTGTGGTCCGGCTGGCCGTTCTTCGTGCGCGGGGTCCAGTCGATCCGCTCCGGCTGGCTCAACATGTTCACCTTGATCGCGCTCGGCACGGGTGCGGCGTTTCTCTACAGCCTGCTGGCCGTGGTGGCGCCGGGACTGTTCCCGCCGTCGATGGCCGACGCCCACGGGCTGATCCCGACCTATTTCGAGGCTGCCGCCGTCATCGTCGCGCTGGTGCTGCTCGGCCAAGTGCTCGAGCTGCGCGCGCGCGAGAAGACCGGCGGCGCCATCCGCGCCCTCCTCGACCTCGCGCCCAAGACGGCGTTGCGCGTGCTGAAGGACGGCAAGACCGAGACCGTGCCGCTGGCCTCGGTCAAGGTCGGCGAAATGCTGCGGGTCAGGCCCGGCGACAAAATCCCGATCGACGGCACGGTCGCCGACGGCAGGAGCGCGGTCGATGAGTCGATGCTGACCGGCGAGCCGATCCCGGTCGAGAAGACTGCGGGCGACCGCGTCACCGGCGGCACGCTGAACGGCTCGGGCAGCTTCGATATGCGGGTCGATCGCACCGGCGGCGAGACCACGCTCGCCCAAGTTGTTGAAATGGTCGCCTCGGCCCAGCGGTCGCGCGCGCCGATTCAGGCGCTGGCCGATACCGTCGCCGGCTATTTCGTGCCGGCGGTCATTCTTGTCGCGGTACTCGCCTTTATCGCCTGGTATTTTCTAGGGCCCGCACCCCAACTGGCGCATGCGCTGGTCGCGGCGGTCACCGTGCTGATCATCGCCTGTCCCTGCGCGCTCGGACTGGCCACGCCGATCTCCATCATGGTGGCGACCGGGCGCGGCGCTCAGTCGGGCGTGCTGGTGCGTAACGCCGCGGCCCTCGAACGTCTCGCCGCCGTCAATACCCTGGTGGTCGACAAGACCGGGACGCTGACCGAGGGCAAGCCCGCGCTGACCGGCGTGGAGACCGCGCCAGGCTTCGAGCCTGACGAGGTGCTGCGCCTCGCCGCCTCGCTCGAGGCCGGCAGCGAGCATCCGCTCGCGGCGGCGATCCTGCGCGGCGCCGAACAGCGCGGATTGAAGCCCGAGAAGGCCGAAGACTTCGAATCCGTCACCGGCCAGGGTGTGACGGGACGCATCGGCGGCCGCGCCGTGCTGCTCGGCAATCAACGGCTGATGGACGGCGCCGGGATCGATGTCGCGCCGCTTGCCCCGTCAGCCGAAGCCAGGCGCAAAGACGGCGAGACGGTGATGTTTCTCGGCGTTGCAGGCAAGCTTGCCGGCCTGGTCGCCGTCGCCGATCCGATCAAGGGCACCGCCGCCGAGGCGATCGCCAAGCTGCACGCGCTTGGGTTGGAGATTGTCATGGCCACCGGCGACAACGAGACCACGGCCAAGGCCGTCGCCGCCCGGCTCGGCATCGACGCGGTGCGCGCCGGTCTTGCGGCCGGAGGACAAGCTCAAGCTCATCGAGAGCTTGCAGCACAAGGGCGAGGTGGTGGCGATGGCCGGCGACGGCATCAACGACGCGCCGGCCCTCGCCCGCGCCGATGTCGGCATCGCCATGGGCACCGGCGCCGACGTGGCCATGGAAAGCGCCGGCCTGACCCTGCTCAAAGGCGATCTCCGCGGCGTGGTACGCGCCGTCAATCTCGCCCGCGCCACCATGCGCAATATCAAGCAGAACCTGTTCTTCGCCTTCGTCTATAACGCGCTCGGCGTGCCGATCGCAGCCGGCGTGCTCTACCCCGCCTTCGGCATCCTGCTGTCGCCGATCATCGCCGCCGCGGCCATGAGCTTCTCATCGGTGTCGGTGGTCGGCAACGCGCTCCGTCTGCGCAAGATGGAGACCGAGTACGAGAAGAGAATTCCCGCCTGATTACGGCACGACGCCCACATTGCCGCCGGCCGGCGGCCCGGCGGTCGGCGCCGGCCCGCGCGGCAGCCGCGGGATAAAGGCCGAGAGGGTCGCCAGCCTGCGCCAGGTGGCGAACGCGTTGAGCGGCGAGCGCTCGATCAGCGCCAGCCCGACGGCCGCCAGGAACGGCAAGCTCTGGACCAGAAGCACCGCGCTGAAGATCGAGATCTCGTGCACTTGTTGCTCGTTGGTGAGGTACAGCGTGAGCGCGCCGAGCACCAGCAGCCCACCGAGCACGCCTTCCCACAACGCTGGGAACGCCTGCGACCAACGCGACCCCCCGCCCTTGGCGGTGCGTACGAACGGCAAACCGTCGCGGATGACGCCGTCGGCAACCGCCCGGCCGACGGTCAGCTGCAACGCCATGGCCGAGATCGCCGCGCCGAGCGAGGCAAAGATCGGCGCCCGCACCCGTGCGCGGTACAGCACCATGAAATGCAACAGCATCACGGCGAAGGTGGCGAGCACCGGCAGGGTAAGCACGGCCTCGGGCACGGCAATGCCGAGAAAGGCCACCAGCGGCATCCAGATCAGATTGAGAATGGCAATGAGCACGCCGAGCGCTCTCGGCGCCGAGCCAGGTCAGCCAGCCGAACAAATATTGGCTGCGCTGCTGCGGCGTGAGCCGGCTGCGGCCAGGCAGGAAGGCCCGCCAGTGCTTCTTGATGAGCTGCACCCCGCCATAGGCCCAGCGGTGGCGCTGCCGCTTATAGGCGGCGAAGTCGCACGGCAGCAGACCCCAGCCATAGCGGTTTTGCGTGTAATGCGCGCGCCAGCCCTGCTCCAGCAGCGACAGCCCGAGATCGGTGTCCTCGACGATGGTATCGCTCGACCAACTGCCGGCGGCGATCAAGGCCTCGCGCCGGAGCAGGCACATCGTGCCGTGCACCACGATGGCATTGACCTCGTTCCGCTCCACCATGCCGATGTCGAAGAAGCCCGCATATTCGCCGTTCATCGCCACTTGCGTGACGGTCCGTGACGCGTCGCGGTGATCCTGCGGCGCCTGCACCAAGCCCACGGCCGGATCGGCAAAGGCCGGCACCAGATCCTTCAGCCAGTCGGGATGCACCACGTAGTCGGCGTCGAGCACGCCGATGATCTCGGCCTCGGGCGCGGTGTGCTCGAGCGCGAGCCTCAGCGCGCCGGCCTTGAACCCTTGCATCTTGTCGGCGCGCAGGAACTTGAAACGCGGACCGAGCTGCCGGCAGTGGTCCTCGATCGGGGCCCACATGGCGGGATCGGGCGTATTGTTGATGATCACCACGCATTCGAAATTGGGCCAGTCGAGCGCGGCCACGGCATCGAGCGTCTGGCGCAGCATGTCGGGCGGCTCGCGGCAAGCGGGGATATGGATCGACACCAGCGGCGGGCGCTCCGGCAGGCCGGCGCCTTGCGTGAGCAGCCGGCGGCCTTTGGCGCCGAACAGGATGGCGGCAAGCTCTTCAATGCGCCGCTTCATGATCACGATGAGCGGCACCAGCAGTCCTGCGCCGACGAACAGCGCGATCTGCGAGCCGAGCACGAAATAATGCGTGACCCAATAGTCGATGACATTGGCCGACCAGGCGCCGATGGCACTGGCGGTGAGGGCAAGCACGCCGGCTTGTGCCGCGGTTGGCCGCGGAATGCCGAAGATCGGGATCGAGAGCAGCAGCCCGATGGCCAGCGCCGCCATCATCTTCGCCAGGAAGTTCGGCGTCTCCACCGTACCGGCAAAGGCGAATTTCGGATTCCGGTCGGCGTCGAAGATGCCCCAATAGGGTCCGACGCTGCCTTCATTGGTCTTCCACGGTTGATCGAAGGCTTCGACGATCGAATAATCGATGCCCATCGCGTCCGAGCGGGCGACGAAATCGCGCACGATCTGTGCCTGAGTGACAGGGCTCGGCTCGGCGTCCTTGCGATTGAGCCCGGCGCTCGGCCAGCCGAACTCGGCGATCACGATGCGTTTGCCGGGATAGGCCTGACGCAGCCGCTCATAGACCTTCATGGCGTGATCGACGGCCGAGGAGCCGGGGAGGCCTTCCCAATAGGGCAGGATGTGCACGGCCAGATAGTCAACCGCGGACACCAGTTCGGGATGGTCGAGCCATACGTCCCACACTTCGGCGGTGGTGACTGGGACCGAGACCTCGCGCTTCACGCGCTGAATCTTAGCGATGAGGTCCTGCACATTCTCGCGCTGGTAGAGGGCCCGGTTGCGGTAGATAGTTTCGTTACCGACGATGATGCCCTCGACATTCCGGTAGCGCTTGGCGAGATCGATCGCAGTTTCGATCTCCTTCTCGTTCTGGTCCTCCCGGTCGCTGAGCCAGACGCCGATATTGACATTCAGCCCGTAACGCGAGGCGAGCGCCGGCACGAGCTCCAGACCCTTGGTGACGCTGTAGGTTCTGATCGTGTGGGTGTAGGGCGCGATAGCCGCGAGGTCGGACGTGATCTGCGCCTCGTCCGTGCTGTCATGCTCGGCATCACGATTCGGATTGATCGGGGAGAACGAGACGGAGTCGAGCGCACCGCTGGCGTTCGGCGGCGATACCTGCTCATGCAGGACCAGCCACAGCAAGGCATGGGTCGCGGTCGCAAGAGCGACCACAACGGCGACGAGGACGTTGCGCATTTTCTTGAAGTCTCGCTAATGGGCTGCCCTGTCCCCCTCGGCCGCCAAGCCGCAGAGAAGCTGCAGTCCCTCCCTAAACTTTTTTTAGTTGGGAATGGTTCCGGGTTTTGTTGTCGCGCCGACCGTCGCTTGGCTTGACGCCGTTGTTGCTTCCTCTGGAGCGATCCAGCAGTCGTGGACGCGGGACGCGAGCCGGTCCGCCGCCTTAGGATCGATGGGCCCTTGTTCAATCACGCAGCGAAACACCAGCTTCAAATGCTCCGAGGAGCAGTTGAAGCGATCATAGAGGTCGATATAGCGGCGCGCGGTATCGATGTCGTCGCGCCACAGCAGGCTGGCGATGCGACGGCCGGTCCAGACGCATTCGGGCGCACCCGCCGAGCTCGAAAGCTTGGTCGCGGCCTCATCATATTCTTTGATGGCCTGGTCGATCGCCTGTTGCGCGGCCTGCTCGGCCGCCTGCTGGTCGCCCTCGGCTTTACCCTCTTGCTTCTGTTCGCCTTGCGCCTGTTCGGGCGGCTTCTGGTCGCCGGCAGAGTCCTGGGCGAAAGCGGCAAACGACGACAGCAAGAAAACGCCGCCCGCGATCAGAGCGGTGGCCGGGGAAATAGTGCAGCGCAGCATGGAGGAGGGCCCGACGCAAGAATGGGTCATTTTACGCGACAGACCACGAAAATTTGGCGGTCCAACGGCACGCTCCCTGTTTACCACTTCGCAGGCGCACAAACCAGAGGAATTGGTTCATTGGACCCAACGAAGCTGCTATTCGTCGCATCCATCTCGGTTCAAGACTCACCATGCTCCGCTCCCTTGGCCTTTTCGTGCTTGCCGCCGGCACCATCGCGCTCGCCTGGTATGGCTTGGGCAAGGCGGTTCCCATGCCACCCTCGCCGCTAGGCCCTGGCGAGAAGCTAACGTGCATCTCCTATGCACCGTTCCATGGCGACCAAGCACCGTTCACTTGGAATCTCCGTATCCCCGACCGGCAGATCGAGGCCGATTTGCGGCGCCTCTCGGCGCTGACCTCTTGCGTCCGGACCTATTCTGCCAAGGGCGCCCAGGGGCGCATCGCCGAGCTCGCCCCGGCCTTCGGTCTCGACGTGCTGCAAGGGATCTGGCTCGGACGAGATCGCGCCGATAATCGCCGGGAGGTTGAGGCGGCGCTGGAACTCGCTCGGAAGCTGCCCGCCACGATCAAGGCGCTGATCGTCGGCAACGAAACCCTGCTGAGGGGCGAGCTGCCGGCCGACGAGATCAAAGCGCGTCTCGAGGAGGTGCGCGAGCGCTCGGGGCTTCCGGTCACCTATGCCGATGTCTGGGAGTTCTGGCTCAAGGCGCCCGAGCTTGCCGCCGCCACCGACTTCGTGACCATCCACATCCTCCCTTATTGGGAGAACGATCCGGTGGCCGAGCGGGACGCTGTCGCCCATGTGCGGGAGGTCCGACAAAAGTTCGAGGCTGAGTTCCCCGGTAAGGAGATCTTGATCGGCGAGGTGGGCTGGCCGAGCCGGGGCCGGATGCGCGACGGCGCTCTGCCGTCGCCGGCCAACCAGGCGCATTTCTTGAGCGGCGTGGTGTCGCTCGCCAAGGCCGAGAATTGGCAGGTGAACCTGATCGAGGCCTTCGATCAGCCGTGGAAGCGCCTGCTCGAAGGCACCGTGGGCGGCTATTGGGGTCTTTATGACGACGCGCAGCGTGCGCCGAAATTCCAATTTGGCGAGCCGGTGTCGAACCATCCGGATTGGCGGCTCAAGGCGGGTCTCGGCGTCGGCGCGGCCTTGTTAGCCTTCATCGCTTTTTGGGCCGGCTCTCGAGGAGCGCCATCCCGCGAGCGAAGCTGGCGCCGCGATCTCGCCGCCGGCGGTATCGCGCTCGGCTCGGGTCTGCTGTTCGGCTTGGCCGCGGTCAATCTGCCGATGGAGGGCGAGATGACCGGCGACCGGCTACGCGGAGTGGCCATGCTCGTGCTCGCTCTGGTGGTGCCGATGGCGGCGTCTTATGCGGTGGCCCGCGGCGACGGGCTGGCCGGGCTGGCGCGTGCGCTCGACCCGTCTTATTGGCGACGTTCCAAGAGTGTGGAGGTGGTGTTGGCCGCACTCCTCGCCGCCACCATGGTGGCCGCCATCCATGTGGCGCTCGGGCTCGTATTCGATCCGCGCTATAAGGATTTCCCCTTCGCGGCGCTGTTGGGCCCGGTAATGGCCCTTGCCATCGTCGCCTTCGCCGACAACCGGGCGCCCGCTCGGCCAGGAAGCGCCGAGCGCATGGCAGCGGCCGTGCTGACGGGGTCGGCCGTGTTCATTACGCTCAATGAGGGTATCGCCAATTGGCAGGCGCTGGTGTTCGCCACGCTGCTCTTGTTGCTCGCCCTCACCGCCATGCGCGCCAAGGCCGTGCCAGGCTGAGCACCAGCAACGCTATGGCAAGGGCCGAGGCGCGGGTGTTGTAAAGCACGAGGCCGAGCAGCGCGAACACCAGGCCCGTGGCGAAGGCCGCGACATGCGGACGCCAGACCTGCACACCCGATGCGATCAGCGCCACCCAGCCGAACGCGCCCCGGACGAACATCAGGATCACCGCAAGCCTGACCTGGCAGATGAAACTCTCCTCCCCTGCCTCGCACGCAAGGCCGATCGCCGAATTTTGAATGATGGCGTAGCGGAGATAGAGCGCGGCGCCGAGCGCGCCGAAACCGAGCATGGCGAGCGCGGCCAGGGCCCGCCGCGACGGCAGGAACAACTTTGGCGGGGCTTTGGCGTCCGGCGCGGAAATCATGGTGAAGCGGGTCTTAAGCCAGGAACGGTTCGTTGCGCCAGAGCGGCCAGCCTAATTTTAACTTTTTTCGTTTAACCCTCGCCCTGGAGCTTCGGCTCCCAAGCAGGGGCGTAAGCCATGGCCAAGGCCAAGTTTCACAAGTCGCAGCGTGTGTTCGTCAAGCCGGTCGGCACCTGGGCTCATGTCGAGGCCGTCGTGCCGCAATGGGTGAAGGGCTGCGAGGAGCCGATCAAGATCGCTTATGACTGCGGCATGGGCCGTGAGTTCGCGCAGGATGAGCTCGAAGAGGAATCCATTGCGCTCCAGACCAACGCCGCTAATGGCCTCGGCGGCACCTGGCGCGTGCTGCGCGGCCACAATCGGTGGAAGAGCGCCGAGCAATGCGGTCACCACCCTCACCCCGGCACGCATCCGATGGTCGTAACCACCGAGCGTGATTGGGGCGGCTGGCGGGTTCCCGGCGCCGAGTACGATCTCGACCCCTACCGCATCGAGCACCAGGCCGAGATTATCGTGCGGGCTCCGATCTTCATGAAGCTGCTCGAGGAATTCGTCGAGCATGCCGAGCAGGAGCCCGAGAATCTGAGCGATGACCTGACCAAGCTCGCTCAGATCGCCCGCCGCATGATCAGCGAAGTCTCCGGCTAGCAACAGCGCTTCCGCGACAAAATTGCCGCAAGGACTTGGCATCCCGCGCGCCGCCCTCTAAGAGCGACAGCGAAGGGATCGTCCTCAGTCCATGCCGAAGCCCGCTCGCCAGCCCAAACTCCTGAAGGACTACGCGCCCCCCGATTTTCTCATCGAGGAGGTCGAGCTCGATTTCACGCTCGAGCCGAAGGCGACGCGGGTCGCCGCCAAGCTCAGACTCCGGCCGAACCCCAAAGTAGCGGCCGGCGGCCGCCCACTCGTGCTCGATGGCCAAGGCCTCACGCTTCAGAGCCTCGCTCTGAACGGCAAGCGCCTCGCGCCCCAGGACTACGAGCTCACCGAGGGTTCCCTCACGATTCCCTCGGTTCCCGCGGAGGCTTTCGCTCTTGAGATCGTGACGCTGTGCGACCCCGACGGAAACACGGCACTCTCCGGCCTCTATCGCTCGCGCGGCACTTTTTGCACCCAGTGCGAGCCGGAAGGCTTCCGCCGCATCACGTTTTTTCTCGATCGGCCCGACGTGCTCGCCGTCTTTACGGTGCGCATCGAAGCCGACCGGGCCACCACGCCGGTGCTGCTGTCGAACGGCAATCTCGTGGCCCAAGGCGACATCCCCGGCACCGGCCGGCACTTCGCCATCTGGCACGACCCCTTCCCCAAGCCGTCTTATCTCTTTGCCCTGGTCGGCGGCGATCTCGCCTGCGTGCCCGACAGCTTCGTCACCAAGTCCGGCCGCAAGGTCGCCCTTGGCATCTATGTCGAGCCCGGCAAGGAGGACCGCTGCGGCTGGGCCATGGAATCGCTGAAACGCGCCATGCGCTGGGACGAGGAACGGTTCGGGCTCGAATACGATCTCGATGTGTTCAACATCGTTGCGGTCAGCGACTTCAACATGGGCGCGATGGAGAACAAGGGCCTCAACATCTTCAATGACAAGCTGGTGCTGGCGCGGCCCGACACGGCAAGCGACGCCGATTACGCCTCGATCGAGGGCGTGATCGCGCACGAATATTTTCACAACTGGACCGGAGACCGGGTCACCTGCCGCGACTGGTTTCAGCTCTGCCTGAAGGAAGGCCTGACCGTGTTCCGCGACCAGGAGTTCACCGGCGACACCCGTTCCGGCCCGGTCGAGCGCATCGCCGCCGTGCGCATGCTCAAGACGCATCAATTTCCCGAGGACGCCGGACCGCTCGCCCATCCCGTGCGGCCGGCCTCCTATATCGAGATCAACAATTTCTACACGGCGACGGTCTACGAAAAGGGCGCCGAGCTCTGCCGCATGTTGCAGACCCTGCTCGGCCGCGAGGGCTTCCGCGCAGGCATGGATCTCTATTTCGAGCGCCATGACGGCGAGGCCGTGACCGTCGAGGATTTCGTCGCGGCGATGGCCGACGCCTCTGGCCGCGATCTCTCGCAATTCATGCTCTGGTACACGCAAAGCGGCACGCCCGAGCTTGCCTGCTCGCTCGACTACGACGCCCATGCCAAGACCGCGCGGCTCTCGGTGAGCCAAGTCATCCCGCCGACGCCCGGCCAGACCAAGAAAGAGCCGATGCTGATCCCGCTCAAGGTCGGGCTGATCGGCGCCAATGGCGATGAGCTTCCCTTGAAGCTCGACGGCGGAACCGCTCTGTCAGATGGCCTGCTCGAAGTGACCGCGCGCGAGCAGGTGTTCGAGTTTCGCGACATCCCCTCGCCGCCGACCCCGTCCTTGCTGCGCGGCTTCTCGGCGCCGGTCCGCCTCACCACCAGTCTCGATCCGGACCAGATCGAGTTCCTGATGATGCATGACAGCGACCCGTTCAACCGCTGGCAGGCGGCGCAGACCTACGCCCTCAATCTCCTCACCGCCGCCGCGCGCGGCGGAGGCGAACGCGAGCGGGTGCGGGAAACAGCGGCCGCGCGGCTCGCCAGCGCGCTCGGCGCCACCGCACGGGACGAGGCGTTGCTGCCGGCCTATCGCGCCGAATTCCTCAAACTTCCGACCGAATCGGACGTCGCCCGCGAGCTGGCCCGCGAGGTCGACACCGACGCCGTGCACCAGGCCCGCGAGACCTTGCGCGCCACGATCGGAAGGGAGACCCGGGAGACCTTGGCCGGGCTCTACGAGCAGACCGCTCCCACCGGACCTTATTCGCCCGACCCCGAAAGCGCGGGCCTGCGAGCCTTGCGCAGCGCCGCGCTCGATCTCCTGGTGGCCACCGGCGAGGCCTCGGAGATCGCGCGGGCCGAACGGCACTACCGCGAGGCCGCCAACATGACCGACGCCATCGCGGCGCTATCCATCCTCTCCCAGGTGGAGGGACCGGCGCGCGACCAGGCGCTCGATCATTTCTATGCGCGCTGGCAGGACGAGCCTCTTGTCCTCGACAAATGGTTCGCGGTGCAGGCGCGCGCCGCCAGACCCGATTCAGTCGAGACCGTCCGGGCCCTCCTGTCGCACCCCAAATTCTCGCTGAAGAACCCGAACCGCATCCGCGCGCTGCTCGGCAGCTTCGCCCACGCCAACCCCACCGGCTTCAACCGTGCCGACGGCGCGGGCTACCGGCTGCTCGCCGAACAGGCCCTCGCGATCGATAGTTTCAACCCCCACGTCGCCGCCCGCCTGCTCGGGGCTTTCGAAAGCTGGCGTACTTTGGAGCGCGGCCGCCAGGGCCGGGCCAAGGCCGTTCTTGAGGATCTCGCGGCCAAATCTCTGTCCACCGACAGTTACGAGATCGTCACAAAAACCCTTGGGGCGGCTTAGAGTCTCGCTCTGTCAACGGGTTATTAACCGAATTTCCACAGCTTTGCTCTGGACAGCCGACGCCCTCATCGATTCCTATGGTGATGTGGGCGATTCGGAGATGCGGCAACTTCTCCGGCTCGATGCAGGAGAACGACTGAGGGGGACCGAATGGCAGGGGCGCGCTCGGCGCGTGTGGGATTCGCCTTCGCGGAACCGCACTGGCACGACCTTCGCGCCCTCGTCGGACGCTACCTTCCCAACGACGAGCGCCTTCGCCGCCTCGTGCCGATCTTGCTGGCGGCCTTTGCTGTCGTCGCCATTATCGGCTTCACCCTACAACTGATCAACGGCAAGAGCGCCGCCCTCGATGCGGCGAGCCGGCAGCTCTCGCTGATTGCCGATAACACCGCGCTCAGCCTGAAGGACAAGACCCTCGGCTCGAGCACCAATTGGCAGGGCGCACTGGCGGCGAGCATGCCCAAAGGCTCGACCGCCGACAGCCGTATTGTCCTGCTCGCCGACGCCGAGGGCCAGATCCAAGCCCGCGCGCCGCTCGAAGGCTCGTACTCGGGCAATCTCCTCACCATTTTGGGACCGCAGCAGCCGCTCACCACGTTCGGGGCCGATGCCGGCGTGCTGCGGCTGACGCTGCTCGACGGCGCCGATGCCATCGTCACCGTGCGCGACGTGCCGCAGACCGACGCGCAACTCGCTTTCATCCAGCCGGTCGGCGCCGCGCTCGCCGATTGGCGGCAGACCGCGCGGCTCGAAATCACGCTCCTCGTCTTGACCGGGCTGGTGCTTGCGCTGCTCGCGGGCGGCCTGTGGTACCTCGCGCCGACCGCCGCACGCGCCGACGCGGGGGCCCTGACCAAGGAGCTGACCGAGGCGTTGCCCGGCTGCGGCGTCTGGCGGTGGAACCTCGCCCGCGGCCATGTGCATTGGTCGTCGCCGATGTACCGGCTGCTCGGCCTGGAGCCCTGCGACAAAGCCATGGCGTTCCGGGCCATCTCTCAGGCTTTGCATCCCGAGGACGATCTGCGCGGCGCGATCGACCGGCATCTCCGCGACCGCGCCTCCTTGTTCGACGGTTGCTTCCGCTTGCGTCACGCCGACGGACATTGGGTAGGCTTGAGACTGCGCGGGCACATCACGCGTGGGGTGCAAGACCGGGAGCCGTGGCTCACCGGCATCGCCGTGATCGCCGACCACGAAGTCACGCCCGGTTCCGCCGACGAGAATGCGAGACTTCGCGATGCGGTCGAGACCATCTCCGAGGCTTTCGTGCTGTGGGACCGGGATAACCGGCTGGTGATGTGCAACAGCAAGTACCAGCAGTTCCACGGGCTCCCGGACGACACGGTCCGGCCGGGCAGCCCCTATGACGACGTCATCGCCGCGGCGTCCGAACCGATCGTCTCCAAACGCGTGGCGGTCGCCGGCACCGACGACGACGATACCCGCACCTACGAGGCCCAGATCGAGGACGGTAGGTGGCTTCACATCAACGAGCGCCGCACCCGCGACGGCGGCTATGTCAGCGTCGGCACCGACATCACCGTGCTCAAGGAGAGCCAGCAGCGCCTCGCCGACAGCGAGCAGCAGCTCAGAGCAAGCGTCGCCGAGCTTAGGCTGTCACGCCGTGAGCTTGAGCAACAGAAGCAGCAGCTGGTCGACCTCGCCGAGAAATATGCTTTGGAGAAGAACCGCGCCGAGGCGGCCAACCGCGCCAAGTCGGAGTTCCTCGCCAATATCAGCCACGAGCTGCGCACGCCGTTGAACGCCGTGATCGGCTTCTCCGAAGTGATGCAGCAGGCGCTGTTCGGCCCGATCGGTCACCCCAAATATCAGGAATACGCCCGCGACATCTACGCGTCGGGCGCCTATCTGCTGGAAGTGATCAACGACATTCTCGACATGTCGAAGATCGAGGCCGGCCGCATGTCGCTCGACGCCGGCAATATCGACCTCGCCGACATCGTCGAGGACAGCATAAAGGTGGTCAGCCAGGCCGCCGCCGAGCGCAACATCTCGCTCGCCCGGCATGGGCCGCAGCACCTGGTGCTGGAGGCCGACCGCCGCGCGTTGAAGCAAGTATTCCTCAACCTGCTGTCCAACGCCGTCAAGTTCACCCGCGACGGCGGCAGCGTCGATGTGCATCTGTCACGCTCGCGCGGCCACGTAAAGATCGCCATCAAGGATACCGGGATCGGCATTCCGGAGGCCGACATCGCCAAGCTCGGCCGCCCGTTCGAGCAGGTCGAGAACCAATTCTCCAAGAGCCACCAGGGCAGCGGTCTCGGCCTTGCCATCTCCCGCGCCTTGATCGAACTGCATGGCGGCGCTTTGCGCATCACCAGCCGCGAAGGTCAGGGCACGACTGTCACCTGCACCCTGCCCGTCCGTCCGGTGCTCGCCGGCGAACAGCCCGAGCTCGCCGCCAGCGCCTAATTTTCGGTAGAACTCACGCCACGATGCGCTCGAACGCCTCGTGCACGGCGGCCAGCGTCTCTTTCAGTGTGGCTTCGAGCGAGGCGAAGTCCGGCATGTCCGAGGCGCGGGCCAGCAAATCCTTCAACGCGCGCGGCGCCTGGTCGGCCACGAACGGCTTGTCGAGGCACAGTCTGAGCAATTGGGTCAGCGTGTGATAGAGCCGCGCCGCCGGCACCAGAATTTCGGCATCGCCGGGAGACAGAACGCCGGCCGCCGATAGCTTGGTCAGGGCAAGCTCGGTGTTCTGGTCGAGAACCTCCGAGTGCTCGGCCGCGCTCACGATCTGAAGGAACTGCGCGATGAATTCGAGATCGATCAGGCCGCCCCGCACGTTCTTCAAATCCCAGACATCCGCGCTGCCCTTGTCGTCGGCGATCTTGGCGCGCATGGCTTTGACGTCTTCGGCCACCTTTGTCCGGTCGCGCGGGCGGGACAGCACCTCCTTGATCGTGGTGCCAATCTCTCGCCGCAGCGAGGCGGGACCGGTGACGACGCGGGCCCGGGTCAAGGCAAGATGCTCCCACGTCCAGGCCGAGCCCAGCTGATAGCTGATAAAGCTCGACAGCTTGGTCGCGACCGGCCCCTGATTGCCCGAGGGCCTGAGCCGCATGTCCACCTGATAGAGCGAGCCTTCCGCCGTATCTGCCGACAGCGCCGCGATCAGCCGCTGCGTGAACCGCGTATAAAAGTGCGAACCGGGCAGGCTCTTCGCCCCGTCGGACTGCGCGCCGTCGCCCTCATAGTCGTAGACGATGATCAGATCGAGGTCCGAGGCCGCCGTCATTTCCCGGCCGCCGAGCTTTCCCATGGCGAGCACCGCCGCCTTACCTCCCGGCAGGCGCCCGTGCGTGCGAATGAGCTCTTCCTCCACCCGCGCGGCCAACGCCTCGATCAGCGTCTCGGCAAGGTCGGCATAGGCCGCTCCTGCCTGCCGGGCCGACAGCGTGCCCGAGATCACCCGTACGCCGATGAGGAAAGCTTGCTCGCGGCCGACGATACGGGCGCGGTCGAGCGCCTCTTGATAATCGGCTGCCTCGGCCAGCGCAGCGCCGACCAGCTCTTTCAACTTGGCCGGGGCCGGCACCGCGCCGAAGAAACCCGGATCGAGCACGGCATCGAGCAGCCGCGGCCGCCGGCCCAGGATCCGGGCAAGCCGCGGCGCCGTCCCCATGATGTCGGCGATCAGCCGCAACAGGCTCGGATTGGCGGCGAGCAGGGAGAATAGCTGGAGCCCGGCGGGCATCTCGGCCATCACCTTGTCGAACGTGGCGAGCGCGAGATCGGGTTCGGCGGACCGGCCGAACGCATCGAGCAAAGACGGCAGGAACTCGGTCAACCGCTCCCGCGTGCGCTCGCTTCGCGTCGCGGCATAGCGGCCCGACTGCCAGGCGCGGATGGCGGCGACCGCGGCTGCGGGGTTGCCGAACCCGAGTCGCTCCAGACCGGCAAGGGCAGCCGGGTCGTTCTCGTCGGCGACGACGATGTTCGGGGCAGACCGCGGCGGCTCGGGGATTTTCTCGAACAGAGCTTCGTATTGGACCTCGACCCGCTTGAACCGGTCGAGCAGCGCGTCGCCGAACGCGTTGGTATCGGTAAAGCCCGAGAGCTTGGCAACGCGATCCAGCTCCTCCGGCTCGGCGGGAATGATGTGGGTCTGCTGGTCGCCGATCATTTGCAGCCGGTTCTCGATGCGGCGCAGAAAGAGATAGGCCTCGGTGAGGTCCTGGGCGGCGTCCGACCCGATCCAGCCCCCCGTGGCGAGGCGCTCAAGCGTTTCGATGGTGCCTCGTGTTCTGAGCTCGGGATGACGGCCGCCGGCGATCAGCTGCTGCGTCTGGGCGAAGAACTCAATGTCGCGGATGCCGCCCCGCCCCAGCTTGATGTTGTGCCCCTCCACCGCGACGGCGCCGTGGCCCTTGAAGGCGTGAACCCGGCGCTTCATGGCATGGATGTCGGCCACCGCCGCGAAGTCGAGATATTTGCGCCAGACGAAGGGTGAGAGCTGCCGCAGGAACTCCTCGCCGGCCTCGACATCGCCGGCCACCACGCGCGCCTTGATGAGCGCGGCACGTTCCCAGTTCTGGCCGAAGCTCTCGTAATAGGTGAGGCCGGCCTCGACCGAGAGCGCGATCTGGGTCGCGCCCGGATCGGGCCTGAGCCTGAGATCGGTGCGGAACACGTACCCGTCGGCGGTGTGCTCTTGCAGGAGGCGCACCAACTCGCGGGTCAGCCGCACGAAGAAGGTCGACGGCTCGACCTCAGGCTTTAATCCCGCGCGCTCGGCGTCGTAGAACACGACAATGTCGACGTCGCTCGAATAGTTCAGCTCGAAGGCGCCGAGCTTGCCCATGGCAATAACGAAATAGCCGGGCACCGGCGATGCGGGATCGGCTTGCGGCATAAGCTGACCGCTCTCGCGCGCTTTGCGGAACAGAAATGCCGTCGCTTGCTCCAGCGCCGAATCGGCGGTGACGCTCATGGCCTCAAGCGCCGCCTCGGTCGGCCAAACGCCGCCAAGTTCGGCAAGCCCGGTCAGCAGCGCCATGCGGTGCTTGAAGCGCCGCAACAGCGTCATGACCTCAGACATGGCGGACGCTTGGGCCACGGCCGCGGCCAGCCCAGCCCGCGCCTCGCCAAGATAGACGTCGGGATCGCCCAGCAGGCAGCCGGCGAGATCGGCGGGATGGCGCAGCGCCAGCGCCGTGAGATAGGGCGATGCCGAAAAAATGGCCTCGAGCAGCTCGCGGACCTTCTTCGATTCGCTGAGCAGCTTGGCGGCAGGGGCAAGCTCGGGAGCGCCCTGAAGCGCCTTGGTCAGGCTGGCGAGCGCGTCTTTGCCCCGCGCCTCGTCATAGAGGCGCGGACACTCGGTGATGCGCGCGAAGAACGCCGTCACGCCGGCCTGATCTCTGCTCCCGCGGGCCCCGGAGGCGGCGCCCCGTTGACAAGCGCCTCGCCTTCGATCGGCAAAGCGAGGATGACCCTGAGCCCGGGCTCGTTGTCTTCCAGTCTCAGGTTGCCACCATGCAGCCGCGCCACGGCCGCGACAAGACTCAATCCCAGGCCGCTGCCCGGCTCCGAGCGGCTCGCTTCCAGCCGGACGAAGCGGCCGAGCACCCGCTCACGCTCGGCAGGAGGCACGCCGGGTCCCCGGTCGGTAACGACAATCTCGGCGACCGGACCTTTGGTTACGGCCCTCACCTCGACCTCCAGCTTCGCGCCGGCGCCGTTCCCGGCCGCGTCCGCCGTGCCGTATTTGATCGCATTGTCGATCAGATTTGCGATGGCCTGCCCGAGCAATTGGCGGTCGGCGCGGACCATGACCGGCGCATCGGCCTCGGCCTTCAGCATCAGGCCGCGCTCTTCGGCGACCGGCTCATAAAGCTCGGCCACGTCGCGCAACAGGGTCGACACATCGAGCGTCTCGCGGTTCTCGCCGCCGGCGCCGGCCTCGATGCGCGCGATCGACAGCAGCGCGTTGAACGTCTTGATCAGGCCATCAGCC
Organism: uncultured Alphaproteobacteria bacterium; assembly: GCA_963812105.1. Classification (GTDB taxonomy): domain Bacteria; phylum Pseudomonadota; class Alphaproteobacteria; order Rhizobiales; family Methyloligellaceae; genus Methyloceanibacter. The sequence goes on from CAWEUF010000008.1 coordinate 171,760, forward strand.
TCCTCGATGGTCCGCTCCAGCGCCTCGCGATAGACCGGTTCGCCGTATGGCTCGCGCAGCGCGCCCTCGACGCGGTTGCGCAGGCGGTTGAGCGGCGTCTTGAGGTCGTGGGCGATATTGTCCGAGACTTCGCGCAATCCGGCCATGAGCTGCTCGATGCGCGCCAGCATGAGATTGAGGCTCTCCGACAGACGGTCGAGCTCGTCGCCCGAACCGTTCACCGGCAAGCGTCCGGTGAGATTTCCGTCCATGATGGTCCGGGTGGTGGCGGACAAGGCGTCGATGCGGGCGAGCAATTTGCGGCTGACCCAATAGCCGCCGCCGATGCCGAACAGGGCCATGACGCCGAGCCCCCACAGCATGGCCGAACGGACCATGCGCGCCAGCTCGCGCCGGTCCTCGATGTCGCGGCCGACGATCAGCCGGTAGCCGCTCGGCAGCCGGAACACATTGGCAAAGGCTAGCCTCCGCTCGACCCCGTCCGTCGCCGGGCGCCGATAGACGAATTCGACCGGGCCGAGGCTATTCCACAAATCGGGTGATACGGCGCTGAGATTGCCGGCCAATCGGCGGCCCTCCCCGTCGGCCACGAGATAGAGGCTGTTGCCGGGCGTCTGCGTCCGTTCGGCCACCGTGCGCACGAGCTGGTCGAGCCCGCCCGCCCGGTATTGCTCGGCCAGCCCCTTGAGCTCGGCATCGATGGTTTGATTCAGCTGCCGCGACAGCAGAACCGTGGTGTTCCAATAGATATAAAAGATGGCCACGATCGCGGCCGCGCTGAACAGCGCAAGATAGGTCAACGATAGGCGGAAGGTGGTGGTCCGGAAGAGCTTAGTGAGCGCTGTCACGGATGCTGTAGCCGGCGCCGCGGACCGTGTGCAGGAGGGGGTTTCCGAAGTTCTTGTCGATCTTGGACCGAAGCCTAGAAATGTGGACGTCGATGACATTCGTCTGGGGATCGAAATGATAGTCCCACACATTCTCGAGCAGCATGGTGCGCGTGACCACCTGGCCCGCGTGTTTCATCAGATATTCCAGCAGGCGAAACTCGCGCGGCTGCAATATAATCGCTTCGCCCGCGCGCGTCACCTTGTGTGACAGCCGGTCGAGCACCAGATCGCCCACCACGAAGCGCGTGCTCCCCTCTTCGGGCGAGGTCCGCCGAGCCAGCGCCTCGATGCGGGCGAGCAGCTCGCTGAACGCGTAGGGCTTCGTGAGATAATCGTCGCCGCCGGCGCGCAAGCCTTTGACCCGGTCGTCGACCTCGCCGAGCGCGCTCAGAATCAGCGCCGGCGTCCTGATTTCCTCGGAGCGCAGCGCGCCGATCACCGCAAGCCCATCGCATTTCGGCAGCATGCGGTCGACGATCAGCACGTCATAGGCGTTCGCTCTGGCGAGATCGAGCCCGGTCTGGCCGTCGCCCGCATATTCGGCGACATGGCCCGACTCTTTCAGCGCCCGCTTGAGGAAGGTTGCAGTTTCTTGGTCGTCCTCGATGACCAACACGCGCATGGCTGAAGATCTCCCGGACGACTTTGTTTCAGTGAGGGACATTGCTGGTTAGTCCTAGGTTATTGACGGTTGGTCCTAGGTTGAGGGGTGGGCGGCGCGATGGGGGGAAACCGCGCCGCCCTCCGGCGTAGAAGGCGTCAAGCCGCCTTCTTCAGGGAAAGCGCCACGAAGCGCGTCTGGTCGCCGGTTTTGACCTGCATCAGGACTTTGACTGTGTCCTTGTCCGTTGTTTTGGCGCCGTCCAGCGCCTTCTTGACGCCGGCGGCGACATCGGACGGGTTGGATACCGTGACGCCGGCCACTTCGAGGATGACGTCGCCGGGCTTGAGGCCCTTGTCGGCGGCATCGCTGGCAGGATCGACCTCGGTGATCACCACGCCCTCTTCACCGGCACCGGGGAACTTGGTGGCCGGCGCGAGCGACAGCCCGAGATCCTTCATCTGTTCGCCGGTATCAGCGGGCTTGTCCTCTTCGAGCGCGGCGAGCTTCTTGTTGCTCGGGAAGGTGCCGAGCTTCATGGTGACCTGACGCTTGTCGCCGTAGCGGACGATGGCCAGCTTGACATCCGTGTCAGGGTGGAGTTCGGCGATCTTGCGGGCCAGGTCGCGCGAGTCATCGATCTTCTCGCCGTTGACCTCGACAATGACATCGCCGGGCTTGAGGTCCTGCTTAGCCGCGGGCCCATCCTCGGTCACCTTGGTGATCATGGCGCCTTTGGCCTCAGCCAGGCCGATCGAGTCGGCAATATCGTCGCTCACATTCTGGATCACCACGCCGAGCCAGCCGCGATCGACGGTGCCATGGCTCTGCAGCTCGGTGACCACCTCTTTGACGAGCGCGGCCGGGACGGCGAAGGCGATGCCGACATTGCCGCCGGAGGGCGAGAAGATGGCGGTGTTCATCCCGACCACGTTGCCGTCGAGATCGAAGCTCGGGCCGCCCGAATTGCCGCGGTTCACCGCCGCGTCGATCTGCAGATAATCGTAAGGACCGGAGCCGATGTCGCGGTTATGAGCCGAGATGATGCCGGCCGTTACCGTACCGCCAAGGCCGAACGGATTGCCGACCGCCAGCACCCAGTCGCCGACGCGCGGATCCTTGGACGAGAACTCGACGAACGGGAATGTCTTGTCCTTGGCAGTGACCTTGATCAGCGCCACATCGGTGCGCGGATCGGTGCCGATGAGCTTGGCCGGGTATTTCTCGCCGTTTTCCAGCGTGACCGTGATGTCCTCGGCGTCCTCGACCACATGGTTGTTGGTCACGACCAAGCCGTCGGGCGTGATGAAGAAGCCGGAACCCTGCGCCAGGCTCGGGGTCGGCTTGCTCGGCGCCTGCGGCATGCCTTTGCGGAATTGCTTGAAGAAGTCGTAGAGCGGGTTGTCCTCGGGCAGGTCGGGCATGCCCGGAATTTCCTGCTCGTTGTCGGCGACCTTGACGTCGCCCTTGACGTTGATGCTGACCACGGCCGGGCTCACTTTCGCCGCGAGATCGGCAAAGCTCACCGGCGCACGGCCGTAGGGCGTTTCGATGGTCGATTGCGTGGCGGTCTCGGCGGCCGCAAAGGGGACGGTATTGCCGAGCGTCAGGCCCAATGCGCCTGTGGCGATCAGGGCGGCAGCCGCGAGGAGCGCGGGCTTGCGGGTCAGTTTCCGCGAGCTTGGGCTCTCAGTCGCAGCAGAGCTCCGGTCAAGTTTCATGTGTTACCTCTCTCCTGAATAGAAATCCCGTATGACAGCCTAGCATCAACGACGGAGCGAGGCTCTGGGACCACATATAAGCGTTCGCCGATTACGCCGCCGTTTCGGCGGCATTAAATTTCAGTAAGGTTCCTGGCGAAAATCGGCCCTCGGCAAGGCGTTCGCCCCTGTCAATTAGCGCAAGCCTCAGCCTTCGTCCAGCAGACGCTTGAGCCGCCGTTTCTCGTTCGCGCTGAGCGGCGCGGGGCTTTGGCCGGCGGCCTTGCGCCGCCGATAGGCGATGAAGATGAGCAACAGGGCCGCGGCGAACACTACCGGCGTGGCAAACCACAGCAGCACCGTGTGCGGCAGAAGCCGCGGCTTGAGGAGCACGAACTCGCCGTAGCGCGCGACGACGAAGTTCACGATCTCTTGATCGCTGTCGCCGGCTTTCAGCCTCTCGCGCACCAGCAGCCTCAAATCCCTGGCCAACGGCGCGTCGGAATCGTCGATCGACTGGTTCTGGCAGACGAGACAGCGCAAGCCTTCGGAGATGGCCCTGGCGCGGGCCTCCAGCGCGGCATCCGGCAGCACCTCGTCGGGCTGCACGGCATGGGCGGGCACCAGCGCAAGGAAGGAGAGCGCGAGGGACAGGAGAAGTGCAGGGAGAGATTGGCGCGGCATGACTACTCGGCTGCGGAGACCGCGGCCGTCTTGGCTTGCGCGCGCTTGGGCGCTCCAACCCGCAAGCGCCGGTCGGAAAGCGATACCGCGCCGCCAAAGAACATGACCAGCGCGCCAAGCCAGATGAGGCGTACCAGCGGGTTGAAATAGAGGCGGATGCTGTAGGCGCCGTTGTTCAGCTCATCGCCGAGCACGGCGTAAAGATCGCCGCGCCAACTCGCATGAATCCCGGCCTCGGTCGTGCCGCTGCGCTCGACCGTGAATTCGCGCTTCGACGGCATGAGCTCGGTTACCGCCTTGCCGTTGCGTGTCACCTCGAACAGCCCCACCCGTTCGCGATAATTCGGCCCCTGGCGCGGCGCGACCCCCTTGAAGGCGAGCGTGTAGCCGGCGATCTCGGCCGTCTCGCCGGGCCTGAGCGCCAGGATCTGTTCCGACCGCCAGGCCGTAGTGGCGACGATGCCGATCACCGCCAGCCCCAGCCCGGCATGAGCGAGCGCCGACCCATAGGCCGCGCGCGGCAAACTGCCGAGCCTTCGCCCAACCTCCGCGAGGGAGACCTGGCCGAACTTCACCCGGTAAGCGATCTCGGTCAGCGCGCCCATGACCAGCCAAACGCCAAGGCCGATGCCGAACGGCGCGAGCCACGGTCCCCGCTGGCTGAACGCCAGCAGCAGCACCGTGACCGCGAGTGCCAAACAAGCGGCGGCCATCAGGCGCTGCCCCGCCGCCGCCAGGTCGCCGCGCTTCCAGGCGAGCAGCGGACCGAACGGCACAGCGATGAGCAGCGGAACGATCAGCGGCGCGAAGGTGAGATTGAAGAAGGGCGGCCCGACCGAAATCTTGTCGCCGGTTACCGCTTCGAGCGCGAGCGGATAGAGCGTCCCGACGAACACGGCGGCGCAGGCGGTGGTAAGCAGGAGATTGTTCAGCACCAGCGCGCCTTCGCGGCTGATCGGGGCGAACAGTCCGCCCTGCCCGAGTAGCGGCGCGCGCCAGGCGAACAGCGTGAGCGCCCCGCCGATGAACACGCCCATGATGGCGAGGATGAAAATGCCGCGTGCCGGATCGACGGCGAAGGCATGCACCGAGGTGAGCACCCCGGAGCGGACCAGGAAGGTGCCCATCAGGCTCAAGGAGAAGGTGATGATGGCCAGCAGGATGGTCCACACTTTGAGCGCGTCGCGTTTCTCCATGACGAGCGCCGAGTGGAGCAGCGCCGTGCCGGCGAGCCACGGCATGAACGAGGCGTTCTCGACCGGGTCCCAGAACCAGAAGCCGCCCCAGCCGAGCTCGTAATAGGCCCACCATGAGCCCATGGCGATGCCGAGCGTGAGGCACATCCAGGCGGCCAGCGTCCAGGGCCTGACCCATCGCGCCCAGGCGGCATCGATGCGGCCTTCGATCAGTGCGGCGACGGCAAAGGAGAAGGCCATCGAGAAGCCGACATAACCGGCATAGAGAAACGGGGGATGGAAGGCGAGTGCGGGGTCCTGCAGCACCGGGTTCAACCCCTGCCCGTCGAAGGGCGCCGGGCTTAGCCGGGTGAAGGGATTCGACGTGGTGACGATGAACAGCAGAAAGGCCGCCCCGATCGAGCCCTGCACCGCCAGCACATTGGCCTTGAGTTGCCGCGGCAAATTTGTGCCGAAGGTCGCGACCGCCGCGCCGAACAGCGTGAGGATCAGCACCCACAAGATCATCGAGCCTTCGTGGTTCCCCCACACGCCCGAGATCTTGTAGAGCAGCGGTTTCGCCGAGTGCGAGTTCTGCCAGACATTCGCCACCGAGAAGTCCGACGTGACATAGGCCACCGTCAGCGCGATGAAGGCGATGGCGACCAGCGCGAATTGCATCTGGGCGGCGGGCGCAGCCACGGCGGCAAGTTGCGGATCGCGGTAGCGCGCGCCGATCAGCGGCAGCAGGGTCTGCACGATGGCGACGCCAAGCGCGAGGATCAGTGCGTAATGGCCGGTCTCAGCAATCATCTCCCATTCCGATCCACGAGCTTCAATTCACCTTGCCGGCGTCGGCGTCTCCGCGCCACATGCCTTGCGCCTTCAGCTTCTTGGCCACTTCCGGCGGCATGTAATTCTCGTCATGCTTGGCGAGCACGTTGTCGGCGTGGAACACGCCGTCCGGCTCGAGCATACCTTCGGCGACCACCCCCTGCCCTTCCCGGAACAGGTCGGGCAGCACGCCGATATAAGTCACCGGCAGCGTCTTGGCCCGATCGGTGATGACGAAGCGGACGCTGGTCCCCTCCCCGCGCACCACGCTGCCGGTCTCGACCAGGCCGCCGAGCCTGAAGCGTTGGCCGGGAGCGATCGCCATCTCGGCGACCTCGCTCGGGCTATAGAAGAATACGATCGAGTCGCGCATGGCAAACAGCACCAGCCCGACGGCGACGCCGAGCACGGCAACGCAAGTGCCGATCAGAATGCCTCGTCGCTGCTTGCGGGTCATGACTTCAATCCAAGCTCGGCCGCCAGCCGGTCGAGCTGCTCGATGGCTGGCGCATTGCCGCTGAACTGGCTCTTGGCGCGCTGCAATGCCTTTTGCGCCTCGTCCTTCCGGTCGAGCACGCTATAGGCCCGCACCAGCTTAAGCCAGCCGGGCAGATCGCTGCCGTCCTGGTCGAGCCGGGCGGCGAGACCTCCCACCATTTGCTCGATCATCGCCTGGCGCTCGGCCGGGCTCATGGCTTGCGCCGCGGCGATGTCCGAAGCGCTCGGGCCGTCTTGGCTCGGCGCCTGGGGGGAAGCCGGGGGTTCGGTTTCCGGTGCAGCCTTGCCGGCAAGATGGGCGTCGGCGAGCGCGATCCGCTGCTCCACCATCGCCCGCCACGGCGCCTCGGCATCGGCGGTGCCGAGCAGCGCCCGCCAATCGGCGATGGCCGCCGCAAACTGGCCGTCCTGTTCCTTGGCGATGGCAAGCAGGATACGCGGCTCGATGAGAGTCTGATCGAGCTCGTGCGCGTGTTGGAGCGCCTGGCGGGCTTCCTCCGTCACCACCCCGTCATTGGCGAGCACCAGCGCTTGACCTTGCCCGGCGAGCCGCTTGGCCGAAGGGCCGAGCAGCCTGATCGCTTGGCCGTAGGCTTCGGCCGCATCACTGTAGCGTCGCCAGCTCAGATAGACGGGAGCGATCACCTCCCAGCCCTCGCCTTCTTCGGGATGTTGTCGGAGGCGCGCCTCGACGCGGGCGACCAGCGCTTCGAGATTGCGATCGCTGGCGGGATCCTCGAGCCGCGCGGCGAGCGGTTGGTCCGGCAGGCGGGGAGAGCCGAAGGTGAGATAGAGGCCGAGCGCGAGCAGCGGCAGCGCCGCGCCGACCGCGATCATCGCCGTTCTGGCCCTGGCGGTGCCGGGCGCGAGGCGATCGGAACCGCGCGCCTTGCTGTCGGCGGCGAGCAGCCGGCGGGCGATTTCCACGCGCGCGCCCTCGGCCTCCTCCGCCCCGATCAGACCGCGCGCACGATCGCTGTCGATCTCGCTGAGCTGATCGCGGTAAACGGCGGCGTCGAACGCCTCCGGCTTGCGATCATTGGTCCCCGCGGCCGCAAGCGGCCGCAACAGGACCAGGAGCACGATCGCCGTGAGGCCGGCAAGGACAACCCAAATGAGCACGGGGGAGCGCTAGCCTCCATTGGACAAGAGGGGCTAGGCATAGGGAAAGGCGTGGGGAGGGGCAAGGGCGGGCGGGGTCGCGGAGGTTAATTCCGCGCAATCTCGCGGGCGGCGCGAGGAGCGCCGCTGCAGACGATATTCCGGAGGGTCAGCCGATGGTCTGCCAGGTGCCGTCAGCCTGGCGGCAGGCAGTGCCCCGCGCGGTCTGGGGCTGACCGCTAATATAGATGGTGTGGGTATAGGGCCGGCAGAATTGGCTGCCCTGCTGATAAGGCTTGCCCGGCACGATCTGGCCGCGATGCTGGGTCTGGGGGTTGTCCCAAGGGGTCGCCGCGCCCGGCTGGCCGTATTCGAGCGCTTGATATTCGGCCGCCGCCGCCATCCGGCGATCCTCTTCGTCGAGGCTTCTGCCGATCTGATTGCCGAGGATGCCGCCGACCACGGCGCCGATCGCCAACCCGGCACCGCGGTTTCTCGGGCCGCCGATAGCAGCTCCCGCGGCGCCGCCGGCCACGGCGCCGACAATGGTGCCGGTGCCCTGCTTGTTGCCCGGTCCGCAAGCGGCGAGCAACGCCGGCAGCATGAAAACAGCAATGATGGGCGCTCGTCTCATCGCGTTCCCCCTTCAGCCTGAAGCGGCGCGGTCGGCCCCGGCAAGAGACTGAGTAAGTCTAATCGTGGCACTTGGCCCTTAACAAATAACAATTCTGGCCAAAATAGGTTGCGGCCGGAGAAAATGGCGAAATCAGGCCCCGGGAAGCTCGAGCCGGGCCCGCAAGCCGCCCTCGGCGGAAGGCTCGAGCTCCAAGCGCCCTTTATAAAGATGAGCGAGATCGGCCACGATCGACAGCCCGAGCCCTGAGCCCGGCTTGGTTTCGTCGAGGCGCTGGCCACGCTTTACCACTCTCGCCCGTTGGGCCTCGGTCAGGCCCGGTCCGTCGTCATCGACCACCACGATGAACCGCGCCGCGCCTTCCTTCCGCTGGGCGTCCACGCTGACCTGCGAGCTTGCCCATTTGCAGGCATTGTCGAGCAAGTTCCCGACCATCTCCTCCAAATCCTGCCTCTCGCCCTGGAACTTCAGATCCTTGTCGCACCGCACCTCGATATCCAGGCCGCGCTCTTCGTAGATGCGCTCGACGGTCCGCTTCAGCGCGTGCAGCACGGCATCAACCGCGGTGGTATCGCCGATCACGCTCGACCGCGCCGCCACCCGCGCCCGGTCGAGATGATGCGTGATCTGGGTGCGCATGATCCCCGCCTGCTCGATCACCTTCGCCGCGAGCGGCCCGTCATGCGTCCGCGCTTCGTTGCTGATGACGCTGAGCGGGGTCTTGAGCGCATGGGCGAGATTACCGACATGGGTGCGCGCCCGGTCGACGATCTCGCGATTGGACTCGATCAGCGCATTCAGTTCCTGTTGCAGCGGCCTGATCTCGTAGGGCAGTTCGCCTTCGAGCTGCTCGGCTTCGCCGGAGCGGATCGCGGCGAGATTCTGGCGGATGGCGCGTAACGGCGAGAGACCGAAGCGCACTTGGAAGTAGGTCGCGGCAACGAGCCCGAGCCCGAGCACGCCGAGTGCGGCAATGAGCATGGTGGTGAATTCGGCAAGATCGCGGTCGATCTCGGTGGCGTCTCCGGCCACCGCGTAGGAATAGGGCGCGGATTGCGGGCCTGCCGGCCTGATCTCGCGTTCGACAATACGCAATCGCTGCTGTTCGGGACCGGGGCCATAGGCTCGCCGCGTCAGACTGGTGTCGGGGGCGACGCCGCTCTGGCTCGGCAGCTTGAGCTGCTGATCGAGCAGGGAGTCGGAGACGAACTCGGGGCGCGTCGACCCGTCGAGCGGCTTGATCTGCCAGTACCAGCCGGAGAAGGGAATGCCGAACACGGGTTCGCCGAGATTGGTGGTCTCGCTCGGCGTGACCGCGCCGCCTTGCGTGGTCGAAGCGACCAGGCTCGTCAGATAGACGTTGAGTCGGGCGTCGAAATTGCGCTCGACGGCTTGGCGATAGAGGGAGACGAGGAGGAAGGCGGTGGCGGGAAGGACGATGAGGGTCCATGCCGCGGCCGCGGCGAACAGCCGAAGGGCGAGGGAATTAAGCCTCATCGCTTGCGTCCGAGAGGCAGTAGCCGAGCCCGCGGACAGTCTTGATGAGATCGATGGGGAGCTTCTTGCGTAAGCGCCCGATGAACACCTCGACGGTATTTGAGTCGCGGTCGAAATCTTGCTCGTAAAGGTGCTCGACCAGTTCGGTGCGGGACACCACGCGGTCCCGGTGCAGCATCAGATAAGCGAGCACGCGATATTCGTGGGAGGTGAGCTTCACCGCCTGGCCGTCGACGGTTACGCGCTTCGTTTTGGTGTCGAGGCGGAGCGGGCCGCATTCGATCTCGTTGCGGGCGTGCCCCGCCGAGCGCCTGAGCAGCGCCCGAATCCGCGCCAGCACTTCCTCCATATGGAACGGCTTGGCCACGTAGTCGTCGGCGCCGGCATCCATGCCGGCCACCTTGTCGCTCCACCGCTCGCGTGCGGTGAGGATCAGCACGGGCATTTTGCGGTCGTCGCGCCGCCACTGCTCGAGCACGCTCAAGCCGTCTTTCTTGGGCAGACCGAGATCGAGCACCACGGCGTCGTACGGCTCGTTAGCGCCGAGATAATGCCCCTCCTCGCCGTCGAACGCGGTATCGACGGCATAGCCCGCATCGCTCAAGGCGGCGACGAGCTGACGATTGAGGTCCGGATCGTCCTCAACGACGAGAAGCCGCAAAGCCGTTATTCCTCCCGGTCCGGCAACGCGCTCGTTCCGCTAAAATTGGCCGGTCCGAGCGTCAACCGTGACATTGATAACCTCACCGGTCGGTCCGAGCACGACAAGTTTGTAGACGAAGCGCCCTCCCACGTTGCAGAGCGCCTGACTGACCACTTTACCGCCCGTGCGCTTCTGCACCATCTGGTAAATGACGTTGGCGGAAACGAGCGCGTTCTGGGCGATGATCGGGCCGGCCTGGCTCCATTCCACGCAGCCAGGCTCGGCGGTCTTGCCCGCGGCCGCAAATATGATCGCGGCAAAGGCTGCCACGATTGTCGGCTTGAATACCCGCCACATGGTTCGGTCCCGCTATTTATTGGCCGGACCCTATGGCAGGTCGCATGAACGACGCATGAACGCTGGAGTCTGCCCTCAAACAACTTCCTCGCCTGGTGGTGATAGGGCGTGCCGAGCCAGCTTCGCGCCGCAGCAACGATCGTTTCGCGTGTAACCATGTCATGCAGTTGTCATAGCTCTCGGGTTGACCCATCCCTCGCGCTGAGGCGACACTCGCGTCCGATTCCGAGTGGAGGGCAGCAATGTCCGATCGCCCACCAGCGCGGCCTGTCATTGGCCGCCGCAGCTTTCTCACGCGGGCGACGCTGGCCGGCGCGATGTCGCTTGCGCCGTCGCTGGCCAAAGCGGGATCGTCCGACCCGGCGCAGGACGCGCAGCTTCCTTTGGTCAATCCGGAGAAGCCGATGCCCGAGACCGTGACGGCCGACGAGATCAAGGCCCTGCTCAAGCTCGAGCCGAACGCCACCTGCGGCTTCGTGCGCGAGACTTATAAGAGCGATCTGACCATCGCCCCGGGCGGCCTGCCCGCGCCGTTCGCCGACGGGCGCCCGCTAGGCACGGCGCTCTATTTCATGGTGACGCCGCAAGCGCCGGTGAAGCTGCACCGCATCGATAACGATCAGCTCTATCACTATTATCTCGGCGACCCGATCGAGGTGCTGCTGCTGCGCGAGAACGGCTTGAGCGAATTGGTGGTGGTCGGCCCGAACATCGTCGGCGGGCACTTGGTGCAGCTGTTCATCCCCGGCGACACGTTCCACACCGCGCGCATCACCGGCAAGCGCCGCTGGTTCCTGGGCGCGAGCACCGAATGGCCCGGCGTGGTGCCGTGCGGGACAGAGATGTCGAGCTCGGCAATGCCGACGAGCTGGCGGCGAAATATCCCGATGCCGCCGCCGACATCCGCAACTTCCCCGTGCCGGCGGAGAAATAGCGTCCGGCGTACCTAATCTTGTTGGTTGTGAATTGCGCGCAACAAAAAAGGCGGCTCGAACGCCGCCTCGCCGCCTGTCCCGACTGTCGCCGGACTTGGCTAGTCCGTTGACGTAAAGCCGACCCTCGCCGCGACCGCCTGGCGCAACGTCACCCGGTCGCGCGTGGAGACGCCGAGCAGCTCGGCCGTGCGCCATACCAGGTTCGACTCGAATTCGTGCACCACGCCGTCGGCCATCACCACCTCCCACAGCATCTCGACGATGCGCTTGCGGCCGTCTTGGTCGAGCTCGCGGCACAACACGCTGGTGAAGCGGTAGAGATCGACCGAGTCGTTCTCGCGGACGGCGGCCTCATCCAGCAGCGGCTGGATCTCATCGCCGTCCAGATCGAAGCGCTCCTGCAACAGAGTTTTGAGCTTGCGCCGCTCGACCGCGTCGACCTGCCCATCGATTGCCGAGGCTTGCACCAGCAGCGCGGCCGCGGCGAGCCGCAATTCGTCCTCGCGCAGATTCCGCGCCGGCCGTTCCTCTGCGGCGACGCGATCGGCGAACTCCTTGAACTTGGTCCATAGCCCCATCGACGCGTCCCCTCCCCATTTCGACCAGCGTCATATACCGCGGCTTTGGAATTGTCATGCCCGCGAAGGCGGGCATCCAGTAACCACCGCCGCTCGCAATAACTCGCGGCAGAGCTTACTGGATTGCCCGGTCAGGCCGGGCAATGACAAAAGTGCATGCTTTGAAGTGAACGGCCTTAAGCCGCCACGGCCTGGGCCGGCTCGGTCACGGCGCGATAGCGCACAATGCCGTGAAACGTGTCGCCGTCGGGATCGAGCCGCGCCTCTGACAGCTCGTAACGCAGATTGACGAGGTGATGGTCCGGCAGCGCGAGCGGCCGGTCGTGCAGCACCGATTTGATCGCCTCGATGATCTCATGCACCTGCTTCTTGCCGCCGGAGCGCGACCAGACATGCAGCGTGAGATCGTGCTCGGCGCCGTCCTCGGTGCCCGTGCTCCAATCGCGGACCACGCTCTGCCCGAGCGTAATGAAGGGATAGGGGGCAGATTGCGGCGCATCGTCATAGACGCGCACGCCGCCGAGCAGCGTCGTCAGATCAAGGGAGCTTGCCAGCGCCTGATAGACGCCGCGCTGAAGGGCCCAACTCGCAACTTCCGCCATAACTGGTCTCCGAAACTCTTGTTAACCAAACATATGGGGTCCCGCCCGGCGCTGTTCAAACTGCGGCCAATCACCTATCCGCGATCAAACCCCGCCGCGGGCGCGCAACTCACCCTTCCGGCGTGGGCGTGCAGTTGGGCGACCAGGTCCACTGGCCGCGGGAGTCCTGCTTGCATTTCGGCTTGGCCTCGTCGGGCGGCGCCTCGACCGGCGCGCCGAGCGGGTCGATGCACAACACATGGCCGGTGACCGGATTGATCTCCGCCGTCACACATTTCGGCGGCGCTGCCGGCGTCTCGGCCGCCGCCGCGACTCCGGGCAGCGCCACGCCGAGCAGAACGATCATCATCACCCGCACCATGCAGCTCTCCATTTGACTCTCATTGTCGTGACTCTCGCTCTCGATCAGCATACCGCCAATCGTCATCCCCGAGCCGGGCAATGACAAATCGGAATTTATCGCTCGACGCGGGCCGCCAAAGAGCGCACTGTTCAAGCGTGCGTGGGTGACCCTCCGGTGAGTATGGCCGTCCACTTGGCGGCGTTCCCTGTGACGCGGAGCTCACGCACACTCATCACACATCGCCGCATCACTTCGGCTTGGGATGGCACGGCGTGCCGATGGCGAAGCATTTGCTGTAGAGTCCCTGCTTCACGCATTCCATGCGCGGGTCCAGCGTCGTTTTCCAATCCGCGTCGGCATAGATCGCCTTGGCCTTCTCGAGCCAATCCTTGATCGCCGCGTCCGCCGATTCCTCTTGCGAGCTCTTGAAGCCGGGACCGCTGCCGCTCAGCGCGGTGTCGTGACACTCATAGCCCTTGGGCGGCCCTGACGGCGCCGGAGGCTTAGCCTCGACTTCGGCGGGAGGCTCGGCCGCCACCGCCGGCGCAACGGCGAGCGCCGCCATGGCAACGCTCAGACTGACTCCACAGATCGAGGCGATCTTCGACATTGGACCTCCACCCAAGGCTTCCAAATGATGACCCGGTATCGTGAGATTAGCATAGCGGAGGCGCCGGACACGCCAAGGGCCCGCAACCAGGCGGGCCCTTGACGCTGCCATCCCTTGGGGCGCTTTACGCGAACGCTGCACCCCAAACTTCAGGGCTACCGGACGCCGTTAGCCTTTATGCTTCGAGTAGTACTCTTCGGCCTTGGCGACATTGCCGGCCGGATCCTTCATGAAGGCGTCCTTGGCTTCCTGATTGCCGAAGCAATAGGTCTTGCCTTCATAGCTGGCGTTGACCGAGCAGTCCGTCTTGACTTCCTTGTCGCCCGTGAGCCCCATCGCACACATATTGTCGAACTCTCCGGACACGGCGAACGCCCCGGTTGCCAGGGCAAGACTGAACGCGCTCGCAAGCGCGATTGTTCTAAGCATGCTGCACCTCCTAAAAGTTTCTTGATTGCGCCCATCGCTGGGCAATAGAAAAACGCCTGCGAACTGGTGCCTGTTCCGAATTAAGGCAACCCGGCGCCCGATCTCACGTCATCGTGAAGCCGAAAGTGGCGTAGTTGCATGACCTCTCCCGAGTCCCATCGCGCGCTGACGCGGAAGCTGGTCCGCCGCACCACGCTCTCGCTGGTCTTTCTCGGCGTCATTCTGTTCGGCGCGGCCGGCACGCTTCATTGGCCTGAGGCCTGGATCTATCTGGCGCTCACCGCCGCCATGAGCTTCGGCGGCGGGTTGTGGCTCGCCCGCCACGATCCCGGCCTGCTCCGCGAGCGCCTGGGTTCGCTCATCCAGCGCGACCAAAAACGCTGGGACAAAATCCTGATGGCGGTCATGCTCGTGCTGTGGACCGGCTGGCTCATTTTGATGGCGCTCGACGCCAAGCGCTTTCATTGGTCCGAAATCCCCCTCGCCCTTCAGGTCGCGGGCGTCGTGCTGATCTGCGTCGGCTCTTATGTCGTGTGGCTGACGTTCAGGGCGAACAGCTACGCCGCGCCGGTCATCAAGATCCAGAAGGAGCGCGGGCACCTGGTGGTCTCGACCGGGCCGTACGCCTATGTGCGTCACCCGATGTATGCCGGCGCGCTCCTGTTCATCGCCGGCGTGCCCCTGCTGCTCGGGTCGTGGTGGGGTCTTGCCGCCGGCGCCGGCCTGGTGCTGCTCATCGCCATGCGCGCCGTGCTCGAGGAGCGCACCCTCACGGCCGAGCTCGCCGGCTATGCCGACTATGCCGCCCGCGTCCGCTACCGCCTCGTTCCCCATCTCTGGTAGCAGGCCGCCCCCATTTTCGGCCCAAACTTCACCGCAAATGAATGGTGGATCGCGAGGCCGGCCGGGGCCGTAACCCGGCTTGCTCGCCGCGCGCGCGAACTGCCATAGTGTCAGCCGGAAGGGAACGGGGTTCGGGCGATGTCGAGGGTCGGATCGGCGGTGCTCGCGGTGTGCCTGCTCGGCACGCTCCTATCCGCGTGCAGCCTCGCCGAGCCGAAGCCCAAGACCTTCACGCTGGTGGATCAGCGCCCGGCCAAGGCCGAAGAGGCCGGCAACACGCATCGAGGCCGCCCAGCTCGCCTGCAAGGAAGAGACCAAGCAAAAGGGCATCAAATCGGTGGTCAACATCTTCTCGCGCCTTCGCCAGGGATCGGCCGACGAGGACTACGTGGCCTGCATGAAGCGGCGCGGCTATGAGGTCAAACCATGAGCGCTGCGGGGAGACGGCGGGGATAGCGCTTGTTAAGCAAGCTGCGCGAGGATGACCTTCGCGTCCGGCGGGCTAGGCTGCACCCATTGGAAACCCTCTACAAAACGCCTCAATCATTGTGTAATTTGCCCGCCGAATAACCCGTCCAGGCGGTAGATTGGGGCCTGCCAATCTGCCGGGGCGGATTCGCACGCGAGAGGTCGGGGCAAAAGTGCGGGACATCCTCCAAGGCCGCCGAGGCAAGCTGATCGACTGGCTGAAGATCAATTCGTGGATCGATTCCGGCCTTTACAACAGCTGGATCGGCTTCCGCGATTGGTGGGCCGGTTATTCCTCGTTCTTCGGCCGCTTTGAGGTCAAGGGCTTCGTCCGCGCGCTCAATGAGTTCGCTTGCGAGGGGCTGACGCTCAGCGTTGCCGGTCTGCTGGTCCTCGCCACCTTCGCCCTTCCTGCCTTCGAGATCGCGCAAGGCAAGATGAACCTGTCCGACGAGTACAGCGTCACCTTCCTCGACCGGTTTGGCAATGAAATCGGCAAGCGCGGTCTGCTGCGCGACGATTCGGTGCCGCTCGAAGAAATCCCGGACGTCATGATCAAAGCGACGCTCGCGACCGAGGACCGGCGGTTCTTCGAACATTTCGGCGTGGACGTCATGGGCACCTTCAGGGCGCTCGCCGCGAACGCCCGCAACGAACAAGTCGTGCAAGGCGGTAGCTCGCTCACCCAGCAGCTCGCCAAGAACATGTTCCTGTCTCCGGAGCGGTCGCTCAGCAGAAAGATCAAAGAGGCGATCATCGCCATCTATCTGGAGAACCATTATTCGAAGCCCGAGATCCTGAAGCTCTATTTTGACCGCGCCTATCTCGGCGGCGGCTCGTACGGGGTCGAGGCGGCGGCCCAATATTATTTCAACAAGTCAATCCGGGAGGTGAATTTGCCCGAAGCCTCCATGCTGGCCGGCATGTTCAAGGCGCCGACCCGCTATGCGCCGCACGTCAATCTCGCCGCCTCGCGCGCCCGGGCCAACGAGGTCCTCAGCAACATGGTCGAAGCCGGCTTCATGAGCGAGGGGCAAGTCTATGGCGCGCGCATGAACCCAGCCAAGATCGTCGAGCGCGGCGACGGCAACACGCCCGACTATTTCCTCGACTGGGCTTTCGAGGAGGTCCAACGGCTGATGCGCGGCAAGGAGGATCACATCGTTGTGGCCCGCACCACCGTCGATGTCGGCTTGCAGAGATCGGCCGAGGAAGCCCTCGGCCAGACCATCAAGCAGTTTGGCCGATCGCGAAACTTCGACAACGGCGCCTTGGTCTCCATGGAGACCGACGGGGCGGTGCGCGCCATGGTCGGCGGCAAGGACTATGGCGAAAGCCAGTTTAACCGCGCGAGCCACGCCTACCGGCAGCCTGGCTCATCGTTCAAGGGCTATGTCTACCTGACCGCGCTCGAGAACGGTTTCACCCCCAACTCGTCCGTCAGCGACGGACCCGTCAGTTGCGGCCGTTGGGCGCCGAAGAACTATTCCGGCGGCTATCGCGGCCGCATGACGCTTAGAACGGCGCTGGCGAAATCGATCAACACCATTGCCGTGAAGCTTTCTCTCCAGGTCGGGCGCGAGAAGGTGCTCGCCGATTTGGCCAAGATAGGTATCAAGCATCTCAAGAAGACCTGCTCGCTCGCCCTTGGCGACAACGGCATGACGCCGCTGGAACATACCGGCGGCTACGCCGTCTTTGCGGCCGGCGGACTTGAGGTGCGTCCTTACGCCATCGAGGAGATCAGGACGCTCTCGGGCGGCGACGTCGTGTACAACCACGAACGCGATGAGCCGCCGCGCAAACAGATCTTCGACCCCAAGGTGATCGGCGATTTGAACACCATGCTTCAGGCCGTGGTGTTGGAAGGCACCGGCAAGGCGGCGCAGCTCGATTACACCTACTCCGCCGGCAAGACGGGAACGAGTTCGGCCTATCGCGACGCCTGGTTCATAGGATTCACCGGCCAATACGTCACCGGCGTGTGGCTCGGCAATGACGACTTCACGCCGATGGCGCGAGTGACCGGCGGCAGTTTCCCGGCGCAGACCTGGAAGGCCTACATGGTGGCAGCGCACGATACCGACAACATTCCGCAGATCGCGGGCCTGCCCGTGCATCCGGTCCAGGCGGCCGAGCAGACACGCATCGCGGCCGCCATGGCGCAGAATGCCGCGGCCAATCCCGAAATTGCGGCGCCGGCGCCGGAAAGTGTCAAGGACATGTCCTCGGCCACCCGGCAGGTTCTCGAGAAGCTGAGTTCAATGCTCAAGGACGCTCGCCCGCTCACGCCAAGCGACGGTCGTCCGGACCGCGCCGAGGCGCCGGCGGCATCGAAACCCAGCCTGGCTTCGGCTTCGAATCCCAGCGATGGGCCGCAGCCCGACAATGCTCCCGCAGAGCCACAAACCGCTCTGTCGGCGGGACGGGACGACGGTGCGGCGAACCCGCGCTAGACGCCTCCCCCACAGCGCGAATCGATGGACACCAATCGTTTGACCAGCGCCCTGCCAAACTCTCCGCTTGTGCTGGCTCCTACCCAGTCAACAGCCTGGCGTGAAGAAGAGGCCACTCATTCCATGCGGTCCCTCGGCTATTTCGTGGGGACGTTTGTGGTGGCTCTGATGCTCGGCATCGGCTCGGCCTGGTACATGATCGAGCGCGGCTCGCCGCTGACGACCACCAAGGTGGGACCCTGGGACGGCTGGGTCAGCGAAGGCAACCCTAGTGCAGATCCTTACACTCTGGCGCACGTTGCACGGAGCGGCAGGCTGCCCCTCACCTCGACCGTCGCCCGGTATTTCGTGGCCCGCAGCGACAGCGCAGGTCGCAGCCTTACATCCGACTGCGAATATTTGATCGAGGGCTTCCCGCTCAATGCGCGCTGGTGGTCGCTCGCCGTCTATGATGAGTATGGCGGGTTGATCGACAATTCCTCCGCGCGCTACAGCTTCAACAGCGAGGAGATGCTTCGTCACGCCGACGGCACGTTTCGTGTCAATCTGTCGCGCAACGCGCGGCCTGAGAATTGGCTGCCGAGCGGCGCCTCCGACCAGTACCTCGTACTCTTGTTGCGCATCTACAATCCGCGCGAGACCGATGGCTCCGGCATCGGCCTGATTCCCAACGACCGGCTGCCAAAGATCGAGCGTAAGGAATGCGAGTAAGGCTCCCCGGACTTTATATCGTGCTGGGGCTCGTGCTTGCGGGCCTCATCCACATCGTCGCCGTGCTCACGCTGCCCATGCTTGCGCCCAGGAACGCGCACGCCCGGCTGGCCGCGCTGGGCCCCGCCAATACGATGATCGAACTCCCGCCGGCGACTCCCGGGCGGCAGGTGATGCCGATGATGGCGCCGGACGTGCGCTATGCCTTCTGCCGCTTCGATCTCGCCAATGGACCGGTGCGGCTCAATGCAAGGATTGCCGATGAGCTCTGGCTGATTGCGCTCTACACGCCGGATGGCGAAAACTTCTATTCGGTAGCCGGCGCCGATATGAAACGGGCGGAGATCGATCTCATCATCGCCGCCGCCGATCAGACCGTTGAGGAGGCAGGCGTGGACGCCCCCGAATCATCCGACGATGTCATCGTCGTCAACTCACCGGTCACCGAAGGCATCGCCCTCATACGCGCGCCCTTGGCCGGGCCAAGCCGGGCCGACCGTGCCGAGCGGGCGCTTAGGGCCACCTCGTGCGGCCCCTACAGAAAATCGGGCTGACCGCGCTCTATTTCTTTCGGCTACGCTGAATGCGCCCGCCCGACGGCGTGCCAGCCTCTGGCACATCGTTCGTGGCGCGCCGATCGATCCTCACGCCTGGAAAGATAATGATCTCTCCGAGCGAGCCTTGGATGGGCCTTGCGGTCCGGATTGCCGCCTCTTCGCTGCGGCGAAATTCAAGGATGTTCCCCATTTCCGTCTCCACCGGTGGCTCGCGTTTCGCCTAGATCGCGGTCGCCACATGGTCAGCATTAAGCCGCCGGTAAGGTTAACGAACTCCTAATCTGGACCGGCCCCTGTCAATCCTCCACCTCGGCATCCCCAAGAAAATGCCGTCCGGCCCGATCCTGGACCTCGATGATCCACAGGTCGGGATCGAAATCGCGTTGCCGAGCCAAATAGTTATCCGCCTCCTGGGCGCTGGCGGGGCGACCCCCAAAGCAGCTCACCCACCGCCGATCGGTTTCGCTCTCGATCAGGCCGGCCGGCGCCGGGCCATAGAGAAACACCATGCCGTCGAGCCGATCGATGCAAATGAAAATGGCGCCGGCGGCCTCATCGCCCCGCCGCACGATTACGACGGAGACGCCCTCGGCTTGGCAGCGGCGCAGATACGCCCTGACCCAGATTTCGCTCTTGATGCGCACGGGCCGGAGCTTAGCGCTCCGCGGCCATCTTCGTCAGGTCGCGCCCGGTCACCCGTTTGAGCTCGCGCAGCAGCTCGGGTGAAATCCGTCCTGTCTCCGGCATCTTGCGGTCGTGTTGGAAGGCGCTGATGGCCCGCGCCGTGGCTCCCCCTAACGCCCCGTCGACCGGACCCGGCGCATAGCCGAGATCGGCAAGCACCTGCTGCACAGCCTTGACGTTAGAGGCGTCCTTGCTATCCGCATGGGCGGCCTTTGCGGCGACCGACCCGGTCGCGCCGGCGGGTTGGGCGGGGGTGCCAAGCAGAATGTGTCGCAACAGCTCATCTGTGGCGACGCCGGTGATCGGCAGACCCTGAGCCTTTTGATAGGCCGTGATCGCAGCCTTGGTCTTCTCGTTAGCCGTGCCGTCGGCCGGTCCCACATCGAACCCGCGCGCGGCGAGTTCGCGTTGCACGGCTCTGACCACGAGTTGCGGCCCCCCCTCCTCCAGTTCTAACGGAGGCAGGTCGGTGCTTACCGGCGGAAGCGTCGCCATCTCGACGGACGAGCTCACGGGCGCCTCCGGCCACGGAGTCGCCGCGACGGTGGTGCCATGCAGGTCCTGCAAATAGAGTGCGTTGTATATGATGCTTCCCGTCAGGCCGAGAAACGCCAGAAATAAGAGCCGCGCTGCCACTACGCCCATCGCTCACGGTGAATCCAAGAATGCCCGGTGCCGGAACGCGTCGCGTCCGTTCGCTTGGCCATCTTGGCGTCCGAAACTAAAGAGATGCTAAACACGAGATGAGGCCCCGAAGCCCAAGCGTTCTCACACAAATCGGTCATGCGGCCGACACCACAGGGGGCTCCTGCACCGGCTCCTCGACCAATTCGGCCGCCCCATCGAGCGGCAGGACGATCGTGGCGATCGTGCCCTCGCCCAGTGCGCTTGCAAGCTCGAGGCGGCCGCCATGGAGCCGCGCCAATCCCTTGACCACCGATAGGCCGAGACCTGCGCCGTCATAGCTGCGGTCATACGAGTTGTTGGCCTGCACGAAGGGGTTGCCAAGCTTTGGCAGATCCTGCTCGGCAATGCCGATACCGTTGTCGGAGACGATGAATTCCACCTGGCCGCCGGACTCTCGTGCCGAGACCCTTACCCAACCGCCGGGATCGGTGAACTTGATGGCGTTCGAGATCACGTTGAGCAGCATCTGCTTGCAGGCGCGCTTGTCAGCCGGAAGCTCGGGGATGCCGGGAGCCACATCCATGATCAACGACAACGACCGCTGCTCGGCCGTATGCCGCATGATATCGCAGCATGACTTGACCAAAGGCGCGACGTCGAACGGCTCCTTGACGATCCTGAACTTGCCGGCTTCGATCTTCGACATGTCGAGGATGTCATTGACGACATTGAGCAGATGCTCGCCGCTTTCATGGATGAGCCGGGCGTAATCGCGGTAGCGGGCTTCGCCCAGCGAGCCAAACAGCTCGCGGTTGAGGATTTCCGAGAACCCGATCACGGCGTTGAGCGGCGTGCGCAGCTCATGACTCATATTGGCGAGGAACTGTGTCTTGGCGCGGCTCGCGCTTTCGGCCTCATCGCGCGTGCGCATGAGCTCGGCCTCCTGCGCCTTGCGGTCGGAGATATCGCGCGTGACGGCTACAATGCCGGGACGGTCGAGCCGCTCGCCCTCCATGGCCTGCATCGGCCGGCACCGCATCTCGACCCAAACATAGCGCGCCGTTTCGGTTGGACCCGCCCGGCGGACTCTAAACTCGATCGCAATCGGCTCATTATTGGCAAGCGAGCGCGACAGCGCCGTCATGTAAGCGGGCCGGTCGGCGACATGAACGCGTTCGAACAGGCCGTCTCCGGTGATTTTTTGCGCCGGTTCGCCAAATAGCTGCTGCGCCGCGAGCGAAACGAATATGACGCGGCCCTTGTCGTCATGGCGCGTGATCATGTCGGTCGCATTCTCGGCCAGCAGGCGGTAGCGCTCTTCGCCGGCGCGCACCGCATTCTCCGATCGGCCGTGAACGAGCTGGACCATCACCGCCAAGGCTGCGGCGTAGGCCATGGCGCTCATGGTACCGACCAAGGCGAGCAGTACGGGTGACAGCCCCATGGCTTGCGGCGGCTGCACATGTCCCAGCCACTGGGCCGCGGCAAGAACGACCAGACCAAGTCCGGCGGCACCAGCTGCCCAGGCGACAATGCGCCGGTCGGTAGCGAGCGCCGCCTCTAATGGCACGGCCACCATCCACGGGATGAGCCACGAGCTGAGACCGCCGGTGAGCCACGCGCAATAGGTCACCAGTCCGGCGAAATTCGCTGCCGAGGCGAGGTGCGCCGCGGCGAATTTGCCGGTCCGGGACAGAAAGATGGCGATGGCGATCGGCGACAGCAGCCAGAGGAAGGCGGCCGCGGTAAGCAGCGACGGCTTGCCGCTGACCACGAGATAAACGGGAAAGACGCAAAGGGCGATGAGGCCGCCGAGCAGATGCGAAGCGATAAAGGATTGGTGACGGGCGGCTGTCAGCGCGTCGCCGCGGGCGGAATCGTGCACGAGCGAATTGAAATAGGCTGAGAGCCCCCGCACACTTTCACTACTGAACACGCGCATCTCGGAGCGGGCCAAGCACCGCTACGTCCCCGATTGTCTTGGTTTCGGATTATTGTCGTCCCCGCTTAAGGAAGCATAAAGCGCGGTTCGAAAGCCGATCGGCTGAAGCGCGGGCGCAACTCTCCGCGTCGGGCGCTTTCCTCTAAAATTTGAGACAATTCTATAGCGAAAAATAATCAAGTATTACTGAAGTGCTAATCATCTGAGCTACAGAATCGAGTGGAATTTTCAATTCAAACTTTATTGATTGCAGTGAAACTCCCTTATTTCATCTGCGCTATATTACCAGCCTTGAGGGGAATGATAGCGGCATAAGCCGCAGGATTTGTAACAGAGAGGGCAAAGCAATGCTGTTCCTGATTAGGGCAGCCTTCTGGCTGATGATCATCGTTCTGCTGCTGCCGACCGACGCGCAGCAGCGCAGCGAAGTCTACGGCACCGCGCAGGCCGCGGTGAACGACGTCGCAACGTTCTGCGACCGCAACCCGGAGACCTGCGCCAGGGGCAAGGATGCGTTCAGTGTGTTCGTGCAGAAGGCCCAATTCGGCGCCCGCATGTTGATGGATCTCATCAACGGCCGCACCGAGTCCGGCGCGGAGGAGGCTCCGAGCTCCGAAGCGCGGTCCTTGTTCGAGCCGGCCAGTTTCGATGTGAGCGCCTCGCAGGGCTCGCAAGACACGCTCGCTCCGGAGGATCGCGAAGAGGCCTGGTCGGGGCCAGACCCGGCCGGGACCTAGCGTTCGCCGTCCGAACCCGTTCGGCAGATTATCAATCGTTTGGCAGCCCGCCTGCCAAGGGCGCGCAATTGGGAAGGTTCCCGCCCTTTCCCTCCCGATTTGCGCGCCCATCATTTGGCGTGGAAGCCGGTCGCAGCCGCCCCCATTCCCCCCTATATTGAGATCATGGACACGCTCAGCGAGACGCGCGGGATTTCCAGCTTCGACGAGATCCGCGACGATTTCGAACTCCTGGACGATTGGGAGGACCGCTATCGCTATGTGATCGAGCTTGGCCGCAGGCTTGAGCCATTGCCCGAAACCGAGCGCATCCCCGCCAACAAGGTGCAAGGCTGCGTCAGCCAGGTCTGGCTCGCCACCCAGGTGGATCGGAAGGGCGGCAGCCCCCGCCTCGCATTCATCGGCGACAGCGATGCCCATATCGTCCGCGGCCTGATTGCCATCCTGTTTGCTCTCTACTCGGGCAAGACCGCAGAGGACATCATGGCGGTCGATGCCGGACAGAAGCTCAGCCTGTTGCACCTCAAGGAGCACCTGACCCCGCAGCGATCGAACGGCCTGATGGCCATGGTCAAGCGGATCAGACACGACGCCGAGACCGCCCTCGGCCAACACAAACTTCATTAGCGATCGAGCCGCCCATCACGGCTCGCGGTCCGGGCCCGACCGCCACGCATCGATCGTGGGCCGATAGTCCTCGCTGCCCCAATGACGAAGGCCTCGTCGCGCCGGCCGCTGCGCACCATCGCCGATCAGGCCGTAATGCCTGGCAAGGCGGGTCAAAGCGATCTGCAACACGACTTTGCCCGCGCGCTGTGGCCAACCATTCTCCTTCTCGGCCTCTTCGAGGCCTTTCAGCTCACAGCAAATATCGACCAGCACACCGGAGACTTCCGGACCCACCGCCATCAAGGCCCGCATCACCCGTTCCTTGGCGGCGATCACCTCGTCGCGCAGCAGCGCCGGGTTTGACGGCGCCGCCCGGCGCGAGCGCTGCGCCGGCGCTGCGGCCGACCAGTTCGAGGTCACCCGCGGGCTGAGATGCGCAAACCAGTAGTCGGCGCGCAGGCGCTCGCCGGCCTGGTATTGGTCCTCGGTGATCAGCGGCCTGCCGCTCCGATCCTTGCGGCTCTTGAGCCAGCCGAGCGGACTCTCCGCGTCATTCACCACCACCGGCCGTCGCGCGCCGTTGACCTCCCTCTCACTGATGGTGCGGAGCTGGTGTTGCTCCCTGAACGCGTCATCGGCTTGGCGCGTGGGGCTGACCGGCGTCCTTCGCCTCATGGCCTAGCCCCGCCGCGTGAACAGCGCATCGATCAGAGCGGCGACCGCGCGCTCCAAATGCTCGAGCCTGCCGTCGAGCTCGGGATCGTCGCGCCGGTCCTCGACCACGCTGCAGGCATGCGAGACCGTGGTGCGGTCGCGGGCGAACAGAGTCCCGACCTCGGTAAGGCTCAAGCCACAGACGACGTGCGCCAAATACATGGCCACTTGCCGGGCGAACGCGGCGCGCGGCGAGCCGCGCGTCGCCGACTGCAAGTCGCCGATGTCCACCTCGAACACCGCCCCGACGGCGGGGTCGATCACCTGCCGTAGCTGGGACTTGCCGACGCCCCTCAGGGCCCTCAGCCCTTTCGCCAGGCCACTGCTGTCGGCCGCTCGAACTGCGCAACGCATCGTCAGGCTCTCCTTTCGGGTAAAGGAATATATTCCTACACGATAGGCCTAAAGAAGGGCGCGGGGATAAGGTCGTGGTGTCAGGGGCTTCGGCTAAGGTGGCGCAGGCTTTCCTCTCCATTGGAGGAGAGGATTGAGGCACGCCAAAACATCTCGCCGCTTCCCAGCGCGAGGGATGGAAGGGGATGGCGCGCCGAAAGACGCAGACCTATGGTTCCGCGATCCTTGTGGGACCACGGCGGGCGCCTCGCGGCGCGCCATTGCAGTGACTTGCGGTAGCCGGCCCCGCTTTCGCTGCTCCTTGCCCCCTCCATCCGGCGCGGACCAAGTCGACGGGCCGAACAGGGTTTGGTTAGGCCGGAGAGTCGTCAGCCAGCTCCTGGCAGGGCCTCGTAGTGGACCCGGGGGGAGCCCGACGCCGCCCCGAGTGCTTCACTCGCGTCGAGTGAAACCCGCGGGGACACCGCGCCTCGTCCGCACCTCACGACGCCTCATGAGAACGCCCCTTAAGAAGGACGAAGCGAAGCCATCATAAGTGAAGTTTGGCGCGCGGGAATTACGCGAGCGCACGTCGCCCAGAATTCGTCATTCCGGCGAAAGCCGGAATCCAGGACAGCCGGCACGGAGCTTGCGGGCCCTGGACCCCGGCTTTCACCGGGGTGACGCGTCTTATCCCCGCGCAATCCTCGGCCCCCACAATCACGCGCATGATCGAGCCTCCACCAAGGAGGCGAGACCCGTGCTGGACAGACTGCGCCGGAGTGAGAGGAAGGCTAGGAGGACGCGCAGCGGCTCGACGGCCAGACGCGTGTTCGGACCGATCGCCGAAGCCGGCGCCGCCGCCTACGCCAGAGCGCGCGACCTGCCGAAACTGATCGCGCTGTGGCCGCACGAGCTCGACGATGAGAGCCCGGCAGGGTGCCGACACATCTTGGCGAAGCTGCGCAGC
The DNA here is from genome assembly GCA_963812105.1 of uncultured Alphaproteobacteria bacterium. GTDB lineage: Bacteria > Pseudomonadota > Alphaproteobacteria > Rhizobiales > Methyloligellaceae > Methyloceanibacter. Next base: position 197,522 of record CAWEUF010000008.1, read on the forward strand.
GCGCTCAGAGCCGAACGCAGGCGCGCGCTGTCAGGCCATTGGAGCTATGACCTGAACCGGCATCTCGGCCTGTTGAGTGCCTATAAGGGGGAGCTTGCCGGGCTCAGCCGGCTCGAGCGCTAGCCGAACTGCACCCGCCGCGGCAGCGGCCGCGCGTGCGGCTGGGCGCGGGGATAGCACAGCAACGGGCGGTCGGTCGCCGCGCGTTGGCTCTCGGTGGGACCGGCCACGTCATAACAGAGGATCCGGTCGACGCGGCCGCCATCCTCCGACAGCGGCAATCGGAGCCAGAACAACACGACATGATCGCGGTCCTTGGCGGGACCCCGCACCACGCCGTGGAGTGCGAGACCCTCCGCCACCACGCGACCATGGATGCGGCGCCAATACTCCGCGGCCTCTCCGGAAAACACCTCGAAGGCTGACTTGCCGGTGATTTCCTGCCCGTAGATGTCGTGGAGTCTGGTGCCGGCCAGCCTGAAGGACGCCTGGTCCAAGCCATCCCTGACATCGATCAGGCCGATCGAGGGAAGCAATTTCGGAACCTTGAGGGGATCGAGATCGGACCTGGCCGGCATCCGCCGATCGCCGGCCGACCGGTGCCAATAGTCGAATAACTCGCGCTGTCCTTGCATGACGAGCTGGGCTCGAAAAGCGCGTCCGGACGGCATTTTTATCCCCCTGCCGCGGGCCTTGAACGACCCGCGAATCGCTCGTCTGTCCGACTATGTGGATAACTTTCGTGACTTGCAAGCGGAGAAAGCCAAATTCATTAGGAATCACAAAGGCTTGTGGTAACACTTAGGGCGGCTACCCGATCTTGGGCGACGAACGGTCGGTGCGGCGGCAACGAACGCGCCGCGCCGCAGCCGGTGATCGGCGCTCGATTCGGGAGCGGTTAGCGGCGCCGCTGCCCCAGGCCCATGCGCTTGGCGAGGTCGGAACGCGCCGCTGCGTAATTGGGCGCGACCATCGGATAATCGTGCGGCAGGCCCCATTTCTCGCGATAATCCTCGGGCGACAGATCGTAATGCGTGCGCAGATGGCGCTTCAGCGATTTGAACTTCTTCCCGTCCTCGAGGCAGATAATGTATTCGGGCGTGACGGACTTCTTGATCGGGATCGCCGGCTTCAGCTCTTCCCTGGCCGGCAGGCCCGAGCTGCTCGAGGCCTTGCTCAGCGCGTCAAACACATTGTGGATGACGCCAGGAAGGTCGGTCGCAACCACTGTGTTGTTGCTGACATAAGCCGAGACGATCTCAGCGGTGAGTTCAACGATTTCGTTTTTTTCCAGATTCGCTTCCATGAAATGGCTCCTTAATCCTGGCTATCCCCGGTCCAACAAGCACCACACCCCATTTCGCGGGTGCTTGCGCATCTCCCGGGCCCACATGACTCTTGAGTCACCAGATTACGCCGATTTTGTGACGTAAAGCTCCAATGTTCCGCAACTACAGAAAGTGCTGGACGTGGACGAGCTAAGCTCATTTGCCCCCTATAAGCAATTTCCGGTGAAATCGCAATAAACCTGTTCTGTTGAAGACTGTGCCCCCACGAAAATTGATAAATGAAGCAGAGACTTTCGTTTACCGAAACCGGCTCGCCTCGCCACTTAAGATTGGCCCCTAGTTGATTTTTGACGTGTCGAGGGCTCACCCAGCGGGCGCAGGAGGAGGCCATCTCCTGGGAATCAAGCCTGCGTGACCAGCGCGCCGCAGCTCTTCGGGCGATCCTCCCCAATGCTTATATTGCGATCGAATAAATGCACACGAACCCGAAAGTGTTCCAACGATGAACAAAGCTGACAAGACCGCCGCAAAGGAAGAGGGCAAGATCGCAGTCTCGGAGGCAGAGTGGCGCCAAAAGCTTACGCCCGAGCAGTTCAATGTCACGCGCAAGCACGGCACCGAGCGGGCCTTTAGCCATCCCTATCACCAGGAAAAATCAGCCGGGATGTACAAATGTGTGTGCTGTGGAGCGCCGCTTTTTAGCTCTGAGGCCAAGTTCGACTCAGGCACCGGCTGGCCGAGTTTCTTCGCACCGGCAGGAGAACAGGCGGTGAGCGAGCATGAAGACCGCAAGTTCTTCATGAGTCGCACCGAAGTTCGTTGCGCCAAATGCGAGGCTCATCTCGGCCATGTGTTCCCTGACGGACCCAAGCCGACGGGTGCGCGCTATTGCATCAATGGTGTAGCGTTGCAGCTCGATCCCGACGATCAGGCCGACAACAGCAGCAGCACCTAAGCCCTAAAAGCATGAGTGACACGCTTTATCGCGCGCGGGCCCCTCGCGCCGCCCGCCGCCCCGCGACCTCGAGTCATCACGGCATCGCGCGGACGGACCACTACGCTTGGCTCCGAGCAGACAATTGGCAGGCGGTGATGCGCGATCCCGCCCTGCTCGCTCCGGACATCAGGACCTATCTCGAAGCGGAGAACGCCTACACCCAGACGACGATGGCCGACACCGAGCAGCTTCAAGCAAAGCTGTTTGCCGAGATGAAGGGCCGCATCAAGGAGGACGATGCCAGCGTCCCCGCTCCTGACGGGCCCTTCGCCTATTACAGCCGCTTCGTCACCGGCGGCCAGCATCCGCTCTTTTGCCGGAAGCCGAGCGGCGGCGGCGCGGAGCAGATTCTGCTCGACGGCAACGCGCTGGCGAAACCCCATGCCTATTTCCGCATCGCCGGCGTCACCCACAGCCCCGACCATCGCTTGGTCGCCTATGCCGTGGATACCAAGGGGTCGGAATTCTACACCGTCAAAGTCATCGAGGCCGCAACCGGCGCTCTGATCGAGTCCCGCATCGCCGACAGCAACGGTTCGCTGGAGTGGGCCGCCGACAGCCGGAGTCTGCTCTACGTCTGGCTCGATGAAGAGCACCGGCCTCGGCGCGTGCTCCGGCACACAGTCGGGGCGGAGACCGCTGACGTTCTGATTCATGAGCAAGACGACCCGAGCTATTTCCTCGGTCTCGGCGCGACGCAGGACCGGCGGTATTTGCTGCTTAGCGTTCACGACCATGAGACGGCCGAGATCAGCTTGATCGATGCCGCCGATCCGGCGTCACCCCCGCGCCTCGTCGCGCCGCGCGAGCCCGAGCACGACTATTCGGTCGATCATCATGACGGCCGCCTGATCATCCTGACCAATTCCGGCGGCGCCGAGGACTACCGCATCGTCGAGGCCCCGGCCGACAATCCCGGCCGCGACCACTGGACGGAGATCGAGCCGCATAAGCCGGGCCGGCTCATTCTCGACGTCGTGACCTATAAGGACTTTCTGGTGCGGCTCGAGCGCGAGAACGGGCTGCCGCGCATCGTCGTGCGCCGCTTCGCCGATGGCGATGAGCATGCCATCGCCTTCGACGAAGAGGCTTACGCGCTCGGCATCTCTCCGGGCTACGAGTACGACACGCCGATCTTGCGCTTCACCTACTCGTCGATGACCACGCCGGCCCAAGTGTTCGACTACGACATGAACACGCGGAGCCGCGTGCTGCGCAAGACTCAGGAAATTCCGAGCGGCCACGATCCCTCGCTCTATGTCACGCGCCGGGTGATGGCGCCGGCCAAGGACGGCGAGACCGTGCCGGTGTCCCTGCTCTACCGCAAGGACACCGCGCTCGACGGCAAGGCCCCTCTCCTGCTCTACGGCTATGGCGCCTATGGCATGACCATCCCGGCCGGTTTCTCGACCAATGCGTTGAGCCTGGTCGATCGCGGCTTCGTCTATGCCATCGCCCATGTGCGCGGCGGCAAGGACAAGGGCTATCGCTGGTACAAGGACGGCAAGCGCGCCAAGAAGGTGAACAGCTTCACCGACTTCATCGCCGCCGGCGAGTTCCTCGCCGCGCAGGGGTTCACCTCGCGCGGCAACATCGTTGCCCAGGGCGGCAGCGCCGGCGGCATGCTGATGGGTGCGGTGGCCAATCTGGCGCCGGATCTTTTTCTCGGGCTCATCGCCGAGGTTCCGTTCGTCGACGTGCTGACCACCATGCTCGATGCGAGCCTGCCGCTGACGCCGCCGGAATGGCCCGAATGGGGCAACCCGATCGCCAGCGACGCCGACTACCGCACCATCGCCGCCTACTCGCCTTATGACAATGTGCAGGCAAAGGCCTACCCCAACATCCTGGCGCTGGCCGGCTTGACCGACCCGCGGGTGACCTATTGGGAGCCGGCCAAATGGGTGGCCAGGCTGCGCGAGCTCGCCACCGGCGATCCGCTCATTCTGCTGCGCACCAATATGGAGGCCGGCCATGCCGGCGCCAGCGGCCGCTTCGAGCGCCTGAAAGAGGTGGCGCTGGCCTATGCCTTCGCGCTGAAGATCGCGCAGACCGCGGCGGCCTGACCAAGGCTATGAAGCGGCCGCGAATCCGGTCAAAATTACCGCCGTCATGCTGATCGCCCGCGACAAGTCCCAGCTCCTGATCGTCGATGTCCAGGCCAAGCTCTTGGGGGCAGTCTCCGGCAAGGATCGCGTGGTCGAGCGCTGCATCCGGCTGGTCCGCGCGGCGCGGACGCTCGAAGTGCCGATCACCGTCTCGGAACAATACCCGCAAGGCCTTGGCCCGACCGTCGATCCGATCCGCGAGGCCTATGGCAATGCCGCCTTCATCGTCGACAAGGTCGAGTTCTCCTGCCTCAGGAGCGAGCCGTTGCGCGAGCGGCTGCATGAGCTGCGCCGCCAAGGCCGGCCGCAGGTGGTCATCGCCGGCATCGAAGCCCATGTTTGCGTTCTGCAGACCGCCATCGACCTTGAGGCGCAGGGCTTCGAGGCCTTCGTCGTGGCCGACGCCATCGGCTCGCGCTCCAAGGTCAACCGCAAGCTCGCCATCAACCGCCTGATGGGCGCCGGCGTCGACGTGGTCGACAGCGAGATGGTGCTGTTCGAATGGCTCGAGCGCGCCGGCACGCGAGAATTCAAGGAGCTCCAGTCTCTTATCAAGTAGGCGCAGCGCTCTCGAATCCTGAAGCACGCCTGCAGGTTCGGTTCATGCCCGGTTCAGGTGGGTTCCGGCAAAGTCGCCAACGTCAGATCCCTGCACTGATGAAAGCGAACCTTCCTCGGCACCGGGCGCGGAGTTCAGGGGCTCCGCGCCCACCCTCCCGCCTCAAATACGAATCTGGTTTCAGAGGCTTGGCTTGCTTCGCTGCGACGGAACCTTTAGCTTCCGGGCGGACTTCTCCCTTATTCCGCAAACATCGCCGGAGCATTGCCGTGGCCTTCGAACTCCCTCCCCTGCCGTATGACTACGAAGCGCTTCAGCCTTACATGTCGGCCGAGACGCTGCACTACCATCACGACAAGCACCACAAGGCCTATGTCGACAATTTGAACAAACTGCTGCCGGGTTCGGGCTTCGAGGGCATGGAGCTCGAGGAGATCATCAAGGCGAGCTTCGGCAAGAACGCCGGCGTGTTCAACAACGCCGCGCAAGACTTCAATCACATCCAGTTCTGGCCGTGGATGAAGAAGGACGGCGGCGGCAAGAAGGTGCCCGGCTCGGTGCTGGCGCTGATCGACCGCGATCTCGGCGGCTTCGACAAATTCCGCAACGATTTCATCGAGGCCGGCAAGACCCAGTTCGGCTCGGGCTGGTGCTGGCTCGCGCTCAAGAACGGCAAGCTCGAAATCACCAAGACCCCGAACGGCGAGAACCCGCTGGTTCACGGCGGCTGGCCGCTGCTCGGCTGCGACGTGTGGGAGCACTCCTATTACATCGACTATCGCAACGAGCGGCCGAAATATCTCGAGGCGTGGTTCGACCACCTCATCAATTGGGGCCATGTCGAGCAGATGTACGACCTCGCCCCGAAATAGCGGCGAGATTGCCGATATTTGCGCGGGCTTAGTGCGGATTTGCACGCAATAGACCAACGGCCTGCGGCCCGCGAGAGCGGGTTATCCCCCCGGCTATCCCCGCGCCGAACTGTCGGTGCGCGCGTGCTCGGCGGCCTCGCTCGCCTCGAGCCAGCGCTGCTCGGCGGAAGCGATATGGCGCTCGACCTCGGCGCGCGTTTTCATCAGCTCGCTGACCGAGGCGCCACCGTTCATCGGGGCGGCGAGCATCCGGTCGATTTCGGCGCGCCGCTTCGCCAGCCGCTCCAGCTCGGCCTCGGCCTGCGACATCGTCTTGCGCCAGGCCTGACGGCGCTCGCGCAACTCGGCTGACGACCGCCGCTCGGCCTTGCGATCGCGTTTGGCCGGCTTCTGGCCGTCCGCCCCGCCGCCCTGCCCCGACCCCAGCACCAGGTCGCGATAATCGTCCAGGCTGCCGTCGAACGACGTAGCCGTCCCGTCGTCGATCAGCACCAGCCGATCGGCGATCAGCCCGAGCAGGTGCCGGTCATGGCTGACCACCACCACCGCGCCGCCGAACTCGGCCAGCGCCTCGACCAGCGCGTCGCGCGCCTCCACGTCGAGATGGTTGGTCGGCTCGTCGAGAATGAGAATATGCGGCGCCTCGCGCGTGATGAGCGCAAGCGACAGCCGCGCCCGCTCGCCGCCCGACAGCGCCCGCACCGCGACATTGGCCTTGTCGCCGGAAAACCCGAACCGGCCGAGCTGCGCGCGCACCGCGCCGGGAGAGGCGTCAGGCAACAGCCGCTGCATGTGCTGGAGCGGCGTGTCGTCGGGACTCAGCTCCTCGATCTGATGCTGGGCGAAATAGCCGACCTGCAATTTCCCCGAGGCGACGATCGAGCCCGCCATGGGCTTGAGCTGGCCGGCGAGCAGGCGCGCCAAGGTGGTCTTGCCGTTGCCGTTGCGGCCCAGCAGCGCCACGCGGTCGTCGGGATCGATGCGAAGATCGAGCCCCGACAGCACCGGCGCGCCGGGCGCGTAGCCCACCGCGACATCGTCCAGCACGATCAGCGGCGGCTTGAGCTCCTTCGGGCTCGGAAAGTCGAACACCACGGAGGGGTCATGCACCGCCTCGGCGATCGGCCCCATCGCCGCCAGCGCCTTGAGCCGGCTTTGCGCCTGGCGCGCGGTGTGCGCCTTGTAGCGCCAGCGATCGACATAGGCCTGCAGCTTCTTGGCCTTGGCCTCTTGCTGCTTGCGGGCCGCGTCGGCCTGGGCCGCGCGCGCCGACCGCTGCCGGACGAAGGCGTGGTAATTGCCGGAATAGAGCGTGAGGCCGCCCCGCTCCACATGCAGAATGTAATCGACCACATTGTTGAGCAGGTCGCGCTCGTGGCTGACCACGATCAGACTGCCGCGATAGCTCCGTGAGAAACGACTTCCAGCCACACCGCCGCTTCGAGATCGAGATGGTTCGACGGCTCGTCGAGCAGCAGCAGCTCCGGCTCCGAGAACAGCAGCGCGGCGAGCGCCACCCGCATGCGCCAACCGCCGGAGAACGAGTCGAGCGGCTGATGCTGCTGGTCCTCGGGGAAGCCGAGCCCGGCCAGAATGCGCGAGGCGCGCGCCGGCGCGCCATGGGCGTCGATCATGGTGAGCCGCTCGTGAATCTCGCCGATGCGGTGGGGATCGTGGGCGTGCTCGGCTTCGGCCAGCAATTCGGCGCGTTCGGTCGCGGCGGCGAGCACGGTCTCGAACGGCGTCGCCGCGCCGCCCGGCGCTTCCTGCGCGACATAGCCGATGCGCGTGCCGGACGGGGTATCGATGCTGCCCTCGTCGGCCTCATAGACCCCGGCGATCACCTTGAGCAGGGTCGATTTGCCGGCGCCGTTGCGGCCGACCAGGCCGACGCGGGCCCGCGCCGGCAACGCCGCCGAGGCATGGTCAAGGACCAGATGGCCGCCCAAGCGGAGGGTGATGCCGTCAATCGTGAGCATGGGGATTCAAACCTGGGAGCGATCGGGGCCGGGATACTGGAACCCATAGCAGTGGGTTCCCGGCTCAGCCACCCCTTCTGGTACGACCTTTGAGCACATCCGTCAGCACTTTGGTCGCCAACGGCACGCCGGTTCTGACCAGGGTTTTGCCGAACGTCGTCCAGAAACTATCGCTGCGCGAGCCGCCGCCGCTTTTCTTCGCCGCCTTCTCGCCGGCCCGGGCGGCGGCCTCATCTTCCCGCTTGGCCATACGCTTCTGCAACATTTCGTAGGCCGAGTTGCGGTCGACGGTATCGGCATAATCCGTGTCGAGAACGCGCTTGCTGGCCTTGATGACCGCGGCCCGTTCCTCGTCTTTGATGGGGCCGACGCGCGAGTTTGGCGGCTTGACCAAAGTCCGCTCGACGATGGTCGGCTGACCCTTGCCGTCGAGGGTCGAGACCAGCGCCTCGCCGATGCCAAGCTCCATGATCGCCTTTTCGGTATCGAAGGCGGGATTGGCGCGGAAGGTCGTGGCCGCTGCCTTCACCGCCTTCTGCTCCAGCGGCGAGAACGCGCGCAACGCGTGCTGCACGCGATTGCCGAGCTGGCGCGACACCGTGTCGGGAACGTCGAGCGGGTTCTGCGTCACGAAATAGACGCCGACGCCTTTCGACCGGATCAGCCGCACCACCTGCTCCACTTTCTCGAGCAGAGCCTTGGGCGCGTCCCTGAACAGCAGATGCGCCTCGTCGAAGAAGAACACGAGCTTCGGCTTGTCGGGATCGCCGACTTCCGGGAGCTTCTCGAACAGCTCGGAGAGCAGAAACAGCAGGAAGGTCGCGTAAAGCCGCGGCGACGACATCAGCCGGTCCGAGGCGAGCACGCTGATATAGCCGCGCCCATCGCGGTCCTCGAGCATCAGGTCGTCGATGTTGAGCACCGGCTCGCCGAAGAATTGCGCGCCGCCCTGCTGCTCCAGCACCAGCAGCGAGCGCTGGATCGAGCCGACCGAGGCCTTGGTGACGTTGCCGTATTTGGTGGTGAGGGTGTCGGCCCGCGCCGCCAAATCCTCGAGCAGCGCCTGCAAATCCTTGAGATCGATGAGCGGCAAATTCTCGTCGCCGGCGATCTTGAAGGCGATGTTGAGCACGCCCTCCTGGGCCTCGCTGAGATCCATCAGCCGCGACAGCAGCAGCGCGCCCATCTCCGAGACCGTCGTCCTGATCGGCAATCCCTGCTTGCCGAACAGATCCCAGAAGATCACCGGGTAGGCTCTGTAATCGACGGTGTAGCCGATCTCCTTGGCGCGCGCCTCGATCCAGCCCTTCGGCTCGCCCTTCTCGGCGATGCCGGAAAGATCGCCCTTCACGTCGGCGCAGAACACCGGCACGCCGGCGTCGGAGAACCCTTCGGCCAGGCCTTGCAGCGTGACGGTCTTGCCGGTGCCGGTCGCGCCGGTGATCAGGCCGTGGCGGTTGGCGAGCCGGAGCCAGATGAACTCCGGCTTGACGCTCTTGCCGATATAGACGCTGTCGTCGGGGGCCTTGGCCGGCGCCTCGCTCTGCACGTCCGCCTTCGGCGCTGTCTTGCGCTTCGCCATGGCCGCTCCTCTCCTGGCTGTCGGGCGGCACTCTAGCTTCTCCGGTGGCCGCCCGCAAAGGCGGCGCGTGGCTTCCGCGCGGGCAAAGCTTCGTGTTAGGAGGAAACTTGGAGCAGCTTGGCGCTCAAAAAGCGCAAAGCGCGGTAGGCGCATCGATAGGCTTGACGACAATGGTGGAACGCTCCCTGGCCAGGGACTTTGCCCCTGCCGACGCGGCGGCATGGAAGGCGCTGGTCGAAGAGGCGCTGAAGGGCGCGCCCTTTGCCTCGCTCCGGTCCAAGACCTATGACGGCATCGGCATCGAGCCGCTGTACGGCCGCGCCACGGAGGCAAGCCGCGTCGCGGGTCGCGCCGCAGGCCAGCCCTGGGCGGTCATGCAGCGGATCGATCTGACCGACCCCAAGGCCGCCAATACGCAAATCCTCGACGATTTGACCAACGGCGCCAACGGCGTCGCCCTCGTGTTTCAAGGCGCGATCGGCGATTACGGTTATGCGCTGCCGGCCAGCGGCGCCGCGATCAGCGCGGCGCTCGACAATATTCATCTCGATGCCGGCATCGCCGTCGATCTCGACCTCAGCGTTCAGTCGAAGGACGCCGCGGGCCTGCTCGCCACTTTGGTCAAGGCCCGTGGCCTCTCGCCTCAGGACGTGACCATCCGCTTCGGCTTCGGTCCGCTCGGCGGCGTTGCTCTGAGCGGCCAAAGCCCGATGCCCTGGACCGACATTGCGCCGATCTTTGCCGGCCTCGTGTCCGATCTCGCGGGCCAGGGCTTCGCCGGTCCGTTTGCCGTCGCCGACGGGCGCGTCATTCATGCCGCCGGCGGCTCGGAAGCGCAGGAGCTCGCCTTCGCGCTCGCCAGCGCCGTCGCCTATCTGCGCGCGTTGGAGCAAGGCGGCATCGCGCTCGACGATGCGCGGCGCTTGATCTATTTCCGCCTGGCCGCCGATCAGGATCAGTTCCTGACCATCGCCAAGTTCCGCGCACTTCGGAAATTATGGGCGCGTGTCGAGCAGGCCTGCGGGCTTACGCCTCGGCCCAGCTTCGTCGCCGCCGAGACCGCGTGGCGCATGATGACCAAGCGCGATCCGCACGGCAACATCGTGCGCGGCACCATCGCCGCGCTCGGCGCTGCGGTCGGCGGCGCCGATGCCGTCACCGTGCTGCCGTTCAGCGCGGCGCTTGGGCTGCCCGACGCGTTCGCGCGCCGCATCGCCCGCAACACGCAGACGATTCTGATCGAAGAGGCCAATATTCATCGCGTCGCCGATCCCGCCGCGGGCTCCGGCGCCATCGAAGCGCTCACCGATTCGCTGTGCGATGTCGCCTGGGGCCTGTTCCAGGAGATCGAGCGCGAGGGCGGGCTGGACCAGGCCCTCGAGTCCGGATCGATCCAGAATGCGGTCGGCAAGGTGCGGGCCGAGCGCGAGGCCGATGTCGCCCGCCGCAAGGATAGCCTGATCGGCACCAGCGATTTTCCCAATCTCGCCGAGGACGAGGTCGCCGTGTTGGCGCAACCGCGGCTCGCGGCTTTGTCCGTGCGCAAGAAGGCGCTGGCTCCGCTCAGGCTTTCGGAACCGTTCGAGCGCTTGCGCGACCGGAGCGACGCCTATCTCGCGAAAGCCGGCACGCGGCCCAAGGTGTTCCTCGCCTGTCTCGGCCGGCCCGCCGATTTCAATGCGCGGGCGAGCTTCGCCAAGAGCCTGTTCGAATCCGGCGGCATCGAAGCGGTGGAAGGCAAGGGCGACAACCTCGCGAAACGATTCAAGGAATCCGGCGCCAAGCTTGCCTGCCTGTGCTCCTCGGACAAAGTCTATGCGGTGCGAGGCCGAGGCTGTCGCCAAGGCGCTGAGCGAGGCCGGGGCCGCGCGCATCTACCTCGCCGGCAAGCCGGGCGCCCACCGGGCCGCGCTGGAGAAGGCGGGGGTTGGCACCTTCCTCCACCAGGGCTGTGATACGCTTGAAATCCTGGCTTCAGCCTATGACGAGATCTGACCACCGATGACGCGCATCCCCTCATTCGCCGAGGTGAATTTCGAGCAGAGCGACGGCGCGAGCGCCACGCCCGTCGATGCACCCGCTTGGCAGACGCCCGAAGGGATCGCGGTCAAGCCCGCCTATGGGGCCGAGGACATCGCCAAGCTCGACTTTCTCGATGGGCTGCCGGGCGTGCCGCCTTATCTGCGCGGCCCCTACCCCACCATGTATCTGCAGCGGCCCTGGACCGTCCGGCAATATTCCGGCTTCTCGACCGCCGAGGATTCCAACGCCTTCTATCGCCGCAACCTCGCCGCCGGCCAGCAAGGCGTGTCGATCGCCTTCGACCTCGCCACCCATCGCGGCTACGATTCCGATCATCCGCGCGTGACCGGCGATGTCGGCATGGCCGGCGTCGCCATCGATTCCATCTACGACATGCGCACGCTGTTCGATCACATCCCGCTCGACAAGGTGTCGGTGTCGATGACCATGAACGGCGCGGTGTTGCCGGTGCTGGCGCTGTTCATCGTCGCCGGCGAGGAGCAAGGCGTGCCGCCGCAGGAGCTGTCCGGCACCATCCAGAACGACATCCTCAAAGAGTTCATGGTGCGGAACACGTATATCTATCCGCCCGAGCACTCGATGCGCATCGTGTCCGACATCATCGGCTATACGTCGAAACACATGCCGAAATTCAATTCGATCTCGATCTCCGGCTATCACATGCAGGAGGCGGGAGCGACCGCCGACCTCGAGCTCGCCTATACGCTCGCCGACGGCATCGAATATGTGCGCGCCGGCGTCGCTGCCGGGCTCGACATCGATGCGTTTGCGCCGCGGCTGTCGTTCTTCTGGGCGATCGGCATGAATTTCTTCATGGAGATCGCCAAGATGCGCGCCGCGCGGCTGCTGTGGGCGAAGCTCGTGATGGAGGAGTTCAAGCCGAAGGACCCGCGCAGCCTCGCGCTTCGGACCCATTGCCAGACCAGCGGCTGGAGCCTGGCGGCGCAGGACGTGTTCAACAACGTGGTGCGCACCTGCGTCGAGGCCATGGCGGCCACCCAAGGCCATACCCAGTCGCTGCACACCAACGCGCTCGACGAGGCGCTCGCGCTGCCGACCGATTTCTCGGCGCGCATCGCCCGCAACACCCAGCTCATGCTGCAGCAGGAATCCGGCACCACCCGCACCATCGATCCGTGGGGCGGCAGCTTCTATGTCGAGCGCCTGACCTACGATCTGGCGGCGCGCGCGCTCGCCCATATCGAAGAGGTCGAGAAGTTCGGCGGCATGACCAAGGCGATCGCCGCCGGCATCCCCAAGCGCATGATCGAGCAGGCCGCCACCGCCACCCAAGGCCGCATCGATTCGCGCAAGCAGACCATTGTCGGCGTGAACAAATACCGTCCCGACAGCGAGGCCGACATCGCCATCCTCAAGGTCGACAACCGGGCGGTCCGCCGCCAGCAGCTCGACAAGCTCGCCCGCCTCAAGGCCGAGCGGAACGAGGCGGAGGTCCGCGAGGCTCTTGACGCGCTCACCCGTTACGCCGAGACAGGCACCGGCAATTTGCTCGAAGCCGCGGTCCAGGCTGCCCGCGTTAAGGCAACGGTCGGGGAAATCTCCTATGCTCTGGAGACGGTATATGGCCGCCACCGGGCCGAGGTTTCGGCCATCACCGGCGTCTACCGCGCGGAAATGGGCCGCATGGACGGAAGCATGAACCGCATCAAGGAACTGATCGACGCCTTCGAGACCGAGCACGGCCGCCGCCCGCGCATCCTGGTCGCCAAGATGGGCCAGGACGGCCACGACCGCGGCCAGAAGGTGATCGCTAGCGCGTTCGCCGATCTCGGCTTCGACGTCGATATCGGCCCGCTGTTCCAGACGCCGGAGGAGGCCGCGCGCCAGGCGGTCGAGAACGACGTTCATATCGTCGGCGTGTCGTCGCTCGCCGCCGGCCACCTGACGCTGGTCCCTGCCCTGCGCGAGGCGTTGGAGGAGCAAGGCCGCGGCGACATTATGATTGTGGTCGGCGGCGTGATCCCGCCGCAGGATTATCCGGCGCTGCACGAGGCCGGCGCCAAGGCCATCTTCGGCCCCGGCACGCCGATCGCCGACGCGGCCATCGACCTGCTGAAGAAGCTCGGCGCCGAGGCCAAGTCGCAAGCGGCCGCCGAGTAGCAGCGGGAACCACTCCGGCCTCCCGTCAGAAAACTGTCATATCTCTCGCCTATCCGCCGCCCGCGAATTCGCGCGATAATAACGCGTAGAACGTAATGTCGAATTCACATGCGCGAGGAGTTTGTCCCGGTTGCATGGCAGCGTCAGGCAAAATTGCATCAGGCTGCTCTCCATCCAAATATTCATTTGCGTGAACAAGAAGAATGCGACGCCCGCCAGCAAAGCGAAAAAGACCGCTACGGGTAAAGCGACGACCTTGGGAAAAGTCTCGGGGTGTCTGGTGACAGCTCACAAAGCGAGCGCAAAAAGCGCCGCCACGACAAGCCCGGCAATGGCGGTAATCTCAGTCGAAGTCATCGGATAAACCCCCGACTTCAGAGCCTACAGCAAAAAAGGCGCCCGCCTAAGCGAGCGCCCTTGTCGCGTTTAGACCTGCTGCGTTCTAGAACGCCGAGCCCTTTAAGCCTATCGGCGCCGAGGCTTCCTTGCGCTCCATGTCGTCCATTGCCTGGAGCAACACTAAAGCGCTTTCCAGCTCGCTGGCGAGCCCCTCCCAAGTAGCGGCGAGAGCTAAGAACTTTTCGCGCGCGGTCTCACCGCTTGCGCTTTGAGCAAGCTGTCTACAGTTGGCCGCGTGTTCGCGACATTCTCGGGGGTTACCGGGCATGGCTCCCAACTCCTTGCGTCAGCAGGCGGGAGCGCTAGCGATCAACTCTCTCAGCCACCGGGGCCTACTATCGTCATGTGCCGGTGATGAGCCATTGTGCGCCTTTTAGCTGGAAGTAGCGAGACAAAAGCGGCGCAAACAAAAGCCCCAGCTAGTGGGGCTCTTGTCCAATGTCTGCGGGGACTGACCATAGGGCGAGGAGGAAGATGGTCAGTCCAGTTCGATGTTAGAAACTCAGTCCTTGGATGTTAGTTCCGGGGCACAGATGCAAGAGGGCGCCCGCCGAAGCGAGCGCCCTGACATCAATTAGGGTGCTACACGCCGGTGCGAGTGGTGGTGGTCCTAACATCGCGTCTACGGTCACCAAGACCGGCGAGGCCACCAAGGCCGAGGAGCCCGAGGATGCCTATCCATCCCCAGTCGTCATCGTCTCTCTCTCTACGACTATCCACATCGATATCTCTATCCCTATCCACATTGGTGGTAGCGGCTGGGGGAGTTGCCGGTGGGGTGGTTGTCTCCTGAGCCTTTAAGAGTTCGGCACTGCCAAAGACAAACGCAGCCGTCGCAATGATCGTTACAAGCCGGATGTACATGGGCGCTCTCCTTATCCGAGGTGGCAAGAGAAGTCAGTTCACCATTGATTGGTTCCTTGGGGTGGCCCGGTTACTCTGCTGGGGGGTGCCGGGGTCGCGCTCCAACGCGGCTCCGGTGGGTTCAGAAATTTGTAATCTGCTTTTCATGCTGGCTGGGGTTGTCCCCAGCGGTGAAGGCGTTAACTGCCAGCCGTGATGGTTTTTCCCTCGCCATCACCGTCCTCCCACAGGACGGAAGGGGTCCGCTGTGTCTCCGCGTATTGGGCCCCTTCAACTTATTGCCGCCCGGAATCCGCGCGCGTTCCAATAAAGCAAAGGCCCCTCGGAGCGGGGCCCTTGCTAACGTTATGGGGACCGACTGAGAGGGAGGGGAGGGCCTCGGTCGGTCCAGTATGATGCTTAAGCGCGCCATCCTCGTTTGGTTCCGCGATGGCAAGGAGACCTGAGCAGCGCCTTGGCGTTATCCTCCCACAAGTCTTTCACCTGCCAAGTAGAGAGCAGCGCCCCGAGTCTCGTCAAAACATTCTTTGTGCTTGCCAATGCCCGGTGCCAATCCGGTGCCAACTCTACGCAGCAGTACTTAGATTCCCCCGAAATACTTCGCACGCAACAAAACTGTCATATCTCTCACCTATCCGCCGCCCGCGAATTCGCGCGATAATAACGCGTAAGACATAGTGTGGACGCCCCTGGGGAGGCGTCGCGAGCGAGGCCTTGCGGGGATCGGGTGGCATGTCCGTCAAGGGGGAGACCATGCACAGCTTCACCCAGATCAAGCAGGCGGCCGAGGAGGCTGGTGCCCATCTCGTCCTGGTCAATCTCTCGCACGAGCTGGGCAACGCCTTTCGCGCGCGAGGCTTTATTACCCAGGACGTGACCATTTTCTCGGATCTCGACCGGGCGCTCGAGACTTGCGAAGAGGAGGTCATCGCGGCGCATTCTGCCGGCGGCGGCGAGGTCGGCTCGCTGCGCGACTGGCTCACCAAAGCGCTCGGCAACGCCGAGTTCGCCGAGCAGCTGTCGCAACTCTGCCAGCGGCTCGAAGTCGGCAAGGGCGAGGTCATCGCCACCCAAGGCGAAGATGCCCGCTCCATGCATTTCATCCTCGAAGGCCGGGTCGGCATCATCGTCAAGATGGACGATGGGCGCCTGATTCGGGTCCGCAGCCTCGGGCCTCACACCACCATCGGCGAAATGGGCCTGATCACCCGCCAGATGCGCAGCGCGACCATTCAGGCCGAGGTCCCGAGCGTGCTTTACGAGCTGACCGCCGACGCCTATGAGCGGCTTAAGCGCGACAACAGCGCGCTGGCCCAGGCCCTGCTGACCTATACCGTCAAGGTCATGGCCGAGCGCCTGAGTTTTGCCAGCCGGGTGATCGGCGTGCTGCGCCGCTGAACTGGGCTCCCTGCTTCACATCGATCTTGCGCTTCGGCCGGTTTGCCCCTACCCCGCATCCCATGCGCGGCAAGGACTCAGGCGCCAAGAACATCGAGCAGATCGCCGAGGCCATCCGTGCCGGCGACCGGGTGGCGCTCGCCCGCGCCATCACGTTAGTTGAAAGCGCCAAGCCCGAGGATCAGGCCAGCGCGCAAAAGCTGCTCGACGTGCTGCTGCCTTATACCGGCCGCGCCATCAGGGTCGGTGTCAGCGGCGTTCCCGGGGCCGGCAAGTCCACGCTGATCGATCAGCTCGGGCTTAACCTCGTGGCCCAGGGCCATAAGGTCGCCGTGCTCGCCGTCGACCCCACCTCGTCACGGACCGGCGGCTCGATCCTCGGCGACAAGACCCGCATGGGCCGGCTTGCCGCCGAAGCGAATGCCTTCATCCGCCCCTCTCCGGCCGGCGACAGTCTCGGCGGGGTCACCAAGGCGACGCGCGAAACCATCGCGCTGGCCGAGGCCGCCGGCTACGGCGTGGTCCTGGTCGAGACGGTCGGCGTCGGCCAATCCGAGATCGCCGTCGCCAACATGGTCGACGTGTTCGTGGTGGTGGCGATTCCCGGTGCCGGCGACGAACTGCAAGGCATCAAGCGCGGGCTGCTCGAGCTGGCCGACGTCATCGCCGTCAACAAGGCTGACGGCGAGCGGATCGAGCCCGCCAATCGCGCGGCGATGGAGTATCGCACCGCGCTGCATATTCTCGCCGCGGGTCACGACAACTGGGATCCGCAAGTGCTGACGCTCTCCGCCCGCGACAATAAGGACTTGGACACGCTGTGGACCAAGATCGACGAACGTCATGCGGCGCTCAACAGCTCAGGCGCGCTTCATGAGCGCCGCAGCGACCAGGCCGCCGCGTGGATGCGGGAGATTTTCGAGCAGCGCCTGCTGGCCGCGTTCAAGGGGGGGCGCCGCGCGGCCCGTCACTTCCAGGAGCTGGAGGACAAGGTCCGCGCCGGCGAAATGACGCCTGCTGCCGCCGCGCATGAGCTTGGCCGGCTCGCCGGCATTAAGGACGCCGACTAGAAGGCCCAAATTCGCTTCCCCCCGGCGGGGCCTCAGGTTAAGTCCAAGCCATGGCAAGGCCGCGCGTCCTTCTCACGGGCTTTGGCCCGTTTCCGGGTGTCGCCGATAATCCCTCGGCTTGGCTTGCCGAGACGCTCGCGCAGCGTCCGCCGCGCGATGTCGATGCCGAGTTCCACGCCCGCGTGCTGCCCACCGCCTGGCAGGCCGCCCAGTCCATGCCGCGCCTCTACGATGAGCTGCAACCGCATGTGATGATTCATTTTGGGGTGAGCCAGCGCGCCAAGACGTTTCGCATCGAGCGTTTCGCCCATAACCGCGCCGCACGGCGCGCCGATGCATACGGCCTCATGCCGTCGGGGCCGCTGATCCAGGCCGAAGGCGCCGAACGGTTCGACACCAAGCTGCCGGGCGCCGCCGTCGCCGCGCATCTTAGAGCGTGCGGCGTCGCTGCCGCGTCGTCGCGCTCGGCAGGATCGTATCTCTGCAATTTTCTCTACTACCACTCGCTCGATTGGGCGCTTCGGCAACCCGACCCCCGTCTCGTCCTGTTCGTGCACGTCCCGCCGCTAGACCGGTTCGCCCCCGAGACCCTGCTGCGCGGCGGGCAGGAGACCTTGCGCTTTGTGCTCGCCTCCGCCGACACTCAACCAAAGCTGTCGCCGGCGACTGGGCCGGCCTTTGCTCGAGGCGAAGCGATGTTGAGCGCGAAGGATGCGTGAGTGATGGGTGTCGGTCGCCGGCAAGTGTTGCTGGGCGGATTGGGGCTTGGCCTCGCCGCCGCCACGGCCGGCCCGCGCGGCAGCTCTGCCCGCGAGGACCAGGAACTCGGAGGCTTCAGCACGTATGGCGTGGTGCCGGCGGGCGGCGAGATCGACCAGACCGCGACGCTGCAACTTGCCGCCGACCAGGCGGCGGAGACCGGCAGGCCGCTATTCCTTCCCGCCGGGGTCTATTCCACCAGCCGCCTCACGCTCAAATCCGGCACCCAGATCGAAGGCGCGCCGGGACGATCGATCCTGCGCTATCGCGACGGCGGCGCGCTGCTCAGCCTCGAGGGGGTCGAGAATGTGCGGCTGGCCGGCCTCGTGCTCGACGGCGACGCCAAACCGCTCGGCGACGGCGGCGCGCTGCTCGCCGCCACCGAGGCGAAGCATCTCGATCTCGCCGGCTGCCGCTTCATCGGCAGCGCTGAGAATGGCGTGGTGCTGCGCAAGGTGTCGGGCTGGATCAAGGATTGCGAGATCGGCGACATCGGCAAAGCCGGCCTGTTCAGCGAGGACGCGGGCGGACTTGAGATTGCCCATAACAACGTGCGCGACTGCGGCGACAATGGCATTGCGGTGTGGCGGTCCACGCCGGGCGAAGACGCCACCATCGTCTCGGCCAACCGGGTCGAGCGCATCGCCGCCAAGAGCGGCGGCAGCGGCCAGAACGGCAATGGCATCGCCGTATTCCGCGCCGGCTCGGTGATCGTCAACGACAACCGCATCGCCGACTGCGCCTTCTCGGCGATCCGCTCCAATTCGGGGTCCAATTGCCAGATGATCGGCAATTCCTGCGCCCGGCTCGGCGAGGTCGCGCTCTATGCCGAGTTCGCCTTCGAGGGCGCGGTGATCGCCAACAATATCGTGGACAAGGCGGCGATGGGCGTCTCGGTCACCAATTTCAACGAGGGCGGCAGGCTGGCGGTGGTGCAGGGCAATCTCATTCGCAATATCTTTTTCCGCAAGGAAATCGATGGGCGCGGCGTTGGCATTGGCGTGGAGGCCGACAGCGTCGTCACCGGCAACGTGATCGAGGGCGCGCCCGGCTACGGCATCGTCATCGGCTGGGGAAGCTATCTCCGCGACGTAAGCGTCACCGACAATCTGATCCGCAACGCGCATATCGGCATCGGCGTATCGGTCGATCCCGCGGCGGGCACCGCTCTGATCACCAACAATCTGATCACCGGCGCCAAGGACGGCGGCATCCGCGCCATGAGCGGGCATACGCCGACCGGCCCCGACCTGACTCAGGCGAGTGCCGAGGCCTATGGCAATCTCGCGGTCTTTGCCAACGTCGCCCGCTAAGCCTCGGCCCGGCGGCCCGGCGTAGCCTCGAGTGCCGCGACGGCCTGCTGCAGGTCTGCGCTCGCCATCACCCGTCCGACGCTGATGCCGCGCCAATTGAGCATCTCGCCGTCGAGCTGATCGGCCAGCGCCGACCGCGCCTTGGGCAGCAGCCCCGCGAGCAGTTCGGCAAGCGCGCGCTCGGCTCCGCGCTTGGCGCCGTCGTCGATTTTGAGCGCGATGCCGAGCCCAAGCCCCGGCAGCGCCGCGCAATGCACCGCTTCGGCGCCGCCTTTGACGAACAGCTCCGGGGCGAGCGCGCGCATGGCGATGGTGTCGAACCGCCCGTCCCCCGCCACCAGTTCCGGGGCGGCGAAGCAGGCCTGCATCAGCCGCCTCGCCGCTGCCGCGCGGGCCGGGGCCAAACCCTGCGCCGGTGCCGAACCGCGCAAAGCCTCGCGCCAACGCAGCGAGCGGCAGCGACCAGGTCGGCAGCGAGCAGCCGTCAACACCCATGCCATCGCGCTCCAGCCTGACTCCGCAAGTCTCTGAAATGATTCCGGCGATCATGACTTGCAATTCGTGATCCGGCCGCTCGTAGCCGCGGGGATCGAGGCCGAGCCGCACCGCGGCGGCGAGCATGCCGGCATGCTTGCCCGAGCAATTATTGTGGACGGCTTGCGGGCGGCGCCCGGCCTTGATCAGCGCGCGCGTCGCCTTGTCGCTCACCGGCCAATGAACGCCGCAGGCGAGATGAGTCTCATCGAGCCCGGCCTTGGCGAGCAGGCTTCGCACCGCCGCGACATGCACATCGTCGCCGCTATGGGAGGCGCAGGCGACCGCCAGCTCCTCATCGCTGAGCCCAAACGCATCGGCCGCCCCGCTCTCGACCAGCGGCACGGCTTGCAGGGCCTTGACCGCCGAGCGCGGGAACACTGGGCGCTCGACATCGCCGAGCGCGAGCACCAGGCGGCCATGCGCGTCGGCAATAGCGACGGCGCCGGCATGGCGGCTCTCGACGATGGCCCCTCGCACCACCTCGACGAGCACGGGATTGGCAGAATTGGGTTCACTCATGCTGGTACTAACGAGCGCCGGTCAGGACCGCGCGCGCTCGACCTGTCGCGCCGGAACATTGCCTTCCGCGGCAAGCTCGGTGGGAACGCCCGCCGCATGTTTCGACGCGCGGATCACCAGCGAGGTCTTCACGCTTGCCACATTGGGCGCCGCCGTCAGCTCATGAATGATGAAATCCTGGAATGCGCTGAGATCGGGCGCCACGCATTTCAACAGAAAGTCGATCTCGCCCGACAGCATGTAGCAATCGCGCACGATCGGCGAGCTCCGCGCCCGCTCCTCGAAGGCGATGAGATCGGCCTCCGCCTGGCTGTGCAGCCTGATCATGGCGAAGGCGGTCACGTCGAAGCCGAGCGCCTTGTCGTTGAGCAGCGCGGTGAAGCCCTTGATGATGCCGGCCTCCTCCAGCGCGCGCACGCGGCGCAAGCAGGGCGGCGCCGAGATCCCCACCTTGCGGGCAAGGTCGACATTGGTGATGCGCCCGTCGGCCTGCAATTCGCGCAGGATTCGCCAGTCGGTCGCGTCGAGCCGGGCTGATCGCATGCTGCCTCTCCCTGGACGATTGGGGCGGTCGCGGGCTAGAAGGCCGGGATCGGGAGCCGCCCGCTCCCGGCGTTCGCGCAATTTTACGTCCTCAAGCCAAAAGAATTGAAAAGAAATTGAGCGTTAAACGTTCCGGAAATTCTGCGCCAGACGACGCCGCTTCCCTCATCGCCACCAGCAAAAAGGCGCGGGGGCAGAAGACCTGGATCATCACCGACGGCTCGGCAGGCATGGAGGCGCAAGGCATTGCCGTGGCCGAGGCGGTCGGCCTGCCGTTCAGCCTGAGGCGCGTGGGCGTGACCGGCCCCATGCGGTTCCTCCCCGCACTCTTGCAACTTTTGCTGCCGCCGGCCCGGCTGCTCGGCTCGGTCGCCGCCAACGAGACGCTCGAAGCGCCCTGGCCTCGGCTGATCATATCGATCGGCCGGCGCAGCGTGCCGATCGCGCTCGCCATCAAGCGGCTCGCCGCCCCCAAAGCCTTCGCGCTTCACATCCAGAACCCACAGGTGCCGGCGCGCCTGTTCGATCTCATCGCGGCGCCGGTCCACGACGGATTCGAGGCGCCTAACGTCATCACCACGTTCGGTGCCGTGCATAGCGTCACCGGCGACCGCCTGGCCGAGGCGGGCAAGCGCTTCGCCCCGCGCGTCAAGCAGCTCCCGCACCCGCGCATCACCGTGCTGCTCGGGGGCGAGAGCCAGGCCTTCAGCTTCCCGCCCGATCATGCCGCCGCGCTCGGCGCCAAGCTCGTGCATATGGCCAAGGAGAGCGGCGGGGCGCTGCTGGTTACGCCGTCGCGCCGCACCCGCGCCGACTCCGTTGCGGCCCTCGCGCACGCCATCAAGGACGTACCGCATTTGCTGTGGGACGGCGCCGGCGACAATCCTTATTTCGCCTTTCTTGCATTGGGCGATGCCATCGTCGTCACCGAAGACTCGGTCAACATGGTCACCGAGGCGGCGGGCACCGGCAAGCCGGTCTATGTGCAAAAGCTGCCCGGCCGCTCGATCAGGCTCGCCCGCTTCCACCGGCTGATGCAGGAGCGCGGCGCGACGCGGCCGTTCGAGGGCCGACTTGAGTCGTGGAGCTACGCGCCCATCAACGACACCGAGATGGTGGCCTCCGCCATCCGCGGCGCGCTCGGCCTTGAAACCAAAGGCTAAATCGCTGCTCACAAGGCCGTGGCTTGCGATTGATAAGCCTTGCGCTTACCTCTTGTCCTCCGTTTTGAGGTGAGAGGCGACTTCCCATGGCCACCCGCCACGCCAAACTGATCATCATCGGCTCAGGCCCCGCCGGCTATACCGCCGGCATCTATGCCGCGCGCGCCATGCTGAAGCCGCTGCTCATCTCCGGCATCCATATGGGCGGGCAGATGACCACGACCACCGATGTGGAGAACTATCCGGGCTTCGCCGACGTGATCCAGGGCCCGTGGCTGATGGAGCAGATGCGCCTCCAGGCCGAGCATGTCGGCACTGAGATCATCCACGACCACATCGTCGCGGTCGACCTCAAGCGCCATCCGTTCTGGCTCAAGGGCGACAGCCATACCGAATACACCGCCGACGCGGTGATCATCGCCACCGGCGCCAAGGCGCGCTATCTCGGCCTGCCCTCCGAGCACCGCTTTCTGGGCTACGGCGTCTCGGCCTGCGCCACCTGCGACGGCTTCTTCTATCGCGGCAAGAAGGTGATCGTGGTCGGCGGCGGCAACACCGCGGTCGAAGAGGCGCTCTATCTCGCCAATATCGCCAGCCAAGTGATCCTGGTGCATCGGCGCGGCGTGCTTCGCTCCGAGAAGATTTTGCAGGAGCGGCTGTTCGCCAACAAGAAGATCGACATCATGTGGAACTACGAGCTCGACGAGGTCGTGGGCCACGACCAGCCGCTGTCCGTGACCGGCGCCAACCTCAAGAGCACGCTGACCGGCGAAATCGTGCACATGCCCATCGACGGCATCTTCATCGCCATCGGGCACGAGCCGCAGAGCGAGCTGTTCAAGGGCCAGCTCGACATGAAGCCGTCGGGCTACATCCTCACCAAGCCCCACTCGACCGCGACCAACATCCCCGGCGTCTATGCCGCCGGCGACGTGGCCGACGATATCTACCGCCAGGCGGTGACCGCCGCGGGGCTCGGCTGCATGGCGGCGCTCGAGGCCGAGAAGCACATCGCCGGCCTCGACGCGCTCGCCGAAGCCGCCGAGTAACCTCCCCCTCGTCATTTCGGCCCCGGCAAACCAGGGGTGGCGCGATGCAGGGTGAGCGCGCCAGGATAAGTCTCGGCGCCGTACCGGAATCGGCGCGACGACACGCTTGCAAGCGCAATTTCCGGCGAGACTCGGTGACTTTTGGCCCGCAAGAGATTAAGGTTACGGCATCAGCCGAAGCTGATCTCCCCCCTGCTCAGCACAAGAGGCCGAACCATGACCGAGTCCACCCCTGCCAAAGCGGCCGCCGACAAAGCGCGCGCCGCATATCGTCAGACTGCCGAGGAATTCGAGGAGTTCACCAAGAACGGTCAGATGCCCGAGGCGGTCCGGGTCCTTGCCGAAAAGAACATCGCCCAGAGCCGCGAGTTCTATGACCGTTCGAAAGACGCGTTCGACAAAATTCTGGAGAGCTGGGAAAAGACCTTCGACGCCGCCGGCCAAGGCGCCGTGGCGCTCAACCGCAAAATGGTCGACATCACCCAGCGGAACATCAATTCCGGATTCGAATTCGCCAAGAGCCTGATCGGCGCCAAGACCATGGCCGAGATGATGACCTTGCATTCGAGCTACTGGCAAAAGCAACTCGGCACGCTGAGAGCGCAAGCCGATGAGATGCGCGAGTTGTCGACGCGCGTCTCCGCCGACGTGGCCGAGCCGGTCAAGACGCAAGTCAAGCGCGGCATCGACCAGATCGAGAGAACACACTAGTCGACCCGCGACGCATTTCACGATCGCACAAGAAAGGGCCAGCCTCTGAGCCGGCCCTTTCTCCTTCGCTAGCCGCTTAGGCGCTGGCGCCGACGCGGAACACCGCGCCCGCCACCGAGCGCGGGCGCTCTCGCACCTGTCCGCCGTCATTGCCGGACTTCACGATCCATTGGCCGCTCGCGCTGCGCCCGGTGATCATGCCGACATGATGCGACCACACCACCACCGCGCCCACTTGCGGGCCCGACGGGCGCCCCCAATTGGCCCAGTTCCGCGCCAGGTTGAGCTCGGCACCGCCGCCCTTCTGCGTGCGCATCCACCAGCCGCACCAGCGCGCCGGGCGCGGACCGACTCTTGCCGACGCTGAGGCCTTGACCTGAAGCTGGGCGGAAGGCTTGCGCGACGTCTTATGTGCGTAGGATTTCCTGGTCGACTTGTGCGCGTAGGATGTCCGCGCGCGATGCTGCGCGTAGCTCCCCCGGTTGTGCCAGGCAGACGTTTTCTGCCACGACCGCTGATAAGATTTCTGATGGCTGGCCCGCGCCTCGGCCAGGTCGAGCGGCAGAGTGACCGCCGCGCCGAACAGCGCCCCAGCCAAGGCAATGATACGCACTCCAAACATGATGCATGCTCCGATTTTGTTTTTGGGAGGAAGGGGCCGGCGAAGGTTCAAGCCGGCCCGGGGCGCGCCGTGACGCGCTCAGGTTAAGTGCCGGGAAAACCGGACGAAAGATCGGCTGGCGGGTGGCCTGGGCTAGGTCATTCAGAGGCGATGAAGGGTGCCCGCGCGGGCAGAAAAGCGGCCACTTCGCGGGCATAACAAGACACCGACACCGCGCCGCGTGTACGGCAACCCCATGTGCAACATGCAAACAGGGTCAAATCCCACCCATCTCATCAATCGGCGGTTAGCGCGCGAGGGCCACACTCCGTCGCTCAGCTTTGGGGAGACCAAGACTATGTTCGAGCATACCGACCGATGGGAGTTGGACGTGATCCCGCCTCTCAACTCGCTTACCATCACGTTGGATGTCAGCCCGATGGAACTGGAAATGGCGGTCGCCACCAGCGGCGCGTCCCTGCGCACCGCCCTGATGAGAGCGATCGTCGCCGCCATGGTGGTCGACGTCGGCTGGGCCCCGCTCCACTAGCGTCGGCGAAACTACCCGCGGGACAATCTGCGCTTGTTGGCCCTGACATGGCTGCGGTAGCGGCGGATCACCCCGTCCACCGATCCGCCCAGGGCTAGACTGCCGGCCGCTTCGGCGAAGGCGAAGCCTTTCTCGGCGACCATGCGCTGCGCCTCCCATTGGCTGTCGGGACCGCCGAGAGCGAGCTTCATCATCCGCAGGCCCATCACTTCCTGCGTCTCGTGACACAGGCGCGCCGTATCCGCGGCAAATTTCATCCAGGCTGTAAACATGGAATCCCCCCGCAAAGCGCCCGGCCGCGCGCACGCGGCCGGGTCGTAGCAGCGACTATACAGGGATTTGGGCCCTAGCGGCGGCTTGACACCACGCCAAACAGGAAGCCCACGCCAAGCGCGATGGCGAGCGCCACCAGCGGATTGCGCCTGACGGCGGCATGGGCCTCATCGTAAGCGTCGGCCGCCATGTCCTGGGCATGGCCGAATTGCTTCCCGGCCATGCGCGAGACGTCGCCGGCGAAGTCGGTTACCTCGTCGCCGATCGACTTGGCGGTGTCGGCGGCGGACTTGGCGGCATCGGCCGCCTGGCGGCCTGCGGGGGAATTGGCGGCTTGTCGGTAGGCTTGGTTGGCAGTCGTCATCTCACTGTCCTTCTCTTGACGTTGTCGTGGGCCAGCAAGGTGCGGGACCCGAGTTTGGGGTGTGACGAACCAACTTGCGCCGCCGCCGAATGTTCCGCGCAGCGATCAGGGCGCGGCGACGCAGAGGGCGCTGCGGTGGCGATTGCCGATGAGAGCGGAGGCGTGCGTCAGTGCTTGGCTTGCGCGGCGTCCCACTCGCTGGTGGCCTTGGCAAGGATCGCGTCGAAGCTGCCGTCGGTCGTCATCTCGGTAATGGCCTCGCCAAATTTGGCAGCCAGCGCCGTGCAAGGCGACTTCTTGGAGAAGGCGACGAACATCTCGGCGGTGAGCAGCGCCTGGTCCAGCACCTCGATCTGGTCCTTCACGCCGGTCTTGGCGGCTTCGGCGTGACCGGGATAGTAGCCGGCGATGAGATAGTCGGCCTTTCCCGCCAACAGGTCCTTGATCGCGGCGTCGATGCCGTCGGCGCGGGTGACGTCGAGCTTGTCCTTGATGAAGGCATCGAAGTCCGTGCCGTAGCTCTCGCCTTGATTGGTGACGCCCTTCTTGCCGATCAGATCGTCCTGTCCCTTGAACGGGAACGCCTTGCCCTTGGCGACGAAGATCGCCACGTCGTCGTACATGAAGGCGGGGTGGACATAGTCCAGATATTTGGCCCGCTCGTCGTTGTAGTAGATGCCGAAGATCAGGTCGGCCTTGCCGTCGCGGGCGGCGCCCTGGGCATCGGCCCAGTTCCCCATGAAATTCGATTCGAGTGGGACGTTGAGCTTCTTGGCGATGGTCTCGACCAGCGCGGGCGCGGCGCCGACCAGATGGTCGCCCTGTTGGTAAGCGATCACCGGATATTGCGGATGGCCGGTCGCGGTGATCTTGGCGCAATCGTCAGCGGCGAAGGCGGCGGTGCTCGTCAGCGCCAGGGCCGCGAACATGCTCAAGCCGAGAAATCTCTTCATGGTCGAAGTTCCTTGTTGTCAATCGGGGTGGGGCAACGGCAGGGGGGAGTCTAACCGGCTGGAGACAGCCGCTTGGGAGGCTGCTCGCTACCGCCCTTTCATCTGCGCCTTGACTTTATCCACGTCCGCTTGGGTGACCTTTCCGGCCTGAACCAGCGCCTGCACGCAAGCCGGCGACAGGGATGGGCCCGCCTTCTTCATGCACAAATTGAGAGCCGCGGTTTGCAACCCATAATCGCCGCAGAATTTCTTGTAGTCGTTGACGCAATTGTTCTGCATGCCCTTGGTGATGGTGCCCGCCTGCGCCAAGGCCGCCGACGGCAGGGCCAGCACGAGGAAGATGGTTGCTGCTGCGCGTTTACATGTCATGCGTGAGGATCCCTCTTTGTCCAAACCGAGTTTCTAGCACGCTTCGTCGGTCTAGCCACGGCAAAGGGGCCGGTTTAGGGCCAATTGAGGCATTTCGGCCAAACACCCTCCTCCCCGCCCAAAAATGCAGTAGGTTAGCGCCGATAGGGAGCGGGCTTGGCTCGCATTGCAACAAGCAAGCCTTGAGAGGACGCCATGGCAGAGAATCCTTCGTTCGAGATACCGCCGGAGTTGCGCGATATGGCCGAGAAGAATGTCGAGCAGGCCCGGGCGGCCTACGGCCAGTTCATGGATTTCGTGACCCAAGCCATGGGCGCCTGGGCGACTGCGCCGGGCGGCGCCGAGATGAGCGGCTTCAGGGCGGCGCAGGAACGGGCCATCGCCTTTGCCAAGGAGAACGCCGAGCGCTCCTTCGCCTTGGCGAGCGACCTTGCCCGCGCCAAGGACGTGCAGGAAGTCCTGACGCTGCAAAGCCGTTACGCGCAGACGCAGATGCAGACCTTCGGCATTCAGGCCCAACAACTCGCCTGGCTGATGGCCGACGCGATGCGCAACATGCAGTCCAAGGGCTGAAGTCGCAGGGGGCCTTCGTAAAACCTAGATCAGGCGGGCGCCGGAGCTAGCGCAGTTCGACTTCGGCCACCTTGTCCTTGTAATCTTCCTTGGGGTCGGCGCCGAGCAGCATCTTGATGCCGGCGAGGAAGCTCGACTCGTCGAGCCAGATCTCCGCGTCCTCGGCGTCGAGCCGCAGCAAAGCGAGCTTGGGATCGTCCTTGCCGCCTTCGAACCATGCCGCCACGAAGCGGTTCCACAGCCGGTCGATCGTGGCGCGGTCGTGGTCGAGACTGAGCCGCCCATGCAGGGTGGCAAACAGATCGTGGCCTTTGGCGGCGAAGGTCGCGACGGCCCGGTCGCCCTCGCTCAAGCCTTGCACCAGACCGTTCTCCTTGGTGGTGAAGAACCAGATCGGACCGCGGTCAGTCTCGAACTGCGCCGTCATGGGCCGCGCATGACCATGGTCGACGCCGTCGAGACCGAGCATCATTGTCCGATCCGATTTGAGCGCCTTCCAGAATTTCGCTTCGATCTCCGCTTCGCTCGGCATGGTCTGCTCCTCGTATGGCTTGGAGTGTCAACGCGTCGAGCAGCGGCACGTTCCTCCCTACGGCCTCGACCGAGCACGCGCGACGACCCATCCAAAAGTTCCGGCAGCAAGTGTCGCAAGCCCAAAAATTTCTCTTGGAACCAGTGCCTTGTCCTCTCGTTGACCTGCCATGCAACGAATGGAAGGAACAACGACAATGGAAAAAGATCAGAGGAAGCCTCAGGACCCGGGCCAGCCGATCGGTCAGGGCAATCCTGGCCAGGGCAATCCAGGTCAGGGCAATCCCGGTCAGGGCAACCCCGGTCAGCGTCCGGGTCAGGATAATCCCGGTCAAGGCGGTCGGCCCGGTCAGGACAACCCTGGACAAGGCAATCCCGGCCAGGGCGGACAGCGTCCCGGTCAGGACACTCCCGGACAAGGGAAGCCCGGCCAGGGCGGCGGCGGGGCAAACCCGCAGCGCTAGTTTCGATCTAGCGATCCCAAACGAAAAGGCCCGGCACGAGCGCCGGGCCTTTTTTGCGTGCGGTCAGCAGCGCGCGTTCACGCCGCCTTGGCGTAATACGATTTGAGCCCGTTCATCACCTGCTGCTTGTCGAACTTGGCGCCCATGTCGATCATGGCGTCGGCGAAGCGGCTCGTGATCTCGCCGATCTGCTCAGGGCTGAGCTGATTGAGAATGCCGATGCGCACCTGCACCGGCTCCGACAGCGTCGGCCAGATGCCGAAGCCGCGCGAGCGCGCGCCCTGCACCAGCTCCTTTTCCTTGCCCTTGAGGGCGCCCGGCAGGTTGAGCACGACCAGGCTGGTCATGTTCGAGGTGACGTCGCAGCCCATGGCCTCGACCGCCTGACGCAGCGCCTTCTCGTGATAGGCGTAGTCGGTCGCTTTGCGGCGCCGGCCATAGCCGAGAATGATGCGCAGCGCCTCGTGGAACGCGGCCACCGCATAGCAGGAATGGGTCTGGTGATAGCCGGGCGTATCGACATCCTTGCCGTCGATGATGCCCCAATGGCGCGCGTCGAGAATGGGGTGATGCACATAGGTGCGGCAGCCGCGCTTTTTGACCATCTCGATCGCCTTGTCGGTAAAGCTGACCGGCGCGTAGGTGAGCGGCAGCGACAGCACGCCCTTCTGCGGACACGAGGCCCAGGCGACCACGCCCGGATAGTCGTCAATGGCGAAATCGGCGACCCCGAGGCTCGACACGGCATCGACGATGCCCATCACGCCGTGCTTCACGCACGCGTCGCTGAACCCTTTCAGGTCGTTGATGCGGCCCGATCCGGTTTCCCAATGAGCCATGAACGCCCACATCGGCTTGTGCTTGGCGAGCGCCTGGTCGACGGTCTCACCGGCGACCGACTGGCCGTGCGGCGTCTCGACCACCGTCACGCTCTCGGCCTTCGGATTGAGCGAGTCGGCGGCAAGCTCTTCCTTGGTCGCTGCCTTCATGCGGATGGTCAGCGTGTCGATGCCCGAGAACGTGCCGTTCGGAAATGCCACCACCTTGTCGCCGGGCAGGATCAGCTGCAGCACGCAATCGAGGCCCGAGAAACCGGTGCCGGCCACGCCGTAGGTGTAGACATTCTTGGTGCCCCACAGCTCGCGCAGCATCAGCTTGGCCTCGATCATGCCGCGCAGCACGTCCTTCTGC
This sequence comes from uncultured Alphaproteobacteria bacterium, assembly GCA_963812105.1. GTDB lineage: Bacteria > Pseudomonadota > Alphaproteobacteria > Rhizobiales > Methyloligellaceae > Methyloceanibacter. Next base: position 227,266 of record CAWEUF010000008.1, read on the forward strand.
ATGTGGTCGGCGACGCCGGTCTTGGCGAAGCGTTCGAGCACGCGGGGATCGGTGTTGCCCGGCCCTGGACCGGCGGCAAGCGTGGCGGGAATTTCAAGCGGCGGATATATCTTCGTCATGGGAACACCCTCTAGCGAGCTACGGACTTCGCCCAATTAAGCGGCACAATCGTCTAACCGGCAAGACGCGCTGCGGCAAGGCCGGTGGTCGGCAGTCCGGCAGATGTTGCACTGCCGTGCAAGTCGACGGGTCAAGCCCAGGAAAGGCCATGATCCGAGCGCGAAAAAGAAGAAGCCCCGAACGGGGGGAGCGGGGCTTCTTCCAAACAGTTCCCTGCGGGGACGGTAATGGAGAGGGAACACCATCACCGTCCGTCGACATTACGCCGGAGCGGGACAAGAGTGGGGACTTTTTTGTGAAAATGGTTAAGGTTAACACTTTCAAACCAGTGGGCCGGACTCAACGGTCGTCAGAGGGAACGCGGAAAATCTCCATGATAGACAAGAATTTGGGCCGCGCCGCGTTGGTCGCCGCGCTCCTCGTGCTGTTGGGCGGTCCCGCCGAGGCGGCCCCTTGCGGCAACACCAGCGCCGGATTCGAGGCCTGGAAACGGGCTTTCGCCGGAGAAGCTCAAAGTCGCGGCGTCGGGCCGCAGGCCATCGCCGCACTGATGGGCACCACCTACTCGGTCGGAACCATCAGGGCCGACCGCGGCCAGAAGAGCTTCAAACTGAGCCTCGATCAATTCATGGCCAAGCGCGGCGGGCCCGCCATTGCCGCCCAAGGCAAAGGCAAAAAGGCCGCCAACGCCGCCCTGTTCGCCTCGCTCGAGAAGCGGTATGGCGTGCCGGCCGGCCCGCTGATCGCCATCTGGGGCATGGAGACGGCGTTCGGCAGCTTCATGGGCAATCAGCCCACCCTCTCGGCGGTCGCCACGCTGGCTTACGACTGCCGCCGGCCGGAATATTTCACCGACCAGCTTTATGCCGCGCTGCAACTCGTCGATCGCGGCGTTCTATCGGGCGGAACCCGTGGCGCCATGCACGGCGAAGTCGGCCAGACGCAATTCCTGCCCAAGAGCATTTTGCTCTATGGCGTGGACGGCGACGGCAACGGGGTGCTCAATCTCAACTCGAAAGCCGACGCCCTCGCCTCGACCGCCAATTTCCTCAAAGGCCACGGCTGGGTCAGAGGCGCGGGCTATCAAAAGGGCGAGCCTAACTTTGCCGCCATCCAAGGCTGGAACGCGGCCGGCGTTTATCAGCAAGCGATCGCCATCATCGGCCGGCGCATTGACGGCGGACAATAGAGAGACGCCACGCCAAGGCCTCGTCTAAGCGGCGAATCTGGGCTACCTGCTAAGTCGTGACGCGAAGCACCGACCCGAAAACCACCGACGACCGCACATCGTCGCGCCAGCTTGCCCAATCACTCGGCAAGGTGGTCGCTCTCGTGCTGGTCGTGGTCGCCGTGATCCTGATCGAGCGCTATTGCGTCCCGAAGCCCGAGCCGTTCGGTCCGGGCGCGAAGATCGTGTCGATCGACGGCGATACGCTGCGGGCGGGCGACGGCACCGAGTACCGCATCTTCGGCATCGACGCGCCGGAACTACACCAGAGCTGTCGCGAGGCCAACGGCAAGTCGTGGCTGTGCGGCCGCGCCGCGAAGACCAAGCTCACCACGCTGATCAAGGGCGGCAACGTGACCTGCACGACGCGCGCCACCGACCGCTTCGGCCGCACCGTCGCGGTGTGCAGCGCCGAAGCCGTGCCCGATCTCGGCGAGGCGATGGTGCGCGACGGCTATGCGATCGATCTCGGCGGCGCGGCCGGCAATCCCTATGCGAGCGCCGAGGCGGAAGCGAGAGACGCCAAGCGCGGCATCTGGCGCGGTACGTTCGAGCGCCCGTCCGACTGGCGTCAGGCCAATCCGCGGTCGGATGCCAACTGAAGGGACTAAGAGGACAGCGACCATGCCCGGCAAGCGCGTGCAATTCGACGACGAGACTTGGGCTGCGGTCGACGCGGTGGCGAGCGCGCGGTCAAAGAGCTTTCAAGAGCTCGCCGATGAAGCCTTCAAGGATCTGCTGAAGAAATACCGCCAGCCGGTCGGACTGAAGGCCGCGCTCAAAGAGAGTGTTCGCGAAAAAGGAAAGTCGTGATCCCGCGCAGGCAGGATCACCCGTCGCACAAGGAGATATATTCCAGCCGCGACTCTTGGCAGAGATAGCGGGCGTCGTCCTCGCTGTCGGCCTCGATCATCACGCACACCGAGACATCGAGGGCATAGAAGCGCACGCGGACCGGCGCGAGACGCTTCCGGGCGCGAACCACGCCGATGCTCCGCTCTGCTGCAATTCTCGCCATGGCTTGGCCCAACGCCCTTGCGCTGCCGAAGTTCCTGTTATGTTCTCTCATGATTCGGGCGCACCTCGCAAGGCCTCACGCCATGGCGTTCCGGGGATTCGGGCGTGCTAGGTTTTGCTCATGTCGGAACTCGATCTCGGTCTGTCGATCGCCCTTGGCGTCGGGCTCGCCGCGGCCACCGGGCTGCGATTATTTCTGCCCATGCTGGTGGTCAGCGTCGCGGCCTATAGCGGGCATCTTCCTCTGAGCGACAATTTCGCCTGGCTGGCGACGCCCGCGGCGCTGGTGCTGCTCTCGGTCGCGGCGCTGGCCGAGATCCTCGCCTACTACATTCCCGGGCTCGACAATCTGCTCGACACCTTGGCCACACCCGCCGCCTTCGTCGCCGGCACCGTCATTGCCGCGGCGGTCATCACCGATCTCCCGCCGATGGTGAAATGGGCCGCGGCCATCATCGCCGGCGGCGGCATCGCCGGCTTGACCCAGACCACCTCGGCGGTGCTCAGGGCGAAATCCACAGTGTTGACCGGTACGCTCGGCAATCCCGTCATCGCCACCGCCGAGGTCGGCGGCTCGCTCCTGGTCTCGCTGATGGCGCTGGTGGCGCCGCTGCTTACGCTGGTGGTCATCGTCGTGCTGCTATGGCTGGGGTTCCGCTGGTTCCGCCAACTCTCACGCCGACCGCGACCGTCATGACCCCAAAGTCCGGCAATCCCTGGAAGCCCCTCGCCATTGTTTTGGCGCTGCTGCTGTTGGTCGTCCTGATCGCCGCCGCACTGGTGGCGACCGACGTGATGACGCTTGGGTTCTCCTTGCTCTGACGGACGGCGAAGCCGGGCATAATGGCGAACGTCGATTCGGCGACTGAGAGAGCGGGGGCCTTGCCATGGCTTTGGAGCAAATTGGGGCGCTGATCATCCGCGTGACGATCGGCCTGCTGTTCGTGATCAGCGCCTATATGTGCAGCAAGGATGCGGCCGCGCGGCAGGGCGCCGTCGCCGACACGGCGCTGGTGTTCCCGTGGCGAGCCGAATTGTTCACGCTGGCCGGCGTCCTGCTGATGCTGCTCGGAGGCTTGTCGGTGCTGCTCGGTATCTTCCCCCGGCTCGGCGCGCTCACGCTGACGCTATTCCTCATCCCGGCGGCGATGATTCACTTCCGCAAAGCACGGCAGGCCGCCGCCCTGAAGGACGCCATGCTTGCCGGACCGGCGGGGAAGTCGGGCGGCGCGCGGGCGTCCATCACCGCGCTCGGCGAGTCCGCCGTGCTCGGCAATTTCACCTCGGCGCTGAAGAATCTGACTCTGATGGCGCTGACCCTCTATGTCGCGCTGGCCGGCGCCGAGCCGATGCTGATCGGCTTCGGCCCCGACGGCCAGTTGCAGGGTTTGCTGACCAGGCTCTAGCACGGTCATAGACCATGCCTAACGCCCGCAAGGGCGCCAGAGCGTGCCGGTCAGCTAGGGCCTAGTACGGACCTGGCGTTCGCGCTATGATTGCGACAGGGCTGAGCGCGTCCACTTGCTACGGACGCTTGCCGAAGTCACGCAGGCGCAGACATGAGCGAGACGAAGGGCGGTTTATCCTTCTGGTCTGTGATCGCCGCCAGGGCGTGGGCCTTTGTGTCCCTGCTTGGCGTGGTTTTTTCGTCCATAACGCGCAAGCGACGGGCGAACCGGGAGTCGACCCCTCCCCTCTGATGTCTTGCCACGTCGTGACCAATTCGGCGTGCCGCACGCCGGGCGGTTCACTTGTCAGTACCTCGATGAGGCCAGATAAGGAGCACAGGGAGGCCCGCCATCGCCAACAAACAGGACTTTACGCCGGAGGAGTGGTCCCGGCTGCTGGAAAGCCCGATGCTGGCTGGCATCGCCGTTTCAGCGGCAGATCCCAGCGGACTCTGGGGCACGCTCAAAGAGGCTGCCGCGTGCAGCTCGGCACTCTCCGGGGCGAACCGTGGCAGCGGGGCCAACGAGCTGGTTCAGGCCGTCCGCACCGAGTTCGAGACCTCGGACGGGCGGTCGAGCATTCAGAAGGCATTGCGCGTGCGATTTGCCGCGGCGGAACCGTCCGATTGCGTCTCGCGCTCGCTCGTGTGCTTACGCGAAGTCTCGGTCATCCTCGATGCCAAGGCCCCCGGCGACGCGGCGGCTTTCAAGGCGTGGCTGAGCGACATTAGCCGGGAGGTCGCCGAGGCCTCGATGGAAGGGTCCTTCCTCGGCTTCGGCGGCATGAAAGTCAGCGATGCCGAGCGGGCAACCCTCACCGACATCGCCGAGAGCCTCGGCGGCGCCGTCTAATCGACTACCGCGGTCCGGCGCAGGCCGCTTCGCCCGCGACGCGCAGATCAAGCGGCTTTGGCGCCGCGCCCCGCCAGCACATGATCGGCCGCCTTGCCGGTCAACTCCGCCAGATGATCGAATTTGGCGGTGAACGTGCCGACCCCGGCCGTCGCCGAGCGCAGCTCAACGATCAGGTTCTGGATCTCGGATTCGGGGAGATGCGCCTCGACCACGTCCCAGCCGGTCCAGCCGGGCCGCGCGTCGAAGCCGAGAATCTGCCCGCGCCGCGACGACACGATCGAGTTGACCTTGGCGGTGGCCTCCGACGGCACCGCGATTTCGACCGCCATCACCGGCTCGAGCAGCACCGGCGAGCATTGCGGCATGCCCTCGGTCATGGCGATGCGCCCGGCCTGGCGAAACGCCATGTCGGAGGAATCGACCGAGTGGTATGAGCCGTCGATCAGGCAGACCCCGACATCGACCACCGGAAAGCCGAGCGGACCGGTGGTGAGATAGTCGCGCACCCCGATCTCGACCGACGGGATGTAGTTCTTCGGCACCACGCCGCCGGTGATCTTGTCGGAGAATTGGAAGCCGGCGCCGCGCGGCTGCGGCGCGATGGTGACCACCACGTCGCCGAATTGGCCGTGGCCGCCGGACTGCTTCTTGTGACGGCCGCGCACTTCGGCCGATTTGCGGATGGTTTCCTTGTAGGGAATCTGGCGCGGGCGGGTCGAGGCGTCGATGCCGTATTTGCGCACCAGTTTCTCGAGCGCCACGCGCAGATGCATCTCGCCCTGGCCCCATAGCACCATCTCGCCCAGGTCCTGGCTATGGCTGAGCGAGATCGAGGGGTCCTCCTCGATGATCTTGGCGATGGCCGCGGTCAGCTTGACCTCGTCCTTCTTCTCCTTGGCGGCGATCGCCATGCCGAACACCGGGCTCGCGATCTCCGCTGTCTTGATCGCGACTTTTTTGCCCTTGTCCTCGGTCAGCGTGTCGCCGGTCTTGGTGGTATCGAGGCGGCCGAACGCGACGGTGTCGCCGGCCTTCGCCTCGCCGCGCTTGACCGGCTCCTGGCCCATGACGGTGAACACGCCCGAGATGCGCTCGTCGTCGGCCCCGCCATAAACCGTGGTGCCGTCGGCGAAGGTGCCGGTCAGCACGCGGGCGAGCGACAGCTTGCCGCCATGCGCGGTATGGAAGGTCTTGGCCACGAACGCGGCCGACGGCGCCTTGTCGACACCAAGCCGCTTAATTGTCGATTCGACAAAAGGGGCTTCGTGTCTCAGCGCCTTGAGCAGCCGCAAGATGCCGTTGCCGTTCTCGGCCGACCCCATCAGCACCGGGCAGATCAGCCCGTCGCTGAATTCCTTGGACAGATCGTCGAACACCTTGTCGCGCGGCGGCGGCACGTCTTCGAGCAGTTGCTCCATCAACTCGTCGTCGTAATCGGCGAGCTTCTCCAGCATGGAGAACCGCGCTTCCTTCTCGCGCTCGGCCAGCGTCTCGGGAATGGCCATCACCTCGCTCGCCGCGTGCTCGCGATAGACGAAGGCGCGCTCGAGCGCGAGATCGATGAACCCGGTGACGATGTCGTTCTCCCAGATCGGGATCTGGCGCAGCACCAGTGGCCTGGTCGAGGCGGGCTGGAGCATCGGCACGATGTCGCGCACCCGCGCCTCGGCCTTGTCGATCTTGTTGATGAACAAGAAATGCGGGATGCCGCGATCTTCGAGCTGCTTGAGGATCAATTGCAGCGCCGGGATCTTCTTCTCGTCGGGCTCGCACACCACCACGGCGGCGTCGCAGGCGGTCAGCGCATGCGCTGCGTCGGCCTGGAATTCGATGGAGCCGGGGCAGTCGAGGAAGGTGAAGCTGTCGCCGAGAAATTCGACGGTGGCGGCGTTGAGCTCGACGCTCATGCCGTGATGGCGGGCCTCTTCCGAGGCGTCGCCTACGGTATTTTGACCGGCCGTCGAGCCCTGCCGGGTTATGGCGCCGGTGCGCGCCAAAATGGCCTCGAGAAGCGTGGTTTTTCCGCTGAGATAGGGGCCAACCAGTGCGATGCAGCGGGCGCTGCGGGCTGGCTGGCCCTGCGCTTGGCCCATGGTCTCCTCCCTTAGCGGTTATCAGCCGCTCGGGAAGGCTCCTGACGCACCCACCCGCGCAAGCCTTAATGACGCTATCGTGTCAAGAGGAAGGGTTTCTGGCAAGAGGCCCGATTCGGGACAGTGGGGCCCTAACCTCGCCTGGCTGTTCTGATCCAGTTCCTATGCCATTATGCCAGTGAGTTGGCCGGAGGGAGTTGCCATGCGTCTGCTGTGTGCCTGTGCGATCGCGGCGGTGCTTTCGCTGCCGGCTGTCGTCAGCGGCGGCGGCTCGGTCCAAGCCAAGATCGTGTGCGGCAATTTCGGCGAGGGTTTCACCTGCAAGACCGACCCCGGCGCGGGAGGTCAGTTCGGCAAGAACGCGCCGCCCGGCGCCGCGCCGCAGGCGCCTGAGGCGTCACCGCCCGCAGCAGTCATGCCGGAGGGCACCTGGCAGGGCCAGACCGTCCCCGGCCAAGGCGCCGCGGGAGTGCCGGCCGACCCCAGCGCCTGCCAAAACGGTATGGTCGGCACGCCGCCCAATTGTCGCTGCCCGCCGAATTCCGAACTGCTGGGCGGCAATTGCGTGCGTTACACCGCGTCGGCCTGCAGCAACGGACTGGCCGCGGACGCCCTCCCCCAATCCTGCCGGGGCGTCGAAGAGAAGCTCTCCTGCACCCTCCGCCAGGACGGCCTGAAGAACTGCTGCTGCGTGACTTACGACAAATTCTAGGCAGCGCCGACGGATCGGATCTTAGATTGTGATCGAGAATATTCGCCGATGACGGCTGAAGCCGGAACCGGCGCGCGCCGTTTGCCGTTATTCGAGCAAAGCCCTAACAGCAACAAAGGTGACCCTTATGCGTGGACCTCTGATCGGAACTTTGGCGGCGTGCTTTGCCGTTGCGGTTCTCATGGGCGCGAAGCCCGCTTTGTCGATGCCCGCCAATGCGACGCTCAGCGACGCCAACGTTAGTGCCGGCGTCGTGCATGACGTGGCCAAGAGGCGCTCCTACTCGAAGAACTGGAGGCATCGGCCGTATTATCGGAACTACTCCTACGGCTATCGCCCCTACGGCTATCGCTACCGGCCCTACGCCTACTACGGCTCCCCGTATTATTACCGCCGGCCTGGCCTAAGCCTCTGGTTCGGCTTCTAGCCAACGCGATGCGGAGGCGAGCAACGGCTCGTCTCCGCATTTTTCAGTCGCGGATCACCACCAGCCGGTCGGTGCCGGACTCAGCGCCCCACATCTCGCCGGGCCGGCCGAGCATCTGGCGCACGGCGGCATTGGCCCGATCGCTCGGGAAGCTGTCGAATGTCTCCGTCTCGGGGTCGAACTTAAGAATGGCGTTGGCGGCGAAATCGCTGACCCACACTTTATCCTTGTCGTCGACGAACACCGCATAAGCATGCGGCTCTTCGCCCGGCAGCTTGAACACCTGCCAGGTCTTGGCCGCCGGATCGTAGACGCTGAGATTGCCGGCGTTCCATTCGCTGACCCACAGCCGGCCCTTCGAGTCGGACCACACCCGCCGCGTGCCGGCGGCCGCCGTCTTGGGCTCGATCACCACGGTCTCGCCGGTGTCGAGATCGGGCTTGCCGAGGAAGCTTCCGGCCAGCGACACGTAGTAGATCTCCCCATCAGGCGTGGCGTCGATGCCGTAAGGTCCCCTGCCCTTGGGCGCGTCCCACACCGTCATCGCCCCGCTGCCGGGATCGAGCCGGCCATAGATGCCGGCCTGGCCGGTAAACCAGATGCGTCCCTTGCCGTCGAACGCGGCGGTGTTGAGATTGGCGCCGGCGCGGTCCTTGGGGAGCGCCCAGGCCTTGACCTCTTTGCTCTCGGGGTCGACCCGCACGATGGCATTGAGTCCGCTATCGGTGACCCAGGCCGCGCCGTCGGGCCCGACGATGACGCCATGCGGCGACGATCCCGCGCCGAGCGGTATGCGCTCGACCTTGCCCGTTTTGGGATCGAGCCGCCCGAGCACGCCGGCGTGCTGGCCGGTGTACCACACCGTGCCGTCCGGCGCGGGCGCCACGTCATGCGGATGGTCGCCCGCGGTGACGTCGAAATATTCGACTTCGGCCGCGGCCGCGGGCTGCGTCCAAAGCAGTGCTAAAGCGAAAAGAATGGGTGCGTGTTTCATGTCGTCACGCTACCGGCGCAATGTGAACAGACCAAGGCTCGATTTTACAGAAGGAAAGCTGTGCCGAGGCCGGCGGCAAGCGTCGCGATCGTGGCAACGAGCAGCGGTCTGCCGAACGCCCGGCCGGCGATCGCAAACGCCATGGCGCATTTCACGAGCGTGTTCGACACTGCGGCGATCACGATGGCGATCACCGCGACGCGGGCTTCGCCGCTCTGGGCGAATTCCGACATCGACAAAGTGATGGCGTCGACATCGGTAAGACCGGCGATGGCCGCCACAGCGTAGAGACCGCTGGGGGGAAAATGCTCCTGCACGATCTTGACCGCGAGCAGCACCACGGCGAACAGCGCCCCGAACTTCGCCGCCGCCCACAGGCTGAACGGGTTTTGCACGTTCACGCCCTTCTTGCCGGCCGCGCCGTCCGCGCCGCCGCCGCGATAATAGAGATAGGCTGCGAACGCACCGGCCACCAATGCCATGACCAGGAACGGCGCCAGGACATGCGGCAGCAACGTTCGGTTCACGACCGCCACCAGCACGATGACCCGCGCGAACATCACCGCCCAGGCAAGCAGGATGCCGCAGACGAGCGCCGCCGACTTCTTCGGCCGGTCGCGACCCTCTTGCGCGAACGACAAGGTGACCGCGGTCGAGGAGACCAGGCCGCCCGCCAAGCCGGTGAGCGCGGTGCCGCGCGACGGCCCGAGCAGCCGCGTCAGCACGTAGCCGACCAGCGACAGGGCCGAGATCAGAATCACCAGCAGCCATAATGTGTAGGGATTGAGCGCGCCCCACGGGTCGATCGGTTCGTTGGGCAGCAGCGGCAGCGCGATGAAACTCGCGATCAGCAGCGTCAGGCCGGCATAGACATCGTCCCAGCCGAGCTTGTCGACGAAACTGTGCAGCGGCCGCTTATAGGCCAGTACCGCTGCGGTAACCACGCCGAGGCCGATCGCCAGCTCGGGGTAACCGAGCATCACCATGGCGCCGAGCAGGAATACCACCACGGCCGCGACCTCGGTGGTGAGGCCGGTGGACTCCGGGTCGGTTCGCGCCGCGACCACATAGCCCGCGACCACGAAGGCGCCGACGATCGCCAGACCCCCCGCCAGCACCAAAGGCGATGAAGTCTCATGCGCCAGCCAGCCCGACGCCGCGCCGAACAGCGCGAGCAGGGTGAAGGTGCGCAAGCCGGCGATGCCGCCGGCATTTTCCTCTTCGACTTTGCGTTTCTCGCGCTCGATGCCGATCAGCGCCCCGAGCAGGATGGCGGTGGCGAAGTTGAGCGCGAGTTTGAGCAGCTCCTGATAGTCCATCGCGACCTAATCCTGATGCGGGCCTAGGGGCTGGCCGTAAGAAAACTCGATGACATAGCCGGTCGGATCCGTGACCGCGCAAAGATAACCGGTCGGCGGCGCGTAATCGCGCGGCTCCCAATGCAGGCAGCCGTCCCGGCGTCCGCGCTCGGCGATGGCGTCGATGTCCTCGCGGCGCGCAACGCCGAAGCCGTAATGGGTCATGTCGTCTTCGGCTTGCTTACGCGCCGGTCCGCCGCCGAGCAGCACCAGAACGAAGCTCTCCTCGTCACCCGGGGTCGCGAGCCAGGCCACCCGCCCCTCGCCCTCGCCGTGCTCCTTGACGATTTCGAGCCCGCAATAGTCACGATAGAATTCGATCGACTGGTCGAGGTCGCACACATGCAGCGCGCAATGCGTGAAGGCAGGTCTCATCGGGCGTTGCCCCTGCGGGCTGGTCAGGCCGCTTGGTCCTTGCGGTGCTCGGGGTAGAGCGTGGTGAGCGCATTCGGCGTCGCCGGCGCCACGCCGCGCTCGGTGATGAAGCCGGTAATGAGCCGCGCCGGGGTGACATCGAAGCCGTAATTGGCGGCTTGCGTCCCGTGCGGCGCGATCTCGACACTCGCCACGCTGCCGTCCGGCAAGCGCCCCGTCATGCGGGTGACTTCGTCCCCGCCCCGCTCCTCGATGGGAATCGCGCCGCCGTCGGTCAAACTCCAGTCGATGGTCGTGCCGGGCAACGCCACGAAGAACGGCACATGATTGTCGCGCGCGGCCAGCGCCTTCAAATAGGTGCCGATCTTGTTGGCGACGTCGCCGGAGGCGGTGGTGCGGTCGGTGCCGACGATGCAGAGATCGACCATCTTCTTCTGCATCAGATGGCCGCCGGCATTGTCGGCGATCAGCGTGTGCGGCACGCCGTGCGCGCCCAGCTCGAACGCGGTGAGCGAGGCACCCTGGTTGCGCGGCCGCGTTTCATCCACCCACACATGGACTTTGATGCCCTCGTCATGCGCCCGGTAGATCGGCGCGAGCGCCGTGCCCCAATCGACGCAAGCGAGCCAGCCGGCGTTGCAATGGGTGAGGATGTTGACCGTCTCGCCGCCCTTCTTGTCGGCGTGTGCCTGGATCAGCCCCAGCCCATGCTCGCCGATTTTGCGGTTGGTCTCGACGTCCTGGTCGCAGATTTCGGCGGCTCTGGCGAACGCGGCGGCGACCCGCTTGTCGCGCGGCTGATTGCGCACCGCGTTCTGCATCTCGTCGAGCGCCCAGCGGAGATTGATGGCGGTGGGCCGGGTCGCCGCAAGAACGGCGCAAGCCTGGTCCAGCGCCTCGTCCGACGCGTCGGTCCGGAGCGCGAGCGCCACGCCGTAGGCGGCGGTCGCCCCGATCAGCGGCGCCCCCCTCACCTGCATGCTGGAAATGGCGCGCGCCGCGTCGTCGAGGGTGCGGAGCGTCACGGTCTCGAAGCGATGCGGCAGCTTGGTCTGGTCGATGATCTCGACCGAACTGCCGTCGTCATTGAGCCAGATGGTGCGGTAATGCTTGCCGTCGATATTCATGGCCGTGCCATAGCACAGCCGCCCAATGAATGAGAGTCCTTGCCGCTTCGTCCGGCTAGGCGGCTCGCTCCTCGCCGCCGGACCGCGACTTGGCCGAAAGCCACTTGCCGAACCCCGACGGCGAGAGCGGGCGGGAGATCAGATAGCCCTGGATCTCGTCGCAGCCCGACTGGGCCAGGAACTCGTAAGCTTCCTGCGTTTCCACGCCCTCGGCCACGACCCGGTAGTTGAGCTCATGCGACATGGTGATCATGGCCCTCACCAGCGTCTGGTCCCGCTCCCGCTCGAGCCCGCCCATGAAGGACCGGTCGATTTTTATGACATCGGCCGGGATGTTCTGCAGGTAGGCGAAGCTGCTGTAGCCGGTGCCGAAATCGTCGATCGCGCAGGTCACGCCGATCGCTCTGATATCGATAAGTTGCTCAAGCACGCGCGCCCGGCGGCGGATCAGCGCGCCTTCGGTGAACTCGAGCTCGACCATGCTCGGAGACACGCCATGACGGTCAAGCGCCTCGCGGAGGCGCCAGGCGAAATCCTCTTCCTCGAGATTGGCGGCAAAGACGTTGATCGAGATGCCAAACTCGAACCCTTCCGATTTCCAGGCCGCCGCCTGCGCAAGGGCGGTTTCGAGCACAAAATCGGTGACGGGGCGGGCCAACGCGGTCTGCTCGACCAGAGGAATGAACTCGCTCGGGCTGATGCTGCCGAGGCTCGGGTGATGCCAGCGCAACAGGGCCTCGGCGCTGACGCACGCGCCGGTCTTTACGTCGATGCGCGGCTGGTAGACGAGACTGAGCTGCCCCCGCGCGGCAAGCGCTTTGCGGATGCCGATCAACAGGCTGAACCGCCGCTGATGCTCTTTGTCCTTCAGCGGCGAGTGAAGTTCGACGCTGAGCTCAGCCTCGCGGGCGTCTAGCGCCGCACCATAGGCCTTGCGCAGCACGTCGAGCGCAGGCGTCTCTCCCAGGCGGAACGGCGCGATGCCCATGGTCGCATCGATGGCAACCGGGACGCCGCTGGATTCGACGAAACCTCTAAGGCTCGATTGAATCATGGCCAAGGTCCGGTGCAGCGCGTGCTCATCGGGTTCACTGAGCACGGTCGCAAAGTCCGTCTTGCCGACGTGATAGAGTACTCTGCCCGCGCTGAGAAACGGCTGAATCGCCGCCTTGGCGACCCTCATCAAATCGTCCACGAAGAACGGCCCGAGCACGCGCTGGGCTTCCACCAGCTGACGCCGGTCGGCGAGATCGATCACCACGGCGACGCGATCTTCACCGGGATGATCGCGGGCGAGATCTTCCAGATCCTCGATCATCTGGTTCCGATTGGGCAGTCCACTCGCCGGATCGATGCGTCCGAACGCGTGGCGCAGTTCGATCTGCGCCATCACCATGGCCGCCAGGTCCTTGAGCGCGGTCAGCTCCCCCTCGGTCACGGTCCTCGGTTCGGGACCGACCACGCACATGGAGCCGAGCCCGAACCCTTCGCGCGTAATGAGCGGAGCCCCGGCGTAGAAGCGCATCCCGGCTTTGGCCAAGTCGCTGTCCCGATAAAATTCCTCCTGCAAGATGTCCGGCAGGACGACAACGTCGCGGGTGCTGGTGACCTGGGCGCATGGCGCCTTGTAGCGAGGAAGCTGGTGCTCATCCACGCCGACCCGCGACTTGAACCATTGGCGATCCTTATCGGTCAGCGAGATGGCGGAGATCGGCAGATCGAACAGCCGGCTTGCCATGCGCGTAATGCGATCGAAGGCTTCGCTCGGCGGCGTGTCCAGCAGGCGGAGCTCCCGCAGAGCGCGCAACCGGTCGTCCTCATATTGCGTCGACATAGACTACCTCGCGGCTCATGGGCGCGCGCAGCTGGTTAGGCCGCCGATTGGTCGAAGCCTAATTGCCGAAGTTGAAGAACAGCTTCCGGGTTTGTTCGAAATCGTACGGACTTTGGTAACCTCTGGGATACCGTCCCGACGAAAACGGGGGTTTTCCGCCTTAATCGCCCTCGAACGACATCAGCGCGCGACATTCCACGCCGAGCTTGGCGAGCCGCGCCGAGCCGCCGAGCTCGGGCAGGTCGATGACGAAAGTGGCACCCACCACCTCGGCCTTGAGCTTGCGCAGCAGCTTGACCGCGGCTTCAGCCGTGCCGCCGGTGGCGATCAGATCGTCGACCAGCAGCACCGGCTCGTGGGCGGCGACGGCATCCTCATGCATCTCGATGACATCGATGCCGTATTCAAGCTCGTATTCCTGGCCGATGGCCTTGGCCGGCAATTTGCCCTTCTTGCGGATCGGCACGAAGCCGCAGCGCAGCCGGTCCGCCACCGCACCGCCCAGGATGAAGCCGCGCGCCTCGATGCCCGCCACCGACTGCACCCTGCGATCCAGGAACGGCCGCGCCAGTTGCTCGACGCACGCTCTGAACCCGTTGGCATGGCCGAGCAGCGTGGTGATGTCGCGGAACATGATGCCGGGTTTGGGATAGTCGGGTATCGTGCGCACGAGGTCCTTGAGATCGAAATCGGCAGTCGAGTTCATGGAAGGACCTCCAATTGGGGGCATCTCGCCCGCGCCAAGGGGCTCGGGGCCTGAGCCTATAGTCGAACCGCAAGCGGCTGGCTAGTCGAAGCGCCGCGAGATTCCGAAGGGGGTATTTCTATGGCCGACGGCTCGAACATCGTCACCATTCGCGACATTGACGTTCCATTCTTTCGCATCGTCACCATCCTGATCAAATGGTCGATCGCGGCCATACCGGCGGCGATCATCGTCGCCATCCTATACGCCGTGATCTTCGCGATTCTCGGTGGCGTCACGGTCGGGATTCTCGATTTCATCGGCGTCTCGACGCCCGAGCTGCCGGCGCCGCCGTCACCGTAGCCGGCAAAACGTAGCCCTAAGCCGCGGAGTCGTTACGAACGACGAAAAGCGTCCATCTTCCGGCGCAATCGAACCCTATTGTCTAACCTTCGGATGGAGAATCCTGAGCATGAACGTAATCGACCGAAGCTTCTCGGCGGAGGCCAATCGGATCAAAGCGCGGGAGGCGGCGCGGCGGGGCCGGAGACTCGTGCTCTTCGTTGTCGCATCGCTGATTCTGGGCGCCGCCGTACTCTATATCTGGGCCACGCTACTGTGCGGCGATTGCGGCCCGCCAACGGCGCTTCCGCCACCGCCCGCCTGACTAGCGCGTCAGCCTTTCAGCACGCGGCCGGCCACCGCGTCGAGCTTCTTGAGCAACTCCGGATCACGCGCCTCCGGCGCGGTGATGATCGCCGTGTCGAGCGCCCGGTCCGAGCCGATCGGACAGGGCTCGTGCTCACGGGGGAAGTCGCGCGCGAGCCGCGCCACCAGCCGCGCTGCCTTCTCGGCATTGGCCATCAGCACCTTGATGATGTCCTGCACCGTCACCGCGTCATGGTCGGGGTGCCAGCAATCGAAATCGGTGACCATGGCGACCGTCGCGTAACAGAGCTCGGCTTCGCGCGCGAGCTTGGCCTCGGGCAGATTGGTCATGCCGATCACCGAATAGCCGAGGCCCTTATAGGTGAGGCTCTCGGCCAGCGTCGAGAATTGCGGGCCCTCGATGCAGACATAGGTGCCCTCCCGGGCGAACGAGATGCCCTCGGCCTCCGCCGCCTGGGTCAGATGAATGCGCAAGCGGGGGGAGACCGGATGCGCCATCGACACATGCGCCACGCAGCCCGTGCCGAAGAACGAGGTCGCCCGGTTGTGAGTGCGGTCGACGAACTGATCGACCAGCACGAAGGTCCCGGGCGGCAGATCCTCCTTGAACGAGCCGCAGGCCGACAGCGAGACGAGGTCGGTGACCCCTGCCCGCTTCAGCACATCGATATTGGCGCGATAGTTGATGTCGGTCGGCGACAGGCGATGACCCTTGTCGTGGCGCGACAGAAATACGATGGGGAGACCGTCGATGTCGCCGATCCTGAGCGGAGCTGACGCCGCGCCCCATGGGCTATGGATGAGCTCCTCGCGCACATTCTGGAGGCCCGGCAGGTCGTACAGGCCCGAGCCGCCAAGGATCCCCAGCACTGCTTTGGTCATGTCCCCCTCACAGCGTCACTCGCCAACCTTGATGTAGAACACGGCGTAGACCCAATGGGCATGGTGCTCGTCGTTCGGCTTGAAATCGGGGCTGCGCGTGTTGAGCATCCAGATCGGCCCCTGCTGGCCGAGGCCGAGCGGCTTGCCGTCCGCTTCGAGCGCCAGGATCCAGTCTGACGACTTGATGTCGTCCGGGTCGAGCCAGCCGGTATAGCCGTTGAGCGCGACGAAACTGGTTCTGACCTGCGCCGCCTCCAAATAGCCAAGCACCTCTCCGAGCAACGGGCCGGAAAACGTGACGGGCGTCTCGAGCTCATTGGTGGTGACCGTCACTGTGCCTTGCGGCAGCGACAGCAGCGTCGCGCGATCGAACGCGAACGCGTTTTTGAAATCGGCCTTCTGCGCGCCCAGCATGGAGTCGCGCTTGGGATCGAACGGCCCGCGATTGGTCTTGCCGATCAGGCCGCTGACCGTGAGCACCACCATGTCGCGCGGCGGCGGCGCCTCGTCGCCGGCAAAGGCGGCGGATAGACCAAACATAAGAGCGAGAGCAAGCAACGCGCGCTTCATGGCGCTCCTTATACCCTATCGTGCCGGGAAGCCCCTAGGTGGCGCGGCTCGCGTCGCGACGATGGAGCCCGGCCCACACCGCGCGCTTGGCGAGATACATGATCACCAGGAACACGATCAGGAAGACCATCACCCGCGTGCCGAGCTTGTGGCGCTCCTCGAGCTTGGGCTCGGCCGCCCACATCAGATAAGCCGACACGTCCCTGGCATAGTTGTCGACCGTGGGCTTGGTGCCGTCGGTATAGGCGACCACGCCGTCGGCCAGAGGCGGCGGCATGGCGATCTGATGGCCGGGAAAGGCGGTGTTGTAATACATGCCCGGCGCGAGGTCGAAGCCTGGCGGCGCCTCTTGGTAGCCGGTCAGCAATGCGTAGAGATAGTCGGGTCCGCCTTCCCGCGCCTTGGCGATCACCGACAGGTCGGGCGGCAGCGCGCCGTTATTGAAATTGCGCGCCAATTGATCGTTGGCGAACGGGATGCGGAAGCGGTCGGACGGCCGGGCCGGCCGCTGGAACATCTCGCCCTTGTCGTTCGGTCCATCGGAGACTTGAGCTTGCGAGGCGAGCACCTCAACCGCCTTGGGCGAGAACTCGGGTCCGCCCGGCTCGCCGAGATTGCGGTAATACATCAGCTTCATCGAGTGGCAGCTGGCGCACACGTCGCGGTAGACCTGGAAGCCGCGCTGGAGCTGGGCGTTGTCGAACGAGCCGAACGGCGCGGTAAAGCTCCAGCCTTGATGCGCGATCTCCGGCGCATGATTGCCGTCCGCCGGGGACGGCTCCTCGGCGAAGCTTGCCCCGGCCAGCGCGAAAGGCAGCGCCAGGGCCGCGGCGAAAAACACGATGGCGGACTTCATCAGCCGACCTCGGCCGGCGTTCGCCGGTGGGACGGCGCCGCCGGCGGCGCCCTGGTCTGCTCCGGTCCGAGCACCGACTCGGTGATGCTGCCCGGCAACCGGCGCGGCCGCTCGATCAAGCCGACCACCGGCATGACCACCAGAAAGAACGCGAAATAGTACAGAGTGAAGATCCGCCCAAGCACGAGATACAGACCTTCAGGCTGCTGCGAGCCGAGATAGCCGAGCGCGAGACAGGTGATCACGAACAGCCAGAAGAACCATTTGTAGATCGGCCGGTAGCTGGTCGATCGCACTTTCGAGGTGTCGAGCCACGGCACGAAGAACAGAATCGAAATCGAGGACAGGAGCGCGATGACGCCGAACAGCTTGTTCGGGATCGCCCGCAGGATCGCGTAGAACGGCAGGAAGTACCACTCGGGCACGATATGCGGCGGCGTCTGCAGCGGATTGGCCGGAATGTAGTTGTCGGGGTGGCCGAGAAAATTCGGCGCATAGAACACCATGCCGGCGAACACCAAAATGAAGGCGAGCAGCGCGAAGCCGTCCTTGATGGTGTAGTAGGGATGGAACGGCACGACGTCGCGGGCGCTCCTCACCTCGATGCCGGCGGGATTGTTGTTGCCGGGAATATGCAGCGCCCAGATATGCAGCAGCACCACGCCGGCGATCACGAACGGGAACAAATAGTGCAGGGAGTAGAGCCGGTTCAGCGTCGGCCCGCCGACCGCGAAGCCGCCCCAGATCCATTCCACCAGCTTCGTGCCGAGCCCGGGGATGACCGCATCGAGCGATGAGAACAGATTGGTGATCACGGTGACCGCCCAAAAGCTCATCTGCCCCCATACCAGCGAGTAGCCCATAAAGGCGGTGGCGATCATCAACAGCAGGATCAGCACGCCCAGGATCCAAATCACCTCGCGCGGCGCCTTGTAGGAGCCGTAATAGAGGCCGCGGAACGTGTGGATATAGACGGCGACGAAAAACATCGAGGCGCCGACCGCGTGCGAGTAGCGCAGCAGCCACCCCCAATTCACGTCGCGCATGATCCTCTCGACCGACTCGAAGGCGCCGTCCTCGGTCGGCACATAGTGCATGGCGAGCACGATGCCGGTGGCGATCTGCGCCGCCAGCATGAAGGTGAGGATGCCGCCGAAGGTCCACCAATAATTGAGATTGCGCGGCGTCGGGTAGGCCATGAACTGGTCGTGCACCAGACGCGGGATGGGCAGCCTGGCATCGAGCCAGGCCGCAAAACCGCTGCTCGGTTGGTAATTGGAGGGATGCGCCATCGAGCTGCTCTATCCGATCTTGATCTTGGTGTCGGACGTGAAATCGTAGGGCGGGATCGCCAGGTTCTGCGGCGCCGGCCCGATGCGCACCCGGCCGGCGGTGTCGTATTGCGAGCCGTGACACGGGCAGAACCAGCCGCCGAACTCGCCCTTATAGTCGCCGACCGCTTGTCCCTTCGGGATGCAGCCGAGATGGGTGCAGATGCCGATCATCACCAGCCACGGCTCGCGGTCCTTCGCCGCGCGGTTATCGTCGCTCGCCAACGCGTCTTCGGGCAGATTGGCGTTGCGCGCCAGCGGATCGGGCAGCTCGTCGACGGCAAACTCCTTGGCCTTGGCCATCTCCTGCTCGGTGCGGTGGCGAATGAAGATCGGCTTGCCGCGCCACATCACGGTGATCGCCTGGCCGGTCTCGACATGGGAGATATCGATCTCGGTGGTGGCCATCGACAGCGTCGAGGCGTCGGGGTTCATCTGGTCGAGCAGCGGCCACAGCGCCGCGGCGCTGCCGATGGCGGCAAACCCGCCGGCCGCGATCAGCAGGATATCGCGACGGCTCGGCTCATCGTCGCCGACGAGGGAGGAATCTAACGGGGTTTCGTGATCAGCCACCGGCCGGAGGCTCCTTGGGTCAAAACTTCGGAAAAGGGCTCGCGACTGAAGCCTTCATATCAATAACGGACGAGCGCCCGAGACAAAGCCCAAGCCCGGCCTTCGGTCCCATCCCACAACCAACGCGCCCTTGGAGGTTGCCTCTCCTGGTGCCGTGACCCGGCCTTCTTGATCGTGGTTTCTTGCATCAGGGCTTATGGTTGTCCAGTAGCCGCAACTTGGGCAAATTGGCGCAGAACGCCCGGCAGTCAAGGCGTCGAGGCATATGCCGTGGCGATGCCATTGACCTTTGAGCGTGCCGAGCCGTAAGGCCATGGGCGATGGACCAGTCAGCGTCGAACGAGCCACATCTGTCAGACACCTTCAGCCCGGCGCGGAAGGAGCGGGTTCGGCTGTGGTTCGAGCATCTGCGCGACGAGCTCTGCGCCGCGCTCGAGGCGGTCGAGGACGAGGCCGAAGGCCTTCCCGGCTGCGACGGCAAAGCTCCCGGCCGCTTCGTGACAACGCCGTGGACGCGCGCCGAGCCTGACGGCAGCGACGGCGGCGGCGGCGTCATGGCGATGCTGGCCGGGCGCGTATTCGAGAAGGCGGGCTGCCACATCTCGACCGTGCACGGCACTTTCGCCCCTGAATTCGCGAAAGCGATCCCCGGCGCCGACCAGGACCCGCGCTTCTGGGCGAGCGGCATCTCGTTCATTGCCCACCCGGTCAATCCGAACGCGCCGACCGCGCATATGAACACGCGCATGGTGGTGACGTCGAAAGGCTGGTTCGGCGGCGGCGGCGACCTCACGCCGGTGCTGATGCGCCGCCGCACCCAAGAGGACCAAGACTCGCTGCTGTTCCACGCGGCGATGAAGGCGGCCTGCGCCGGCGCGACATCGGCCGACTACGACCGCTTCAAGCAATGGTGCGACGAGTATTTCTATCTGCCGCATCGGGGCGAGATGCGCGGCATCGGCGGCATCTTCTACGACTATCTCGACAGCGGCGACTGGAAGGCCGATTTCGACTTCACCCAGAAAGTCGGCCGCGCCTTCCTCGGCGTCTATCCGCAGATCGTCCGCAACAACATCGCCCTGCCCTGGACCGAGGCCGACCGCGAGGAACAGCTCATGCGCCGCGGGCGCTATGTCGAGTTCAATCTGCTGTACGACCGCGGCACCCTGTTCGGTCTCAAGACCGGCGGCAATGTCGAGGCGATCCTGTCCTCCCTGCCGCCGCTGGTGCGCTGGCCTTAGCCCCTAGCCGCGGATCCCGGCATACATCAGCGGGGGCGCGAGGGGGGCCGAGATTGCGGTGCCGGTAAGCGCGCCGACGCGGGATTGGGTCATCGGGGCGTCATAAACGAGCCGCGCCGCCAGAATGGCGAGAGCCGTCAGCACCAGGACCACCGCGATCTTCCACATGTTGCGAGCCTCCGAACCCCTTCGACGCGGCACCGCGCCAATAGGTTCAAATTCTGGGGCTTCGCGGCTGAACCCACCCTGAGGCAGCCGTTCATCTGCGGTTTAGAATCCGACGCTTTTTGTGATGGTTTGGGGGCCACTTCGGGCTTGCCAAACAAGGCGCTATCGCTCATGTTTGCCGGCACCGGGCGCCCAAGGCTTTGGGCGCGGACTTGGACGACGGCAAGTGACTTATCGCGCCTCAAAAGAGCACGACCCTTTCCTGACATCTCAAGACGCCGAAGGACCACCCTTTGGGGGGCCCATGGCCCGTTTGTGTGAAACTTTTACGGGAAAGGAATTCCCCCATGGCTCGTGTTAACGGCACAGTGAAATTCTTCAATCATGCGCGCGGCTTTGGCTTCATCCAGCCGGAGGACGGCGGCAAGGACGTCTTCGTACACGCCTCCGCTCTCGAGCGGTCGGGCGTGCCCGCTCTCAACGAGGGCGACAAGGTCTCCTTCGAGATCGAGGACGATCGCCGCGGCCGCGGCAAGCAGGCCGCCAACGTTCAGCTCGCCTAACCCAGCGCGCAAGCCAACTGATTGAGACCGCCGGGCCTTGGCCCGGCGGTTTTTTATTGCCGAGATTCCGTTGCCCCCGTCGCGCCGCAATCGCTTAACCGGCGATTCATTGTGGCGGCTCTATTTTGCCTAAAATCGAGTGCTTACTTCGGTCATCCCATCCCTGGGGAACCTCCCGCCCGCTAGGGGCACTGCGCGGGCATCACACCAACGAACGCGGACACACGACCAATGACCAATGGAACATTGAAAGCCATCGCCGCCGCGGCGCTGATCGGCGCAGCCGCGCTCACCCTGCCGGCTCCGGCCGAGGCCGGCCGCTATTATTACGGCCACGGTCACGGCGGCAGTAACTGGGGTGCCGGCCTGCTCGGCTTCGGCATCGGCGCCATCGTCGGCAGCGCGCTTACGCCGCGCGAGGTCTATGTGGAGCCCGACTACGACGACTATGAACCGGCCGGTTACGCTCCCGCTTACGGACCGCCGCCCTGGACGCCCGAGTGGTACACCTATTGCGCCCAGCGCTACCGCAGCTTCAATGCGCGCACCGGCTATTTCCGGGGCTATGACGGCCTGCCCTATTTCTGTCAGTAGCTGACGCGGCGAAGTGATTCTCTCTAGCCTGCCGGACCGGCCGCGTGCCGGGCGGCAGGCTTCGTTGTTTGCGCCCCCGTGTACGGGCCCCGCTGCCGACTCCGCGCCAATCCGCCGCGACCGCGTAAACTCTTAGAAACCCTAAACTTTTTGACGAGTCGTTTACCCCTGCGGCAAACGGTGCCGCTTCGCGTTCGCATTGTGTCTTGAATGAGGCAGCGACGCGGCGCAAAATTGTATCGTTCCGGGATGAGTCCAATTGAGAGCGCCGGCCCAGACTTTTCCGAGCCGGGTAACCGCCGATTTAAGGGGACTGAAGAAGGACTCTTGGACCATGAGCTTTGCTACCGCCGTAGGCCCCGAAATCGAGCGGCCGCGCGACGCCCCCAATGCTCCTGCCGACCGGCAGGCGCTGACTCTGGTGAAGCCCTATCAGGGCATGGTGGCCTGGCCCACCGTGCTGCTCGCCGCCGGCATCGTCGCCGCCTTCACGCTCGTCACCTATTCGGCGACGGTGGGGATCATTCCGCTCTGGCTCGGGCTCATCCTCAACACGCTGATCCTCTACGCCGATCAGACGCCGTTGCACGAGGCCTGCCACGGCAATATCGCCGGCAAGGAGTCGCGCTATCTCTGGATCAATCATCTCGTCGGCTATGTGTGCGGCACGCTGCTGCTGCACGAGTACAAAGCCTTCCGCTACATGCATCTCGCCCATCACCGCGACACCAATAACGAGGAGATCGATCCGGACCATTGGGTCGCCGTGCAGGGCCCGTTCAAGGTGCTATGGCGCTGCCTCACCATCGTGTTCTGGTACCACCAGTATTTCTGGAAGCACATCGCCTTCCATGCCCACATCCCCGGCATGCGGCCGCTCACGCTGCACATCGTGGCGATGCACGCGATCTACTACGGCGCCGCGCTCTGGCTATCGGTGATCGGCTATTGGCGCGAGGTGTTGATGCTGTGGATCTTCCCGCACATCCTCGCCTCGGCGCTGATCATCTATTTCTTCGCCTACCTCACCCACGCGCCGCATGAAGTGCATGAGCGCTATCGCGACACCAACGTGTTCTGGGTGAAGGGCAAGATCATGGAGCCGATCGTGAACTGGCTCTACATGTTCCAGAACTTCCACCTGATCCATCACCTGTTCCCGCGCGTGCCGTTCTATCTCTATCCGAAGGCGTTCCGCTCGCTGAAGCCGGTGCTCGACCGCGAGCAGGCGCATATCTACGAGTTCGGACACGAGCCCGAGCACACCTTCGACGAGCACGGCCGCGCGACGCAGTGAGCGGTTAGGAACTCGGCTCGAAGGTCAGATCGGCCGGCGAGATCAGCACCGAGAATTGCTGGCACCAGATCACCACGCTCGGAAATTTGGTGAGATCGACTCCGGCCGGGATCGGATATTTCTGACTGCCCTTGAACGCGCGCAGTTGGCCGAGATCGACGAACATCGTGCCGGTCACCTGGCCCGCATCCCGCACATTGGCGGTCGGCACGAGATAGACATGGAAGGCGGGACCCGGCCCGACTTCGAAGTCCTCGTTGAGGAACACCACGGTCTCATGCACGCTCACGCTACCCTTGCCGTAATGGATCGGGTCGCTCGGATTGGCGTGGATGAACTCGCCTTTGGCGACGCGCTTGCCCGCCTCGGCCTGGGTCAGTTGTTCTTTCGCTTCGGGCGGGGGAAATACGAAGGGGAACAGGAAGAAGCCGAGCGCTACGCCGAAGGCGGCGCCGAGCACCCCGCCGAACAGGAAAACCGTCAGCCACCGCCACATCAGCGCCTCCCTTGAAGGCCGCTAAGGTAGCATCCCTTCGGGCTCAATGCAGCCTGAGCTCGCCCTCGATGAAGTTGAACTCGGCCGTCGAGATCAGCCGCCGATGCGCCACGCGAATGCGGTAGAGCGCGCCGTCGAGATTGGCGTGCCAGAAATCGAGGAAGTCGGTGAGCTTGGGGAAGCGCGGCGCGAGGTCGTAGTCCTGCCAGATATAGCTCTGCAACAGCCGCGGATGATCCGGCAGGCGATAGAGGATTTCCGCCGTGGTCAGCGAGAAGCCCTCGATCTGGCGAAGGAAGGCAGCGTCCATATCGTTTTGGCCCTGCTCATCAGTGTTTTTCAGTTTTATAAGTGATAACCGCAGAGTCGGGTTGCGTCTAGAGTATTTTCCGAATTGAATCAGCGGCTTGGCAGCAGGCGTGGCGAATTGCTAGCGGCCTTGGCACTCTGTCCTTGAAAGTGCTAAAAGCCGAATCTACATAGCGTGCGGGTATGCCGCGCCGCGAACACCCAACCAATCAAATTGCCTGGAGGAGGAGCCAACATGAAGTTTCGTCCCTTGCATGACCGCGTCGTCGTGCGCCGGATCGAGGAAGATGAGCGCACCCGAGGCGGCATCATCATTCCCGATACCGCCAAGGAGAAGCCGCAGCAGGGCGAGATCGTCGCCGTGGGCCCCGGCGCCCGCGACGAGAAGGGCCAAGTCCAGCCGCTCGACGTGAAGGCGGGCGACCGCGTGCTGTTCGGCAAATGGTCCGGCACCGAGGTCAAGATCGACGGCGAGGACCTGCTCATCATGAAGGAGAGCGACGTTCTCGGCGTGCTGGAAGGCGTCGCCGCCAAGAAGAAGAAAGCGGCGTAAAAGCACAACGCCCTCATCCTGAGGAGGCTGCGCAACGCAGCCGTCTCGCAGGCTGAGGTCAACGAATTCGCACTCGTCCGTTGAGACGCGAGCGCCGCTCGCTCCGCAGGACGAGGAGTTTAACGGAGAGAAAAACATGTCTGCCAAGGAAGTGAAATTTGGGCAAGAGGCCCGTGAGCGCATGCTGCACGGCGTCGACGTCTTGGCCAATGCGGTCAAGGTCACACTCGGGCCGAAGGGCCGCAACGTCGTGCTCGACAAGTCGTTCGGCGCGCCGCGCATCACCAAGGACGGCGTGACCGTGGCGAAGGAGATCGAGCTCGAGGATAAGTTCGAGAACATGGGCGCGCAGATGGTGCGCGAGGTCGCCTCTAGGACCTCCGACACCGCCGGCGACGGCACCACCACCGCCACCCTGCTCGCCCAGGCCATCGTCAAGGAAGGCGCCAAGTCGGTCGCCGCCGGCGCCAATCCCATGGACCTGAAGCGCGGCGTCGATCTCGCCGTCGCCGCCGTCATCAACGAGCTCAAGTCCAAGGCCAAGAAGGTCACCTCGAGCGAGGAGATCGCCCAGGTCGGCACCATCTCCGCCAACGGCGACCAGGAAATCGGCGAGATGATTGCCAAGGCCATGCAGAAGGTCGGCAACGAGGGCGTGATCACGGTCGAGGAGGCCAAGGCGCTCGAGACCGAGCTCGACGTGGTCGAAGGCATGCAGTTCGACCGCGGCTACATCTCTCCTTACTTCATCACCGACGCCGACAAGATGCGCGTCGAGCTGGAGAGCCCCTACATTCTCATCTACGAGAAGAAGCTCTCCAATCTGCAATCCATCCTGCCGCTGCTTGAGGCCGTGGTGCAGTCGGGCAAGCCGCTGCTGGTGATCGCCGAGGATGTCGAGGGCGAGGCGCTTGCCACGCTGGTGGTCAACAAGCTTCGCGGCGGGCTCAAGGTCGCAGCGGTCAAGGCGCCGGGCTTCGGCGATCGGCGCAAGGCCATGCTGCAAGACATTGCCGTGCTGACCGGCGGCCAGGTGATCTCCGAGGATCTCGGCATCAAGCTGGAGAATGTCGCGCTCGACATGCTCGGCCGCGCCAAGAAGGTGGTCATTACCAAGGACGACACCACCATCGTCGCCGGTGCCGGCAAGAAGACCGACATCGAGGCGCGCGTCGCGCAGATCCGCCAGCAGATCGAGGACACCACCTCCGACTACGACAAGGAGAAGCTGCAGGAGCGGCTGGCCAAGCTCGCCGGCGGCGTCGCCGTGATCAAGGTCGGCGGCTCGACCGAGATCGAGGTGAAGGAGCGCAAGGATCGCGTCGACGATGCCTTGAACGCGACCCGCGCTGCGGTCGAGGAAGGCATTCTGCCCGGCGGCGGCGTGGCGCTCATTCGTAGCGTCAAGGCGCTCGACAGGCTCAACACCGCCAACGAGGACCAGAAGGTCGGCGTGAACATCGTACGCCGCGCGCTTCAGGCCCCGGCCCGGCAGATCGCCGAGAACGCCGGCGAGGACGGTGCCGTGGTCGTCGGCAAGATCACCGACAAGGACACCTATGCCTTCGGCTTCAACGCCGCGACCGGCGAATATGGCGACCTCGTCAAGCAAGGCGTGATCGACCCGGCCAAGGTGGTGCGCAACGCTTTGCAGGGCGCGGCCTCGGTGGCCGGCCTGCTCATCACCACCGAGGCGATGGTGGCCGAGAAGCCGAAGAAGAAGGCTCCGGCCATGCCTCCCGGCGGCGGCATGGGCGACATGGACTTCTAGAGTGTAGCGTAGGTACTAGGATGTCGCGTTCGTAAGCGTTCGTCGCGTAGCGTCTTTTGCGTCCCTGCGTATCAAGTCCCCCTGCGTATTGAGCCGCGCCCTCCCAGGCGCGGCTCTCTCTTTTCGCGCAAGCCTCCGCCCTGCCAACTCCCGTATAAGTTGCAATCTCCATTGGATGGGCTAATTTGATGTGCAGGGAGGGCACGACCATGCTCGACGGAGTCGTCCGCTATTTCGATCTCAACGCGCCGACGGGGACTGTAAGGCCCGCGCGAGGTCCCGCTGCTTCCGCCAAGAAGCGAATCGCCGCGCCGACGGCGAAGCACGCGGCGGTCCTGCCGCAATACGGGGCGGTGACGTTAGGGGTCTTGGCCGACCCGCTGCTCCGCAACTATATCGAGACGAAAAGCTTCGCACTCGATCTCTCGGGCATCGCCGCCGCGACCGGCTTCGCCCTGCTGATTGCGATCGTGATCTTGCCGGCGGTCTACAAAAACGCCTTCGATCCCGACAAGCCAATTCTGATCCAACTTAGCGCGCTGTTCGCGTCCGGACTCGGCTGGCAATCCTTGTTCCAGGCTGGAGCCACGGCGGTCGGCGGCTGACCAAGAATCTTTTTGACCCGAGCGGGTCCTCAGGCACTCTCTCGGCGATGGCACCAAGCAAAGCATCGGGACGCATTCGCGTCGGCATCGGCGGCTGGATCTATGCGCCGTGGCGTGGCGTGTTCTATCCGAAGGGCCTGAAGCAGGCCGACGAGCTCGCTTATGCCGCGAGCCACCTCACCACCATCGAGATCAACGCCACCCATTACCGGCTGCAAAGCAAGACGAGCTTTCGCAAATGGGCCGCTTCGGCGCCGGACGGCTTCGTGTTCTCGGTAAAGGGCCCGCGCCTCGTCACCCAGCAGAAGGTGCTGGCCGAGACCGGCGGCTTCATCGCGCGCTTTCTGAGTTCGGGCCTCGCCGAGCTGGGCGACAAGCTCGGGCCGGTGCTGTGGCAATTCGCGCCGTTCAAACAATTCGATCGCGACGACTTCGCCAAGTTCCTCGACCATCTGCCGCACGAGCTTGACGGTTTGAAACTCAATCATGTGGTGGAGGCCCGGCATCAAAGCTTTGGCGACGCGGCTTTCGTCAAGCTTCTGCGCGACAAAGGCGTCACCGCCTCGTTCACCGACGCCGAGAGTTGGCCGAACATCGCCGACCTGACCGGCGATGTCATCTATGCGCGGCTGCAACGGGGCGACGATACGCTCGAAGCGGCTTACCAGCCTAAGGAGCTCGACGCTTGGGCGGAGCGTGCCAAGCTGTGGGCCAAGGGCAGCGTGCCGGAAGATCTTCCGCTCGTCGACGCCACGCATAGCCCCGACGCCAAGCCGCGCGACGTGTTCATCTACTTCATCCACGAGGGCAAGCTCAGAGCACCGGCCGCGGCAACCGCGCTGATCGAGCGTCTCGCCTGACCGCGTCGATAAGCCCCTCTCCCGTCAGGGGCCTCCCGCCGCCATGTGATTGGGTAAGTTCGGCTGACGCGGGGCTGCATCTGATGGAGGCCACCATGCCGCATCAAACTCCGAAACAGGTTGGCGACAGTAGCGAACCCGCGAAGCGGGTGTTCACCCGATCGTCGTAAAAATCGCCCTCGCCGCCGTGCTCTGGTTCCTCGCCGTGACCTGGCTCGCTTTTGCCGGCAGCGGCGGGGTCGATATCGACCTCACCATCGTGACGCTGTTCTTCGCGATCTTCTTCACGCTGTTCCTGTTGCTGGCTTCGTTCAGCGTGGCCGACCCGCGCTGGCCGACCAGGAACACCAGCGTGCGCGAGTTCCTGACCAGCAAGGTCGGTCTCGCGACGGGGACCGAGATCGGCCGCGACGTGTTGATCGAGATCGCACTGGTGCCGGTCGTCCTTGCCTTCGCGGCGACCCTTATCGGTCTGGCTTGGGTGATTTTCGGCTGAGCGAAGCCGCGCGCGCGAGCAGATCCTCGCGCGACAGGGCGAAGCCCCCGGCCACCCATTCCGCTTCGAGCCGCCGCAACATGGCGCCGATCTCCGGTCCTTCGAGATCGCCGAGCGGCATGATGTCGGAGCCGCGCAGCGGAAAAGACGGCGCCTGCCAGCGACCGGGGAGAGTCACCACGTCGCGCCAGCTTTGATCGTCGGCGGCTGCGGCGGAATCGGCCCAGGCGATCAGCGCATCGGCGGCAAAGGCGCCGGCTCCGAGCCGGTAGAGCCTGCGCTTAGCCGCTTCCTCGTCCGGCAGTCCAGTTTCGGCGTGCTCCGTCGCGCCGAGCGCGAGCACCGCTTGCTCGGCGTTGGACAGGCGCAAGCGCGCGGCAAGGCGCTCGGCGTCCTCCGCCACGAACACTGCAAGAGCGGCCAGTCTCACCATGGCGTCAGGGACGAGGCCGAGCGCTTCCTCGAGCGCGATCACTCTGTTGAGCCGCTCAAGCCGCGGCACGCTGCCGAGCAAGCCGGATAGGAGCCCGTAATCGAACAACGCGTCGATGGCCCGCATGGCTTGCGGTGCCACCAGCAGCCGCCGGAGCTCGGCGCGCGACGCGTTCCGCCGAGAGCTGCTCCATGCCGCCGCGCAGCTTGACTGCCGCCTGAAGCCCGTCCGGATCGAGCGGCCCCTTGCCGTAATAGGCGTTGAAGCGGAAGAAGCGCAGGATGCGCAGATAGTCTTCTTTGATGCGCGCCTCGGCATCGCCGATAAAGCGCACCCGCCCCGCGACCAGATCGGCATAACCTGACAGCGGGTCGAACACCGTGCCGTCGCTTCCGGCATAAAGCGCGTTGATCGTAAAGTCGCGCCGGCGCGCATCCTCCTCCCAATTATCGGTGAAGGCGATGGTGGCGTGCCGCCCGAACGTCTCGACATCGCGACGCAGCGTCGTCACCTCGAACGGCACGCCGTCGGCAATCACCGTGACGGTGCCGTGCTCGATCCCGGTGGGCACGGCCTTGAGGCCCGCTTTGCGCGCCAGCGTCATCACCTGCTCGGGCAGCGCCGTGGTCGCGAGGTCGATCTCGGTCACCTTGAGACCGAGCAAAGTATTCGCGCACCGCCCCGCCGACCGCCCGCGTCTCCACCCCCGGGGCCGCGAGCGCGGCGAACACGCAGGCAGTCTCGGGCCGCTTCAGCCACTCGGCGTCTTTAAGAGATGGAGGCGCAGGGATGCGCGTTCGTGCGTGCTCGGCCATGCGACCCCGCCGTCAATCGATCCCGCCAGGCTTGATGACGCCATTCTCGAGCGTCGGCGGATGATAGGTGCCGCCGGGCTGGCCGCCTGAAAACTGGATCAGTGTCGCCATGACCACCAGCAGAAGCCCGCATCCCGCCGCCAGCAGCCAGAAGATCGGCGCACCCTGCCACAGGCTCGCCGGAGCCACGCCTCTGACCGAGATCATATAGGTCCCGTAGATCAGAAAGGGCAGCGAGAACAGCAGGATGTCGATAAGCGCGATGCGCAACATCGAATGGCAACGACCTCATTCCGGGAGACGCGCCCGCACCATAGCGGCGCTGGCCCGACAAAGCGAGGGGCCAGCCGCCCGCTCAATCGCCGCCATCGCCAGGCGGAAACGGAAAGAACTGTCCACCGCTCCACACGCCCAGGCCTTCTCCTCCGGCACGCTCGGTCGCCAACGCCGCAAGCTCGTAATAGACCGGGCGAGCGAGCCGCGCCTTCAAGCCGCCGCGCACCAACACGAACGGAGTGAAGCCTTGCGGTTCAGGCTCGAAGCCGAGCGGATGATCGGGGCCGGCCGTCACCACATCGTCCACATTGCTGCGAAAGGACAGGTCCTGGCTTTCTCCGCGGCCCTCCCGCACCATCTCCACCGCGACGAAGGGCATAGCCTCGACCGCGATCGGCACTTTCTCGACCGGCGTCACCAGGTAGTAGCTGCCGTCGTCCTCGAGCCGCAGCACCGAGGCGAACAGCTTGACCAGCCCCTTCCTGCCGATCGGCCCGCCCTGGTAGTACCAGGTCCCGTCGCGGCCGATCTTGAGGCCGATATCCCCGCAAAGATTAAGCTTTGGCAATGGTGCCGAAGGCCGTTTGCCGCCGCCCTTTTCCGGTGCTACCACAGCGTCTCTTTTGTTCCGGGCAGGCATGCCTATCTCTCTTCTGACCGCTTCCGTCGCTTGGCCGGCAAGCGCTCGCTGAGGAGCCCAGACCCACAGGATTGTGACTCAATTGCCGTCCAAAGTGTTTCTACCTTCCGAGGCCTTTGGCCCTATAGTTCCCATTGACCAGGATCGAGCCAAACTGAAGCCATGACAACACTTGCCCACACCGAGACCCAACTCGTCGATCGTATCGAGGAGGTTGGCGAGAAGATCAAAAAAGTACGAGACACCACGTCCTCCGTCATTTTCGGCCAAGAGCGCGTCATCGACCTGGCGCTGATTACGGTGCTGTCCGGCGGCCATGCCCTGCTGATCGGCGTGCCGGGCCTCGCCAAGACCAGCCTGGTCGAGACCCTTGGCACCGTGCTTGGCCTCGAGAACAAGCGCATCCAGTTCACCCCCGACCTGATGCCGTCCGACATCGTGGGCTCCGAGGTGCTGGAGGAATCGACGGCCGGCCGGCGCGGCTTCCGTTTCGTCAAAGGCCCGATCTTCACCCAGCTGCTGATGGCCGACGAGATCAACCGCGCGAGCCCCAAGACCCAATCGGCCCTGCTTCAGGCGATGCAGGAGCATCATGTCACCGTGGCCGGCACGCGCCACGACGTGCCGCGCCCCTTCCACGTGCTCGCCACGCAGAACCCGCTCGAGCAGGAAGGCACCTACCCGCTGCCCGAAGCTCAGCTCGACCGCTTCCTGTTGCAGATCGACGTGTCCTATCCCGACGCCGACGCCGAGCGCCGCATGCTGTTCGCCACCACCGGTGTCGAGGAGCGCACGCTCAAGACCATTCTCTCCGCCGAGGAGTTGATGGTGGCGCAGCGTCTGGTGCGTCAATTGCCGGTCGGCGATCAGGTGGTGGATGCCATTCTCAAGCTGGTGCGCTCGGCCCGGCCGGGCACCGGCATCGATCAGGAACTTGACGACATGATCGCCTGGGGCCCCGGCCCGCGCGCGAGCCAAGCGCTGATGCTTGCGGTCCGCGCCAAGGCCATGATCGAAGGCCGGCTGGCCCCGTCCGTCGACGACGTCATCGAGCTGGCCGAGCCGGTGCTCAAGCACCGCATGGCGCTCACCTTCGCCGCTCGCGCCGAGGGCGTGGACATGAGCCACATGGTGGCGAGGCTGGTCGAGCCGCTGGGGTGATGTGAGCTTGGCCGCCGCGCGGGAGAAAACGCTTCAGCCTTTTTTGGGCGAGGAAGCCGAAGCCCATGGGTTGGCGGCCCGTATGCCTGCGCTCCTCATCGAGTCGCAGCGCGTGGCCCACACCGTCGCCCACGGCACGCACGGCAGACGCCGCGCGGGTCCGGGCGAAACCTTCTGGCAGTTCCGCCATTTCGATCAGAATGACGCGCGCACCGGCATCGATTGGCGCCGCTCGGCAAGCTCCGACCATCTATTCGTGCGCGAGCGCGAATGGGAGGCCGCCCATACCGTCTGGCTGTGGGCCGATCTCTCGCCCTCGATGCGGTTCCGCTCCTCGCTCGCCAAGGTCACCAAGGAAAGCCGGTCGGTGGTGCTGGCGCTCGCGCTGGCCGAGCTGCTGGCCCGCGGCGGCGAGCGCGTTGGCGTGTTCGGACGCCCCCCCTTCACCGGGCGTGCCGCCGCGCGCCGCGTCGCCGAAATCATGATGGGCGATACCAACGATGCGAGCCTGCCGCCGAACGCCAAGCTGAGCCGTTTTTCGGAATGTCTGTTGTTCAGCGACTTCCTTGAGCCGGTGGCCGAGATGACCCAGCGGTTCGAGGAGATCGCCTCTCAAGACGTGCGCGGCCATCTCGTCCAGGTGCTCGACCCTGCCGAGGAGACCTTGCCCTATGCCGGCCGCACCGAATTCGCCGCGAGCGAAGGCCGCGACCGGGTGATCGCCGGGCGCGCCGAGACCTTGCGCGAAAGCTATCAGGAGCGGCTCAAGCGCCACCGCACCGATCTGGTGGAAATGACGCGCCGGCTGGGCTGGTCGTTCCTCGTGCATCACACCGACCGGCCGCCCGAAGAGGCGGTATTGTCGCTGCACACCCGGCTTGCCGGGCTCGAGCGGGATTACCGCTATCGGGTTCCTCAGCCGGCCGCGGGTGGCGATAAGCAAGCGGGTCGGCAGCCATGATGACGATCGGCGCGATCGGCTTCCTTCAGCCTTGGGTGCTCGCGGCCCTTGCCGCGCTGCCCGCCATTTGGTGGCTGTTGCGGCTCACCCCGCCCACGCCGCAGCTCGTGGTGTTTCCGCCGACGCGGCTGCTCAAGGACCTCAAGACCACCGAGCAGACGCCGGCCCACAGCCCGTGGTGGCTGACCGCCTTGCGCATGCTGCTCGCCGCCTTGATCATCCTTGCGCTGGCGCGCCCGGTGCTCAATCCCGAGCGCCAGGGCTTCGCCGGGTCAGGCCCCCTGCTGCTCGTGATCGACAATGGCTGGGCCTCGGCCGCGCATTGGGCCGAACGGCGCGAGGCGGTCGAGGCGGCGATCGACCGCGCCGCGCGCGACGGCCGCACCATTGTGCTCGCGCCCACCGCGCCGGGCCAGCCGGTCAGCGATCCGTTGAGCGCCGATCAGGCGCGCGAGCGGGTCGGCGGCCTCACCCCTGAGCCTTACGCACCGGACCGCGCCGCGCTTGCCGCCACGCTGGAGAAAGCGCTCGGCGGCACCACCGATTACAGCGTGTTGTGGCTGTCCGACGGGCTCGATTATGGCGAGGCGCCGGCCTTCGCCGCGGCCCTTGCCAAGCTCGCCGGGGCGACCGGCAGCTTCGCCGTGCTGCGCCCAGAGAAGGACGATTCACCGCTGGCCCTCGGACAGGCCACAGGCGAAGGCGGCGAGCTTGCTGCTCGCATCCTCTCCGGCGCCGAAGGCCCGCGCTCGGGCGTGGTCAGGGCGCTGACCGGCCGCGGCGAGCCGCTTGGCGAGGCCACTTACACGATCGGCGCAGCCGCGCGCGCGGCCACGGCCACATTCGACTTGCCGCTCGAGATCCGCAATCAGGTGGCCCGCATCGAGATCGCCGGCGAGCGCTCGGCCGGCGCCGTCTATCTCCTCGATGCCCGCTCGCAATGGCACAGGGTCGGCATCGTTTCCGGCGAATCGCGCGAAGCCGCGCAGCCGCTGCTGTCTCCCCTCTATTATGTGAAGCGCGCGCTCTCGCCCTACGCCGACGTCATCGCGCCGAGCGAGGGCAATGTCTCAACCGCCATTCATGACCTGGTCGAGCAGAAGGTTTCGACCATCGTGCTGGCCGATATCGGCAAGCTGGTCGCCGGCACGCAAGAGGAGCTCGACGCCTGGGTCAAGTCGGGCGGCGTGCTCATTCGTTTCGCCGGCCCGCGGCTCGAGCAAGGCGGCGACGAGCTTCTGCCCGTGGCCTTGCGCCGCGGCGGCCGCTCGCTCGGCGGCTCGCTGTCGTGGAGCACGCCCCAGCCGCTCGCGCCGTTCGAGGAACAGAGTCCGTTCCGCGGCCTGGCCGTACCCGAAGACGTCAAGGTGAACCGCCAAGTCCTCGCCGATCCCACCGTGGCGAGCGAGGCGGAGGTGTGGGCGACGCTTGCCGACGGCACGCCGCTCGTCACCGCCGCGAAGGACGGCCAAGGCTTTATCGTGCTGTTCCACGTGACGGCGAACTCCGACTGGTCGAACCTGCCGCTGTCGGGACTGTTCGTGGAGATGCTGCGGCGCGTGGTGATGCTCGGTCCAGGCCGCGTGGGAGCAGACACCGGCGGAGACGCCGCGGTCGAAGCATCGACTGCCACCCGTTCCAACGTCTCGACCGGCGCGCTGCCGCCGCTGCAAACCCTCGACGGCTTCGGGCAGCTGATCCCGCCGCCGCTTCGCGCCGCGCCGATTGCGCCTGACAAGATCGACACGATGGTGCCCGGTCCCGACCATCCGCCCGGCTATTACGGTTCGTCCGGGGCCGCCGCCCGGGCCTTCAACCTCATCACCGCCAAGACCGCGCTCAAGCCGCTCGGCACGGTCGAGGGATCGAGCGCCGTGAGCGGCTACGTCATGAAGAAGCCTGTCGCGCTTGAGCCGTGGCTTTATTTCGCGGCCATTGGGCTGTTCGTCGCCGACATTCTCGCCATGCTGCTGCTGAGCGGCGGCTTGCGCTTCCGGCGCCGGGCCCTCGCCGCGAGCGTCATCCTCCTCGTCGCCGCGGTCCTTGTGGCATCGCCTCAGCCGGTCCAGGCGCAGGAAGCGGCGCCGAATGACGCGGCAGCGCCGAGTGCCGCACCTGCGCCTGATGCCGCGAGCGCGCCCGACGATTTCGCCCTGAAGGCCGCTCTTCGCACGCGTCTGGCTTATGTCGTCACCGGCGACCCCGAGATCGATCGCACCAGCGAGGAAGGCTTGTCGGGACTGAGCAAAGTCTTGCGCGCCCGCACCGCGCTCGAGCCGTCCGAGCCCATGGCTGTCGATATCGACAAGGACGATCTGTCGTTCTTCCCGATCCTCTATT
Source organism: uncultured Alphaproteobacteria bacterium (assembly GCA_963812105.1). GTDB lineage: Bacteria > Pseudomonadota > Alphaproteobacteria > Rhizobiales > Methyloligellaceae > Methyloceanibacter. The sequence continues at coordinate 261,999 of CAWEUF010000008.1, forward strand.
GGCCGGTGCGCGACGACGCGAGCCCGCTGTCGGACGCCACCCTCGCCAAGGTCGACGCCTTTATGAAACAGGGCGGCCTGATCGTGTTCGACACCCGCGACCATGAAACCGGCTTCGGCACCGGCGCACAGGGCAAGGCGCTGACTCGCCTGATCGGCCAGCTCGACATTCCGCCGCTCGAGCCGGTGCCTGAAAGTCATGTCCTCACCAAGTCGTTCTACCTGATGCGGAGTTTTCCCGGCCGCTGGGACGGCGGCTCGCTGTGGGTCGAGGCCGAGCCGGTCGACGAGGCCGAGCGCAGCGAGCGCTCGCGCCGCACCGACGGCGTCAGCTCGATCGTGATCACGTCCAACGACCTGGCCGGCGCCTGGGCCCTCGACGAGTCGAACCGGCCGATCTATCCGACCGTGCCGGGCGGCGAGATCCAGCGCGAGATGGCGTTCCGCGCCGGCGTCAACATCGTGATGTACGCGCTCACCGGCAACTACAAGGCCGACCAGGTGCACGTCCCTGCCCTGCTCGAGCGCTTGGGACAATGACGCCATGAGCTGGTCGATCGAGTTCATCCCCTTCGTGCCCTGGTCCGTGCTGTGGGCGCTAGCCGCCTTGGGCGCCGTGTTGCTTGCGCTGCTGTTCTGGCGCTCGCGCCGCGGCGCGGTCCTCCGGATCTTGAGCTATGCCCTGCTGCTGCTCGCCATCGCCAATCCGCATCTGAAGCAGGAGGACCGCGAGCCCTTGAGCGACGTGGTCGCCGTGGTGCTCGACGACAGCCAGAGCCAAGGCATCGCCGGCCGCACCGCGCGCACCGACGAGATCCGCAAGGAACTGGAGGAGCGCTTCAAGGCCTTCCCCAATCTCGATATCCGCTGGGTGCGTTCCACCTCGACCTCGGCCGATAGCGAGCGCGACGGCACCATGCTGTTCACCGACCTTGCCCAAGCCCTTGCCGACGTGCCGCCCGACCGGCTCGCCGGCGTGATCATGGTGACCGAAGGCGAGGTGCACGACGTGCCCGCTTCAGCCGCCGGGCTTGGCTTCGACGCGCCGGTCCATGCGCTGTTGACCGGCAAGCAAGGCGAGTTCGACCGCCGGCTTCAGGTCCTGAGCGCGCCGCGCTTCGGCATTGTCGGCAGCGCCCAGGAGATCGAGGTCAAAGTCACCGACACGACGGCGGCAGAAGGCGGCGGCTCGGTCAAGCTCACCATCACCCATCAAGGCCAGCCGCCGGTGACGCGGACCGTCCGCGTCGGCGAGACCGTGGAGATCCTGGTCAATATCGATCACGCCGGCGCCAATATCGTCGAGATCGCCGCCGAGGCGGCCCCGGGCGAGCTCACCACCGTCAACAATCGCGCCGTGCTCACGGTCGAAGGCGTGCGCGAGAACCTCCGCGTGCTGCTGGTGTCGGGCGAGCCGCATGCCGGCGAGCGCACCTGGCGTAACATGCTCAAGTCGGACGCCTCGGTCGACCTCGTGCATTTTACGATTCTTGAGGCCGCCGGAAAAGCAGGACGGGACGCCGATCAACCAGCTCTCGCTGATCGCCTTCCCCACCCGCGAGCTGTTCCAGGAGAAGCTCGACCAGTTCGATCTGATCATCTTCGACCGCTACCAGCGGCGCGGCGTGCTGCCGCTGCTCTATCTCGAGAACGTCGCCCGCTACGTCGAAAAGGGCGGCGCGGTGCTGGTCTCGGCCGGCGACGATTACGCCTCGCCGCTCAGCCTCTACCGCACGCCGCTCGGCCAGATTCTCCCCGCCGTGCCGACCGGCCGGGTGGTCGAAGAGCCGTTCAAGCCGAAGCTCACCGACCTCGGTGAGAAGCATCCCGTCACCAGCGACCTGCCGGGCGCAACCGGCGACGAGCCCTCTTGGGGCCATTGGTTCCGCGTCGTCGAAGCCGATCCGCGCGACGCCGAGGTGCTGATGAAAGGCGCGCAAGGCAAGCCGCTGCTCGTCATCGGCCAGCGCGGTCAGGGCCGGGTGGCGCTGCTCTTGTCCGACCATGCCTGGCTGTGGGCGCGCGGCTATGAAGGCGGCGGACCCTATACCGACCTGCTCCGCCGGCTCGCCCATTGGCTGATGAAGGAGCCGGACCTCGAGGAAGAGACGCTCAAGGCCACCAGCCGTGGCCAGACGCTGTCCATCGAACGGCGCTCGATCAAGGACGAGGTCGAGCCGGTTACGGTGACCGCGCCATCCGGCAAGGAAGAGACCGTCACCCTCGACCAGGGCGAGCGGGGCATTTGGCGCAAGGCGCTCACCGCCAACGAGCAAGGCGTCTACCGCATCGCCTCGGGCAGCCTGGCCAGCGTGGTCACGGTCGGCAACGCCAATGCTCGTGAGCTGTCCGCCGTGACCGCCACCGACGCGGTGCTGTCGCCGCTCCTCGATGAGACCGGCGGCGGCAGCTTCTGGCTCGGACGCGACGATGCCGAGGCGGCGAAACTGCCCCGGCTGGTGATGCTCCGCGGCGGCCAAGTCATGCATGGCGACGATTGGCTCGGACTGCACAAGCGCGACGCCTATCACGTCAAGGGCGTGCGCCTGTTCCCGCTGTTCACCGGCTTCCTCGCGCTCGGCCTTCTGCTCGGCTTCCTGGCCGCGACCTGGTTCCGCGAAGGCCATTAGCGGGCGTAGCCTTTGACCGCGCCCGCGGCCACGGCCAGCGCGCCGGGAACAAGCTCGACGGCGAGCAGCCGCGCGGGATCGACCGGGCCCGGCAGGATGATCTGCCCCGGCGGCACCGGTTGAAAGCCGAACCGGCCGTAATAGGGCATGTCGCCGATCAGCAGCACCAGCGCGAAGCCTTCGCTCCGCGCCCGCGCCAAGCCCTCCTCGACCAGCGCCTTGCCGTAGCCTTGGCCTTTCACCGCCGGGTCGACCACCAGCGGCCCGAGCAGCGCGGCCCCCTCGGCCTCGCCGATGCGGATCGCGGTGAACCGGATGCCGCCCACCAAGTTCCGGTCGAGCAGGCCGCATAGGCAGAGCGACTTGACCGGCGGCACGCCCTCGCGCACGCGATAAGCGCTCCGCGTGAAGCGGCCAGGCCCGAACGCCTCTGCCGAGAGCTGCGACAGCGCCGGCGCGTCGCCGTCGGTTTCGAGGCGAATTTCAAAGCTTGAGGACGTCATGGGGTCGAGGGTCCGGTGCGAGGGTGATCGAGAGCGACTCCCTCAACCGCGAAGCGGCACCACAGGCAATTCGGCAAGCGGTGTCGGCGGCGAGGGGCTAGGCGGCCAGCGCTACGCGCGCGCGCCCTCGTCGTCGGGGAAGTGCGTTGAAGCTGATCCTCGTCCACATGGCGGCGCTGCTCTATCATGGACCTCGACCCCGGTCCAGCGACACCGTGGGCAATTGGCGTTACGACGCATCCGGACCGCCCCAATCCCGATGTGCATGCCGGGTGTTTATCGCTTCTTTCCATATCTTTGAATCTGCTACAACTTATCGGCTGGCGAGGAGGGGCGGTTGAGCCGCGCCCCTTTGTGAGGTAAGCGGGGGCACGATGGCCGACACAGCGCGACTGCTGGTTCTTTATCATTCGTCCTACGGGCACACCGAGACCCTGGCCTATGCCGCGGCCCATGGCGCGCGCGCGGTCGAAGGCATGCATGTCAGCGTCAAGCGCGTGCCGGAGCTGGTGCCCGAAGAGGTCATGCTTGCCACCGGCATGAAGGTCGATCAGCCGGCGCCGATCGCCGACCCGCAGGAGCTTGCCGAGTACGACGGCATCATTTTCGGCACGCCGACGAGATTCGGCAATATGAGCTCGCAGATGCGGAACTTCCTCGATCAGACCGGGCCGCTGTGGGTCGGCGGCGCGCTGATCGGCAAGGTCGGCAGCGTGTTCACCTCGACCTCGACCGGCGGCGGCAACGAGACCACCATCGTGTCGTTTCACTGGACCTTGCTCCATCACGGCATGGTCGTGGTCGGACTGCCCTACTCCGCGCCCGACCTGCCCGACATCAGCGAGGTCAGAGGCGGCTCGCCTTACGGCGCCGGCACCATCGCCGCGCCGGACGGCTCGCGCCTGCCGTCGCAGAAAGAGCTGAACCTGGCGAGCTTCCAGGGCCACCACGTGGCCAAGATCACCAAGAAGCTCGCCGGCGGCGATTAAGCTGATCACCACAGCGGATTGATCGGCGCCTGGTCGAAGATCTCGGCCAGCCGCGCGCGGGTGCCGGGATCGGTGCGCTCCGGCAAGGACTTCATGGCGAACATGCCCGCTTCGGCGATCTCGCCGCGCTTGCGGTAATCCTCGCGGCGGCGCCAGTGGCGCACCACGAACACGGCGATGTGGTCGCCGGCAAAGCTGGCGAAGTTGGAGAACACGCCGTGCAGCGTCGGCGCACCGGTGAGCGTCACGCCCACTTCTTCTTCCAGCTCGCGGGCGAGCGCGGTCTCCAGCGTCTCGCCCCATTCGACGCCGCCGCCGGGAAACCACCAGCCCGGCCGGTAGCTGTGCCGCACCAGCAGCACCCGCCCCTCGCCGTCAATGACCGCGCCCTGGGCCCCGAGCGTCATTCCCCGCCGCATGCGCCAGAACGGCCGCAGCACCGTGTTGATGGCCCGGGCCAGCGTGGCGTTGCCGCGCACCTTCTGGTTCAGTCTTTGTCTGCTCGCCTCATCACTCATGGCCGAACTCTACATCATCCTTCGCCGTAGCGTGGGCGTGCCGATTGGTGCCGCGACGCAATCTGCGTCCGACACATGAGGGGATGGCGCGCCGAAAGACGCAAACTTGCAGCTCGCGATCCGAAGATCGCGCGGGCGCCTCGCGGCGCGCCATTACGGTGACTTGCGGTGGCCGGCCCCGCTTTCGCTGCACCTTGCCCCACTCCCCGGCGCGGACCCAAGTCGACGGGCCGGGAAGCGTTTGGAATGGGCCGGCGAGTCGTCAGCCAGCTCCTGGCAGGGCCTCGTAGTGGACCCGGGGGGAGCCCGGCGCCGCCCCGAGTGCTTCACTCGCGTCGAGTGAAACCCGCGGGGACACCGCACCCCGTCCCGCCTCGCAACGCCTCGCGAAACGCCCTTCAGAAGGACGAGGTGAGACCAGTGTAAGCGAGGTTTGGCAGCCGGGGATAAGGGGAGCGGACGATGTCGTCGATCAAGGGCTTGGACGGCGGTAATAGGCGACCCCCGAGGTACAGCAGGCATCTCTTCGCTGGGCCGCCGGCACGATATTCTTGAGCCAGCAAACCGCGCTTGCCTCCTGATACCCCGGCGCCACGTACGTCCACGCAAGGCAGCGCTGATCTTCGGCGCAAAGTTTCTGACAGAGAATGGCATCGGCGTCGGACAGTCGGTGCGAACTATAATCGCCACCCGGCAGATCGGTGTTGGCCTCGAATGAGGTAAATGCCCTCTCGGTCACCACCCGCGTTGCCGGGTCTTCTTGTCGATCGCCCGCCTGCTTGGTCACGTGAACCGGATCATTCCCGGCTTGTTGCGCCAGCCAATTTGTTCCCATCACCTGATAAGCGCCAATGCCAGCCACCACGAGCAACGCCGCAGCGGCCGGCGCGATCATTTTCCACCGGCGGCGCAGCCCGGTGACCACCATGAGATCGCGCTCAAGGCGTTCCATATCGGTGGAGAAATTCTCATGGCTGATGCGGGCCGCCTGGCGAAAGGCCAGTGGTCTAATCTCGGCGGGCAGATCCTGCGCCTGCGGCATCTGAGCCCCGTCCACGAGAACAGGGATCACGGCAATGTCGCGCCGCAAAGCCGTGCTAATTTCGACGCTTACAAAATCCGCCGGATCATTGATCCGTCGAACATTGGTATCCGTACTCGGTCCCAGCCAATTTCGTCCGATCAGAACGAGCATGGCGGCGCTGTCGGCCAAATACGCGTCGATCACGCCACGAAAATCGCGCCCGCGCTCGATAGTGTCCACGTCCATGAACAGTTTCTTGGCGCCGAACGTTTTCTGCAGGCGCTGATAGATGCTGCGCGCATCGGCTCGCGTATCGTCTCGTCGATAGCTGATGAAGATGTTTCCGGCCACGCAGCTTCATCCCTTGCGCGCTCACTTGAAGCATAATGCGGGAAATGAGCCGGCATAACCAGAATCGGCATGGCCAGGAGTGAGCCGATGGCAACCAGAATGCTGGGCATTGTCAGTGTCTTGGTGGGCTTGGTCGGCGTCATGGCGGCGTCCACCACGGCGCTCGAGCCGACGCTGTTATCCGCCCGCGGAGGCCAGTGACCCCGGCAGCGTTGCGCGGGTTGGGCGCTTGCGAGCGACCACGAGCCAGCCCACCAGCCAACCGATCGGGATCGGGCCTAAACCTAACACCGCCGCGTAAGTGAGCCGGTCGCCGCTATAGTCGGCCCAATCCCGATGAAGATTGGCCCGGCACGCGGCGGCGTCGGCAATTGGGCTGTCCATGCAGGTCCGATAGGCCGAGACCGCCGGTGCGACGGCCAGATGCAGTCCCGCATTGCCGGCGGCGGCGGCCCAAATTACCGACGCAACTACTCCGGAAGCCAGCCAACTGGCGTACATCAGGTCGCCCCCTGCTCACGGATCAGCACGGTGGCATTGGCCAATGAAGGAGGCATGACAGGCAACGACAGGGCTGGGGATTTTCACCGGCGTAACGCCGGGGTCGGGCCGGAAGCCGATGAAACCGGCTTGACCGGCTATTTCTTCTTCACCGCGGTACTGGCGGGGTCGGTCGCCTTAGCGGCCGCGGGCGCGGGCGATGTTGGGGGCCCGGGCTGCACCGACAGCCCGAACAACCGCCAGCGCCCATCGACCGCCTGGTACAGCATTTCGAAATTGATCTGCACCGGCTGCGCCGGGGAAATAGCCTTTGAGATGCAGCATGCCCTTGGCCTGGTCGAGCGAAGGCGGCTCGGACAGCTGCGGCGCGATGATGCTCACGCTCGACAGATCGAGCCTTTGGCGGCGAGATCGGCGAAGGACTGCGACAGGCGCGCCGCCGTGTTGGCGTCGCGGAAGCCGGGCGCGCCCATATCGCGCAACACGGTGAAGTTGCCGGTCTGAAGCGCGTCGTTGAGGGTGATCAGCGAACCCGAAGCAACAGCACGATCTTCTCGGCGTCGGGCATCACCACTTGCGGCGGCAGCGGCGCGGTCTGATCGGCCGCCGGCATGCTCTGCGCCAATGCGCCCGAGCTGGCGGCGAGCAGGAGCATGAGCCCGCTAGCATGGCGGTTGCGAATCGCATGCGCCATTATAGGACGGTCTATGCAGCAACCGGCGACCAGAATCGCGCGGCGTCTTCCTTGCCTACCAGCCGAAGGACGGCGCCGGCGCGGCCGGCGACTTCGCCCTCGGCTGGTGCCGAAGCCCACCCCGCCGTCGAGCGTGAGCGTGCCGCGCCCTTGGCTGAGCAGGTTGCTGGCGACCACGCCCGGCCGCCGAGAAGCCGACGGCGTTGGCGTCGTCATAGCCGCCCCACCCCGCGCGCATGGCGAAATGCTGGCCGGGCAGCAGGATGGGCTGCGCCAAGCGCGGCAACCGTGGCGATGCCTTCGGTCAGCTGCCTTGTCGCGGCGGCCGAGATTATTGATTTGCGACTGCAAGTTCGACACGTCGCCGCGAGCTAGCAAGCCCGAGCTCGGCGAAGGTGTAAGCGGCGAGGTCGCCGCCTGCGTTCGAGGTGACGAGGTGAGTGGGCGCGCCTTGCGCCGTCTTGCTGGCATCCGAGGTAATGCCCCCCATCGTGTAAGTATTGGCCGCGGTGCCGAACATTTGCTGGTTGGCGCGCGTCGTCGTCGCGTCATTGCCAAACGCCGCCGAATTGCTGTGGGCGGCGCTCGCGTTCAGACCCATGGCGATGGCGCCGTCGGCGGATGCCAGCGCGTTGGTACCGACCGCCACCGTGTCGGACACCTCAAGCGGGCTCACCGCCGTGCCGCTGCCGGCGTTGGTGCCGAAGGCGATGTTGTTGTCGCCGGTCACGTGCTGGCTGGCGCGGCTGCCATAAGCGACGTTGGCGTCGCCGTCGACGTTCTGACCGCTGGCCAAGCCGCTAGCGGTGTTGCCGTTGCCGGTCACGTCATTGCCGCTGGCCAAGCCGCTAGCGGTGTTGTCGCTGCCATCAACGTCATTGCCGCTGTTGTAACCGCTAGCCGTGTTGTTGCTGCCGGACACCTCGCGGCCTGCGAAGTTGCCGTTTGCCGTGTTCCTGTTGCCGGTCACCTCCTGACCGGCCGCCGTGCCAATGGCGCTGTTGTCAACGCCGATCACCGACATGCCGGCGCCGTTGCCGATGGCGACGTTGAGCTCGTTCACCGCATCCGGATTCGAACTGGCGCCGGCGCCGACCGAAGTTCCGCCGCCGACTGCATTCGCGGAGGTGCCGCAGGCCACCGAGCCGGCGCCCGTCGCGGTGGCGCCGTCCTGGCTGTTGGCCGAGTTCACACAGACGAACTGCGCCTGCGCCGGCGGCGGTGTCGCGAGCAGCAATCCCGCGCCAAGGACAAGCCCGCCGCACCTCGCGAGCCAGGTGATGCGCCCGTTGCGCACATTGCTCGGCATGTAATAGCCCCTCCACTGTCGGCGCGAATTGATCGGAAGCCCGGAGCCCTGCGTGGTCGCCCGGCCGCCCTCCGCTTGAGGGAATGTGAGGCAAAGGCTGCGGTTTCGAGTTGAACCGGTTTCCCAAACACTTGGACAGTCTTCCCCTTCGCCGCTTTTCTTCAGCCATGTTGCTGATCGGCAACGTGAATGTGTTGGAGCAGTAGACTGGTTCACCTCGAAAATTAGACGGGCTTCCTCAGCCGATCTTGCTAGACTTCAACTTCGATCACGCGTCCGCGCGGCTCCGCGGGACATGGCGAATTGACCGTTGGATCGGACGTGGTGGGGTGGGGGATGAGCCGTCTCGTATTCTCGTCGGACGAGCTTCCGGAGACTTCCGATGAGGACTTCCGCGTTCAAACAATGGCGCGATATTTATTGCGCCAGCTTTGGCGAGGCGGATGTCGATCGTCAGCCTGATCAGGCGTTCTCAGCCCGTAGCGAGTTCATGCAGATCGGCGAGATCAGCCTGATACGATTCGACGCGACGCTGCAGCGCGTGGCACGCTCGCAACGCCAAGTCGCCTCCGACCTGCGTGACGATTTCGTCATCGGCTTCAGCCATGGCGGACCTCAAAGCCTGTCGCAGCGCGGCCGGCAGGTCACCGGCCCAAGCGCATTTTTCACCAACGGCGAGGCGATCGAATCGCGCATGCGCGGCCGGTCCATAATCGTCGGCCTGTGCGTTCCCCGCGCCCGCGTGATGGAACTTGTTGCGGGGGCCGAAGATCTGATCGCCCAGAGCCTCGGCGAGAGTGAAGCCGCCCGCCATCTCGACCGCTATGCGCGTTTCCTGCTGTCGTCGGGCACCCTCCCCGACCAGGGTCCGCTGGTCCGGAAAATCGACAGCATCTTGCTCGACCTCGTCGCTCTGTCCCTCGGAACGCACCGCGATCGCCTGGAGCTGGCGAAGATGCGCGGCCTGCGCGCCGCCCGCGCTCAGGCCATCATCGCGGCGATCGAGGCGGGATTCTCCGACCCGGCGTTCTCGGTGCATACCGTCGCGTCGAAACTGCGTCTTAAGCCGCATTACGTGCAGAACATCCTGACCGAGACGGGTATGAGCTTTGCCGAGCGGGTGCTTGAGCAGCGCATGCAGAAGGCGCGCGCGATGTTGGCCGATCCGCGCCACGATCGCCTCAGGATCAGCGAGCTCGCCTATGCCTGCGGCTTCAACGAAGTGTCGTATTTCAATCGCTGCTTCCGCCGTCGCTTCGGCGCCTCGCCGACGCAGTTCCGCAGCTGACAGCCACCCGCGCGGCGGCACTTATGCTCACGCTCACCAGCCGAACGACAGACCGGCGCGGCCCGCAACTTGACCCTCGCTGGTGCCGACACCGATGCCGCCATAGAGCGCAAGAGTGCCACTCCCCGGCCGCAACAGATTATCGGCGAGCACGCCGGCAGCCGAAAGCCCGATGGCGTTGGCCGTATCGTAGCCGCCCCAGCCGGCACTCACGCCGAAATGCTGGCCTGAACGCAGAATAGGCTGCGCCAGCGCGGCCACCGTGGCGATGCCTTCGGTCAGTTGCCGGTCACGCCGCCCCAGCCCATTGATTTGAGACTGCAGGTTCGACACATCGCCCGAACTGGCAAAGCCGAGCTCGGCGAAACTGTAGGAGGCAAGATCGCCGCTCGAATTGGACGCCACCAGATGGGTCGGCGTGCCGACCGCGGCTTTGCTCGCATTCGAGGCGATTCCGGCCATGGTGTAGGTGGTGCTGCCCGTTCCCATCATCACCTGATCGGCCCGTGTGGTGGTCGCGCCGGCGCCGACCGCCGTCGAACCGGTATGGCCGGCAAGCACCATGGCGCCCGAGCCGAACGAGCTGCCATCATCGGCCTCGACCCTCGCCCCTTGACCCACCGCCACGTCGCCGGAACCCGCGGCGAACGCATTCGTGCCGATCGCCATGCCGTTACCGCTCGCCATGGCGCCGTTGCCGATCGCCATATTGGTGGCGTCGTTGCCGCTCGCCACGGCATTGTGGCCAAGCGCGATGTTCGAGCTGTTGTCGCCAAAGGCGAAGGCGTCGGTGCCCCCGGCCATATTGTCACTGTTCGCGCCGCTGGCATTGGCGAAAAAGCCGGTCGCCGTATTGCGGCTGGACCCGCTGGCGGCGCTGGCGTTCGCCCCGAGACCCGTCGCGACGTTGGCGCCGTTATTGCCGCTGGCATTGGCGTCGGCGCCGCTCGCCGTATTGAAGCTGTTGGTGCCGGAGGCCATGGCGCCGGCGCCGGTCGCGGTATTGATGCTGTTCTCTCCCGAAGCATCGGTGTCGAGCACCCGTCGCGATATTGGCGCTATTGGCGCCGCTAGCGTTGGCCTCCTGGCCGGCGGCAATGTTGCTGGCGTCGTTGCCAGTGGCAGATGCGTTGGCCCCAATGGCGATGTTGCTAGGCGGGCCGCCGAGCAGGGCAGTGCCGCTGGCGTTGGCGGTATTGCCAATGGCGATGTTGTTACTGATCAGTCCGCTGGCGTCGGCATTGAGGCCAGCGGCAATATTAGCGCTGCCGTCGCCGTGGGCATCGGCGCCATTGCCGGTGGCCGTGTTGTCGCTGGTATTACCGCTGGCATCGGCGCCATTGCCGGTGGCCGTATTGTTGCTGGTGTTGCCGCTGGCATCGGCGCCATTGCCGGTCGCCGTATTGTTGCTGAAGTTGCCGATGGCATTGGCGCCATTGCCGAGGGCGGTATTGGCGCCCTCAACCCGCTGGCGTCGGCGGCCATCGCCGCAAGCGGTGTTGCTGGCAAAGCCGCCGTCCTCACCTGCTGGATTCGCTCCGTCGCCGCCATTGGCGCATTCGACCGACCAAGCTTGGTCCGATCCGGACCAGAGCAGCGTCGTCAGGCCAAATGCGGCGACGATCAGGGCCCGACGCGCTGCGGGCCACAAGCCAAGTAAATTGGTCATTTTCACCCCCGTTACGTCCCGCCGGCCAGCGAAGACCGGCGGCCGTCATCGACTGAGCTTGCAAGGCTCACACGTCAGGAGGGTAACAAGGAGGGAAACACTCTACCAGTGAGCGAGCAACCGGAGCGTTGCAATTGTGATTGCCGTGTCGGCAACGCCACGGGCGCCGGCGCGTTCTGCTCAAAATACGAGCACCGCCCGGCGCGGGGGAGTTTCCCGGCCTACCAGCCGACGCGCACGCCCATCCGGCCGCCGGCGATGTCCTGGTCGAGTCCCCAGGCGACGCCGCCATTGAGCTGCACGTTCTTGGCGAGCCTGACGGCGGCATTCACGGCGAGGCCGTTCTCGCCTTCGAACGTGCCCCAGTTGCCGCTCATGGCGAAGGTCTCGCTTTGCAGCAGCGTCGGCACGCCGGACATGGCGAAGGCCATGGCCACGCCGGCCAGCGCCTTGTCGGTGCGGCCGCTCACTTTGTCGATCCGCGAATTGAGCGCACTGAGCTCGTCCTTGGTGGCGAAGTCTGCCGATTTCGCCCGTTGGTGACGATGCCGAGCTCGGCGAAGCTATAGGAGGCGAGATCGCCGCTCGAATTGGACGCAACCAGTTGGGTCGGCGCGCCGACCGCCGCCTTGCTGGCGTTCGAGCCGATGCCGGCCATGGTGTAGGTGTTGCTGGCGGTGCCGAACACTTGCTGATCGGCGCGCGTGGTGGTGGCGCCGTTGCCAAACGCCGCGGCATTGCTATGGCTCGCCGTGGAGTTGGGGCCGATGGCCGAGCTGTTCAGCCCGCTGGCCGAAGTCTCGTCGCCGAACGCCGCGCCGCCGTTCGAGGCGAACGCGTTGGTGCCCGCCGCGATCGATCCGGTCGCTACCGCGCCGGTGCCGATGGCGATGGAGTTGAGGCCGGTCGCCGATGCGCCCGAGCCGAGCGCCATGTTGGTGGTGCCGTCGCCGGTCGCGGTCGCATTTTGACCGAGGGCGATATTGGAACTCCCCTCGCCGCTCGCATTAGCCAGATTGCCGCTGGCGATATTGCTGCTGCCGTCGCCGCCGGCATTGGCATTGAAACCGCTCGCGCTGTTGAAACTGTCGTCGCCTAACGCATTGGCGAAATTGCCGGTTGCCATATTGAAGCTGCCCGCGCCGCTGGCGTCGGCGGCGTTGCCGGTAGCAATGTTGCGACTGTCGTCGCCGCCGGCATTAGAGGCAAAGCCGGTCGCGATGTTCCGGCTGCCCGCGCCGCTGGCGTCGGCCTGATTGCCGGATGCGATGTTGCGGCTTCCATCGCCGCTGGCGTTGGCGAAATTGCCGGCGGCGACGTTGGTGCTCCCGGCTCCACTGGCATTTGCCGATTGGCCGTAGGCGGCGTTGGCACTATCGTCGCCACCGGCGTTGGCGCTATTGCCGGTTGCCGTATTGTTGCTGCCGGCGCCGCTGGCGTTGGCGAGAACGCCGGTCGCGACATTGCCGCTGCCGGCACCGCTCGCGTCGGCAGAATTCCCGGTCGCGATATTGTTGCCGCCGTTACCGCTGGCATTGGCACCACTGCCGCTGGCGATGTTGTGGCTGTTGTTGCCGTTGGCGTCGGCGCCATTGCCGGTGGCAATGTTACTGCTGCTCGTGCCGGTGGCGTTAGCAATGATCCCGGTTGCTACGTTGAAGCTATTGTCGCCGCTGGCGGTTGCTTGGTTGCCGGTGGCGATATTGCTGCTGTTGGTGCCCGAGGCATTCGCAAGGGTGCCGGTGGCGATATTGTTGCTGGAACCACCGCTGGCGAAGCTGTCATGGCCGGCGGCAATGTTTGCGCTCAAGTCGCCGCTGGCATCGGCCCCAGCACCGAAGGCGGCGTTATGGCTGCTGTCGCCGTTGGCATCGGCGCCGAAGCCGCTCGCGGTGTTGTTGCTGCTGTCACCGCTGGCGTTTGCGGTGCCCGTCGCCGTGTTGTTGCTGCTATTGCCGTGGGCATCGGCTTGGTTGCCCACCGCGGTGTTCCAACTCGAGCTACCGCTGGAGTTGGCAAGAGTGCCGACCGCCGTGTTGACGCCGGCATTGCCGCTGGCATTGGACTAGCACGCCGATCGCGGTGTTGCCGCCGTTGTCCGGACCGCCGCTCGCATTCGCATCGAGGCCGCAAGCCGTATTGTTTTCAGGGAACGCCGTGTCGAAGTCGGTATCGGTCCCCGAGTTGGCTCCGGCGCCCGCGTTCTCGCAGACGACCGCCCAGGCTTGGTTCGGCGCGGCGCCGGCGAGCATCGCCGCCAAGCTCAAAGCCGCGAATAGATAGCGTCCCGTATTCATGACGTCCCCCTTCGGTCCCGACCGGACGGAACTTCTTGGCAGAACATCGCCGAGCCACTGTTAAACGCGGCAACTACTCGAAATGGCTTGCCTTAGCGGTGGGAAAGCGGTGTAGCCGACTCGCCTCCACGGCCCGTCGACAGAAACTTGCGGGCCAACCAACTACAACCTGCAGTATTACGGTTAATGCTCAGTTAACGGAGTATTCGGTCCACGCACCCCGCTGCCAAAAACTGGGCGCCATCGCCTTGCTGCGCTTGGGATTCGATTGGCCTAGTGTGCCGGCCAGACCGACTGAATCTCTTTAGGCTGCGCCCGTGTTCACCCTCGCCCATCTGTCCGACATTCATTTGAGCCCGATGCCGCGCGCCAGGCGCCGCGAGCTGCTGAGCAAGCGCATGCTCGGCTACGTCAACTGGCATCGCGGGCGGAAATACGTGCATCGCCGCGAGATCCTCGATCTCATCACCGGCGACATCGTCGCGCAGAAGCCCGACCACATCGCCGTCACCGGCGATCTCGTCAATCTCGGCCTGCCCGAAGAATTCCTGCGCGCCGCGGAGTGGCTGCATCAACTCGGACCGCCGAGCAAGGTCACCGCCATCCCCGGCAATCACGACGCCTATGTCCGGCTCCATCCCAAAGCCGGCACCCATCATTGGCGCCCTTACATGGAATCGAACCCGGCCGGCGAGAAGCTGTTTCCGACCCCGCCCGCATGCTTCCCCTTCGTGCGCCGGTTCGGCGACGTGGCGCTGATCGCGCTGTCCTCGGCCATTCCCACCATGCCGTTCATCGCCGCCGGCAAGATCGGCTCGGCCCAGCGCGCCCTGCTCGCCGACGCCCTCGACCGAACGAAGCAGGCGGGCCTGTTTCGCGTGGTGCTGATCCACCACCCTCCCTTGCGCCGCCAGGCCGGCTGGCACCGGGGCTTGCGCGACGCCGGCAGGTTCACCAGGGTGCTGAAGCGCCACGGCGCCGAGCTGGTGCTGCACGGCCACAACCATGTTCAGACGGTCCACGAGCTCGACACCGCAACCGGCCCCGCCATCGTCGTCGGCGTGCCGTCGGCCTCGGAAGCGGTCGAGGGGCGCATCCCCGCCGCGCGCTGGAACGAATACGGCATCGCCCGGAACGGCGACGGCTGGCGGGTGGAGATGGTCGGGCGTTCGGTCGCCGCCGAGCCGGCCCATGTGTGGGAAAGCGAGCGGCGCGTGCTGAGGGAGTCGTAAGTCTCAGGGCGCGCTGAGCAGCACCGCGACCACCAGCCCCGCCGCGCCGGTCAGAATGCCGATGGCGAAGGCCGCGATCACCACGCCCATCGCCGCGCCCGACGGCGCGAGCTCGGCGCCGAGCCGGGCCATGCGGCCGGGCTCGACCAGCGCCGCCTCGATCCGCTCGCGCCGCACGATCTCATGCGCCATGTAGCGCGTGATGCGGTCGGCGATGTCGGCGACATTGGACGCGCTGAACAGGGTCCGCCTGCCGCTCTCGCTGTTGCGCACGAACAGATAGGCGCCGGAGGCGTCGTCGATCGCCGCGTAGGTGAACAGGTCGATCCACAGCCGCGCCGGGCGGCTCGGCACCAGCACCAGATTGAAGCGGTCGTCATGGTCGGGGATTTCGGCGAACACCGCCTCGAGCTCGGCCTTGAGCAGGTCGAGCCGGGCGATCTCGCCGTCGCGATGGTCGGCCGACAGGTCGAGGCGCTCGGCCTCGTCGAGGCGCGCCTTGCGGATGGCCTCGCGCAGCGACCGTGACGCGGCCGGGCGGCCTATGGTTTTGACGCTTTCTTCCATCCCTCAAGCCTTGGCTTTGGGACTGAGCATAGCGCTCCAAAAGGCGGAAATGCGACCGAAATCCGCTCGCCTACTTCCCGGCGAGCACGACCGAGGCGCGGGCGTCGTCGAACCATTTGTCGATCGCCGTATCGATATTGGCCTCTAAGCCCGACTTCCAGGTGGCGATGGTGACGTCGAGCGCCTCATTGTTGGCGGCGACGAAGCCCTCGCGGCTGAACGCCTCGTTCGCCGCGTTGGACAGATAATCGACCGCGGCGCCGATCATCACGCCGATCGCCGCGCCGACCACCTGGCCGCCCATCGGCTGCACCACGGTGCCGGCCACCGCGCCCTGCTGGGCGAAGGCGAGCCGCGTGCCGAGCGAGGTGGCGACCCGGCGCGACAATTGCGCGAAGCTCTGGGCGAGCACGCGGTTGAGCGCGGGGCCAAGCGCCAGCGCGCCCACCGTGCCGCCGGCCGCCGCCGCGCCGACGCCCACCACGCCGTCGAACGCCCGGTCCTCCATCAGATAGGTCGGCGCCTTCCATTTCTGCGCGTCCCAATCGAGCTTGACGTTGGTCATCGGCGTCGCCGGCGGGATGTCCTCGAGATGGCTGGTATGTTGGGCGAGGAACAGCTGGAGCCGCATATCGCCATTGGCGATCACCCGGCGGTAGCTGTCATGGGCGTGACGTACCGCCTGCTCGACGCCTTTGGTGATGGTCTGGTCGCGCAGTTCGGGTTTCAGCACCTGCTCTTTGTAATTGGTCAGGAAATAATCCTTCACGTCGGCCTCGATCGCCTCGTTGAGCGACTCGTATTTGCCGACCTCGAAGAACCTGGCGATGGCGGACGAGATGGTCTCCTTGAGCACCACATAGGACCGCTTCCACTCGAAATACCAATCGGCATAGGACGAGATCGCCTGCTCGCGATCCTGGAAGGCGAGCGCGAAGCTGCGGTCGAGGTCTTCATGCGCCGCCTGCTTGATGCGGGTGCGCTCGTCGTCGAGCATCAGGATGGTGTCATTGACGAATTTGTCGGCATCGGACTTGCTCGCCACCACTTTATGCAGCGAGCCGTCGATGTCTCTGATCACGAGGTCGACCGCGTCGGGCGGCAGGCTTTTGTCGCCGAAGAAAATGTCGAGCACGCTCTTATCGGCATGCACCGGCGCGGTGTGGTCGAGATGGCGGTAATAGCTGCGATAGAAGGTCGAGCCGAGCGACAGCACCGCGTAAGCGATGAGCACGACGCCGACGGCGATGCCGATCGGCCGCAGCAGCATGCCGAGCGCGCTCGGGCGGACCACTTTCTCCCGCCCGCGGCCTAACGACAGCCCCCTGCCCCGGCGCTTGGCCGGAGGGCGGGTCATCGTCACCAGGGCATCTTCGGGACGGGCGGCCAGGGCCCCGCCATGGGATTTGGGCATATCGTCCAACATCTCTTTGAACCCTCAGAGCAGTGTCACCGCTCCTCGCGCCCCCCGGGACTTCATATAAGGGCAATCGGCCCCGCATGTAAGCGTTGATCGGTGGTTTTCACGGGAACCAGCCCGCGCGCTCTTGGTTCTGCCCATGGACGGGCGAGCCAAGAGGATGTGAGCATGTTGAAAAGACAAGCCCGGACCGGGCAGCCCCCGCAGGAGCAGGATCGCCAGCCCGGCCGCGAGACCGAGATGGTGCCGAAGCCCGAGTTCGAGCCGCGCTTCGCCGGCTCGGGCCGTCTCGAGGGCAAGACCGCGCTCATCACCGGCGGCGACAGCGGCATCGGCCGCGCGGTCAGCGTGCTGTTTGCCCGCGAGGGCGCCGATATCGCCATCGTCTATCTCGAGGAAGACAAGGACGCCGAGGAGACCAAGCGGCTGGTCGAGGAGGAAGGCGGCGAGTGTCTGTTGATCAGGGGCGACGTCGGCTCGGCCAAGTTTTGCAACGATGCCGTCAAGCGCACGCTCAAGGAATTCGGTCGGCTCGACGTGCTGATCAACAACGCCGCCGAGCAGCACGAGCAGGAGGATGTCGGCGATATCGACGAAGATCAGCTGACCCGCACCTTCCGCACCAATTTCTTCGGCTACATGTTCATGACCCAGGCGGCGCTGCCGCATTTGCGCGAGGGCTCGGCCATCGTCAACACCGCCTCGATCACCGCCTATCGCGGACATCCCACTCTGGTCGACTATGCCTCGACCAAAGGAGCGGTCGTGACCTTCACGCGCGCTCTGGCGAGCCAGCTTGCCGAGCAGAAGATCAGGGTCAACGCCGTGGCGCCCGGCCCGATCTGGACGCCGCTCATCCCGGCCAGTTTCGATGCGGACGCGGTGGCGAAATTCGGCAAAGATACCCCGCTGGGCCGCGCCGGCCAGCCCAACGAGGTGGCGCCCTGCCATCTGTTCCTCGCCTGCGAGGATTCCACCTACATGACCGGCCAGGTGTTGCACCCCAATGGCGGCGAGATGGTCGGAAGCTGACCTGCCACTGTTCCGCGAGCGCTATGGATTTAGACTTGTGCGCGGGAAATCTCCGCCACGATGGTGGATGCGGCCTGGTGGATGACGAGGAACAGCACAACGGCGATGCCGAAATTGACCGTCATGTTGAGCCAGTGCGCAACGCGCTTATTGGCCAGGAAGCCGAACAGGTTGACGTACCACCGGTCGGCATAGGACAGGCAGTAGGCCAAGATCACCAGCAGCGCGAACTCATGGAGCCAGAACAGCACTGTGCTGCCGGACTTCTCGGCGAAATATTTCAACCCGCCGACCAGGACGAAATTGCGCAGCAGGTCGAAGAACCATTGCGAGAAATTGCGCACCAGCTCGAACAGCGCGATCTCCCCCTCGCGCTGCTGAAGAAGCTGGCTTCGATAGCTGGCGAAATCCACGGGCTCTAACTCAGAGCGCGTCGGCGCCCATCTCGCCGGTGCGCACCCGCATCGCCCCTTCGAGCGGCAGCACGAACACCTTGCCGTCGCCGATGCGCCCGGTGCGAGCGCCGTTGCCGACCGCCTCGACCGCGCGGTCGGCGATGTCGTCGTCGACGGCGATCTCAAGCTTCACCTTCGGCACATATTGCATGGCATATTCGGCGCCGCGGTAGATCTCGGTCTGACCTTTCTGGCGTCCGAAGCCGCGCACCTCGGTCACCGTCAGGCCTTTCACGCCGATCTCTGCCAGGGCGTCGCGCACCGCGTCGAGGCGGTGCGGCTGAATGATTGCAATGATGTATTTCATGATGCTCGTCCCCGATCACATATTGTAGCCGCGCTCGCCGTGAACTCTGAGGTCGAGGCCTTGCTCCTCGGTCTCAGCGTTGACGCGTAGTCCTGCGACCGCTTGGACGACCTTGGCGATAACGAAGCTTACGACGAGCGACCATAGCAAAACCGCGGCGATCCCGGTGAGTTGAATTACGGCCTGCCCGCTCATGCTGCGGCCCTCGGCGAGCCCTATCCCACCCAGCGCCGCATCGATGAACACGGCCGTCAGCAGCACCCCGATCGCGCCGCCGACGCCGTGGACGGCGAATACGTCGAGCGAGTCGTCGATTCTGAACCGGCGTTTCACCAGGCCGACCATGACGTAGCAAATGGCGCCGCCGGCTATGCCGATGAGGAGCGCGGCGCCCGGGCCGACGAAGCCGGAAGCCGGCGTGATGGAGGCCAGGCCGGCGATCGCCCCGGTGACCGCGCCGACCATGCTCGGCTTGTTGAACTTCACCCATTCGATCAGGATCCACACGAGTGCCGCGGTGGCCGCCGAGATATGGGTGACGGTCATGGCCATGCCGGCATCGGCCCCCGCCTTGAGCGCGCTGCCGGCGTTGAAGCCGAACCACCCGACCCACAGCATGCAGGCGCCCGCCATGGTCATCCACGGCGCATGCGGCGGCCTGACATCGTCGGGAAAGCCGGTGCGCGGGCCAAGCATGACGGCCAGCACCAGCGCCGAAATTCCCGCCGTCAGATGCACCACCAGCCCGCCGGCGAAATCGAGCACGCCGCGTTGGGCGAGCCAGCCGCCGCCCCATACCCAATGGGCCACCGGAACGTAGACCAGCAGCAGCCAGAGCAGGCTGAACAGGAGCACGGCGCCGAAGCGCATGCGTTCGACGAAGGCGCCCACGATCAGCGCCGGGGTAATGATGGCGAAGGTCATCTGGAACATAAAGAACACGGTTTCCGGCAACGTCGTGTTCGGCGCGACGGCATCGCGCGGCAGCCCGAGCAGCAGCGCCTTGTCCAAATTGCCGATCCAAGCGCCCGCGCCGTTGAAGGCGAGGCTATAGGCGCCGGCCAGCCATGCCACCGACACCAGGCAGGCAATGGCGAAACATTGCATCAGCACCGAGAGCAGGTTCTCGGCGCGCACCAGCCCGCCGTAAAACAGCGCAAGCCCCGGCAAAGTCATGAACAAAACCAGCGCCGTGGCCGTGATGAGCCAGGCGGTATCCCCCGCGTCGATCATTGATGTCCCCCCAGACACGACTGCACAAATGGCGCTTTTGCCTAAAACAGTAGCATGGGAGGAAAGAGGGTGTCAGGGCCACTGCCCATTTTGCGCTCAATTGCCCACAGACGGAGCGTGGCAGATGCGCCACAAACACCGGATGAGGCATGGTATAGTTTTGCCCATGAGCAAGGCCTTCACCAAGGAAGCTGAAGGCGGCGAGGTCTATGACGACCTGCCGGACCGCCCGGTTTCCCCTCATAACCTCGTGACCCAAAAAGGGCTCGAGCTGATCGAGGCCGAGCTCGCCCGGATCCACCGCGAGCACGCGGCGGCGCAGGACGCCGACGACCGGCCGCGCCTTGCCAAGATCAACCGGGACTTGCGCTATTGGACCTCGCGCCGGGCCACCGCCCAGGTGGTCGAGCCGCCGCGCGACGCCGCCGAAGTGCGGTTCGGCTCGACGGTGACCATCGAGCGCGAGGACGGGCGCCGCCAGACCTACCGCATCGTCGGCGAGGACGAAGCCGATCCTGCGCTCGGCACCCTCTCTTACGTGTCGCCCGTAGCGCAAGCCTTGATGGGAAAGCAGATTGACGAAGTGGTGCAAGCCGGCACCGCCGAGGCCACCATCGTCGACATTGCCTGACTACCTGCCGGGCTTGGTGGGCTTTTCCAGCATCAGTTTGCCCTGCTTCTGAACCAAGGCCTTGGCCTTGTTGGCGAGCAGCGACAGAAACCAGGGCAGCTGCACTTCGAGCCGCACATGGTCGTCGGCGACGTCGACCGTGCCGGTCGTGGTCTGCCCAAGCAGGCTGGCGTGGAAATCGAGATGATCTCCGGCCCACTCGTCCTTCAGCACCACGAATTTCTCGCCGAAGCTCGAGCGCACATTGCCGAAGCCGGCCTGGAGACGCTTGACGGCCTCCTGCTTGCCGAGCCTGTGGGGGATGGTAACGACGACCGGCTGGGACATCTGATTCTGAACCTCTCCTCGTGACGTTTCCGCCCGGCTAATGTGGTGCAGACCGTCCTCGACTACCAGAGGGAGGGACTGGAGAATACAAAGGGGCGCAAGGGCTTAACTTAGCGGGCCTAGGACCGTCAGTGCTTGGGGTCCTTGTGATCGACGTGGCCGAGATCGCGCTCCGGCGCCACCTCGTCCCTGACCAGCTGTTTCAATTCCTTGATCTCGGGAAAGCGTCCGTGCTCCTTGCGCGACCAGATCAGCTTGCCGTCGAGCCTGACCTCGAACACGCCGCCGGTGTCATCGGGAATGAGCGTGACCGAGCCGAGCTCCTCGGCGAAGGTGGACAGGAGCTCCTGCCCCATCCAGCCGGCCCTGAGCAGCCAGTTGCACAGCCGGCAATAGGTAATGGCGACGTTGGGCGCAGGAGGCACGGCGGAAAGCTCCAAGAAGCCCGGTTGGTCACGCCAATCTAGTCCGCCGCCCGGCTCCTCCTCAACAGGTCTTCAGCCTGCGCCGCCGAATCACCGCGACCGCATTGGCCCTCGACTTTGGCGACCACGCCGGTTTGCGAACCCCGTTCGGGACGCGCTCAGCGAAAAAAATTCCACAACTTCCATCGGCGTGTGGCGCGCAACCGGGCGTCGCAGCCGAAATCTCGTTCCTGCAGTGCCGCGGCCGCCGAACGGACAATCTTTTTCGCTTTACAACAGACAGTTAGCGACGGTGAGAGGGTCCTAGGCTCGCTCGGAAGCAGACGCGCATAGGCTGCGTTCGCTCGTCGCATGGCCTCGATTGCCCTCGTGTCATCACTCTGTAATCGCAATCTTGGCTTGTTCCTGAACGCAAACTGCGGGAAAGAGAGGCCTATGCGATTCACAATTCCCCGCCATTTCACTCTTCGCTCTCTGGCTGCCTTGGCCATTGCGGCGTCGTTCATGCTCGCTCCCTGGCTGGGCAGCGAGGCTGCCGCCAACGCGTTCGATACGCTGCTCGGCTCGTGGCGAGGCAGCGGGCAAATCCTGCTGAGCGACGGCCGGCGGGAACGGCTCACCTGCAATGCCTACTACACCGGCGGCGGCTCGCAGCTCGGCATGGCCATCCGCTGCCAGAGCGAAAGCTCCAGCGTCGAGATCAGGAGCAAGCTCAGCCTGAGCGGCAGCCGCGTCTCAGGCACTTGGGAAGAGCGCACCTTCAATGCCTCCGGCACCGCCGCGGGCAGCGCCTCGGGCGACCGGATTAGCCTGTCTATCGCCGGCGGCGTCAGCGGCTCCATGCAGGTCTCATTCAGCGGCTCGCGCCAAAACGTCTCGATCTCGACGCAAAACATTGCTCTGAAGAGCGTGACGATCAGCCTTTCCCGCAGCTAATCTGCCCCCCTCTCAGGCTGGCACATTGGCCGCCGGGCAGGCATTGTCTCTTGGCAGGACCTGTCAATCAGGGCCGGAGGAGCCGTGTCATGGGCGAAATTCTGCTGACAAGTAAGCTGAAGGGCGAGCGGCTCGAGCTTGCCGCCGCGGGAGCGTGGACCGCCGCGCATGCGGGCGAGCTCGAGGCGCTGGTCGATCGCGTGGCGAGCGAAGCCCCGCACGCCAAGAAAGTGTCCATCGACATGACCGGCGTGAGCGAGTTCGACACGTTCGGCGCCTGGCTGCTGGAGCGCCTGACCCGCGCCTGGACCGCCGCCGGGCTGAAACCGGCGATCGTCGGTCTGCCGAAGCACGACCGCGGCTTGCTCCAAGAGATGCACGGCGTCAATCGCGAGCCGCCGCGGCCCCCCGCCCACGAGAACCGCATCGTCGGCGCGCTGGTGGCGCTCGGACGGGGCGCCGCCGGAGTCGGTCGCGGCT
This sequence comes from uncultured Alphaproteobacteria bacterium, assembly GCA_963812105.1. Taxonomy (GTDB): domain Bacteria; phylum Pseudomonadota; class Alphaproteobacteria; order Rhizobiales; family Methyloligellaceae; genus Methyloceanibacter. Next base: position 284,816 of record CAWEUF010000008.1, read on the forward strand.
TCATGCTGTTCGCCGACATGCTCGGCGCGGTCGGCGTCGCCGCCGTGCGCGTGCTCAGACGCCCGAGCGAATTCCGTCTCACCTCGACCGTCAATCAATTCGACCGCGTCGCCTGGCAGGCCGTGCCCATCATTCTGCTCATCACCTTTCTGATCGGCGCGATCATTTCCCAGCAGGGCATCTTCCATTTTCGCAAGTTCGGCGCCGAGCTCTATTCGGTCGATCTGGTCGGCATCCTGGTGTTGCGCGAGATCGGCGTGCTGATCGTCGCCATCATGGTGGCGGGCCGCTCGGGCAGCTCCTACACCGCCGAGATCGGCTCGATGAAGATGCGCGAGGAGATCGACGCGCTGCGCACCATGGGCTTCGATCCGGTCGAGGTGCTGATCCTGCCGCGCATCCTGGTGCTGGTGATCGCCCTGCCCGTGCTCACCTTCCTGGGCAGCATGGCCGCGCTCTATGGCGGCGGCCTGGTCGCCTGGCTCTATGGCGGCATCAGCCCGGACATCTATATTTCGCGCCTGACCGAGGCGATCTCGCTCACCCATTTCAAGGTGGGCATGATCAAAGCGCCCTTCATGGGGCTGGTGATCGGGGTGGTGGCCTGCGCCGAGGGGCTCAAGGTCAAGGGCAGCGCCGAATCGCTCGGGCTCCAGACCACGTCCTCGGTGGTCCAGTCGATCTTCCTGGTGATCGTGCTCGACGGGTTGTTCGCCATATTCTTCGCCTCGATCGGCATGTGAGTGAGATGGCGCACGAGCCGGTAATCAAAGTGCGCGACCTGGTGGTCGGCTTCGGCGACCAGATGGTGCTCGACCATCTGTCGCTCGACGTGCGCGGCGGCGAGATTCTCGGCGTGGTCGGCGCCTCGGGCGCCGGCAAGTCGGTGCTGCTGCGCACCATCATCGGGCTTCTGCCCAAGCGTCACGGCTCGATCGAGGTGCTCGGCGTCGACCTCGACAACGCGAACGAGCAGGAGCGGCGCGCGCTCGAACGGCGCTGGGGCATTCTGTTTCAGCAAGGCGCGCTGTTTTCCTCGCTGACCGTGCGCGAGAACGTGCAATTCCCCATGCGCGAGAATCTCGACCTGTCGCCACGGCTGATGAACGAGATGGCGTTGGCCAAGCTCGAGATGGTGGGGCTGACGCGCGACGATGCCAATAAATTTCCGGCCGAGCTGTCGGGCGGCATGACCAAGCGCGTGGCGCTCGCCCGCGCGCTGGCGCTCGATCCCGAGATCGTGTTTCTCGACGAGCCGACGTCCGGCCTCGATCCGATCTCGGCCGGCGATTTCGACGAGTTGATCCGCACGCTGCAGCAGACCTTGGGGCTGACCGTGTTCATGGTGACCCACGACCTGGAAAGCCTCTATACCGCCTGCGACCGCATCGCCGTCCTCGCCGACGGCAAGGTGGTGGCCGACGGCCCCCTTGAAACCATGCTCGAAAGCAAGCATCCCTGGGTGAAAAACTATTTCCAGGGAAAGCGCGGCGGCCTGCTGGTCGACCGGCGAGTAAGCGCCTGACACTTAAGGAGCCTGATCGATGGAAACGCGCGCCCGTTATGCCTTGATCGGACTTTTCATCCTCGCGGTGATCGCCACGACGTTCGGCTTCGTCTACTGGCTCGAGAACAAAGGCGGCTTTGCCGAACGGGAAACCTATCAGATCAAATTCCAAGGCTCGGTCTCGGGCCTGCTGATCGGCTCGGCGGTGCTGTTCAACGGCATTCGCGTCGGCGAAGTCACCGGGCTCGGCCTCAACGCCGATGCGCCCCAAGACGTGATCGCCACCATCGCCGTCGCGCGCGGCACGCCGATCCGCAGCGACACGGTGGTCAACATCGAAACCCAGGGGCTCACCGGCGGCGCCGCGGTGGCGCTCAAAGGCGGCAGCGCATCATCGCCGCTGGCGGCCGGTGACGGCGGCGCGCCCGCGTTGCTGATCGCCGCGCCGCAAGCGGGCCAGGATTGGACTCAAGCCGCGCGCGACGCCTTCCAGCGGGTCGACGACATTCTCCAGCAAAACTCCGAGTCGCTGCATAGCGCCATCAAGAATATCGACACGTTCGCCGACGCGCTGGCGCGCAACTCCGACAAGGTCGACGGCATCCTGGCCGGGCTCGAGCGCATGACCGGCGGCAGCAGCAGCCCGGCCCAACAGCCGATCTACGATCTCGCCGCGGCCACCGGTTTCCCGGCGCCGCCCGAGAAAACCCCGGACTGGCTGCTGGTGGTGCCTGAGCCGACCACGCTGATGGGGTTCAATGTCGACAAGATCCTGCTGCAGCCGGCCGAAGGCGAAAGCGTGCCGGTGGCTGACGCCCGCTGGGGCGACAATTTGCCGATTCTGTTCCAAGCGAGATTGATCGAGAGCTTCGAGAATGCCGGCTACGCGCGGTCCGTCAGCCGGACCAGAGACGGGGTCGCTTCCGACTTCCAGCTCCTGATCGACATCAGATCGTTCCAGATCTCAACCGCCTCGGAGCCCACCGCGGAGATCGACTTCATCGCCAAGCTGGTCGACAAAGACGGCAGGATCATCAATGCCAGCACGTTTCAAGGCACGGCCCCGGTCGGCGGAACCGACGCGCCGGCCTATGTGAAGGCGCTCGATGAGGTGTTCGCCAAGCTGATGACCGAATTGGTCGGATGGACCACGACCGCGCTCGACCAAATTCCGGTCACGCCGCCGCAGGCGCTCGACGAGGCTGCGCCGCCGCCGGCCATGGTCGCGCCGCCCGCGGCGCCCGACACGACGCTGCCGCCGGTGACCGTCGCGCCGCCCGAGGCTCCCGACCAACCCATGCAGTAGGCTCGGCTAGGCGGCTTTCTGCTCGAAATCGCGCGCCCATTTGCCGAGCGTGGCCAGCCCGTTCATCTCGGCCCGATGGGCGAAGGCCGCTTGCGCCGCCGCCTTGTTCTCCGCCTTCCCCGACCACGCCTTTTGCGGCGCCGCCTGGAGCGCCCGGCCATAGGAGAAGCTGAGCCGCCACGGCACGCCGCCGATCTTGTTCATGGCGTCGAGCCGGGCCGTGGCCTCGACATCGGACTGGCCGCCCGACAGGAAGGCAATGCCCGGCACCGCCGCCGGCACGCAGGCTTTCAACACGCGCAAGGTCTTCTCGGCGATCTCGGCGTCGGACACCTGCTTGGCGGATTTCTTGCCGGGCACCACCATATTGGGCTTGAGCACCATGCCGTCCAGCTTGACCCGCGCGTAATAGAGTTCCTGGAACACCGTCTTCAGCACGAACTCGGTGACCTCTTGGCAGCGGTCGATGTCGTGATCGCCGTCCATCAGCACCTCCGGCTCGACGATCGGCACCAGGTTCTCCTCCTGGCACAGAGCGGCATAACGGGCGAGCGCATGCGCGTTGGCGCTGATGCAGTTGTAGCTCGGAATGCCCGGGCCGATATCGATCACCGCGCGCCATTTGCAGAACTTGGCGCCGAGCTCGCGATACTCGACCAGCCGCTCGCGCAAGCCGTCGAGACCTTCGGTGATGGTCTCGCCGGGAGAGAAGGCGAGCGGCTTGGCGCCCTTGTCGACCTTGATGCCGGGGAGCGCGCCGGCCTGCTCGATCACCGTCACCAGCTTCGTCCCATCCTCGGCCTTTTGCCGGATGGTCTCGTCGAACAGAATGACCCCGGAGATGCGGTCGGCCATCGCCTTGGCCGAGCGGAACAGCAGCTCGCGGTAGTCGCGCCGGCTGGTTTCGGTGGATTCGACGCCGATGGCGGAAAAGCGCTTGGAGATCGTGCCGCCCAACTCGTCGGCCGCCAAAATGCCCTTGCCGGGCGCCACCATCGCCTTTGCCACTCGGTTCAACTCAGCGAGATCCATGGTCCACTCCGTTCGTCCCGGGAGATGTTTCGTTCGGGCCCTGGTGTAGGCCAGGCGGGGCCGAAGCTCAACGCCTAGCCGACGTGATCGCTAATGCCCGGCCATGCGCGGCGGGACTTTCTTCCAGGGGTAGCCGTTCTGGGCGAGGCCGAAGCCGAGATCGTAGAGCTTGCCCATATAGACCGGGTCGAACGCCTGCGTGCTGGTATCGTGGAAATCGCCCGGGATGTAGGCGATGTTGTAGTCGATGCCGTTGGTCTTGCAGAACACATAGAGCTCGTAGAGGTCGCCGACGCCCTGGCTCTTGATCAGGCTCGACACCGCGCGGCCGGCAATCGACAGGGTCTTGGCTTTGACCGCCTTGTATTCCGGGGCGACATGGCCGTTGCGGATGATATAGGCGCGGCGGATCGGGTTGATGCCGAGCCCGCCGTCCGCCTTCTTGGCCATGAACTGGGTCGGCACCAGGAACACCTCGCGGGTCGCGCCGCCGTCCACGTGCATCTCGTCATACACGCCGCCATCGCCGGCAACCTCGATAAACCCGGGCGGAAACACCGCGGGGATCGCGGCCGAGGCCAGCAGCACCTTGCGGAACAGCTGGAGCGATTCGGGCCGGCCGGACACCGCGATGGCCCCCATGTCCCAGATCACCGGGCGCTCGGCATCGAGATTGGTGGTGCCGATCAGAAGCCTACGTCCCCTGCGGTGCTGCTCGGCCACCTCTTGCAGGAACCCCTCGTTCACATAGAACGCGACCACCTTGGCCAAGGGGGCATTGCTTGCGAGCGAATCGCCCCCGAGCAAGCCCCTGATCGGCTGGGCGATGGCGATGTCCTTGGTGGTCGATTGGGTGAACACTTCTTTCAGGGCCGGGTCGTATTTCGGCCCGAGAAAGGCGAACGGCGCGGTGAGCGCGCCGGTCGAGACCCCGGTGACCAGATCGAATTCAGGCCGCTTGCCCGACGCGGTCCAGCCGCCAAGCACCCCTGCCCCGAAGGCGCCATCGCTGCCGCCGCCCGACAGCGCCAGGAAATTGACGACCGGCCTCTTGCCGCGCGCAAACTCTGGACGCATGGCGCGGGTCTGCGCCCATTTCTCCTTGACCATGGCGTCGGCATGAGGCGGGAGCTGGTCGCCCCAGAAGCGGATCGGCGTCGGACCCATGCCGACTACCTCGACGTCGCCTTCGAGCGAGGCAGGCACGGGATTGCGCACCATGGCGGCGGCGCAGCCGGTCACCGCACCGGCCACGAGCAGAGCCCACAACACGCGCACCACGCATCCCCCCGTGAACGCCAACTGCCGGAGCGATCAGGCTCCCGGAATTCTCTTCAAGGACAGCACATTAGCGCAAAATTGTGGCGGTGGGAGATCAGGATGCAACGTGATCACGGAAAGCGCCGGCGCGGCACCAGCGGCCGTTTTTGCCATTTAGCGCCACAGCGCGCCCAAGCGCCGCAATAGCCAAAACACCAGAACGGACGCTCCGATCAAAATGCCCATCGACCACACGAACCCGTAGCCGTCGTCGGTGAGCGGTAACCCCTTGACGTTCATGCCGAAGATTCCGGCGACCAGGCTTGCCGGCAAGAACACGGTCGCCACGATCGACAGCACTTCGAGCTGCCGATTGGTCTGCTCGGCCAGCTTGAGGGTGACCTCCTCTTGCAGGAGATGGGCCCGGTCGCGCAAGGCCACGACCTCACTGTCCAGCCAATCGAGGCGCTGGCCGAGTTTGCCGGTCGGGACCAGGAACGGGACCGAGGGCCCGGTCACGTCGCAGTCCAAGCGCTTGATCAGCGAGCGCGACATCACCAGTTGCCGATGCAGCCGCACGGCGTTCCTGCGAATCTCGCCGAGCGCCGCCCGTTCGTCGCCTCTCTCGCCTGCCACGATCTTCTCCTCGATGCCGTCGAGCGAGCCAGCCAGGCTTTCGGCATAGTCGTCGACGGCGTCGACGACATGCTCGACGATGGCGACGAGCAGACTGCCCACCGTGGGAATCGTCCGGCCCTTCCGCAGCGCTTGGCGAGCAGCGTTCACCCCAGTCGAAGCTTGGCCGCGATTGCTGACCAGCAGCCGCTCGGTCGTGGCGAAATGCACGAAGCCGAACTCCTCGCCTGCTTGGTCGCGGCCGATGAGATTGGCGAACACACCATAGACGCAGCCGTCCTCGACATGCAGCTGCTGGTGATCGTCAGGCGCTACCAGCAATTCCAGCGCGGAAGCCGGAAGGCGGGAGACGGATTTCGGCAGCTGCGGCGGCGCATGCCCTGCCGGCACATCAAAATGGAGCCACAGCCAGCCGTCCAGATGGTCGGCGATCGGCTGATCGACCGCAAGCTCCTCGGACGATCCGTCCGCATGAAACCGAAAGGCCAACACCAGACCGGGCAGCACCTGACCGCGCGTTTGCGATGTTGCGCCGGCGGCGGCAGCGGGCGATTTCTTGGCAACCATGGTGCGTCCTCAGATCGTTCCCACGACCGCGTTCGATCTCAAGCGTCGGCTCGTCGCCTGCGAGCAGGCAGAGGCCGCCCTTCCAGCCCGAGAGTCACCAGCCTCGCCAGCAGCGTCGCCGGATAGAGCTGGCCGATGATCCCTTCCACGTTGCACAGGCTGCGCGCCAAGGGATGCACCGGAAAAATATCGCCGTAGCCGATCGAGGTCAGCGTGACGAAGCTGAAATAGATCAGCTCGCTGGCCAATCCCGGAGCGTTATCGATGCGAAGTCCGGAGAACGACCCCGGCGAGACCAAGCCCGTCAGGGTGAACAGCCCGACGAACACGAGCCCGATCGTCAAATAGAGCAGAACCGCGCCGACGATGCGGTGGTAGGTCACCTGCCCCGGCGCGAACACCGCGCGCGCAACCACCCAGATCAGAGCGAACCCGATCATGACCCAGGCCGCTGCTTCGAACCGGACATTGAGCTGCGCCTGTTCCGACGAGGGCAGCAGCCCGGCGACGACCAACAGCCCGATCGCCACGAGCATGGCAGCGACCGCGATGGGGCTCGCCGACATGACGAAGACCCCGGCGACCATCACGAGCCCGACGCCGATGCCGTAGGCTTGCGCATGGAGGATTCCCGCCGCATGGAGCGGCGCGACCACGAACATCAGCAAGACCAGCAAGACGGTAAGCGCCGTAAGCAGCGGGTCGCGCCACCTCTCCCGCGCGTCTGCGAGACGCGTTACCAAATCAGGCGCAGTCCGCTTGCTCCCCGCCATCGCCTTCCTCCCCTCCGAACCCAGGCCTGTTCAGAACACGGTTTTGCGGAGCGCTCAACCGGGGGCTAGCAAGGCCTTGAGAAACGTTGCATAACCCACACTCCAACCTGCGACTTGGAGGTTTCCTTGCGACCCATGATCTTTGCTGTGAGTGCGGTGCTGGTCATGATCGGCGCCGGTACATTCGAGGCCGCCGCCGCGGAGTGCGCGATCGGCGATTCGGCGCTCTGCCTGGCCGACCCGAATTGCCATTGGGATGGCGAGAAGCGCGGCTGCTATCCGGGGCCGCTGCCGAAGCGCGATGTCTGCCTCGTGCACGAGGCCAAGGCACTCTGCGACACCTCATCGCTAGGCTGCCAATGGTCTGACGCGAACAATAAATGCGAGTCGAAGGCCGAATAGCTAAGACAAACTCTGCCCTCGCCGGAGCAGCGCGAGCACGAACAGCGCGCCGAGCGCGGCATGCAGGCCTCCCGTGCCCCACAGCGTCGCGCCGCCTAGCTCCGTCGCCGTCCACAGGATGAGGCACGCGGCCAGCACATTATAAAGCGTGAGCCCGTAGGCCGCGGCGAGACCGCCGCTGGTCTCGGTCTGATCGCGGGCCAGCAACGCGGCGATGCCGAGCCCCAGGGTCGCGGCCCCGAACACGCGCGCCAGAGAATAGGTCGGCGGTATCGGCCTCGGTGCCGAGCGCACCGATCAACACACCCGGCGCCAGCAAGGTCGAGAGCCCGAACAACGCCTCGAAGCCGCCCGATACGATCATCAACAGCCGCAGCATGCTTCCGCTAACCCGCGACTTTCTCGATCTCGCTCGGCTTCCATTCCTTGGTGAAGAACGGTTCGAGCGGGCTATAGAGCCGCAGGATGGTGAACCAGCCTTTTCCGGGTAGCGTCAGGATGAAATTGCCCTCCTTCACACCATCCGGCTTCTTCGGCCCGAAATACACGGTGGTCGACCCGTCTTCGTTCGGTTCAGCCGCGGGGCTGGGATAACTCTGGCTGCCCGCCCGGGGAAAGCGCTGGTCGGTTTGCAGCATCGAGCGGGTCTGGTTGTCGTAGAGCGTGAGCGACCAGAACTTCGCGGCGGGGATGTTCGGCGGCAGCGTCACCTTGTAGGTCTTGCCGCCGTCGAACGGCTCGCCGTCGGAGTCGATGATGCCGAACAGATATTGCGAGCCGACATTGGGCAAGCGCATCACCATGGCCGGGGTGACGCCGGTCGCCACATAGAAGAACGCCGCGCGGGCATCGAGCGTATGCGCGCCCGTATAGGGAAAAGGCTTCACGCCCTCCTTGGTGACCTCGGGCGGCGGCCGCATGAAATCGTAACCGCCGACGAACAGCGGATTCAGCCATTTCGAGGTCGGGCTGTAATAGCCGAAGCCCTCCGACTCGCGTGGCGTGAAGGCGACGGTGCGCGCCGCACCATTGGCGATGGCAATGGCGTCGGTGAGAATCTTACGCATGCGCGCGTCGGGCGCGAATTTCTTGCCCTTGACGATGCCGATCGCCGCGAACTGTCCGCCGATCTCCGGCTCGAGCGCTTCGGCCGGCTGCTCCTGCACCAGAGCGTCGAGCATCTCGTAATAGGAAAAGTCGTTGGGCGGAATCGTATTCATGGACAGCCCGGTGCCCTCGACGAAGGTCAGCGGCCCCGGCTTGCTCAACGGCGCCAGCGGCGCCTTGCCGGTAAGGAAATCGCCCATGCTCGTGCCGTAGGATCCCGGAACGTAGGGATAGATCTTGAGCGTAGTCTTGATGGCCTCGACGGCCGGCTTGGGGTCGTTATCGACGAGGAAGGCGCGCCCAAGCAGCGCGACCGAGGTCGTGCTCGGCCGGCCAATGAAATAGCCGCCTTCGGGCAGCGGCCCGTCATAACCCGGCGGCAGAAGGAGATATTTCCCGCCCTGCCCGCGATCGGGACCCGGTCCGCCGAAATCAATCACCCAGCGAAACCACAGATCGTCGAATAGCCCGAGCGTGTCCGGCGGCGTCTCGACCACCATCGGTCCCTTCGACAGGTCGATATTGCCGATGAAATAGATCGTGTCGGCGTTGGCGGTCAGGAACAGCGATTGCGCGTCCATCAGGCCGGAAAAGATCAGTATGCCTTCGTTGTCCTTGACGCCGGCGGCGCGGATACCGTTGCGTGCGGCGAGAATCGAGACACCCCGCAAGCCATTGAGATAGGCGGACACGCCGCGCTGCAAATCGAGCTGATCGTAGAGCTTGCCGGCGGTGGCCTGATCCGGGACGCCGTCGCGGTATTTGAGCGTGCCGATCGAGGTCTCGACTTGATCCGGCGTGGTGAGCGACGGCGGGATGGGCGGATAGGTCTCGGCCCTGGCAATGATCGAGCCAAGGCAAATCAGACATGCAGCCAACGCCCAGCCAACGTTCAGCCTTGGTGCGCAGGTCATCACTCAGGTCCCTTTCTCTCGCGGACTCCTATTTCGGCGGGAAGATCACCTTCCAGTCGTCCTTCATGCTGACCACGGCCCAGCCTTTGCCGGTCGCCTCCTCCATCAGCGCATCGCTGAACGTGCCCACTTTGGAGTCGGGGCCATAGGCATATTCGCGCACAGCGTCGGTGTGATGGACCAAGCCCATGAAGCACAGCCGCTGGCAGGCGGCGGTCCACTCCAGCATCTCCTTGTCGCCGTCGGAATTGCCGAAGGCGAAGATCGGATGGCGCCCGATGACGCGATTGATGGCCTCCGGCTTGCCCGGCCCGTCGTCGACGAAGAACACCTTGGGCTCTTTGACGAGCGCCGGGCTGGCGTCCCACATCTGAAACTTGGTGACGCCGGAGGAGCCGATCACCTGCTCGGGTGGGATGCCGTAGGTCTTGTCGGCGAAATTGCGCATGAACTCGACCCCGCCGCCGGACGCGATGTAAGGTCTTGAAGCCATTGGCACGGAGATAGTCGAGCAACTCCAGCATCGGCTGATAGACCAGGTCGGTGTAGAGCTCCTTGAAGCGCGGCTGCTTGGCGGTCTCGATCCACTCTTTGACCGACTTGTTGAAATCGACGGTGGTCATGCCGGAATGGGTGGCGGCGACGATCTCCAGCATGCCCTTCTCGCCCATGGCGGCGACCGCCTTCAGGTCGCCGGCCAGAACCGACTTGAACGGCTCCTTGTTCTTCCATTCCGGATGCTGATTGGCCTGTTTCTTCACCTCGTCCATGGCGAACACGAACTGGTTGTAGATCGGCTGCTCGATCCACAGCGTGCCGTCATTGTCGAACGTGGCGATGCGCTCGGGCGCGCGCCACATAGTCGGGCCCGCCCTCCGTGGTCACGCGCGTGACGAAATCGACGATCGACAGCTTGATGGGCCCGTCGTTCCACGACGGCAGCGGGTCTTCGCGCCGCTTCCACGTTTGACGCAAAGCCGAGCGCCAACAAAGCCAGCGCAGATGCGAAGACGCATCACCCGAGGTGCAATCATCGCGGAAACCTCCCCTGAGAAATGAGGCGGGCGCCCCAACTCGTGGCGCCCGCCTTAGCTGCGTCTCAATTGCCGGGACGTCCTTTGTTGATTGCCGTCTTGGACTTGCTCTTTTATCGCCGAAAGGTTGAACGAAGCCGGTTTTTGCATGGGCGGAAACTCGATGGCGGTTCCAGCAAGCTCACCGACTTTTTCCTGCACATAGACGAACCGCCAGAATTCGCGCGCGAAGAATTCGTTCATGTAACCGGGCGATCCTTCCAGCAGATTGGCAACCTGCAGTCGCTCGAAGGGATCCTGCCTGATATTGGTCAGGATCGGCATGTTGATGGGTACCTTCGGCCCAGGCCAGCCCTCCGGCTGATCGATGAACCGAAACTTGAAGTCGCCGAGGCGGAGGGCCCCGAGGTTGGCCTCGGCGAAGTACCAAACTTCATCGCGCTTCGTTGGTCCTTTGCCGGTAAGCAAGTCGAGTTGATTGTAGCCGTCGAGATGCACTTTGTAGGTCGTGCCGCCGAGATCCTTGCCGGCCTTCAACTCCTCAACAATGTTGGGATTGCCCGCCACCGCGACGAAGGTCGGGAACCAATCGAGACCGGATATGATGCTGTTCTCGACCTTGCCTGCCGGCACTTTGCCAGGCCAGCGAATGATCGCCGGCACGCGGAAGCCACCTTCATAGACAGTGCCCTTGGTGGCGCGGAACGGCGTCATGCCGCCATCAGGCCAAGTGAACACCTCGGCGCCGTTGTCGGTGGAAACGACGACGATGGTGTTGTCGGCGATGCCCATGTCGTCGAGCGCCTTCATCAACGCACCGATGGAATCGTCGAATTGCGCCATGCCGGCTTCTTCCATTCCGTAATTGGTCTCGGGATTCATCATCGCCTTGTATTTTTGCGACAGGAACGTCCACACATGCATGCGCGTGGTGTTGTGCCAGAGGAAGAACGGCTTACCGGAGTCCTTGGCCTTGCTCATAAAGTCGATCGACCTTTGGACCAGCACGTCGTCAAACGTGGTCATGTCGTATTTGGCATCGCCCACGCCCTCGCCGGTTCCGCCATAGGGCGTGCGGCCGGTATCGGGTCCCGGCGCAAGCGGACCTTCGTCCACGATCTTCTGTTTGCCGACCTTGCCCCAGCGCGGATCGACGGTCGGATCGTCGGTGTCGCTCGCCGTGCAATGCACCAGGTTACGCGGGCCAACCTTGTTACGAATCGCCGGGTCAGTCGGATAGGAATACCAATAGGGATCCGACATGGCATCTAGGTGATAGAGGTAGCCGAAGAACTCCTCGAAGCCGTGCACGCAGGGAAGGTACTTGTTCAGGTCGCCGAGATGGTTTTTGCCGAACTGGCCGGTGGCGTAGCCCATTGATCTTGAGCGCCGTCGCGATCGTGGGCGCCTGCGCGGGAATGCCGACATCGGCGCCGGCCTGGCCCACAGTGGTGAGACCGGTACGGATCGGCAGTTCGCCGGTGATGAAATTGGCGCGGCCGGCGGTGCAGCTCGCCTCGGCGTAATAGTCGGTGAAGCGTATGCCCTCGTTTGCGAGCTTGTCGATATTTGGCGTTCTGCCCGACATGATGCCCTGGTGATAGGCGCTGATATTGAACCAGCCGATATCGTCGCCCATGATGAACAGGATGTTGGGCTTTTGATCCTGGGCGTAAGCGGGAAGGCCGCCCGTCCAAGCCGCAAAACATGCGGTCAAAGCCAGCGCCGCGGCTGCCGATATCAGTCCTCATGTGACGTACTCCTCTCCTGGTGAACGACTATTCCGCGCCGCTATTCTGTGGCACGTTTATGACAGTTCTGAATCCAAGATGGCCGGCACTGAGATCGACTTCTTGCGGCTGCCGCGCCGTAGCGCGATAGCGCGAGCAGAAATTGTGGGAGCAGAGATAAGAGCCGCCCTTGATGACTTTTGACGGCGACTGTCCGACGGCAGCGCGGACATCGAGCAATGACGGCCCGCTCGGATTGAGCGCCGCCTCGCGACTGTGCCCCGGCACGTACCAGTCGCTGGTCAACTCCCAGACATTGCCGATCATGTCGTACAGCCCGTAGCCGTTCGGCGGAAAGCAGCCGACCGGCGCGGTGCCGGCAAAACCGTCCTGCTCGGTATTGTAGACCGGGAAGATGCCCTGCCAGCTATTGGCGATCGGCTTGCCGTCCTTGTCGAACGCCTGGCTCCAATCCTCGCCGATTTCGGTGCCGCCGCGCGCGGCATATTCCCATTGCGCCTCGGTCGGCAGATCGTGGCCCTTCCACTTCGCATAGGCGATCGCATCCTCATAGGCGACATGCACCACCGGGCGGTTGTCCTTGCCGTCGATCGATGATCCCGGCCCGTCCGGCTCGCGCCAATTCGCGCCCTTCATATATTGCCACCACTGGGTGAGATCGCCGCCGCCGCCAAGCTTGGTCGGCTGAACGAACGTCACCGAGCCGGGCTCGCTCAGGGTTTCCATGCCGGGATGCGTCTTGGGATCGAGGCCGCGCTCGGCCAGCGTCTGGTAGCCGGTTGCCTCGACGAATTTGGCGAACTCGGCGTTGGTCACTTCATGCTGGTCGATCCAGAAGCCGTCGACCTTGACGCTGTGGCTGAACCGTTCCTCCGGGCGTTCGCGGTCGGACCCCATGACGAAGCTGCCGCCGGTAATGAACACCATGCCGGCCTTGTCGTCGTCGCCCTCCGGCATGCCGGAATATGTGGCGCAGCTTACGATCGGCGACACAGCGATGGCTTCGCTCGCCGGCAGACTCATGCTGAGCACTGCGGCTGCAAAGGTCAGAGAGGGAAGTGCGAAGAGCCGATACATGCGTTCTCGGTGTTCGAGCGCGGAACAAGGATCGGCCCTCGGCCGTCGATCAGCCCGCAATGTAAGGGGCTCGCGAGCGCTTCGCGAGCCCCTTTTTCTCGTTACGGCGTCGGCCTGCCGGGGCCCTGCTCTTCCATGTTTTTTTGATGCAGCTTCTGCATCTGAGGCAGCAGGTCGTAGACCGGCGGATTATTCGACATGAAGCCGATCTTGAATTGCGGCGGATAGGTAATCAGGTCCTTCATATACGCACCCGACGTCGCGATGATCGGCACCGACATCGGAATGTGGCGAATGCCGATGCTGACGTCTTCCTGCGGGTTGGTATAGAGGTTGAACACGATGCCGCCGCCGGAATCGGTGAAGATCCCGCCGCTGAACCCGCCCCAATCGCCCTTCTGGACCACCGAGTTCTCGATCTCCATGGTCATCACGCCTTTGAACTCATCGATGCGCGTGGCGGCAAAATACTGGTTCAAGGTGTAGATGCGGCTGCGCCGCGCCGACAGACCGTCGTCGGCGACCAGATACGAGGCCTGGTCGACGCCGTCGATATAGGTCGTCTTGGGAAACAGCTCGGCCAGCTTCGCGCCGGGATAGCCGGCAAGCGACAAGGCGGTCGGCAGAAGATCGGCAAGGTCGAACAACTGGTCCGATTTGCGCGGGCTGATCATGCCCTTCCAGTAGACGAAAGTCGGCACGCGCACGCCGCCTTCCCACGACGATCCCTTGCAGCCGCGGAACGGCGTGCGTCCATGCGGCGGGATCTCGCACTCGGGGCCGTTATCGGAGGTGAAGATGATCAGCGTGTTCTCGAGCTCGCCGACCTCCTGCAATTTGTCGACCAGCTTGCCGAGGATGTAGTCCATCTCGACCATGCAGTCGCCGAACACGGTGCGGGACATCGACTTGCCCGCCCAATCGTCGGACGGATAATTGTCGAAATGGCAGCCGCGCGTGGCGTGATACAAATAGAACGGCTGCTTGCCGCCTTTCATCTTGTCGAGGAAGGCGAGGCTGACGTCCAACCAATGCTTGTCGAGCTCCTTGATATAGTCGAGCTCGATCAGCTTGCCGTTCTCGCACTTCTCCTTGTCGGCGGTCGTGCAGTGCACCTCGTAGTGATTGAACTCGTCCTGTTCGAGCATCTTGAAGCGCTCGGGCGACAGCGCGACCTCGGGATTGAAATAGACATCGCGCCACTCGGTGTACATGTCCGACACGCCGAGGAAGCCGACATAGTCGTCGTAACCGACATTCTGCGGCAGCGAGCCCTTGTTCTCGCCCATATGCCACTTGCCGACGCCCTGGGTGATATAGCCTTGGTTCTTCAACAGCAGCGGCATGGTGATGGCGCCGTCGAGACCTCCCGCCTCGCCATACATCGGCGGCCGCAGGATGCCGTGATGCAGCGGATTCTGGCCGGTATGGATGGTGGCGCGGGTGGGCGAGCAGGACGGTGTCGAATAGGCCGATGTCAGCAGCAGACCCTCGGCCGCCAACCGGTCCATCACCGGCGTGGCGTTGCCGACCGCGACGCCGCCGCCGTTGAAGCCGGGGTCCATCCAGCCGACATCGTCCATCAGAAAGATCATGATGTTGGGCTTCTTGCCGGTCTTCGCCGCCAGCGCCGCGAGCTTGTCGGCCGCCGCTTTGTCCTGCTCGGGATGCTGCACCGCCGGGTACATATTGTCGGCGGGCTTGACGTCCTGAACATGCATATATTGCTCGGGATGGCTGAAGCCGGGCGCGGTGGTGGGACCGGTCGTGGCTCCGCGAATATTCTCGGCGGACGCCGGGCACGCCCCGACTAGCAATGCCGCGGCCAGGGCAGCAGGGAACGCCCGGCGCCATGTCTGGCGCAGGGGCGCCCGCAGATTCTCCAGTCTCGGTGACAGCATCCATCTTGCAGACCTCCCTTGGCCGACTTCACGTTCCCAAGCGACTTGCGATTTGTCTCTCCGGCCGCGTTCCGGCCAAACACTACCGAGAGTTTCGACATGACGCTAGGAGCGGCACTCCTTGCCCGCAAGCGCCTCCGCGCATCTTCGTTGACGCAATGCAATCAATCGAGGCCGCGCCGTCGATGCCGCGGGATTGATTCGAAACAGATAAAAAACGCGACCGCTCTCGCAGTTCTGTTGCAATGTTATGCGGTACTCTCCGCCTCTTAATCAGCCGAATCACATTACGACAGCAAAGGAGCATCCCTTCATGACACTGCAACGCATCGCTTGCGTGGCGGTCGCCCTCGCAAGCTCTACTCCTGCGTCTTGGCAAATTGGCGCGGAGACCGACCAGTCCATCGCTTGAAGGCGCGGGTGAAATGGGCCTGATCCGAGTAGCCGAGCAGGAAAGCGATCTCCATCTTGGAATGATTTCCGGCCCGCACATGGCCGATCGCCTCGGCGCGCCGGACATCGTCCACGATCTCCTCGAACGAGAACCCCCAATCTCTCAGCCGCCGCTGCAGCGTGCGAACGCTGATGCGCTGTCTCGCCGCCACCTCTTCGATGGTGAGGCGACCGTACGGCAACAGCTGCTTCACCAGGGCGCCGACGGCCGTCGCGGTTTCCATCGGCTCGTCTGCGTGGACCCTGCCGTTCGATCCATTGAGCGGCTGATTCAGGATCTCGCGGTCGATCACGATGGCATCGTGCGCGCAGCCGAACTCGAGCGATGGACCATGCATCGCTTCGAGCTGATCCACGCCGCGCGCATACGGCATCGCGAAGCGCACGCCGACCGCCTCCGGCACACCTGCCAGCAGCGCGACTTTGCGCAACACCGCCAGCGTGCCGAGAATGTGCTGCACCGGATCGAAGCCTAGCTTGCCGCGATAAGCGAATCTAAGCTCGGCGTGACGGCCGTTCTTGACGAGACGCAGGTCGCTGCCCTGATGCAGCAACTCGACGTGACCGACGGCGACCGCGCAGGCCCGTTCGAGCGTCGGCGCTTCGATCACCATGCGGCCCCAGGCGCCGAACTCCGTCAGCCGGAAGCATTCGCCGATTCGTGCCCCGGGAAACTTCTCGCTCACCACCTGGCCGAGTTCATGGCCGAGCGCAAAACAATGCTCGCGCAATACCCAACCGTTGAGGAGTTGGGCCGGCGACACTTCGGCGCGCCGAAAGATTTCGAGCGGATGGACGCCGCGGTCGCGCAAATACTCGGCGATATGCAGCAGGGTCGCCGGATTATGAGCATAGCGATCACTCAAAACGCAGCTCCCGATGGCGTGGCATCAAATGGCAAGATTTGCGACCGGCGCGACTATAGATAGGAGGGCAGAGCCGAACAACCGTCCCGTCGGCCGCCGCAAAAATGGCGTCGATTAGGGCGAAAGGGGCGGACCGAGCACCAGGCGCAAACCTGCGCCACGAAAGGAAGTGGCATGTTTCCTTGCATGATCTCCAAGTCGGCCCCTCTCGCGCCGGCCGGATCGCTGCTGGCCGAAGACCCAAGCGCCGTCGATCCTGCCCCGGGCAACGGCAGCTGGCAGCCGCCGGCCGTGACGGAGTCAAAAGAGTAGATTTCAGACAGTGTTTAAGGGGGGTTCATGACACGCATCGTAACGGCATTGGGGCTGCTTCTCGCCCTTACACTCCGGGCAGACGCGGATGACTACAAATACCAGACCCCGATGCCCGACGGTGTCGCGGCACCCGACACTTTGGACACTCGGTTCGGGACCCTGAATTTCTTCGGCGGCTTCCCGGACAAGGACAGCGCCGACAAGCTCTACGACAACCTCGACTTCCAGCGCGCGGTTCAAGCCTATCTGCTGGGATTGCCGGTGGTGAATCAGGCGAGCAATCGCAACAACATTCTGACCATCGGTCCGGCCAATGCCACGGTGCCGATCTGGGAGACCATGGTCGACTCCCGCACCGTCGAGCTCACCGCCAACGACAACACGCCCTATACCTGGTTCTGGCTCGATCTGCGTGACGGTCCCATCGTGGTCGAAGCGCCACCCAAGGTGCTCGGGCTGGCCAACGACATGTGGTACCACTGGGTCGGCGATATCGGCATTACCGGGCCGGACAAGGGCGAAGGCGGGAAATATCTGTTTCTGCCGCCCGGCTACAAGGGCGACGTGCCGTCCGGCTACTTTGTAATGCGCCCCGGCTCCAATTTCGTGTGGATACCTTGGCGCAGTTTTCTCGTCGACGGCGATCCCAAGCCGGGCGTCGACCTCGTCAAGAAGGCCACCAAGATCTATCGCCTCTCCGAGGCCGACAATCCCCCACAGATCGCTTTCGTCGATATGTCCGGCAAGCCATTCAACATGGTTGGGCCGGGTGACTATGGATTTTGGGACCTCCTGAACGAGGTCGTTCAGAGCGAACCGACGGATGCGGTCGACGCAACGACCCTCGGGTTCTGGGCCTCGGTCGGCATCATCAAAGGTAAGCCCTTCGCGCCCGACGACCGCATGAAGAAAATCTTGGCCGAGGCAGCGGCCGTCGGCGACGCCACCGCCCGTGCCGTCATGTACCGATGGAGGGGTGCCGACGGATATTGGTACCCGGACAGCAACTGGCGGCTCGGCTTCATCGGCGGCTATAAGTTCGAGGAGAACGGAGCCCGCCTGCTGAACGGCTATTCCGGCTTCTTTTTCTACGCCACCGGCGTCACGCCGGCGATGAATACCAGGATCGTCGGCAAAGGCTCGCAATACATGGCAGCCTTCGTCGACTCCAACAGCGACGTCTTGGACGGCGGCAAGACCTACAAGCTGCGCCTACCGCCCGACGTTCCGGTCAAGGATTTCTGGTCGGTGATTGTCTATGATAACCAGACCCGGTCCATGGTGCAGACCGACCAGCAATTTCCGAGCGTCAGCAGCCAGAACAAAGGGCTGAAGACAAACGAGGATGGTTCGGTTGACGTTTATTTCGGCCCCAAGGCGCCTGCCGGCGAGGAACAGAACTGGGTTCAAACCAGCCCGACCGGAAGCTGGAACATGCTGCTGCGGCTATACGGCCCGCTGGAGCCGTTCTTCGACAAGACGTGGCGTCCCGGCGAAATCGAGCTCGTCTCGGCCGAAACGGAAATTCAGAAGCTTGAAGATTGTCGCAAGCAGGCGAAGGAGAAAAATCTCTCCCTCGTCGAGCGCCTGCAATTTATCGAAGCCTGTATTCGCTAAGCCCGCGCGAACGGGGAGGAGCTTGTCATGAGGACTACGTTGACTTCAGTAACCTTGGTGCTTCTGGCCGGCATGGTTTTGGCCTCAACGGCATACGCCCAGGAGACCACCGGCACGCCCGGGTCGCCCGGCGCCACGACGACGATCAGCGGCGAGCAACTTCCACCCCCCGACCCGCAGTTCGGCGGCGTGATCAAGGACGACGCCCTGCAATCGACGCCTTGGTGGGCGCCGCGCATCGTCCCGCCCAAGGGCGCGCCCAATGTGCTGCTGATCATCACGGACGATGCCGGTTTCGGCGTGCCGAGCACCTTCGGCGGCGTCATCCCGACGCCGACCATGGACCGCATCGCCAATGAAGGCCTGCGCTATAATCGCGTATTTTCCACCGCCTTGTGCTCACCGACGCGTGCCGCGCTCATCACCGGGCGCAACCACCATTCCGCCGGCTTCGGCGTGATCTCCGAGCAGTCAACCGGTTTCCCCGGCTACAACAGCATCATCGCCAAGGACAAGGCGACGATCGGGCGCATTCTGGTCGACAACGGCTACGCCACGGCGTGGTTCGGCAAGGACCATAACACGCCGGCTTTCGACGCCAGCCAGGTCGGGCCCTTCGATAAGTGGCCGACCGGCATGGGGTTTGAGTATTTCTACGGCTTCGTCGGCGGTGACGCCAACCAGTGGCAGCCGAACCTCTTCCGCAACACGACGCAGATTTACCCGTTCGACGGCAAGCCGGGTTGGAACCTCGTTACCGGGATGGCGGACGATGCCATGGATTATATCTCCCGGATACACCAGACCGATCCCAGCAAGCCCATCTTCATTAAATACGCGCCCGGCGCCACGCATGCGCCCCACCACCCGACCAAGGAGTGGGTGGACAAGATCCACGCGATGCATCTGTTCGACGACGGCTACGAGAAGTTGCGCGAGCGCATCTTCGAGAACCAGAAGCGGCTCGGCGTGATCCCGCAGGATTCGCAGCTGACGCCTTGGCCGAAAGACATCCTGAAGCCATGGGATGAGCTCAGCGACACGGAGAAGAAGCTCTTCATCCGCCAGGTGGAGATTTTCGCCGCCTATGCAGCCTATAGCGACTACGAGATCGGCCGCGTGATCCAGGCCTTCGAGGACGCCGGCAGGCTCGACAACACGCTGATCATCTACATCAACGGCGACAATGGCACGAGCGCCGAGGGCGGGCCGCTGGGCACGCCGAACGAGGTTGCCTTCTTCAACGGCGTTACCGTCCCCGTCGACGTGCAGATGAAGTGGTACGACGTCTGGGGTACCGAGCAGACCTATAACCACATGTCGGCAGGCTGGTCGTGGGCCTTCGACACGCCGTTCGACTGGTTCAAGCAGAACGCATCGCAGACTCGGCGGCATCAACCAGAACATGGTCGTGTCGTGGCCGGCGCGCATCAAGGACAAGGGCGGTCTGCGCGAGCAGTTCATCCATGTCATCGACGTCGTGCCCACGATCCTCGAGGTCGCCGGCATCCCCGCGCCCGAAATGGTGGACGGCATCAAGCAGGCGCCGATCGAGGGCACGAGCTTCGCCTATACCTTCGAAGGGGAGAACGCCAAGACGGCGTCGCGGCATACGACGCAGTATTTCGAGATGATGGGCCAATGGGCGCTCTATAAGGACGGCTGGGTCCTCAGCACCAAGGTCAATCGTGCACCTTGGCAGGCCTTCGGCCCGGCCAACCCTGATCCGTTGAACAACCAGGTGCTCCAGCTCTACGACCTCAATTCGGACTTCACTCAGTCCGATGACATTGCCGCCAAGCACCCCGACAAGGTCGAGGAAATGAAGGCGGCGTTCATCGCCGAGGCCAAGAAGTACCAGGTGTTCCCGCTGGACGCTTCGGTAGCGGCCCGCATCGTGGCACCGCGCCCGAACATCACGGCCGGACGCACGGAGTTCGTTTACACGCGACCCATGGTCGGCCTGCCGCAGGGCGACTCTCCGTTCGTGCTCAATGCGTCCTATACCGTCACCGCCGAGATCGAGGTGCCGGAGGGCGGGGCCGAAGGGATGATGCTGACTTCCGGCGGCCGGTTCGCGGGTTACGGCTTCTATCTGCTCAAGGGCAAGCCGGTGTGGCTGTGGAACCTGATCGACCTGGAGCGTATCAAATGGGAGGGGCAAGACGCGCTCGCGCCCGGCAAGCACGTCGTCGAGTTCGACTTCAAGTATGACGGCATGGGCCCGGGCACTTTGGCCCTCAATAGCTTCGCCGGCGTAGGTCAGTCCGGCACCGGCACGCTTAAGGTGGACGGCAAGGTCGTCGACACAAAGAAGATGCCGAAAACCCTGCCGATGATCCTGCAATGGGACGAGAGCTTCGATATCGGCTCTGACACCCTGACTGGCGTGAACGATGCGGACTACCAGCCGCCATTCCCATTCACCGGCAAGCTCAACAAGCTGACCGTAGCCTTGGATCGTCCACAGCTCACGGCCGAAGATATCAAGCAGCTGGAGCAAGCGCAGAAGGGCGCCGCCGACGCCAACTAGGGCCTCGGCCACGCCGGGACGGAGGGGCTTGCTCTGGCCCCAATGTGGATGTGAACTCATGCTGCAGGTGCAGCATGAGTGAGACGGCAGTCAAATATCGCAAGCCGGCGCGGAAGCCCCTGATCGCGCTGACCGGCGCCACGGGCTTCATCGGCCGCTATCTGCTGACGGAGCTGCCCAAGCGCGGCTATCGCGTGCGCGTTCTGCTGCGCCGGCCGACCACCTTGCCGAACGGCTGCCCGAGCGCCGTGATCGGCGATTTGGCGCGGCCCTACAACATGGCCGAGGCGCTGGCCGAGGTCGACGCCGTGATCCACACCGCCGGCCTTGCCAGCACCATGTCGGGGGTCCCGGAGGACGATTATCGCCTGTTCAACACCGAGGCCACGGTCGGCTTTGCCAAGGCGGCGCAGCGCGCGCGGGTCAAACGCTTCGTGTTTCTGTCGTCGATCAGGGCGCAGTCCGGCCCGACCGCCGACGGCCCGCTGACCGAGGACCGCGAGCCGCGCCCGACCGACGCCTATGGCCGCTCGAAGCTCGCCGCCGAGCAAGGCCTGGCCGAGACCGAGCTCGATTGGGTCGCGCTCAGGCTCGCTCTGGTTTACGGGCCCGGCGTCGAGGGCAATATGGCAAGGCTGGTGAAGCTTGCCCGTTCCCCCTACCCGCTGCCGCTGGCCGGACTCAGAGCGGAGCATTCATTGCTTGGCCTCGACAATCTGGTCGAGGCCGTCGACACGGTGCTGACGGCGGACGCGCCGCTGAAGCGGCCGTTCATCGTCGCCGACCCCAAGCCCCTCACCATTGCCGCCATGATCGCCGCCATGCGCCAAGGCCTCGGCCGGCGCCCCGCGCTGTTCTACCTGCCGAGGCCCCTGCTCAAGGGCGCCCTGCGGGCCGCGGGTCAGGCTGAGAGCTGCCGGCCGTTGTTCGGATCGCTCGTGGCCGATTCTTCCGCTCTCGGCCGGCTCGATTGGGTCGCGCCGGTCGAGACCGAAGCGGGACTCGCCGCACTTCTCCGCGGCGAAGCGACTTCGTGATGTTGCATTGCAGTGTAGTGGCGGCAACTTTGTGCGCTGCGATAGCGCGCGACGAAATTTCCGCAAATTGAATCTGAAAACTTCGTTTGACTGCGCGTCCAGTCTTACCTTCGTCGCATTTATTTGCTAGTGTGTTCATTGGCTGACGTGGGGGTCGCCGAATTTGCAAGGCACTTGCCTTGAGGGCGTGACTCTGAACCCCCGGTTGGTCTCCAGAGCACAGCCTGCAGGCAAGTCGAGGAGGTGGGATGGCACTCCCGAAGATTGTCCTGCGTGGCAGGAAGATCATACTCCTGAGCGGCTTCAAAGACGGGCCGAAGCAGACGACCGATCGCGCCCTCGTTGTCGACGCCGAGGACAAGTTGCGGCTCGCCGCCAAGCGAAATCCCGATGCGGTCGCGTTCGGCTTCGTGGCCGGCGAATGGATCGCGGCGGCGTAAACTCAGGCGGCTCTGACTCAAGTCATTTGCTGGCGGCATTCCCGCGGCGCCTTGGCCGCTCGCTCATTGCTGCGATCTCATTCCTGCGAGACGGCCACGCCCCACGGCGCGGTGCCGACCGGGATCGACTTGACGACCTTGAGGCTCGGCACGTCGATCACCGACACGTCGTTGCTATTGCCGTTGGTCGCGAACAGCAGTGCCTCGTCCGGGGTGAAGGCGAGTTGCCACACCCGCTGCCCGACCAGCAGATATTTCTCCACCTCGAGCGTCTTGGCGTCGATCACCGCCACGCGATTGGCCGGTCCGAGCGCCACGAACGCCTTGCTGCCGTCCTTGGTGACGCGCACGCCGACCGGCTGAATATATTCCGGCTGCACGCCGGGGATGGCGAAGCCGATGGTCTTGATGACCTTGCGCGTCTCGGCGTCGACCACGGTCACCACGCCGGCCACTTCGGACGTCACCCATAACCGGCTGCCGTCGGCCGTGAATTCGGCGAAGCGCGGCCGCGACCCGACCAGCACGTTGTCGGTGATCTCGAAACTGCCGGTGTCGATGAAATGCACCATGTTGGTGGTCTCCGAGGTCACCACCACGGTCTTGCCGTCAGGGCTGATGCCCACGCCCTCCGGCTCCACGCCGACCTCGACCTCGGCCAGCACCGTCTTGTCGGCCAGGTCGATCACTGTCAGCAGATTGTCGTCCTCGTTAGCGACATAGACCGGGCTGCCCGATGGATGGATGTTGAGCAGCTCGGGATCGGGCCCGGACGGCAGCTCGCCCACGATCTCGCGGCGCTCCACGTCGAGCACCTGCACACGTGTCCTCGTCGCTGGCGCAAATCAGCAGATACTTGCCGTCCTTGGTCAGCATGATGCCGCGCGGGCGCTGGCCGACCGGGATGGTCTTCAGCACTTCGAACGTGGCGCTGTCGAGCACCGTGATCGAGTTTCCCTTCTCGTTGGAAACGTAGACGGTGTAGGCCGCGGCCGGTCCGGCGACGACCATCAGTCCCATCGCGGCGGCAATCGCCGCCGCCCGCTTTGCGCTCAACGCCATTCTCATTCGTCCTCCCGATCGACGCCGCCACTCAGTCGGCGGCGTTCCGTTTTCATTGCAATTTGCATTTGCTCTCCGGCTGATCGATGCCGAGCGTGTCGACCTCGGTGTGCTCGTGCAGGAAGCCTTCCTGCGGCGATACCGACACCGGCAGGTCGGGCCCGGCAATGATGATCGGCTGCCTGAGCTGACCGTCCCAACTGCGGAACGTGACCTTCTGGCCCTTGAACGCCGCCAGATCGAACTCATCGCCGCGGACAAAGGCGTTGACCTTGGCGAAGTCGCCGGAGCCGACCCGCGAGGCGCTCTCCCCTACCGCCCGCACCGCCACCCAGGCCTGGTAATCGACCGGCAGCATGAAGCGCTTGGCGAAGCGCTGGAAGCGGTTCTGCATTTGCGTGGCGCCCCATTGCTCGTGCGCCGGATGCCAGCTCATCGCCTGAAGCCCCGCCGTGCCCGCCACGGGCCGTGGATCCCAGATGCGATAGGGCAGATAGGGCCCGAACACTTCCTTCTCGTCGGCCACCACCAGCACGTCGTAATCCGGCGCGCCTTGGGTGAAGACCGGCATCTGCCGCTGGATCTGCAGTTGACCGCTATCGGAGCGGCGCGCCCCAGGCGTCTCCTTATATTCACGCTCCTCGACGATCGTGCCGCCGAAGCGCTTGGCCGCCCGACGCAGCGCCTCGAGATAGTCGAGGTCCTCCGGAAAGACGCCCTTGGCCACCAGCCAGCGCGGCCACTTCTTCCACACCAGATATTGGGCGAGCGCATCGGCCAGCATGTCGCGGTCGGGCGCCGTGTGCAGCACGTTCGCCCGGCACTCCTCCTGGCGTAGACTCTCGTCGGTCGCCCGGACGTTGAACAGCAGCACGTCTTTGCCCTTGGCCGCATCCGACAGGCGCAACAGGGTCTCGGCCGGGGCATCCACCAAAATGAAATGGTGGCCGCTCTCGATCAGCCGGTCCAAGGCCGCCACGGCATCGCCGCCGATCGGCACGCGTTCGACCTCGAGGGTGAATTGCTGCTTGGTAAACTTTCCCGTCGTGTTGTTGTCTTTGAGCGCGATCTCGGCACCGGCGATACCGAGATCCTCGGGCTCCACGTTCAGTCGTGACAGCGGGATGACACGCTTCACCTCCTGCCTGAGGTAGCCGATCGGCACCGCCGTCACGTCGGCGGCAGCGACCGGCGGTTGGGCCTCGTCTGGCTCAGTCTCGGCGAGACCGGGCGCCGGCGCGAGACAAAGCCACAGCAAAATCAAACCCGAAGGCCAAACGTTCAGGGTCCGGTCGCGTGCCTGTCGGGCATGGCAACTCCTTGCGTCCGGCGGCTGATGACAGTGTCGGGATGGCATCCGAAATGGCCTGTACGCTCGTCACAATATCGCGCCGGCAAGCGCGGGGGGTTCGCTCATCGAGTTTACCCACTTGGCAATGGGCAAGACAGCATCAAACGCAGCCAACGGTGGCAAATCTCGCTGCCTATTGGACGCCCGCATTGGACTCCGCGGCAAGGGTTGAATTGACAAATGGTAAGGCCGCGCGCAGTCTTTAAGGCGCGAACCCGACTGGAGCGACCGGCTTTGCCGGCCGATACGGGCCCACGCAATGGAGGAACACATGGGGAGCTGTAAGACAGCGGCCACATTCGCTGGCGCGCTAATTTTGAGTTTAGCTGGAGCAAGCCTGGCTTGGAGCGGATCGGAGACTGAGACCGCGGCGACCACGAAGGTCAAAGAAGCGCCGACGCCGTCCGTCAGTCAGGATCAACTGAGCGCAGCCGCGGATGACGAGAACAATTTTCTTCATACCAACGGCAATTACGACCAGACCCGCTATTATCCCGGTAAGCAAATCAACGCATCGAATGTCGGCAAGCTTCGCCCCGCCTGGATCTTCCAGACCGAGGTAAAGGAGTCGCTCGAGACGACGCCGATCGTGGTCGA
Organism: uncultured Alphaproteobacteria bacterium; assembly: GCA_963812105.1. Taxonomy (GTDB): domain Bacteria; phylum Pseudomonadota; class Alphaproteobacteria; order Rhizobiales; family Methyloligellaceae; genus Methyloceanibacter. Next base: position 310,354 of record CAWEUF010000008.1, read on the forward strand.
CGGCGTGATGTACGTCACGACCTCGTTCAACCACGTCTACGCCATCGATGCCAAGACCGGCGAGGAGTACTGGCACTACAAGCACAAGATGGGTCCGGTCACGACCTATTGCTGCGGACCGAACAATCGCGGCGTCGCCATATATAAAGACAAGGTCTATATGGGCACGCTCGACTCCAAGTTGGTCGCGCTCGATGCCAAGACCGGCAGCTTGGTGTGGCAGACCGATATCGCCGAGCCCGAGCTCGGCTATAGCGAGACCATGGCGCCGACAGCCGTCGACGGCAAAATCCTGATCGGCACCAACGGCGGTGAGTACGGTATCCGCGGGTTCGTGCGGGCCTACGACGCCGAGACCGGCAAGCTGGTGTGGAATTTCGACACCATCCCCGAGAACTCGGTCGGCGTGTGGGCGACGCATGACGCCACGGGTAAGGACATGCATCGCGACATCGAGGCGGAAAAGGCCGCGCTCAAGAAATTGGGCGACCCTTACAAGACGCTCGGTGGCGGCGTGTGGCAGAACCCGGCGGTCGACCTCAAGACCAAGCGCATCTACTTCGTGGTCGGCAATCCGTCACCTGACCTCGACGGTTCGATCCGTCCGGGCGACAATCTCTACACCGACTCGCTGGTGTCTGTGGATCTCGAAACCGGCAAGTATGCTTGCCACTTCCAATACATCGCTCACGACGTGTGGGATCTTGACTCGGTCAGCCCGCCGATCCTGGTCGACGTAAAGGACAAGGACGGCAATATGGTCCCCGGCGTCATTCACGGCGGCAAGACCGGCAACGTCTATGTTCACAAGCGGGACGACTGCAGCCTCATCCGGTTCTCCGAGGCGATGGTCGATCAGACCGGCATGTGGACGCTGCCGACGCCTGAAGGTGCACCCATGCTCCCCGGCGCCAATGGCGGCGTGGAATGGTCGGTGATGGCGGTCAACCCGGAACTCGGGCTGACCTATGCCGTCAATCTGCACCAGCCCATGACCTACCATGTCGAAAGCTCGCCCTATCCGGGCGGCAAGCTCTGGCTCGGGGGCGCGTTCAAGATCATCCCCGGCTCTGAGCAGTTCGGCAATGTGACCGCCGTCGACTACAACACCGGCAAGATCGCCTGGCAGGTGAAGACGCCGCTACCCATGATGGGTGGCGCGCTGACCACCGCCGGCGGCCTGATGTTCACCGGTGAAGGCGACGGCTGGTTCAGGGCCTATGACGCCGCGAGCGGCAAGGTACTGTGGTCGTTCTTCGCCGGCGCCGGTGTCAACGCCCCGCCCGCCTCCTATTCGGTGGACGGCAAGCAATACATCGTGGTTGGCGCGGGCGGTAACACCCAGATCGACTTCAAGCGCGGTAACAACATCATCGCGTTTACGGTCGACTGAGCGGACGTTATCTGACCGGCGGCAACTCGCCGCATATGCAACGAATGAGGACGGGGCGCGTTACGCCCCGTCCTTTTTATGACTAGACTGTCCTGGATGGAGCCCGAAACTATGCCTAGCCGCCGCCTGGCAGCGCGCATTTTGGTTCTCGCCGGCGCCCTGCTGATCGGCGGACAGGCTGTTGCCGCCGACGCCGTGCCTGAAAAGGCCGCGCTGTGCGCCACCTGCCACGGCCAGGACGGCATCCCGATCAACAAGCAAACGCCGGTGATCTGGGGCCAGAACGAGGGCTACCTCTATCTCCAACTCCGGGACTTCAAGAGCGGCTCCCGCAAGAACGCGCTGATGAACCCGATCGCCGCTCCGCTCGAAAAGGACGACCAGCTGGCGCTCGCCGCCTATTTCTCCAAGCTGAAATGGCCGAACCTTGGCCAGCCTTCGGCGCCCGATGCCGTTGCCGCCAAGGCCCAGACCGCAGCCTCTTCAATCGGTTGCCGCGGCTGCCACCTCGACCATTTCCAGGGCGACGGCACCACCGCGCGGCTGGCCGGCCAATGGCAGGACTATCTGCAGGCCACCATGCTGGCCTTCCGCGACGGCTCGCGCGGCAACAATCCCGGCATGTCCGATCTGATGAAGGCGACGGCGGTCGACGACATCGCCGCGCTGTCGCAATATCTCTCCGGGCTTCAGATCGACCAATATCTCGGCAACGGCCGCTAGCGTCGAGACGCCGGCGTCTAATGCGCCGCCGCGAGCTTCTCGCGCAGCGCCGTGAGCGAGGTCAGGTCCGCCGCGGTCTTCCCTTGCTTGTCCTTCAGGGTCTTGTCCGCGCCGCGCGCCAGCAGCAGATCGACGGCCGCCGCGTGGTCGAGCTCGGCGGCGATCATCAGCGCCGTCCGGCCGCGATTGTCCTGATCGTCGAGCCGCGCGCCGCGGTCGATGAACAGCGTCATCACGTCGACCGCGTCCTTGACGCCGGCTTCCGCCGAGTAGCCGGCCGCCCACATCAACGCGGTGAGATCGTTGCCGTATTTGGCGTTGACGTCGACCCCATGCGCCAACAGCACGGTGCACACGGCGGGAAAGGCGCGTCCCACCGCATAGACGATCGCGGTCTTTTGTGTGCCGTCCATCCAATTCGGATCGGCCCCCTTTTCGATCAAGAACTCCACGATGGGTGCGCTGCCCATGAAGGCCGCCGCCGAGAGCGGCGCGACCCCGCTACGGCCGGGCAGGTCGACGCTTGCGCCGCGCTCCACCAGCAGCTTCACGATCTCGAGCCGGCCGTTCTCCGCCGCCTTGAATAGAGCGGTCGAGCCATCGAGATTGCGCGCATCGATCGGCGCGCCGTGATCGAGAAACAGCGCCACGAGCTCGATCTGGCCCGAAGCGGCGGCATGGGACAGCGGCTTGGCGCCGAACCTGTCGCGGGCCTCTAGCGATGCGCCCGCCTCGAGCAGACGCCGCGCCAGATCCTGGCAGCCTTTGTCGGTGGCCTTGAACAGGAGTTCATTGATCTGGACCGTGCTGGCCCCGCGCGCGATCTGCTCGTAGCTCTGCTCGATGCCCTGGCAGATCTTGATGTTGGCGTGCGCGCCCGGAGCAAAGGACACTGCACACCAACTGGCCGCCGCAACTGCAGCGAAGCGAACGCGACACCGGGACATACGCGACCTCATACCGTCTTCAGTTCTGGGCGCCCAATATAGCCGATCGGGACTGGCGGGTAAGGGGGCCGTGAGCCTGCCGCCAGGCTTGCATTCCGCCATGGGCGGGGAGATCCGCGCCGCGAAGCGCCGGTCCTGAGGCTCGCGGCCCTTCTCCTCGGCAATTCGCGTGCATAGTTGACAGCGGCCGCGTTACACCCTTGAGAGAGATGAGAACGCGACGATTCCGGCCAAACCGGCCGCTTGGGAGACGCTGTTGGAAGAGTTCACGGGAATTGCCGTCACCACGGAGGCCGTGTCCGTCCCGCCCGAATGGGCGCCGCAAAAGGCGATATGGACCGCCTGGCCGGCCGATCCTGACGAATGGAACGGCGATTTGGCGAGCCCGCGCCGCGACGTGGCGGGGCTGGTGCGCGCGCTGAGCCGGTCCAACCGCGTGCGCGTGCTGGTGGCGAGCCCCGAGGCCGAAACCTCGGCCCAGGCCGAGCTCGGCGGCGCGGCCGAAATCGTGCCTGCGCGCTATGGCGATATCTGGCTCCGCGACACCGGCCCGATCTTCGCCCGCACCGAGCATGGCCCGCTTGCGCTGAGATTCAGGACCAATGGCTGGGGCGGCAAGTTCGACCTGCCCGGCGACGCCACGGTCGGCGACGACATCGCGCGGCTCGCCGGCACACCGGCCCTCAAATTCGATTTCGTGCTGGAAGGCGGCGCTATCGAGCATGACGGCGACGGCACCATTCTCACCACCCGCCAGACCCTGCTCAATGACAACCGCAACGGCTGGACCGAAGCGCAAGCCGAAGCGGCGCTGCGCGAGGCGTTCGGCGCGCGCAAGATCATCTGGCTCGACCACGGACTCTTGAACGACCATACCGACGGCCATATCGATGCCATCGCCCGCTTCGTCGGTCCCGGCCGCGTGGTCTGCCAATCGCCGTCCGGCGCCGACGACCCCAATGCCGAGACGCTGGAGGCGATCGCCCGCGAGCTGGAAGCCGCGACCGACGCGTCGGGGCGCAAGCTCGAAGTGATCCGCATTCCGAGCCCCGGCCTGGTGGTCGACGATTTGGGCGAAGCGGTGCCCGCCTCGCATGTCAACTTCGTCATCGCCAACGGCGTGGTCGCCGTGCCGGTCTACGGCACGGCTTCGGCCGACCAAGCAATAGAGGCGTTGCAGGCGGTGTTTCCCGGCCGCGAGGTCGTTGGCCTGCCGTCGCGCGCCCTGCTCGGCTCGGGCATCGCCGGCGGCGGGTCGTTCCATTGCATCACCCGCGAGGAGCCGGCGTGATGGCGGAACGCATCATCACGGTCGCGGCCATTCAGGCGTCGTTCGGCCACGACATGACAGCCAATATCGCCACGGTCGAGGGCTTGGCGCGCGAGGCTGCGCGCCAAGGCGCGCAAGTGGTGCTGCCGCCCGAGCTGTTTCAAGGCATCTACTTTCCCACGCATCAGGACCCGAAATGGTTCGAGACCGCCTACTCCGTGAGCGAGCATCCGTGCGTGCTGGCGCTGGCCAAGCTCGCCAAGACACTCAACGTGGTCATCCCCATCTCGTTCTTCGAGAAGGACGGCCCGCGTCACTACAACAGCGTGGCGGTGGCCGATGCCGACGGCACGATCCTCGGCGTCTACCGCAAGAGCCACATTCCCGACGGCCCCGGCTATCTGGAGAAATATTACTTCCGCCCCGGCGACACCGGCTTCAAGGCGTGGCCGACGAAACACGGCACGATCGGCGTCGGCATTTGCTGGGACCAATGGTACCCGGAAGCGGCCCGCGCCATGGTGCTGGAGGGCGCCGAAATCCTGTTCTACCCGACCGCCATCGGCTCCGAGCCGCAAGACCCGAGCCTCGATACCCATCTGCAATGGCAGCGCGCCATGCAGGGTCACGCGGTCGCCAACGCCGTGCCGATCGTGGCCGCCAACCGCATCGGGCTCGAGGACAATGACGGCACGAGGCAGAGCTATTACGGCCATTCCTTCATCGCCGACCATAAAGGCGAGCTGGTCGCGAGTTTCGGCGACCAGGACCAAGGCGTGCTGGTGCATCGCTTCGATCTGGCCGAGATCGCGCGGTACCGTGCCGATTGGGGCTTTTTCCGCGACCGCCGCACCGACCTCTACGACAAGGCCATCCGCTAGCCGGGTTACACATAGCTCCACCATCCGCCGCCGCGCTGCTTGAGCCCGGCGAACCAGCGGCAGACCGGATAGAGCAGCACCAGCACCAGCAGCCAGATCAGATAGATGCCCGCAAGGCTGAGCCCGATCCCGGGATTGCTTGCGAGCGTGCCGGTCATGGCCAGGCCGGCGGCGACGGCGAGCGCGTGGATCAGATAGATGTGCACGACATAAAAGAAGAACGGCACCTGCCCGAAGGTCGCGAGCACACCCGCCAGCCAGCCTCGCGCATGCTCGAAGGCGGCAAGCAGCATCAAGGCCGGACCGAGCGTCATCATCACATAGAGCAGCGACGGCGGATATTTCTCGCAGTTGAGGAAGGACAGCACGGTCGCCAACCACGTCGCCTGCCCGGTCCACGGCGCGGGATCGCCATATAAATTGCTGGCGCGGAGCAGGACGAAACCGAGAGTGACCGCCGCGCCCAGCCCGAACAGCAGGCGCTGCCGCGCGCCCGGCTCGCGTTGCATGACCGGGCCAAGCGCGTAACCCGCGGCCATCACCCCGATCCACGGCACCAGCGGATAGAGCACGAACAGCTTGATGCCATCGCCGAGATGCGCGACGCCGGGCTGGTGCAGGATATGCCACAAGGCTCCGCCGTCCCCGAACTGGTCGGCGCGAATCCCGTCGAGCAGATTGTGGCTGGCGATCATGACCAGCGCCACGCCCGCGATCGCCCAGCGCGGCAGCCAGACCAGCGCCGCCAGCGCGATCATCGAAACGCCGATCACCCAGATCACGCCCGCGGTGAACTCCTGGAAGGGCCCCAGATTGAAGGTCCAGCCGAGCCGCACGATGGTGAACTCGATCAGAATGAGCCATAGGCCGCGCACGAATAAAAATCGGCTGGTCTCGGCGGTGCCTCGCCCGCTGCCGTAGAGAAAGGCCGACAGTCCGGCGAGAAAAATAAAGGTCGGCGCGCAAAAATGGGTGACCCAGCGCGTGAGGAACAAGGCGGGCTCGCTCACGTCGCGGGGATTGAAGCCTGCGGCGCCGAAAAAATCGCGCGTATGGTCGAGCGCCATGAGCGCCATGACCAGGCCGCGCAGGACATCGATCGAGATAATCCGCGCCTTCGTGCCGTCGGCGGGGTAAGCCGCCCTCGGGACCGGCGCGCTCTTTATAGTTTCTTGAAGCCCTTCGGCCATGAGATCCCCGTGCGGCGAATTTTCCTAGCGCAACCGCGATCCTATGGGCTTAATCCGGCGCGAAAACGTCTCTCACCGGGCTGCCATATGAGCACCGCACCAAAGCGCCGATTTGCGGATCTGTCGAGCGATCCCGCGTTTTTCGACCTTGCTGGCCGACAGTCATGCGCGGCTGGTGGGAAGGCCCCTCGTTCCGCTTGGCAAGGACGCCGGCTGGCTGTACCGCGAGGCGCCGTTCGTGGTGCTGGCGCACGGCACCGAAGCGGACCCGACATTCATCTATGCCAATAAGGCCGCACAGGCTTGCTTCGAATATTCGTGGGACGAGTTCATGGCGCTGCCGTCGCGGCTATCCGCGGAGGCGCCCGACCGCGCCGAGCGCCAAGCGTTGCTGGACGAAGTTGCGCGCAACGGCTTCCTGGCGGGTTATCGAGGGGTGCGCGTTGCCAAGTCGGGCCGGCGCTTTATCATCGAGGACGGCGTGGTGTGGGAGCTTATCGACCGCGATGGCAAGCGGCACGGCCAGGCCGCAACCTTCCTGTCATGGCGGGATGCTTAAACGCGGCGCGGAGGTTAGTGGGAGTCGGCATGGACGGGCGTGAGCCGCTGATCTTTATCGTTTCGGGTGAGGCGTCCGGCGACAATCTCGCCGGGCGGCTGATGGCCGCGCTCAAGCGCGAAACGGGCGGACGTGTCCGCTTCGCCGGCGTCGGCGGTTCGCAAAGCGAGCGCCAGGGGCTCGAGAGCCTGTTTCCCATGAGCGATTTGTCGGTGATGGGGTTCGCCGAAGTGCTGCCCCATCTGCCGCGCATCGTCAGACGCCTCAATGAGACGACCGCTGCGGTGCGCCGGCTTAAACCCGACGCGGTCGTGACCGTGGACTCGCCGGGCTTTTGCCTGAGGCTCGCCCATCATCTCCGCGGCTCAGGCATTCCGGTCATCCATTATGTCGCGCCCCAGCTTTGGGCCTGGGGGCCGTTCCGCGCCCGCAAGCTCAAGAAGCGGGTCGATCACATCATGGCGCTCTTGCCGTTCGAGGTGCCGTTCTTCGCCAAATACGGCATCCCCTGCACCTATGTCGGCCATCCGGCCATCGATGTCGGCGCCGAACGCGGCGACGGCCCGGCGTTCAGGGCGCGCCATGGCCTTCCGGCCGACACGCCGATCCTTGCCGTGCTGCCCGGCAGCCGCGCCGGCGAAGTGCGCCGCATGCTGCCCGTGTTCGGTCAGGCGCTGGTGCGGCTGAAGGAGAAATATCCCGAGCTTCGCATCGTCATTCCGGTGGTCGATTCCGTGGCCCATGTGGTGCGGGACATCACCCGGACTTGGCCGCTGACTTCGGTCCTCATCATCGACATGGCCGAACGCTTCGACGCCTTTGCCGCCGCCGACGCCGCCATGGCCAAATCGGGCACCGTGACGCTCGAGCTTGCGCTCGCCGATGTACCGATGGTGGTCGCCTACCGCATCAGCCCGCTTTCGGCCTTTCTGGTGCGCCGCATGGGGGTCGCCGTCGAGCATGCATCGCTGGTGAACCTGCTGGTGGGGCGCCAGGTGGTGCCGGAACGCCTCCAAGAAGAGTGCACGCCGGAGCTTCTCGCCGAGACGGTCGACGACATTCTCGGCTCGGAGCAGGTCCGCGCCGAGCAGCGGCAAGCTTTCAAGGAGGTGGTGAAGGCGCTTGGCGACCGCGTCCCCAGCCCAAGCGAGCGCGCCGCCAAGGTCGTGCTCGACATTGTCCGCGGCACCGCCCCGGCGAATCAACTCATGCCCAGTATGGAATGACTGCGGCTACGGCCGGCCGGCGCGCGCGGCCGATAGTGCCGGCGAATCTTGCACCTTCTTGAGATGCTCCGCGATGCTGTCGGTGATCATGCTGGCGACGCGCAGCGCCTCGCAGCCGGCCTGACCGTCGACCAGAGGCTTGGTTCCGGTCGTGACGCAGTCGAGAAAGGCGTCGATCTCGTTGGCGAGGCTGTCCTGCTTTTCGATCTCGTAGCTCTCGGTGGCGATCGCCGCCAGCCCGTCGGTCATCGGATCGCCGCGCAGCCGGTAGCCGGAAATCCGCCCCTCGCCGAGGTCGCAGCTCAGATATTGGTTTCGTCCGAACACGCGCATCTTCCGTTCGGTCTTGTAGCTCACCCGGCTGGCGGTGACGTTGGCGATGCAACCCGATTCGAAGGTGATACGGGCATTGGCCAGGTCGATGGTCTTGCCGAGCACCGGCGTGCCAACGGCGTCGACCTGCGCGACCGGCGAATCGACCAGGCCGATGATCATGTCGATGTCGTGGATCATCAGATCGAGGATCACGTCGACCTCCACCCCGCGATTCTTCCACGGCGCGATGCGGTAGCTCTCGAAATAAAGCGGATCGGCGATGATTTTGGCCAGCGTCCGGTAGGCGCTCGAGAACCGCTCGATATGGCCGACCTGGAGCACTGCGTTTCGCGCAGCAGCGAGGTCAGCCAGCATGAGCCCGGATTCGACGCTGTCGGTGAGCGGCTTCTCGACCAGCACGTGGATGCCGGCTTCGATCAGCTCGCGCGCGATGTTGTAATGGAGCGGCGTCGGCACGGCGACGCTGGCGGCATCGACCCGGCCGATGATGCTGCGGTGATCCGAAGCAGCCTCGCCGCCGAATTCCTTGGCGACCGCGCGGGCGCGGTCTTGGTCGGTGTCGATGATTGCGACCAGCTCCGCACGCGGGTTGCGGGCATAATGATCGGCGTGAAAGCGGCCGAAATAGCCCGACCCAACCACAGCGACGCGAACTGGATCTGCCATGCCCTCTACCGGTCTGCCTTATTCGGCCGCATGGGCGATGCCCGACTTGGATGAGGTGAGCGCCTGGCGCACCGTGGCGACGATCAGATCTTGCGCCTCGGCGGTGAGATAAGGGTGCATCGGCAAGCTGATCACGCGGGCCGCCAGCCATTCCGCCTGCCGCAGACCGGTCGGCGATTTGGGCGTCTCACGGTAGGGCGGCAGACAATTGAGCGCGCTGGCATAATGGATCGCGGTCGGCACGCCGGCCTCGCGGCAGGCCTTGGCCAGCGCGTCGCGGTGCTCGGTGACGATGGTGTATTGCGCCCACACCGACGTGGCCCCCGCCATCAGCTCCGGCACCTTGGCGACGGAAGCGAGACCGGCATTGTAGCGGTCGGCCCGCTCCTGCCGCGCCGGGATCTCCGCGGGGAATAGGCGAAGCTTCTCGATCAGGATGGCGGCCTGGATCGAGTCGAGGCGGCTGTTGACGCCGAGATATTCGGTGTCCGGGCGCCCCGGCCCTTTGCCGTGGTTGCGCAGCGCGCGCAGCCGCGCGGCCCGGTCATCGTCGTCGGTGAACACCGCGCCGCCGTCGCCATAGCCGCCGAGCGGCTTGGAGGGATAGAAGCTGGTCGCCGTGTAGGAGGCGAGCGTGCCGACTTTCTTGCCGTCAAGGCTGGCGCCGAAGCTCTGCGCCGCGTCGGCCACCACCAACAGGTCATGCTTGCCGGCGATATCGTCGATGGCGCGGTAGTCGGCCGGCTGGCCGTAGAGATCGACCGGGATCACGCAACGGGGCTTGAGCCCACGCTTCTTGGCCTCGCCGATCGCGGCTTCGAGACTGTCGACATCGAGATTGAAGCTGTCGGGCCGCACGTCGACGAACACCGGCGTGGCGCCGGACAGCGCCGCCACCTCGACGGTGGCCACAAAGGTGAAGGCGGGCACGAACACGGCGTCGCCCGGCCCGACGCCCTCGGCCATCAGCGCCAGCAGCAGCGCATCGGTGCCATTGGCGCAGCTGACGCAGTGCCGCGCGCCGCAGAACGATGCAAGCTGGCCCTCGAGCTCGCCGACCTCGGGCCCCAGCACGAATTGGCCGTGGTTCAGCACTTTGGAGATCGCCCGCTCCACGCTATCGCCAAGCCGTTCGCGCTGCGCGGCGAGATCGATAAAGGCGGGAACGGCTTGCTTACGCTCTCTGCTCATGCAATCTCCACCGAGGCTCCTTGGCATAGTCTAGCAGCAGAAGGGGCCAAATCGGCATAGAGGTCTGGACGCGCCAAGCCTCGAACTCACGTGTTTTCAGGGATTTCCCTCAGGCTTCCGGTCGGCCCCGCCGCCGACTACCATAGCATGAGCCAAGTTTCAAACCGCCGCTCGCGGCGGTCAATGCCTCGAACGATGTCACGCAGGGGGAGGGCTTTTATGCCGCAGTTTTGTCATTTAAGCCCGCTGCCCCTCCCCTCGCCCCGCCCCGCCTGACCCCATGCGGCTCGGGTCCGAACGCCTGATCGCATCGTCGCGCCTCAATGGCTTGCGGGTCGGCGTGCTCGCCAATCCGGCCTCGATCGACCACGAGTTCCGCCACATCGTCGACCGCCTCGGCGCCGCGCCGGACTGCACGCTGGCCGCGATCTTCGGACCGCAGCACGGTTTCCAGTCGGACCTTCAGGACAACATGATCGAGAGCCCTCACGCCAAGGACCAGCGGCGCAACGTGCCGATCTTCTCGCTCTACAGCGAGACGCGCGAGCCGACGCCGGAGATGCTCGACCTGATCGACGTGCTGGTCATCGATATCCAGGACGTTGGCGCGCGCATCTACACTTTCATCTACACCATGGCCAATTGCCTGCGTGCCGCCGCGCGCAAAGGAATCTCCCGGTCATCGTCTGCGACCGGCCCAATCCGATCGGCGGCGTTCAGGTGGAAGGGCCGATGCTGGAGCAGGGTTACGAATCCTTCGTCGGGCAATTCGACATCCCGATGCGGCACGGCATGACCGTCGCCGAGCTGGCCCGCCTATTCAACGAGCACCATGGCATCGGCGCGGAGCTCGAAATCGTGCCGATGGAGGGCTGGTCGCGTGACATGTACTGGGACGAGACCGGTCTGCCATGGGTCATGCCCTCGCCCAACATGCCGACGCTCGACACCGCCATCGTTTATCCGGGCACGGTGCTGTTCGAAGGCACCATGCTGTCGGAGGGCCGCGGCACCACGCGTCCGTTCGAGCTGATCGGCGCCCCTTGGCTGGACGGCGAGCGTCTGGCCGAGCGCATGAACGATGTCGGCCTTAAGGGTGTTCACTTCCGTCCAGTTTCGTTCGAGCCCACCTTCCAGAAACACGCGCGCGAGACGTGCGGCGGCTGCCAGATCCACGTCACGTCGCGGCTGGACTTCGAGCCGGTCAAGGCCGGCGTGTCGCTCATGCGCGAGTGCTTCGGTCTGGCGCCCGATCGCTTCAAATGGCGCGACCCGCCTTACGAATATGAGCATGACAAGATGCCGATCGACATTCTGGCCGGCTCGCCGAGCCTAAGGCAGCAGATCGAGCGGCAGGTTCCGCTCGGCGACATCGCCGCGAGCTGGGAGCCAGGCAAGACCGCATTCGCCGAAGCGCGGCGGCCCTATCTCTTGTACTGATCGAGAGTGTCGGTGCGCTGCGACAGCATCGGGCAACCGAGCGTCTTCTCCAGGGCGTCGATCAGATCCTGCTTGACGTCGGCGGAGATGTAGAGGCCCCCGTTCTGCTCGGCGAGGCATTTCACGTCGAGAATGCTTTGCTCGCCGGTCCACGAGAAATCCTTCATGCGGAACCCGATCACATGGACGGTGAGCTGTGTCGCGTTGGCGTGCAGTTGCTTGCCAAGCTCGCACGGCAATCCGCCGCATGTTTCCTCGCCGTCGGTCAGCACCACGATCAGGCCGGGCTTGTTCCGATAATCGAGCACTTCGGCGGCCCGCTCTACCGCTTCCGCGAGCGGCGTCTTGCCCGCCGGCGACAAGGTGCTCACCTCCTGCATGATGGGGCCGGCGGCGTCAGGCGTCGGTTTGAAGGCGAGCTGGACGTTGCATTGCTGATAGGGGCCCGGGCCATAGGTGATGAGCCCCACCCGCCGGAAGCGGGTGATGGTCGGCAGCACCTCGGCAAGAGCGGCCCTCACTTCGTTGATCCTGGGGATGGTGGTCGCGATGCCCTGGTTGAGATTGCCGGCCATCGAGCCGGAGGCATCGAACACCAGCATGGCGTCCTCGTTGCAGGGGCTTGGCTCCTTGTTCTCGGCCGCACCGGTCCCGCCCGGGCCGGCGAGCAGCGCCGCCACAGCAAGGGCGAGGATCGGTGTTGAACGAACAGGCAAGGCCATGCGGCGCGTTCCCGGCGGAATCTGCCGACTCTAACCTAAAAATCGGGCCAAAGCGTTCACTGCCGGCGCGACTCGACGCCGCCCCAGCGCTTGTAAGCCAAAGGGCAACGGACTAGCTTCCAACCGATTACCGCCCAACGGAGCAACCCCCTTGCTACGACCGGCCGTTCGCGTTCTCCGCTCTATCTGGCGCGCCTCTGGCAGCGCCCAAGGCGAGCGCGCCATTCCCGAAGAGACCGCGGTCGCCTTCACCTACAACACCGCCTCTTATGCGGTGATGATGGCCACCCCCCAGGATCTCGAGGACTTCGCCATCGGCTTCAGTATGACCGAAGGGGTGATCTCCTCGATCGACGCCATCGACTCGATCGACATCGTCGAGGAGGACATGGGCGTCGAACTTCGCATCTGGTTGAAGGCCCGCGACGCCGTGGAGTTCCTGGGGCGTCGCCGGAAGATGGCCGGTCCCACGGGCTGCGGATTATGCGGCGTGGAAAGCCTGGTCGAAGCGATGCGCCCCCCGCCCAAGGTGGGCGAAGGCCGGGTGTTCACGCCGGACCAACTCATGGCCGCGGTCGAGTCGCTGCTACCCTTGCAGGTGCTCAACCAGGAGACGCGGGCGGTGCATGCCGCAGGCTTCTGGGAGCCCGAGCGCGGCCTGGTCGCGGTGCGTGAAGATGTCGGGCGCCACAACGCGCTCGACAAGCTCGCCGGCGCCATGGCGCGCGACGGCGCCACGGCGCGATCGGGCCTGGTGGTGTTGACCAGCCGCGTCTCGGTCGAGATGGTGCAGAAATCCGCGGCCATCGGCGCGCCGGTCATCGTCGCCGTGTCGGCGCCGACCGCCTTGGCGGTGCGCATGGCCGAGGCCTGCGGCATGACGCTGGTGGCGATCGCGCGCAAGGACGGGTTCGAAGTGTTCACCCATCCCCACCGGGTCAAAGGCGATCTCGCGACCCACGTGGCGTAGCCACATTGTGGCCCCCTATTGGCTGCCATTAGGGCGGTGTTAGGTCGATAACGCAAACAATTCTCAGGGAGGAGTTTGCCCATGAACACCCTGCTCAAGGCCTTCTGCCTCGTCCTCGTTGCCATGGCTGCGACTATGGCAGCACCGCGCATCAGCGAAGCCGCCTCGGCCGCCGCAATCGCCGCCGACGCCAATGAAACGCTTCACAGCTTTGTCCGCCAAGTGCCCGGGGCTCGCGAGCTCGCCGCCAAGGCCGCCGGCATCCTCGTCTTTCCCTCCGTGGTCAAGGCCGGCATCGGCATCGGCGGCGAATATGGCGAGGGGATTCTGCTCAATCAGCAGAGGGTCGAGGGCTACTACAATCTGATCTCGGCCTCGTTCGGCTTTCAGCTCGGCGTTCAGGCGCGCTCCGTCATCATCATGTTCATGACCCGGGACGCCCTTCGCGGCTTCGAAGAGCGCGCGGGTTGGAAAATCGGCGTCGATGGCTCGGTGACGATCATCACCGTGGGCGTCGGCGGCGGCATCGACACCGACAAGATCGTAAGCCCGGTGATCGGCTTCATCATCGATCAGAAGGGCCTGATGTATAACCTCACCCTCGAAGGCTCGAAGATCAGCCGCATCAACCCCTGAGATTTGGTATGAGTGTGCCGTGCCGCTTGACGGCGCTCTATGCGACAATGCTGCACAGCCCGACCGGGAAACCTGTCATCCAACCGTCGACATCGCCGATTGTTTTGAAAATTTAACCAAAATGCCGCTGTGACGGGAACGCTCGCGCGGTCTCGTCGTTGGCCAAAGGGGACAAATATTCTCCTGTGAGGCATTAAAGAGGCTGAGCGCGATGGCTTGGCTAAAGCAGAGCATATGGACGAGACCATGCAGAGAGGCGTCGAGCCTCGCCGCAATTCGCGGGCGATTCCCTCGCCCGACTCCATCGACGTAGCGCGTACGGCGCTGCTGCTCGACGTCGACGGCACGCTTCTCGATATTGCATCGACGCCCGACGGCGCAGTCGTGCCCCAGACGCTGGCAGCGACGCTGCGGCGCCTGCTCGTGCAGTCCGGCGGCGCGGTGGCCCTGGTCAGCGGCCGCACCATCGCCACGCTCGACCGGCTGTTCGGTCCGCTCACCCTGCCGGCGATCGGCGGCCACGGCGCCGAGATGCGCCTCTTTGGCGATGGCCAGATTTCAAAGCGCCGGCCTGCGCCGCTGAGCGCGCGGCTCCGCCGCAAGCTCCACGCGCTTGGCGGGATCGATCCGCGCCTGCTGGTCGAGGACAAGCTTCATTCCGTCGCCGTGCATTATCGGCTCGCTCTTCAGCGCGAGGATGTGCTCAAGCGCGAGGTCGAGGCCATCGTCGCCGCCGACCACGACAGCGAGCTGGAAAGCCTGTTCGGCAAAGCCGTCATCGAGATCAAGCCCAAGCATTTCAACAAGGGCACGGCGGTCACTGAACTGATGACCTGCGAGCCGTTCGCCGGCCGCACCCCTCTGTTCATCGGCGACGACACCACCGACGAGGCGGTGTTCGCAATCCTGCCCGACCTGGCCGGATATGGGTTTTCGGTCGGCCGCGAGATGGCCGGGGCCGACGGGATATTCGAATCGCCACACGCGGTTCGCGCCTGGCTCGCGGCCCTCTCGGATCACGCGGGGACCGCGCCATGAATAAATTCGGGCTCGATCTTGCCGTCATCGGCAACGGGCACACCGCCGCGCTGCTCGAGCCGGCATCGCGGCTGGTGTGGTGGTGCTTTCCGCGCCTGGACAGCGATCCGGTATTTTCCCGCCTGCTGGCCGGCGACGACGAGAAGGGATTTTGCGACGTCGTGCTCGAGGACATGGTGGACTATGCCTCCGACTACGAGCGCAACACGGCCATCGTTTCCACCATCCTGACCAACAGCCAGGGCGCACAGGTCAAGATCACCGACTTTGCCCCGCGTTTCCAAAATTTCGGCCGCATGTTCCGGCCGCCGCAGCTGATCCGCATCATCGAGCCGGTCGCCGGGCTGCCGCGCATCGCCATTCGCGTGCGGCCGACCAGCAACTATGGCAAGCCGATCGAGGACCGCTCGCTCGGCAGCAACCACATCACGTTCCGCGGTAAGGACCTCGCGCTCCGGCTCACCACGGACGGTCCCCTCGCCTATATCGAACGCGAGGACTCGTTTCTGCTGACCAAGCCGCTCCACATGGTGCTCGGCCCCGACGAATCGTTTGCCGAGGACATCGCCACCACCTGCCGCGAGTTCGCCGAGCGCACGCGCGACTATTGGATGGAGTGGGTCCGCCGCCTGTCGATCGCCTATGACTGGCAGGACGCCGTCATCCGCGCGGCGATCACGCTCAAACTGTCCAATTTCGAGGAGACGGGCGGCATCGTCGCCGCGCTGACGACCTCGATTCCGGAGGCCCCCGGCTCCGGGCGCACCTGGGACTATCGATTTTGCTGGATCAGGGACGCCTATTTCGTGGTGAAGGCGCTCAACCGGCTCGGCGCGACCAAGACCATGGAGGGATTTATCTCCTTCATTCTCGGCATCGCCACCGATGATCCCTTGCGGCCGGTCTACAGCGTCGTGCCGTCCGAGCCGATGGACGAGTGGATCGCTCCAGACCTCAAGGGCTATCACAATGACGGGCCGGTGCGCGTGGGCAATGCCGCCGCCGATCAGAGCCAGCACGACACATTCGGCAGCATCATTCTCGCCGCCACGCCGTTGTTCTTCGACCGGAGGCTGGCGCGGCCCGGCAATGAAGGCCTGTTTCACCTGCTCGAAACGCTGGGGCACAGAGCGGCCAAGCTCGCCTTCACGCCGGACGCCGGCATCTGGGAATATCGCGGGCGCAGTCACGTTCACACCTACTCTGCCGCCATGTGCTGGGCCGGCTGCAGCCGCTTGGCGGCCATCGCCGCCCATCTCGGCCTGCGCGACCGCGCGGCCTATTGGTCGGACATCGCGAACAAACTCCAGACCACGCTGCTCGAGCGGGCCTGGAGCGAAAAACGAGGGTCGTTTACCGCCGGCTTCGGGATCGAAGACCTCGACGCCAGCGTTCTGCTGTTGCCCGAGGCCGGCGTGATCGAGCCGAACGACCCGCGTTTCGTCAAGACCGTCGCCGCCATCGAGCGAGAATTGCTCCGAGGCAAGCACGTAATGCGCTATGCTAGCGAAGACGACTTTGGCATGCCTGAAGCGGCGTTCCTCACCTGCCGTTTCTGGTTGATTGATGCTTGGTGGTGGCTTGGCCGCCGCGAAGAGGCCCGCGATCTATTCGTGGACGCTCTTGGCTACCGCAATCGCTACGGTTTGCTGGCTGAGGACATCGATCCGCAAAACGGTCAGCTTTGGGGCAATTTTCCCCAGACCTATTCGATGGCGGGCCTCATTTTAACGGCGATGCGTCTGTCGCGAAGCTGGGAGGATAAATATTGGCGCGGCTGATTGTCGTTTCCAACCGCGTATCCATGCCGAGCTCCGGCGGAGCGCCCCGCGCCGGCGGCCTCGAAGTGGCTCTCGCGCCGGTGCTCAAGAATATCCCGAGCGTCTGGTTCGGCTGGAGCGGAAACGTGGTCGACGCCGACCACGTCGTCACCCAGCGGATCGAGCAAGGGCGGCACACTTATGTCGTCACCGATCTGTCCGAGGAGGATTACCAGGAATATTACAACGGCTTCGCCAATCGCGTGCTATGGCCGGTCCTGCATTACCGGATCGACCTGACCGAGTTCACCCGGCGCGACCTGACCGGCTATTTCAGGGTGAACCGGCATTTCGCCCGCGAACTCTCCAAGATCCTCGAACCCGATGACTTCGTCTGGATTCACGACTACCACCTGATCCCGATCGCCGAGGAGCTGCGCCAGCGGGGTCACGCCAACCGCATCGGCTTTTTCCTGCACGTCCCCTTCCCGGCACCGGAAGTCATAACCGTGCTGCCCAACCACGAACGGTTGCTGCCCGCGCTGCTCCAATACGACCTGGTCGGATTCCAGACCGAGACGGATGTCGGGAACTTCGTTCGCTATCTCGTGTCCGAGCATCGTGGCACGAGCCAGGCTTTCGAAGCGGCCGACCATCAGCTGGTGTTCAGCTCGGGCAACCGGCAGACCCGCATCGGCAGCTTTCCGGTCGGCCTCGATGTCGAGGAATTTCAACGCCGCGCGCGGCGAGCCGTGCAATCTTCGTTCGTCCGGGAAGTGGTCGAGAGTCTAGGCGACAAGGAGTTGGTGATCGGCGTCGACCGCCTCGATTATTCCAAGGGGTTGGTGCAGCGCATGGACGCCTTCGAGCGCTTCTACGAGCTGCACGCGGAGTGGCGCGCCAAGGTGACCTATCTGCAGATCGCGCCGCCGAGCCGGTCCGAGATTCCGGAATATTCCGAGCTTGAGCAGGCGGTCGGCGGAGCGGCCGGCCGCATCAACGGCAAATATGGCGAGGTCGCCTGGACGCCCATCCGCTACCTCAACCGCACCTATAGCCGCTCGGCGCTGGCCGGCCTCTATCGCTCGGCGCGCGCGGCGCTGGTGACACCGCTGCGCGACGGCATGAATCTCGTGGCGAAGGAATATGTCGCCGCGCAAGACCCCGACGATCCGGGCGTGCTGATCTTGTCCCGCTTTGCCGGCGCCGCCGCGGAGTGCCAGCAGGCGCTGCTGATCAACCCTTACGATTCGGAATCGGTGGCCGCCGCCATCGCCCGCGCGCTCAACATGCCGCTCGCCGAGCGCCGCGAGCGCCACAGCGCCATGCTCGCGACGCTGGCGCGAAACGGCAGCACCGTCTGGAGCACCCGCTTCCTCGAATCGCTCGGCGCCAATAAACTCCTGGAGCTGTCCCGCTCCGTTCAGCCCGTCATCGCCGCGCCCCCCACCAAGGCCAAGACGGCAGCACGGACGGCTGAGGCCAGGGTCAATCCAGATCGATCTTGATCTTGGTGAGCGTCGCGCCGCCGCGGCCGAGCGGAGTGGGCACGCCGATCCAATAGGGCACGTACAGCGTGGTGTGCGGCAAGCGAACCAGCCAAGCCTCGATCTGATCGGTCTGCGACAGATATTTGACGGCGGCGTTGTCGGGCTTGTAGCCGCTGATCGGCACGAACGTCACGGTACACACTGCGACGGGTCCGGAGAGCCGGGCCGGTGCTTCCCGGGGGAGTTGGTCCGCGCGCTTCGGCGTCAGCACGAGATCGAACCGCAGCCGGCCATCGAACACCTTCATGGTGTCGGCGCAAGGGTTGCCGGAGCTCGTGTGCAGGAATGCGGCGCTCAGCGGATCGAGCACGTCCGCGAGCTGCTCTTGGGTTACCGGCACCCGGTTCCGGCCCCCTTTCTTCGGCGGAACGAAGGTGACCTGGTTGACCGCGCCGCGGGCGAAGCTCAGGCGCCGCGCCTCTTTCTTGTCGCCGTTTTTGATGCTCAGCTTGAAGGATGACGGCTTAAGCCCGCCATTCGCGAACCTGCCCGCGCTCTCCGCCGAACCCGACGATTTGTAGGTGCGGCCGAGAAAGAGCGAGAAACGGCCTTCACCCTTGAGCTCGTAGGCCGAGCCTTCGAACCGGGCGTCGATGGTGAATTCGCCCAGATTGAAGCTGGCGAGATCGACCTCGTAGGTGGCCAAGATCTTGCCTTTGGTGGGGGCCTCCTCGGCCGGCACGGCCCTCGACAGGCCGGACACGAGCAGCACCAAACCAAGGCAGATTGCGCTGAACGCTCTCACATTCATTCCGGTGCCGGCGTTGGATGACATCGGCGTCATTATGGTCATCTCGGAGCGCAAATTAAGGCCGCCGCGGCACTATCGAGGCGAACAATGGTAGCGGAGGAGGGACTCGAACCCCCGACACGCGGATTATGATTCCGCTGCTCTAACCAGCTGAGCTACTCCGCCAATTGGCTCTGCAATCGGCGATATAGGGACCGCCAATAATTGGTGTCAAGCAAACGGCGGGCGTGCACCAGAGTTCGCGCGACCTGCCATTTGATCCTGACCCTGACGGGCTCCGGCAAACGTGCGGCCACTGCCGGCCGCGTCCTTGCCCTCACCGGCGGCCGCGCCGCGCGCGCCAATTGCGGTCCGAGCCCAAAGCCCGGCTCCTTGACGAAGCGAAGCATGGTGAACAGGCCGAGCGGCCTAAGCGAGCGGCGTTCGGCAAGCCGCAAATCCTCGCACACCAGCACTTCGTCGAGATCGAACACCGGGCGCCAGCCGATCAGCTCGGCGAACGGCGCCAGCCTCCGCTCAAACCAGCCGCGGAACCCCTCGTCCTGGCTGAAATGATTGACCAGGATGACCTCGCCGCCGGCGGCGCACACCCGCTCGAGCTCCCGCATCACCCTCTCGGGCTCCGGCACCACGGTCATGACATACATGGCGACGACCGTGTCGAAGCTCTCGTCGGCAAAAGCGAGCGCACCCGCATCCATCTCATGCAGGGCGACGACATGGTCGAGCCTCTTGCGATCGACCTTGGCTTGCGCCTTGGCCAGCATCTCGGGCGAGAGATCGATGCCGGTGATGGTCAGGTGCTCGCCGTAACAGGGCAGCGACAGCCCGGTGCCGACGCCCACCTCCAGCACCCGGCCTTTGCGCCGGTTGATGATGCGGACGGCGTGCTTGCGCCCTGCCTCGGCGATGAGGCCGAAGGTGAAGTCATAGACTGGTGCCCAGCGGCGATAGGCATGACGTACGGAAGCCGCGTCCATAACGAGTGCCTTGTAAGCCACGTTCCCTCTCCGACCTCGAGCGCCGCCTTACGGGCGCTTTACCGCGATACGGCCGCCAGCGCCTTCTCGGTTCCGCCTTGTGCTGCGGATGCCGCGAAGCCGCCTTCGGCCAACGATGCGCTTCCGAAGGCGGACTTGATCCATCCGCCGCCAAGAAGCCGCTCCCCGCCGCCACCAGCGGCATAAAACACGCACGCCTGACCCGGCGACACGCCGTCCTCGCCATGGGCAAGGTCAACGGTCGCGCCGTCCTCATCGACGATCAATCGCGCCGGCTGCAATGGTCCGCTCGACCGGATGCGGGCGAGGATGTCCCCACCCTCAGCGGCAAAAACCTCGAGCGGCTCGTCGCCGAGCCAATTCACGTCGCGCAGCCTGATGCTCCGCGTCCGCAAGGCCTCGCGCGGGCCGACCACCACCTCGCGGGCCGAGGCGTCGAGCCTCAGCACATAGAGCGGCTCCTGCGCCGCAACCCCGATGCCCTTACGCTGGCCGATGGTGTAATTGATGATCCCACTGTGACGGCCGAGCACGCGACCGTCGACATGCACGATGTTGCCGGCCTCTGCCGCGCCCGGACGCAAGCGCTCGATCACTTGCGTATAGCGCCCGGTCGGCACGAAGCAGATGTCCTGGCTATCGGACTTCTCCGCCACCGCGAGACCGAAATCCCGAGCGAGCTTGCGCGTTTCGTCCTTGTCCAGCCGACCGAGCGGGAAGCGCAGGAACGAGAGCTGCTGGCGCGTGGTGGCGAACAGGAAATAGCTCTGGTCGCGCTCCTTGTCGGCGGCGCGGTAGAGCTCCCAGCCGCTCGCGCCGGGCTTGCTCGCCACGTAATGGCCGGTCGCCAGCGCCGAAGCGCCGAGCCCCGAGGCCGTCTCCAGAAGATCCTGGAACTTGATCTTCTGGTTGCAGGCGATGCACGGCACGGGGGTCTCGCCTTGTAGATAGCTGTCGGCGAACGCACCCATCACCGCCTTGGCGAATCGCAACTCGTAGTCGAGCACGTAATGGGGGATCTGCAAGCGGTCGGCGACACGGCGCGCATCCTGAATGTCCTGGCCGGCGCAGCAGGAGCCCTTGCGGCCGACTGCCTCGCCGTGGTCGTAGAGCTGGAGGGTCACGCCGACGACGTCGTAGCCTTCGGCCTTCATCAGCGCCGCGACCACCGAGGAGTCGACCCCGCCGGACATGGCGACGACCACGCGCGTATCGGCCGGGCGGCTGGTGAGATGAAGGCTGTTAATCACTGGGGGCTGCAACGAAACCACTTAAATCCCCGCTCGAAGTCACGAACAACGACTATCGGCAATAATCTTCGCTCTGCGGCAGTATAAACGGTCCGCCATGGGCCCGTGCCGGTTTTCTGGGCTATCAGCCTCGAGCGAACATAGGCATCGCCCCATTGTTAAGCAAGCCAACTAGGCGGCCGGGCAGCCCTCGGGAGTGGGCCTTGGGAAGCAGGGGTTCTCAAGTGAATTCAGCAAGTTTGGGCTATTTCCTTGCCGCTTCCTTTACCTGGCTGCTTAGGCAAATCTTAAATGCGGCTTGCTAGGTTCCACGAGTAGTTGGCCTCATCGAACGTGTGGTGCAAGTGAGTACGATGACCGAGAATTACCGGCCGCGCGTCAGATATGTGATCGGCCCCGACGGCAGCCCGCTGACCGTCGCCGATCTTCCTCCCCGGGACACCAAGCGGTGGGTCATCCGCCGCAAGGCCGAGGTCGTAGCCGCCGTGCGTGGCGGCTTGATCAGCCTGGAAGAGGCCTGCGAGCGCTATACGCTGACCGTCGACGAATTCTTGAGCTGGCAGCGCTCGATCGACAAGCACGGCCTGCCGGGCCTGCGCGCCACCCGCATCCAGGAATATCGCGGCAGCTAATCTCTGCCTGAAGTCGCTGGTCCAGAGTCCTACCGCACGACGGCGGGGACGGCAGCGGTCTTGGGCATTTCCCGGCTGCAATTCAACTCGCCGCGTTTCCAGCGGTCGATGTCGTATTGCATCTTGGCGGCAAGCTCGGGCGGCATCTTGCGGTTCTCGGTGCTCACCACCGTGGACGAGCCCTCCGGCCTGAAATCGATCGCGTAGGTCGAGGGGCCCGGGCGTCCCAAGGCCTGCCGCGTATGGATGGTGATCTGCACCTTGTTGCCGTCCGGGCTGACATCGGCGCGATAGACGTAGTCGCGCAGCAGCGGCATGTCGGCATTAAACCAGCAGCTCTTGATGCGCCCACCGAGCACGACATAGGCATCGACCGGCTTGGAGCCTGAGATCGACACCCGGCTCGTGGTCGAGACCGGTACGGCACTGGTGCTTTCGTTCGACGCTTCGAGCGAGGCATTGCGGGATGACCCGCCGAGCCAACCGCCGCCGAGGCTGCTCGTGCGCAAGCCGCAGCCCGCCACCGAAGCGAGCGTCACCGCCAAAGCCAAGCCTGCAATCACCGTCCGTGACAACGAATAGGCCCCCGTCGCCTCAATCGCGGAAATTCACATATTGCAAGGGCAACTCGACCGAAAGCCCTTTGATGTGCTGAATCACCGCTTGCAAATCGTCGCGCTTCTTACCTGAAACCCTGAGTTCGTCGCCCTGGACGGTGACCTGCACCTTGAACTTGCCGTCCTTGACTTCTTTCACCAGGCGCTTGGCCAGCTCCCGGTCGATGCCCTGGCGAATGAGCGCCTTCTGGCGCACGGCCTGGCCGGCAGCCTTTTCCAATGGCTTATAGTCGATCACCCCTACGTCGATTTTGCGGCGGGCGAGATGGCCCTGCAGCAATTCGTGCATCTGCTTGAGCTTTAGCTCGTCGTCGGCGTCGAGCGTGATTTCAGCTTCCTTCCGCTCGACTTTCGCCTTCGAGTTCTTGAAGTCGTAGCGCTGGCTCATCTCGCGCGTCATGTTGGCGAGCGCATTGTCGACCTCGGCGAGATCGGTCTTCGAAACGATGTCGAAAGACGGCATGTTAGGCCCCCGCCCAAGCGTCCGCTGTCAAGACTATGGTAGCACGGGCCGATACCCGCCCGGTGGCCTCAATCAGCTGGCGACGCGATGGACTCCGACCTCGTCGAGCTCCGCCGGAGTGCTGCGGGCTTGCTCGAGCCGCAGCCGTTCGGCGTCTCGCTCTTCCAGGAGCTCGATCTTCTTCAGCTCCTCGCAGGCCTCTTCGAACTCCCCTCGGGCGGCGGCAAGCTTGGCCGCCAGATCCGCGGCCGAGGCCGACAGATTATTGCGCCGCTGGATCGCCGCCTTGGCGAAGGTCGGATAGGCGTAATGGTTGACGTCGGAGACGCCGGCGCGCTCCTGCTCGATGGCGATCTGCCGGTCGAGGTCCACCGCCATATGGTTGAAGTCGCCGATCATGGCCTCGATATCGGCCACCTTCCGGCGCTTTTCGTCGACCTCGAAGCGCTTCAAACGGATCACTGCGTCGCGTGACTTCATGACTCGGTACCCTCAATCATCTCAGACCCCGTCTGGTGAATTTCAATAATCATGCCAGCGCCGCGCGGCCTGGTTTGGCCTTGCCGCCGTCCCGATCCTGGCCAGCAGGACTGGATTGGGACGGAATTGGCCGGCCGCGCTCACGACGCAATCGGGGGCGGGGAGCGCCCATGTCATTAGAATGAATCGGCAATTTGTGCCTCGACGCGATCCATAGCCATTGCAGGACCGGAGCCCCCTGCCCCTTCACGCCGATCATCGCCAACAGGGCTTAAGGGCCAGTAAACCATATGGGTGGCATTTAACTGATGAAGGGGACCTTCCGTGAAAGGATGGTTAGCACTCGCCTTAGGCTTAGCTTTTGTTAACTATTGGCCGTTAATTTGTTGATTCGAATTAATTAACCATCAGCGTAGCGTTACGGGTCAGGGGACAAGCCGGATTTGCGAGGAGACGGGGGATTTTGACATGCGGGTTCTTCTGATCGAGGACGATAGCGCGACCGCGCAGAGCATCGAGCTGATGCTCCAGTCGGAGGGCTTTAACGTTTACAAGACCGACCTCGGTGAAGAGGGCGTCGACCTCGGCAAGATCTACGACTACGACATTATATTGCTCGACCTGAACCTCCCCGACATGAGCGGGTACGAGGTGCTCAAGACGCTACGGGTCAGCAAGGTTCAAACGCCGATTCTGATCCTGTCCGGCCTCGCCGGCATCGAGGACAAGGTCAGGGGCCTCGGCTTCGGCGCCGACGACTATATGACCAAGCCGTTCCACAAGGACGAGCTGGTCGCCCGGATCCACGCCATCGTGCGCCGGTCCAAGGGCCATGCCCAGTCGGTGATCCAGACCGGGGGCCTCAAGGTCAATCTCGACACCAAGACGGTGGACGTTAACGGCCAGCGGGTGCATCTGACCGGCAAGGAATACCAGATGCTCGAGCTGCTCTCGCTCCGCAAGGGCACCACGCTCACCAAGGAAATGTTCCTGAACCACCTCTATGGCGGCATGGACGAGCCCGAGCTCAAGATCATCGACGTGTTCATCTGCAAGCTCAGAAAGAAGCTCGCGGCGGCGACCGGCGGCAAGCATTACATCGAGACGGTGTGGGGCCGCGGCTACGTGCTGCGCAACCCGGAAGACGAGTCCGAAGCCGCCTGATCGGCGATTCGCCCTTCTTTAGATTTTGACGGCGCGATGGCCGGGGACCTCCCCGGCCATTTTGCTGTGAGCGGAGGCTCAGGCGCGCAGTGCCAAGCGCTGTGCCGCGCTCCCAGCGCCGTCCGCCCCACCCTTGCGACACCGGGCCTCAGCCCCTTCGGCCGCCTGCGGCGTGAAGCGGAATAGGCCGTGATGGCGTTCCGGCACCGCCATGAACTCATCGCTGAGCGCGGTGGTGGTCTCGGCCGCGCCGAGCACGAGATAGCCGTCCGGGGCAAGCTGCGAAGCGAGCCGAGCGAGAATGGCGCGCTTGGTGGCGTCGTCGACATAGATCAGCACGTTGCGGCAGAAGATGACGTCGAACATGCCGAGGTCTTGGCACCCGTCGAGGAGATTGTGGCTGCGGAACTCGACCCTGTCACGAATGGCGGGGCTGATCTCCCACGCCGTCCCCACCTTGTTGAAATATGCGACCAACAGCGAGACCGGCAGCCCGCGTTGCACCTCGAATTGGCTGTAGAGCCCTTTGCGCGCTTTGTTGAGCGCGTCGTCGACGAAATCGGTGGCCACGATCTCGACCGTCCAGCCGAGCAGCTTGCTGTCAGCCTCGGCCAGCTCCATGGCCAGGGAATAAGGCTCCTGCCCGGTCGCCGCCGCCGCGCACCACACTCTGATGCGGCGCTCCTTCTCCCGCTTCGCCATGAGCTTCGGCAGCATGACGTCGATGAAGTAATTGAACGGCACCTTGTCGCGGAAGAAATACGATTCCTGCACCGTCACCGCTTGAGCGACCCGGGAGCGCAAGTGATGCGCCTCGGGCTTCATCATGGCGAGCACGAGATGCGACAGGGTGGGCAGCGAGAACTCCCGCAACAGGGGCCGGAGCTTGCCCTCGAGCATGTCCTGCTTGTCCTCGCCGAGGTTGAGGCCGGACTGCTCCTTTAAGATCCGGCGGACCAGGGCGAATTCATGCGCCATCATGGCCGCTCACCCTTGATCAGTTTGCTCACGGTCTCGGCGATCTCGGCCGGCGGCAACACCGCCGCGCAGGCGCCGACCGAAGCAGCGGCCCCGGGCATGCCCCACACCACGCTCGATGCCTCGTTCTGGGCGATCACGCTGCCGCCGCCGTCGGCGATGGCGCGCGCGCCTGCCGCACCGTCATGGCCCATGCCGGTGAGCACAATGCCGAGCGCCGCCGGCCCGAACGCCGCCGCCACGCTGGCGAACAGGGGATCGGCCGCCGGCCGGCAGAAATGCACGGGCGGCTCGCTGCCGATGCGCACCGCCGGCTGGGCGGCGTGAACGACCGTCATGTGATGGTTGCCCGGCGCCACATAGATCGTGCCCGGCTTGAGCGTCTCGCCGTGAACGCCTTCTTTGGCCTCTCGGCCGGTAGCCCGCGCCAGGCGCTCGGCCAGGATGCCGGTGAATACCGGCGGCATATGCTGCGCCACCAAGACCGGAACCCGGGATAGCGACGGGGACGCGGCCCCGAGCACGACGGCCAGCGCCTCAGGGCCTCCGGTCGAGCTACCGATGGCAATGATGCGCGGCGGCACCAGCGAAAACAGGCGCTGCTTGAAGGCGGGCCGCTTGCCGGCCTCGACAGCGGCGGCACGGTCGGCGGCAACCGGGGCGCCCTCGCCTAGCACCGCGCGCCGGGTGCGCACCCGGCCGAGCGACTTGATCTTGCGGATCACCTCGCGGCGGAAATCGAGCGAGGTGGTGATCTCGCGATTCGAATCTGGTTTGGGCACATAGTCCAACGCGCCGAGCGCCAAGGCCTTGAAGCTGATTTCTGCGTTGCGCCGGGTGAGCGTGGAGACCATCAGCACGCGCAGTTCGGGCCGCGCCTCAAGCAGCAGCGGCAGCGCTTCGAGGCCGTCCATCACCGGCATCTCGATGTCGAGCAGGACGATGTCGGGAGCGCTGCGAGCCACGTCGTCGACGGCGAGCTTGCCGTTGGCATGGCGGGACACGACTTCGAGGCCGGGCTCTTCGTCGATCCAGCGCGACACGAGACCGCGCACCACCGCCGAATCGTCGACGATCATCACTGTGATGGGCTTCGCGGGATGCGTCGCCAGGCCGGAACTTGTTGCCGGGGCATGCATGCCCGCGCCCTGAGAGAGCATGGTCATGCCAGGCTTAGATCAGCCCGACCTCGTGAAACTTGGCCTCGATGATGTCGCGGTCGAAGGGCTTCATGATGTATTCGTTGGCCCCGGCCGTGATCGCGCGGGTGATGTGCTCGACGTCGTTTTCGGTCGTGCAGAAGATCACCTTGGGGGCGTTGCCGCCCTGTTCCTTGCGCAGCGCCACCAAAAAGGCGATGCCGTCCATCACCGGCATGTTCCAATCGAGCAGTACGGCGTCGGGCATCGACATCCGGCATTGATCGAGCGCATCGCGGCCGTTCTCCGCTTCCGAAGCCGTGAAGCGGAGTTCCTCGAGTATGCGCCTCGCCACTTTGCGGATGACGGCACTGTCATCCACCACCAGACAATGTTTCATGCGTTCCTTCCTCCGCTAGGCAGCGACGCCCAATTGACTGAGATCGAGAATCTTGTCGACATCGAGCACCACCATCAGGCCGTGATCTAGCCGGTGCACGCCGGCGCAAACTTTGGTCCAGCGCTGATCGAGGTTGACCGGATTGGCGTCATAGCTCGACCGCTTGAGCCTCAGCACGTCGCCCACCCGGTCGACGATCAGGCCGTAAAGCTCGCCGCGCTCCTCGATACCGACCGCCACCGGCGTACCGCCGTCGCTGCGCGGCGGCAGGCCAAGGCGGCGGCGAAGATCGATGGCCGTGACGATGCGGCCGCGCAGGTTCAGCAGCCCGGCCACTTCCGGCGGCGCCAGCGGCACCTGCGATAGGCCGCGCGGCACGAATACGTCGCGCACCCGCTCCAATCTCAAGCCGAACAGCTGGCCCCCGGTCACCACGGTGACGAATCCTTCGGTCGCTTCGTCGAGCTCGTACGCGTCAGCGCTCATGCCGCCACTCCCCACTGTCTGCAACAATCCTGCAGCGTGCTCATTAGCGTCTGGCGGTCGAACTTGCCGACATAACTCACAAATCCCGCCGCCCGGCACTGTTCGACCAGCAGCGGATTCGAATGGGACGACAGCGCGATCAGCGGAATTTTTCCCCAGGCCGGATCGGTCTTGATGCGCTCGGCCAGCGCGATGCCGTCCATTCCCGGCATGTCGATGTCCGAGACGATCAGGTCGAACCTGGCGCCTTTGTCCTTCAGCGCCAGAACCTCCTCGCCGGACGCGGCGAGGGTGACGTTGTAGCCGCTCGCCTTGAGCAGCGGCGCCAGCATGTTGCGGAAGAACTGGCTGTCATCGACCAGCAGAAGCTTGACGGCCCGATCGCCGCCGGCGGGCGTGGCGGTCAGCCGCTCGCCAAGGCCTTGGCCGAGATAATGCGAGACATCGACGATCTCTACCGCCTTGCCCTTGATGATGGCGGCGCCGATCACGCCCGGAGTGTCGGTCTTCAGCTCGATGTCGAGCCGCTCCTCGACAATATCCACGATCTCGTCAATGGCGAGCCCGACCGGACGGCCTTCTTCGGTGAACACCAGCACCGGCTGCACGCCGTCATCGCGCTTGGTGCGGTCGGCCAGATAGACCAGCGGCATCAACGCGCCGCGATATTGCACCAAGTCCTCGTCGTTGCATCGCTCGATAGCGTCAAGCTCGATCTCCTCCAGCCGGGTGATGAGCGAGAGCGGCACGGCTTTCATCGTATTGGAGCCGGCACGGAACAGCAGCAACGCCGTTTCGCGTTCCTCGACGTCCGCTGCCGTCACCGGTTCGGCGCTGGCCGCCTCGGCCTGGCCGTCGACCGAGTTGACGATCAAGCCGAGTGAGTTCGGATCGATAATCATAATGACGCTGCCGTCGCCGAGAATGGTGTTGCCGGAAAACATGCCGACATCGCGCAACAGGCTCGACATCGGCTTCACCACAATTTCCTCGGTACGGAACACGCTGTCGACCAGCACGCCGAACAGCCGCGCCCCGATCTGGATCACCACGACGGTGAGGATATTGGTGGCGAGCCGTTCGAGCATCGGCTGCGCGCCTTCAAGCTGGAGCAATTGCGCCAGGTCGAGCAGCGGCAACAGCTTGTCGCGCAAGCGCAGCACCGCGGTGTCGTTGATCAGCTCGACCTGATGGCCCGATGCCTTGCCGGTGCGGACCAGCTCGATGACGCTATATTGCGGAATGGCGAAGCGGTGGCCCGCGGCCTCGACGATCAGCGCCGCCATGATCGCCAGCGTCAGCGGTATCTTGATGGTGAAGGTCGTTCCCGCCGGCGAGGTCGACTTGAGATCGACGGTGCCGCCGATCAGCTCGATATTGGTGCGGACCACGTCCATGCCGACGCCCCGGCCCGACACCCCGCTGATGGCCTGAGCGGTGGAAAACCCGGCGCGGAAGATGAACTTGAAGATGTCGAGATCGCCCAAGCGATCGAGCTCGGCGGGCGTGGCCAGGCCGTTCTCGATGGCTTTGGCCCGGATCCTCTGGGGATCGAGCCCGCGCCCGTCATCGGTGACCTCGATGACGATATAGCCGCCTTGCTGATACGCGCTGAGCCTGATCCGCCCGGTCTCGGGCTTGCCGCTCTTGACCCGCTCCGCCGGCGATTCCAGCCCGTGATCGGCGGAGTTGCGGAGCATGTGGGTGAGCGGGTCCTTGATCATCTCAAGCACCTGCCGGTCGAGCTCGGTCTCGCCCCCGGTCATGTCGAGTTCGATCTTCTTGTCGAGCTCGAGCGAGAGTTCACGTACCAGCCGCGGCAGCTTCTGCCAGGCATTGGCGATCGGCTGCATCCGGGCCTTCATGATGCCCTCTTGCAGCTCGGCCGTGACGGTGGACAGGCGCTGGAGGGGCGATTTGAACTCGCTCTCCCCGGTCCGGCGTACGATATCGAGCAGCTGATTGCGGGTGAGCACCAGTTCGCTCACCGTGGTCATCAGATGTTCGAGCGTGTCGACGTTGACGCGAACGCTTTGGGTGCGGGCCTGCGTCTCCCGCGCGCTGAGCTCAGCTGCGTTCGCGCCGTTCTCCGCCAGTGCCGCCCCACCGATCGAGAGATCGGGCCCGGGCGCCGCGCGCCACGCGCGCTCGAGTTCATCGAGCGCAGCCTGCACCGGCGGCAGCCCCTTCGGACCGCCCTCCCCCGCGGCGGCACCATGGAGCTGGTAGGCGCCCATCGGTATCGCGCCCGGTTCGTCCAATGCGAGCATCTGCAGCCGGCCGATCAGATCGGCGTCGGAGCCCGGCGGCTCGACGCCGTCGCGCTCGAGCCCGGTCAGAATCTGCTTGATGCGATCGATGCTGGCGAGGATGACGCTGACGCCGTCGACCGTGACGGGAGCGCCGTCGCGATACTGGCCCATGAGAGTCTCGGCCGCATGGGCCAGCCTGGCGAGCCGGTTCAGGCCGAGAAAGCCGCAGGTTCCTTTGACGGTATGGACCAGCCGGAAGATGGTGTTGAGCATCTCGGCATTGTTCGGCTCCTGCTCGAAGCGCACGAGCTCAACGTCGAGTTGATCGAGGCCCTCCCCGGTTTCGGTCAGGAATTCACTCAACAGCTCATCCATGGCCCCACCCAGGCGCGCGCCGACAGGCCCGTGCCGCAGCCCCCGCGCCTTTGCGGGTGATTGTCCGGAACACTGGTTTACGTTTCGTTGACCACCGCAAGAATTCCGGCCGTCAAAGGCGGTTTTAGGCCGCTTTGAGGTCGACCTCGCCGTCGCGGGCCTCGACCGTGACGGTCATGCCGGCGGCCGTGGCGACCCGCCTGGCATAATAAGGCTGGACCAGATGGGCATCGACCGCCACGCCATTGGCCCCCGAAAGCAGGCTTTTCACCTGGTCGTTGAGCCGCGCCGAATCGCCCTTGGCCTTGACGATAAAGCTGACGTCGGGGGGCGTGCCGTCGATCTCGACATTGACCACGCCACCGCGCGGCAAGGCGACTACGCCGAGCGCCACCAGGTTGAGCAGCAGCTTGACCTTGTTCTTGGGCAGCGTCACCGCCGGCCCCTGCCAGGTGATCTGATGCTTGCCGCTCCCCGCCAGGAATTCGCGGGCCACCTTCTCGGCGTCGCGGAGATCGATCTCGGCCCCTGCCGATCCGGCCGCCCCGAAGGCAAGCCGCGCGAATTGCAGCTTGGCGGAGGCCTGAGCCGCGCTCTTGCGGATCAGGTCCATGGCGGCCTCGCGCATGGCCTCGTCGGGCTCCTCGGCCAGCATCTCCAGACCGTTGGAGATGGCCGAGACCGGATTGATCACATCGTGGCAAATGCGGCTCGAAACGAGCGCCGCGAGTTCAAGATCGCCGAGTGCCGTCGGCTCGGTCATGGCGGCTTCTCCTTCGCTGGCGCTGCTTTGAGCGCGAGTTGACGTGGCCGTCGCCCGAATTTCTGGTACAGAGGGCGCGCTTGTTCGACAGGCCATGAGCCTCGAGAGCCGCGCCAAAACAAATCAATGTCCCTCAGAGAGCATTTTGCCTTGTCAGGCCCAAGACACACAACAAAACACGTGCCCTCGTCCCTGAAGACCGAAGCGGGCCAATTCGACTTCGCCCGCGCCGCAGCCCTTCTGACCGATGCCGCCGCCAAGGCCGGCGCGGCCATCATGGCCCATTATGGCCAGGGCGGGGTGGTCGAGCTCAAGGCCGACAACTCCCCCGTGACCAAGGCCGACCGGGACGCCGAGGCCATCATTCTGACGGCGCTGAAGGGGCTCGCCCCGGACATCCCCGTGGTCTCCGAGGAGACCGCCGGCGACCGGCACGCAATGTTGGGCCCGCGCTTCTTTTTGGTGGACCCGCTCGACGGCACCAAAGAGTTCATCAAGCAGCGCACCGATTTCACCGTCAACATCGCCCTGATCGAACAGGGTCGCCCGCGCTTCGGACTGGTCTACGCGCCGGCCCGCGCATTCCTTGCGGTCACGATCGCCGATGGCGAAGCGGTCGAAGCCGAGCTTCGACCAAACCAAGCGGGGGCCGAACTTGCCGACTTGGCGCAGACCAGATTGCGCGTCCGGGTCGCGCCTCAAGCAGGCCTGACCGCGCTGGTCAGCCTGTCCCATCTCGATCCTGACACCGAATCGTTCTTGGCGGGTCTGAAGATCAAGCACCGCGCGGGCGCCGGGTCGTCCGTCAAATTCCTCGAAATTGCCCGTGGGCGAGCCGACATTTACCCGCGCTTTGGCCCGACCATGGAATGGGACACGGCAGCCGGCCAGGCCGTGCTCGAAGCCGCCGGCGGCAGCGTCGTCGACACCGGCGGCAAGCCGCTGCGCTACGGCAAGACCGCGCAGGGCTTGCGCAATCCAAGCTTCATTGCCTGGGGCCGCAAGGGCTGACGATCGTGGCGGCCATGAGCGCGGACGAGCCTCGTCCGCCGACCATGATTTGGTAATAGTTTAGGCAAATTATAGGGGTCGCAATGCCGGCGGGGCACGCCGGTTCCGGCTCCAGAGGCAAGTCATGTATCCTAGAGTCTCCTCCGCTGCCGCTCTTGCGGCGATCCTGCTCATGTTGGCGCCCTGCGCCGCACCAGCGGGCGACCAAGACAATTCCAACGGCCCTGTCGTTCGTCTCGCGCAAGCCGACGGCCCGATGGTGATTACCCCGCAGCCCAATCCGAACGGTCCCTACGGCAACAGTCCCAATTCACTCCCGCCCCCTTCGGGCGAGAGCGCTTATGACCCCGGCGGACCAGGGACGGCTTATGAGCCGGCGCCAGGCTCGGGCGCTTACGTGCCGCCCGAAAGCCAGAGCCAAGACGGCTTTTCGGTCGAGGAGATCAAGGGGGCCGGCCACCGATTCTTTGGAACCATATCGATGGATTTGGCCCGGGTGGTTGAATATGCCTTTCAGCGTTGGGGCCGGCCGAATGGCTACATCCTTGGCGAGGA
Organism: uncultured Alphaproteobacteria bacterium; assembly: GCA_963812105.1. GTDB lineage: Bacteria > Pseudomonadota > Alphaproteobacteria > Rhizobiales > Methyloligellaceae > Methyloceanibacter. The sequence continues at coordinate 343,169 of CAWEUF010000008.1, forward strand.
AGCCGGCGGTGCTTTCGTCGCAGGTTTGCGCTACGGCGAAGGCACGCTCTACACCAAGGACGCCGGCGACCACCGGATCTATTGGCAGGGCCCCTCGCTCGGCTACGATTTCGGCGCCGAGGGCTCCAAGACCATGGTGTTGGTCTACGACCTCCAAAGCCCCGGGGAGATCTTCACCACCTATGCCGGCGTCGACGGTTCCGCCTATTTCATCGGCGGCGTGGGCATCACCTACCTCGCCAGGGGCCATGTGGCGCTGGCGCCGATCCGCTCAGGTATAGGGTTGAGGCTGGGGGCCAATGTCGGCTATTTGAAATATACCCGCGAGCCGACCTGGAATCCGTTCTAGATTGGCGCTAAGGAAGCCTGGCGGAGGCTTTTGAGCGGTTTGCGCCGAATTGGCGCCAAGTTTCCGCATGACTCTGCTCGTGGGCTTAGGCGAGGCGCAAGGGCGCCGCACCGCGGAGCGCTGATTCGATGATCGAGTGGCTGATGTTCGGAGCGCTTGGCTTCCTGCTAGGGTGCCTGCTCGCGCTCATGCTCGCGCCCCCGCTGTGGAACCGCGCGGTCAAGCTCACCACCCGCAAGCTCGAAGCCACCATGCCGATGTCGCTGAACGACATCCAGGCCGACAAGGACCAGCTTCGCGCGGAATTCGCCATCGAGCTGCGTAAGGTTGAGGTGGCCCTCGACAAGGCGAAGGAAAAGGCCACGCGCGAGCTGATCGAGGCGAATAAGCGCCGGGTTGAGATCGCCATGGTCAACACCGACCTCGCCGCGGCCAAGTCGCAGCTCCAGGAGAACGAGAGCGCGAACCGGGTGCTGCAGCAGACCATCAAGCGGCGCCTGCCCGACCTCGACAGCCGGCTCAAAGCCGCCAAGAAGGCGCTGGCCGAGCTTGAGTCGGTCAATGCCGAGCTTCGCACCACGGTCGCCTCTCAGTCCGAGGCGCTCAAGACCGCGCGCACGACCTTGCACAATCAGCGCGCCGACATCGACCGCCTGCGCGCCGCCTTGGAGAGCGGCAGCGGCGGCGGCTTGCGCGGATTGGGCAAGCCCGACGCCCGCACGCTTGCCGAGAGCCAGCGCTTGAGCGCCGAGCTGTCCAGGGTTCACGAGGAGCTCGAGCGCGCCAGAACGGGCGCGCAAGAGACCATGCTGCTCCGCCGCGAGCTGAGCCGGCTCGCCTCGCAGATCCTGAACGTGGCGCGCACGCAAAACGCGGCGCAGCAGCACAAGGGAGTCAACGTCGCCCAGGGTTACACCCAGCCGAGCGCGATCGAGGAGCCGCAAGCCCAATTCGAGCCGGAGCCGGCTTGGGAACCGGCGCAAGTCGGTAACGGCTCTGCCCACGAGCAGCAGGAGGAGACCGAGGCCGGCGGCGAGGTCGACACCGCTGGCGGCCGGCATGGCCGGTGCCGCCTACGACGAGGACCAAGAGGAGCCGGCTGAAGCCGACGAGGACGAGGCCGAGAGCCAGAACGTGCAACAGAAGGGCTCGTTTGCGCAGCGCTTCGTCGCCCGCCGAGAGGCCAAGCGCGCGCGGAAGTCCGGCGGCACGAGTCTGGGCGACCGGCTGAGAGGCCTTGTCGCCGAACGGCCCGAAACCTGACCTTCAAGTCTGCAGGAATTTTCGCGAACCGTCCTCAAGTCGCAGCGCCGTGAGCCGCCCGCTGAACACCGCGCCGGTATCGATGCCGATGCGGTTCGCCCGGATCTCGGGCTGTTCGCCTGGGGTGTGGCCATGCACGACGATCTTGTCGAACGGATCGGCATGGCTGAGGAACGGTCCTCTGATCCAAATCAGATCGGCTTCTGACTGCGCCGCAAGCGGCACGCCAGGTCTCAGGCCCGCATGCACGAACAAATAGTCGCCGAACGACACGCTGAGCTGCAAATCCCTAAAAAAGCGAAGATGAGCCTCGGGCAGCGCCTCGGCAAAAGCCTGGCGCCAAGCGCCGGCCGGCCCGCCCATTTGCGCGAGCCGCTCCGTGTCGACGCCGTAGGAGCGCATGGTCTCTTCGCCGCCGTTCATCAGCCAATGTTCGAGGCGCCAGGCATCGTCGAGAAAATCGAGCAGCATGGCTTCGTGATTGCCCTTGAGGAAATGAACGTCGAAACCCTGCGGCACCTCGGCGATCAGCCGCTCGACCACGCCTCGGCTATCGGGGCCGCGATCGACATAATCGCCGAGGAAGACGAGCGTGCGCCTGTCGGCAGGCCTGCTTGCCTGCGCATCGAGCTCGATCAGACCCAACAGGTCTGCCAGCAAGTCGAGCCGGCCGTGAATGTCGCCCACCGCATAGAGGAGCTGACCCTCTGGCAGTGTCGGATGGTCCAAGCCTGGCGAAACTGTCAGCGGCATCGATACCCGCCCAGTCTAATGCAAACCGTGGCGGTTGCAGACAGTGAAATCGGCAGGGAAACACTCTGGCGCGCTTACGAGCTCGCAGGCCGGCCGGCGAGTTCGCGGTAGAGCCTCGTCGGCAGACCGAACACGGTGGTCACGCAATCGACCCTGAGGCCGATGAACAGGACCATCTCCCCGTCGCGGAGTTGGTCATCCTCGGTGATGACGTAGAGCTTCTCGATATTGAGCGGCGGCAAACCCTTGAGCAATGCCGCGTGCCGCTCGAACGCCCTGAGGTCGTCACCCTCGAGATAATCGTATTTGGCATGCACCTGCTCGATCGCCGCGATGATCTCGCTCTCGGGCTTACAGGCGACGGTCGGGAATTTTGGGCCGTCGCCGTTGTAATAGGTCGTGCCGTATTGCTGCACGACGGGCCCGAGCCGCTTCGAATAGGCCGAGAACCCGGCAAGACCGATCAGAGCGCCAGCAAGGACAATGCCTGCAGCAATCCTAAGCCGGACATGCATACCGTCCTCCGTGTCAGATCACGGAATCGACCTCGCAGATCACCGTATCGCGGTGGCCGCATTCAGGCAGCTTATAACCAATAACCGTTCCTGTCCTGGTGTCGACGATGGGAGATGGGCAGCCGACGCGCCACACCCGCCAGGGCGTGTTTCTGTGGGCATCGTCCCAGTCCATCGACAGCCGGATGCCGGCGCGGGCGCACTGCCCAAATTCCGCGAAATTCGGATTGAGCGGCGGCGCGGGGTCGTCGGCCGGGCTGAGCTTCATGCCTTCCACCGGGTCGTAAAGCTGAATCTCATTGCGCCGGCACACCATCATCGAGTGGTGCGTCGCCCATTCGCGGTTCTCCCAATGGGTGAAGGCGGCATTGTGATCGGGCGGGCCGGCAAGAATGGTCTTGCAGACGATGAGCACCAGCACGGGAGGGATTTGCACGCCCATGGCTATGCCCTCCGCTCGAACGAGATGTCGGAATGCGTAGGCGGGGCCGTTGGCGGCTGTCTAACGGTTTGGGCCGAAACGACCAGGCTTGCCGCCGCGGCGTTGGTGAGTTTGGTCAGCATCAATAGGGCCTCCAAATGGAGTTGATCCGTAAGCACCGCTTACTGCTCCAGTCCTCCTCCGAACTGGACTATGCCCTTGACGCTTCCTCCATGTTGCAACGCGAAATAAGTCGTCTTGGTTGCATGAAGTTCGGACTACTCAATCCGGGCTAACAGGGTTGACACCCCTACGCGGACTGACGGTTAAGTCCTACTACCTGCAACTCATTTTCCGTTACAATCTCCAATTGCCTGGCCGGTTTGACGATCGACGCCCTTCCGAGCCATTTCGCAACTGCAATGTTGCAACGCAAAATAATGATTCGCAAGACCTAGTTAAAGTATGCCTATGGATGGTCCCCCGATAGAGCAGCGCGGCAACACCTGTCAGACTTTTGTCACAGCGAGCGCCACTTGGTATGCGGATTTGCTCAATTTCGCGGCAGATTTGGCCCGAGAACCCGATTTGGGCACCGACGTTAAATGGGCTCCGACGCCCGCAGATTGCCTCACAGCGAGGGCGTTATGTCGCGGGTCTGCCTCACAGCAGCGTCTCGACCCGACAACTTCCTCCCTTCGGGTGATTTCGACTCCCGCCGAAGGCTTGGCGGACGGCCGATTTTTCCGGACCGCTCGCGGGTTTAGCGCCCTATGCCAGCCGCCGAGGGCAGTCTAATATCCCGGCGGACAGCCAAAATCGGCGGTTTCACGAGGGTCGGTGAGTATGGCGGAGGGTCGGAAACAAGCGGAGATCGCTGCCGCCGCCGTGTTGCGCGTGCTGGATACCACGCCCGGGGAAGCCGGAGTCCAGAGCGTCGCCGAGATCATCGAGATCGCCCTCCACGACGCTGCGCGCGAGCATGAAAAGAAGGAGCTCAAGCGCATTGCCGAGGTTCAAGCCTCGGCGCACGCCCACCTCTCCCGCCTGCTCAACGCCTCGCCCGCGGTCATCTATTGCCGCGAGGCCAGCGGCGACTTCGCGCCGACTTTCGTAAGCGAAAGCGTCTCGCGCCTGTTCGGCTGCACGCCGCGCGAATATCTCGAGGACCCCTACCTTTGGCGCCACCGCGTGCATCCGGACGACGTCGCCCGCATCAACGAATGGGTCGACAGGATGTTCGAGAGCGACGAGCGCTCGATCGAGTACCGCGTCCGCCGTGACGACGGCACCTATTTCTGGGTAAACGACCAGCAGCAGGTGGTGCGGGACGCCAAGGGCGAGCCGGTCGAGATCGTCGGATCGTGGACCGACGTCACCCAGCGCAAAGAAGCCGAGGCCGAGCGCGAGACTGCTCGCTCGCGGCTCACGCTGCTGCTGGGAGCGGCTCCGTCGGTGATCTACAGTTTCGCCGCGACCGGAGATTTTGCGCCCACCTTCGTCAGTGCCAACATCTCGCACATGCTGGGTTTCAGCGCAGATCAATATCTGCTGACGCCCGACTTCTGGCGAACTCACGTTCACCCCGACGACCTCCCGGCGGTCGAGGCAAAGCAGGTCGAGCTGTTCGAGAACTGGGAACACTTGGCCGAGTACCGGTTCCGCAAGAAGGACGGATCCTATATTTGGGTCAGCGACGAGCAACACCTCATTCGCGACCGTCAAGGCAATCCGGTCGAGGTGGTCGGCTCGTGGAGCGACATCGACGCGCGCAAGGCGGCGGAGCTGGAAGCCGAGCGGGCAAATGCCGAACTCGAGAAGGCGACTGCGGCGGCGCTGGAGGCCAGCGAGGCCAAGAGCGTGTTCCTCGCCAATATGAGCCACGAAATTAGAACCCCGATGAACGCCGTCATCGGACTTTCCCATCTCGCGCTCAAGACCGACCTCACGCCGCGCCAGCGTGATTATGTGCTCAAGATCAAGAGCTCCGGCCAGCACCTGCTCGGCATCATCAACGACATCCTCGATTTCTCCAAGATCGAGGCCGGCAAGCTGTCGATCGAGAATATCGACTTCGATCTCGACAAGGTGCTGGAGAATGTCGGGAACTTGATGTCGGAAAAGGCCGCGGCCAAGGGCCTGGAACTGATCTTCGACGTCGAGCCCCAGGTCTCCACCCATTTCCGGGGCGACCCGCTGCGGCTGGGCCAGATCCTGATCAATTTCTGCAACAACGCGGTCAAATTCACCGAGTCCGGCGAGGTGGCCGTCCAGGTTCGGGTGCTGGAGGACAGCGCCGACTGCCAACTCGTCGAATTTGCCGTGAGCGACACCGGCATCGGCATGACGCAAGCGCAAATCGAGCGCCTGTTCCAGGCGTTCGAGCAGGCCGACGCTTCCACCACCCGAAAATATGGCGGCACCGGACTTGGCTTGGCGATCTCCAAGCAGTTGACCGAGCTGATGGGGGGTCAGGTCTCGGTCAAGAGCGAGACCGGCAAGGGAAGCACCTTCCGGTTTACCGCACGCCTCGGCAAAGGGACCGCCACGCAGCGCCCGCGCTTGCTGCAATCCGACCTGCGCGGCCGGCGCGTGCTGATCATCGACGACAATCCGCACGCGCGCGCCGTGTTGGCGGGCATGCTGACCAACATGACGCTGGTGGCCGACGAGGCGGCATCGGGCGAGGAGGCGATCAACATGGTCCGTCAGGCCTCGGAGGCCGGCGGACGTTACGAGATCGCCTTTATCGACTGGCAGATGCCCGGCCTGAACGGCATCGAGACCGGCAAGCGCATTCTGTCCTTGTCCGAGCATTCCGCGCCGCCTCACCTGGTGATGGTGACCGCCTACGGCCGCGAGGAGGTGCTGAAGCAGGCCGAGGAAAGCGGCTTCGAAAACGTCCTCATCAAGCCGGTCACGTCCTCGATTCTGTTCGACACCGCCGTCGTTGCCCTCGGGGCCGACCGCGAGGCGCCGGAGAGCGTGCAGATCGGCCCATCCTTCGACATCGACCGTATGCGCGGTGCGCGCATCCTGCTGGTGGAGGACAACGAGATCAACCAAGAGGTCGCCATCGGTCAGCTCGAGGATGCCGAGGCGTTCGTCGACCTGGCGGAGAACGGCGAAGTCGCTCTCGAAATGATCCGCGGCAACGACTACGACGCCGTGCTGATGGACATGCAGATGCCGGTGATGGACGGCATCGAGGCCACCCGCGTCATCAGGTCCAATCCGCGCTTCCAGACTTTGCCGATCATCGCCATGACCGCCAACGCGATGGCATCGGACCGCATCTTGTGCCTCGACGCGGGCATGAACGACCACATCGCCAAGCCGATCGATCCCGACCAGCTGTTCGGGGTTCTGCTTCGGTGGATCAGGCGTCCCGACGGCGACGGGCGGGCGCGAGGAGGAGGCGCGGCGCACGGCTCGGCCGGCCGCGCGAACGAGTCCGAGCTCGTGATCCCCGGCATCGACGTGCCGGCCGGCTTGAGGCGGACGGGGGGAAACCGCAAGCGCTACGAGGCGTTGCTGCGCAAATTCGCCGACCAGCAGGACGGAGTCGTGGACACCATTGAGACAGCGCTGTCCCGGGGCGACGCCGCCACTGCCGAGCGCGCCGCGCATTCCTTGAAGGGCGCCGCTGCCACGCTCGGCGCAAGTCCATTGTCCGAAGCGGCGGCGAGGACCGAAGCCGCCGTCAAGAACAAGGGAGACGTGGCCGAGTCGGTACGGGCGCTGTCGCTTGCCCTCGACAAACTCATGGCGGATCTTCGGGCCGCTCTGCCCGAAGAGACCGGTGGCAATGGCGACGGCCGCGCCACGGCCGATCCCGCGACCGTCCAGCAGCCGCTCGCCCGGTTGAAGCAACTGCTCGAAGCCGACGATGGCGAAGCGGCCGACTTCATCGTCGATGCCAGGCCGCAGCTCGCCGGCGTGCTGACCTCGTCCGAAATCAAGATGTTGTCCGACCGCGTCGGCAAATTCGATTTCGACGCCGCGCTCAAATGCCTGTCCGGTATCGCCTCGCGCCTGTCGCTCAACCTCGAAGGCAAGTGATGTCGGGCCCGGACCGGAAGCTCGTGTTGATCGTCGACGACACGCCGACCAATGTCGCCGTCGTCTCGGGAGTGCTGAAGGATTCGTACCGGACGAAAGTCGCCACCAATGGCGAGAAGGCCCTGGCGATTGCCAACGCCGCGGAAAAGCCCGACCTCATACTGCTCGACGTCATGATGCCGGGCATGGACGGCTATGAAGTCTGCCGCAGGCTCAAGGACGTTCCCGCCACGCGCGACATTCCTATCATTTTCCTCACCGCCAAGACCGAGGAGGTCGACGAGGAGAAGGGCTTCGACGTCGGCGCGGTGGACTACATCCACAAGCCGTTTTCCGGCCCTATCGTGCTGGCCAGGGTCAGAACCCAGCTCGCGTTGCAGGACGCGCTGATCGAGGCCCAGGAGTCGCGCAAGCAGGCCGATCAGCTGCTGCATGCTCTCCTGCCAAAAAAAGCCGCCGACGAGATCCGCGCCATCGGCACGGTGATCCCGCGCCGCTACGAGAATGTCGCGGTGCTGTTCTGCGACGTGACCAATTTCACCGCTTATTGCGACAAGCACGAGCCTGAGGACGTGGTGTCGCGGCTCGACGCGTTGTTCGTGATTTTCGAGCGCATCACCGCCAAGCATGGGCTCGAGAAGATCAAGACCATCGGCGATGGCTTCATGGCGGTCGCGGGCCTGCTCCACAAGGTCGAGGACCCGGTGGGCTCCGCCGTCCGCTGCGGACTGGAAATGACCTCTACCATCATCGACGCCCATCTCGACTGGGAGGTGAGGGTCGGCGTTCATGCCGGTCCGGTGGTGGCCGGCGTCGTCGGCCAGGAACGCTACCAATTCGACATCTGGGGCGACACCGTCAACGTCGCCGCCCGCATGGTCGGCATGAGCGCGCCGGGCAGCGTCGCCGCCACCAAGGAGACCTTCGACAAGATTTCTTCCTCTTTCGACGGCGAAGCCCTCGGCATGCTCGACGTCAAAGGCAAAGGCGAGATCTCGGTGTTCGGCCTACGGTCGCGCACCAATTGAACCGCCTGGCTAGATCCGGACTGCCGGCACCAAGCCGATCTGCTGAAGCAGCGCGAGAGCGTCGTAGTTGACCCACGACTCGACGATCTTGCCCCCGGCGATGCGATTGAGGTCCATGCCGGTGTAGCGCACGACCTCGCCCGTGGGCTCAACGTCGAGAAACGGTCCCTTGAACGTCCCTTGCGCCGAGAAGCGAGTCCAAACCAAATCGCGCGCCGCCATTTCTTCCTCGACGGAATATTGCAAATCGGGAAAGGCGCGCCGGAACATCATGACCGCCTGCTTGATTCCCTCCGGTCCACGCACCCGCGCGGATTCGGGTCCGCGGCTGACGCGGTCGACATAGTTGGGCGCATAGAGCTCGTCGGCCACTTCGAGTTTGCCCGCGCCCCACAATTCCAGCAGCACGCGCCGGCCGATCAGCCGGTTCGCGTCCAGGGTCGCGTCATTGGTCATCTCTTCCCCCTATTTCACGCCTGCTACAGCGGAGTCCGACCCTCGTCGCCGAGCGACCGCAGAAAGTCCCGCATCTTGTCCCACGCGCCGTGATCGAACAGATCGTTATGGTGTCCCCCGGGGAAGATTTCGATGCGTTTCGGATCGTTGGCGGCGCGGTGGATGCGCCGGCCCATCGCCACCGGGATCACCTCGTCCTGCTCGCCATGCAAAATGAGCAGCGGGGCTTTGACCGCGCTGATATGGCGCTCGACATTGTACTGGTCGGTAATCAGCAGGCTAAGCGGCAGCCAAAAATAGACCGGGCGCGCCACGTCGACGGTCGAGGTAAGCGGCGCTTCCAGTACGACACCGGCGACTGGGCGATGCGCCGCGAGCCGCACCGCTTGGCCCGAGCCGAGCGACTCGCCATAGGCGACGATGCTCTCCGCCGGAACGCCGAGCCCTGTGAGGCGATCGTAGGCGGTGATCGCGTCGGCGACATTGCTCGCCTCGGTGGGGCTTTCGGCCGAGCCGCCATAACCGCGATTATTGAGATAGAAGACGCCGAATCCGTCCTCGAGCATCACGGCGATCTTGGGCGCGCGATTGGCGGCGTTGGCGGCGTTGCCGTGGAAATAGAGGATCGTCGGTTTGCCGTCCTTGGCCGGTGCATACCAGGCGATGAGTCCGGTGCCGTCGGCCGCCGCGAGCTCGATCTCCTCTACCCCGTCAAGTCCGGCCGCTTCCGGCGGGATGCGCGCCGGATCGGGAAAGTACATGGACATGCGGTTGCCGAAATAGGCCGCGGCGCAGATTGAGAGGTAGGCCGCGATCAGCCAGGGGATGAAATCCATGATGCCCCGCGCGATGCCTCGCCGCACCGTCACCCCCAGAAGCGGCCGCTGGCGCCGACCGCCACGGTGATGAGGCCGAGCACGAGATTGATCGCGACAATGCGGCGGATCTGATTGAGCGAAGCGGCGGCGTCCGCGAACGCGCCCGCCTGGACGGCGCGGGAAAACCGGCGCCACGGCGCGAAGTAGAGATGCAGGAACGCCATGATCATCACAATGCCCGTGACCTGCATGACATTGATATGGGGCGCGGCACCTGCGAACCCGCCGAAATGCAGGAATAGCATCGCATAGCCGCTGATCAGCAGAGCGGCGATGCTGGCCCAGACCCAGGGAAAGAAGCGGCCAAACACACGCTGCCACAACGCAAGCCGCGCGGGAGGCTCTAGCGGTCCGGCCGAGGGGCGCAGCACCAGATAGGCGAAGAACATGCCGCCCACCCAAATCACGGCAGCCAGGATGTGCAGCGCGACGAGCAGGGCCATGCGCCAAGCCTACACCAAGAAGGCGCGCCGCGCCGGTGACGATGGGCTGGGGAAACGCAGAGAAATGAAAGTCGACCGGCTAAGCCGGT
>CAWEUF010000009.1:0-520549 GCA_963812105.1 uncultured Alphaproteobacteria bacterium
CCGCCGCGCCGCGACAGAAGCGGCAGCGCGGCGATGGCGGCCTCGGCGCCGCCGAACTCGTTGACCAGGGCACGGAAGGTGGCGGGGCCCACGTTCTCGCTGCGGATCAGCCTCAGCCAGGCGACACGCTGAGGGTGATTCAGACGCGCCGAGGGTTTGGTCGGCGCTCCGACCTTAGAGCTTCGTTTCGCCAATGCGCGCCTCCTCGCCTCGCACCAGCCGCTCGATATTCGAAGCGTGGCGGATATAGAGAAGGATGGTGAGCAGCAGGAACAGCGCGGCGAGCGGCAATTGGCCGGTGAGCGCGATCGTGCCGACGCTGGCTATGCTGGCGGCGAGCGCGGCGAGCGATGAATAGCGTGTGATGGCCGCGATCAAGAGCCAGACCGCGCCGAAGACGAGCGCGGCGGGCCAATAAAGCCCGAGCAGCACGCCGATATAGGTGGCAACCCCTTTGCCGCCGCGAAAGCCGAGCCACACCGGGTAGAGATGACCGAGGAAGGCGCCAAGCCCGGCCGCCATGGCCGCGTACGGGCCGAAATGGGATCCCGCCCAAACGGCGGCGGTGCCTTTCAGCAGGTCGAGCAGCAGCGTGAGCGCGGCAAGAGGCTTGTTGCCGGTGCGCAGGACATTGGTGGCGCCGATATTGCCGGAGCCGATCAGGCGCAAATCGCCAAGCCCGGCGAATTTGGCCAGCAGCAGTCCGAACGGGATGGAGCCGAGCAGATAGCCGATCACGAAGCTCAAGAGGCTGAGGGCGAGCAACAACGGTAGGAGGTTTTCCCAAGCCTCAGAAGGCGGCATCGATCACCCTCTACGAACACGGCACGCTAGTCAGCGTAGTTGTAGACCATGCGTCCGGCAACGACGGTGAGAAGGGCGCGGCCTTGCAGCTTGGCCCCGTCGAACGGTGTGTTCTTGGATTTGGACCGCAAGCGCTCGGGCTCGACCACCCACGGCGTTTCGAGGTCGATCAGGACGAGGTCGGCCGGCGCCCCTTTGGCCAAGCGTCCGCTGCCGATGCCGAGCAGCCTCGCCGGGTTGGCCGTCAAAGCCCTGAGCAGCTGGCCGAGTTCGACGTCGTCGCTGTGATACAGCCGGAGCGCCGCGCCGAGCAGGGTCTCGAGACCGGCGGCGCCGTCGGCCGCCTCGGCAAAGGGGCGGCGCTTGCCTTCCGCGCCTCTCGGATCGTGAGCCGAGACGATCACGTCGATATCGCCGCTCGCCACGCCCTCGACCATGGCGGCCCGATCCTCCTCCGAGCGGAGAGGCGGCTTCATCTTGAAGAAGGTTCGGTAGGAGCCGATGTCGTTCTCGTTGAGGGTGAGGTGATTGATCGACACGCCGCAGGTGACCGGCAGGCCCATGAGCTTGGCCGTGCGGATGATGTCGAGCGAGGCGCGGCACGAGATTTGGCTGGCGTGATAGCGCCCGCCGGTGAGCTCGACCAGACGGATATCGCGCTCGAGCATGATGGTTTCGGCGGCGGTCGGGATGCCGCGCAGGCCAAGCCTGGTCGCCACCTCGCCCTCGTTCATCACGCCGTCCTTTGCCAGCGTGGGATCTTCGAGGTGATGCACGATCAGCGCGCCGAAGTCGTTGGCATAGGCGAGCACGTTGCGCATCACCTTGGCGCTGGCGAGGCTCGACTTGCCGTGGGCAAAGGCAATGGCTCCGGCCTCGCTCAACAGCCCGATCTCGCTCATCTCCTCGCCCATGAGGCCCTTGGTCATGGCCGCCATGGGGTGCACGTGGACGAGCGCGGTGTCGCGGGCGCGCCTCAGAATGAAATCGACCAGCGCAACGTCGTCGATCACCGGGTCGGTGTTGGGCATGCACACGATGGTGGTGACGCCGCCCGCGGCGGCGGCGCGGCTCGCTGTGGCCAGCGTCTCGCGATGCTCGTGGCCCGGTTCGCCGGTAAACACCATCATGTCGACGAGGCCGGGCGCAAGCACGCAGCCGTCGCAATTGAAGATCTGCGCGTCGCCGACCGTATCGGCCGCGACGTGGGGGCCGACATCGGCAATGAGGTCGCCTCTGACCAGCACGCCGCCGCGCTGATCGAGGCGCGAGGCGGGATCGATCAGCCGTGCATTGACGAAGGCGATGGTGGATGAGAGCGAGCGGCGGTCCGGGGTCGACTGCATGGCCATCATCGGTTCGGCAGGTGGCGGGCCAGCGCCTGGAGCACGGCTATGCGCACCGCCACCCCCATTTCGACCTGCTCGCGAATGACGCTGCGGGCATCGTCGGCGACATTGGAGTCGATCTCCACGCCGCGGTTCATCGGGCCCGGATGCATGATGAGCGCATTCGGCTTGGCGCGCGCGAGCTTCTCGTAGTCGAGGCCGAAGAAGTGGAAATATTCGCGCTGGCTGGGCACCAGGCTCGACGTCATGCGTTCGCGCTGCAGCCGCAACATCATGACGATGTCGGCATCGGCCAGACCCTCGCGCATGGAGGTGTAAACCTCGACCCCCAGCCGCTCGATGCCGGCGGCGAGCAAGGTGGACGGCGCCACCACGCGCACTCGGGCGCCGAGCGTATTGAGGAGAAGGATGTTGGAGCGGGCCACTCGCGAATGCAGGACGTCGCCGCAGATGGCGACGATCAGGCCCTCGATGCGGCCTTTGTGCCGGCGGATGGTCAGCGCATCCAGCAGCGCCTGAGTGGGGTGTTCGTGGCTGCCGTCGCCGGCATTGATCACCGAGCAGTCGACCTTTTGCGACAGGAGCTCGACCGCGCCGGCCGCGTGGTGGCGCACCACCAGCAGGTCGGGGCGCATGGCGTTCAGCGTCACCGCGGTGTCGATCAGGGTCTCGCCCTTCTGCACCGAGGAGGTGCCGACCTGCATGTTCATGACGTCGGCGCCGAGCCGCTTGCCGGCAAGCTCGAACGAGCTTTGGGTTCTGGTCGAGGCTTCGAAGAACAGATTGATCAGGGTGCGGCCGCGCAAATCGTCGCGCTTCTTGTCGATTTGCCGGCCGCGCTTGGCGGCCTCTTCGGACAAATCGAGCAGCGCCGTAATCTCGGCCCGCGAAAGGCCTTCGATTCCAAGCAGATGGCGGTGAGGGAAGGAGGAGGTCTGGGCTTCGGCGGCTAACGTCATCAAAGGAGACTGTATAAGCCTGCGGCGCGGACGCGGCAAGCGTCGCGCCTCCTCTAAGGTAAGCTAGCCCTAACGCGCCTCGCGAAGGCGGCACACGTGCCGCGTGGAAGTCCGTTTCTCTGAGGGGGTGGGGGCCTGGCGGGCTTGCCAGCACCCGGAATTTCAATAACTTACGATTTACGGCTCGCAGCGAATCAACGAGAACTCGCGCGACCGGTGCGGCAGCCCGGCATGGATCGGTCAGGCGGAGGCGGGCCATGATGAGCTTACCATTTCTTCTTTTTGCATGCGGACTCGGCGCGGCTTGGCTTAGGCAGCGCGGCGCGGCGATGGGCTTTTGGGTCGCTGGCTTCGTGGTGTTGCTGGTGCTATTCCGCGTCCATATGACCGACGTTCTCAATATCGCGCTTTGATCCGGGAGACTGATCGTGCCGAGCGACCTGTCGAGGCTGCTCAATGCCTTGGGGCTGATCGCCGTCGATACGGTGTTGGTGCTCGCGTTTATCGATCAGCTCTGGTTTCGCGACTTGCCGTGCCCGCTCTGCATTTTGCAGCGGGCCGGTTTCGCCGCGGCGGGCTTCGGCCTTGCGCTCAATCTCCTGTTCGGGCCGCGGCCGAGCCACTACGGCGTGACGATCGTGGGCGCCGCCCTGGGCGCGGCGATGTCCATGCGCCAGATCCTGCTTCATATCGTTCCGGGCAGCGGCTCATACGGCAATGCGATTTTCGGACTGCATCTCTATAGCTGGGCGTTTATCGCCTTTGCCTTGATGATCGTCGGCTGCGCCATTCTCCTGTTTGACAATCGGCAATTCTCAAGGCCCGAGCCTTGGTCGCAGCGCCTGAGCGTGCTGCCGCTCACGGCGCTCGTCACCTTCTTCGTGCTCGCGGTCGGCAATGTTCTGTCGACGCTGCTGATCTGCGGGGTGGGTTTCTGCCCCGAGAGCCCGACCGAGTATTTGATCTTCCACGACCAGCTCGGGCTAACGCAATTCGCTCAAGCGTTTTAGCCGGTCGAGCGCGCCTTGCAGGATGTAAGCCGCCGCCATGCGGTCGATCACCTCGGCGCGGCGCTTGCGCGAAGCGTCGGCCTCGATCAGGTGGCGCTCGACCGCCTGGGTCGACAGCCGCTCGTCCCAGAACACCAGCGGCACCTTGACCAGGGGGGCGAGATTGCGGGCGAAGGCCCGCGTCGATTGGGCGCGCGGTCCTTCCGAGCCGTCCAAGTTAATGGGAAGGCCGATCACCAGCGCGCCGACATCGTGCTCGGCGATCGCCGCAGCGATGAGTTTGGCGTCTTGGGTGAACTTGGTCCGGCGCACCGTATCGAAGGGCGTGGCGATCGAACGCGTCACGTCGGACAGCGCCAGGCCGATGGTCTTGGTGCCGACATCGAGGCCGAGCAGCCGTGCCTCGGGGGCAAGCAGAGGCGGCAGGTCTTCGATGGCCACGAGAGGTGCTACAGTCACGGGCGGCGTATCAAAGGGCTAAACGCATGAAGATTACCTGGTTCGGCCATTCCTGCTTCCGGATCGATACCGGTGCAAGCAGCATCCTGATCGATCCCTTTCTGACCGGCAACGGGACCTTCGAGGATGCCGGCATCCAAGTGCACCAGGCGGCCAAGGGCGTGACCCATGTGGCGCTCACCCATGGGCATGAGGACCATACCGGCGACACGGTGCGCATCTGCAAGGAGACCGGCGCCCAGCTGATCGCCGTGCACGAGCTCGCCACCTATATGGCGGCGCAAGGCGTGGAGAAGATCGACCCCGGCAATACCGGCGGCACGCTCCATCACGGCGATTTCGACCTCACTTTCGTTCCAGCCTGGCATTCGGCGTCGAGAATCGTCGATGGCCGCCCGGTCTATCTCGGCGCCTGTTGCGGCCTGATCATTGCGCCCAGCGGGGACAAGACCGTCTACCACATGGGCGACACCGCGATCTTCTCCGACATGGGGCTGATTAACGAAATCTACGCGCCGGAGATCGGCTTCGTGCCGATCGGCGACCGCTACACCATGGGCGCCAAGACGGCGGCCCTGGCGTGCCAGCGCTTCTTCGACTTCGAGCTGATCGTGCCGTGCCATTACGGCACCTTCCCCGTGCTCGACCAGACCGCCGACCAATTCGTGGCCGAGATGGGCGGCAATATCGTGCTGGTGCCCGAAGTGGGCGTCCCGTTCGAGGCTTGAGTCGGGTGCGCCCAAGCCAAGTTGCCGCGTGCGCGGCGCGGTGCTAGACGAGCGCTCAAGGAAATCAACCAGTCCCGGCCCCATGTCCGTCGATCGCGCCACCGTCCGCCGCATCGCCCGCCTTGCCCGCCTTGCCATCACCGACGAGGAGGCCGCCCGGCTGGAGCACGAGCTGTCCGGCATCCTCGACTGGGTGGCCCAGCTCGACGAGATCGACGTGAGCGCGGTCGAGCCGATGACCCGGGTGGCCGCCATGACCATGAAGATGCGCAAGGACGAAATTACCGACGGGTTCTGCGCCGCCGACATCCTCAAGAATGCGCCCGAGGTCGATGACGGCTATTTCGTCGTGCCCAAGATCGTCGAATAGGAGAGTGTCATGCATCGCGCCGCTCTGCTTGCGTTTGGGCTGCTGCTGGCATCGGCCGGCTTGGCCGCGGCGCAAGGGTTGCCGGAGGGAATTTTCGCCTCGACCAAAGAGGGCTGCGCCAAGCTCAAGCAGGCCAGCGCGGCCGAGCTCGGCGACACCATCGACTTTACTATCCTGAACAAGACCGGGTTCAACGCAGGCCTGCAGCACTGCGACTTCGTCACCGTGACCGCGCGCAATGCGACCAGCTGGCTCGGCATCCGCATTTTGCGAGGAGCCGGGCTACGCTTATCCCGATCTGTTCGCAATTCTCGAGGAGAAGAACGGCGATCTCCGCGTGACGCGCATGACCGTGCAGCAGCCGTCCTACGACCAGACCGAAGAGGAGCCGGAGCTGTCCCTCGACGACCTCGATCCGTCGGAAATTGGCCGGGACGAGGGCGCCGGCGGCAGCGATGACCAAGCGCCCGAGGAGGCGTTGCCCGAGCCTGCCCCGGAGAGCCTCAACACTTATTTCCGCTGTGAAGACGCGAAGCCCCAGTGACCAAGCTCACCGACCTCACCATCGCCGAAGCGCGCGAAGGCTTGCGCGACAAGTCGTTCTCGGCGCGCGAGCTGACCCAGGCGCATGTCGAGGCGATCGAGGCGGCCAACGGCGCGCTCAATGCCTTCGTGCTGCCGACGCCGGAGCGTGCGCTCGACATGGCAAAGGCGAGCGACGCGCGCCGCAAGAAGGGGGAAGCCGGCGCGCTCGAAGGCATCCCGCTCGGCATCAAGGATCTGTTCTGCACCAAGGACGTGCGCACCACCGCCTGCTCGCACATTCTCGACGGCTTCACGCCCACGTATGAGTCGACGGTGACCGCCAATCTATGGGCGGAAGGCGCGGTGATGCTCGGCAAGCTCAACAATGACGAGTTCGCCATGGGCTCCTCCAACGAGACGAGCTTTTACGGGCCGGTGGTCAATCCCTGGCAGCGCCAGGGGTCGAACGCCAAGCTCGTGCCAGGCGGTTCCTCGGGCGGCTCGTCGGCGGCGGTGGCGGCGCGGCTGTGCATGGGAGCGACCGCGACCGATACCGGCGGCTCGATCCGCCAGCCCGCGGCAGTGACCGGCACGGTCGGCATCAAGCCGACCTATGGCCGCTGCTCGCGCTGGGGCATCGTGGCGTTCGCCTCCTCGCTCGATCAGGCCGGGCCGATCGCCCGCAGCGTGCAGGACGCGGCGATCCTATTGAAGGTCATGGCGAGCCACGACCCGAAAGACACCACCAGCGTCGATCTCAAGGTGCCGGACTACGAGGCCGCGCTCGGCAAGGGCGTGAAGGGCCTCACCATCGGCATCCCCAAGGAATATCGCGTCCCGGGCATGGCGCCGGAGATCGAGGCGTTGTGGCAGCAGGGGGTAGAGTGGCTCAAAGCGGCGGGCGCCAAGATCAAAGAGGTGAGCCTGCCGCACACCAAATATGCGCTGCCGTCTTATTATATTGTCGCGCCGGCCGAAGCGTCGTCCAATCTCGCCCGCTATGACGGCGTGCGTTATGGTCTGCGCGAGCAGGGCTCGGACGTGATCTCGATGTATGAGAACACGCGCGCCGCCGGCTTCGGGCAGGAGGTCAAGCGCCGCATCCTGATCGGGACCTATGTGCTGTCGGCCGGCTATTACGACGCCTATTATCTCAAGGCGCAGAAGGTGCGGACCTTGATCAAGCGCGACTTCGATCAGGCGTTCGAGCAGGTCGATGCGATCCTGACGCCGACCACGCCGGGGCCGGCCTTCGCGCTCGGCGAGAAATCGGGAGACCCGGTCGAGATGTATCTCAACGACATCTTCACCGTGACGGTGAACATGGCGGGCCTGCCCGGCATGAGCGTGCCGGCCGGGTTGTCGTCGGAGGGCACGCCGCTCGGGCTTCAGCTGATCGGCAAGCCGTTCGACGAGGAGACGCTGTTCCGGGTCGGCCGCGTCATCGAGGATTCGGCGGGACCGCTCGCCAAGCCGCACGACTGGTGGAGCAAAGCTGCATGAACAAACGGGTCTTGGTATCTTCGGGCAGTCCGTACGAGCCGATCATCGGGTTCTCGCGCGCGGTCCGCGTCGGCAATATCGTGGCCGTCGGCGGCACCACTGCGGGCTCGGGCGGCAAGCCGGTCGCGATCGGCGATCCCGCGGCGCAGACCCGCGCCATCCTGGCAATCATCGAGCAGGCTTTGGCCGATGCCGGCGCGAGCCTGAAGGACGTGATCCGCACCCGGACCTATCTGGTGGACATCGCCCATTGGGAGGCGGTCGGCCGCGTGCATGGCGAGTTCTTCGCCGACATTCGGCCTGCCTCGAGCATGCTACAGGTGACCGGCTTCATCAGCCCGGACTGGCTGGTCGAGATCGAGGCCGATGCCGTCTTGTCCGGCGCATCAGATTAGAGGACCACGCCATGGCGCCGCGCGAGGCCAAGGATTGCAAATCGATGGAAGAGGTGAGGGCGGAGATCGACCGCATCGATGCCGCCTTGGTCGATCTCATCGGCGAGCGCTTCGTCTTTGTCGACCGCGCCTGGCAACTCAAGCAGTCGCCGGCCGAGGCGCGGGTGCCCTGGCGCATCCAGCAGGTGATCGACCGGGTGCGGGCGCGCGCGGCGGAGAAGGGCCTGCCGCCCGAGCTGGCTGAGGCGTTATGGCGGCAGATGATCGGCTGGTTCATCCAATATGAGGAGGAAAAGCTCCGCCAGCAGCTGGAAGACAAGGATGGACGCTAAGGCCGAGAAGAATCTGATCGAGGGCGCGACCGGCTCCTGGGAGGTGGTGATCGGCATGGAGGTCCATGCCCAGGTCACCTCAAACGCCAAACTGTTCTCCGGCGCCTCGACCGAGTTCGGCGGCGATCCCAACTCGCATGTGAGCCTGGTCGACGCCGCCATGCCCGGCATGCTGCCGGTGATCAACGAAGGCTGCATCGCCCAAGCCATCCGCACCGGGCTCGGGCTGAAGGCCAAGATCAATCTCAACTCGATTTTCGACCGCAAGAACTACTTCTATCCCGATCTGCCGCAGGGTTATCAGATCAGTCAGTACAAAAGCCCGGTGGTCGGCGAGGGCGAGGTCATCGTCGATCTGCTCGGCGGCGAGCGCGTCACCGTCGGCATCGAGCGGCTGCATCTGGAGCAGGATGCCGGCAAGAGCCTGCACGACCAGCATCCGCAGTATTCCTATGTCGATCTCAACCGCTCTGGCGTGGCGCTGATGGAGATCGTGTCGAAGCCCGATTTGCGGTCGTCGGAGCAGGCGCGCGCTTATGTGAGCAAGCTCAGGACCATCCTGCGCTATCTCGGCACCTGCGACGGCAATATGGAGGAGGGGTCGTTGCGCGCCGACGTCAATGTGTCGGTGCGCCGCCCGGGCGGGCCGCTGGGCACAAGATGCGAGATCAAGAACGTCAACTCGATCCGCTTCATCGGCCAAGCCATCGAGCATGAGGCGCGCCGCCAGATCGAGATTTTGGAGGACGGCGGCAGCATCCATCAGGAGACGCGGCTGTTCGATGCCAAGACCGGGGAGACGCGCTCGATGCGCTCCAAGGAAGAGGCGCACGACTACCGCTATTTTCCCGACCCCGATTTGCTGCCGCTCGAGCTGACGCAAGCCTATGTCGATGCGCTGGCCAAGGACCTGCCTGAGCTGCCCGACGCCAAGCGCGCGCGCTTCATCAACGATTACGGGCTCAGCCCTTACGACGCCGACGTGCTGATCGCCGAGAAGGAATCGGCCGATTATTTCGAGAGCGTGGCGAAAGGCCGGGATGCCAAGCAGGCGGCCAACTGGGTGGTCAACGAGCTGTTCGGACGTCTCAACAAAGAGGGCCGGAGCATCGCCGACAGTCCGTGCACGGCGGGCCAACTTGGCGCGATCCTCGACCTGATCAAGGCCGGCACCATCTCCGGCAAGATCGCCAAGGATGTGTTCGACATCGTGTGGACCGAAGGCGGCGACCCCGCCGCAATCGTCGAGGCGCGCGGCCTGACCCAAGTGACCGACCTCGGCGCGATCGAGCAGGCGGTCGATCAGGTCATCGCCGCCAACCCGGAGAAGGCCGAGCAGGCCAAGGCCAAGCCCGCGCTGATCGGCTGGTTCGTCGGCCAGGTGATGAAGGAAACGGGCGGCAAGGCCAGTCCGCAAGCCGTCAACGATCTGCTCAAGACAAAGCTCGGGATCTGATGACGCACGCCATCCGGGTGCATGAATATGGCGGTCCCGAAGTCCTGAAATGGGAGAAGGTCGAGGTCGGCGATCCCGGTCCGGGCGAGATCAAGATCAAGCAGACGGCGATCGGCCTCAACTTTATCGACGTCTATCAGCGCAGCGGACTCTACCCGCAACCCTCGTTTCCATTCATCCCGGGCATGGAAGGCGCCGGCGTGGTCACCGCGCTCGGCGAGGGCGTGCGCGACCTCAAGGTCGGGCGCCATGTCGCCTATGCCGGCCCGGTCGGCGCTTATGCCGAAGAGCGCCTGATCGCCGCCGACCGGGTGGTCAAGATCCCCGCCGGCGTCGACGACAGGATCGCGGCGGCGGTCATGCTCAAAGGCATGACCGCGCAATATCTGCTGCGGCGCACATATAAAGTGGGCCGGGACACGACGCTGTTGTTCCACGCGGCGGCGGGCGGTGTCGGGCTCATTGCCTGCCAATGGGCGGCGTCGCTCGGCGCCACGGTGATCGGCACGGTCGGATCCTCCGGCAAGGCGTTGATCGCCCGCGCGCATGGCTGCACCCATGTCATCAACATCCGCGAGGAGGACTTGGTCGCCAAGGTCAAGGAGTACACCAAGGGCAGCGGCGTCGACGTGGTCTATGACTCGATCGGCAAGGACACATTTCCGGCCTCGCTTGATTGTCTGAAGCCGCTCGGCATGTGGGTCAGCTTCGGCCAATCGTCGGGGCCGGTGCCGCCGTTCAAGATCACGCTGCTGTCGCAGAAGGGGTCGCTGTTCACCACCCGACCGTCGATCATCGACTACACCCGATCGCGCAAGGATCTGGTGGCTACGGCCAACGATTTGTTCGAGGTGATCGCCAAAGGCAAGGTCAAGGTCGCCGTCAACCAGACCTATGCGCTCGCCGAGGCCGCCGACGCGCACCGCGACCTCGAAGCTCGCCTCACCACGGGATCGACGGTGCTGCTGGCGTGAACTCCGCGACCGACGCCGGGGATCGTCGATTTCTCTTCGTGGTTATCGACAAGTCACTTTGATTGGTCAAAGAACCATTGCCAAGCAGCGAAGCTTAACGCAACTCGCGCGGATTAGCGCGCAATGTAAACTAATATTACCGCGCGTTATAGATTCAGTGATTTTGCATTAATCACGCCGATTCAGAAGTTGTTGAAGGTGCTCTCCCATGATTATCGCGTCGAAGGGCAAGAAAGACGCCTAGGGGACTTTTGGTAATCACCCGAATATTCGACGGGCGGTCAGACGAGTGGGACAAGGGGGCAATTGAGATGGCACGGATGGATATGGCGACGGAAGCGGCCGAGCAGGGGGCGCAGATGAGCGCTCCGGATGCTTTGTTCGAGCTCGGCATGCTTTACGCAACCGGACGGGACGTGGCTGCCGATCTGGTGGTCGCCCATAAATGGTTCAATCTGGCGGCGGCGCGGGGCAACAGCTCTGCCTTGGCTCACCGGGTCGAGCTTGCGCGCGAGATGTCGGCCGACCAGGTCGCCGAGGCACAGAGGCTGGCTCGCGAGTGGCTGCAAACCCACTAGCGCTTGGCGCAGTGCCTCACCGCTATTAGGGCGATCCGCTGTCACCGCTGCAATTGCGGAACAGGCTCAGCACGCAGCGATAGCTCTTGCGGGCGGCACCGCCGACGGCGCTGCCGGCTCTCTGGACGCGACTGGGATGCGACGCGTCGGCGCTCTCGACCGGAGCGGTCTCGGCGGCGAGCGGCGCGTCCGATTGATTGAGGGGCAGGGGCTCGTCCGGCAGCGGCTGATCGCCAGGGTCCGAGGTCCCGCCGAGCGCGCCACGTGCGTTGCGCAAGCCCTTGCGCGAGGCGCTGACCGCGCGTCCGGTCATCTCGACCAGCGTCTTGGGTTGATCGCCTTTGGGCTTAGCGTCGAAGGTCTGCTGGTCGCGTTTGATCTTGTCGGTGAAGTGCTTGATGCGCGGATCCGAGGCGAGATCTTCCGGCATCGGGCCGTCATAGCTATAGACTTTCTCTACCCCATGGCAGCCGGGCGAATCGCCTTCCGCCGCCGCGCAGGAGGCGTGATGACCCTCCTTGGCGGTGCGGATGACGCAATAGAGCTTGAGCGCGTCGCTGGGCCTCGAGCCCCCGCCGTCGACCCGGCAGAGATAGGTCTGATCGGGGTTTTTGCAGGTAACGCAGTAGCGTGCCTGCTCGGCGCTGGCCGGCTCAACGGCGCGACACGCCTGCGGCGATCGCCACAAGCGAAAGCGCTTTCAGGCAAGCCTGCCAAGCCATGGCGCGGGCGTATCCCTCTCCCGTCACAATTGCTGACAAATGTAGCACAGCCGGGTCGGCACAATCGGACGAAAAGAGGGAATTTTTTGGGCTGAACGCCGGAGGCTACGGCATCCTACCAGTCGACACCTCGATATTCGGGTCAGCATCCCCATTTTATCGAGCAACGGGAGGGTTTTGCCGGCTCAGGTCGGCCACTCGCGTCCGCCGCACGGACGGCAGCGAGTTGACCGTCCAGCAGCGGATCAGTAAGCCTTCTTTGCGTGGAGACGTGGCCGAGAGGCTGAAGGCGGCGGTTTGCTAAACCGTTATACGGTCAAAAGCCGTATCGAGGGTTCGAATCCCTCCGTCTCCGCCAACTAGTTCGAGAGCCAAAGAGCCGGCGCGCCGGCGGCCGCGTTCGTTCGTCGTCACAATGCGGCCTTAACGGGAGGGATGATGACGAGCATGCCGACTGCCAGCCGAGTCGATCCCCGCGTTGACCCCGTGTTCGTCGAACGGGAGCGAAACCGGTTTGCCGCCCGGGCGCTTGCGTTTCTAATCCTGCTCAACGGTGCCGCGGCGCTCGTCCTGCTGTCGATCCTGGCCAGGGCGCCGGAATCGTCGGTCGAACCCAAATTCGCCACGGCGATGCTGTTCTTCAGCGGCGGCGCAGTCGCGGCCCTGTTCAGCTCGTTTCTCGCCTACATCAACCGAACGGTGACGATGGAGGCGCCGGAGCGGGCGAGCTTGCGGCGCGGGCTGCAAATTATCGCCATCGTGGTGGTGATCGGCAGTGCCGCCGCGTTCATGACCGGGATGAACATGGTGGCGGCGGCGGCCTCGGAAAAATCAAGCTCGCATCCCAAGGGACCAAGGGAGCAGCGCGCTCCGGCGACGCGGCCGAGCGAGAAGGTCCAGCTTCCTAAAAATGTCGGCGGGCTCCGGCCGCAGCTCCGTGCCGTCGATCTCCATTGGGAAAGAGGGCCGGTTTAGGGCGGTCCGGTGATCTGGCGCGTGAAGTCACCCCAGATCGTCTGCAGACCGGCCGTCAGCTCGTCCACCCGTTCCCCGACCACGGTCCAGTTCACCATGCGGGTGCCCTGGAGGGGGTCCGTCCTGTGAATCGACGATATAGGCGGCGCCGACCGTGATCAGCGCCCCGACAATCATGCCTAAAAGAAATCGCATCCCCGCCGCCCTCTCAAGATTTTGTCATCATAGGCCCGAACGGGCGGCGTTGCACGTGCAAGAAACGGGCAAACTTATCCGCCGCTGCCGATAGCGACGCCGTCGCGCACGGCCAGGCGCCGGGCGATGGCGATGCCCGAATGGAGCGCACCTTCCATATAGCCGGCGAATTTGTAGCAGGTGTGTTCGCCGGCGAAGTGCAGCCGGCCCGCGAGGCCCTGGTGGAGGATCGGTCCCATGGTCGTGACCTCGCCGGGAGCGGCGAAGGAATAGCTTGCCTTGGTCCAGGGCACGGCCGGCCAATCCATGAAGCGGCTGGCGACGAAGGCCGCGGCATAGTTCGGATAACGTTTCGCCAGCTCGTCCCGATAGGCGGCGTCGCGCTCGGCGGCGGGGATCGCCCGCATCGCATCGGCGCCCGGGCCGCCAGAATAGGCGAGCATGCCGGCCGGTCCGTCGCCCTCTTGGCCGGCGGTCAACTCCCAGGTGGCCTGCACATTGCCGTTGCTCAGCGATTCCGCCGAGAGGTCGTCCGCCACCCAGAACCGATTCTTCAACGAAATCAGGTATTTGACGTTGTGGCCCATCTGCGGCCGCAACATCTCCGGCAGCTTCGGATCGAACACGATGGTGTCCCACACCGACGGCGGGACGGTCAGGATCACATCGTCGGCGGCGAACAGCCTGCCGTCGGCACACCCGATTTCGACCCGATCTGAGCCGATCGTCACGGTGCTTGCCGGCATATTCAACAGAATGCGCTCGGCCCCGATCTCAGCGGCGAGCTTTTGCGCGAGCTGCTGATTGCCGCCCTTGCAGTGAAACACTTGGGTCTCGGTCCAGTACTTCTCCATGCTGCCGCCTTTCACGGCCGCAAGCAAAGCGAGATAGCTCTGCCGTTCCGACGGCACGCCGGTTTCGCACACGAAGTCGGCGATGATCGCCTTTTTGGCGATCTCGGGCGCATCGATCGACATGACCTTCTCGGGGATGGTCATCAGGTCGAGCGTCTTGGCGTTCGGACTGTCCCATGGCTTGTCCTCGAGCACCGGTCCGGCATCGTCGCCGATCACCCCAAGGATGTCGTCAAGTCCATCCCAGAGAGGTTCCGTTTCGCTGTCCGTCAACAGCTTGCCGTCGATGACGACCGGCCAATCGGCACTGGTGTCGGGGACTGCGAGCAGTTCGAGCCCGAACTTCTTGGCGTAAGCGGCCCACAGCGGATGATTGCTGCCGATCAGCTCGCCGCCGCCTTCGACCCAGCGGCCGGGAACGAAATTGTCGAAGCTGACAACGCGGCCGCTGACCCGGTCGCGGGCTTCGAGCACGGTCACGTCATAGCCTGCCGCCAGCAACTCGTGGGCGGCGGTGAGCCCGGACAAGCCCGCACCGATGATGACGATCTTTTTGCCGGAAGGGTGTGCGCGCTGGGCGAGCACATGCGGCCCGCTCAGCAGCAGCGCCGTGCCCGCGGCAATCGAGCCCGTGAGGAACTCGCGCCGCGTAACCGGGTCGATCGGCGCCCCGTAGCGCGCCCTGAGCCTGGCATAAAGCGAACCACGCATGCGGCCGTCCCCTGGTGACTGCCGCATTGTCGCGTAACCAGCCTCGTCTTTGAAGCGGCTTGTCGGCCTAGACCGTAGAGGAAATGGCGGGTTTAGCCGCTGGCGGCGAGCGGCGAGGGCCGGTCCGGCCTCTGGCCGGCATCGGCCGGCAAGGGCTCAAGGGCGGCCTCGACCGCGTCGTCGACCGTGGACAGCCAGACGAACCGCACGGCCGTGCGGGCGGCCTCGGGCACGTCCTCGAAGTCCTTCTTGTTGCGCTCGGGCAACAGCACGGTGGTGATCCCGGCGCGCACCGCGGCCAGCACCTTGTTCTTGACGCCGCCGATCGGCAGCACCAGCCCGCGCAGCGAGATCTCGCCGGTCATCGCCGTGTCGCTTCGCACGGTGCGTCCGGTGAGCAACGAGGCGAGCGCGATGAACATGGCGACGCCCGCGCTCGGGCCGTCCTTGGGGATGGCGCCGGCCGGCACGTGCACGTGGATGTCGGACTTCTCGAACAGAGCCGGGTCGACGCCGAGCGACGACGCTCGCGCCTTGGCCAGGCTCAATGCCGCTTGCGCGCTTTCCTTCATGACGTCGCCGAGCTGCCCGGTGAGGATCAGCTTGCCGCTGCCCGGCACGCGCGCGGCCTCGACGAACAAAATGTCGCCGCCGGTCGGCGTCCAGGCCAGGCCGGTGGCCACGCCGGGCACGGAGGTGCGCATCGCCACCTCGCTCTCGAAGTGGCGCGGCCCCAGGATGGCATGCAGCTGCTCGGCGCCGATCCGCATGCGGTCGGTGTTGCCTTCGGCGACCCGCATGGCGACGTGATGGAGGATCGAGCCCAACTCGCGCTCGAGGTTGCGCACGCCGGCCTCCCGCGTGTAGTCGCGGATGATGGCGCGGATGGCGTCCTCGGTGATCTCGACTTGCTCGGGCGTAAGCCCGGTGGCTTCGAGCCGGCGCGCGATGAGATAGCGCTTGGCGATCTCGACCTTCTCGTCCTCGGTGTAGCCGGGAAGCTCGATCACCTCCATGCGGTCGCGCAGCGGGCCAGGAATCTGGTCGAGCACGTTGGCGGTGCCGATGAACATCACGCGCGACAGATCGAACGGCACCGCGAGATAATTGTCGCGGAACGTGCCGTTCTGCTCGGGATCGAGCACTTCGAGCAGTGCCGCCGACGGGTCGCCGTGGAAGCTCTGCCCCAGCTTGTCCATCTCGTCGAGCATCATCACCGGATTGCGCGTGCCGGCCTTGCGGATCGACTGGATCACGTTGCCGGGCAGCGCCCCGATATAGGTCCGCCGGTGGCCCCTGATCTCGGCCTCGTCATGCACGCCGCCCAGCGACAGCCGCACGAATTTGCGGCCCATGGCCCGGGCGATCGATTGGCCGAGCGAGGTCTTGCCCACGCCGGGCGGGCCGACGAAGCACAGGATCGGGCTCTTGCCATCGGGCTTCAGCTTGCGCACCGCGAGATATTCGAGGATGCGCTGCTTGATCTTGGGCAGGCCGTAATGGTCCTCGTCGAGGACGCGGCGGGCTTCGGCGATGTCGATCTGCTCGTCGGACAGCTTCGACCAGGGCAGCTCGATCAACCAATCGAGATAGGAGCGGACCATGCCGTGCTCGGCGGACGCCTCGGGCATGCGCTCGAGCCGCTTGAGCTCCTTCAGCGCCTGGTTCTCGGCTTCCTCGGGCATGCCGGCTTTGGCGATCGCCTCGCGCAATTCGGCAAGCTCGGCCTGGCCGTCCTCGCCCTCGCCAAGCTCCTTTTGGATCTGGCGCAGCTGCTCGCGCAGGATGTGCTCGCGCTGGCGTCCGGACAGCGATTCTTGCGTTTGCTCGCCGATCTGCTTGGACAGCCGCAACACCTCGATCTGCTGGGCGAGGTAGCGCAACAGCTTGTCGAGCCGTTCGCCGACATCGAACGTCTCCAAGCAGGTCCTGCTTCTCGGCCGGGGTGAGGTCAGAGACATTGGCGACGAAGTCGGCCAGCGCCGACGGCGACTGAATCTGCTCGATGGCCGAGGCAATCTCGGTCGGCAGGTTGGGCAGCAGCGACATCGCCTCGCGGGCGCGCTCCTTCAACTGGTGCACGCGCGCGGCGATCTCGGTGGAAAACACCTCGGCCTCGCCGACCTCGTCGACGCGCGCCACCAGGAACGGATAACCCGGCAGGAATTCCAGCACGCGGAAGCGCCGTATGCCGCGCGTCACCAAATGATGGTTGCCGTCAGGCGCGGTGACATAGCGCAAGATCTCGCCCACGGCGCCGACGCGATGGAGATGCTCGGGGCCCGGCGTCTCGACCGAGGGGTCGCTCTGCAACAGCACGCCGACCGGCTTGTCCGCTTGCGCTGCCGCTTGGGCGCCGGCGATCGATTGCTGGCGGCCGAGCGTGAGCGGCACCACGATGCCGGGGAACAGCACGGCATTGCGGGTCGGCAGGATGATCATGGCGCCGGCGGGCAGCTCGGGGTGAGGGGAGGGCCCGCCCGCCGGACGCGACGAACCGGCCGCCTGCTCATTGCGGGCGGACTGCGGCGCTTCGGCCGAGTGCGGCGTGGCGTGTTCGGTATCGGTCATATCTACTGCACCAAACTCCTGGCTCACAGCTTGGCAAACGTGAGCACGAGACAGCCGTTACACAGATCCCGTTCGGCGAGGCGCAAGCGGGACGACAGGGTGATGCGCCGCTCGAAGCGCCCGTAAGGGATCTCCAATCTCACTATATTGGCATTCCGACCCTTGCACGGCAGGGGGCGGGTGCCGGCGATGACCAGCGTCGGGCCCTCGATTTCGACGCGCACCGCGTCGGGCGCGACGCCAGGCAGGGCGGCGATGATCCACAGCTCGGCCTCGGTCTCGAACACGTCGACCGGCGGTTCCCAGCGGGCGCCTTCGCGCGACGGCTCGAAGAACTGGCGATGCAGATGCTCGGCCTGCTTGAGAAGGGCGCAGGCCTCGGCCCACATCTGGTTTTTCGGGTCACGCATCACGCCAACCTGAACGCTGCGATCGTGGCGACCTAAAAAGCCGGTCGCCATCGACACAAGGATTGAACTGATCTTACCGCCCAGCGAGGGAGGTGGAAACGATTGGGGTCACGGACAAGATAGGGAAGGGCAGCGGCTCGCCTAGCCGGGCAGGATATTTGGGTGCCTGGGCGACGCCCTTGCAAGGGCTCAGCGCCAGCTTCAGCGAGCAGCGACCGCGCTATCCCGTCCGGTCGACAAATTATTGTCGGCGGGATGATCGGGGGGGGCGCGGCGTGGGCACGCGCGTCAGGCCATTCAACAGAATGCCGGTGGTGGCGCCGTCATACTGCGATTGCAGACGAAGGGCTGGTCGGGGTAACGGCCGGTCGGCTGAATGCCGTAATAATACGGCCAGCCATTCTTCTTGCCGGTGCGGGACGCGGTCTTCTTCCAGCTCTTGCCCGCCACCGCGCCTTGGGTGGCATTGACGTCGGCCATGGTCTGGGAGCGGATCACCGCCGGCCCGGCGCCGTTGATCGAAATGACGTCGCCGGCAACTCTGGTGATCTGAAGCTGGCGGTGGCGTAAGATCGAGAGCGAAATGCCGTAGTCGAAGGTGATGAGTGCCTTGTTGGCGCCGGAGATCTTCGCCGTGAAGATGCCGCCGCGCACGGTGAGCGCGCCGGCCGGCGTGTTGACCTTAACGCCCGGCTCGTTCTTCGACAGCTTGCCGCCGACGAATCTGAGCGCGCCCTTGGAGAAGCTCGCCACCAGCGCGCCTTTGCCGGTTGCCGGGATTGTAGACGAATTTATCGATCACCAGGCTCGAGCCGGGGCCGACGGTGAAGGTCGAGCCGTCGAGCAGCAGCACCTGCACCTGGCCGGAGCCGGACGTGTCGATGCGCTCGTTATAGACCACGGACTTGCCGATCCGCAGCGTCGAGGCGTCGCCGCCCGGCGGCTGGCTGGTCGCCTCGGGCTTGACCGCGGCAGCCACGCCGACTTTGTCGGCGAGTGCGGGGCCAGCGGTGAGAAAAGAGGTGAGCAGGCCCGCGACAAGCAGGGTACCGGCAGAAACAGTCAGAATGTTGCGCATGGATCCCCGTCCCAGAATGTGACAGGGGATATGTGGGGTGGGACGGCCCGCGACAAGGCCGAGGCACCGTAGGCCTTGCGTCAGGACGGTTGCGCGGCCGCCGAACATGCCGAGGCCAGTAGTGGTCGTTGCCACGCCCCAATTGCCGATCGCGCCTTGAGGATGCTGCCGATCACACCTGCCGGCTGGATTATCTCGGGCCGCGCACGAAGGAGCCAAGCGCGAAGCCGTTGAGGTCGCGCTCCGCTGGGACAACTGCTAAGCCCGCATCGGAAGTTGACCGGTAAGCGGACCGCCGAAATGATTTCCGTTTGGCGTGTCCACTTGCCCCCGGCGTGTTCCGCATGAGGTCACGCCCGGCGCGCACATCTTGCCGCCGAAGGTCAGGCCTGCCGTCGAAGTTGCTGGCGTCGAACTTGCTGACCGTCAGGTCCCGTGTGCTTGCCGAAATTCCAGGACATGTCGACATGTCGCCGTTGGCGACGTAGGTGGTCCAGCCCTCGTCATTCAGAGGTCTGGTCGAGACCGTGCCGATCGTGTTCCCGCATAGGTCGCGCTGCCGGTGAAGGGAAGTTGCGACGACCGCTGGGATATCGCCGGCAATCCACCAGCCGAGGATCGCAACGTGGTGCGGTCGAAGCCATGGGTCGGTCCTCTGTCGTACTAGGGATCATCGACGAACTTCACCAGCGAGGTGAACGTGCCCCACTGCGCAAGCAGTCGTTACAAAGATCGAGGTCCTGGCCGAAGTCCCAACCGAAGTCACTGCTCTCCAAGCAGTCGCCACCGGAAAACCAACAATCTTGTGCGGTTCATCCGGTCCGTCATCCCCGTAAATGTTATGCCGCCGGGAGGCATTGACGGCGAGAAGACCGTCATCGGAATCGATCCACGAGCGGCGTTGCCACCAGTATGTCGGCGTCTCCAGGTTGCCGAAAAGGATTCGATGCCGCGTTGCTTCCCGGGCGTCCGGCAGTCAGCTGCCATCCGCCGCGGCAGTCTCCGCTCCGAACCGACTCCGTGGCCACAGAAGCCCTCGCCATAGAGTTTGATCCAGATCGGTGGAATTGATCTCGCGCAACGTCAGACCTGGCAACTGCTGTGTTTTGCGAGGTGACGTTCACCAATCGAATTACGTCGTCGGTCGATAAATTGCCGACGGATTTCGGCGTCGCCATCTGGTCAACAGAAACCTGCAGGCGTAGCCGGAGCCCTTGCTCGCCGTCGGCATCTCGGTTCAGCGGGGGTCCGTCCTGCGTCTCGGCGAGCTGCTGTGTCGACTGACTCTGAATCTGCGTCGCATTCGCGTCGCTGATCAGCTGGTTCAGGCTCTGGGTGTTGAACATTTGGCGAGCGCCTTCGGCTTCGGCGTGTCGGTCGGCGTGGGATTGGGGTTGCCATTGGTGAGCGCGGCGAGAATCGTTCTGAGGTCACTTGCATCGAACGGCCGGCTGTTGAAGTGGCCATTGTTCATGAACCAGCCGTAGCCGGGCATGTACAGCGTTCTCCCTGCCATCTTCACATATTCGCCAAAGACGAACAAAACGGAGTAGTTCGTTGCGCTCTTGAAGTCCGCAAAGGCGATGCCGCCGCGAATGGCGAGCGCGCCGGCCGGCGTGTCGACGGTGACGCCGCCGTCGTTCTTCGACATCTTGCCGCCGACGAAGCGCATCACGCCCTTGGAGAAGGAGGCGGCGATCTGGCCGGTGCCCTTCTTCGGGTCGTAGACGAATTTGTTGATGACCAAGTCTGAACCCGGGCCGACGGTGAAGGTCGAGCCGTCGACCAGCAGCACCTGCACCAGGCCGCTGCCGGTGGTGTTGATGCGCTCGTTGAAGAAGATCGACTTGCCGATACTGATCTGGCTCTGCGGCGCCCCGGCGAGGCTCGAGAAGGCGTCGGGATTGACGGCCGCCGCCACGCCGACCTTGTCCGCCTCGGCCGGGACGATAACTGCCCCGCACACAAGCGAGAGACCGAGCAGCGCCGCGGCGCTTGCCCCCGACAACCGGCCTCTGAGCCTAAATGAGTGTGCCCCCATCATCCCTCAGAACCTCTTCTGCACCCCGAGAAGAGCGGTCAAATCGTCGTAATTCCTTATATCATAATTCGAGGTCTGGTCGCGATACTCGACCTGGGGAACCAGCGCCCAAGTCTCCGCCACCGGCAGCACCAGGGCCCCGCGCGTCCACCACACCGTATCCTTCTCGGCGCTGAACGGATCGATGGTCGGGTCCGGATCGTCATAGTCCCGCCTGATCACCCCGCCGCCGAGCTGGAAGGTCCAGGGGTAGCGGGCTTGCCACAGCGGATTGTCGAAGGTGTAGGCAAAGCCGCCGGCAAACGACATTTCCCAGTCGGCCCAGTACCCCACCTCGGCGTTCTCGCGCTGCGCGTAGGTCTGGGTCGTCACCACGAAGGCCGGCGTAAAGTAGTACGAATAGGTGAAGCCGACCCGGGTCTGCGCGCCGGTCCGCTGCGAATTGAGCGGGAGATCCGAGGAATTCTCGAAGTCGCGGTAGCGGGTCTCGACCCGCGCATCGAGAACGCTTTGCGCGGCATTGAAGCTCAACAGGCGAACGCCCGCGCCGGGAGCGGTGAAATACGGATCGTAGCCGAGATAAGCCAGATCGCCGATGGCGTAGACATAGGCGCGGGTCTTATCCCAGCCCCAGCGCTTCATGTTGAAGCTCGGCCCGACCGTGGCCTCGAAGAATAAGAGGTCGATATCTTGAAGCTCCGACTCGAAATAGGCGGTCGAGTAGGCGAGGGCATCGAACTCGATGCGGTCGCCCTGGTTCTTAAGGTCCCACCCGTAATGCAGCGTGCCGATATTGAGCGCGCTCCAGCCGGGGCTGCCGACCGACTGTTGGTCGAGCGTGAAGTCGATGCCGTTCAGCGTCACGCTTTGCGTGCCGGGTCCGGCATTGGCGTTGCTCTCCCAGCGGATTGCCGAAAACCATGAGGCGGAGAAGGCGGGTGGATCGGCGGCCAGGGCGAGCTGCTGGAGATAGAGCCGGATCTGCGCGGCGACCGATGGCGGCACGCTCGGATTGGCAAGGGCCTGCTCGAAATAAGCGCGCGCCACGTCATAGGCGCCGAGTTTGTAATAGAGGATGCCGAGCTCGAGTTGGAGCCGCGGCGTGTTCGGGGCATAGATCAGCATGCGCTCGAGGGTCGAAATCGCGCCCTCGTAATCGCCGACCTGCGACGACAGCGTCGCGTAGCTAAAGGCGAGGTCGAGATCGCCCGGGCTTGCCAACATCTGCTTGAGCAGGGCATCGCGTCGCGCTTCGACGTCGGGAGGACCGAGACGCTGGACGGCGACTGTGGTCTCGCCCTCGGCCATAGCCGGCGCAACCTCGACCAAGGCGAGACCGGCCACCGCGAGCGCGGCCGCCCATTTCGTCCACCCCGTCATCAGAACCGCTCGGCCTTTCCGAGAGGCTATGCAGGTTGATTCCCGCAAAGTCTGCCCCGTCCGCAGAAACGTTAGACAGTTAACCTTTGGCCAGCAAGGGCCGACACTTGTTTCTTCAGGTTTTTCAAAGGCCCTGTGGCTCAATAGGCACGCATTTCTCATGTATGGTTAACGAATGGGCAACGACGATTCCCGCCAAGCCGGGGTGCTGGAATTCATGGGCCGGCACGGGAAGCTACGAGCCGGCGCCTGCAACCGTAGAGCGCATCGAGACCCACGCCTCGGTGGTCTTCCTCGCCGGCCCGTTTGCCTACAAGGTGAAGCGGGCGGTCAAATACCCGTTTCTGGATTTCTCGACGCTGGAGCGGCGGCGGGAGGCCTGCATAAACGAACTCCGCGTCAACCGGCGCACCGCAGATCAGCTTTATCTTGAGGTCGTGCCGGTAACTCTCGGGGAGTCCGGCGACTTTCGCTTCGGTGGCGACGGGGAAGACGGCCGAATGGGTGCTGAAAATGCGCCGCTTCGACCAGGCGAAGCTGTTTGATCGCATGGCAAGCGAGGGACGGCTCGACCTGGCAACGATCGCCCGCTTGGCAGTAATCATCGCCGCCTTCCACGATTCGGCCGACCGGATGCTCGGACCCGACCAGGCGGTGCGCCCGCTCGCCGACGTGCTGAGCGACAATGCGCAAGCCTTTGCCGCCCACGCCGGCATCGTTGCGCCGGAAGCGGCAAAGGAGCTGACGCGTCTCAGCCGCGAGCGACTCGCGGCCCTTTCGCCGTTGCTGGAAGCGCGGGCACGCGGCGGATATGTGCGTCATTGCCACGGCGATCTTCATTTGCGCAACATTGTCGAGATCGACGGCGCGCCGGTGCTGTTCGACGCCATCGAGTTCGACGACCGGCTCGCCACCATCGACGTCCTCTACGACCTTGCGTTCTTGCTGATGGATCTCGGCAAGCGCGGGCTCGCGCGCCACGCCAACGCCGTGCTCAACGCCTATCTCGATGCCGAGGCCGGCACCGGCAATCTCGTTGGGCTCGGCGCGCTGCCGCTGTTCCTGTCGATGCGGGCGGCGATCAGGGCCAAGGTCGAGATGTTGCGGGCGGGCATGGCGCCGCGGCCGCAAGCGGACGCGGCGCGTGAAGACGCAAGCGCGTATTTTGCCCTGGCGCAGAACTTTGTGGCGCCGGCCATGCCGCGCCTCATTGCCGTGGGTGGATTGTCGGGGTCAGGCAAGTCTGCTGTCGCGCGCGCTATCGCGCCGTTGGTCGGCGCCTTTCCGGGCGCGGTGCATGTGCGAAGCGACGTCGAGCGCAAGCGCCTGTTCGGGGTGGCCCAAGCGGACCGGCTGCCGGACAGCGCCTATGCGCCTGAAATGTCCGACCGCGTCTATGCCATATGCCGCAAGCGTGCGTTGATGGCGCTCGAAGGCGGTCAGGCGGTGATTGTCGATGCCGTCCACGCGAGACAAGACGAGCGCGACGCGCTGGCCGGGCTCGCCGCCGCACGGGGCGTGCCGTTCACCGGGCTATGGCTCGAAGCGCCGCCGCATGTCATGCGGGATAGGGTCGCGGCTCGCACCGGCGATGTGTCGGATGCGACGCCGGAGGTGGTGGACGTTCAGCTCGGCTACGCCATCGGACCGCAGAGCTTCGCCGTGATCGATGCGAGCAAGACGCTGGACCGGGTCGCCGCCGACTGCCTCGAGCGGATCGGCGCGGGGGGCAGCCGTTAAATTCATGCTTTGCTAACGCTCTTCGGCCGACAGTCGGGCGGGGCCGGCTGCGCCGGTCTTGCCGCGTTGGCGAGGTGGTTCCGGCCCCTTGTAACAAGCCCTTCCGGGGGTCGGGATTTTGCGTTTTGTGGGTCGGCTCAGGCTCCCGCCTGTTGCGGGTGAGCGCGTTCGTGGCGTGAGCTCGCTCGGCGTCGCCGGCTTCGCCGTGTCGATTTTCATCATCGCCAATCTCGGTCTCGGCCTGTCCGGTTGCGGCGGCCGGAACAACGGCGAGAAGCTCGGCGAGCGCGTGATCCCGCTCGGGCAGAAGGTGCCGAAGGGCGGCGGTTACTACCAAGTCGGCAAGCCCTATCAGATCGCCGGCGTCTGGTATCAGCCGCGGGAAGAGCCGGGCTACGAGCGGGTCGGCAGCGCGTCGTGGTATGGCGAATTGTTCCACGGGCGGCGCACCGCCAATGGCGAGATCTACGACATGGATCGGCTATCGGCGGCGCACCCGACCTTGCCGCTGCCGGTCTATGCGCGGGTGACCAATCTCAACAACGGTCGCACCATCGTGGTCCGCATCAATGACCGGGGACCTTACGCGAACGACCGCATCATCGATCTGTCGCGACGCTCGGCCGAGCTGCTCGGCTTCCGCAATCACGGTACCGCGACCGTGCGCGTCAAATATCTCGGCCGCGCGCCTTTGAGCGGCGATGACAGCTACGAGCGCAAATATCTGGCGAGCCAAAGCTGGCTGCAATTCGCCGCCAAAGGAAAGACGCCGAATCTCGCTCTCGCCAATATCGCCGAGCAAGCGACGTTGCCGGCCGAGAACCCGGAGAATTTGGCGCGGCCATGGAAAGCGGCGGCGCCTCGTGCCGCTGCTGCTCCGGCCGATCCGACTGTTGCCGCGTGGAAACCGACCACCAAGACGGTGCAGCCCGCGCCGCCGCAAATCACCGGCTCCATCACGCCCAACGCCAAGACGGAAACGCCGGTCGCCGGGCTTGTCATCCAGGCCGGCTCGTTCAAGAGCAAGGACAACGCCGATCGCGCGCGCAATGTGCTGGCCGCCATCGCGCCGGTCGACGTCACCCCGGTGGACGTCGGCGCGCAGACCTATTTCCGGGTCCGGGTCGGGCCCTTCGCCGCCGCGTCGGAGGCAAAAGCGGCCTTGGTCAAGGTCACGGGGGCAGGCTACCGAGGCGCCAAGCTGGTCAAGACCAACTAGCGCCGCATTCGGCTACCGGGTTGATTTTTGCGCGAGGGCGCTTGATATTTGCCGAGTAAGGCCGTCGGCAGCGGCCGCCACAATCCACCCCGATCCAGGTCCGGTTCAGCCCGTGTACGCCTCGCGCCTTGGCAGATGGATCAAGATCGCAGCGGCCGGCGCCGTTGTCGCGCTGGGCGCCGGCGCGATGTCGGCGCGTACCCATGCGGCCGCCCCGCCAAGCAGCTTCGAGACCAAGGCGAAGCACGCCATTCTCATGGATGCCGACGCCAATCTCGTGCTGTTCGAGAAGGACGCCGATACGCTCGCCCCGCCGGCCAGCATGAGCAAGCTGATGACGCTTGCCATCGTGTTTCGCGAGCTGAAGGCGGGCCGGCTCAAGCTCGAGGACGAGTTCAAGGTCAGCGAGCATGCGTGGCGGACCGGCGGCGCGCCGTCGGGCGGATCGGCCATGTTCGCGCCGCTCAACACCATGGTGCCGATCAACGATCTCATTCAGGGCGTCACCGTCCAGTCCGGCAACGATGCCGCCATCATTCTCGCCGAAGGCATCGCCGGGAGCGAAGACGCCTTCGCCAAGCAGATGACCGAATACGGGCGCACCATCGGGCTTGAGAAATCGACGTTTAGGAACGCCACCGGCCTGCCGGCCGAGGGTCATCTGATGACCGCGCGCGACCTCGCCACGCTCGCCCATCACCTCATCTATACTTATCCCGAGTACTATCACTTCTTCGGCCAGAAGGAGTTCAAGTACCGCGAAAAGTTCACGTTCCATAATCGCAACCCGCTGGTGTCGGCCGATATCGGCGTCGACGGACTGAAGACCGGCTTCATCAAAGAGTCGGGCTACGGGCTGGCGGCCAGCGGCACGCGCGATGGCCAGCGCCTCATTCTCGTTGTCGGCGGCTTGGAGTCCGCCAAGGACCGCGAGGCAGAGGCGCGCAAGCTGCTCGACTGGGGCTTCAAGAGCTTCAAGCCGTTCAGGCTGTTCGACGAAGGCCAGACGGTGAGCGATGCGCTGGTGTGGGGCGGGACCAAGCACTACGTCCCGCTGGTCGGCGACGGCAATATCAACATCATTTTGCCGGCCACGGCGACCGGCAAGGTCGCGGCGTCGATCGTCTATAGTGGGCCGATCAAGGCCCCGATCCGCAAGGGCGATCAAGTGGCCATTCTGAGGATTACGTCCGACGAGTCCCAGGCCACCAACGACATCCCGCTTTATGCCGGCGACGACATCGGCCAGAGCAACTTCGCCATGCGCGGATTGGATTCGTTGCTCGTGCTCGCCTTCGGCTGGCTCTTGTAGCCGGCACATACGATGCAGCGCGAGCACGGCGAGACCGGCAAATTCATCACATTCGAGGGCGGCGAGGGTTCCGGCAAGTCGAGCCAGGCCGGCATTCTCGCCAATCGGCTGGCCCGCGCCGGGCGCAAGGTGTTCGCCACCCGCGAGCCCGGCGGCTCGCCGGCCGCCGAGGAGATCCGCGAGGCGCTGCTGTCCGGGCGGGTTTGGCAATTCGGACCCTTTGCCGAAGCCTTGATGTTCGCGGTGGCGCGTGCCGACCATGTCGAGAACGCCATCGGCCAGGCGCTGCTCGAAGGCCGATGGGTGGTGTGCGACCGGTTCCTCGATTCCACCCGCGCCTATCAAGGGGCGACGGCCGGGGTCCCGCGCGGGTTGATCAACGCGCTCGAGCGCCTCACCGTCGGCGGGCTGTTGCCGGACATCACCTTCATTCTCGATATTCCGCCGGAGCAGGGTCTGGCGCGGGCGGCGGAGCGGCGCAGCGGAACTGCGCCTGACCGGTTCGAGGGCCAGGAGGTCATGCTGCATGAGCGCGTGCGCCGGGCGTTTATCGATATCGCCGAGGAGGAGCCGGAGCGCTGCGTGGTGATCGATGCCAGCCAGCCCGAAGCCATGGTGGCTGAGGATGTGTGGGAGGTCGTGCTGCAACGTCTGAGCCCATGAGCATGGCGGCGGAGCGTTCGGCCGCGGCGCTTAACGAGCCGGACCGGCTCGACGGATTTTCGGCGCCGCGCGAGGTCGATCGATTGTTCGGCCATCAGGCGGCCGTCAGCGAGTTCAGCGATGCGCTGGCAAGCGGCCGCATGCATCATGCGTGGCTGCTGGTCGGGCCTGAGGGCATCGGCAAGGCGACGCTCGCTTATCGCTTCGCGCGCGCGGCGCTGGCCGAGGGTGGCGATCAGGCTGCCGCGCCGCGCGACGCCAACGATCGCGACCATCCGATCTTCCGCAAAGTCGCGGCGATGTCGCATCCGAATCTTCTGCTCATCCGGCGCTCCTGGGTCGAGAAATCGAAGCGCTATTCGCAATGGATCGGCGTCGAGGAGGTGCGGCGCTTGCGTGCTTTTCTCGGCCATTCGGCGGGCGAGGCGGGATGGCGGGTGGTGATGGTCGATCGCGCCGACGAGCTCAATCAGAATGCGGCCAATGCGCTGTTGAAGGCTCTCGAGGAACCGCCGCCCAAGACCTTGTTCCTGCTGATTTCGAGCGCCGAAGGGCGGCTCCCCGTCACCATTCGCTCCCGTTCGCGGACGTTGCGCGTCACGGCGCTGGGCGAGGAGGATTTGGCAGGCGCGGTGCGGGCCGCGCTTGCCCGTGACGGCCACGAGGCCGACGCTAAGACGCTGGCGACCGCCGTCGCCTTGAGTCAGGGAAGCGTGCGCCGCGCGCTCGAACTGGTGTCGAGTGCGGGCATCGAGCTCTATGGCGAGATCCTCGCCGCGCTCGCCGCCCTGCCGGAGATCGACGGTGCGCGGCTGCACCGCCTGGTCGACCGGCTGGCCGGGGGCGCCAACAGCGATCGTCTCGACCTCTACCTCTCTTTGCTGCTTGGGCTGATCGAGCGGCTGGTCCGCTTCGCGGCGACCGGCGAGGGGGCGACTCAGGAGGAGCAAAAGCTCGCCAAGGGGCTCGTTTCGCGCGCCAATCTCGCGCAGTGGGCGGAAGCGTGGGAGGCGATGTCGGAGGCCAAGGCGGAGGCCCAGGCGCTCAATCTCGATCGCGGCCTGCTGCTGCTCGAGACCTGGTTCCGGCTCCAGCAGGTGGCGCGGGAACATCCCGTTTAGGGCGTAAGCCAAGCACGCTTGCTCGCGGCCCGCCTCAAGGCTATTCCTGCCGCCATGGCAGATCACCGGCCGTATTACATCACCACTGCCATCTCCTATCCGAACGACGCGCCCCATATCGGCCACGCCTATGAGGCCGTGGCCACCGACGCGCTCGCGCGCTTCCGGCGCTTACAGGGCCGCGACGTGTTCTTTCTCACCGGGACCGACGAGCACGGCATCAAGATGCTGCAAACGGCGAAGGCGCAAGGCATCACTCCGGCCGAGCTTGCCGACCGCAACACGCCCAAGTTCCGCGACATGGTGGCTGCGCTGAACTGCTCCAACGACGATTTCATCACCACGCGCGAGGCTCGCCATGCCCGTGCCTGCCAGGAGCTGTGGCGGCGCATGCAAGCGGCCGGCGACATCTATCTCGACAAATATGCCGGCTGGTACTCGGTGCGCGACGAGGCCTATTACGACGAGAGCGAACTTAAGGCTGGCGCCGACGGCAAGAAGCTGTCGCCGCAAGGCACGCCGGTCGAATGGGTCGAGGAGGAGAGCTATTTCTTCAAGCTCTCGGCGTATCAGGACAAGCTCCTCGCCCATTACGACGCGCACCCCGAGTTCGTCGGGCCGGACACGCGGGCGAACGAGGTGAAGAGCTTCGTGCGCGGCGGCCTCCAGGACCTGTCGATCTCGCGCACCACGTTCGATTGGGGTGTCCCGGTGCCGGGCGACCCCAAGCACATCATGTATGTGTGGGTCGACGCGCTGACCAATTATCTCACCGGCGTCGGCTTTCCCGACGAGAGCTCGGAGAGCTTCAAGCGCTACTGGCCGGCCGACGTGCATATCATCGGCAAGGACATCATCCGCTTTCATGCGGTCTATTGGCCGGCCTTTCTGATGTCGGCCGGCGTGGCGCTGCCGAAGCAGGTGTTCGGCCACGGCTTTCTCTACAACCGCGGAGAGAAGATGTCGAAGTCGGTCGGCAACGTGGTCGATCCGTTCGTGCTGGCGAAGGATTACGGCGTCGACCAGATTCGCTATTTCCTGTTGCGCGAGGTGCCGTTCGGACAGGACGGCAATTACAGCCGCGAGGGCATCGTGCAGCGCATCAATGCCGACCTTGCCAACGATCTCGGCAATCTGGCGCAACGCTCGCTGTCGATGATCGCCAAGAATTGCGGGGGCCGCGTGCCTGAACCCGGTAAGCTCACCGCCGCCGACGAGATTATTCTGGCGGCTGCCGACTCGTTACTGCCCCGCGTCGAGGAGGCGATCGACGGCTTCTCCATCCATCGCGCGCTGGAGATCGTGTGGGCGCTGATCGCCGACGCCAATCGCTATTTCGCCGGCGAGGAGCCGTGGGCGCACAAGAAGAGCAATCCCGAACGGATGGGGACCATCCTTTATGTGACAGCGGAGGTCACGCGTCAGATCGGCATTCTGGTGCAGCCGGTGATGCCGGACAGCGCCGGTAAGCTGCTCGACCAGCTTGGCGTGCCGGACGACGCGCGGACATTCGCCGCACTCGGGCCGAAGGGGAGGCTCACGCCCGGGACCGAATTGCCGCCGCCGCAAGCCGTGTTCCCGCGCCATGTCGAGGCTGAGCCGACGCCGGCAGCGTGACTTACCCGCGGCAGAGCTGCTTGATGCGCGCCTCGTCGACACCTGCGACCACGACCCCGCCGACGATTGTCATCGGAACCGCGGTGCTGCCGAACCGTCTGATCATGTCGGCTTGGACTCGCGCGGTCGTCGCGTCGAGGATGCGGTATTTGATGTGGTTGCGCGCCAGAATTGCTCTGACCTGTTTGCAGTAGGGGCACCAATCGGCGTTGTACATGACAACGCTCTTCGTGCAGCCGGCCTCGGCTGGAGCTGGAGGAAGCCAGATCAGCGCGGCCGCCAAGGCTATAATGGATGCAATTTTCATCATGCCATCGCCCGTAAGCACGTGTTGTCTCCGCCTCCCTTATGCTGCACATAGTGGCTTCGGGACCACCGTAGTAATAGCCTAGCAGCTTGAACAAACTAGGTCTTTCGTCACCTGCGATGCTGATCGACAGCCACTGCCATCTCGATTTTCCGGAGCTCAGCGCTGATCTTGACGGCCTGCTCGACCGCGCCCGGGCGGCAGGGGTCGGCCTGATGGTGACGATCTCGACGCGGGTCAGCCAATTCAACCAGCTGCGTGGCCTGGTCGAGGCCCATGACAATGTGTTCTGCTCGGTCGGCACCCATCCGCACAATGCCGCCGAGGAGCCCGACATTATGGTCGAAGAGCTGGTCGAGCTGGCGCGCCATCCCAAGGTGGTGGCGATCGGCGAGGCGGGGCTCGACTACCATTACGACCACAGCCCGCGCGACGTGCAGAAGAAGAG
This sequence comes from uncultured Alphaproteobacteria bacterium, assembly GCA_963812105.1. GTDB lineage: Bacteria > Pseudomonadota > Alphaproteobacteria > Rhizobiales > Methyloligellaceae > Methyloceanibacter. The sequence goes on from CAWEUF010000009.1 coordinate 30,807, forward strand.
CTTCCGCACCCATATCGCCGCGGCGCGGGAGACCGGCCTGCCGCTCGTCATCCATGCGCGCGACGCCGATGCCGACATCGCCCGCATGCTGGAGGAGGAGACGAGCAAGGGCGCGTTCCCCTTCGTGCTGCACTGCTTCACCGGCGGAGCCGACCTGGCGCATCGCGGGCTCGCGCTCGGCGGCTCGATCTCCTTCTCGGGCGTCGTCACCTTCAAGAACGCCGAGGCGCTGCGCGACATCGCGCTGGCGGTGCCGTCGGACCGGCTGCTGGTCGAGACCGATGCGCCGTATCTGGCGCCTGAGCCGTTGCGCGGCAAGACCAACGAGCCCGCCTTGGTGGTGCATACCGCGGCGCGGCTTGCTGCCTTGCGCGGCGTGCGCGAGTCCGAGATGGCGCGCCTGACCACCGAGAATTTCTTCCGGCTGTTCAAGAAGGTGCCGCGCTCGGCCCTGAAGGCTCCGCTCAGCGCGGCATGACGTTGAAGCTCACCATTCTCGGCTGCGGCACATCGGGCGGCGTACCGCGCATCGGCAATCATTGGGGCGCGTGCGATCCGGCCAATCCTAAAAATCGCCGGCGGCGCTGCTCGCTGCTGGTCGAGCGCGCGGGACCCGGCGGCACCACCACCGCGCTGGTCGACACCTCGCCCGACCTTCGCCAGCAATTGCTCGATGCCGGGGTCGGCTGGCTCGACGGGGTGCTCTACACCCACGACCATGCCGATCACGTGCATGGCATCGACGATCTGAGGGTGGTGTCGTTCAACGGGCGCCGCCGGGTCGAGGTCTATTACGACGCGGCGACCGGCCGACAGCTGCGCGCGCGTTTCGCCTATTGCTTCGAGACGCCGCCCGGCAGCGACTATCCGGCGATCCTCAATGGCCATGAGATCCGCGCCGGCGAGACGGTCGAGATCGCAGGCCGCGGCGGCGCGATCGAGGCGCTGCCGTTCCGCCAGATACATGGCTCAGGCGAGACGCTCGGCTTCCGCTTCGGCGGCATCGCCTATTCGCCCGATGTGAGCGATTTCCCCGAGGAATCGTTGCAAGCGCTGCGAGATCTCGATGTGTGGATCCTCGATGCGCTGCGCTACACGCCGCATCCGAGCCATCTGTCGGTGGAGCAGGCGCTTGCTTTCATCGCGCGGGTGAAGCCGAAGCGCGCGGTGCTCACCCACATGCATGTCGATCTCGATTACGAGACGCTGAAGCGGGAGCTGCCGGACGGCGTCGAGCCCGCCTATGACGGCATGGTGCTGGACAACCAACGGGTGAGGCCCTAGGGCGTCCACGGTCTGCCCCGTTCATTGTGCAGTCGGGCAGGGCGAGGGCAAGGAAGCTCTCGGCCACCTGCTCGGGCGTGGGCAATGTTGCCTGGTCCTCGCCGGGATAGGCCTCGGCCCGCATGCGCGTCGCGGTCGCGCCCGGGTCGATCAGGTTCACCTTGATCGCGCTGTCGCTCGTCTCGTTGGCGTAGGTCTTGGCCAGGCATTCGAGCGCGGCTTTCGACACGGAGTAGGGGGCCCAATAGGCGCGGCCTTGTTGCGCTACGCCGGACGAGGTGACGAAGATCACCCGCCCGGCCTCCGAGCGGCGGAGCAGCGGATCGAGCGTGCGGATCAGCCGCCAATTGGCCGTGACGTTGACGGCCATGACCTGGTCCCAATGCTCGGACGGGATATGCGGCAGCGGCGACAATCTCCCGAGAATGGCGGCGTTGCCGACCAGCACGTCGAGCCGGCCGAAGCGCTCGTACAGCGCCGGGCCGAGTGCGTCGACCTTCGGGCCGTGGGCCAGGTTCAGCGGGATGAGGGTCGCCGTGCCGCCTGCGCCTTGATGGCGTCATCGACCGGTTCGAGCGATTTGCGGGTGCGCGCCACCAGCAGCACATGCGCGCCCTCGCGCGCGAAGGCTTCAGCCACGGCGCGGCCGATGCCGCGCGAGGCGCCGGTGATGAGCGCGATGCGATCCTTGAGACGTCCCGCCGTCAACCGACCTCGGCGAGGAAGGAGAGCTGCTTCTGCTGCGGCGGACCCTCGCGGTCTCGCAGCCTGGTCGGGTATTCGCCGGTGAAGCAATGGTCGGTGAATTGCGGATGGTCGTCGTCGCGGCCGTCAAAGCCCATGGCCTTGTAGATGCCGTCGACCGACAGGAAGGCAAGCGAGTCGGCGCCGATGAACACCCGCATCTCTTCGAGGGTGCGGTGGGCGGCGAGCAGCTTGTCCTGATCGGGCGTGTCGATGCCGTAGAAATCGGGGTGGGTGATCGGCGGGCTGGAAATCCGCATATGCACCTCGCGGGCGCCGGCCTCGCGCATCATCTGCACGATCTTCACCGAGGTCGTGCCGCGCACCACGCTGTCGTCGATCAGCACGATGCGTTTGCCTTTGACTTGAAATTCGTTGGCGCTGTGCTTCAGCTTCACGCCGAGCTGCCTGATGCGCTGCTCGGGCTCGATGAAGGTGCGGCCGACATAGTGGTTGCGGATGATGCCGTATTCGAACGGGACGCCGGATTCCTGGGAATAGCCGATGGCCGCCGGCACGCCGGAATCGGGAATGGGCACCACCACGTCGGCGTCGGCCGGCGCCTCGCGCGCCAATTGCCGTCCCATCTCTTTGCGCACCTCGTAGACCGAGCGGCCGCCGACGATGGAATCGGGCCTGGCGAAATAGATATATTCGAAGATGCAAAGCCGGGCCGGGTATTTCGGCACGAAGCGATGACTCTCCACCCCCTCGCGGGTGATCACCACCACCTCGCCGTTCTCCACCTCGCGCACGAACTCCGCGCCGATGATGTCAAGCGCGCAGGTCTCCGAGGCGAGCACCCAAGACTCGCCGAGCTTGCCGAGCACGAGCGGCCTGATGCCGTAGGGATCGCGCGCGCCGATCAGCTTCTTGTGGGTGACGCCGACCAGCGCATAGGCGCCTTCGACCTGGAGCAGGGCTTCGATGAATTTCTCGACGAAGCGCTGCTTCTCGCTGCGCGCCACCAGATGGAGGATCACCTCGGTATCGGTGGTCGACTGGCAGATGGCGCCTTTCTTGATCAGCGACTCGCGCAAGGTGAGCGCGTTGGTGAGGTTGCCGTTATGGGCGAGGGCGAAGCCGCCCGAGTCGAGATCGACGAATAGCGGCTGCACGTTGCGCAGGACCGGATCGCCGCAGGTGGAGTAGCGGACATGGCCGACCGCCGTGTCGCCTTTCAGGCGCTCGATCACCGGCCGCGAGGTGAAATGGTCGCCGACCAGACCGACCCGGCGCTCGGTGTGGAAGTGGTGGCCGTCGAAGCTGACGATGCCGGCCGCTTCTTGCCCGCGATGCTGGAGGGCATGCAGGCCTAGGGCGGTCAGCGCCGCCGCGTCGGGATGGTTGAAGATGCCGAAGACGCCGCACTCCTCGTGCAGGCGGTCTTCTTCGAGCCAGCTTAAACCGGGCGTCTTGGTCGGAACCTGCTCTGTCACGGGCCTTGGCCTCCTCCACGTAGATAGGCGCCCTGATGGACGCTTCAATGGCACGCGACGCTACGAATTTCTAGACTGTTAAGCTCAAGACTTCTGGTCCGGCTGAGCCCCTTCGGCGGGGGCCTCCGGTTGGCCCTCCGGCTGGGCGCCCTCCGGCTGGTCTTCTTTCGGCTGCGGCAGGAACTGCTCCGGGTTCATGGGCAGCAGCGACTCGATGGCCACCTGAGTCTGCTGGAGAAGGTTGTAGGACCGCGCGTTGCGGACCCATTCCGGCTGGTCGCGGGCGAGCGCGCTGAACAATATGAACACGATGGCAACCAACAGAAACCCGCGCGCCAGCCCGAAAACGAAACCCAAGGTGCGGTCGAGCGCGCCGACCCGGCTGTCGAGCACGCTGTCGGAGATGCGAAAGGTGATCAGGCTCACCACGATCAGGGTGATGATGAAGACGCCGGCGGCGAAGGCGATCTGGGCGACGCTGGGGTTGGTGATATAGGGATCGAGCACGCTGGCATATTTGGGCGTCAGATAGAGGGCGGCGACGGCGGCCACGGCCCAGGAGAAGATCGACAAAACCTCGCGCGTGAATCCACGCACCATGGCGAGAAAGCCCGAGATGAGCATGATGACAATAAGTATGACATCGAGCCAGGAGATGGGCATGGCGCGAGGCTCCTTCGGCGGGCGGCGCACACTACTATCACGATTCCCGGCGATGAAGCACAAATGGCCCCGCCGTGGCAATCATCGAAGCATTGCTCGGCGTATTGTCGCAGGGGACAGGAGTTTATTCGCCCGAGGGTGTGGCAAATAAGGCGACAAGGTCCTCAAGTTGGGCGATGGGGAGGAGGCGCATGTCCTTGACCTTGCGATCCCCTTCGCTTGCCGCGGCCGGCACCATCGCGCGGGCAAAGCCGAGCTTGGCCGCCTCCTTAAGCCGCTGATCCATATGGCCTACGGCCCGCACCGCGCCGGTCAAGCTGACCTCGCCGAAATAGACGGCGTCGTCCGGCGCCGGATTGGCGCTCATCGAGGACACGAGCGCGGCGGCGGCGGCGAGATCGGCTGCCGGCTCATTGAGGCGCAAGCCGCCCGCGACGTTGAGATAGACGTCGTGCGCGCCGAGCCGCACGCCGCAGCGGGCTTCGAGCACGGCGATCAACATGGCCAGCCGGTTGGGATCCCATCCCACCACGGCGCGGCGCGGCGTGCCGAGCGAAGAGGGCGCGACCAGCGCCTGGATCTCAACCAGGATCGGACGGGTGCCTTCCATGCCGGCGAACACGGCGGTGCCGGGCGCGCCCCGGTCGCGGTCGCTCAAGAACAGCGCCGAGGGATTGTCGACCTCCTTCAGCCCGTCCTGGCGCATTTCGAACACGCCGATCTCGTCGGTCGGGCCGAAGCGATTCTTCATCGCGCGCAAGATGCGGAACTGGTGGCCGCTCAAGCCTTCGAACGAGACCACGGTATCGACCATATGCTCGATCACCTTGGGCCCGGCGATCTGGCCGTCCTTGGTGACGTGGCCGACCAGCACCAGGGTCGAGCCGCTCGACTTGGCGTGGCTGATCAGCGCCGAGGCGCAGCCCCTGAGCTGGGAGATGGTGCCGGGCGCGGCTTCCACACCCTCCGACCACAGCGTCTGCACCGAGTCGATGACGATGAGGGCGGGCGGCGCCGTGCTGCCGAGCGTGGCGATGATATTGGCGAGGTTGGTCTCGGTGCCGAGCGCGACCGGCGCCTCGGCCAGTCCAAGCCGCGCCGCGCGCATGCGCACCTGGGCGGGCGCTTCCTCGCCGGAGAGATAGACGACGCGGACGCCGCTCTCGGCCAGCTTGGCCGCCGCCTGGAGCAGCAGCGTCGATTTGCCGATCCCCGGCTCGCCACCGACCAGCACGGCCGAGCCCGGCACCAGCCCGCCGCCGAGCACGCGGTCGAGCTCGGCCAAACCGGTTGGCAGACGCGGCGCCTCGAGGCTGCCGGCGGCCAGGGTCTCGAAATTGGCGAGCCTGCCTTTGCCGCCTCTGATGGCAACGAGGGCAGGGGAGCCCGACGGGGCGGTCTCCTCGATGATCGAGTTCCACTCGCCGCAAGAGGCGCATTTGCCGGACCAGCGGGAGGTCACCGCGCCGCAGGCTTGGCAGACAAAGGCTCGCGACGCTTTGGCCATGGTGCGCCTAGCCGCCGATATAGCGCCGCAAGGCGCGTCGGCCGAGATTGGTGAGGACCTCATAATCGATGGTGCCGGCGCGGGCGGCGACGGCATGGGCCGGAACGTTCGGTCCGATCAGCTCGACCCACGCGCCGCGGTTGGACAGTTCCTCCGGCACGGCGCTCACGTCGATGGTGATCAGATCCATCGACACGCGGCCCAGGATCGGCGCGGCATGAGAGCCGAAATAGGCGGCCATGGCGTCCTCGCCGTCCTTGGCCGACAGCGAGCGGAAGAAACCGTCGGCATAGCCCACCGAGACGACGGCGATGCGCGAGGGCCGGGTCATGGTGCTGCTCGCTCCGTAGCCGACCGTCTCGCCGGGCGCGACATGGCGCACTTGCAGCACCCGGCCTTTGAGATGCACCACGGAGCGAAACGGGTTATTGCCGTGGCGGCGGGGATGGCCGCCATACAGCGCGATGCCGGGCCGCACCATGTCATAGGCGAAGTCGGGCCCAAGCAGAATGCCGGCGGAATTGGCAAGGCTCGCCAGCGCGCTCGGCAGCCGCGTGCGCAGCCGGTCGAACATTTTTCGTTGCGCTTCGCTTTTCGGATGGTCCGGCTCGTCGGCGCAGGCGAGGTGGCTCATCACCAGGGACACCGTCATGGTCTGCCAGAGGTCGCGCGCCTCGGCCACCTGATCGACTTCGTCGGCGGACAGGCCCAGCCGGTTCATGCCGCTGTCGATATGCACGGCGCAAGGGAGCTGCTCGCCCCGGCCGGCGCAGAACGACGCCCACTCCTCGATCTCCTCGGCGCTGTTCAGCACCGGACGAAGACCGGCGGCGCGGTAAAGTTCGGCGGTGCCCGGCATCAGCCCGGAGAACACATAGATGATGGCGCCGGGCAGGAGCGTGCGCAGCGCCGTGGCCTCGCCGAGAGTCGCCACGAAGAAGGTCCGGCAGCCGGCGCGCGCCAGCGCCGGTGCTGCTTCCGCCATGCCAAGCCCGTAAGCGTCGGCCTTGACCACCGCGGCGCATTCGGCCGGCGCGGCCAGATCGCGCAAGCGCCGGTAATTGGCGGCGAGCGCGTCGAGATCGATGGTGAGGATCGCGGTCTCGCTTGGTCCGTCGCTGCGCTCGCTCGAGGCCTGCTCGGGCGGGCGCTCGGGGCTCACACCCGGCGCTCCGGCAGGCGTTCTGCCGCCGCGAGATTGCTGAACCTCGTGAACTCCGGCGTGAATTGGAGCGTCACCGTGCCGGTGGGACCGTGGCGCTGCTTGCCGATGATCAGGTCGGCCTTGCCGATCACCGCCTCCATGTCTGCTTGCCACTTCGAATGCTCTTCCGTGTTCTCGCGGGGTTGGCTGCGTTCCAGATAATATTCCTGGCGGAACACGAACAACACCACATCGGCGTCCTGTTCGATCGAGCCGGATTCGCGCAAATCCGCAAGTTGCGGCCGTTTGTCCTCGCGATTCTCGACCTGGCGGGAGAGCTGGGACAGGGCGAGAATGGGGACATGCAGCTCTTTGGCCAGGGCCTTGAGCCCGGTGGTGATCTCCGACACCTCTTGTACGCGGCCTTCCGCGGCGCGCCTGGAGGAGCCGGACAGGAGCTGGAGATAGTCGACGACGATGAAGCCGAGCCCTCTCTGGCGCTTCAGCCGCCGCGCCCGGGCGGCGAGCTGGGCGACGGTGATGCCGCCCGTCTGGTCAATATATAGAGGCAGATGCTGTAGCTCCTGCGACACTTCGACGATGCGGTCGAACTCCTCGGCATCGATCCGCCCGCGGCGGATGCGCTCGGACGGAATATAGGCCTGCTCGGAGATGATGCGGGTGGCGAGTTGCTCGGCCGACATTTCCAGCGAGAAGAAGCCGACCACCGCGCCGTCGAGCGCGTTCTCGGAGTCGCGGTCGGCCCGGTAGGCCTTGGCCACGTGGTAGGCGATGTTGGTGGCGAGCGCGGTTTTGCCCATGGCGGGGCGCCCGGCGATGATGATGAGATCCGACGGCTGCAAGCCGCCCATTTTCTGGTCGAGATCGGTGAAGCCGGTGGCGAGGCCCGACAGGCCGCCGTCGCGCCGATAGGCGTTGGCGGCCATGTCGATGGCGTCGGTCAGCGCCGCGGTGAAGGGCTCGAAGCCCGAGCCGTATTTGCCGGTCTCGGCCAGCTCGTAGAGCTGCTGCTCGGCCTCTTCGATCTGCACCGAGGGCGGCGCGTCGATCGGCGAATCGAAGGCGGTATTGACCATCGTTTCGCCGATCTCAATGAGCTGACGGCGCAGCGCGAGGTCGTAGACGGTGCGGCCATAATCCTCGGCATTGATGATGGTGGTGGCATTGGCCGCCAAGCGCCCGAGATATTGCGGGACGGGGAGCTCGCCCGCGGGGGGATCGGCCTGGAAGAAGGTCTTGAGCGTGATCGGGGTGGCGCGCTTGCCGCTCAGGATGAGCTTGGACGCCGCCTCATAGATCCGGGCATGGAGCTGGTCGTAGAAATGACCGGGCTTGAGGAAGGTCGAGACCCGGTCGATGGCCTCGTTATTGACGAGAATGGCGCCCAGCAGCGCTTGCTCGGCCTCAAGATTATGAGGCGCTTCGCGGAACGTCGGAGTGGGCTCGGGAGCCAGGGGGCGAATCAGTGCGCTCATGCGTGAGAGTACCCAAAACAGTTCCGGTCGCTAGGCATCGGGTCTGTGGACAACGGGGAGAGCGTGGCCTCGCCCACAGGGAGCGCACTGCACCGCTCGCAGCTGCAGCATCCGCTTACGCGCCGGACTCGTCCTCAGCCTCCGCCTCCGCTTCGCTGGCGATCTCGGCCGGGGCCCCTTCCTCGAACAGCGCCGCGGCGGCGAGGCGCGCGGCCTCGGCGTCCTCCTCGGCCTCGGTCACCGCCCGGGTCACGTCCTCGCCACGAGCTTGGCGCGCGGCCTCGTCGGCGGACCGGGCGACATTGATGGCCACACGCGGCTGGACCTCGGCGTGGAGCTGGATGCGGACCTCGTGCAGGCCGAGCGCCTTGATCGGCCGGTCGAGCATCACCTGGCGCCGCTCGATGGAGAAGCCGCCCTCGGTGATCGCCGTGGCGATGTCGCGCGTGGAAACCGAGCCGTAGAGCTGACCGCTCTCGCCCGCCTGACGGATGACGATGAAGCTCTTGCCGTCGAGCTTGGTCGAAACGCCCTGCGCATCCGATTTCAGTTCGAGATCGCGTGCCTCGAGTTGCGCCCGGTCGCGCTCGAAGCGCTTGCGATTGGCCTCGGTGGCGCGGAGCGCCTTGCCTTGCGGCAGCAGAAAATTGCGGGCGAAGCCGTCCTTGACGGTGACCACGTCGCCCATTTGTCCGAGGCGCCCAATGCGCTCGAGCAGAATGACTTGCATGTTCGACACTCCTATCCTTGTCAGATCGTTCCGTTGTTGTTGGGGGGCGGGGCGCCGCGATTGGCGCGCTGGCGCAAGCCGAGCAGCGGCTCGGCCAGACCGAGAATGGCGACGATGACGGCGACCCAGCCCAGCAGCAAAATGCCGAGATAGACGGTCGCGAGCAGCAGACCGCGGGCCGGCACGCCTTGGCTGTAAACGTGGATCACCGCCAGTCCCTGCAGCACGTAAGCGAACAGCAGCGCCCCGGCGAGCCCGGTGGCGAGCAGCCCCGGCAGTCCCGGCAGGAAGGAGGCGGCAAGCGCGCCGGCGAATACCAGCAGGAACGCGTTGGGCAACTCAAGCGCATCGAGATCCGGCCACGGCCGGAGCGCGTGCCCCGAAGCGTTGACGATCAGGCCCGCCATCCACAGGTTGAACAGGGTGATGGTCAGCCACACTACGGCGAAGGCGGCCGGCAGCGCCCGGGCGAGCACGATCGAGAGATTGGCGATGTTATCGTCGGTGAACAGCTTGCCGTCCGGATCGAGTTCCTTCAGCGCGCTGTGGCTGAGAATCTCGCGGATCGACTCCCGGTAGGTTTCCTGGTCGTAGCCGAGGAACAGCACGAGAAGGCCGGCGAGGAGGCCCGCCAGCAGCGCGGCCCAGCCGACGATGCGGCCAGGTGGATACCATTCGAGCGCAGCGACCTGCCGGCCTTGCGGCGCGACGGCCGGACGCGACAGCAGCGCAAGATGAGTGAGGAGCGCCGAGGGCACGGCGATGGACATGGCGAACACCGCCGCCGTGGCAAGGCCCAGAGCCGCGGCGATCACCACCGTGCCGGTGAGCGCGGACAACAGCGCCGCCCTGCCGCCCCAGCCGAGGCCGGCCAGGAAGACCGGCAACGGCGCGAGATAGAACAGCACGCCGGCCAGCGCCGTGGCGGTGGCGGCCGAGGCGAACAAGGCCGCGGCAATGAGGCCTGAACCGGCGCCGATGAGGAGAGGTATTGGCATCGCTTGCGCTGTCCCGCCTCCTTGAAGCGGTTAGGGGAGGGAGTGTCCCCGCCCCAACTTTCTCTAAAGCCTAAAGGTCAAGCTCGCGGGCCTGAGCCTCCTACTGGATCAGATACGGCAGAAGGCCGAGGAAGCGTGCGCGCTTGATCGCACGGGCGAGCTCGCGCTGCTTCTTGGCCGACACGGCCGTGATCCGGCTCGGTACCATCTTGCCGCGCTCCGACACGTAACGCTGCAGCAGCTTCACGTCCTTGTAGTCGATCTTCGGCGCTTTATCGCCGGAGAAGGGACAGGTCTTGCGCCGGCGATAGAACGGGCGGCGCGCCTGCATCTGGGTCATGCTCATTCTGCGTCCTCCGCGACGATGGCCGCCGCCTCTTCGGGCTCGGGCTCGCTCGGTGCGCGCGCCTCACGTGGGGTGAAATCGCGATCCCGGTCGCGCCGTCCGCCGCGACCCCGATCGCCGCGATCGCGGTCGCCGCGGTCACCACGATCGCCGCGATCGCCTCGTCCGTCGCGCTCGTCGCGGTCGGCCCGGCGCATCATCGCCGAGGGTCCAGCATCGTGCTCGTCGACCCTGACGGTGAGGAAACGGATCACGTCGGTCGACAGCCGCTCCTGGCGCTCGAGCTCGGCCATCGCCTCATGCGGCGCGTCGATATTCATCAGCGCGTAGTGGGCCTTGCGGTTTTTCTTGATGCGGTAGGTGAGGGACCTCAGGCCCCAATATTCGGTCTTGCCGACCGAGCCGCCGCGCTCCTGGAGGATCGAGCGGAAGCCTTCGATCATAGCCTCGACCTGCTGGGCGGAGATATCTTGCCGCGCCAGAAAGACATGCTCGTAAAGAGACATGGACTGCCTTTCCTTCTTCGTTGCTCCGGCGCAAAGCCTCGCATGGGCGCTTAAGAAGGAAGGCCCAAGAGACGACCGTGAGAGCGGAGACACGGGAGGGCGGCTTAAGCCTGCCGCTCGATGAGCGGTCCTCCGTTCAGCCTCCGGCCGGAGCGGTTGGTAGTGGCGGACTTATAAGGCTTCGCGCGGGCTTTGCAAGACCCGGCAAGGCTGTCCGCGGCCTGTCTCTCTATTGCGGGGCCGACTGCGAGGTGCACTCGGTTTCCTTGTTTTCTTTCACGGAGAAGGCCTTGCAATTCTCCATGCCGTGGACTTCGACCACGCCGATCTGGTCGATCGGCGCGTCGTTATACTCCACGGTGAAACTGACCGGGGTGACCACTTGAATAGTCATGTCCTGGGGCGGCCGTCCCTTGGCGTCGAAGGCGAAGATCAGGTCCTTGGGGTCGCCCATGCGCGCGGTCAACTGAAGCTCGGTATAGTTGGGGGTTGGCGCCTGGCCGTTAACCGTGATGGTGACGATTGGCGGTTCCGACTTATTAATGGCGACGCTGACGCTGTCGACGGAGACAAGCTGAACGAGCGCCGGATCGGGGGGCAGTTTCGACTTCCAGGGCCAGGTATCCGCGGCAAGCAAGGACGAGCTTGCGGCCAGGACCACCAGCGTGGCGGTCAGAGCGCCGAGGAGGATGGGACGGGTCATGCGAATTCTCCCTCTTTGGGGTCTTGATTGCGGGGGTGTCATCCGGAACGCCGTTCTAGCATGCGGGGTTGCTCGCGCGCGTTATCTTTTCGGTTCGCGGCCGGCCGCGCGCGCACCTTGACAGAAAAGATTGAAACAGTGTCTTTGGCCGCTCCCACGTCTCCCCACTCAGCAGCGCCCATGAGCATCGCCTTCATCTTTCCCGGCCAGGGAAGTCAAGCCGTCGGCATGGGAGCCGAGCTGGCCAAGGCCTATCCGTCCGCGCGGGCCGTGTTCGATGAGGTCGACGCCGCGCTGTCGCAGCCTCTGTCGCGGCTGATGTGGGACGGACCCGAGGCGGAGCTGACCCTCACCGAGAACGCGCAGCCGGCCCTGATGGCGGTGTCGTTGGCGGCGATGCGGGTGCTTGGCGACAAGGGGCTCACGCTCGCCGACCGCGTGGCCTATGTCGCCGGCCATTCGCTCGGCGAATATTCGGCGCTTGCCGCTGCCGGCGCGCTCAGCCTCGCCGATACCGCGCGCCTCCTCAAGACACGCGGCCGCGCCATGCAGCAAGCGGTGCCGGTGGGCAAAGGGGCGATGGCGGCGTTGCTCGGCGCCGATCTCGGCCAAGCCCAGGAGCTGGCACGCGCCGCGGCCGAAGGCGAGGTCTGCGAAGCCGCCAACGATAACGCGCCGGGCCAGGTGGTGATCTCCGGCGCCAAGACGGCGATCGACCGCGCCATCGGCTTGGCGCCGAAATTCGGGGCGCGCCGGGCGGTGCTTCTGCCGGTGAGCGCTCCCTTCCATTGCGCGCTGATGCAGCCTGCCGCCGACGTCATGCGGGAGGCGCTCGCCAAGGTCGAGATCAAGGCGCCCGCGGTTCCGCTGGTGGCCAATGTCCTTGCCGCGCCGATCTCCGATCCGGAGGACATCAGGGCCAAGCTCGTCGCCCAGGTCACCGGCATGGTTAGGTGGCGGGAGACCATGCTTTATCTCAAGACGAACGGCGTCGGCTCGGTCTATGAGGTGGGCGCGGGGCGCGTGCTTGCCGGGATCGCCCGGCGCTTCGACGGCATCGAGGCGAAAAGCGTCGGCACGCCGGAGGAGCTCGAAACCGCCGCCGCGGCGCTTGCCGGCTAAGGCGCTCGAGGAAAAGGAGAGGCTTGATGTTCGACCTGACAGGCAAAGGCGCGCTCGTCACCGGCGCCAGCGGCGGAATTGGCGGGGCAGTCGCCAAGGCATTGCATGCGCAGGGCGCCAATGTCGCCATCTCGGGCACCAAGGCCGAGCGGCTCGAGGCTCTCGCCTCGGAGCTCGGCAGCCGCGTGTTCGTGCTGCCGTGCGACTTGCGCGACCGGCCGGCGGTGGCGCAGCTTCCGGAAACGGCGGAGAAGACGCTCGGCCAAGTCGATATCCTGGTCAACAATGCCGGCATCACCCACGACAATCTGTTCATGCGCATGAAGGACGAGGAGTGGGACGACGTGATCGCCGTCAATCTCACCTCGGTATTCGTGCTGACCCGCGGCATCCTGCGCGGCATGATGCGCCGGCGCTACGGGCGCATCGTCAATATCGCCTCGATCTCGGGCGTGCTCGGCAATCCGGGGCAGGGCAATTATGCCGCCTCGAAGGCAGGGCTGGTCGGCATGACCAAGTCGCTAGGCCGCGAGGTGGCGAGCCGCGGCATCACCGCCAACTGCGTCGTCGCCCGGCTTCATCAAGACGCCCATGACCGATGCCTTGACGCCGAAGCAAGTCGAGGCTATTGCCGCCGCCATTCCCACCCAGACTTTCGGCAAACCTGACGACGTGGCAGCGGCCGTGGTGTTCCTTGCCAGCAACGAGGCGGCCTATATCACCGGCGAGACGGTGCATGTGAACGGCGGCATGGTGATGGTCTAACCGCTTGATTGACAAAGGTTTGGAGCGACGACTTCACGAGATTTGGCAAGCGGTTTTTGTGGGTGAGGGTTTCTGGCAAAGTCGCGTAAACTATGGTACCCAAGCGGCCGCTTGGTGGGGGCTTGACAAACGACAATCCCACCGCGATCAACCCTCAGAAAATTTACCGCTCGGGGGTGCGTCAGGCCATGAGCCGCCGGCTCGGGGGGACGTGCAGGGCTTAAGACTGACAGGCAAGGGACGGTGAGGCGGATATGAGCGATATCTCGGAGCGCGTAAAAAAGATCGTGGTGGAGCATCTCGGGGTCGAGGCCGACAAGGTCACCGAGAACGCCAGCTTCATCGACGACCTTGGGGCCGACAGTCTCGACACCGTCGAGCTGGTCATGGCCTTCGAGGAGGAGTTTGGCTGCGAGATCCCCGATGACGCGGCGGAGACCATCCTCACCGTCGGCGACGCCATAAAGTTCCTGGAGAAGAATACGGCCGCTTGACGCCACTTCGCGCGGGGGCTTCGGCCGCCGCCCCTGACAAACGAAAGCCCTCGAACGGCTCGACAATAGGTTCCCGCGAGGACCACGCGAAAGCGCGATGCGACGTGTCGTCATCACAGGCTTGGGTCTCGTCTCGCCGCTCGGCTGCGGCTACGAACTCGCGTGGGAACGGCTGACCGCCGGCCGGAACGCCGCGCGCCGCATCGAGAGCTTCGACGTCTCCGATCTGTCCTGCCAGGTCGCCTGCCAGGTGCCGCGCGGCGACGGCTCCGACGGCAGCTTCAATGCCAACGAATGGATGGAGCCCAAGGAGCAGCGCAAGGTCGACGACTTTATTATCTATGCCATGGGCGCCGCCACCCAGGCGCTGAAGGATGCCGGGTGGCAGCCGACCGCCTATGAGGACCAGATCCGCACCGGGGTGCTGATCGGCTCCGGCATTGGCGGCCTTCAAGGCATCGAGAAAACCTCGCTGCTGTTTGCCGAGAAGGGCCCGCGCCGCGTGAGCCCGTTCTTCATCCCCGGACGCCTGATCAATCTCGCCGCGGGCTATGTGTCGATCGAGCACGGCCTCAAAGGTCCGAACCACGCCGTGGTCACCGCCTGCTCGACCGGCGCGCATGCCATCGGCGATGCCTCGCGGCTGGTGGCGCTCGGCGATGCCGACGTGATGCTGGCCGGCGGCACCGAATCGCCGGTCTGCCGGCTGGCGATCGCGGGCTTCGCTGCCTGCCGCGCGCTGTCGACCAATTTCAACGATCAGCCCGAGCGCGCGTCGCGGCCGTATGACCGCGACCGCGACGGCTTCGTGATGGGCGAGGGCGCGGGCGTGGTGGTGCTCGAAGAGCTCGAGCACGCCAAGGCGCGGGGCGCCCGGATCTATGCCGAGATCATCGGTTACGGCCTGTCGGGCGACGCCTTCCACATCACCGCGCCGGCCGAGGACGGCGACGGGGCCTATCGCTGCATGGTGGCGGCGGTGAAGCGCGCGGGCATCGATCCGGCCGACATCGATTATATCAACGCGCATGGCACCTCGACGCCGATGGGCGACGAGATCGAGTTGGCGGCCGTCGAGCGGCTGTTCGGCAACGCTGCGGGGAAAGTGTCGATGTCCTCAACCAAGTCGGCGATCGGCCATTTGCTCGGCGCGGCCGGCGCGGTCGAGGCCATCTTCTCGGCCCTGGCCATCCGCGACAATCTCGCGCCGCCGACGCTCAATCTCGACAATCCGTCGGTGGCGACGGCGATCGACCTCGTGCCCCATCAGGCAAGGCACCGCACCATCGATACGGTGCTGTCCAATTCATTCGGCTTTGGCGGCACCAATGCCTCGCTGATCTTGCGCCGCTACAACGCGTGAGGCGCCCTTTGCGAACCTCCCTTTCGCCATATTTCGACTTCAAGTGCATGGAATCGTTGCGCGTGGGGCGTGTTGGCCATGTCGTTGACCAGGGATTACCGAGCCACGGCTAACGATAACGACGAGCGGATCCCGACCGACCCGGCGGGACGGCAGCTCGCGGTGCTGCCGCGCAGCCCGGCCGAGGCGCTCGAGCCGATGCGGCCGCCGGAGCCGCCCGAGCGCGACGAGCCCGAACCCGATCCGCATCCCTTCTTGCGAATGCTGGACGGGGTTTTCACCTTCTTCTTCCTGATGGCTTGCCTCGCTGTCGGCGTGTTCTATTGGGTCAAGGTGCAGTTCGACCAGCCGGGCCCGCTCGCCACCTCGACCGTGGTGGCCATCCCCAGGGGCGAGGGGGTGAGCGCGATTGCCGAGCGGCTGGAGCGCGACGGCGTGATCGCCGACCGGCGCATCTTCATGACCAGCATCCTCTACTTTATGTATGTGAAGGGGGAGGGCAGCCTGAAGGCCGGCGAATACGAGTTCCGCAAATCTGCCACCATGCGGTCGGTGCTCGATATCCTGGTCGAGGGCAAGTCGATCGAGCACAAGGTGACGCTGGCCGAAGGGCTGACCAGCTTCCAGATCGTGGAGAAGCTGAGGGCCCACCCCGAGCTGAAGGGCGAGATCACCGAGATCCCTCCCGAGGGCAGCCTGCTGCCCGATACTTATAGGTTCGGCAGCAACGACACCCGCCAGGACATCATCGACCGCATGCGGAATGCGCAGGCGAAGTTCCTCGCCAAAGTGTGGGAGACCCGCGATCAGGACATTGTGGTGACCACGCCGGAAGAGGCGGTGATCCTCGCCTCGATCGTGGAAAAGGAAACCGGACGGGCCGACGAGCGCCCGCTGATCGCGAGCGTGTTCGAGAACCGGCTGCGCAAGAACATGCGGCTGCAATCGGATCCCACCATCATCTACGGGCTGGTGGCGGGCAAAGGGGCGCTCGACCATCCCATTCTGCAGGAAGAGGTCGATCGCGAGACTGCCTATAATACCTACAAGATCAATGGCTTACCGCCGACGCCGATCGCCAATCCCGGGCGCGCGGCGATCGAGGCGGTGTTGCGGCCGGCCAAGACCAAGGACCTCTATTTCGTAGCCGATGGCACCGGCGGCCATGTCTTTGCGCCGAGCCTGGACGAGCACAATAGAAACGTCTTCAAGTGGCGGAAGGTCGAGCGCGAAATGCGCGCCAAGGAAGCTGAAGCGGCCGCCGCCAAGGCGGCACAAGAGGCCGCAGCCGGCGATGTCGCGACCATGGCCGAGGGTGTTCCGGTCGCCCCGCCGGGGCCCGGGGCGCCGGTGCCGAAAACCTTGCCGGGTGCCATGGAAGCGGATCCCGCATTCGCCTCCGGCGCGTTGGCCGACCCGACGGCCCTGGTCAATTCGGCCGATCCCTTCGCCGTTCCGGCCGAGGCGGCGAGCGCGGACACGGTCCCGCCGCCGCTGCGCAATCCGAGGCGCTGAGCCGCTTAGGCTGCGGTTCTTCACCAAGGCTGGAGCCTTCTCGTGCCGCTGCCATGCAACTCGGCTTATAAGCGGCATGGCTTGGAGTTGACGTCTCAACGCGGCAGGGCTGGCGACGCGGATGACCCTTAAGAGCATGACCGGTTTTGCCCGCGCCGACGGCGTGCACGGGGACACGAGCTGGCATTGGGAGGCGCGCAGCGTCAACGGCCGCAATCTCGATCTGCGATTGCGCCTGCCGTCGGGCTTCGAGGCGCTCGAGATCAAGGCGCGGACGCTCGCCCAAGAAAAGCTCGCGCGCGGCAACTGCACCATCAATCTGTGGGTGAAGCGCGAAGGCGGCCAGCTTGAGATCAGGCTGAACGAGGCGGCGCTGCGCCAAGCCCAGGCGGTGGCGGAGCGGGCGCAAGATGTGACCGGACTCAAACGCGCCCGGCTCGATACGCTGCTCGGCATGCGCGGCGTGGTCGAAGCGGTGGAAGGCGAGGAGAGCGAGGAGGCGCAAGCCGCGCTGCACCGGGCCCTGCTGACGAGCCTCGCCGCCGCGCTCGAGGCGCTGGTGCGCGCCCGGACGGAAGAAGGCGAGCGGCTTCAAACGGTGATCGAGAAGCAGCTTGCCGTAATCGGGACGCTGGTCGAGAGCGCGACGAGCGCCGCCGCACGGCAGCCCGCGGCAATTGCCGCCCGCCTCGGCGAGCAGATCGCGCGCCTGGCCGAGCCGGGCTCGTCGCTCGACCCCGAGCGGCTCCACCAAGAAGCGTTGCTGCTGGCCGCCAAGGCCGATATCCAAGAGGAGCTCGATCGCTTGCGCGCCCATGTGGCGGCGGCGAATGAGCTGGTCGACAGCGACCAGCCGGTCGGGCGCAAATTCGACTTCCTGTCGCAGGAGTTCAATCGCGAGGCGAACACGATCTGCTCGAAGGCCGCCGACATCGAAATTAGCCGGACCGGGCTGGAGCTCAAGACCGTGATCGATCAGCTGCGCGAGCAGGTTCAGAACATCGAGTGAGGGGAGATGGAGGGCATCGCCAGAAGGGGGCTCATGCTGGTGTTGTCGTCGCCGTCCGGCGCGGGCAAGACTACGCTGGCGCGCCGCTTGCAAGACGACGAGCGTGGCGCCATCGCCATGTCGATCTCCCACACCACGCGCCCGCGGCGCCAAGGCGAGAAGGACGGGCGCGACTACCACTTCATCGACCGCGACGCCTTCACCCGGATGCGCGATCACGGGGAATTCCTGGAATGGGCGGTGGTGTTCGATAATTTTTATGGCACCACGCGGCAGCCGGTGGAGCAGGCGCTGGCGCAAGGACGCGACGTGCTGTTCGACGTCGATTGGCAGGGGGCGGCTGCCCTGCGCGCCACGCGCCCCGCACGACGTGGTCACCGTCTTTATATTGCCGCCGACCGCGGCCGCGCTCGAGCAGCGCCTCAACGAGCGTGCCCAAGATTCGCCCGACATCGTGCGGCGCCGGATGCTCGGGGCGAGCAACGAGATCCAGCACTGGCAGGACTACGACTATGTCGTCATCAATTACGACATCGAGCAATCGGTGGCGGCGGTGCGCGCCATCCTTGCCGCCGAGCGCCGGCGCCGCTCGCGGCTGACGGGCCTCAAGGACTTCGTCCAAAATCTGCTGGCCGAGCTTTAGCGCCCGCGGGCGTCGTCCGGCGTGAGCGCATTGGCGATACGGCAGAACTCGCCGACGGCTAATTCCTCGGCCCGCGATTTGGGGTCGATGCCGAGCGATGCCAACAGCGCCTCGCTGTCGGGCGCGATCTGGCGGAGCGCCGAGCGGAGCATCTTGCGCCGTTGGCCGAACGCGGCGGCGGTGACCCGTTCCAACGCCAACACATCGCACGGCGTGGGGGCCGGCCGCGGCACCAACTCGACCAAGGCGGAGTCGACCTTGGGCCGCGGCGTGAAGGCTGCGGCCGGGATGGTGAACAGGATGCGGGGCATCGTGCGCCACTGCGACAGCACGGCCAGCCGGCCATAGTCCTTGCCGCCGGGCGCGGCCACGATGCGTTCCGCCACTTCGCGCTGGAACATCAGGACCAGCCGGTCGAACCAAGGCGGCCACGACGCGGTCTTCAGCCACGAGACGAGCAGGGGGGTCGACACGCTATAGGGCAGATTGGCGACGATGCGGGCCGGCGAGGACAGCGCGAGTGCGCCGTAGTCGATCTCTCTGGCATCGGCGGCTACGATGTCGAGCCGTCCCGGATAGAGCGCCGCGATGTCGGCCAGCGCCGGCAGGCAGCGCTGGTCCTTCTCGATGGCGACCACGCGGGCGGCGCCTTCGAGCAGCAGGGCCCGGGTGAGGCCGCCGGGGCCGGGGCCAATCTCGACGACGGTGACCTGTTCGAGCGGCCCCGCCGCGCGGGCGATGCGCCTGGTCAGGTTGAAATCGAGCAGGAAGTTCTGGCCGAGGCTTTTCTTGGCGGAGAGCCCGAGGTCGCGGATCACCTCGCGGAGCGGCGGCAGGCCGTCGGGCGTGGTCACGCGCGCGCCTCGGCCGTCTCGCGCATGGCAGCGGCCAGGCGCAGCGCTTCGATCAGGCTACGCGGACTTGCCTGGCCGGTGCCGGCGATGCCGAAGGCCGTGCCATGATCGGGCGAGGTGCGGATGAAGGGCAGGCCGAGCGTGACGTTGACACCCTCCTCGAAGGCGAGCGTCTTGAACGGCACGAGCGCCTGGTCGTGATACATGCAGATAGCGGCGTCGTAGGTCGCCCGCGCGCCGCCGTGGAAGAGAGTGTCGGCCGGATGCGGTCCGGTGACGTTCAGTCCCTTGGCCCGCGCCGCGGCGATCGCCGGTGCGATGATGTCGATCTCTTCGCGGCCGAGGCCGCCGTCTTCACCGGCATGCGGATTGAGGCCGGAGACAGCCAGGCGGGGGCGCTCCACGCCGAAATAGCGGCCAAGATCGCGGGCGGTGATCTCGAGGGTGGCGAGGATCAAGTCCTCGGTCAGAAGGGGCGGCACGTCTTTCAGCGGCACATGGATGGTGACCGGCACCACTTTGAGCGTGGGGCTCGCCAGCATCATCACCGGATGCAACGGCCGTCCTTCCGCCGAGGCGAGGGCGGCGAGATACTCGGTATGCCCGGGAAAGGGAAAGCCAGCGCCATAAAGCACCGCCTTGGAGATGGGGTTGGTGACGACGGCGGCTGCCTTGCCTTGCCGCACGAGGCTCACCGCGCGCTCGACCGACTGCATGATCGCCGGCGCGGCGGCCGCGTCGGGGCGTCCGGCGGTCACCGGGCGCGCGACCGGAATCGGCAGTACGGGGAGTTCTTCGGCGAAGCGTTCTTCGGCTGCTTCCGGTTCGGCGATCGTGACGATCGGTACCCGGAGGCCAAGAGCCTCGGCGCGCTGTTCGAGCACGGTCGGGTCGCCGAGCAGCACGAAAGCCGGGATCCGCTCCTGGCGTTGCGCCAACCAGGCTGCAAGCGTGATGTCCGGTCCGATCCCGGCGGGATCGCCAAGGGTGAGCGCTAGGGGAAGTTCGGCACGATCCATGCGCTCCGGCTAGCACGAAACGCCCGCCTCTAGCGATATTCGATGAATGCCTCCGCGCGAATATCGCGCAACAGCCGCTCGGCGCGCAGCGATAATTCCTGTGACATCAATTTCCGCTGCGCCGTTTGGCGGGCCGCGTCGTCGCCCTTGGACGTGCGCTGGCCACACACGGCGTAAAGCTCGACCGCCGCCTGAGAAATCATGGGCGGCGTCATCTGCCCCACTTTGGCGTTCGTCACCAGGAGGCGAGCGGGTTGGGCCAGAGAGGCCAGCTTCTGATCCGCAAGCGTCTTTACGTTGGCGCCGCTCACGCCCTTCGCGAGCTCGGCGCAGGATCCAAACCGGGCACGCAGCAGCTCGGCCGCCGCCAGCCGCGCGGCGATGGTGCTTTGGTCGGCGCCCGCGGGGATTTCGAACTTCACCTGCCGGAGCTGCAAGGCAGTTTCGGTTGCGCCGCCGTCTCCCTCGCCGGCCTCGGACACCGCCTTATCGACGTCAGAGTCCGCGATCTGCACCTCGCGGCGGAACTTGCGTCCCACCGCATCCTGCCAGAGGATCTGCGCCCTAATGCGGTCCTTAAGCGTCTTGATGTTCACGCCGGCTTTGGCGAGGGCGGTGGCCAGACCGTCGATGCTGAGATTGTTCTTCTCCGCCATGCCTTCGAGGACCTTGTTCACGTCGGCCTCGTCGGCGGTGACGTCTGCCTTCCGGGCCGCCTGAGTTTGCAGCCGTTCGTCGATCAGCATGTCGGTGGCCTCTTTCTTCAAGGCCGGGGAGGGCTGCTGCTGCGTGGTAATGGCCAGGAAGCGCTCGCGCTGGTCGATATCGTAGTCGGAGATCGGGTCGTCATTGACGAGAACCTTGATCGAAACCTCTTGCGCCAGTCCCGGCAAAATGCCGCCGAGCAAAGCGGCTAGCAGCAGCAGTGCCGCGACCAGCCCGGCCCAGCCACGCAATGCGGCACCGGCAGCGGTCCTCACCGAAGCGGCATCCTTCAGGTAGCGTGCGCAGTCAGGCATGGAACGGTCGCCTATTAGTTGGTGTCGGAGCCGCTCGCTCCGAACACGTCACTGGCCTCGGTCGCCAGCGAGTAGGTGCCGAGATATTTCAGCGTTAAGTTCACCAGGAAGCGCTCGTCAGGCTCGATGTCCTGATCGCGGATGAAGGACCGCTGATACGTCACGTCGAACAGGAAACAGTCATCCTGATAGCGCACGCCCAAGCCGTCGGTGATGGTCTGGGAGGTCGCCAGGTCGTAACGGAAGTTGCCGAGCACCCCCCAGGCCTCGGTGATCGACAACACGCCGGCAGTCACGATTTCCTCACGTGCCTGCCCCTCCGCAAGTCCCGGTTCGCCGGTGACATCGGCATAGTTCACCTTCACGCGCGCGGGCCCGTATCTGCACCGAAGTCGAGAGATCGGTGCGCCTGACGTCGAAGGTTTCCTGATCGAAGCGCGACTGCGCCGAGAAGCCGATATACGAGTTGGCTTGAATGTAAAGGCCGCCCACATAGTCGGAGGCGTCGGTAGGCAAGGCCGCTCGTGCGGTAGAACTCAGTGTCGTACTCGTTCTGGCCGGCGATTTGATAGCTCTCGCCGAACACGGCGCGGCCATAGGCACCGGACGCAAACTGAGCGGTGTAGCGCACGCCCACATTCGCGCGTGTGCCGGTCTCGATGCGGTCGTAGCCGGAGAACTTGTCGATATCGAACAGCAGCGTGTCGTCGAACACGAGACTGAGAGCGTCCTCGTTCGGGATTTCCTGTTGGTCGCCGACGCTGTTGGGCCTGCCGATGATCTGGCCGATCGGCTCGACCACGTGAGTGACGGGGCCGGTGCTGGCGATGAACGGATAGCGATATTCGATACCAGCGATGGCGTTGCCGCGCAGAATGGCGCCGTCGTCGCCGATCTCCTCCTTGGCGAAGTCCTCGGAGCCGTTCAGCCCATGGTCGACGCCGGCGACCCCATAGACATCGCCGCGCAGCTGCGCAAACGGCGTGTAAACCTGACCGATGCCGTCGATCATCTGGCGCCGCCAGTTGGCTTCCACGATCAGGCGGTTGGAATCCACGCCCTCCTGATTGTGAAACACCATGGCGTTGGAGTTGAAGCTTAGCTCGCCGCCGACAATGGGTCTGTTGACGATGTAGTCGTAATCGATGATCGGGTACACCGTGGCGTCGGAGAACGGCTCATCGGAGAACAGCAGGCTCTGGGTGTTGTAAAATCTGGTCGAGAAATAGTTCCGGTCATGCAGGCCTTCGAGATAGACCGTCGAGATGCGGTCGGTCTTGAGCCGGCTGTCGAGGTTATAGAAGCGCCGGAAGGTTTCGTCGGTCTCGGCGAGAATGTCCCACCCCCAGCTGTAATAGGGATCGAGCGCGAACTTGCCTTTGGTGTGGACGCTGCCGCGGAAGTCGCCGTCGGTCGGACTGTCGAAAGTGCCCTCGTCCCACACGCCGGCGAGATCGACGCTGTAACCGCCGCTCGACAAACGCTGCCGCCAATTGCCGATCAACAACGTGCCCGCTTTCTCGGTGTACATCGGCGCGAAGGTGAAGTCGTAGTGGTCCGAGAGCGCGAAGTAGTAGGGGACCTGGACCGTGGTGCCGAGCTGGTTGGAATGACTGTAGCTCGGCATGAGGAAGCCGGACTTGCGCTTCACGGTCGGGTCGGCCATCTGGAACCAGGGAACGTAGACGATCGGCACGCCCAGCAAGTCGAAGAAAGCGTTCTTGTAGGTGAGGGTGGCCTGATCGCGCTTATGGGTGATCTTGCCGGCGCGTATCCGCCAGGTGGGCGGCTTGCTCGGATTTTCCTCGCAGACCTTACAAGGCGTGAACCATCCCTTTTCGAACACCGTGACGTTGCCGGCTTGGCGCGATGCCGAGGAGGCGATGATGCGCGTGTCGTCCTTGGTGACGAGCTTCAGCGCTTCGATGAAGCCGTCGCGGAAATCGTCGGTGAGGGTGATTTGATCGGCGGTGATGACCGCGCCGTCGGGGTCCTTGATGCGGACATTGCCCTCGGCGGCGAGCGTGTTCGAGCCGCGATCGTAGACCACCTGATCGGCGAGCAGCGTGTAGTTGCCGTAGTAGAGCTCGACATTGCCCTTGGCGGTGATCTTGGTGTTGTCGTTGTCGTAGATCATCTCGTCGGCTTGCAGCAGCATGGGCTCCGACTTGTCGATCTTCGGGGGCTGGATGATCTGCTCGAGCGAGGTCTGAGCCTGGCCGAAGGCCGGTTGCCACGGCGTGAGCCCGACGCAAAATGCCGCCAGAACGCAGGCCAAAAGCGGCCCGCACAGCCGGCCAAACGCCCGGCCCTTAGACGCAGCAAGGCCGGGCTGAGCCCGGCGCATCCCGATCGATCTGGTGCGCGCGCCGGTCATCATCCGTCCTCTTTGTACAAGAGCACGGTGAGCGCGAGCGAAGCCGCGATGATCACCGGCACCCACGCCGCGGCGACCGCGGAGGTCAGTCCGGCCATGGCGAAGTTGCGCGACATTTCGGAAAACACGAAGAAGATAAAACCGGCGGCGAGCCCGAACACCGCGTTGATTTGCACACTGCCGAAGCGGAATCCTCTGAGCGAGCAGGTGGCGGCGATCAGCACCATGGTCACGAGCAGGAACGGCCGCGACAACAGCAATTGGTACTGCACGCGATACTGGGTGGCGGGGAGGCCTGCTTTCTCGGCGATCTGGATGAAATTCGGCAGATCCCAGAACGAGATCGAGAGCACGGTGCCCAGGCTGTCGCGGACCTGGGTCGGGGTGAGATAGGTGCTGAGCAGATAGCTCTGGTAGACCTCGGGCTCCTGGCCCACGGCGGTGACCGAGGCGTTGGTGAGTTCCCACCTGCCGTCCTTGAGCACGGCGTCCTTGGCCTCGATCCGCTCGGTCAGCCGGTGATCGCGGTCGTACTGAAACACCGTGACGTCCTTGAGCTCGAGACCCTGATTGAGCACCTCGGCCGCATGAAGGACCGACGGGCCGTCACTGCCGTCCTCGCGCAGCCACGCGCCGGCGCCCTTGGTCTTGAGCAACGACTCGCCACGCCCGAACGCGGCGGCATAGAGGTCCTCGGCTTGGCCGCGCGCGACCGCCGCGATCGGATTGTAGACCAGCACGAAACCGACCCCGAGCAGGAAGGCGACGACCATCGCCGGCAGCGTGAATTGCCACACCGAGATGCCGGCCGCGCGCAGCACGACGAGCTCAGAGGAGCGGTTCAGCATCAGGAACACGCCGATGGTGCCGATCAGCACGGCGAAGGGGAGCACGAGCTCGGAGAACGACGGCAGGCGCAAGAGCGTCATCCAGGCCAGAAGGAGGCCCGGAACCTCGCCCGAATAGTTGCCGGCGCGGCGCAGCATCTCGATGAAATCGACGAAGAAGATGAGCACGCAACAGAGCAGGAACATCGCCAGCATGGCGATGAAAAAGCGCGCCGAGAAATAGCGCGCAAGTGTCCCCACTGCACTGATGCCTGGCATCTGCGCTCTCACGTCGCGTGCATCCCTCTACCGGCCCAAAATTTTATCTTTTTTGGCTGGAACTTAAGCTCAAAGCTCAGTCTGGACCGCAGCTGTGGAGCCATTTTAACGTGCGCCGCCCAGGCCGCAACGATAATCGCCCCCAGCGGAATCCCATACACAAGCACCACAGCCCACGGATTTAGGGCCACCAGGTTGCCGGCGGTGATGCCTGCAACCCGCAACGCCACGGCAATGCCGAAGGCCAAGAGAATCTGCGCCCAGCGGCTCTCCCGGGTGGTGCGGGCATGGGCCAAGAGGGCGATGGCGACAAAGGCGAAGACCAGGGGGTAGAGCGGGGTGGCGAGGCGATCATGTAGTTCCGAGCGAATCTGCCCGTAATTGCGCATCGTCACCGGGTTGGTCATGTCCGGATTGAGCAGATCGCTGAAATAACTCTCGCGCGGCCTAAGATCTTTGCCAGCTTTATCCTTGGGGCTGAACTCGGAGAGATCCAACATGTTCTGGTCGAAGACGACGATCTGCACGGGTTTGTCGGGTTCTCCGGCGTTATAGCGGTGGACATAGCCGTCCAACATTACGAGATAGGAGCCTTCGTCGTTGGTGATGATGCGGCCGCGCTCGGCGAGGTAGCTCATCACCTGCTTCTCGTCGCGTTCGTCGTGGACCAGTAGGCCAAGCAGGTCGCCGTTCGGGCTGCGGTCGCGGATATGGAAGGTGAGACCCTTCTCGGGGCTGGAAAACCGGCCTGGTTGAAGGACTTGGGAGATCAGGTCGGCGCGGACCTGGGTGACGAAGCTGCGCAGCGCCCGCATGCTGGCCGGGGTCATGAACAGGTTGGCGAGCAGGATGACGATGGCGACCACCGAAGCCAGCGCGAGCAGGGGGGCGCCAATTCGCCAGACGGTCGCACCGGACGCGGTCATGACGATCAGCTCGCTGTCGCCGTTCATCCGGTCGAGGGTGTAGAGCGCGGCCATCAGCATGGCGTTGGGGGCGATCAGCGCCATCAGGCTCGGCAGGCTGAGCATGGTCATCTGAAAGAACAGCACGATGCCCTGACCCTGGGAGGTGATCAGGTTCAATTCTTTCAATGCGGTAGCCAGCCAGACGACGAGCGTCAGGGTCAGCAGAATGACCAGAAATGCATTCGTCACCTGCCGCAGCAGGTAGCGGCCGAACAGTGTCATGGCCGTTGTGCAGATCCCCCGAATGGGCACCGTGGCAAGGCTTCTTCCGGCCCCGCCAACCCCCTGGTGCCAAAGACGATTCCCATCAGGCTAAGATGGCGGAATTTCGGCATTTTTGGAATGGCTTGCTTTCGTCTGAGACAGGATTTAGCTAGGGCCGCTGTTATTTCCTGCCGCTGTTGCAAGACTGCATCAGTAAGCATTTTCGGCTGACGCCGAATGCTGTCCCGATTCTATGCCTTAAGCCCGATGGGCGAGGGCCGCGAGGAGCTTAGAGTGACCGATCAGACCGCCTTGTCCTTTGCCAGCAAAAGCGCGCCGGCCGACGGTGTCGCCGTGGTGTTCGCCGAAGAGGGACGGAAGCTTACGCCGACCGCGCTCGATCTCGACAAGAAGGCGAAGGGTTTGCTGTCGAAGGCCGCCGACATCACCGGGTTCAAGGGCAAGAAGGAGCAGACCGTCGATCTCATCGCGCCGCAGGGGTTGAAGTTTGCGCGCGTCGCGGTCGTCGGCACCGATAAGCCGGGCAGCTACAGCGCCGAGGACTGGCTCAATCTCGGTGGCGTGGTGCGCGGGTTGCTGAGCGGCAAGGAAGCGCCGGCCGCGCATATCTTCCTCGAGACCTCAGGCGGGGAGATCGCGCCCGCCGACATCGCCAGCTTCGCGCTCGGCGCAATGCTGCGCGGCTACAAGTTCAAAAAGTACAAGTCCAAGCCGCGCAAGAAAAACGGCGCCGCCAATGAAGCAGACGAGCGGACGCTCAAGAAGATCGTCATCCATTGCGCCGACCCTAAAGCCGCGAGCCAGGCCTTCGCCTCGGCGCGCGCGATTGGCGACGGCGTGACGCTGGCCCGCGATCTCGTCAACGAGCCCGCCAACGTGCTCGGGCCCGCCGAATTCGCCGCGCGCGCCAAAGAGCTCACCAAGCTCGGAGTGCAGGTCGAGGTGCTCGGACCCAAAGCCCTGGAGAAGCTCGGCATGGGGGCGTTGCTTGCCGTGGGGCAGGGCAGCGAAAAGCCCAGTCACGTCGCGGTCCTGCAATGGAAGGGCGCCGGACCGAAGGGTGGCGAGCCCATCGCCATCGTCGGCAAGGGCGTCACGTTCGATGCCGGCGGCATCTCGTTGAAGCCCGCCGCCGGCATGGAGGACATGAAAGGCGACATGGCGGGTGCGGCGTGCGTCGTCGGCCTGATGCATGAGCTCGCGGCGCGCAAGGCGAAGGTCAACGCGGTCGGCATTATCGGTCTCGTCGAG
This sequence comes from uncultured Alphaproteobacteria bacterium, assembly GCA_963812105.1. GTDB lineage: Bacteria > Pseudomonadota > Alphaproteobacteria > Rhizobiales > Methyloligellaceae > Methyloceanibacter. Next base: position 58,097 of record CAWEUF010000009.1, read on the forward strand.
AACATGCCGAGCGGCGGCGCGATGCGGCCGGGCGATGTCGTTACCGCGATGTCGGGGCAGACCATCGAGGTGCTCAACACCGACGCCGAGGGCCGCATGGTGCTTGCCGACTGCCTGTGGTACGTGCAGGAGCGCTTCAAGCCGAAGGCGGTGGTTAATCTCGCGACGCTGACCGGCGCCGTGATGGTGGCGCTCGGCAAGGAGCATGCCGGTCTGTTCAGCAACAACAACGAGCTTGCCAGCCGGCTGATCGAGGCCGGCGATGTCACCGGGGAGAAATTGTGGCGACTGCCGCTCGGTCCGAAATACGACAAGATGATCGACTCGAAGGTCGCCGACATGAAGAACACCGGAGGGAAGTGGGGCGGCTCGATCTCCGCCGCGCAGTTCCTCCAGCGCTTCATCAAGGAGGGAACTCCGTGGGCGCATCTCGACATCGCCGGCACCGCCATGTCGTCGGTCGACAGCGACATCAACCGCAGCTGGGGATCGGGGTTCGGCGTCAGGCTGCTCGACCGGCTGATCGCCGATCATTACGAGCGCCGTTGAGCGGCGTCGTGCATCAACAGCAGGCCAAACCCAGCCCATCCAGAAATTTTCCATAATATACCTTATGCGAATCGGGGATATGGGGCAGAAATGACCGTGTTCCGCTATCATTTTGATATCCCGAGACATTTGCGGCGCGAGGCGCAGCCGGCGCGGCATGGCTCGTCTGCCCGGCGCGATGGCTGACGCGCCGGAGAAACGCTACACGCTCGACGACCTGCTCGCCGTCATGGCGCGGCTGCGCGACAAGGATACCGGCTGCCCGTGGGACGTCGCGCAGGACTTCGCCACCATCGCGCCCTACACCATCGAAGAGGCTTATGAGGTTGCCGACGCGATCGCGCGCGAGCGATCTCGACGCGCTCAAGGATGAGCTCGGCGATCTCCTGCTCCAGGTGGTTTATCACGCCCAGATGGCCTCGGAGGATGCGCGCTTCGACTTCGGCGATGTGGCCGACGCGATCACCCGGAAGATGATCAGGCGGCATCCGCATGTGTTCGGCGATGCCGATCGCAATGCGTTCCTGACGGACGGCACCTGGCAGCGCATCAAGGCCGAGGAGAAAGCAGAGCGCGGTGCGGCGCAGGGCGGCTCACGGCTTGACGATGTGCCGCTCGCGCTCCCTGCTCTCACGCGCGCGGTCAAACTGCAGAAGCGCGCCGCGGAGGTCGGGTTCGACTGGCCGAGCCTCGTGCCGGTGCTTGCCAAGGCGGACGAGGAAATCGCCGAGCTGAAGGCGGCGATCGCCGACACTGAACGCGGACAGGGTCACACGGCGCGCGTGGCCGAGGAGTTCGGCGACCTGCTATTCGTCATGGCCAATATCGCGCGGCACCTCAAGGTCGATCCCGAAGCGGCGTTGCGCGGCGCCAGCGACAAATTCGTGCGGCGGTTCAAAAGCATCGAGGCGGCGCTCGCCAAGGATGGCCGCAAGCCCGAGGATGCAAGCCTCGAGGAGATGGATCGCCTGTGGGACGAGGCCAAGGCGGCGGAGACCAAAGCCTGAATTTATTCCGCGGCGAGTGTTAATCGCGCCGGGCCGGCGAGGCGGGCGAGCCGCTCGCGCTTCTCCGGCGCCACGCGGATGCGCAACGCGGTGATGCCCTCGCCCAATTCCTTCCGCCCGACCACTTCGCAATTCTCGTAGATCCAGTTCGACAGCGAGCCTTCCTCAGGCTTGACGGCAATCTCGATGGTCTCGCGCCGGAGATTGAGCCGCCGTTCGATCTCGCTGCCCAGCATTTCGAGTCCCTCGCCGGTCGCCGCCGAGACCAGGATTGCGCCGGCGCGTCGCGCCTCGTTGCGGACGCGGCGCGCGGCGGATCCATCGAGCAGATCGGCCTTGTTCCAAACTTCGAGCAGGCGCCCGGGCTCACCCTCCGCGTCGACGCCGAGCTCGCTCAGCACGGCGTTGACGTCGGTGCGCTGGCTGTCGCTGGTTTTGTCGGCGATGTCGCGCACATGCAGGATCAGCTCCGCCTCCAGCACCTCCTCGAGCGTGGCGCGGAAGGCGGCGATCAGCGTGGTCGGCAAATCCGAGATGAAGCCCACCGTATCGGACAGCACCGCCTTCGAGCCGCCCGGCAGAGACACCGCCCTGATGGTCGGATCGAGCGTGGCGAACAGCGTATCCTCGGCGAACACCTTGGCGCCGGTCATCGCGTTGAACAGGGTCGACTTGCCGGCATTGGTGTAGCCGACCAGCGCCACCGACGGATAGGGCACGCGCTGGCGCGATTTCCGGTGCAAGGCGCGCGTCTGGCGGACATGCTCCAGCTCCTTGCGGATGTTGTAGATGCGCTCGCCGATGATGCGGCGGTCGGCCTCGATCTGGGTCTCGCCCGGGCCGCCGAGAAAGCCGAAGCCGCCGCGCTGCCGCTCGAGATGGGTCCAGGACCGGACCAGCCGGCTCTTCTGGTAGACGAGATGGGCGAGTTCGACCTGCAAGCGCCCTTCCCGCGTCCGCGCCCGGTCGCCGAAGATTTCGAGGATGAGGCCGGTGCGGTCCAGCACCTTGGCTTGCCACGCTCGTTCGAGATTGCGCTGCTGCACCGGCGTCAGCGGATGATCGACGATCACCAGCGAAGCCTCCTCGGCGCGCACCAGGCCGCCAAGCTCTTCGACCTTGCCGGAGCCGAACAGCGTCGCCGGCCGCGGGCTCGGTACCATGACCAGACCGCTGGCAACCACGTCGAGATCGATCGCGGCGGCGAGGCCCGCCGCCTCCTCCAAACGTGCCTGCGGGGTGCGATCGGAAACAGCGCGGCCGCGGAGTGCCTGGCCGGCCTTGCCGCGTTTCTTGTCGAGCACGGGCAACAGCACGACCGCCCTGACGCGCCCCTGCCGGCGCGCGCGATCGACCTCGCGCTCAGTCCGCCCCTTTTTGCGCTTCAGCTCTTTCGGGTCGGTCGGACGCAATTACTCAGCGGCACCTTCCGCGTCGGTAATGTCTGTGAGCTGGATGGGTTGACCCGGCATGATGGTCGAGATCGCATGCTTGTACACGAGCTGCGAATGCCCATCCCGGCGCAACAGGACGCAGAAATTGTCGAACCAGGTCACGACCCCCTGCAACTTGACGCCATTGACGAGAAAGATGGTCAGCGGCGTCTTTTGCTTGCGAACGTGATTGAGAAACGTGTCTTGAAGGCTTTGCGCGCGTTCTGTCGCCATGGGCTTCCCCGTCCCTTTGGTCACGCTTACGCTGTTGATGGCGCCGGTGTTTTGCTCTGCCCGGCCCTGAGACGCGCATTAGACGCGATTAAAAGGCCGTCCCGCAAGGGGCCTGATGCGAAAGAGTTTAGCCCCTCCCCTGGAAAGCCTGGACCCGGTCAACGCAAGGCCGGCACCCGCTCGTTCGAATTGACCCCCAGCGCGCGCAGTTTGCGGTGCAGCGCCGACCGTTCCATGCCGACAAACTCGGCCGTACGCGAGATATTGCCGCCGAAGCGGTTAACCTGGGCGAGCAGATATTCGCGCTCGAAAATCTCGCGCGCGTCGCGCAACGGCAGCGACATCAGATGCTCGCCGCCCGCCCCGTTGGGCGACAACGGGACCGGCGAGATGATCTCGTCGGGCAGCATGTCGGCGGTGATGATCGAGTCGGGATCGCCGCCGACGAGAATCATCAGCCGCTCGATATTGTTGCGCAGCTGGCGCACATTGCCCGGCCAATCGTGGGATTGCAGTACCGCCATGGCGTCCTCGCCGATCCGGCGCGGCGGCAGGCCCGACGCCACGGAGATGGTCTGCACGAAATAGCGCACCAGCTCGGGCACGTCCTCGCGCCGCTCGGACAGGCCCGGCACTCTGATCGGCACCACGTTGAGGCGATGAAACAAATCCTCGCGCAGGCGGCCCGACGACATCTCCTTCTGCAGGTCGTGGCTGGTGGATGACACCACCCGCACGTCGACATGCACCTTGGGGCCGCCGCCGAGCCGCTGGAAACGCTGCTCGACCAGCACGCGCAGGATCTTGGCTTGGGTCTCGAGCGGCATGTCGGCGACTTCGTCCATGTAGATCGTGCCGTTGTGCGCCTCCTCCAGCGCGCCGACCTTGCGCGGACCCGAGCCCGCCCCCTCCTCGGTGCCGAACAGCTCAAGCTCGACGCGGTCGGGCACCATGGCGGCGGCATTCAGCACCACGAACGGACCTTCGGCGCGGACCGACTTGGCGTGCATCACCCGGGCGGCAAGCTCCTTGCCGCAGCCCGACGGGCCGGTGATCAGCACCCGGCTGTTGGTCGGGGCGACCTTGTCAATGGCCTGGCGCAGCTGATTGATGGCGGCCGAGCGGCCGATCATCTCGAACGAGTAGCTGCTCCGCTCGCGCAATTCGCGGTTCTCGCGCTTGAGGCGCGAGGCTTCGATCGCGCGCGCGGTGATGAGCACGAGCCGGTCGGCCTTGAACGGCTTCTCGATATAGTCGTAGGCGCCGCGTTTGATGGCGGCGACCGCGGTCTCGATATTGCCGTGACCGCTGATGATGATGACGGACAGGTCCGGGTGCGCCTTGCGGATGCGGTCGAGCAGCTCAAGCCCGTCGAGCTTGGAGCCTTGCAGCCAGATGTCGAGGATCACCAGCGACGGCCGCCGCTCCTCGATGGCTTGCAGCGTCTCGTCGCTGTCCTTGGCGAGCCGGGTCGAATGGCCTTCATCCTCGAGAATGCCTGCAATCAGTTCCCTGATGTCGGCCTCGTCGTCGACGACCAGAATATCAGACGCCATGGGTTACTCCCTCCTCCTCTTCGGCGCGCTCGGCTGAGACTTCGGCCTGCTCGGGCCCGGCCTCCGCCGCGCCGACCTCCTCCTTGTCTCCAACCGGCAGATCGATGCGCACCGACGCCCCTTCGATCTTGCCGTTACGTTTCGGTGCATCGGCGAGCGTGAGCGTGCCGCCATGCTGCTCGGTGATGCGATAGACGATGGCGAGACCGAGCCCGGTGCCCTTGGCGCGGGTGGTCATGTAGGGCTCGACCAGACGCTCGCGGTTCTCCTTGGGCAGGCCGCAGCCATTGTCGATGACCGTGATCTGCACGCGGTCGCCTTTGGTGCGGACCTTGGCCACGACCCAGCCTTTGCCGGCGCGGGTCGGGTCGGCCTCGACTGCGGTGTCGATGCCCTCGCTGGCGTTCTTGACCAGGTTGGTGACGGCTTGAGCCAGCAGCCGCCGGTCCGACAGCGCCACCACCGGCTTGTCGGGAAGATCGAGCTCGAAGGCGATCTCGGGCCGGCTCACCTGGAACAGGAACACCGCTTCGCGCACGATGTCGCGCACGTCGTGGCGCTCCATCACCGGTTTCGGCATGCGGGCGAAGGCGGAGAACTCGTCGACCATGCGGCCGATATCCGACACTTGGCGAATGATGGTGTCGGTGCATTGATCGAACACCTCGCGGTCCTTGGTGATCGAGTCGCCGTATTTGCGGCGGATGCGCTCGGCGGACAGCTGGATCGGGGTCAGCGGGTTCTTGATCTCGTGGGCGATGCGGCGGGCGACGTCGGCCCAGGCGGTCGAGCGCTGGGCGCTGACCAGCTCGGTCATGTCGTCGAACGTCACCACGAAACCTTGCGCCTCCTGGTCCTGGCCTTCGGTGGTGACCCGCACGGCGAAATTGCGCTCAGAGCCCTTGCGCCGCTGCGTGACCTGATCGGTGACGAGGCGCTTGCCCTGCTTGCGGGCCCGCTTCAGCACCGCGCCGAACTCGGGCACCACCTTGGCGAGCGGCTGGCCGATGAGATCGGCCTCCTTCATGTGGAGCAAGGTCTCGGCCGAACGGTTGACCAGAGTGATGATGCCGTCGGCGTCGACACCGACCACGCCGGCGGTCACGCCCGACAACACCGCCTCCATGAAGCGGCGGCGGTCGTCCAGCTTCATGTTCGCGCCGACCAGCTCGTCGCGCTGGCTCTTGAGTTCGGAGGTCATGGTGTTGAAGGTCGAGCCGAGCACCGCCAGGTCGCCGTCGGTGGGGCGAACGTCGACATTGACGGCGAGATTGCCTTGCGAGATCTGCTGCGCGGCGCCCATCAGCTGGCGGATCGGCGCCACCAGGCGATTGGCGAACCACATGCCGATCCAGATGGCGGCGAGCAGCAGGGTGAGCGCGATGGCCAAATACATCAGCCCGAACGCCACTTGCACGCCGGCGCGCCGCTGTTCGAGCAACTGATATTCGGCGACGCTGGCCCGGGTGGCGCGGAGCTGTTGCAGCACGCGCGCGTTCACCGGCCGGACGACATAGAGGTAGGTATCGTTGAAGTTCTGCAAGCCCTTGATGGCGCCGACCAGACTGGTCTGGCCCGGGGCGATCACAATCACTTGCCCCTTCTTGGCGAGCTCCATGGCCTCTTTCGGCGGCGCCTTGTAAGGAAACTCGGCAAGCGACGCGGCGGTGGCGAGGATCTTGCCGTCGCCGTCGATCAGATAGGCCATCGGCAGCGCCCTGATGGCGGCCTGCGCGGTGAGGAAATTGCCGAAGCCTTGCGGCTGCGATTTCACCAGCTCGACCGCCTCGTCGATGTCCCTCGCCATGGCGACGGTATCGGCGCGGATCACCTGGCCGTGCTCCTGGAGATAGGCGGTGGCCACGTCGATCGAGCTTTGGATGATCGACTTGGTGCGGTCGGAGAACCAATGATCGAGGCCGCGGTTGAGCGAGATCGAGGCGAAGACGGCGAGCACGATCGCCGGTACCACCGCGATCACGCTGAACAGGCTGACGATGCGGACATGAAGTTGCGCGCCGGCGGCTTGCCGGTGGCGGGCGAGCCACAGCCCAGTCACCTGCCAGGCGATGATGACGATCATCGCCAGCACGAGCATCAGGTTGATGAGCAGCACGCCCACCACGACGCGATGGGTCGGCACCACGGGGGTGAGCCCGGTGAGGATCAGATAGGTGGCAAGGCCCGAGCACAGCGACAGAACCAAGGTGATCAGGCCGAGGGTGAAGGTCAGCCGGCGGCGCGGCCGGGCCCCGCCGGTGAGTCCCCCGGCGGGCTCGGCGCGGCCAGATCTTGCCGGGTCAAATGAGGGATGGCTCATGGCTTCGCGCGGGCCAGCCGGCGCCAAGCGCCCTGCCGCCGATTGCAAGGATTGCCACACGCCACGCAACCGCATTCCCCTGCTCTCCCTTGGGACCTTGCCGTCCTTCACTCTGGGGAGCGTCCGCCTCGAGGATGATGCAATAAAATCACAATGTGGCGCTTTGGCGACAATCGGCTGGTTAACGCCGTTCGGGCCCGCGCGGTCGACCGCCCTGCTTACGCGACGATTAGTATAGCAAAATCAGTCTGTTATCGGCGGCAGGCGACCCAATCAGGTCCCAGGCGTCCGGATCACTTTGATGCCGAGATCGCGGATCTTCTTGCGCAGCGTGTTGCGATTTAGCCCCAATAGATCGGCGGCCCGAATTTGGTTGCCCCTGGTGGCGGCCAGCGCGGCGGTGATCAGCGGGGATTCGACCTTGCGCAGCACGCGGTTATAGAGGCCGGAGGGCGGCAGATCCTGGCCGAAGCTCACGAAATAGTCGGAGAGAAAGCGCTCGATCGACTCGGAGAGATCGCCTGACGGCTCGGCCGCGTCGGGATAAGGCGGCCGGGCGGCGGTCGCCAACTCGTTCTCCACCATCTCCACGGTGGCGATGTCCTGGGCGTAGATCGCCGAGAGCCGCCGCACCAGATTCTCGAGCTCGCGGATGTTCCCGGGCCAGTGATAGCGCTTGAGGCGCTCGATGGCCGCCGGCTCGAAGCTTTTCGACGGCAGCCCTTCCTTCTCGGCGATGCCGAGGAAATGGCGGACGAGATCGGGAATGTCCTCGAGCCGCTCGCGCAACGGCGGCAATCGCAGCGGCACGACATTCAGCCGGTAGAACAGATCCTCGCGGAACAGGCCCTGGTCGATCTGCTGCTGAAGGTCGCGATTGGTGGCGGCGATGATCCTGACATTGGTCCTGATCGGGGTGCGGCCGCCGACCGTGGTGTATTCGCCTTCCTGCAACACGCGCAGCAATCGCGTCTGCGCCTCCATCGGCATGTCGCCGATCTCGTCGAGGAACAGCGTGCCGCCTTCGGCCTGCTCGAACCGGCCGACGTGACGCGTCTGGGCGCCGGTGAAGGCCCCCTTCTCGTGGCCGAACAGCTCGGACTCGATCAGCTCGCGCGGGATGGCCGCCATGTTGATGGCGACGAACGGTCCGTTGCGGCGCTTGCCGTATTCGTGCAGCGCGCGCGCGACCAGCTCCTTGCCGGTGCCGGATTCGCCGGTGATCATCACCGTGAGATCGGTCTGAGTGAGGCGCGCCAGGACGCGGTAGATGTCCTGCATGGCCGGGCAGCGGCCGATCAGCGGCAAGCCGTCGGTGGCCTCGGCGGCGAGCCGCTGGGTCTTGCGGCGCGGCTCGGCGAGCGCCCGGCCGACCACGGCAACGAGCTCGTTCAGATCGAACGGCTTGGGCAGATATTCGTAGGCGCCCCGCTCGGTCGCGGTGATCGCCGTCATGAACGTGTTCTGCGCGCTCATGACGATGATCGGCAGATCGGGTCGCAGCTTCTTCACGCGCGGGATAAGATCGAAGGCGTTCTCGTCGGGCATCAGCACGTCGGTGATGACGAGATCGCCCTCGCCTTGGCTGATCCACCGCCACAGCGTGGCGGCGTTGCCGGTGGCGCGCGGCGCGTAACCGGCGCGAGCGAGCGCCTGGTTGAGCACCGTGCGGATCGCGGCGTCGTCGTCGGCGATCAGAATATTGCCTTTGGCCATAGTGCCTTAACCCTGCCCCCCGTGCGGCGTTTCGTTCTCGGCCATCGGCATCAACGCCCGGAACACGGTGAAGCGCGGGCGCGAGTCGCATTCGATGATGCCGCCATGGTCGCCGATGATCTTGGCCACCAGCGCCAGCCCGAGCCCGGCGCCGGACGGCTTGGTGGTGATGAACGGATCGAACAGATGCGGCATGAGGTCGGACGGCACGCCGGCGCCGTTGTCCTCGACCGCGATCTCGAGCGGCAGGCTGACGCGGGCCTGACTGCCCGGCACCGACAGGCGCACGCCGGGGCGGAACGAGGTGGTGAGCGTGATCTGGCCGTCGGCGCGCCCCTCGCCGATCGCCTCGGCGGCGTTCTTGACGAGGTTGAGGAATACCTGGATCAACTTGTCCCGGCTGCCCGGCACCGATGGCAGCGACGGATCGTAATTCTCGACGATCTTGATCTGGCGGGCGAAGCCGGTGCGCGCGATCTGCTTCACATGATCGAGCACGTCGTGGATATTGACCGGTTCGCGCTGCAGCGGCCGCTCGTCGCCGAAGATCTCCATGCGGTCGACCAGTTTGCAGATGCGGTCGGACTCGGCGCAGATCAGCTGGGTCAAGGTACGGTCGCCATCGGTGCGCTCGCTCTCGAGCAGTTGCGCCGCGCCCCTGATGCCGGACAGCGGGTTCTTGATCTCGTGGGCGAGCACGGCGGCGAGGCCGGATACCGAGCGGGCGGCGCCGCGATGGGTGAGCTGGCGCTCGATCATCTGCGCCATGCTGCGCTGCTGCAGCATGATCATCACGCGGCCGGGCATCTCCGCGACGGGCCCGCCGTAAAGATCGACCAGTTTCGGCGAGTCGAAGCGGAACGAGCCGAGATCGACGCCGTACTCGTTGACCGTGGTGCCGTTGCGCTGCACCTGCTCGACCAGGGCGATGAGCGGACTGCCGAAGGCGACCACGTCGGTGAGCGCGCGGCGGCACAAGACGCCCGCGCTCATGCCGAAGAAATCTTCCGTCGCAATATTGGCGTATACGATGGTGAGCCCTTCGCCGATGACGAGGAGCGGATGAGGCAGCGCGCCCAGCAGCGCCTCAACCTCAATCGGCTGGGACGGGGAGACGCGCCGCGTGTTGGGCTTTTTGGTCGAGCCGCTCAAGCGGTATATCCTTTGCTCGGCCGCAATGGGTGGTCGGTCCGAGGATGCACAATTTTTATGCAAGAAGACCCCATGAACTTTAATTGGGCACAATACGAGGGATTTTCGGCGCGGGCAACACTCGTTTTGCCGCAGTGCAGCATTTCGTTGATCCTAGGGTTTACAGGCTTTTGGAGAGAAAACCGGTGAGCGTGGCGGCGCTCATTGTGGCGGCAGGTCGCGGCGCCAGGGCAGCGAGCGAGCACGGCCGCCCCAAGCAATATCACCCGCTCGGCGGCGTCCCGATCCTCACGCGCGCCATCGCCGCGTTCGCCGAGCATCCGGGCGTCGATGACATTGTCGTGGTCATCCATCCCGACGACGAGCCGCTGTACCGCGCGGCGAGCCAACCCTTTGCGCAACGCTTGCGGCAGGCGGTGCGAGGCGGCGCGCGACGCCAGGACTCGGTTCACGCGGGTCTCGAGGCGCTCGCCGGTGCGGCGCCCTCCTCCGTGTTGATCCACGACGCGGCACGGCCGTTCGTCAAACCGGACCTGATCAGTCGCGTCATCGCCGGCCTCGATGCCCATCAAGGGGCGCTCCCCTGTGTCCCGGTGAGCGATACTCTGAAGTGGATCGCCGATGGCCGCGTGATCGGCACTGCCGAGCGCGATCAGTTGTGGCGGGCGCAGACGCCGCAAGGATTCAAATTCGACGCCATCCTCGCCGCCCACCGCGCCGCGGCCAAAGAACCGGCGCGCATTTTCACCGACGATGCCGGGATCGCCGAATGGTTCGGCCTCGACGTGGTGTTGGTCGAAGGCGCCGAAGGCAATCGCAAGCTGACCACGGCGGAGGATGTCAAGACCGCCGACGAGCTGTTGCAGCCCAGAGAACGACATGCCGGCACGATCCGCGTGGCCTCCGGTTACGACGTGCACGCCTTCGGCCCCGGCGATGCGGTGATCCTGTGCGGCGTCAGCATTCCTCACCCGAAAAAGCTGATCGGGCACAGCGATGCCGATGTCGGGCTGCATGCCTTGACCGACGCGCTGCTCGGCGCGATCGCCGATGGCGATATCGGCGTCCACTTCCCGCCGTCCGATGCGCGCTGGCGGGGCGTCTCCTCCGACTTGTTCCTCAAACATGCCGGCGCCAAAATCAAACAGCGCGGCGGCGCCATCGTGCATGTCGATATCACCTTGCTGTGCGAGGCCCCGCGCATCGGGCCCTACCGCGAGGAGATGCGCGCCCGCATCGCCGAGACGCTGGGGATCGAGACGTCCCAGGTGAGCATCAAGGCAACCACCAACGAGGGATTGGGGTTTATCGGGCGCGGCGAAGGGATCGCGGCGATGGCGACGGCAACGGTGACTCTGCCATGACGGAGAAGCTCGAGGTTGGCGAAGACATTCTCTCCCTGGCGGTGGACGTGCTGTCCGTCTGCCGCGACCGGGGGGAACTGATCGCCACGGCGGAATCCTGCACCGGCGGGCTTCTGGCCGCGACCATGACGGCGATCCCCGGCTGCTCGGACTGTCTCGAGCGGGGGTTTATCACCTATTCCAACGTCTCGAAGAGCGAGATGCTGGGCGTGCCTTATTGGCTGATCGAGCGCCACGGCGCGGTCAGCGAGGACGTGGCGCGCGCCATGGCCGGCGGCGCGCTCACCCATTCGCGCGCGACTCTCGCCGTGGCCGTGACCGGTATCGCCGGTCCCGATGGCGGAACGCCGGAGAAACCGGTCGGCCTGGTGTATTTCGCCGCAGGACGGCGCGATACGGAGATGGCAAGCGAAGGCGTGATGTTCGGCGATCTCGGCCGCGCCGAAATTCAACGCCGCAGCGTGGCGCAGGCCTTGAAGATGCTGCGCGCGCTACTGTGAAGCCAGCTCCGTGACCCTGGGCCCGTAGACCACGTCGGCCCTCGACTCGAACGCGCTGGTGTAGCGCTCCACCGCCTTGGCGAACAGCCGCCCCACCAGCCGCTCGAACAGGCGCGAGCGGAACGCATAGGCGATATAGAACTGGACCTCGCAAGCGTCCGCCCCGTCGGGCTGAAAGTGCCAGCGGTTCTCCAGGAAGGTGAACGGCCCGTCGAGATACTCCACCAAAATGTTGCGGGCGGCGGCGTCCAAATGGACCTTGGTGGTGAAGCTCTCATTGATCACGCCGTAGCCGACGGTCATGGTGGCGACCAGCACCTCCTTGCCGTCGTGCTGCTCGCGCCGCTTGACGGTGAGCTGCTCGCACAGCGGCAGGAATTTCGGATAATCCTCCACCCGCGCCACCAGCGCGAACATCTCCTCGGCCGAATGGGCAACGCGGTGCGTGGTCTCGTAAATGTGCATGACAGGGGTGCCGATGCGCGGTGCTAAGCGCCGAACGCGGCTTGGCGCGCAGCCTTGAGCCGCGCGAAGTCCTCCGCGGCGTGGTAGGAGGAGCGGGTCAGCGGGCTAGCCGCCACCAGCAGGAAACCTTTCTCCTCGGCGATGCGCCGATAGGACTGAAACTCCTCAGGCGTGACAAAGCGGTCAATGGCCGCATGTTTGCGGGTCGGCTGGAGATATTGGCCGATGGTGAGAAAGTCGACGCACGCGGCGCGGAGATCGTCCATCACCGCGAAAACCTCGGCGCGCGTCTCGCCCAGCCCCACCATCATGCCCGATTTGGTGAACGCCATGGGGCTGATTTCCTTGGCGCGCGCCAGCAGCCGAAGCGAGTGGCGATAGTCAGCCCCCGGACGAATGCGCCGGTAGAGCGACGGCACGGTCTCGACATTATGATTGAACACGTCGGGAGCGGCAGCGAGGACGATCTCCAGCGCGCCCTCCTTACGCAAAAAGTCCGGCGTCAGCACCTCGATGCTGGTTGCGGGCCGTGCCGTCCTGATGGCAGCGATGGTCGCGGCAAAATGAGCGGCGCCGCCGTCATCGAGGTCGTCGCGGTCGACCGAGGTCACCACCACATGGGCGAGATTGAGCGCGGCGACGGCCTGCGCCACGCGCAGCGGCTCGCCGCGATCGAGCGCACCGGGCTTGCCGGTGGCCACATTGCAGAAGGCGCAAGCGCGCGTGCAGATCTCGCCCATCAGCATGAAGGTGGCGTGGCGCTTGCCCCAGCACTCGCCGATATTGGGACAGGCCGCCTCCTCGCACACCGTGGTGAGACGATGGGCACGCAAGGTATCGCGCGTGGCGTCGAAGGCGTGCGCGCCCGGCGCCCGCACCCGAATCCAGGCGGGCTTGGCGAGGACCGGCGTATCGGGCAGCCGCGCCTTCTCCGGATGGCGCGGCCGCGCCTTCAGCCCATCGAACCTGTCAAGCACCGTCACGATCGAACCAACTCCTGAGGCCTACGGTTATGTGGCCGGGCCTCTGACGCTCCGCCAGATCCACAACACCAGCACCGCGCCGATCGCAGCCACGATGAGGTTCATCCACCAGCCTTGGTACGACAGGCCCAAGACAGTTGCCAGCGTGCCGCCGACAAACGATCCGGCAATGCCGACCAACAGATTGGTCAGCAGGCCGTGGTCGCTCGACGTGACCTTCTCGGCGATCCAGCCGGCCAAGATGCCGATGATCAGCATGCCGAAAAAGCCGACGCCCGGCATGGCCAGCAGATGTTGAGTTTCGCCCTCCATGGTCATCCTCCCTTTGTTGCTATCGACCCCGGCATAACGCCAAGGCCCAACCGCCGATCCACTGTCGCGTTCAGCGAATCCGCTGCCACACCAGAATGCACACAATCGCACCGATGGTGGCGATGATGATCTCGCCGATCACATTATAGGCGCCGAGCCCGAGCAGGCCGGCGAGCAGGCCGCCGACCACGGCGCCGATAATGCCGATCAGCAGGTTGATCAGCAGGTCCTGCTGGCGTCCCAGGATGTAAGAGGCCAGGGCGCCGGCGATCAGGCCGACCAGCAGAAAAATGATTAGGCTCATGATTTTGCTCCCCTTTTCCTCGGGTCGATAGACCCCGGCCGGGGGGTCTAGATATGCAGCGCCCGGCCGTAAGCGTCGAGCACCGATTCGCCCATCATCTCCGACAATGTCGGGTGGGGGAAGATGGCGGCGATCAATTCGGCCTCGGTGGTTTCCAGCGTCTTGGCGATGACGAAGCCCTGAATGAGCTCGGTCGCCTCGGCGCCGATCAGATGGGCGCCAAGCAACGCGCCGGTTTGTGCGTCGAAAATGGTCTTCACCAGTCCTTCGGTCTCGCCGAGCGCGATCGCCTTGCCGTTGGCGGCATACGGAAAGCGGCCGATCTTCAGTTCGTGGCCTGCTTCGCGCGCTTGCGCTTCGGTGAGACCGACGCTCGCCACTTGCGGGGAACTATAGGTGCAGCCGGGGATGGCGGTGCGATCGAGCGGGTGGATCCCCGCGACGCCGGCGATGGTCTCGACGCAGAGGATGCCCTCGTGGCTTGCTTTATGCGCGAGCCAAGGCGGGCCAACCACGTCGCCGATGGCGTAAAGGCCCGGCACGCCGGTGCGGCAATATTCATCGACCACGATATGGCCGTTGTCGATCCGCACCCCCTGCTGTTCGAGTCCGATCCCTTCGACATTGCCGGTGATGCCGATGGCGAGGATCACGCGCTCGGCCGTGATGTCCTTGGCCGCGCCATCGGCGAGGCGCAGCGTCGCGGTCACGCTGTTCTCGCCTTTGGTGAGCCGCTCGACGCGTGTCTGCGTATGGATGACGATGCCCTGCCGGGCGAAGGATTTGCGCGCCAGCTCGGAGATCTCTTCGTCCTCGGCGGGCAGGATGCGGGGCAGCATCTCGACCACCGTCACCTCGGCGCCGAGGCTGCGATAGAAGCTCGCGAACTCGATGCCGATGGCGCCGGAGCCGACGATCAGCAGCGAGTTCGGGGAAGTTCGCCGGGATCATCGCCTCCTTGTAGGTCCAGATCAGCCTGCCGTCGGGCTCGAGCCCCGGAGCGTCGCGCGCCCGCGCGCCGGTGGCGAGGATGATGTGCTCCGCTTCGATGTCGGGCAGCGTCTCGCCGCCCTTCCCCGTCACGGCGATGCGCCCTCCGCCTTGCAGCCGCGCGGTGCCGTCGATCACCGTGATCTTGTTCTTCTTCATCAGATAGGCGACGCCGTTCGACAGCCGCTCGGCCACTTTGCGGCTGCGCTCGACCACGCGGGCGAGATCGAAGCGGACATTGTCGGCACGCCAGCCCGAACTCCGAGGCGCGCCGCATCGCAGTGTAAAGCTCGGAGGTGCGCAGCAGCGCCTTGGTCGGGATGCAGCCCCAATTGAGGCAGATGCCGCCCAGATGCTCGCGCTCGACGAGTCGCGACCGTCAGCCCAAGTTGAGCGGCGCGGATGGCCGCGACATAGCCGCCGGGCCCGGCGCCGATGATCGCCACATCGAAGCGCGTCATGGCCGAGGCTCCGGGGTGCGCGGCACCACCACGCGCAAAACGAGATATTGCACCAGCACGGTCAAAGCCGGCGGCGCGAACGTTACGAGCAAGGTGCGGAGCTGGCGCTGCGGTTCGAGCCCGACATAGAGCGCGTGCTCGATCTGCGTGATCAGAAAGAACGCGACCGGCGGCACCAGCAGCACGGCAAGCGCGCCGAGAAGCGCGATGCGGTTGCGGGCGATGGCCAGCACCAGAGCGAAGATCAGCGGCCCGAGGATGGCCCAAATCACCACGGCGTAACCGCCGATGGCCTGGTCGATATTGCAGGCCAGGCCTTCACCGCGGCAGGGGATGAGCGCGATCAGCTCGGTGAAGGCGTAACCGGCCAGGAAGGACAACGCTCCAGCCGCGAACAGCGCCAGCACGACTCTGCCGTCAGGTCTTGGCACGATGCGCCTCTCAAATGCCGTCCGCGAGCGACCTTACCATCAGCACCCAGTCGCCCTGATGGGGACATCCTGGAAACAGGATCGCGGGCTCGCTGGCAAGGGCGCTATAGCCGGCGCTTTGGTAGAGCCGCGCCGCGCTTTCGTTCCAGCCGCCGACGATGACGCTCAACGACGGCGCGCCCTCCTCCCGCCCCTTCTGTTCGGCGATGGCGAGCAGCCGGGCGCCGATGCCTCGGCGCCGAAATTCGGGGAAGGTGGCGAGCACGTTGACATACCACGAGCCCGGCGCTTTCGCTTCGAGCCGCACCAGAGGCCGCACAATGTCCGGCGTCTCGGCGAGACTTCCCGCCAGATCGTAAGGATCGTCGAGCCGGTAGCCGACGAGACTTGCGGCGACCTCTCCGCCAACTTCAGCGACAATGGAATTCCGGTAAGAAAAACCTCCCGCTTCGCGCTGGGCACGCTCGCGGCCGAGTTCGAGCAGCGACTGGCCGGGCGCGGCGAGCGTGCTCCACATGTAAGCCGGCATGCCTTCGCCGGCGATGTCGACCAGCACGGCCAGCGCCGATGCGTCGGCGAGTGTCGCAGGTCTGAAGGTCGCCTTTTGCTCCATGTGACGCGACCTACACCAGCATGGTGACGGGGTCTTCGAGATAGGCCTTGAAGGCGGCCAGCAGCTCGGCGCCGAGCGCGCCGTCGATCACGCGGTGGTCGACCGACAACGTGACGCTCATCATGGTGGCGATCTTGAGCGCGTCGTCCTTGACCACCGGCCGCTTCTCGGCCCGGCCCACCGCCATGATCGAGGCTTGCGGCGGGTTGATCACCGCATCGAAGCGGTCGATGCCGTACATGCCGAGATTGGAGATGGTGGTACTGCCCCCCTGATATTCGTGCGGCGCCAGGCGCTTGGAGCGGGCGCGGGCGGCCAGGTCGCGCATCTCGTTGGAGATTTCCGACAGGCTCTTGATCTCGGCGTCGCGGATCACCGGCGTGTGCAAGCCGCCGCCGTCGAGCGCCACCGCCACGGCGATGTCCGAGGCCCGATGGCGCAACAGACCCCGCTCGGTCCAGGTGGCGTTGGCGGCCGGGCACGGTTTGCAGCGCCATGGCCAGCGCCTTGACGATGAAATCGTTGAGCGAGAGCTTGAAGGCGCGCGGGCCGTCTTGCGGCGCCATGGCGTTCAGCCGCGCGCGGGCGGCGAGCAGCGCGTCGAGCTGGCAGTCGATCGCCAGATAGAAATGCGGGATGGTCTGCTTCGACAGCGTGAGCCGTTCGGCGATGAAGCGGCGCATGGTGTCGTGCGGCACGATGTCATAAGACCCGGGATCGTAGAGCGCGAGCACTTGGCTGTCGGAGAGTCCGCGCGCCGCTTGCGCCGTCTGTTGCCTGACCAGCTCGTGGCGGCGAGTCTCGGGCGCGTGTTCGATCGCGTCAGGCTCGGCGTCCACCGTCTCGACCGGCTCGGCAGGACGCAGGGTCTCGCGCGCGGCAAGCTCGATGTCGGCTTTGACGATGCGGCCATGCGGGCCCGAGCCGTTGAGCGATGCAAGGTCGAGCCCGAACTCGCGCGCGAGCCGGCGGGCGAGCGGCGAAGCAAAGATGCGGCTCGCGTGACCGTTCCGGTCGTTCCGTCTGATCTGCGCGGCGATCTGGCTCAGCACCTGCTCGGTTTCTCCCTCTCCCCGCTGGGGAGAAGGCTGGGATGAGGGGGATTCTGACTCGACTGTTGCGCGAGCCCCCTCACCCTTCGAGACGGGCGCAAGAGCGCCCTCCTCAGGGTGAGGGCTCAGTGCCTCATCTTGGGGAGCGGCCGCAGGCCGCGCCGCGAAGGATGACGCCCCCTCGTCCTCGGTCAGCAGAACGGCGATCGGATGGTTGACCGGCACGTGCTCGGTGCCTTCGGCATGCAGCAATTTGCCGATTACCCCGTCTTCGGCCGCCTCGACCTCCATGGTCGCCTTGTCGGTCTCGACCTCGGCCACCACGTCGCCGCTTCTGACCGCGTCGCCTTCCTTGACGTGCCATTTGACGAGCTTGCCCTCCTCCATGGTGGGCGACAGCTGCGGCATGAGGATCTGCACTTGCATGGTCAAACCTTGCCCTGCGCCGCGGCGAAGGCCTCCTCCCAATGCCGGCCGTCGAACAGGCCGACGCTCGTGACAATGACCTGGCCGTCGTCGAGGCAGCGCACATTGACGCTGTAGCCGTCGGGCTTGGAGCGCGGCACGTAGAAGCTCTTTATTCCGCATACGGAGCAAAAATGATGCTGCGCCGTGCCGGTGTTGAAGCGGTAGGTCGTGATCTGGTCCCGGCCTCGCAGCAGCCGGAACTGGTCCTGCTCGACGTGATAATGCAGATAGCCGCTCTTGGCGCAGATCGAGCAATTGCACGCCTTGGCCTCGATCTCGTCCGGCGCCAGCACCTCGAAGCGCACCGCGCCGCAATGGCACCCGCCCTGCTTCCAGTTCATGGCGGCTTCGGACATGGGCCTCAACTCCGGTAGCAGACCGATTTAACGGCTTCGACCACGCCCTCGACCGACGGCAGCGCCAGTCTCTCGAGATTCGCCGCATAAGGCATCGGCACGTCGGCGCCGGTGATCGCCAGCGGCGGCGCGTCGAGATAGTCGAACGCCTCGGCCACCACGCGGGCGCAAATCTCCGAGCCGATCGAGCAGACCGGCCAGCCCTCCTCCACCGTGACGATGCGGTTGGTCTTGCGCACCGAGGCGAGCACGGTGTCGATGTCGAGCGGGCGGAGCGTGCGGAGATCGATCACTTCCGCCTCGATGCCGTCCTCGGCAAGTTGCTTGGCCGCGTCGAGCGCATAAGCCATGCCGCGCGAGAACGAGACGATGGTCACGTCCTTGCCCGTCCGCGCCACGCGCGCCTTGCCGATCGGCAGCACGAAATCGTCGAGCTTCGGCACCTCGAAGCTCTGGCCGTAGAGAATTTCGTTCTCCAGGAACACCACCGGGCCGGGATCGCGGATCGCCGCCTTCAACAGACCCTTGGCGTCGGCGGCGGTATAGGGCGCGATCACCTTGAGCCCCGGCACATGGGCGTACCAGGCGGCGTAATTCTGGCTGTGCTGGGCGGCGACTCTGGCGGCGGCGCCGTTCGGCCCGCGGAACACGATCGGGCAATGCATCTTGCCGCCCGACATATAGAGCGTCTTGGCGGCGGAGTTGATGATGTGGTCGATCGCCTGCATGGCGAAATTCCAGGTCATGAACTCGACGATCGGTTTCAGCCCGGCGAAGGCCGCGCCGACGCCGACCCCGGCGAAGCCATATTCGGTGATCGGCGTGTCGACCACGCGCATCGGCCCGAACTCGTCGAGCAGGCCTTGGGTCACTTTGTAGGCGCCCTGATATTGGCCGACCTCCTCGCCCATCACGAACACCGCCGGGTCGGCCCGCATCTCCTCGGCCATGGCGTCGCGCAGCGCCTCGCGCACGGTGAGCTTGACCATCTCCGTGCCGGGCGGGATTTCGGCGTCGCGCCGCGGCTCCTCGGGCGCGTGCTGCGGGCCGGCCGGCGCCTGCTCGATATCGGGCAGGCTCTCGCCGAGTTCGCGGTCTACACCCTCTCCCCGTTGGGGAGAGGGTGGCGCTGCGGCGCGGGGCTGTTCTTCCCCATCAACAATGAGAAGGGCGATGGGGCGGTTTACCGCGACGTGCTCGCTGCCCTCCGGCACCAAAATCTTGCCGAGGCGCCCGTCATCTGCCGCTTCGACCTCCATGGTCGCCTTGTCGGTCTCGATCTCGGCGATGACGTCGCCCGCACGGACCTCATCGCCCTCGCGCACCAGCCATTTGACGAGCTTGCCCTCCTCCATGGTGGGGGACAGCGCCGGCATGAGAATTTCGGTTGGCATCGGTGTGTTGTGGCCGAGGGCCTACGCTCAGGCCGTCACGTCGGTGTAAAGCTCGGATGGGTCGGGCTCGGGATCGCTTTGCGCGAACTCGGCCGCCTCGTTCACTCTGGCGCGCACCTCGCGGTCGATGTCCTTGAGCTCGGCCTCGCTCGCGCGCCCGTCCTTGAGGAGGCGGCTGCGCAGCAGCTCGATCGGGTCGCGGTGCTCGCGAATATCCTGCACCTCCTCGCGGGTGCGGTATTTGGCGGGGTCGGACATCGAATGGCCGCGATAGCGATAGGTGAGCATTTCGAGGATCTTCGGCCCCTCGCCGCGCCGCGCGCCCGCCACCGCGCGATCGCCGGCCGACTTCACCGCGGCGACGTCCATGCCGTCGACCTGCTCGCCGGGAATGCCGAACACCGAGCCGCGATGATAGAGCTCCTCGGCCATCGCGCTGCCGCGCTCGACCGCGGTGCCCATGGCGTAGTGGTTGTTCTCGATCACATAGATCACCGGCAGCTTGCCCAGCGAGGCCATGTTGAAGCTCTCATAGACCTGACCCTGATTGGCGGCGCCCTCGCCGAAATAGGTGAGGCAGACGCGGTCGTTGCCGCGATATTTATTGGCGAAGGCGAGCCCGGTGCCGAGCGGCGCCGGGGCGCCGACAATGCCGTGGCCGCCATAGAAGTTCTTGTCCGGCGAGAACATGTGCATCGAGCCGCCTTTGCCCTTGGCATAGCCGTGGCGGCGGCCGGTCAGCTCGGCCATCACCCGCTTCGGCTCCATGCCGGCGGCGAGCATGTGGCCGTGATCGCGATAGGCGGTGATCACCTGGTCGCCGTCGGAGATGGTCATCTGCATGCCGGCGACCACCGCCTCCTGGCCGATATAGAGATGGCAGAAGCCGCCGATAAATCCCATGCCGTAAAGCTGCCCGGCCTTCTCCTCGAACCGTCTGATGAGCAGCATCAGGCGATAGGCCGACAGTTCCTGCTCTCGGGTGAGGCTCGGGCGCCCGGGCAAGCGCGCCCCTCCCGCTTGGTCGTCGCCGAGCCAGAGATTGGCGGCGGCGGGCGAGAGGGTGGGCGGGTTCACGGCAAGCGGCTCCTCGATCCAGCGCTGCGGATTCGTCCGAAGGCTAGCACGAGGCGGAAGCGGCCTGGAAGCTTGGCCAATCCGCTCCTCAGGATGAGGAGTTTATTTTCGCCTTGGCGATGCGGAGGGCATGTCCGGCACCGGCTGGCGGCGCTTCATCATGATGAGATCGTCGGGGTGGGCCAAGTCGAGGATGGCGCGGGCGCGCTCGTCAAGCATGTCGGGGTCGAGGCTTTCGGGCCGCAACAGCGCCACGTCGCGCTCGAGCCGTTCCCTCACCTCTTTCAGCCCGGCGAGCTCGCCCTCGAGCACCGCCTTTCGCCCTGCGAGCTGGGCCTGCGCCTCCAGGCCGTGATCGCCGGTCTGGAGGTGGTAGCCGAAATAGCCGGCCGCGCCGCATGCCAGCAGCGGAAAGATGAAAGCCGTGAAACGCATGGGTCCCCCGCAGCCGGGTAGAATCGCCCCAGCCGGGTTAAGCCGCCGTTACCGGCTCTGTTTTCAGCATGATCTTATCGGAAAACCGGTTCCCACTTTTCCGGATCATGCTAGCGCTTCAAGACCGAGCGGCCGGCATAGCGGGCCTTAGGCCCAAGCTCCTGCTCGATGCGGATGAGCTGGTTATATTTGGCCACGCGGTCGGATCTCGCCAACGAGCCGGTCTTGATCTGCCCGCAATTGGTGGCGACCGCGAGGTCGGCGATGGTCGCATCCTCGGTCTCGCCGGAACGGTGCGACATCACCGCGGCGTAGCTCGCCGCTTGCGCCATGCGCACGGCATCGAGCGTCTCGGTCAGGGTGCCGATCTGGTTGACCTTGACCAGGATGGCATTGGCGATGCCCTGGTCGATGCCCCGCTTCAGCCGCGCGACATTGGTCACGAACAGATCGTCGCCGACCAACTGGCAGCGGTCCCCCAACGCCTCGGTCAGCGCGGCCCAGCCGTCCCAGTCGTCCTCGCTCATGCCGTCCTCGATCGAGAAGATCGGGTAGCTCGCCAACAGCTCGGCGTAATAGGCGACCATCTGGTCCGAGGTGAGGCTGCGCTTTTCGCCTTTGAGGAAATAGCGGCCTTCGCCGTAGAGCTCGGTGGCGGCCACGTCGAGCGCGAGATAGACGTCGTCGCCGGGGCTGAAGCCCGCGGTCCTGATCGCGGCGACCACGAAGTCGAGCGCCTCGCGCGTCGACGGCAGGTTGGGGGCGAAGCCCCCCTCGTCGCCGACATTGGTGTTTTGGCCCGCGCCCTTGAGCGCATGTTTGAGCGCGTGGAAGATTTCGGCGCCGATGCGCACCGCCTCGGCAATGCTCGAAGCGCCGACCGGCACGACCATGAATTCCTGGAAGTCGATCGGGTTGTCGGCATGCATGCCGCCATTGACGATGTTCATCATCGGCACCGGCAGCAGCGTCGCGTCTTCGCCGCCGACATAGCGGTAGAGAGGTTCGCCGCGGGCATCGGCCTCCGCCTTGGCGACGGCCAGCGACACGCCGAGAATGGCGTTGGCGCCGAGCCGCTTCTTGTTGTCGGTGCCGTCGAGATCGCGCAAGGCTTGATCGAGCCCGCTCTGGTCGCCGGCATCGAAGCCGGCAAGCGCCGCACGGATTTCGCCATTGATCGCCTCGACGGCGCGTCTCACGCCCTTGCCGCCGTAGCGGGCACCGCCGTCTCGGAGCTCATGCGCCTCATGCGCGCCGGTCGAGGCGCCGGACGGCACCGCGGCGCGGCCATGATGGCCGTCGTCGAGCACGACATCGACCTCGACGGTCGGGTTGCCCCGGCTATCGAGAATTTCCCGGCCGATGATGGTGGCGATGGCGGTCATGGTGAGCCTTGCGAGGGTGGAGTTGAGCTTGCGGGAGATCGTGCCGCGTGACACGCTTCGCCCGCGTTTTTAGCTGGTTGTCGAGTGAGCGCAAGGAGGTTTCCGTGGCTGAGATGGCCAAATATCGCGGCGGTTGTCATTGCGGCGGGGTGCGCTACGAGGTCGAGACCGCGCTCGAGCCGGTCATATCGTGCAACTGCTCGATCTGCCAGAAGCGCGGCGCGCTGTTGACCTTCGTGCCGGAAGCGCAGTTCACCCTGCTGGCGGGCGCGGACGATCTGACCGACTACCAGTTCAACAAGAAGATCGTGCACCACCTGTTCTGCAGCCATTGCGGCGTCGGCTCCTTCGCCCGGGGAACCGGACCCGACGGATCGGCGATGATCGCGGTCAATGTTCGCTGCCTCGACGAGGTCGATCCCGCCGCGCTCAGCCCGATGGAATTTGACGGCAAGAGCCTATGATTGCGGACGCGTCAGGCGCGTTGGTGCTGTTTTCCGGCGGCCAGGACTCGACCGTATGCCTGGCTTGGGCGCTCGACCGTTACGCGCGCGTCGAGACGGTCGGGTTCGATTACGGCCAGCGCCATGGCGTCGAGCTGCAATGCCGGCAGCGCGTGCGCGACCAGATGGCGCAACGCTTCCCTGACTGGGCGGCGCGGCTCGGACCCGATCACATGATCGACATTGCGAGTTTCGGCGCGATCGGCGACACCGCGCTGACCTCCGACGCCGAGATCAAGATGATGGACTCGGGCCTGCCCTCGACCTTCGTGCCGGGACGCAATCTCGTGTTCTTCGTCTATGGCGCGGCGCTCGGCTACCGGCGCGGGCTCACCAAGCTCGTGGGCGGCATGTGCGAGACCGACTATTCCGGCTATCCCGATTGCCGCGATGCGACCTTGCAGGCGCTGGAGCAGGCGATCGGGCTCGGCACGGAGATCCCCTTCGCGATCGAGACGCCGCTGATGCGGCTGACCAAGGCCGACACTTGGGCGCTGGCGGCCGAGCTCGGCGGCGCGGACCTGGTCGATCTCATCATCGAGGAGACCCACAGCTGCTATCGCGGCGAACGCGGCACCCGCCATGCGTGGGGCTATGGCTGCGGCGCCTGCCCCGCTTGCGAGCTCCGCGCCAAGGGCTTCGCCGCCTGGCACGCCTCCCGGCCCGCCGCGGTTCGTCGCCAGCGTGGTTAAGACCCCTCTCAGCTGCGCCTGAACGGCCCGACGGCTACAAACTGCCGCAGCGTCATCATTACGCCTGCCCCCTATAAGGTTGGGTCATCGGTCCAGGGAGGGCTCTGATGAAGCTAACCACGAAAACTAGCGCGCCTAAGATTATCATCGGCCTGGCAGCGGTCGCCGCGCTGAGCCTGCTGGGTCTGGTCGGCCTGCCGTGGATGGCCCACGCGGTCGACGAGGGGTCGGACCCCGCCATGCAGGCTGCCGAGGGAGAAACCGCATCAGGGGAAATCTGCTGCAAGGCGGGCGACATGACACCGCCGGCTGAGCTGGTCAAGCTCGTGCCTCCGGGAGGGCTGCATAGTCCCTATCCGGATTACGCCAAATTGGCGAAGGACGACCCGGATCTGGTGAAGCAGTTCCGTCTGCCCGGCTGCAACGAATGTCATGGCGGCGGCGGCGGCGGCGGCTTCTGCCCGGCTTTGTCTCAGGGCGTGTGGTTCTGGGGCAATACCGACGACGTGCTGTTCAGGCTGGTGACGTTGGGCACTGCCGAACTCGAGAAGCAAGGTTTCGTGCGCTACCAATGGGGGAGCGTGCATGGGCCCATGCCGCCGATGGCCGTCTCCATCAAGAGCTCCGACCAGCTGTGGAAGATCATCGCCTTCATCCGGTCGATCAATCCGCCTGGAACCAATCCGCCCGAAAAGGTGATTCCGGGAAAAATGGCCGGGGAGCAAAAACCGCACTAGCGGCAATCCCCGCCCGCCGAACTTCGCTTATCATGCGCTCACTTCGTCCTCTTGAAGGGGCGCATCATGAGGCGTCGTGAGGTGCGGACGAGGTGCGGTGTCCCTGCGGGGCTTGTTCGCAGCAAGCCACTCGGGGCGGTGTCGGGCTCCCCCCGGGTCCAATACGAGACCCTGCCAGGAGCTGGCTGACGACTCTAGGGTGTCGTCTGGACGATAGGACAGCGGCATCTCGGGCGAAAGCGGGGCCGGCGCCGGATAAAACGCTCGTGGCGCGCCGGAAGGCGCCGCGTGCCGCAAGGCACGACACCATAGGTTTGCGTCTTTCGGCGCGCCATCCCCTCTCATGAGCCGGACGCGAACGCGCCGCGGCAAGGACGATCCACGTCTTGCGTCTTGCGTCCTAAAGGCCCAATTTCCGATCATGTATGCGGTCAAGGAAATCTACTACACGCTGCAAGGCGAAGGGGTGCAGACCGGGCGCGCCGCCGTGTTCTGCCGCTTCGCCGGCTGCAATTTGTGGTCGGGCCGCGACGAAGACCGCGCCGGCGCCATCTGCAATTTTTGCGACACGGATTTTGTCGGCACCGACGGGCCAGGCGGCGGCAAATTCGCCACGCCGGAAAACCTCGCCGGCGCCTGCCGCGAAATGTGGCGCGGCAATTCCGGCACGCCGCCTTACGTGGTGCTGACCGGCGGCGAGCCGATGCTGCAAGTCGACGAGCAGCTCATCCGTGCGCTGCATCGGACGGGCTTCGAGGTCGCCATCGAGACCAACGGCACGCTGCCCGTACCGCGCGCGATCGACTGGATCTGCGTCAGCCCCAAAGCCGGCGCCAAGCTGGTGCAGCGTACCGGCGACGAGCTGAAGCTGGTCTATCCGCAAGACGCGCTCGATCCGGCGCAGGTCGAACAGCTCGACTTCGCGCATTTCCTGCTTCAGCCGATGGACCAGCAGGCCAAGTCGCCGGCCAATCTCCGCGCCGCCATCGACTATTGCCGGGCCCACCCCAAATGGCGCTTGAGCCTGCAAACCCACAAGCTGCTTGGGCTGCCGTAAGCCCTGGCAGAGCCACGCGAAATCGCCTAAACAGCCGCCATGCGCATCTACAAGGAATTCTTCTTCGAGGCCGCCCATTTCCTGCCGTCGGCGCCGGCCGGTCATCCCAATGCGCGGGTGCACGGACATTCCTTCCGGGTGCGCATCACCCTCGACGGCGAGCCCGACGAGACCAGCGGCCTGGTGATGAATCTGGAGGACGTCGAGAACGCCATCGGCGCGGCGCGCGAGGCGCTCGATCATCGCATGCTCAATGAGGTCGAGGGACTTTCAGTGCCGACGCTCGAACGGATCTCGATCTGGCTGTGGGACCGCTTGCACAATCGGCTGCCGGGCCTGGTCGAGATCGAAGTGGCGCGCGATTCCTGTCACGAGGGCTGCGTCTATCGCGGGCCTCGGCCGCGTCTGGCGGCGGAGTAAAGACCATGGCGCGCAAGATCAAGGGACTGCGGCAGCTCGGAACCGACTCGCCGGTTCCCAAGACGCCGGCGCAAGCCCTGCTCGAGCGCGTGCCCAATCCGCATGTCGACACGGCCTATGTCGCGCGCTTCACCTGCCCGGAATTCACCTGTCTCTGTCCGGTCACCGGCCAGCCCGACTTCGCGCATTTCGTCATCGACTACGCGCCGCGCGCCTGGCTGGTGGAATCCAAATCGCTGAAACTCTATCTCGCCAGCTTCCGCACTATCGGCGCCTTCCATGAGGACGCGACCATCGCCGTCGGCAAGCGCATGGTCGAGCTGGTCGATCCCGCTTGGCTCAGGATCGGCGGCTATTGGTATCCGCGCGGCGGCATCCCGATCGATGTGTTCTGGCAGCACGGATCGCCGCCGGACGGCGTGTGGATTCCGGAGCAAGGGGTCGCACCCTATCGCGGGCGCGGCTGAGCCAATCCCCGCGCTCGGCCATCATGCGATGATGGCTAGTGGCTGGCGCGCTTCACCAGGCGGTCGATCTCGATCAGCTCCTTGAGCAGAGGCTCGAGCGAGGCGAGCGGCAGCATGTTGGGACCGTCCGACGGCGCGCGGTCGGGGTCCTGATGGGTCTCGATGAACAGACCGGCCACGCCGACCGCCACCGCGGCGCGGGCCAGGACCGGCACGAAGCGCCGCTCGCCGCCGCTCCGCTCCCCCTGCCCGCCCGGCTGCTGCACCGAGTGCGTCGCGTCGAAGATCACCGGCGCGCCGGTCTCGGCCAAAATGGGCAGCGCGCGCATGTCGGAGACCAGCGTGTTGTAGCCGAACGACACGCCGCGCTCGGTGACGAGCACGTTGGGATTGCCGGCGCCGAGCAGCTTGGCCACGACATTCTTCATGTCCCACGGCGCGAGGAACTGTCCCTTCTTGACGTTGACCGGCTTGCCGGTGCGGGCCGCGGCCACCAACAGATCGGTCTGACGGCAAAGGAAGGCCGGAATTTGCAGAAGGTCGACCGCCTCGGCCACCGCGGCGCAGTGCTCGGCCTCATGCACGTCGGTGACGACCGGGAGTCCGGTGCGCTCCCTGATCTCGGCGAAGATCGGCAGCGCGTCGGCGAGCCCAAGCCCGCGCGCGCTGTGAGCGCTGGTGCGGTTCGCCTTGTCGAACGAGCTCTTATAGACCAGGCCGATGTTGAGCCGGCCGGCGATTTCCTTCAGCGCTTGCGCCGTCTCCAGCGCGTGCGTCCGGCTTTCCAGCAGGCACGGCCCGGCCATCAGCGCCAACGGCGCGTCTTGCGCGAAGCAGGCGGCGCCGACCTCGACACGGGCCTTGGGACGCAAAGACTGATGCTGGTTCACAGTCGCCTTATAGCGCGCAAAAGCCGAGGTGACGATAGCCGGCCTGTCGGGCCCACTGTAAGGCTGGCCTTAGACCAGGCGGCTCTGCTCGACGGCAGCCTCGATGAACGAGGCAAAGAGCGGGTGCGGCGCGAACGGGCGCGATTTCAGCTCGGGGTGGAACTGGACGCCGACGAACCACGGGTGATCGGGGATCTCGACGATCTCCGGCAGCAACCCGTCGGGCGACAGGCCGGAGAAGCGCAAGCCCGCCGCTTCGAGCTTGTTGCGGTAGCGCATGTTGACTTCGTAGCGGTGCCGGTGACGCTCGGAGATGCGGGTCGTGCCGTAAATCTCGGCGACCTTGCTGCCTTTGGCGAGCACCGCGTCGTAAGCGCCAAGCCGCATCGAACCGCCGAGATTGCCGTTCGCTTCGCGCTGCTGCAATTCGTTGCCCTTCATCCATTCGGTCATCAGCCCGATCACCGGCTCGTCGGTCGGACCGAACTCGGTCGAGCTCGCCCCTTCGATGCCGGCGATGTCACGCGCCGCCTCGATCACCGCCATCTGCATGCCGAAGCAGATGCCGAAATAGGGCAGCCCCTTGGTGCGGGCGAATTTCGCCGCCTGAATTTTTCCCTCGGAGCCGCGCTCGCCGAAGCCGCCCGGCACGAGAATGCCATTTACGTCCTCGAGATAGGCGGCGGCGTCCTGGCTCTCGAAGATCTGGGATTCAATCCATTCGAGATTGACCTTCACCTTGTTGGCGATGCCGCCATGAACCAGCGCCTCGCTGAGCGACTTATAGGCATCCTTGAGCCCGGTATATTTGCCGACCACGGCGACGGTCACTTCGCCATCGGGATTGGCGACGGTGTTGGCGATTTGCCGCCAGCCTTCGAGGTCGGGCTCGGGCGCGTGCGTGATGCCGAACGCGGCCAGCACTTCGCGGTCGAGACCTTCCGCGTGGTAGGCGACCGGCACGTCATAGATGCTTTGCACGTCGAGCGCCTGGATCACGGCTTCGGGGCGGACATTGCAGAACAGCGCGATCTTGCGCCGCTCGTCCCTGGGCAGAGGCCGGTCGGTGCGGCACAGCAGGACGTCGGGCTGGATGCCGATCGATCGCAGTTCCTTGACCGAGTGTTGGGTGGGCTTGGTCTTGAGCTCGCCGGCGCTCGGGATATAGGGCACCAGCGTCAGATGAATGAAAGCGGTCGACCCGCGCGGCAGCTCGTTGCCGAGTTGGCGGATCGCTTCGAAGAACGGCAAGCCCTCGATGTCGCCCACCGTGCCGCCGATCTCGCACAGCACGAAATCG
Organism: uncultured Alphaproteobacteria bacterium; assembly: GCA_963812105.1. Lineage (GTDB taxonomy): Bacteria > Pseudomonadota > Alphaproteobacteria > Rhizobiales > Methyloligellaceae > Methyloceanibacter. The sequence goes on from CAWEUF010000009.1 coordinate 86,720, forward strand.
ACGCCTTCATTGCCGGAGGTGATGAACGACTTGATGGCGTCGGTCACGTGCGGGATGACCTGCACGGTGGCGCCGAGATAATCCCCGCGCCGCTCCTTGCCGATAATCTCCTGATAGATGCGCCCGGTGGTGATGTTGTCGGCTTGGCTGGCGGGGCGTCCGGTAAAGCGCTCGTAATGGCCGAGATCGAGGTCGGTCTCGGCGCCGTCGTCGGTGACGAACACCTCGCCGTGCTGATAGGGGCTCATGGTTCCCGGGTCGACATTGAGATAGGGGTCGAGCTTGCGTAAACGCACGCTGAACCCGCGGGCCTGCAACAGCGCTCCGAGCGCCGCCGAGGCGAGCCCCTTGCCAAGTGAGGAAACCACGCCGCCGGTAATGAAGACGTACCGCGCCATGGGCCTCGACCCTAACTGAAATGGTACTGAGTCGTAAGCCCCAAACCGCGCCGTGGTTGACGAGGGGTGCTTTATCCCCGGGAGTCGGGGCTCATGCTATTGGGATTGCGGGGCTTGCGGCGCGGCCGGAGCCTCAGGAGCCTGCGGGCTGGCTGGAGCCGGTGCGCCCGGGATCTGCAGCGGCGTCAACCCGCCTTCGCCGCCTTGGCCGGCCGGCAGGATGGTCGGCGCGGGACGCTGATGGCTAGCCAAGATCGACAGCGCCAGGCTGGTGGCGAAGAAGCCGGCGGCGAGAACCGCCGTGGTCTTGGTGAGTGCGTTGCCGGCGCTGCGGCCGGACATGAATCCGCCGCCACCGCCGCCGCCGCCACCGATGCCGAGCGCGCCGCCTTCGGAGCGCTGCAACAACACGATGCCCACGAGGGCCACGGCCACCATCACATGGATCAGGAGAAGAACAGTCGTCATCGGGTCGCTTTCGTTTTGGGAGGCGCTGTCTTATCCGAATCCGCTACCGTTTGGCTAGCGCTGACATTGGCGGTCGCCGGAGCCGCCGAATTGGGATTGCGGTCGGGCAATGGCGTGTCGGAGCCACCCTCTGCAACCGCACTCGGCGGCGGGGTGGGCCTGCGGTCCGGCAGCGGGGGAATGTCCGGATTGCCGGTCGCGGCGGTTTCGCTCGGTTTACTCACGCCGCCGCCGCGGCAGCGGAACTCGAGCATCGCCTCGATGTCCAGAAACTCCCTGACTTTCTCGATCTTCTCGGTGTCGAGATGGTCCTTGACCCAGTCGGGGCCATGGTCGAGGGCAGCCTGCATCTCGCGGGTCAGCAGCGTCCGGCGCTCGCCCTGCAACTTAAGGCACGACTCCTTGTCGAGCGGCTCGGCGACGGCGCTAACCGGCGCCGCTGTGCTCGCAGCGACAAATGCCACGGCAATGAAGCGCAGCAACGGCATCAACTCCCCGCCGGAAACGTCCCCCTGCCCCAAACCAGCTTCTGCAGCATGGCGAAAATCGCCCGATTTGCCAACCCCGCTCACCGGTCGGGCGCGAACTCAGGCCCGGCCAGCGTAAGCCGATAGAATTGCATAGAAATCGCTGGCTGTCAGGCTCGCTCCGCCGACCAGCGCGCCGTCCACATCGGGCACCAATAGGAGTTCGCTCGCGTTGGCCGGTTTGACCGAGCCGCCATACAGGATGCGCACTGCGCCGATTTCCGCCTTCCCCAGTAAGCGGCCAAGCTCGCTACGAATGAAGCCGTGCAGTTCGGCGATATCGGCGGGCGTCGGCGTGACGCCCGAGCCGATCGCCCAGACCGGCTCGTATGCGATCACGGTATTGCTCGCCGTCGCCTCCTCCGGCACCGAGCCTTCGATCTGCTGCCTCACGATGTCCAAGGTCTTGCCCTGGTCCCGCTGCTCCTCGGTCTCGCCGACGCAGATGATGGCGGTGAGCCCGGCGCGAAACGCCGCTCTCGCCTTGGCGTTTACCATCGCGTCGGTCTCGCCGTGGTCCTTGCGCCGTTCGGAATGGCCGACGATCACGGCGGAAGCGCCGGCATCGGCCAGCATCTCGGCGGAGAGGTCGCCGGTGTGGGCGCCGGACGGCAGCGCATGGCAATCCTGGGCGCCAAGCAGTATGTGGCTGCCGGTCAGCGCCCAGCGCGCTTGGGCCAGCAGCGTCGCCGGCGGACAGACCATGATTTCGGCCTCGGGCACGGGACTTTGCTCGAGACGCTGCTTGAGCGCCTTAAGCTCCGCCAACAGAGGCGGCAAGCCCGTTCATCTTCCAATTGCCCGCGACGAGCGGCCGCTTTCCTGCCACGTCACCTCTCCATCACACCCCGGACCCGGGGTGCTTTTCGCCCGTTTGCCAAGATCTTGGTCAAATACCCTGCCTTGCCGGGCTTGCGCTTGCTACCTATGATGCCGCCGCCGCGCCAGGCGCGTCCAGCATCGGACGCCGGCGCGGCTTTGGCAAATAGCAATGGAAGGGTTCTCAGGCGTGGCACTCGACACTTTGCGCAAAGGAGCAGGCGGCGTCATCGGCGTCATCTTCGTCCTCCTGCTGATTGCGAGCTTTATCATTTGGTTTCCCGCCGGGTGGTTCCAAGGCTATGGCGCGCGGGACGTCATCACCGTCGGCGACATCAAAATCGGTCCGCAGGACTATATGCGCGCCCAACAAGAGGTGCTCAGGGCCATGAGCGCGCAAGCCGGTCGAAGCCTCAGTATTCAAGAGGCGCGCGCGCTCGGGCTCGACAGCCGGGTGCTGGAGCGGCTGGTCGGTGGCGCGGCCGTCGACACGCATGCGCGGGCGCTCGGTCTCGGCATCACCGACACCGCGCTGCTCGAGGACATCATGAAGGATGCCAACTTCAAGGATGCCGCCGGCAATTTCAGCCCGGCCGCCTTCCAGCAGGCGCTGCAATCGATCGGCATGACCGAACAGGGCTATTTGGCCTCACTCCGCGAGCGCAATTTGCGACGGCAAATTCTCAGCACGGTCGGCCAGGTGGTGAGCAGCCCCTCGATGCTGATCGACGCCCTCAACACCTTCAACGGCGAGACCCGCACGCTCCGCTATGTGTTGGTGCCGGCGAGCGTGGCCGGAACCATTCCGGATCCGACCGAGGAGGAGCTCAAGGCCTATTACAACAATCACCAAAGCAAGTTCACGCAGCCGGAATATCGCAAGATCGGCGTTCTGGCCGTCACGCCCGAGACGGTCAAAGACCAGGTCGCGATCACCGAGGCCGACGTCAGGGCGGCTTACGAGACGAACAAAGATCAGCTCGGCAATCCCGAGCGCAGAAAAATCCAGCAAATCCCCTTCCCCGATCTCGAGTCCGCCAAGGCGGCCTATGACAAGATTCAGTCCGGCACCGATTTCGTGGCGCTCGCCAAGGAGCGAGGCTTGAACGAGTCGGATATCGATCTCGGTACGCTGGCGCGCATCGAGCTTGCCGATCCCACCATCGCCGAGGCCGTCTTCACTCTCGAGGCGAACAAGGTGAGCGAGCCGATCACCGGCAAGCTTGGCGGCGTGGTGTTGCTGCGCGTGACGGAAATCCAGCCCGGCAAGACTCCGACCTTTGAAGAGGCGAAAGCCGAGCTCGAGAACAAACTCCTCAAGGAGCGGGCGTCGGGCGCGATCTTCGATCTCCATGACAAGATCGAGGACGAGCTCGCATCGGGAACGACGCTGTCCGAGGCCGCGAGCAAGCTGAAACTCGACTATCAGCTTATCGACCAGGTCGACCGCGACGGGCGCAAGCCCGACGGCTCGACGGTCACGCTGCCGGCGCAGAAAGACCTGCTCAACGCCGCTTTCGCCACCGACACCGGCGTCGAGAACGATCCGATCGACGCCAAGGATGACGGCGTCGTCTGGTATGAAGTGCTGGGTGTCGTGCCCCAACAGCTGAAGCCGTTCGATCAGGTCAAGGACGAGGTCGCCAAAGACTGGCGGAGCGACGAGGTGCGGACCCGGGTCGCCAAATACGCCCAGGACCTGGTCACCGCTTTGAGTGGCGGCAAGACGCTCGAGGAGGTCGCCAAGGACCTCAATGTCGAAGTCCTAACCAGCGATCCTTTGAGGCGCGACGGCATCACCGTGTACATCCTTCCCGCCACCGTGGCGCAGGCCTTCACCTTGCCCGAGAAGGGCTACGGCGCGGCCGCGTCCGGCGTCGAGGAAGGCCGCGTCGTGTTCCAGGTCGACAAGGTCACGCCGCCGCCGCCGCTGGAGGCAGCCGAGGCCGATCGGCTCAAGCGTGAGCTCGGACTGCTCATCAGCGAAGATGCCATCGCCGAATATTTCAGCGCGCTGCAGACCCGCTACGGCGTCACCGTCAACCAGCAAGCTCTCGCCACGCTGATCGGCAGCGGCGAGGAACCATGAGTTCCGCCAAGGCCTCCGTCACGCCGCTCACGCCGCAAAGCGGAAGCCACCCGATCGAGCCGGACTTTCCGAGCTTCGCGCGGCGCTACGACGAGGGCGCGCCGCAAGTGACCTGGACTCGTCTCGTTGCCGATCTCGAGACTCCGGTCTCGGCCCTGCTGAAAGTCGCGCATGATCGGCCGAACAGCTTCCTGTTGGAGTCGGTCGAAGGTGGCGCCACGCGGGGCCGCTATTCCATCATCGGCTGTGAGCCCGATCTCATCTGGCGCGCCGACGGGGCAAAGGCCGAGATCAACCGGGCGCCGCAGTCCGATCCGGACGCGTTTGCGCCCTCGCCGCTGCCGGCACTTGCCTCGTTGCGCGCGCTGCTGGCTGAGTCGGCGATCGCCTTGCCGCCTGAGCTGCCGCCCATGGCGGCGGGCATCTTCGGCTATATGGGCTACGACACGGTTCGGCTGATCGAGCATCTGCCCGGCGAGAAGCCCGACCAGCTGGGACTGCCCGACAGCATTCTGGTGCGCCCGATGCTGATCGTCATCTTCGACAGCGTCAAAGACGAGATGACGGTGGTGACGCCGGTCAGGCCCGCACCCGGGGTCAGCGCCAAGGCCGCTTACGCGCGGGCGGCCGACCGGCTGAACCTCGCTCTGGAGCGGCTTGAGCAGCCTCTGCCCCACGCCGGCGAGCCCGATTTGAGCGCGGCGCATCCGGAGCCCAAGGCGACCACCGATGCCAAGGCCTATATGGCAAAGGTCAAACGCGCCCAGGACTACATCGCCGCGGGAGACATTTTCCAGGTGGTGTTGAGCCAGCGCTTCGAGGCGCCCTTCACGCTGCCCTCGTTCGCACTGTACCGCGCGCTGCGGCGGGTCAATCCATCGCCCTTCCTCTATTATTTGAATTTCGGCGGGTTCGCCGTGGTGGGGTCGAGCCCCGAGATTCTGGTCAGGGTCCGCGACGGCCAAGTCACCATCAGGCCGATCGCCGGCACGCGACCGCGCGGGGCGAGCCCGGAAGAAGACAAGGCACTGGCCATCGAGCTGCTCGCCGATGCCAAGGAGCGGGCCGAACACCTCATGCTGCTCGATCTCGGCCGCAACGATGTCGGCCGGGTCGCCGAATTGGGCAGCGTGCGCGTCACCAACTCGTTCTTCCTCGAATATTACAGCCAGGTGATCCATATCGTGTCGAATGTCGAAGGGCACGCTCGCGGGCGACTTCGATGCCGTCGATGCGTTGATGGCGGGCTTCCCGGCCGGCACGGTGTCGGGCGCGCCCAAGGTCCGTGCCATGGAGATCATCGATGAGCTCGAAGACGAGGCGCGCGGACCTTATGCCGGCTGCGTCGGATATTTCTCGGCCGGCGGCGAGATGGATAGCTGCATCGTGCTCCGAACTTCAGTGGTCAAGGACGGCACGATGTATGTGCGGGCCGGCGCCGGCATCGTCGCCGACTCGGTGCCGGAACGTGAGCAGGCCGAGTGCGTGAGCAAGGCGCGCGCGCTGTTCAAGGCCGCCGACGAAGCCGTGCGCTTCGCCGCGCGCGCCAAGCGCGGTCAATGATGCTGACCCTCTCGCTACTCCGCCACGCGAAATCGAGCTGGAGCAACCCCGCGCTGCCCGACCGCGAGCGGCCGCTGGCTACGCGTGGCGTCACCGACGCGCCGCTGATGGGAAAGGCCATGGCCGAACGCGGCATCGATCCCGAGCTGGTGCTGTGCTCGTCGGCGCGGCGGACGCGCGACACGCTCGATCTGGTCTTGCCCGAGCTTCGGGTCGAACCCAAGATCGTCTATGTCGATGCGCTTTATCATGCCAGCCCCGAGGAGATGCTGGAGATGCTGCATGGCATTCAACCGGGGGCGAACCGCGTCATGATGGTCGGCCACAACCCCGAGATCCAGGCCTTCGCGCTCGATCTGGTGGGCTCGGGCCCAAAGCATTTCCGGGATCGTCTCAGGACGAAATATCCGACCGCCGGCCTGGCGGTGATCAATTTCGTCAGCGGGTTGTGGAAGAGCGTTAGCGTCAATAGCGGGACGCTGAACCTGTTCGTGTCGCCCAGGGATTTGCGCGTCTAGAGCGGCCGCGGGCCGCTTGCCTCACGTCTTGACGGGGCGCGGGCCACAAGCGTAACACCACGCCATGCTGACGCTGATCGATAACTACGACAGCTTTACCTACAACCTCGTCCATTTCCTCGGCGAATTGGGCGCGTCGACCCGCGTCTACCGCAACGACAAGGTGACCGTGGACGACGTGCTGGCCGAGGCTCCCGAGGCCATCGTGCTGTCGCCGGGGCCCTGCGATCCGGACCGGGCCGGCATCTGCCTCGAGCTGATTGCCCGCGCCGGACCGGTGGTGCCGATCCTCGGCGTCTGCCTCGGCCATCAGGCCATGGGCCAGGTCTATGGCGGCCGCGTGGTGCGCGCCCCCACCCTGATGCATGGCAAGCTGTCGAAAGTGCATCACACCGGCAAGGGCGTGTTTGCCGGCATCGCGCAGGATTTCTCGGCCACGCGCTATCATTCGCTGGTGGTCGAACGCGACAGCCTGCCGGACGCGCTGGAGATTACCGCCGAGACTGCCGACGGCGTGATCATGGGCCTGCAACACAAACGCTATCCGGTGCACGGCGTGCAGTTCCATCCCGAAAGCATCGCCTCCGAGCACGGCCATCAACTGCTTTCGAACTTCCTCGACCTTGCCCGCGTCGGGCGGGCGCGCGGCGCGGCCCACAGAGAAGCGGCCGGTGCCCTCTAGCCCAGCGCCCGCAAGCCCTGCTGCGCTTGCGGATCTCGGCCCAGTCCTCCGCAAGGTGGCGCAAGGCGAGACCCTCAGCGAGACCGAAGCGGCCGACACGTTCGCGCTGATCATGTCGGGCGCCGCGACCGACGCGCAAATCGGCGCGCTGCTGATGGGGATGCGCGCACGCGGCGAGACGATCGACGAAATCACCGGGGCCGCCCGGGCTATGCGGGCGTGCGCCATCAAGGTGCGCGCACCCGAAGGCGCCATCGATACCTGCGGCACCGGCGGCGACGCCAAGGGCACGCACAATATCTCCACCTGTGTCGCGTTCGTGGTGGCCGGCGCGGGCGTGCCGGTCGCCAAGCACGGCAACCGGTCGATCTCCTCGCGCTCGGGCTCGGCCGACGTGCTTGCGGCGCTCGGCATCAATATCGAGTGCGAGCCCGAGACCATCACCAAATGCATCGAGGGCAGCGGGCTCGGCTTCATGTTCGCGCCGGTCCATCACCCCACCATGCGGCACGTGACCAAAGTGCGGCGTGAGCTCGGCACCCGCACCATTTTCAATCTGCTCGGTCCGCTTACCAATCCAGCGGGAGCGAAATATCAGATCCTGGGCGTGTTCAGCGAAGCGCTGGTCGAACCCATCGCCCAGGTGCTGGGGCGATTAGGGGCGGAACGAGCCTGGGTGGTTCATGGCGCCGACGGTCTGGACGAACTCACCACCACTACCATCAGCCATGTGGCGGCACTCGACCGCGGCACGATCTCGACCTTCAACATCTCGCCGAAGAATGCCGGGCTGCCGCAAGCGAAGCCTGAGGATCTGATCGGCGGCGATGCGGCCGAGAACGCCGCCCATATCCGCGCGGTGCTGGGAGGAAACCAAGGTCCGTTCCGCGATATCGTGCTCTTGAATGCGGCGGCGGCGCTGTTGGTCGCGGGCAAGGCAAAGACGCTGCGCGACGGCGTGGCGCTCGCCGCGCAGTCGATCGACAGCGGCAAAGCCAAAGCCGTGCTCGAAGCGCTCGTTAAGCTCAGCCATGATAAAGTCTGAGCCGATGGCCCAGGTGCTCGACACCATCCTCGCCTATAAGCGCAAAGAGGTCGAAGCCGCCAAGGCGTCGGTCAATAGCGGCGCCCTGCGTGCTCGCGCCGAGGCTCAGCCGGCGGTGCGGCCGTTCGCCGATGCGGTGCGGTCGCGCATCGCCAATGGCCAATTCGGCCTCGTCGCCGAGATCAAGAAAGCGAGTCCGTCGAAGGGCCTGATCCGCGCCGAGTTCGATCCACCGGCGCTGGCGCGTGCTTACGAAATGGGCGGCGCCGCCTGCCTGTCGGTATTGACCGACACGCCCTCCTTTCAAGGACGCCCCGATTATTTGACCGCCGCCCGCGAGGCGACCGCCCTCCCCGTCCTGCGCAAGGATTTCATGATCGACCCCTACCAGGTGGTGGAGGCGCGCGCGCTCGGCGCCGATTGCATCCTCATCATCATGGCGGCGGTCGACGACGCCACGGCGCGAGACCTGGCCAAGGCGGCGGCCGATCTCGGCATGGACGTGCTCGCCGAAGTGCATGACGAGGCCGAGCTTGCCCGGGCGCTCAAGCTCGACACCGAGCTCATCGGCATCAACAACCGCGACCTCAAGAGTTTTGTCACCACGCTTGCCACCACCGAGCGCCTGGCGCCGATGGTGCCGCCCGATCGCATGGTCATCGCCGAGAGCGGCATCTTCGCTCATGCCGATCTGGAGCGGCTGGCGCGCGCGGGTGTGCGGGCCTTTCTGGTGGGCGAGAGCCTGATGCGGCAGAGCGACGTCGCCGCGGCGACCCGCGCGCTGCTGACAGGGTCGCCGGCCCAAGCGGAGGCGGCGCAATGACGGCGCGGCTCAGCCATCTCAACGACAAGGGCGAGGCCCGCATGGTCGATGTCTCGGCCAAGGAGGTCACCTCGCGCACAGCGCGGGCCGAGGGCTTCGTCGCCATGGCGCCGGCCACGCTCGAGCTGATCTTGGCCGGGCAAGCGCCCAAGGGCGACGTGCTGGCCACCGCCCGCATCGCCGGGATCATGGCCGCCAAGCGGACCCACGAGCTGATCCCGCTCTGCCATGCCCTGCCCCTGTCTGAGGTGACGGTCGAGTTCGAGCCGTCGCGCGATCCGGCCGGGTTGCGCGTGACGGCAACCGCGAAGGTCGACGCCAAGACCGGCGTGGAGATGGAGGCGCTGGTCGCCGTCTCGGTCGCTTGCCTCACCATCTACGACATGTGCAAGGCGGTCGATCGGGCGATGTCGTTCTCCGATATTCGCCTGGTGGAAAAGACCGGCGGCCGCTCCGGCACGTTTCGCCGCTGAGGAGCTATGGCTCTGCTCTCCGTTGCCGAAGCCCTTGAGCGCGTGACGAGGGATTTGACGCCGCTCGAGACCGAGCGCGTGACGCTCGATCGCGGGCGCGGGCGCGTGCTGGCAGAGGACCTCGCCGCGCGGCTCACCCAACCGCCGTTCGATGCTTCGGCCATGGACGGCTATGCCGTCCGCGCGGCAGACATGGCAGCCCTGCCCGCGACGCTGAAACTGGTCGGGCAAGCCGCCGCCGGCGCCGGTTATCGAGGCAGCGTGGGACGCGGCGAGGCGGTGCGCATCTTCACCGGCGCGCCGGTCCCCGACGGCGCCGACACCATCGTCATTCAGGAGAACGCCGATGAGGTCCGAGGTCAGGTCACGGTCAAGGAGCTAAGCCCCGTCCCGCATATCCGCCCGCGCGGTCAGGACTTTTCCGAGGGCGAGGTCCTGCTCGCGGCCGGGACCAGGCTCGGCCCGCGCGAGCTGATGCTCGCCGCCGCCATGAACCATGCCGAGTTGCCGGTCAGGCGGAGGCCCAAGATCGCGATCCTCGCCACCGGCGACGAGGTGGTGCCCGCCGGCTCCGAGCTTGCGCCGGATGAGATCGTATCGTCGATCCCGCTTGGCATTGCCGCGCTGGTCGAGGCCCATGGCGGCGAAGCGATGCCGCTGGGCATCGCCAAGGACACGCTCGAGAGCATCGTGACGCTGGCCCGTGCGGGCAAGGCCGCCGATATCCTCCTCACCATCGGCGGCGCCTCGGTCGGCGAGCGCGACCTGGTGGCGACCGCGCTGAAGTCGGAGGGGCTCGAGCTCGATTTCTGGAAGATCGCCATGCGGCCGGGAAAGCCCTTGCTGTTTGGCCGGATGAGCGAGCAGCGCGTGCTCGGCGTGCCGGGAAACCCGGTCTCGGCGCTGATCTGCGCCCATGTCTTCCTGCTGCCGATGATCGACCGGATGCTCGGCGTTGCCGAGGCCGCGCGCCCCGAACCCGAGGCCGTGCTTGGCGAGGCGATCGAGGCCAATGGCGCGCGCGAGCACTACATGCGGGCGCTCTCGGAGTGGCGAGAGGACGGCACGCGGGTCGTGCGCCCGCTGCCCTCGCAGGACTCCTCCCTGGTGGCGGCGCTCGTCAGGGCCGATTGCTTGATCGTCAGGGCGGCCTATGCGCCGGCCCTGCCCGAGGGGGCCCGCGTCAGGATCATCCCCTTCGATCGCGGTTAAGGCGCCGGAAACCCGAATCGCGCCAGGTCGGCTCTTGCGGCGCGCCTACCGCATCTCGTGGTATTCCCCCTTGCAGAACACAAACAGAACAGATAAAATGTTCATGATTTGTACAAGCGGGCGCTCGAATCGTTAAGGCGTCGAACAAAAGCACAACCGCTCCAAGGGGACCAGATGCTCACATCGAAGCAAAAAGAGCTTCTCATGTTCATCCATGAGCGGTTGAAGGAGACGGGCGTGCCCCCCTCCTTCGATGAAATGAAAGAAGCGCTGGACCTCAAGTCCAAGTCCGGCATCCACCGGCTGATCACCGCGCTCGAGGAGCGCGGCTTCGTGCGCCGGCTGCCCCATCGGGCCCGGGCCATGGAGATCGTGCGGCTGCCCAACTCGGTGCCGCAGCCTTTGGCGCAGCGCTCCCGCGGCTTCTCCCCGAGCGTGATCGAAGGCAGTTTGGGGCGCGTTCCCCAGGTGGCCGAGGGCGAGAGCCTGCCCCAGACCGTGAGCGTGCCGGTGATGGGCCGCATCGCCGCCGGCGTGCCGGTCGAAGCGATCCAGACCAGGCTCTCGACCATCGAGGTGCCGCCTGAACTGCTCTCCAAGGGCGAGCATTACGCGCTCGAGGTCAAAGGCAATTCGATGATCGAGGCCGGCATCCTCGAGGGCGACACCATCATCGTCAGGAAATGCGAGGACGCCAGTAACGGCGACATCGTCGTGGCGCTGGTCGACGAGGAGGAAGCGACGCTCAAGCGCTTGCGCCGGCGCGGCAACTCCATCGCGCTCGAAGCCGCCAATCCGTCCTACGAGACGCGCATCTTCGGCCCCGACCGCGTGCGCGTGCAGGGGCGGCTGGTCGGCCTGATCCGCCGCTACTAGGCTTTACCGCTCGGGATCATCCAAGCGTCGGCCGGAGGCCGCCGCCTCATCATCGTCATCGCGGGCGTCAGCCGGTCCAGGGGATAACTGACGCGCCATTTCGACGATGACGCGGTCGGGAGCCCAGGGCCGGTGTCCGCGCGCGGCGGCGACCGTTTCGGTCCTGATCGACAGACCCTCGATATAGAGCGCGTGGGCGCCGTATGCTTTCAACATGCGCCGGTCGACAATCACGCGCGCGGCCCGGCATTTCTTGCCGACGGTGAACGGCGCAATGACGATGTCGGCCAGGCGGCAATCCTCCTCGAGCGCGCCGGGATGGCGGACGAGCGCCACCGTCTTGCCCTTGACCATACCGATGCAGCCGAGCTGATCGCAGCGGAAGACGCCTGCATCCGCGACCGAAGCGGCGTCGCGCTCATCGCCGTCGGCCAGCAGCCAATTGTCGACGCTGTAGCCGGCCGCGGTGGCCGGCGGAAAGACGAGATTGCCGTTCCCGGACCTAAGTGCTGCCGTGGCGCCTTCGCGCTCGATCAGCACATCGGGGCGCTCGGCCTGAGGCGCGAGCGCGAGCCCGGCCGCAGCGATCACCAGGCCGAGCGCTCGCGTGCGCGTTTGCCACAGGCAAAGCCATAATCCGCCAAGGACCATGAGGACCAGCGCGGAGCCGGAGATTTGCGGCAGGACCGAGACCGCGCCGGGAAACGACGCGACCCAGCTGCCGGTGGCGACCATGATCTCGATGCCAAGCCCCATGGCCTTGAGCGGCCAGGCTTCGAGACCGAACGGCATGGCCAGCAGGCTCACCAGCGCCATCGGCATGATCAGTAGGCTGACGAGCGGCGCCGCCACGAGATTGGCGATCAGGCCAAAATGGGTCATGCGATGAAAGTGATAGACCGCAAAAGGCGCAATGGCCGCGCTGGCGACCAGCGTGGTGGCGGCTGCACCGCCCACGAGGCTCGCGCCTCGGCGCAACGCGGCCCATGCCGGGCTGACATCGTGCAGGCTTCGGCGCCCCCGCGCGGAGAGCCACTCATAGAGCGCGACGAGCGCGATCACCGCGGCAAACGACATTTCGAAGCTCGGGTCGAACAGCGACTCCGGGGCGACGATCAGAATGGCGAGCGCCGCCAGCGCGACGTTGCGCATGGTGAGCGCCGGCCGGTCGAGCATGACCGCGATCAGCACGATGCTCATCATGATCCACGAGCGCACCGTGGGCACGGCGGCTCCCGACAACGCGAGATAGAAGGTCGCCGCGGCAAGCGCCGAAGCGGCGGCCCATTTCTTGATCGGGTAGCGGAGGGCCAAGGCGGGCACGAGGGCGAGCAGCGCGCGCACCAGCCAGAACACGGTTCCCGCCATGATGACCATGTGCAGGCCCGAGATCGAGAGGATGTGGGCGAGGCCTGAATCGCGCATGGCCTGGGTTACCTCCTCGGAGATGCCGCCCCGCTCCCCGGTGATGAGAGCGGCGGCGATCTCACCGGTCTCTCCCGGCAACGCGGTCCTGATGCGGGTATTGACCGCGGCTCTGACGGCGTCGACTTGGGCCCAGGCCGACAAGTCCCACGGCGTGGCGGGTGCCTCCTCGATGGCGGCGACTTTGCTCGTGGCGTAGCCGGTGGCGCCGAGCCGCGCGAACCAGGCCTGGCGCCCGAAATCGAAACCGCCGGGCTCGACAGGCTCGGGCGGCGGCTGAAGCGTCGCCCGCAGCGTGACAGCCTCGCCGATCCGTGCGCTCGCGGCATCGCCGGCCGGCAGGCTCACGCGCAGGCGATAAGGGCGCTGGTCCGGCGCCAGCACGCCTAGGGAGAGAACCCTCAAGGTCAGCCGTGCTCGACCCTTGTCGCGGAGTTCATGGGCCTCGATGAACCCGGCGACGCTGACATAGCGAAGCTCGTGCGCGAGCACGGGCGCCCGCGCCAGCTCGGTGCGCAGCTTGGCGGTGGCGAAGCCCGAAGCGAAGGCAAGGATCGCACCGCCGAGGCACAAGCCAAGCGGCGCATGTCTGAAGGCCAAGCACAGTCCTAGGCTGCCGAGCACAAGCGCTGCGGCAACTCTCGGCTCGGGCTCATCGGCAAGAGCGAAATAAGCGATGACCCCGCCGGCGAACAGCACCGGCAACCAGAGGAACCAGCGGTCCTGCTCGGCTTCGAGCGCACGCGCCGATGCTCTCAGAAACGCCGCGAGGACTCCCTCCCGGCGCCGCGAGTGGGCGCGATCGTCGCTCCTCCACCCTGGTTCGTCCCGGTCCGGCATCGACGACGCTCAGAACCGGCAGTGACGGCCTCCTGCCCTGCCCTTACCCCGCATCGGCCCCTATGCTACATCACGCCCGCGTCCGCCCCTAGTCCCCAACGAGAACCCGCCCTCGCGCCCATGAGCGATCAGGTCATCACGCGTTTTGCTCCTTCGCCGACCGGCTATCTGCATATCGGCGGCGCGCGGACCGCGCTGTTCAATTGGCTCTATGCCAAGCACACCGGCGGCAAGATGCTGCTGCGCATCGAGGACACCGACCAGGCCCGCTCCACCGAGGGTGCGGTCCTGGCTATTCTCGATGGCTTGCGCTGGCTCGAACTCGATTGGGACGGCGAGCCGGTCTATCAATTCACGCGGGCGGAGCGCCATCGCCAGATCGCCGAGCAGCTGCTGGCGCAGGGCAACGCCTATCGCTGCTATGCGAGCCCGGCCGAGCTTCAGGCCATGCGCGACAAGGCTCGCGCCGAGGGTCGCCCGCCCGTCTATGACGGCACCTGGCGCCAGCGCGATCCATCCGAAGCGCCGCCTGGGATCGAACCGGCGATCCGGTTCAAGGCGCCTCGCGACGGCGAGACGGTGATCGAGGACCGGGTTCAGGGCCGCGTCGTGTTCGCCAACAAGGATCTCGACGATCTGGTGATCCTGCGCAGCGACGGCTCCCCCACCTATAATCTTTCCGTGGTGGTCGACGACCACGACATGGGCATCACCCATGTTATCCGCGGCGACGATCATCTCACCAATGCCGCGCGCCAGTCGCAAATTTTCAAGGCGCTCGGCTGGGACACGCCGGTCTACGCGCATGTGCCGCTGATCCACGGACCAGACGGCGCCAAGCTGTCGAAGCGGCACGGCGCGCTCGGCGTCGAAGCCTATCGCGCGATGGGCTATCTACCCGCCGCGCTCCGCAATTATCTGGTCAGGCTCGGTTGGAGTCATGGCGATGCCGAGATCATGTCGACGGACGAGATGATCCAATGGTTCGATCTCGACGCAATCGGCCGCTCGGCGGCACGGTTCGACTTCGCCAAGCTCGAGAATCTGAACGGTCACTATCTCCGCGCCACGCCGGACGCCGAGATCGTGCAGCGCCTCAAGACGCTGATCCCCGAGCTTCCCGGCGGCGCCACACCGCTCGACCAGATCGGCAAGGATGGCTGGGGCAAATTGGCGCGCGCCATGTCGGGACTGAAGGAGCGAGCCAAGACGCTGGTCGAGCTGCTCGACAACGCCGCCTTTCTGTTCGCCAAGAGGCCGATTGCGCTCGATGGGCCGGCGAGCAAGGTTCTGGATGCGCCCGGGCGGGAGATGCTGGCTGCCCTCCTGCCGCGGCTCGAACGGGCCGAGCCGTGGGCCGCGGCCACTCTCGAGGCTGCCGTGCGCGGCTTTGCCGAGGAAACGGGCCAGAAACTCGGCAAGGCGGCTCAGCCGCTGCGGGCCGCTTTAACCGGCCGGTCAACGTCCCCAGGTATCTTCGATGTGCTTGAGGTGCTGGGCCGAGAGGAATCGCTTGCCCGCATCCGGGATCAGGTGCATGCAACCAATTCTGCTTAACATTTAAGCAAGTCCAGTTGTTGCACCGCGGCACAATCGGCGCGATTATGTGGCACTGCAATAAACGTGTTCGCTAGGAATGCTATTGTACTGCGTTCCAACGAGCCGCCTCCCTCAGGATGGTCAGAGGAGCTTTTAGATGAGCGTCGCAGAAAATCTTCGCGCGTCGGCCGCCGCCGAGGCATCGGTCTCGATCGACGGCGCGCGCTTCGATCTGCCGATCCGCAAGGGCACGCTGGGTCCCGATGTCATCGACATCAATTCGCTCTACCAGGACACCGGCTGCTTCACCTACGACCCGGGCTTCACCTCGACGGCGAGCTGCGAGTCGAAGATCACCTTCATCGACGGCGACAAAGGCATCCTGCTCTATCGCGGCTACCCGATCGATCAGCTCGCCGAGCACGGCACCTTCCTCGAGACCTGCTATCTGCTGCTCTACGGCGAGCTTCCCACCGATGAGCAATTCGCCGATTTCACGCATCGCATCACCATGCACACCATGGTGCATGAGCAGATGACACGGTTCTATACCGGGTTCCGGCGGGACGCGCATCCGATGGCGGTCATGGTCGGCGTGGTCGGCGCGCTGTCGGCCTTCTATCACGACTCGATCGACATCAAGGATCCGGAGCAGCGCGAGATGGCGAGCATTCGCATGATCGCGAAGATGCCGACCATCGCCGCGATGGCCTACAAATATTCGATCGGCCAGCCCTTCGTGTATCCCCGGAACGAGCTCGAATACTCGGCCAATTTCCTGCATATGTGCTTCGCCGTGCCGTGCGAGGAATACAAGGTCAATCCCGTCCTCGCGCGCGCCATGCGGCGCATCTTCATCCTCCATGCCGACCATGAGCAGAACGCATCGACCTCGACGGTACGGCTGGCCGGCTCGTCCGGCGCCAATCCGTTCGCCTGCATCTCGGCCGGCATCGCCTGTCTGTGGGGTCCGGCCCATGGCGGCGCCAACGAGGCGGCGCTGGAAATGCTCCAGGAGATCGGCACGGTCGACCGCATCCCCGAATACCTCAAGCGCGCCAAAGACAAGAGCGACCCGTTCCGGCTGATGGGCTTCGGTCACCGCGTCTATAAGAACTACGACCCGCGGGCCAAGATCATGCAGAAGACCTGCCATGAGGTGCTCGACGCGGTCGGCCATGGCGACGATCCGATCTTGAAAGTGGCGATGGAGCTCGAGCGCATCGCGCTGTCGGACGACTATTTCGTCCAGAAGAAGCTCTACCCCAATATCGACTTCTATTCCGGCATCACCCTGAAGGCGCTCGGCTTCCCGACCGACATGTTCACCGTGTTGTTCGCCATCGCGCGCACGGTCGGCTGGATCGCCCAGTGGAAGGAGATGATCGAGGATCCCTCGCAGCGCATCGGACGGCCGCGCCAGCTTTATACCGGCGCGACCGAGCGTACCTACGTGCCGATGAGCGCGCGCTAGACGCCGCGCTCTTCCGCCGTTACCCCCAGTAGAAACAGCCCGTGCTGATTGGCGGCAGCGATGGTCGCCGCGCGTTCGGCCATCAACACCTGCTCAGCCACGGCAATGCCGGCGAGACCGGCCGCAGCTGCCTTGGTCACGGTCTCGGGCCCGATGGTCGGCATATCGACGCGTTCCTCTTGTCCGGGCTTGGGCGCTTTGACCAGCACCCCGGCACGTCCGCCCCGGCCCGCCCGGCCTGCTTCGCGCAATTCGGCGCAGCGGGCGAGCATCGCATCGGTGCCTTCGGCGGCTTCCACGGCAAGGACGTGACCCTTTACCACCACCGCGGCCTGGCCCACGTCGAAGCGGCCGAGCGCCCGCACCACATCGAACGCCATATCGATATCGGCCTGCTCCTCGGCGGAGGGCGCCTTGGCGCCGAGCCTGCCAACGCCCGCCATGATCTCCGGCGCCACGTCGGCCGCCCCATGCACCCGATAGCCCTTGTCCTCGAAGAAACGCACGATCCGCGACAACACGTGGTCGTCGCCGCCTTTGCCGAGGCTGAGCAGGAACGGCAAGGTCTTCAGCGCGCCGAGATCGAACCGCACGTTGGCGAGATCCGGGCGGTTCACGCCGCCGATGATCACCAGATCCTCGCAGCCATTGCGGTCGAGCGCGGCGAACATCTTGCCGATCTCGCCCCACTTGATCCAGGTATGCGGAAAGCCCTCGATCTCGTCGCGGGCTTCGCCGCGAATGGCGACGATATGCAAGGGCCGCCCCCGCGCCGCCGCTGAGGCCGCCAGCACGCAAGGCAGCGGCCCTCGCCCGGCGATGATGCCGAGCGGGCCGTCGATCTTCACCCCATCGGACACGGGCGGGGCGGCGCTGTCATCGGCTCGGCGTTGCGGCATTGTTCGGTATGCAGAACGAGCGGTCGGACTGAGTCTTGATGAAGTCGATGATCTGTTTGGCAAGCGGATTGGTCGAGAACATGTGTTCCACGTCGTCCAGCCGCTCCATCAGGGTTCCTTCGCTGGAAAATAGCATGCGGTAAGCTTGGCGCAGCTCATGGATCTGCTCGCGCGGGAAGCCCTTGCGCTTGAGCCCGACAATATTGAGGCCGTAGAGATTGGCCCGGTTGCCGATGGCCATGCCGAACGGAATGACATCGGCGGCGATGCCCGACATGCCGCCGACGAACGCGTAGGCGCCGATCCGCACGAATTGATGCACGGCGGAGAGACCGCCGATGATGGCGCCGTCGCCGATGGTGACGTGGCCTCCCAAGGTCGCGCCGTTGACCAGAGTCACGTTGTCGCCGAGCTCGCAATCATGAGCGACATGGGCGGCGATCATCAACAGACAGTTGGCGCCCACCTTGGTCGCCATGTGGCCGCCCTCGGTGCCGGGATTGATGGTGACGTGCTCGCGGATGATGGTGTTCGGGCCGATCGAAAGCGTGCTCGGCTCGCCGTGATATTTCACGTCCTGGGGCGTCTGGCCGATCGAGGCGAAGGGGTAGACTTGGCAATTCGCGCCCAGCACGGTGCGGCCGGTGATCACGGCGTGGGAGTGGGCCACGACGCCGTCGCCGAGCTCCACATCGGGTCCGATCACGCAGAAGGGACCGATCGTAACTCCGGTCCCAAGTTTTGCGCTTGGATCGACCACAGCGGTCGCATGGATGTTGGCCATGCTCGCCCGGCTAAGTCTCGACGATCACGGCGCTCACCTCGGCTTCGGCGACGAGGTTGCCGTCGACGAGGGCCTGGGCGCGGAAGCGCCACACGCGTCCGCGGTTGCGCATCTTTTGGACGTGGTAGTGGACGGTATCGCCCGGCACCACCGGGCGGCGGAACCGGGCTTTGTCGATGGCCATGAAATAGACCAGCGGGGGCTCTTTGAAGTCCTCGAGATGGCGCATGCAAAGAGCGCCGGCGGTTTGCGCCATGCCCTCGATCAACAGCACTCCGGGCATGACGGGATTGCCGGGGAAATGGCCCTGGAAATACGGCTCGTTGGCGGTGACGTTCTTGATGCCCATGGCGGAATGATCGCCGTCCATGTCGACGATGCGGTCGACCATCAGAAAGGGATAGCGATGCGGCAAAAGTTTCAGGATGTCGGTGATCTCCGCCTTCCCGAGCTTCGCCTTCACTCCGCTCTCATTCATGAAAACCAACTCCTTGGATCGAGGGACGCCGGGCCGGGCTACTCGCCGGTCCCGCTGCCACCTTCGCCCTGATCAAGCTTCAAATCCTTGCGTTCGGCAAGCCTTTGCAACAGCGTGAGCTCCCGGAACCAGAGCCGCACGGGCTTGGCCGGGGTCCCACCCCACCGAACGCCCGGAGGCACATCGCCGCGGACGTTGCTGCTCGCCGCAATCTGCGCGCCGGCGCCGATCTTGACATGGCCCACGACGCCGACCTGGCCACCGAGGACCACGAAATCGCCGAGTTCCGCGCTGCCCGAAATACCGGTTTGGGCCACGATGATGCAATGTCTTCCAATCACCACGTTGTGCCCGATTTGCACGAGATTATCAATTTTGGTGCCTTCCCCGATCACCGTGTCGCGCAAGGCTCCCCGGTCGATCGTCGTGTTGGCGCCGATTTCCACGCCGTCCTGGATGATGACGCGGCCGATTTGGGGCACTTTCAGATGGCCGGTCTTGCTCATCGCAAAACCGAACCCGTCCTGACCGATGGCTACCCCGGCGTGGATGGTAACATGGTTACCGACCAGGGCGTGGGTGACCGTGGCATTCGGGCCAATATAGCCGTCGCGGCCGATATGCACGCGGTAGCCGATCACGCTGCCGGCGGCGATGGTGGTGCCGCGTCCGATCCGGGCTTCGGGCCCGACCACCGCTCCTGGCTCCACGACTGAGCCCGGCTCGAGCGACGCGCTCGGGTGGATCAGGGGCGAACGGTCGCTGCCGCCGGTAAGCGCGGCCTTAGGTTTCAGGGCATCGGGATAAAACAGGAGCAACGCTCGGGCGAAGGCCCGATAGGGCTCCGGAGTCACGAGGCACGCGGTGCCGGCGGGGGCTTGGGCGGCAAATTTCGGAGCGACCAGGCAGGCGCTCGCGGCGGTGGCGGCGAATAGCGGGAGATATTTCGGATTGTCGAGAAATGAGAGGTCGCCTTGGCTCGCGCTGTCGAGGGGCCTGACATCCCTGATGGGATGATCGAGATCGGCGCCGTTGGCCGCCGCGGCACTGGTGGCCTGGGCGACAGCTCCCAAGGAGAAGGGCCCGGCCCGCTCGAAGAAACCTGGATGTTCCATCAAATTCTCAGCGGCGAGCGCCGCGACATGAGCATGACGCGAAGCCATAACGGGAAATCGCTTCAATTAGAAGTTCGTCGAAGCGCCGAAGCGGAAGAGTTCGGTCTTGTCGAAATCGGCCTTAAGCAGGGCCTGCGCGATATCCGCCCGGAGGGGGCCGAGCGGCGATTGCCAAATGATGCTGAATCCGGTCGAGAGGCGCATCTCGGCGCTGTCGAAGATGAAGCTGCCCTCCCCCTTGGGAGGGGCTGGGTAGATCGCGTCCACCGCAATTTGGCTTGGATCCCACAACGAACCGGCATCGACAAAGATAGCGCCCTGCATGCCAAGACTATCGGGGACGTATGGGAAGGGGAACCTCACCTCCGCCGTGGTGGCCCAGAACAGCTGACCGCCGAGCGAGTCCCGCGTACAATTGTCGACACGGTCATGGGTGGTTGGGCTTTCGCACGCGTCGCGCGGCCCGTAACCTGCCCGCTCAAAGCCGCGGATCGTTTCGCCGCCCTTGAAAAACAGATCCGTCAAGCGGACGTCCTGGCCGCCCCAGCCGGTGATCGAGCCACCCTGCGCCCTGCCGACCAAGGTAATTTTGTTGGTGATCGGATAGTAGCCCCGAGCGTCGACGACCGACCTGAGGTACTGCACGTCCCCGCCGACACCGGCAAAGTCCTGTGAGAACGAGGTGAAATAGCCGCTGGTAGGCGACTGCGGCAAGTTTCGCGTGTCATAGGCGATGGTAAAGCCCACGCTCGAGGTGTTGGAAACACCCTCGGATTCCTTGACGGCCAAAGACGCGTTGTTGGACACATCGAAAATATCTTCCTGCTCGAACCGATAGCGCAAACCCATCTGAGTGTTGTCGGCGATCGGAAAGCCCAAGCGGAGATTGCCGCCGGTGCTGCGCTGCTTGAACGAGGCCACATTGGTCAAATCCACCTCTTTGTGGAAGAGGTCGAAACCCGCGGCGAGGTTGCGGTCGAGAAAATAGGGTTCGGTAAAGCTGAAATCCACCTGGGCCCGCTCAAGGCTGCCGGAGAAGCCAAGCCTGACATACTGGCCTTTGCCCATCAGGTTGCGTTCGGTGATGCTGACGTCGCCGATGACGCCTTCACTGGTGGAGTAGCCGGCACCGAAGGACAGCTCGCCGGTCGGCTGCTCTAGCACCTTGACCACGACGACGACCCGGTCGGGCGAGCTGCCAGGTTCGGTCTCGACCTCGACTGTCTTGAAGAAGCCGAGCGCGCGCAGTCTCTTCCGCGCTGCTTCGACCAGCAGACGGTTAAAGGCATCGCCTTCGGCCAGACGAAACTGGCGTCTGATCACGCCGTCCTCGGTGCGGAAATTGCCGACGATGTTGATGCGCTCGATGTAAACCCTCGGGCCCTCGTCGATGACGTAGACAATGTTCATGGTAGCGGTCGACGGGTCGCGGTCGAGGCGCGGCTTGACTTGACCGAAAGCATAGCCTTGCTCGGAAACCCCGATGGTCAGCGCTTCAATCGTCTTCTCCACCTTCTCGGAATTGAACACGCGGCCGCTTCTGGTCAGGGTATATCCCCGCAGAGCCTCGACATTGAGCGACGGCAAGGCGCTTTCGATATCGATGACGCCGAAGCGGTACCGCTCCCCCTCCTCGATGGTGAAGGTGATGAAGAAGCCGCGGCCGTCGCGATCGAGGTCGGCGGTCGCCGAGACCACGCGGACATCGGCGTAGCCGCTCTTCATGTAGAATTGCCTCACCAATTCGCGGTCGAGATTGAGCCGATCCGGATCGTAAATGTTGGTGCCTTTGAGAAAGCTGAGGATGGTGGTCTGGGTGGTCGAGATCACGTAGCGAAGCTGCAAATCGCTGAAGGCGGCATTGCCGATGAAGTTGATGGCGCGGACTTTGGTCGCCTGACCTTCGTTGATCTCGAACACCACATCGATGCGGTTGGCATCGAGATTGATGATCTTGGGATCGACCTGGGCGGCATAGAGGCCTTGGCGGCGGTAGAGGTTGAGGATGCGCTGCACGTCGGCCTGAACGCGGGCACGCGTATAGACCGCGCGCGCCTTGAGCTGCACTTCCGAGGCGAGCGTGTCGTCCTCAATCTCTCTGTTTCCCTCGAAGGCGACCCGGCTCACGATCGGGTTCTCGACGATGATGATGACGATGGTCGAGCCTTCACGCCTGATGCGCACGTCCTGGAACAGGCCGGTGGCAAACAGCGCTTTCAGCGATGCGTCTATTTGCGCGGGGTCGTAAGCATCGCCGGTGGAGAAGGTGAGATACGAGCGGACCGTCTCCGGTTCCACGCGTTTGTTGCCCTCAACCTGAATGACTTGGATGACGCCTTGGGCATGCGCGGAAAAATCGCCAAAGCTCGCGCTAAGACCCAGCGAGAGCGGGACGGTACTCAACACAAGGAGGGCCGCGAGCAGCCCTCTGACCAACGTCCACCGCACCATTGCTGGTGTCTTCCCCTCAAGCCGATCCCCGCCGCCGCTACGGCTTAGGACCTGAAACTGGCCACCTTTTGTGGCCGATTTTTGATTCCGGCCTCAGTGTGCCGACGGGGGCCCAAAGGGCCCCCGCCAAAACCACGGCTCACAGCCTCTACTCTCACAAAAACTTCAAGTGAATCAAGTCATTCCAGGTTGCAAAGATCATCAGCATGAGCACAAAAGCGAGCCCAATTCGGAAGCCGATTTCTTGCGTGCTTTCGCTCAACGGCCGGCCCCTGATCGCCTCAATGCCGTAAAACAGAAGATGACCGCCATCGAGCATCGGTATTGGGAACAAGTTTAGCAGTCCAATACTGACAGAAATGATGGCGGCTAAATTGAGCAGCGCAACAAAACCCGCGCTGGCGACCTGTCCGGAGACTTGGGCGATTCGAATCGGACCGCCCAACTGGTCCGCGGCCTCCCGACCCGTCACCACGTCGTAGAGGTAGCCAAGGGACCGGGAGATGACGAAGTAGGATTCTTTGAGCGCCATGCCGAACGCGGTCAACGGATCGTGGCGCTTCAGCGTCCAATCTTCGGGAGAAGCGCTCCGCTGAATTCCGAGAAGCCCGAGTCGAATGACGTTGCCGAAATGGTCGGTGATCTCCTTGCGCTCGGGAGTCGCGGTAAGCTCCACGGTCTGCCCATTGCGATCGACCACGAAATGAAGCGGCTGGTCGGGGCTCGTGCCGACGATGCGCTGCATTTCACCGAAGCTCTCGATGGTCTTCCCGTCGATGCTGACCACCCGGTCGCCCGGCAGGAAACCGGCGCGCTCGGCGGCACTGCCCGGATTGACGATATCGACTTTGGCTGCGGTGATGCGCTCGCCGAACAGGGAAAAGATTGCCGTAAAGATCACGATCGCCAGGATGAAATTGGCGATCGGACCGGCGGCGACCACGGCCGCACGGGCTGCTAACGGCTTTGACTGGAAGCTCCGTGCCCGCTCTTCGGGCGACAACTCGTCGAGCGACTTCTGGCCTGCGCTTGCGGCGTTGTCGTCGTCGATGAATTTCACGTAGCCGCCAAGCGGGATCCAGGACAATCGCCACCTGGTGCCGTGGCGGTCGTTGAATCCAGCAATCTCCGGACCGAAACCGATCGAAAAGGTCTTGACCGCAACTCCGCACCAACGGGCCACCAGGAAGTGGCCGAGCTCGTGGACAAACACCACCACGGTGAGCACGAACAGGAAGGGAAGGAGATAACCGAGTACGGCATCGCCGAAGCCGGCAAGCTGAAATATCGTATCCATAAGTGGGGGTTATCCTTGAAATTTGACCCTTCTTAGCCCGCCCTGCCGGCTTATGCAAACCGCGCCAGGAGCGAGCGGGCCGATGCCCTCGCCTCGGCATCGATGGCGAGCACGTCTTCAACACCGCGGCGCGGCAGCCCGAGCAGACCGGCGCTTGCCTGGAGGGTCGCATCGACCAGATCGGCAATGGCGAGGAAGCCGATCCTGCCGGCGAGAAAGGCCTCGACCGCAATCTCATTGGCGGCATTGAGCACGGTGCCGCCGCTGCCGCCGGCGGCAAGGACCTCGCGGGCCAGGCGGAGCGCCGGAAAACGCTCGATGTCCGGCGCTTCGAAGGTGAGCGTGCCGAGCTCGGCGAGGTCGAGGCGCTTGGTCGGCGCGACCATGCGCTCCGGCCAAGCGAGACTATAGGCGATGGGGGTGCGCATGTCGGGGCAGCTCATCTGCGCCAGCACCGAGCCGTCGCTCAAATGGACGAGGCAATGCACGATCGACTGCGGATGAATCAAAACATCGAGCTTCGCGGCCGGAAGCGAAAACAGGTGATGCGCTTCGAGCAGCTCCAGCCCCTTATTCATCAGCGTCGCCGAGTCGATGGTGACCTTCTGCCCCATCGACCAATTGGGGTGGTTCAGCGCCTGCTCGGGGCGCGCGGCGCGCATCTGATCGAGGCTCCAGCAACGGAACGGCCCGCCCGAGGCGGTCAGGCAAACCCGCTCGATGCGTTCGGGACGGCAACCGGCCATCACTTGCATGGCCGCCGAGTGCTCGGAGTCGACCGGAAGCAGCGTGGTCTTGGCGCGCGCCACTTCGGCCATGAAGATGTCGCCGGCCGAGACCAGGCACTCCTTGTTGGCAAGCGCCGTCAGGCTGCCCTGGCGCACGGCTTCGAGCGTCGGCTTGAGACCCGCCGCGCCGACAATCGCCGCCATCACCCAATCGGCAGGCCGGGCCGCGGCCTCGAGCAGCGCTTCCTCCCCGGCGCCGATCTCGATATCGGTGCCGGCGAGTGCGGCGCGTAAGGCCGCGTAGGCGCGAGGATCGGCGATCACCGCGAGCTCGGCCCGGTGCAGAATGGCGAGTTCGGCAAGACGAGCGGCATTGCTACCGCCGGTCAGCGCGACAACCCGATAGGAAGATGGGTCGCGGCCGATCAGATCGAGCGTGCTCTCGCCGATCGAGCCGGTGGCACCAAGGATCGAAATGCGCCGTGGGCGCGCGGCGCGCGTCTCGATCTCGACGGTGAGCGATGTGAGAGACGAAAACACGGCTGGCACTCTACCAAATAAGAAGCCCGCGGCCCGGATTGGCCGGATCGCGGAGCGCGATCAGGGCAGCCAGGACGGCGGCAAACAGAAGGCCATCGATGCGATCGAGCAAGCCGCCATGACCGGGGATCAACTGGCTCATGTCCTTGGCTCCAAAGCGGCGTTTCACCCAGCTCTCAACCAAGTCCCCCATCTGGCAGGCAAGCGCAAGGGCCACGCTCACGAGCGCAAGCCAGATGGCCGAATTGCTCTTGAGGGCGGCGGCGAAGGCCACCCCGACGAGGGCAGGCGTGAGGGCGCCGACGATGAATCCGCTCCAGGTCTTCCGCGGCGAGATGCTCGGGGCGAGCTTGGCCCCGCCGATCAGACGTCCGGCGATGTATGAGGCGGTATCGGTGGTCCAAGCCACAGCAAACAGGAAGAGCACCGCGACCGCGCCGAACGCGGGATCGCTGTGGAGCCACACCAGCGCCAGCGCCGGCAGCGCGGCATAAGCGAGGCCCGCCAGCGACCAGCCGCGCCCGCTTGAGTCAGGGCCGCCAAGCCCAACCGCAACGGCAGCCGCTGCAAGCAAGGCCAAGGCGAGCTCTGGCCGGCCGAGAGTGGCCAGTATGGCGACCGAGGCGACGCTTACCGCCTCGATCAGGGCAACACCGTCGAAGCCGTTGCCGCGCGTCAGCCGTCCCCACTCCCAAGCGACAAGACCGCCGCCCACCACCACCACCAGGAGAAAGGTCCACGGACTGAACATCGTGGCGCCGACTGCCAAGGCGGCAAGCACGACGGCTGACGCCACGCGCAGCACGATTTCCGGCTTTCGATGAGGAAGGGCTTCCGTCCCCGTCACGCGGTGGATCTCGCCGAGGTGCCACCGAAGCGCCGGCTGCGCCGTTGATATTCGGCGATCGCTGCTTCCAACTGCTCCCGCGAGAAATCGGGCCAGTAAACGTCGACGAACACGAATTCGGCGTAGGCGAGTTGCCAGAGGAGAAAGTTGGACAGTCGCAATTCTCCGCTGGTGCGGATCAGAAGGTCGGGATCGGGAAGATTGGCGGTGTCGAGATAGACCCCGAAGCGCTCTTCCGTCACGTCGGCCGGGACGAGCGAGCCATTGGCCACGTCTTCGGCGATGCGGCGCGCAGCGCGGGCGATCTCGTCACGGGCCCCGTAGTTGAAGGCGATGGTGAGATTGAGCGCGACGTTGTCCTTGGTCAGCTCGACAGCGTCGTCGATCATCCGTAACAGGTCGGCGTCCAGTCCGGTGCGCGCGCCGATCACGCGGATCTTCACGCCGTGCTTGTGCAAGTCGGCCAGATCGCGGCGGATGAAGCGACGCAACAGACCGAACAGGTCGTTGATCTCCTGCTTGGGACGGGTCCAGTTTTCCGATGAGAAACTGAATAGCGTGAGGTGAGTGATGCCGAGCTCGATCGCCGCTTCGACGGTGCGCCTCACGCTTTCGACGCCTTGACGATGGCCTTCGGCGCGAGGCAGCCCACGCTCGGCGGCCCAGCGCCCGTTGCCGTCCATGATGATCGCGATATGGCGAACGGCGGGCCGGTCGCTCCCCTGCCAGTCAAGTTTATCCACCGCAAGCGTCACGTTCGGCTCCGGGTTGGAGGCAAGGGCATGTTGTCGGCCGGTGCCCGATTAAACCTGCATAATCTCGGCTTCCTTGCTGGCAAGGGCCTCGTCGATTTCCTTGATGACCTTGTCGGTCAGTTCCTGCACCTTGATGGACAATGTGTGGTGCTCGTCCTTGCCCATCTCGTGGTCCTTCTCGGCCTTCTTGAGATGTTCCATGCCGTCACGGCGCACATTGCGTACGGCGATGCGCGCCTGCTCGGCGTATTTGTGGGCGACCTTGGCGATCTCGTGACGCCGCTCCTCGTTGAGCTCGGGAATGGGCAGCCGCAACAGCTGGCCGTCGGTCACGGGGTTTAGTCCCAAATCAGAATTCCCTGATGGCACGTTCCACCGCTCCGACCTGGGTCTTGTCCCAGACCTGCACGGTGATCAGCCGCAACTCGGGGACGTTGACGGTCGCGAGCTGATTGAGCGGCATGGGGTTGCCATAGGCCATCACGGTGATGGGGTCGAGCAGGCTCGCATTGGCGCGGCCGGTGCGCAGACCGCCGAATTCCTGCTTCAGCACGCCGAGGGCCCCGCGCATCCGCCGCTCGATCTCCTTTAGCTCGAAGCTAGCCATGTCGCCTTCCCGCTCCGCCGGTCACGCCAAACAGTTTCCGGCAGGGCTTCCGTTTCCTCGAGGCTCATTTGCCGCCATCTATCGTGGTCGATGAGCCTTTCCCCTGCAACACATTCGCCAAGCCGCCTTGGCTCTTGATGGAAAAGACAATTATCGGAATCCGATTGTCCCGAGCAAGGGCGATTGCGGCCCCATCCATGATCCGCAAATCTTGCTTAAGAACCTCGTCATAGCTGAGCCGGTCGTAGCGGCGGGCGTTTGGCGTGGTTGCGGGGTCGGCGCTGTAGACGCCGTCGACCTGAGTCGCCTTGAGCAGCGCGTCGCAGCCCATTTCCGCCGCCCTGAGCGCCGCCGCCGTGTCGGTGGTGAAAAACGGGTTGCCGGTGCCGCCGGCAAAAATGACCACCCGGCCCTTGGCGAGATGGTCGAGCGCTTTGTCGCGGATATAGGATTCGCACACGGTCGGCATCGGGATCGCCGAGAGCACGCGCACGGCGGCGCCTTGGCGTTCGAGCGCGGTCTGGAGCGCGAGCGCGTTCATCACCGTGGCCAGCATGCCCATATAATCGGCGCGTGCCCGGTCCATGCCGCCTTCGGACGCCATCAGGCCGCGATAGATGTTGCCGGCGCCGACCACCAGGCAAATCTCGGCGCCCGAGG
Source organism: uncultured Alphaproteobacteria bacterium (assembly GCA_963812105.1). Taxonomy (GTDB): domain Bacteria; phylum Pseudomonadota; class Alphaproteobacteria; order Rhizobiales; family Methyloligellaceae; genus Methyloceanibacter. Next base: position 114,652 of record CAWEUF010000009.1, read on the forward strand.
CCACCGCCGCGGCAATGTCGCGGGTGATGGGGGCGAGCACGCTAAGGTCGATGCCGTAGCCTTTGTCGCCGGCGAGCGCCTCACCCGACAGCTTCACCAGCGCCCGCCGATAGCGAAGGTTCTTGGCCGCTGCCTGCCCTGCCATCAGCCTTCCTCCCCGCCTGCGATAGAGTCGCCGATTCTGCCGGCCACTCTATGCCAAGACGAACGCGTGTTCGCCCATATTACGACGTCTCGTCGCCTTCGCGATCGACGCCTTCGCCGAGCGCGAAACGGTAGAAACCGGTAATCTTGATCGGCGCGCCGGCGGTCTTCTCGGCGTCGGCCAAGGCCTTCGCCACGGTCGTGTCCGGGTCGTGCACGAAGGCCTGTGCCAACAGCACGACCTCCTCGTAGAATTTGCGGATGCGGCCTTCGACCATCTTCTCGATGACGGGAGCGGGCTTGCCCAACTCTTTGGCCTGCTCGGTCAACACCGCCCGCTCGCGCTCGATCACGGATTTGTCGAGACTGTCGACGTCGACCGATTGCGGATTGGCGGCGGCAATATGCATGGCGACCTGCTTGCCGAAAGTCTTGAGCTGCTCGGCGTCGCCAGTCGACTCGAGCGCGACGATGACGCCGATCTTGCCGAGGCCGGGCGCCATCACGTTGTGCATGTAGCTCGCGACGGCGCCGTTCTTCGCGGCGAGATAGGCGGTGCGCCGCAGCGTCATGTTCTCGCCGATGGTGCCGATCATCTCCTTGATGGTATCGGCCACGCTGGCGCCGCCGCCCGGAAATTTGGCCTTGGCCAGTTTGTCGAGATCGCCTTTGGCGGCAAGCGCCACCTCGGCGATGCCCGAGGCCATCTTCTGAAACGTGTCGTTGCGCGCGACGAAATCCGTCTCGGAGTTGACCTCGACCAACGCGGCCTCTTTGGCGTCAGCGGCGAGGCCGATCAGACCTTCGGCGGCGACCCGGCCGGCCTTCTTGGCGGCCTTAGAGAGCCCCTTGGCCCGCAGCCAATCGATCGCGGCCTCGACGTCGCCGCCGGTCTCGTTGAGAGCCGCCTTGCAATCCATCATGCCCGCGCCGGTCTTGTCGCGCAGGTCCTTCACCATGGTGGCAGTGATCGCCATGCTTTGCCTCTATCTTCCCTCGCAGCGGGACCGCGAAGTTGCGGCAGCCCTACTCGCTGCTAGCCTCGCCGGACTGGGCGGCTTTGGGTTTCCGAGCCGGTTTCCTGGCATCGGGTCTGCCCCTGCCCGGACCCCTGCCCATCGCTCCGCGCGGGCTTCTTCTTCGGGCGGCGATCGGGCTGCGGCGCCGGTCGGCCGGACCCGTCCTCATCGCCGTCGAGTCCCGGCTCGCCAATCGGCTCGTCGGCGGCGCCGAGGTCGACACCGGCCCCGCCTTGGGCGCGCTCGATGCCGTCGATCGCGGCGCGCGCGATCAAATCGCAATAAAGGGTGATGGCCCGGCCGGCGTCGTCATTGCCGGGAATCGGATGGCTGATGCCGTCGGGATTGGAGTTTGAGTCGACCACCGCCACCACCGGCATATGGAGCTTGCGGGCCTCGGCGATGGCGATGCCCTCCTTGTTGGTGTCGATGACGAACATCAGATCCGGCACCGCGCCCATGTCCTTGATGCCGCCAAGCGAGCGCTCGAGCTTGTCCTTTTCACGGGTGAGCTGAAGCAGCTCCTTCTTAGTGAGACCGTGGTGCTCGCCGGCCAGCAACTCCTCCAGCGACTTGAGCCGCTTGATCGAGTTGGAGATGGTGCGCCAATTGGTCAACGTGCCGCCGAGCCAGCGGTGATTGACGAAATACTGCGCGCAGGATTTGGCGGCATCGGCGACGGCCTCCGACGCCTGGCGCTTGGTGCCGACGAACAGCACGCGGCCGCCCTTGGCGACCACATCGGATACCGTAATCAGCGCCTGATGGAGGAGCGGTACGGTCTGGGTCAGATCGATGATGTGGATATTGTTGCGGGAGCCGTAGATGAACGGCGCCATCTTCGGATTCCAGCGGTGGGTCTGGTGACCGAAATGCACGCCGGCCTCGAGCAGCTGGCGCATAGTGATATCGGGCAGTGCCATTGGACTGCAAACTCCTTTTTCCGGTTCGGCCGCCGCGGGACAGGAAGACCTAGCCTGAGCCAAGTCACCGGAGCGAGCGCAAAGGCTATTGCCTTTGTGACACTAGCGTCCCGCGTGTGAGATGGGCGGTTTATAGGGAGCGTGCCGGGGCTTGGCAAGGCCCGGATACCAGCCAAACGGCCCAGAAAGGGCCTAGAGGGCGCTGATTGCTGCCACCCCCTCGACCAGCTTGAGGGCGCTTCGTTGCTTGGGGGTCGCGTCGATGCCCTGCGGCAGCACGAATTCCACCTCGCTGGAGACGTCGTCGAGGCGCAGCACCAGGCGAAACTGGCCCTGGCCGCCGCCCGATCCCACCTGCTCGGCCAGCGGGGCCAGCGCGCGCGCGTCCTCGACATAGATCTTCATGCCGGCATGGCGCGCTTCCGCCGCGCGGTCGAGCGAGACGAGGCGCTGCACCCTCACCTTGACATTCTCACCGTCCGCTTCGGCCTCGACATCGAGCAGGACCGGGGTTCCCGGCTCGAGCAGCGGCCGTGAGGCCGCCAGCAGCTCCGAGAACACCACCGCTTCGAATTGGCCCGTCGCGTCGGAAAAGGCGACGAAGGCGTAGGCATTGCCGCTCTTGCCCTGGCGCTCGCGGGCGTGCAGCACGGTGCCGGCGAGCGTGCCCACCACCCGACGCGTCCGCGCCTTGGCGGCGAATTCCACCCAAGGCTCGGCGCTGAGCGCTTCGAGCACGTCCTGGTAGTCGTCGAGCGGATGGCCGGTGAGGAAGAAGCCGACCGCCTCGAACTCGCGCGACAGCCGGTCGGTCGGCACCCACGGCTTGGCGGCGCGAAGCTCGATCGGGGGCGGCACCTGTTGGGCGCCGGCGAAGAGATCGTCCTGGCCCTCGGCGCTCGTCTCCAGCGACCGGTTGCCGGCCGCGATCAGGCGGTCGACATTGGCGAAGGCCGTGGCGCGGTCGAGGCCGAGCTCATCGAGGGCGCCGGCGGCGGCAAGCGTCTCCAGCGCGCGTTTGTTGACCAGGCGGGGATTGATGCGCCGCGCGAAGTCCGAGACGTCGCGGAACGCGCCGCTTGCCTCCCGCTCTTGGGCGATGTGCTCTACCGCCTGGCGGCCGACATTTTTCAGCGCCGCCAGCGAGTACCGGATGGCGCCCTCGCCCGGGATGAAGCCGACCTCCGAGCGGTTGATCGACGGCGGCTCGATCCGCAAGCCGAGGCGGCGCGCCTCTTGGGCGAAGCCGCTCAGCTTGTCGGCATTGCCCATGTCGAGGGTCATCGACGCGGCGATGAACTCGGTCGGATAGTTGGCCTTGAGATAGGCGGTCTGATAGGCGATCAACGCGTAGGCTGCGGCGTGCGATTTGTTGAAGCCGTAGCCCGCGAACTTGGCCACCAGCTCGAAAATGTATTCGGCACGGCCGCGGTCGACGCCGTTGGCGACGGCGCCACCGACGAAGCGGGACTTCTGCGCCGTCATTTCCTTCTTGATCTTCTTGCCCATGGCGCGGCGCAGAAGGTCGGCCTCGCCGAGCGAGAAGCCGGAGAGGACCTGGGCGATCTGCATCACCTGCTCCTGGTAGATGATGACGCCGTAGGTCTCCTGCAAAATCGGCTCGATGGTCGGGTGGAGGCTCTCGATCCCCTCGCGCCCGTGCTTACGGTTCACGTAGGAATCGATGTTGTCCATCGGGCCCGGTCGGTAGAGCGCGACGATGGCGATGATGTCTTCGAAACGGTCGGGCTTGAGCTTCCGCAGCGCATCGCGCATGCCCTGACCTTCGAGCTGGAACACGCCGAACGTGTCGCCCTTCTGAAGCAAGTCGTAGGTCGCGGGATCGTCCAAGGGAAGCGAAGCCGGATCGATGTCGACGCCGCGCCGCGCGATCAGCTTGCGCGCCGTCTCGATCACGGTCAGCGTCTTGAGGCCGAGAAAGTCGAACTTCACCAGGCCGGCGGCCTCGGCCCATTTCATGCTGAATTGGGTCGCCGGCAGCTGCGCGCGTGCATCGCGGTAGAGCGGTACCAGGTCGATCAGCGGCCGATCGGCGATGACCACGCCGGCAGCATGGGTCGACGCATGGCGGTAAAGCCCCTCCAGGCGTTGGCCGATATCGAGCAGCTTGGCCACGATCGGCTCGGCGTCGCGGGCCTCCTGAAGTCTCGGTTCGCCGGCGATGGCCTGGGGCAGCGTGACGGGGTTGGCCGGGTTCATCGGCACCAGCTTGCATAGCCGGTCGACTTGGCCATAGGGCATTTGCAGCACGCGGCCCACGTCGCGCAGCACCGCGCGGGCCTGCAGCTTGCCGAAGGTAATGATATGGGCGACACGATGCGCGCCGTAGCGCTCGCGCACATAGGCGATCACCTCGTCGCGGCGGTCCTGGCAGAAGTCGATGTCGAAATCGGGCATCGACACACGCTCAGGATTCAAAAAGCGCTCAAACAGGAGCCCGAAGCGGATTGGGTCGAGGTCGGTGATGGTCAGCGCGTAAGCGACCAGCGACCCCGCGCCCGAGCCCCGGCCCGGCCCGACGGGAATGCCTTCAGCCTTGGCCCATTTGATGAAGTCGGCGACGATCAGGAAATAGCCCTGATAGTTCATGCCGGTGATGACATCGAGTTCGAAGGCGAGCCGCGCGGCGTAACCAGCCTCGTCGTGGCCGGGCGCCACGCCATGCTGGGCGATCCGCTCCTTGAGCCCGGCCTCCGATTGGCGCCTGAGCTCGGCGGCCTCGGTCTCGCCGAGCGCGCTCGAGGCCTCGCCGCCCGGTGAGGTAGGGCGGCAGGATGGGTTGGCGTTGCATCGGCCTGAAGGCGGTGCGGCGCGCGATCTCGAGGGTGTTGTCGATGGCCTCGGGCAGGTCGGCGAACAGCTCGCGCATCTGCTGAGCCGTCTTGAAGTAATGCTCGGGGCTCAACCGCCGGCGCTCATCGACCGCGACATAGCTCCCTTGCGCGATGCAGATCAGCGCGTCCTGCGCCTCGAAGTCCTCTACGGTCTCGAAATAGGGCTCGTTGGTGGCGACGATGGGGAGGTCCAGCTCATAGGCGAGATTGAGCAGCAGCGGCTCGACCGCCCTCTCCTGCGGCAGGCCATGGCGCTGAAGCTCGACATAGAGCCGGTCGCCGAAAATTGTCTGGAGCGCGTCGATGCGCGCGCGGGCGAGTTCGGCATTGCCGTCGGCCAGCGCGCCATCGATCGGTCCCTCAAACCCGCCGGTCAACGCGATCAGGCCCTCGGCCCGCAGCGCGAGATCGGCGATCGAGGTGACCACCTCGCCGCTTTCGGTGGCCGCGAAATAGGCGTCGGTCGAAAGCCGCATGAGATTGGCGTAGCCGGCCGGGTCCTTGGCAAGAAGCGCAATGCGCCCGTCGGCGCGCGCGCGGTTGAGCTCGCCGGGCGACATCGCCGTATCCCGCTCGGCGGCGAAGGTGAGCGATAGCGTGAGACCGACGATCGGCTGAATGCCGGCCTCGGCCAGCGTCTCCGAGAACTCAAGCGCGCCGAACAGATTGTTGGAGTCGGTCAGCGCCAGCGCCGGCGCGCCGTCGGCGCGCGCGAGGGCGGCGAGCTTGGCAATGGTCAGCGCGCCTTCGAGCAGCGAATAGGCCGAGTGCACCCGAAGATGCACGAAGGGCTGCGCCTCACTCGTCATGCCTTGATCCCCCTGTTGCCATGCGCGGGGTTCACCTTTTCGGATTCGGCCGGCGGGTAGAAGGGAGAGTCGGAAATCATCCCCGCTATCCGTGCCCGCACTCTATGTTCTTCTTTTGTTCCAATCAACGGAAAAGCGCCGAGGACTAGAGGCTGGCGACGGTTGCCACCACGATATTCTCCTCGACCAGGAGACCGTCCACGAGGCGGAGCGTGCGGTCCATGCGGGCGGCAAGGTCGAGATTATGGGTGGCCACCACCGCCGCGACGCCCGACTGGCGCACGAGCTTCAACAGCTGCTCGAACACGCGCTCGGCGGTGGGCGGATCGAGATTGCCGGTCGGCTCGTCGGCAAGAAGCAGCTTGGGACCGTTGGCGACGGCGCGGGCGATCGCCACGCGCTGCTGCTCGCCGCCGGAGAGTTGCGCCGGGCGATGGTCCCAGCGCTCCGCGAGGCCGAGCGATCCGAGCAGATCCTTGGCGCGAGCCTCGGCATCCTTGTGGCTCAAGCCGAGAATGAGTTGCGGCAGCACCACGTTTTCGAGCGCCGAGAATTCCGGCAAGAGATGGTGAAACTGATAGACGAAGCCCACTTCCATGCGCCGCATGCGGGTCTGCTCGTTGTCGGACAGCCGGCCGCAATCGACGCCGTTGATGAGCACTTGGCCCGCATCGGGCCGCTCGAGCAGTCCGGCAATGTGCAGCAGGGTCGATTTGCCGGCGCCCGACGGCCCGAGCAGAGCGACAGTCTCACCGGGCAGGAAGGAAGCCGACGCGCCCTTCAACACGTCGATGCGGCGATTGCCTTGGGTATAGCCGCGCTCGAGCCGCTCAAGGCGAAGCACCGGTGACGTCGTGCTGTCCACCTTCCCCCCTACTCGTAACGCAACGCTTCGACCGGATCGAGACGAGAGGCCCGCCAGGAGGGATAGAGCGTGGCGAGGATTGACAGGACGAGGGCCATGATGACCACCGTAGCCGTCTCGCCGGTATCCATCTCGGCCGGCAGCTGCGACAAATAATAGAGCTCGGGCGCGAATAGCTCGGTGCTGGTGAGCCAACCGATGAACTCGCGCAAGTACTCGATATTGGCGCAGACCAGCACGCCGAGCAGCAGGCCGGCGAGCGTGCCGACGATGCCGATGCTTGCGCCGGTGATGAAGAAGATGCGCATCACCGCCGCGCGCGTGGCGCCCATGGTGCGCAGGATGGCGATGTCGTGGCCCTTGTCCTTCACCAGCATGATCAGGCCCGAGATGATGTTCAGCGCGGCGACCAGCACGATCAAAGTGAGGATAAGAAACATCACGTTGCGCTCGACTTGGAGCGCGGTGAAGAAGGTGGCGTTGCGCTGTCGCCAATCGCTGACATAGATGTTCGAGCCGCCGGCGGTGACGATCTTGGGCGCAAGCTGACCCACGTCGTCGGGCGAGTCGAGCACGACTTCCAGCACGGTCACGGTGTCGGGCTGGTTGAAATAAAGCTGGGCCTCGTTGAGCGGCATGAAGATGATGCTTGAGTCGTATTCGGACATGCCGATCTCGAAGATTGCCGCCACGGGATAGCGTTTGACCCGTGGCGCGGTGCCGAGCGCGGTCGAGGCGCCGCGCGGCGTGAGCAGCGAGACTTGGTCGCCGACTTTCACGTTGAGGTCGTTGGCGAGCCGGCTGCCGATGGCAACGCCCGGTACTTGGTCGAAACCGTCAAGCGTGCCGAACCGGATATTGTTGGAGACTGCCTTGAGCTGCTTGAGGTCGGCCTCGCGCAAGCCGCGCACCAGCGCGCCGCTCGATGTGGAGGGCGTCGACACCATGACCTGGCCCTCGACCAAGGGCAGCGCGAGCTTGACGCCCTGAACGGCACGGATGCGTGACGCTACGTCGTCATAGTCGCTGAAGTTGGTGAGGCTGTGGACCACGACATGGCCGTTCAGCCCGAGCATCTTGTTGAACAGCTCCTGGCGAAAGCCGTTCATCACCGCCATGACGATGATCAGCGTGGCCACGCCGAGGGTGATGCCGATGAACGAGAAGCCGGCGATGACCGAGATGAAGCCTTCCTTGCGGCGGGCGCGCAAATAGCGGCGCGCCACCATCCATTCGAAGGGCGAGAATGCCCCCGTGCCCTGCTCTGCGCTCATGCTGCTTCCCTTCTGGCCTCGGTCGCCGATGTGACGAGGCGATTCAAGGCGGATTCGAAGGTAAGACTATGGCGGGCGCCGCTCGCCCGCTCCTTTAGCTCAACCTCGCCCGAGGCAAGTCCCTTGGGTCCCACGATGATTTGCCAGGGTAGCCCGATCAGGTCCATGGCGGCGAATTTGGCCCCTGCCCGGTCGTCGCGGTCGTCGTACAGCACGCTCAGGCCTGCCGCCTGAAGTTTGGCGTAGAGGTCCTCGCAGGCGGCATCGGTCGCGGCATCGCCGGCCTTGAGGTTGATCAGCCCCACGTCGAACGGGGCTACCGATGGCGGCCAGATGATACCGGCATCGTCGTGCGAGGCCTCGATGATGGCGCCGACCAGCCGCGACACGCCGATGCCGTAAGAGCCCATCTGCACCGTCACCAGCTCGCCGCCGGGCCCTTGCACTTTGCAGCCCATGGCGTCGGAATATTTGGTGCCGAAGAAGAAGATGTGGCCGACCTCGATGCCGCGCGCGGTGACGCGGTCCTTGGCCGGCACCTCGCGCTCGAAGCGGGCGGCATCGTGCTTCTCCGAGGTGGCGGCATATTTGCCGGTGAAGGTCTCCACCACCGCGGACAAATCGGTCTCGTAGTCGATATCGGCGCCCGGCGGATCGAGGCGAACGAGGTCCTGGTGGCAATAGACCTCGCTCTCGCCGGTGTCGGCCAGGATGATGAACTCGTGGCTCAGATTGCCGCCGATCGGGCCGGTCTCGGCCACCATCGGCACCGATTTCAGTCCCATGCGGGCGAAGGTGCGCAGATAGGACACGAACATCTTGTTGTAGGATTTGCGCGCGTCGTCGAGGGTGAGGTCGAAGGAATAGGAATCCTTCATCAGGAACTCGCGGCCGCGCATCACGCCGAATCTCGGCCTGATCTCGTCGCGGAACTTCCATTGGATGTGATAGAGGATGCGCGGCAGGTCCTTGTAGGACTTCACGCCGTCGCGGAAGATCGCGGTGATCAGCTCCTCGTTGGTGGGCCCGTACAGCATCTCGCGCTCGTGGCGGTCGGAGATGCGCAGCATCTCCTTGCCGTAGACCTCGTAACGGCCGCTCTCCTTCCAGATCTCGGCGGGCTGGATGGTGGGCATCAGCAGTTCGAGCGCGCCGGCGCGGTCCTGCTCCTCGCGCACGATCTGCTCGATGTTGCGCAACACCCGGAATCCAAGCGGCAGCCAGGAATAGATGCCGGCGCTCGATTGGCGCACCAGACCGGCCCGCAGCATCAGCCGATGCGAGACGATCTCCGCTTCCTTGGGGTCGTCGCGCAGCAACGGTAGGAAATAGCGGCTGAGGCGCATGGGCACCGTTTCGGGCGTTGGGGCGGGTGCGGAGGCGCGCCGCCCGTTGGAATGAGCCATGCTTCGGGGGAGGCCCTAGCCTCCCCGCCGGCCCCTTGGCGGCTAATAGCTTACTTTCGCAAGGCTAAGCAATGCCGGGAAATCCGGCGCCCGACCAAAGACAATCGCCAGAGAAAGACCCTCCGTGGGCGTCGCATCGCCGATTGAACTGCCTATTTCGATGGCAAAGGCCGGTTGTAGATGCTGGCGAACGACTTGCAAAATCCGGCAGCATTACGCGATCGCTATGACAGCGCGGTTGTATCAAGCACAAATTCGCGGCGCTCGGCCACAATCATGGTGACAATTTGGCGCGGCTCAGCTAGGGTGCCAATACAACGTGGGAGCGTTCGGGACCGGTAGCGATCTCGGCAGTCACGCGTTCGGATTGGACCTGGTCCAAGTCTTGGGAGGAAGTAACTCCGGGCGCGCCAACATGGCGCCGCCGCTCTAAAGCCGGCAAATCTCGATTGTCGAATCCGACGGGCGAGCCTCGCGGGCGGGGAGATCAAGGAGTTCGAGCTACTGAAGCAAGGTCGATTCGGCCTTGCTTTTTTTTGTGCATTTTTTGCGCGGATTTGACCACTTTAGCGGGCAATTTGCCGGCAGTTGCCGGCGGTTACTGCACCCGGTCGTAGCGCGGGAAAAACGGGATGTCGTCGAGCGTGATGACGTGATGCACGATCACGGCATAGAGCCCGGCGAACACGATGCTGGCGACCACCGTGGTCGCGACCATCTTCGGCAGCAGGTTGGGCAGATGCGGCGCGCTCTCGGCGTTGCCCGGTGAGGTCTTCTCGCCGACCTCCTCGGAGGTGCGGACGCCGATCGGCAGCATGGCGAACAGCACGATCCACCAGATGATAAAATAGAGCGCGATGGCGAAGGGCAGCGTCACGGCCTACGCCTCCTCGAGCTCGACCAGCGTGCCGCAGAAATCCTTCGGGTGGAGAAACAGCACGGGCTTGCCGTGCGCGCCGATCTTCGGCTCGCCCTGGCCGAGCACGCGCGCGCCTTGCGCCACCAGCCGGTCGCGCGCCGCCCTGATGTCGGGCACCTCGTAGCAGAGGTGATGGATGCCGCCATTGGGATTGCGCTCGAGGAAGCCGGCGATCGGCGAGCCCTCGCCGAGCACGCCGAGCAGCTCGATCTTGGTGTTGGGCAGCTCGATGAACACCGTGGTCACGCCGTGCTCGGGCTGGTCGACCTCGTCGGACACCTGAGCGCCGAGCGTGTCGCGATAGACCGCGACCGCGGCCTTCAGGTCGGGCACGGCAATGGCGACATGATTCAAACGGCCGATCATTCGTCTCTTCCTTCAACAGCTGTCATTCCCGCGACAGCGGGACTCCAGTAACCACCAAGCGCGGTTGATATTCAATGCTGGGGTTACTGGATTGCCCGGTTCCTCGGGTCAAGCCCGAGGACAGGCAAGCCGGGCAATGACAAGAGTAACCGGCGCTAGAGCACCGTCACCAGCACCGAGCAGATCGGCTTCTTGCCCCAGGCCTGATTGACCGCGGCGCGCACGGCGCGGCGCACCGCCTCGCTGACCAGCGCCTGGTCCTTGCGCTTGGGCTTGGGCAGGCTGTCGATGGTGCCGATCGCCGCGTCGCGGGCGATGTCCTCGAACGGCGTGCCCTCGCGGTCGAGTGCGGGCAGCCCGGTCAAAGCGACCTCCGGCTCGGCCAGCAGCACGCCCTTGTCGGACAGCACCAGCGATACCGCGACCGATCCGGCGAAGCTCAGCTTGCGGCGCTCGCGCACCTGGCCGGCATCGGCGCGGGTGAGGATGGCGCCGTCGCGATACAGCCGTCCGACCGGCACCTCGTCGATGATCTTGGCCGGCCCGGGCATCAGCCGCACCATGGTGCCGTTGCGGGCGCGCACCACCTGCTTGACGCCGAGCCGCTCGGCGAGCTTGGCATGGGCCTCCAGATGCCGGCCCTCGCCGTGCATCGGGATGGCGATGGCGGGCTTCACCCAGCCATAAAGCTGCTCGAGCTCGCCGCGGCGGGGATGGCCCGACACATGGACCGGCGCATCCTGGTCGGTGATGATTTCCACCTCCAGATCGGACAGCCCGTTCTGCACGCGCGCCACCGCCTTCTCGTTGCCGGGAATGGTGCGCGAGGAGAAGATCACCCGGTCCCGCGCCTGGAGCTTGACGTTGGGATGGTCGCCCTGGGCGATGCGCGCCATGGCGGCGCGGGTTTCGCCTTGGCTGCCGGTGCACAGCGCCACAACTTTATGCCGCGGCAGCTTGGCCAGAGCGGTCTCTTCATGGAACGGCAGATCGGGATCGAGATAGCCGGTGGCCTGCGCCGCCTCGATGACGCGGAACATGGCGCGGCCGACCACCACCAGCTCGCGCCCCGCGTCGCTTGCGGCCTTGGCCACCGAGCCGATGCGCGCGACATTGGAGGCGAAGGTGGTGACCGCCACGAGCTGCGGCGACTCGCGGATCAGGCGGGCGAGCGTCACCGCCACGTCGGCTTCCGACGGCGAGACGCCGTCGCGCACCGCATTGGTGGAATCGCAGATCAGCGCCGTGAGCCCGTCCTCGCCCAGCGCCTTGAGGCGGAGGGCGTCGGTCGGCGGGCTGGTCAGGGGAGTGTCGTCGAGCTTCCAATCGCCGGTGTGCAGCGCCGTGCCGAGCGGCGTGCGGATCACCACCGCCGACGGCTCGGGGATCGAATGCGACATGTTGATCAGCTCGACGTCGAACGGGCCGATGGTGCGGCGGCCGCCGAGCGGCATGACATGCAACGGGAAGCCGTCGATCCGGCCCTGCTCGGCCAGTTTCGATTTCAGCATCTCGGCGGTGAACGGCGTGGCGTAGACCGGGACGTTGCCGAGCTGCGGCCAGAGATCGATCACCGCGCCGAAATGATCCTCATGCGCGTGGGTGAGCAGCAGGCCGGCGATGTTGTGGCGCTCCTCCTCGAGGAAACTGATGTCGGGCATGATGATGTCGATGCCGGGCTCGGCCTCGCTGCCGAAGGTCACGCCCATGTCGACGATCAGCCAGTCGCGCGCGCCGCCGCGGCCATAGCCGTAGAGATACAAATTCATGCCGATCTCGCCCACGCCGCCCAGCGGCAGGAAGACGAAATCGGCTCCCTTTCCATCCGATTTTCGCGACATGTCGGGGTTTTCGCGCCTCACCGGCTCAAGAAGAACACATCGCCGGCGGAGATGCGATGTTCGCCGCCGTCAGGCGTCAGCAGCCGCAATGCGCCGTCGGCGTCCAACCCGGCATAGACCCCTTCGGTCTCCTCGCCGTTGAGCTTCACCTGCAGCGGCCGCCCGGTGGGGCCGGCGCGGTCGAGCCAGGCGCGGCGGATGCTCGGGAAGCGGGCGCCCTCGGCCCAGCGCGCGAGCCAGTCGTGGGTGGTGGCGGCCAGAACTTCGAGCGCGTCGTCCGGCGTCACGGTCATGCCGTAGGCGGCGAGGCTGACCGCGGGCTGCGGCAGGTCCTCGGGATGGTTGGCGAGATTGATGCCGGTGCCGATGATGACCACCGAGCGGTTGTCGACCGGACTGCCGACATTTTCCAGCAACATGCCGGCAAGCTTTTCGCCCGACAGCAACACGTCGTTCGGCCATTTCAGCAACAGCTCGGAGCGCCCTTCATAGGCGATCAGCTTGGCGATGGTGTCGTAGGCGATGATGCCGGCGACCAGCGCCAGTTGCCCGGCGGTGCGGATCGGACAATTGACCCCGATCAACAGGGAGGCAAACAGATTGCCGTGTTGGGAAATCCATTCGCGCCCGCCGCGGCCGCGGCCCTGCGATTGCCGGGCGGACCAGATCCACAACGGACCCGGCTCGCCGGCCTTGGCGCGCCGTTTCGCCTCGGCATTGGTCGAGTCGACCGTCTCCATCCGAACGAGGCGGTAGCCGGTCGGCAATTTGGGTGCTGGCGATGCAAAATATGCCATTTAGAACAATGATTTGGCTGCTACTCCGGCAAACGCCACGAGCGGCGCCGGATACACGAAATAGAGCAGGATGAATGCTCCGCTCACGCCAAGCACGGCGGCAAGCGGCGCCTGCATCGGCTCGAAGCGTTCGGCGGGGGCATCGAAATACATCAGCTTGACGATGCGCAGATAGTAATAGGCGCCCACGACGCTCAGAAGCACGCCGATGACGGCGAGCGCGTATAAGCCGGCATGAATGGCGGCCAGGAACACGTAGAACTTAGCGAAGAAACCTGCAAGGGGCGGGATGCCGGCCAGCGAAAAAAGCAGCATCGCCAAGAGGAAAGCCATCAATGGGTTGGGTGCGCGAGAGTCCCGCCAGCGCGTCGATGTCCTCGATCATCCGCCCTCCCCGCCGCATGGCGAGGATGCAGGCGAAGGTGCCGAGCGTCATGGCGAGGTAGATGGCGAGATAGACAATCACGCCCGCCACGCCCTCGGCGGTCCCGGCGGCGAGCCCGACCAGCGCGTAGCCCATATGGCCGATCGAGCTATAGGCCATCAGCCGCTTGATGTTGGTCTGGCCGATGGCGGCGAAGGCGCCGAGCGCCATCGAGGCAATGGCGAGAAACACCACGATCTGCTGCCACTGGATGGTCACCGCCGGAAAGGCGGTGATCAGCACCCGCACGGTGAGCGCCATGGCGGCGAGCTTGGGCGCGGCGGCGAAGAACGCCGTGACCGGGGTCGGCGCGCCCTCATAGACGTCCGGCGTCCACATGTGGAACGGCACCGCCGAGATCTTGAAGGCGAAGCCGGCCATCAGGAACACCAGACCGAAGATCAGGCCGAGATTGGGGCCCGAGGGCTGCACCGCGGCGGCGATGGTGGCGAAATCGGTCGAGCCGGTGAAGCCGTAGACCAGCGAGGCGCCGTAAAGCAGCATGCCGGAGGACAGCGCGCCGAGGACGAAATATTTCAGCCCCGCTTCCGCCGACCGCGCCGAGTCGCGTTGGAAGGCGGCGACCACGTAGAGCGCGAGGCTCTGCAATTCGAGGCCGACATAGAGCGCGATGAGATCGTTGGCCGAGATCATCATCATCATGCCGGTGGCGGCGAACAGGATCAGCACCGGGAACTCGAATTTCAGGCCGCCCGACTCGCGCCAATAGTCGCCCGACATCAGGAGCGCGGCCGCGGCTCCGGTCAGCGTGAGCAGCTTCAGCATGCGGGCGAACGGATCGACGATGAAGCTGTCGCCGAACAGCATCGTCGTCCCGCTGCTGCTGGCGACGAACAGTCCGGCCGCCACGAGAAGCGCGATCGCCAGCCACAGGATCAGCGCGCCACGCTCGCGCTTGCGTCACCACGCCGAGCATCAGCAGCGCCATGGCGCCGCAGGCCAGGATCAGCTCCGGCAGCAACGCGGTGAGGTTGAGTGCGTGAGGCACGGACCAGCCCCTACGGCACAAACGCAAGCCGCGCCTGCTCGGCGGCGGCAAGGCTGGCGTTGAAGCCCTTGATCAGCGCGTCGACCGACACGGCTGAGGCGTCGAGAATCGGCGCGGGGTAGAAGCCGAAAAAGATGGTGAGCAGCACCAGCGGCGTCATCACCGCGGCCTCGCGCCAGGTGAGGTCGGTGATGAAACGGAGGCTCGCCTTCTCAAGCTTGCCGAAGATGACCCGGCGATAGAGAAACAGCGCATAGGCCGCCGACAGGATCACGCCGGTGGTGGCGAGGAAGGCGACCCAGGTGTTGACGCGGAAGGCGCCGGTCAGGCTCAGGAACTCGCCGACGAAGCCGGAGGTGCCGGGCAGCCCGACATTGGCGAGCGTGAACACCATGAAGCAGAAGGCGTAGAGCGGCATGCGATCGGCCAGCCCGCCGAACGCCGCAATCTCGCGGGTATGCATGCGGTCGTAGATCACCCCGACGCACAGGAACAGCGCGGCCGAGACGATGCCGTGCGACAGCATCTGGAAGATGCCGCCCTGAAGCCCCTGCATGGTGAGGGTGAAGATGCCGATGGTGACGAAGCCCATATGGGCGACCGACGAATAGGCGATCAGCTTCTTCATATCCTCCTGCGCCAGCGCCACCAGCGAGGTGTAGATGATGGCGACCACCGACAGCGCGAAGATCAGCGGCGCGAACTCGGCGGAGGCGAGCGGGAACATGGGGATGGAGAAGCGCAGGAAGCCGTAGCCGCCCATCTTCAGGAGAATGCCGGCGAGGATGACCGAGCCCGCGGTCGGCGCCTCGACATGGGCGTCCGGCAGCCAGGTATGCACCGGCCACATCGGCAGCTTGACGGCGAACGAGGCGAGGAAGGCGAACCACAGCCAGGTCTGCATCTCGGCCGGGAAGCCGTAGGTCAGCAGCACCGGGATGTCGGTGGTGCCGGCTTCCCAATAGATCGCCATGATGGCGAGCAGCATCAGCAGCGAGCCGGCCAGCGTATAGAGGAAGAACTTGAAGCTGGCATAGACGCGGCGCTGACCGCCCCACACGCCGATGATCAGGAACATCGGGATCAGGCCGCCCTCGAAGAACAGATAGAACATCACCAGGTCGAGCGAGGTGAACACGCCGATCATCAGCGTCTCGAGCACGAGGAAGGCGATCATGTATTCCTTCACCCGCTCGGTGATGGCGAGCCAGCTTGCCAGGATGCAGAGCGGCATGAGGAAGGTGGTCAGCAGCACGAACGGCAAGGAGATGCCGTCGACGCCCATGTGGAAGCTGATCGGCCCGAGCCAGGGCCTGAGCTCGACGAACTGGAATTGCGCCGTGAGCGGATCGAAGTCGCGCCACAGAATCAGCGACAGGGCGAAGGTGATCAGCGTGGTCCACAGCGCGATGAAGCGCGCATTGCGGAAGGCGCTGTCGTCGGTGCCGCGCAGCAGCACGATCAGCAGCGCGCCGAGCAGCGGCAGGAAGGTGACGGTGGAGAGGATCGGCCAGCTATAGCTCATGGCTTGAGCCCCCCGCCGGCGAAGATGAAATAGGTGATGATCAGCGCCACGCCGATCAGCATGACGAAGGCATAGTGATAGATGTAGCCGGTCTGGAGCTTGACCACCCGGTTGGTGATGTCGATGACCCGCGCGGCGACGCCGTCGGGGCCGATCCCGTCGATGATGGTGCCGTCGCCGGTCTTCCACAGGAAGCGGCCGAGCCGCTTGGCGGGCCGCACGAACAGCCAATCGTACAGCGCATCGAAATACCAGGCGTTGAGCAGGAAGTGATGGAGCCCACGGAACCGCTTGGCGAGGCCGAACGGGATCAGCGGGTTGGTGAGGTAGAAATACCAGGCGACGGCGAGGCCGAGCAGCATGGCGGCGGTCGGCGCCAGCATCACCCAGACGGGAACCTCATGGTGCGCCTCGCTATGGGTGACGAGCGATCCGCGCCAGAACTCGGCCTGGCCGCTGCCGAGGAACAGGTGGAAGAACAGCCCGCCCATCAGCAGCGAGCCGATGGCGAGCACGATCAGCGGCGCGCCCATGGTCCAGGGCGGCTCATGGGCGTGCGCCAGCACCTCTTTCGGCTCGCGCGGACGGCCCTCGAAGGCGAGGAACATCAGCCGCCAGGAATAGAACGAGGTCAGCGCCGCGGCGACCAGCGTCAGCACGAAGGCATAATTGCCGACCCATGAGTGCGCCGCGTAGGTCGCCTCGATGATGGCGTCCTTGGATACGAAGCCCGAGGTGAACGGAAAGCCGGTCAGCGACAGCGTGCCGATCAGCATCATCGCCCAGGTGAAGGGCAGCACCTTGCGCAAGCCGCCCATGCGGCGGAGGTCCTGCTCGTGATGCAGCGCGTGGATCACCGCGCCGGCGCCCAGGAACAGCAGCGCCTTGAACGAGGCATGGGTGAACAGATGGAACATGCCGGCGCCATACGCGCCCACGCCCTCGGCGGCGAACATGTAGCCGAGCTGCGAGCAGGTCGAATAGGCGACCACCCGCTTGATGTCGGTCTGCACCAGGCCGACGGTGGCGGCGAAGAACGCGGTGGTGGCGCCGATCACGGCAACGAAGCCGAGCGCGATCGGTGCCAGCTCGAACAGCGGCGACATCCGCGCCACCATGAACACGCCGGCGGTGACCATGGTGGCGGCATGGATCAGGGCCGAGACCGGCGTCGGGCCCTCCATGGCGTCGGGTAGCCAGGTGTGCAGCAGGAACTGCGCCGACTTGCCCATCGCGCCCATGAACAGCAGCAGGCAGATCAGCGTCAGCGCGTCGACCCGCCAGGCGAGGAACTGCATGGTCTCGCCGGCATGGTCGGGCGCCGAGGCGAACACGGTGTCGTATTGCACCGAGTTGAACAGGGTGAAGATGGCGAAGATGCCGAGGGCGAAGCCGAAATCGCCGACGCGGTTGACGACGAAGGCCTTGATGGCGGCGGCGTTGGCGGTGGGCTTGTGGTACCAGAAGCCGATCAGCAGATAAGACGCGAGCCCCACGCCCTCCCAGCCGAAGAACAGCTGGACGAAATCGTCGGCGGTGACCAGCGCCAGCATGGCGAAGGTGAACAGCGAGAGATAGGCGAAGAAGCGCGGCCGGCCGTCGTCCTCCTCCATGTAACCGATGGAATAAAGGTGGACGAGGCCCGACACCGTGGTGACCACCACCAGCATCACCGCGGTCAGCGTGTCGATGCGGAGCGACCACACCGCTTTGAGATCGCCCGAGGTGATGAACTCCAACAGGCGGATGCGCTCCTCCTGGCCGAGGATGGCGACCTGATAGAAGGCGAGCCAGGACAGCAGCGCGGTGATCAGCACCAGCGTGGTGGTGACGACCTCCGCCGCGCGCGCGCCGGCCAGGCGGCCGAGCGTGGCCGCGAACAGCGCGCCGACCAGAGGGAGAAACAGGATCGCCTGATACATCGGTGCTTGAGGCTCAGCCCTTGAGAAGATCGATTTCGGCGACGTCGATGGTGCCGCGGTTGCGGAACGTGACGACCACGAGGGCAAGCCCGATGGCCGCTTCCGCCGCCGCCACAGTGAGCACGATCATGGCGAAGATTTGCCCGACCAGGTCGCCATGAAAGGCGGAAAAGGCGACGAGGTTGATATTCACCGCCAGCAGCATCAGCTCGATCGACATGAGAATGACGATCACGTTCTTGCGATTGAGGAAGATGCCGAAAATGCCGAGCGTGAACAGGATCGCGGCGACGGTGAGGTAATGGGACAGGCCGATGGTCATCGGAGGCCCCTCCCCGACTCTACCTCGACCAGCTCGACGCCGTCCTCGCGGGTGCGCGCCACCTGGGCGGCAACGGACTGGCGCCGCACATCGCGCTTGTGATGCAGGGTGAGCACGATGGCGCCGATCATGGCGACCAGCAGGATCAGGCCCGCCGCCTCGAACAGATAGACGTAGCGAGTATAGAGGATGAGCCCGATCGCCTCGGTGTTGCCGATGTCGGCGGCGGGCGGCGTCGGCGCCTGCGCGACGATGTCGGGTGCGGTGACCCAGGCACCCAGGATCAGGATCAGCTCGACCAGGAGCAACAGACCGACCGCGGCGCCGATCGGCAGATATTTGAAGAAGCCCGCCTTGAGCACGGCGAAGTCGACATCGAGCATCATCACCACGAACAGGAACAACACCATCACGGCGCCGACATAGACCACGACCAGAATCATGGCCAGGAACTCGGCGCCGAGCAGCACGAACAGGCCGGCGGCATTGAAGAAGGCGAGGATGAGAAACAACACCGCGTGCACGGGGTTCTTCACGGCGATCACCATGAAGCCGGCGCCCACGCACAGGATGGCGAACAGATAGAAGAACAGCGCGCTCAGCATTCAAGCAGTCCCGCGCTCAATGGAAATCCCCTCACCGGTACGGCGCGTCGAGCGCCAGATTCTTGGCGATCTCGCGCTCCCAGCGGTCGCCGTTCGCCAGCAGCCGCTCCTTGTCGTAATAAAGCTCTTCGCGGGTCTCGGTGGCGAACTCGAAATTCGGGCCTTCCACAATGGCGTCGACCGGGCAGGCTTCCTGGCAGAAGCCGCAATAGATGCATTTCACCATGTCGATGTCGTAGCGCGTGGCGCGGCGGGTGCCGTCGTTGCGCCGGGGCCCGGCCTCGATGGTGATGGCCTGGGCCGGGCAGATCGCCTCGCACAGCTTGCAGGCGATGCAACGTTCCTCGCCGTTTGGGTAGCGCCTGAGCGCGTGCTCGCCGCGGAAGCGGGGCGACAGCGGCCCCTTCTCGAACGGGTAGTTGAGGGTTGCCTTGGGGCCCACGAAATATTTCAGCGCGAGCCAAAACGCCGACAGAAATTCCAGCAGCAGCAATGACTTGGCGGCTTCGGCCAGACGCTTCACGCGCGCGCTCCTCTCACGATGCCTGCTGCCAGAGTTGCAAAATCGCGGCCACGATCACCACCATGGCGAGCGACAAGGGAAGAAAGACCTTCCAGCCGAGCCGCATCAGCTGATCGTAGCGATAGCGCGGCACCATGGCCTTGACCATGGCGATCAGGAAAAACAAGAAGCAGACCTTCAGGACGAACCATAGCACGCCTGGAATCCAGGTGAAGGGCGGCACCGGGAACAGCGGCAGCCAGCCGCCCAGGAACAGCACCGTGCCGAGGGCGCACATCAGCACGATGGCGACATATTCCCCCAGCATGAACAGCATATAGGGGGTCGAGGAATATTCGACCATGAAGCCCGCCACCAGCTCGGACTCGGCCTCGAGCAGATCGAATGGCGGCCGGTTGGTCTCGGCCAGCGCCGAGATGAAAAACACCACGAACATCGGGAAGAGCGGCAGCCAGTACCAGCCGAATAGCCCGAACGCGCTGTCTTGGGCCTCGACGATGGCCGTGAGATTGAGCGAGCCGGCGATCAGCAGCACGGTGATGATGACGAAGCCGATCGAGACTTCGTAGGAGACCATCTGCGCCGCCGAGCGCAGCGCGGCGAGGAAGGCGTATTTCGAGTTCGATGCCCAGCCGGCCATGATCACGCCGTAGACCTGCAGGCTGGAGATGGCGAAGATGTAGAGGATGCCGACATTGATGTCGGCCACCACCCAGCCCTTGGCGACCGGCATGACGGCCCAGGCCGAGAGCGCCAGCCCCGCGGTGACCAGCGGCGCCAATAGGAAAATTCCCTTGTTGGCGCCGGCCGGGATGATCGGCTCCTTGAACACGAATTTGAGCAGATCGGCGAAGGACTGCCACAGCCCCCACGGTCCGACCACGTTCGGCCCGCGCCGCATCTGCACCGCCGCCCACACTTTGCGGTCGGCATAGAGCAGGAAGGCGACGATGATGAGCAGCGTGATGAGGAGGGCCGCGCTCTGGGCCACGATCAGGGCCACCGGCAGGCCGTAGCTCGTCCAGAACTCAGCCATCGGTGCCGGTCGCCTGGTCGATGCCGCTCGCGTGGAAGGCGCTCACATTGGCCATGATGGCGGACGCGCGCGCGATCGGATTGGTGAGGTAGAAATCCGCGATGGCGCGTCCGAAGCGCTCCTTGCCGGGTTTGGCCGGCCGCGCGGCGAGGCGCTCGATCTCGGCGCCGTCGGCGGGCACGACCATGTCGAGCAGCGCGAGATGCGGGTGCGCAACGAACATGGCGGCGCGCAATTGCGGCGCATTATCGAACGGCAAGGTCTTGCCGAGCACGGCCGACAGCGCCCTGAGGATGGTCCAGTCCTCGCGTCCCTCGCCCGGCGGAAACACCGCCCGGGCCGTCATCTGCACGCGGCCTTCGGTGTTGACGTAGGTCGCGTCTTTCTCGGTATAGGCGGCGCCGGGCAGGATGACGTCGGCGCGATGGGCGCCGCGATCGCCGTGGCTGCCCTGATAGATGACGAAAGCCTCCCCCAGCCGGCCCATGTCGATCTCGTCGGCGCCGAGCAGATAGACCACGTCCAGTTTGCCGGCCGAGGCCGCGTCCAGCATGGCCTCGACATCGAGGCCCCCCTTCCCCGGCACGAGACCGAGGTCGAGGCCGGCGACCCGCGCGGCGGCGCTGTGCAGCACGTTGAAGCCGTTCCAGTCGGGCTGGAGCGCGCCCATGGCCATGGCAGCTTTGGCCGCCAGCGCCAGGACCGCCGCGCCGTCGGGCCTGGCCAGGGCGCCTGCGCCTAAAATCAGCATCGGCCGCTCAGCGCCCTCGAGGGTCTTCAAGAACGGGTGGGAGCCGTCGGCGATCTTGGCGAGCGTCTCGGGGCCGGCGCCGAGATAGTCGTAGTCGTAGGTGAGATCCATTTCGGCGCCGATCAGGCCGATGGGGATCTTTGTCTGGGCCTGACGGCGTCCGCTTCAGGATGCGGGCGTTGAGCACCGGCGCTTCGAGGCGCGGATCGGTGCCGACCAGCAGAATGGCATCGGCTTGGTCGATCCCGGCGATGGTCGAGTTGAACAGATAGGTGGCGCGACCAAGCGCGGGATCGAGCTTCGCGCCGTCCTGGCGGCAATCGATATTGGCCGAGCCCAGCGCCTCGGTGAGCAGCTTCAGCGCGAACATCTCCTCGGCGGCGGCGAGATCGCCGGCGATCGCCGCGAAGCGGGCGCCGTCGAGGCCCGTCAGTCGCTCGGCGATGACACGGAACGCCTCGTCCCACGTCGCGGGCTCAAGCTTGCCGTTGCGCCGCACATAAGGCCGGTCGAGCCGCTGGGTGCGCAAGCCGTCCCACACATGCCGCGTCTTGTCGGAGATCCACTCCTCGTTGATGGCGTCGTTGACCCGCGGCAGGATGCGCATGACCTCGCGGCCGCGCGCGTCCACCCTGATGGCGCTGCCGAGCGCGTCCATGACGTCGATCGACAGCGTCTTGGTCAGCTCCCACGGCCGCGCCATGAAGGCATAAGGCTTGGAGGTGAGCGCGCCCACCGGGCAGAGATCGACCACGTTGCCCGACAGATTCGACCGCATGCCGTGCTCGAGATAGGTGGTGATCTCCATGTCCTCGCCGCGGCCGATGGCGCCGAGCTCCTCGACGCCGGCGACCTCGGTCATGAAACGGATGCAGCGCGTGCAGTGGATGCAGCGGTTCATATAGGTGCCGATCAGAGGCCCGAGATATTTGTCCTCGACCGCGCGCTTGTTGTCCTGGAACCGCCCGGCGTCGAAGCCGTAGGCCATGGTCTGATCCTGGAGATCGCATTCGCCGCCCTGGTCGCAGATCGGGCAGTCGAGCGGGTGATTGATCAGCAGAAATTCGAGCACGCCTTCGCGCGCCTTCTTCACCGTCTCGGAGTTGGTGATGATGGTGGGCGGGGTGCCGTCGCGTCCCGGCCTGAGGTCGCCCACGCTCATGGCGCAGGATGCGACCGGCTTCGGCATGCCGGCCACCTCGACCAGGCACATGCGGCAATTGCCGGCGATCGACAGGCGCTCGTGATAGCAGAAGCGCGGGATCTCGATGCCGGCAAGCTCGCAGGCCTGGATCAGGGTGATCCCGGCCGGCACCTCGTGCTCTCTGCCGTCGATGATGAGCTTAGGCATGCTTACCGACCTTCCGTTTCGACGCGTCGAGCTTGGCGAGGCTTGGCGGTGGCGGCGGCGGTGTGTGGCGAGGGTCGTCGAGCACTTCATGCAGGAAGGCGCGGAACCTCGCACCGTATTGCTCGAGGTAGCCGGAGCTCTGATAGTAGGAAGACAGCAAATAGTCGCGGTGCGGCTTGAGCTGGATGCGAACCGCCGCGTCCCATTCCTTGGTCGGCGAGACCTCCATGATTTCCTCGCTGGCATTGAGGATCGTATCCACATAGAGCTCGTATTTCTGGAACAGCTCGATGCTGCCGTCGATGGTGCGCTCCTCGTAGTCGAATTGGGCGAGCTTCAATGTCGGATCGGACAGCTTCGGATGGTCGAAGGCGAGCCGGAGCGTCTCGCGCCACAATTCATTGGCATTGGCGCGGCGTTCGGCCCGCTTGTTCTCGGCGATTTGCAGATGGGCATAGATCAGGGCGACGATCGCCGCCGCCGCCATCACCAGCGTGCCGATCGTGACCGAGTTGTCCCACAGCCAGGCCATGCGTCCTCTCTACTCCGCCGCCACCGGCACCGAGGGCGCGAGCGGCTTGGCTGCCTGCTCGTCGATGCGTTCCTCGATGACATGGCGGAAATGGCGGATCAGCCCCTGCACCGGCCAGGCGGCGGCGTCGCCCAAGGCGCAGATGGTGTGGCCCTCGACCTGATAGCTGACGTCGAGCAGCATATCGATCTCGCCCTTCTCGGCCTGGCCCTTGGCCATGCGCTCGAGCACCCGCCACATCCAGCCGGTGCCTTCGCGGCACGGCGTGCACTGGCCGCACGATTCATGCTTGTAGAAATAAGACAGGCGCGCGATGGCGCGGATGATGTCGGTCGATTTGTCCATGACGATCACCGCCGCGGTGCCGAGCCCGGTCTTGAGGGCCTTGAGGCTGTCGAAATCCATCGGCAGGTCCACGCATTCGCTGGCGGGGATGCAGGGCACCGACGAGCCGCCGGGAATGACGGCAAGCAGATTGTCCCAGCCGCCGATGACGCCGCCGCCGTAATGGTCGATCAGCTCGCGCAAGGGGATGCCCATCTCCTCCTCGACATTGCACGGCGTGTTGACGTGGCCCGACAGGCAGAACAGCTTGGTGCCGGAATTGTTGGGGCGGCCGAGCGAGGCGAACCAGGCGGCGCCTCTCCGCAGAATGTCGGGGACCACGGCGATGGTCTCGACATTGTTGACGGTGGTCGGCGCGCCATAGAGCCCGACATTGGCGGGGAACGGCGGCTTGAGGCGCGGCATGCCCTTCTTGCCTTCGAGGCTTTCCAGCAGCGCCGTCTCCTCGCCGCAGATATAGGCGCCGGCGCCGTGGCTGAGATAAAGCTCGAAGTCCCAGCCATTGACGTTGTTCTGGCCGATCAGCTTGGCGTCATAGGCCTCGTCGATGGCCGCTTGCAGGATCTCGCGCTCGCGGATGAACTCGCCGCGGATATAGATGTAGGCGACATGCGCCCGCATGGCGAAGGACGCGAGGAACGCGCCCTCGATCAGGAGCTGCGGATCGTGGCGCATGATGTCGCGGTCCTTGCAGGTGCCGGGCTCGGACTCATCGGCGTTGACCACGAGATAATTCGGGCGGCCGTCGGACTGCTTGGGCATGAACGACCATTTGAGCCCGGTGGGGAAGCCCGCGCCGCCGCGGCCGCGCAAGCCCGAGGCCTTGACCTCCTCGATGATGGCGTCGTGGCCCTTCTCGACCATCGCCTTGGTGCCGTCCCAAGCGCCGCGCGCGCGCGCGGCCTTCAACCGCCAAGAGTGCAGGCCGTACAGATTCTTGAAGATGCGGTCCTTGTCTTGCAGCATCAGTGCGGCCTCGGAGTGCGGTTCTTGCCGAGCGGCGGCTTCGGCACGGCCCGCTCGCGCTGACTGGCCGCCTCGGTCGGCTTCTTGGCCTTATCGTCGGTCAGCGGCGGACCGGTCACGTCGCCCGGCTCCTCCTGGTAGAGCGCGGCATCGATCAGTGTGATGGGGCCGCCAAGCGGCGCCGAGGCCTGGCGTCCATTCTGCGGGCCGGGCGTGACGGCACGGCCGGCCTTCAGATCGGCGAGAATCGAGGCCAGGCTCTCCGGCGTCAGGTCCTCGTAATAGTCCTTGTTGATCTGGGCCATGGGAGCATTGACGCAGGCGCCGAGGCATTCGACCTCGGTCCAGGAGAAGGCGCCGTCGGGCGTGACGTGGCCCGGCTCGCCGATCAATCTCCGGCAGGTGTCCTTGATCTCGTTAGCGCCGCGGAGCCAGCACGGCGTCGTGCCGCACACCTGGACGTAATAGCGGCCGACCGGCGCCAGGTTGAACATGGTGTAGAACGTGGCGATCTCGTAGATGCGGATATAGGCCATGCCCAGCATGATCGGCGACGTAACGGAGCGCGGGCTCCGGCAGCCAGCCGCCCATCTGCTCCTGGGCGCGCCACAGGATCGCCAGCACGGCCGAGGCCTGCTTCCCGTCCGGATATTTCTTGATCTGGGCTTTGGCCCATTCAAGGTTCTCCGGAGTGAAGGCGAAGCCCTCAGGCTGGTCGGCGGCGAGGCGGCGGACACTCATAGGTCGGCTTCTTCTTGTTTCGCGTCAGGTCTTGGCCCAGCCGACGCGAGACTCCTAGCGGTGAACGGTGCAAGCGGGAATCGTGATCAGCGTCTTACCCACATAGGCCTTCAGCGTATAAAAGCAAATCGCGGTCGCAGTTGTCTTCTGCAACGTCACGACGATGGCGTCGGACGACACCTTGCCGGAGTGGCGGGTGACCGCCTCGGCCGGAATGAAGTCGGTGGCCCGGATCTCGAAACCGTCGCGCATGAGGTCGCCAAGCGGCACAGGCTCGCCGTCCGCGGCTCCCGTCTCAGGCGTTGCGGGCGGCGCTGCCGGGGCTGCGCCCTCGGGCTTAGTGCCCTCGGGCTTGGTGCCCTCGCCTTCGGTCGTGGGCTTGGCCTCCGGCGCCGCGGGCTTGGCTTCCGGTGGCGTTGGCGGCGCGCCTTGAGCCGCGGCGCGCACCTCCGGATAGGCCAAGCACAGCACGGCCGCGCAGCCCAGGGTCAGGACGGTCCTCGTCATGATGGCAGTCCTCACCGGTCGATCTCCCCGAACACGATGTCGATCGAGCCGAGCACGGCCGACACGTCGGCGAGCATATGGCCCTTGCAGAGAAAATCCATGGCGGCGAGATGGGCGAAGCTCGGCGCCCTGATCTTGCAGCGATAGGGCCGGTTGGTGCCGTCGGACACGAGATAGACGCCGAACTCGCCCTTGGGCGCCTCGACCGCGGCATAAACCTCGCCCGCCGGCACATGATAGCCCTCGGTATAGAGCTTGAAGTGATGGATCAGCGCTTCCATCGACCCCTTCATCTCGGCGCGTTTGGGCGGCACCATCTTGTGATTGTCGACCGTGACCGGGCCAAGCTCGGTGGTCAGGCGCTCGCAACATTGCTTCATGATGCGCACCGCCTGGCGCATCTCCTCCATGCGGACCAGATAGCGGTCGTAGCAATCGCCGTGCTTGCCGATGGGGATGTCGAATTCGAGCTCGCTGTAGCATTCGTAAGGCTGCGACTTGCGCAAATCCCAGGCGGCGCCCGAGCCGCGCACCATCACGCCGGAGAAGCCGTGCGCCCAGGCGTCGTCGAGGCTGACCACGCCGATATCGGCATTGCGCTGCTTGAAGATGCGGTTGTCGGTCAGCAGGCTCTCGATGTCGTCGCAGACTTTGAGGAACGGGTCGCAGAAGGCGTAGATGTCGGCGACCAGCTCGGGCGGAAGGTCCTGATGTACGCCGCCCGGCCGGATATAGGCGGCATGCATGCGGCTGCCGCTGGCGCGCTCGTAGAACACCATCAGCTTCTCGCGTTCCTCGAAGCCCCAGAGCGGCGGCGTCAGGGCGCCGACATCCAAGGCCTGAGTGGTGACGTTGAGCAGGTGGGAGAGCAGACGCCCGATCTCGGAATAGAGCACGCGGATCAGCTGCGCCCGCTTCGGCACGGTGACGCCGACCAACTTCTCGACCGCGAGCGAATAGGCGTGCTCCTGGTTCATCGGCGCCACGTAGTCGAGCCGGTCGAAATAAGGCAGCGCCTGGAGATAGGTCTTGTATTCGATCAGCTTCTCGGTGCCGCGATGGAGCAGCCCGATATGCGGATCGACGCGCTCCACCACCTCGCCGTCAAGCTCGAGCACGAGCCTGAGCACGCCGTGGGCGGCCGGATGCTGCGGGCCGAAATTGATGGTGAACTTGCGATCGTCGCCGTCGCGCTTGCCGCTATCGGCTTCCGGCGTATGGGTCTCGGTCTCGGCCATCATGTCCTTCTTCGCAATCAAGCGAATGCTTTCGTGCCAAGCCACCGGCCCGCATAGGCCGCGACCAGGCACGGTATGCCGAGCAAGGCAAACATCAAAAGACCCAAGGGCAACAGGTTGGGAAGACCGTCCTGGCTGATGGCCAAAATCAAGGACCACGCCGCTTGACCGATCATCAGCCACACGACCCATCGCCACGGCCGCTCACGCCACGCAAGTCCGAGCACGAAGGCTGCCAGCGCAAGCAAGGGAAGGCCGAGCTGCCAATAGACCGGATCGTCCCAAGCCTCGCGGCGGCTGCCGAGCTGCCTGACCAACTCCCAATCGGCGGCGCCAATCAGAAACGCCAAGACTGAGGGTATGAGATCTGAGCGCAGCTGCATTCTACTTCGCCTCCGCGCCACTCATGGCAGCTTTGGCGCGCTTGGCCTCGACGCCGCGGTTGAACCGGTCCCAGGCGACGATGAAACGCTCATGGGTGCCCGCGCCGATCTCGTCGACGCCGTCATGGGCGACGATCTTGAAGCGCGCCCGGGGCCCCCTCACCTCGACACATTCGGCCTCGACGGTGACGGTGAAGCCGGGCGGTGTCGCCGATTTGTGCGCGACGTCGATATGGGTGCCGAGGCTGCCCTCGCCGGACTCGAGATGGGGCGCGAGCAGCTGCACGCAGGTCCATTCCATCAGCCCGACCATGAAGCCGGTGGCGAACACCTCCGGCATGGCCTGGAGCTCGGGAGCTTCGCGATAGAGATGCGGCACGGTCTTGGTCTCGGGCACCGTATAGGCGAAGGAGTGCTTCAGCCCGGCCTTCAGCGACGGCTTCATGGCTCGCCGTCCTTATGGTCGGGGTCGCCGGCCTTCTCGTCGCCGGGGATGGCGGTATCCATGCCCTCCCACGGACTGAGGAAATCGAAGCTGCGATATTCCTGCATCAGCTTGACCGGCTCGTAGACCACGCGCTTCAGCTCGTCGTCGTAGCGCAGCTCGACGAAGCCGGTGAGCGGGAAGTCCTTGCGCAAGGGATGGCCCTGGAAGCCGTAATCGGTGAGCAGCCGCCTGAGATCGGGATGGCCCGAGAACAGAATGCCGTAGAGGTCGTAAGCCTCGCGCTCGAACCAGTCGGCCGCCGGGAACAGGCCGATAATGCTCGGCACGGGATGAGCGGCGTCGGTCGTGGTGCGCACGCGGATGCGGTGGTTCAGCCAGGGGCTCAGCAGATGGTAGACGACGTCGAACCGCTCCTCGCGCTCGGGGTAATCGACGCCGCAAATGTCGATCAGGCAGCCGAAGCGGCATAGCGGGTCGTCGCGCAACAGCCGGATGATGTCGGGGATCTGGTCGCGCTCGACCGCGATGGTGAGCTCGCCGAGCGCCACCTCAGACTGCAACAGCTTGGTGCCAAGACGATCGCCGAGATAGGCGGCGAGCTTGTTAACGGCTTCGTCCATCAAGGCTCCAGGAGAACGCAAAGAACCGGATCAGCGCTGGATGGTGCCGGTCCGCCTGATCTTCTTCTGCAACAGCAGGACGCCATAGACCAGCGCCTCGGCGGTCGGCGGGCATCCCGGCACGTAAATATCGACGGGCACGATGCGGTCGCAGCCGCGCACCACCGAATAGGAATAGTGATAATAGCCGCCGCCATTGGCGCAGGAGCCCATCGAGATGACGTAGCGCGGCTCGGGCATCTGGTCGTAGACCTTGCGCAAGGCGGGAGCCATTTTATTGCACAGCGTGCCGGCGACGATCATCACGTCGGATTGACGCGGGCTGCCGCGCGGGGCGAAGCCGAACCGCTCGAGATCGTAGCGCGGCATGGAGGCCTGCATCATCTCGACCGCGCAGCAGGCCAGACCGAAGGTCATCCACATCAGCGAGCCGGTGCGCGCCCAATTGATGAGGTCGTCGGCGGTGGTGAGCAGGAAGCCCTTGTCGGCGAGCTCGTCGGAGAACAGGCCGAAGCTGGTGGCGCCGGGGGTGATGAGGCCGCCGGACTTGCCGTCCTGGTCGAAATTGGGCTCGGGGATCAATCCCATTCGAGCGCACCTTTCCGCCACTCATAGATGAAGCCGACCGTCAGGATGGCGAGGAAAATCATCATCGCCCAGAAGCCGAACGCGCCGATGCCCTTGAACGCCACGGCCCAAGGAAACAGAAACGCGACTTCGAGATCGAAGATAATGAACAAAAGTGACACCAGGTAGAAGCGGACGTCGAACTTCATGCGGGCGTCGTCGAAGGCCTCGAAGCCGCATTCATAGGCCGAGACCTTGGCCGGGTCCGGCTTGCTGACGGCAATGAAGAAGGGCGCGATGAGAATGCCTGCGCTGATGACGAAGGCAATGCCGATGAAGATGACGAGCGGCAGATAGTCTTGAAGCAGCTGGCCCATGGTCCTCTTTCCGAGGGTTGTATCCCAAGAAACTAATAGGCTTTCAGGCGGTTTGCACCTCCCAGGGGAAGGAATGTTCGAATTTTACCGTCTATCCGTCGTCCCCGAGCTCCACGTCTGAAGTGAGCTCCTGCTGGGCACCCTCGGTCGGCTGCTGGGTGAAGCCCTTGAGCGGCCCCACCTCCATGGCGTCGCGGCTGAAATCGATCGGGCTCAGCGCATAGACGGTGATCAGTTCGGCCAGCGAGCGCAAGGCATGCATGTGAATGCGCTCCCAGCCATGTGACGCGTCGACGCCAAAACAGATCAAGGCCGTGCGCACGTCGTGTCCGGCCTCGACCGCCGAGGCGACGTCCGACCGATAGTGGCGGAACACGTCCTTCTGATGCAGAATTTCATTCTCGACGCAGAGCTTCACCAGCTTCCGCGTGAGGTGGTAGTCGAACGGCCCGTTGCGGTCGGCCATCGAGATCGTGACGCCGAACTCGGCGCTGTTCTGGCCCGGCGCCGAGGTGCCGTTGTCGACGGCAATCAGCGAGGCGACGTCCTCGGTCAGAATGTTCGACGCGCCGACGCCGACCTCCTCCTCGATGGTGAACAGGAAATAGAGATCGACCGGAAGCTTCTCCTTGCTGGCGACGAGGGCCTGCATGGCCGCGAACATGACCGCCACGCCGGCCTTGTCGTCGAGATGCCGCGAGCAGATGAAGCCGTTGTCGAGAAATTCAGGCTGAGGATCGATGGCGACGATATCGCCAATCTCGATGCCCAGCTTCTTGGCCTCACCCGAGGTGGATGACCGGCCGTCGACGCGGAGCTCGAGATAGTCCCAGCCGGCGGGCTGGGTATCGATCTCCTCGTTGAAGGTATGGCCCGAGGCCTTCAGCGGCAGGATGGTGCCGGAGTAACTGCCCAGTTCGGTAAAGATGGTGCAGCGGGCGCCTTCGGCGAAGCGGGCGTTCCAATGTCCGATCGGCACCAGCTCCAGGCGCCCATTCTTTTTGATCCGCCGGACCTGGGCCCCCAACGTATCCAGGTGGGCGGCGATGGCCCGGGCCGGCCGGCTGGCCTTGCCGCGCAGCCGGGCACGGATGGCGCCGCGGCGCGTGACCTCGAACGGAATGCCGAGCCGATCGAGCTCGGCGGCGCAATGACGCACGACGTTGTCGGTGTAGCTGGTCGGGCTGGGGATGGCGAGCAGCTTGGCCAGGCGGTCGCACAGATAGTCGATATCGATGTGCAACAACGTCGTGGATGGCGCGTCTCGAGCGCTCCTGGCTGAGGATCGGCCTTTGACCATCCCGAATGTTCGCTTGGAGTTCAAGTCTGGAGACTTTCGCGAACGGAAGCGGGCATCGATTGCGGGAACAACAGGTCGATGAACCGCTCGGCGGTCGGCTGGGGCTCGTGATTGGCGAGGCCGGGCCGCTCATTGGCCTCGATGAACCAGTAATCGGGCTCGGTCGGCGACTTGACGATGAAGTCGATCCCGGTGACCGGAATGTCGATCGCGCGGGCGGCTTGCACGGCCGCCTCTACCAAAGTCCTGTGCAGAATGCCCGTCACGTCGTGGATCGTCCCGCCGGTGTGCAGGTTGGCGGCCTTTCGCACCACGATATAGGCGTCGGCAGGCGGCACGTCATCGAGCGAATAGCCCGCCTCGGCCACGCAACGCTCGGTCTCGGCATCGAGGGGAATGGTCGATTCGCCCCCCGTTGCGGCGGCACGCCGGCGGGACTGATGCTCGATCAGATCGCGAACGCTGGAGCGGCCGTTGCCGACGACCGCCGCCGGCTTGCGGATGGCGCCGGCGACCACGCGATAATCGATGACGATGAGGCGCAGATCCATGCCGTCGACAAACTCCTCGACGATCACCTCGTTGCAGAGCGTGCGCGCCGCTTCGATGGCGCGCTTGGCTTCCTGCCAGGTCCTGAGACCGACCGCGACGCCCTTGCCCTGCTCGCCCCTGGCCGGCTTAACCACCACCGGCGCATGGCTCTCAATGAACTGGCGGGTCCGGTCGTCGTCGTCGGCATTGATCTGAAGCGGGACGTTGACGTCGGCCGCCTTGACGATGCGTCGCGTTACGCGCTTGTCGTCGCAGATGGACATGGCGACAGCGGTGGTCAGTCCGGTCAAGCTCTCACGGCACGAGACCGACCTGCCGCCATAGGTGAGCCGGAAGAATCCGCCCTCGGCGTCGATAATGTCGACGCCGATGCCGCGCCGGCGCGCCTCGTTGATGATGATCAAGGCATAAGGATTGAGCGCGGCGTCGTCGAACGCCTCGGTGAACAACGCCTCGTTGATGACATTCCTGCGCTTGACGGTGAACAGCGGCAGCCGGACGAAGCCGAGCTTGGTGTAGAGCGCGATGGCCTGGTGGTTGTCGTGAATGACCGACAGGTCGAGGAATGCAGCGCCGCGTTCCTGAAAATGCTCGGCCAGCCGCCCGACCAGGGCAGCGCCGATGCCGGGCAGCGCCGCTTGCGGATCGACCGCGAGGCACCACAACGAGGAGCCATGCTCTTGATCGCCGAATGCCGCGCGGTGGTCGACGCCGGTGATGGTGCCGACGATGCTGCCGGTCGCCTCGTCCTCGGCGACGAAATAGGTGATCGCCCTGCTGTCGCGCTTCGACCAAAAGAAATCGGGCGCGACCGTGACCATGCCGCGGGAGGAATAGATGCGGTTGACCTCTTCGGCGTCCTGCATCGAGCTGAGCCGGCGAATGTAAAATCCGCGCGGCAGACCTTGGGAGCTGCGATAGGCCGCGAGATCCAGCCGATAGGTATGGGACGGGTCGAGGAACAGCGCTTGCGGCGCGGCGGCCAGCACGACATGCGGGTCGCTGATATAAAAGGCGATGTCGCGCCGGCCCGGGCCTTCGGCGCGGATGCATTCAGCAAGGTCGGCGGCGTTTTCGAAGGTCTGGCCGAACAGGAGGCGTCCCCAACCGCAGTCGAGCGCGACATTCTTCTTCGCGACCCTGGCATCCGCGTCGGATGCCGAATGCTCCGAGATTGCCGCCATGCGCGGCGCCGGATGGGCCTCGTCGCCGGACTGGGTCTTGCTTTGCTTCTCGACCGTCATTGTTCTCGCCTAGATGTCGTGAGCCTGAAGCCACAATTCCAGCAACGCGCACTGCCAGAGTTCTGATCCGCGCAACGGCGTGATGTGCCCCTTGGGATCATCGAATAGGCGCCCGAGATAATCCGGCCGGAACAGCTCGCGCTCCCGCGCCGCCCGCGAGGTGAGCGCGTCCTTGGTCATTTCCAGCACCGGCCCGTCGATATATTTCAGCGCGGGGACGGGAAAATATCCCTTGGGCCGATCGATCACCGCCGAGGGTATCACATCGCGCGCGACATCCTTGAGGATGCCCTTACCGTCATCCTTGAGCTTGAGCGCGGGCGGGACGCGCGCCGCCAGTTCGACCAGCTCGTGGTCGAGGAACGGAACGCGGGCTTCGAGGCCCCACGCCATGGTCATATTGTCCACCCGCTTCACCGGATCGTCGACCAGCATCACCGTGGTGTCGATGCGGAGCGCACGGTCAAGCGGCGTCTCCGCCCCCGGGCGCATGATATTGGCCTCGACAAAGCGGGCCGGCTCATCGTCCTCCGCCAGCCACGAGGACGCCAGATGCTGGCCAAGCTTGCCGCGATCCCGATCGAAGAACAGGGCGCGGTAGTCGGACAGCACGTCGTTCGAGCTCTCGAGCTTGGGGTACCAGTGATAGCCGGCGAACACCTCATCGGCCCCCTGCCCGCTCTGGACCACCTTGACGTGGCGGGCGACCTCCCGTGACAGAAGGTAGAAGCCGACATTGTCGTAGGACACCATGGGCTCGGACATGGCGGCAATGGTGTCCGGAAGCGCGCTGAGCATGCTGCCGGTGGGGATCATGATCTTGGTGTGATCGGTATCGAAGTGCTCGGCGATCAGGTCGGAGTATGCGAACTCGTCGCCTGCTTCGCCGTGCGCGGCCTCGAAGCCGATGGAGAAGGTTTTCAAGCCGCTCTGGCCGGCCTCGGCGAGCAGCCCGACGATGAGGCTTGAATCGACGCCCCCGGACAGGAGCACGCCAACCGGCACGTCCGCCACCATCCGCCGCTCGACCGCGCGGCGGAGCGCCATGCCGACCCGGTCCTTCCACAGCGAGGGGTCCAGGCTCAGATCCTCGGTTGAGCGCCCGAATTGAAGGTCCCAATAGACGGTGTCCTTGAACGTCCCGTCCGGGTCGATGACGCGCAGCGTGGCGGCCGGGAGCTTGCGTACGCCTCGCAGGATGGTGTGTGGCGGCGGCACCACCGCGTGCAGGGTCATGTAGTAAGCGAGCCCGACCGGGTCGATCGCGGTGTCGACGCCGCCGGAAGCGACCAAAGCCGGCAAGGTCGAGGCGAATCGCAGAGTCTTGCCGATTTCGGCGTAATAGAGCGGCTTGATGCCGAGGCGGTCGCGGCACATGACCACCCGGCCGGACTCCCGCTCATGGATCACGAAGGCGAACATGCCATGGAAGCGCTTGGGAGCCTCGACGCCCCAGGCGTGCCAGGCCTTGAGGATCACCTCGGTGTCGCTGGTGGAGAAGAAGCGGTAGCCGAGCTGCTCGAGGGCCGCCCTGAGCTCCTTGTGGTTGTAGATGCAGCCGTTGAATACCAGGGTGAGGCCAAGGTCGGGATCGACCATCGGCTGCTGCCCCTTTTCCGACAGATCGATGATCTGGAGGCGGCGATGGCCGAAGGCCACGCGGCCGCGGGCGATGATGCCGGCCGCATCGGGTCCGCGCGGCTCGAGCGAGCAGGTCATGGCGGTGATCGCCTCGACCGAGGCCGGAGACCCGTCGAAAGTGATCTCGCCACACAAACCGCACATAGAGACTGCCTCGGGTGATCTGCTTCCGGTGCCGCGAAACACGCGCGCAGCCCAAGCCGCGCGAAAATCGAACAGAAGAAGTCTGCTGATCACCGGAGCGGGCGAACAACGGCGTCCGCCGCAACATTTAGTATGTGTGGTTATCGCATCAAACGTGCCAACAGGCAAATTGGGGCGCGATATCAAGCGATCGCGGCCGGTCTATCGATCTAACGCTTGAGAAGTGGCGGGAGCGACGGGGCTCGAACCCGCGACCTTCGGCGTGACAGGCCGACGCTCTAACCAACTGAGCTACGCCCCCGCGGGCGGCGAGGCGTGGGCCTCATGCCAGGTGAGTTAAGCGAGCACTGGTGGCAAGTCAAGCTGAGGGCCGGGTTTGCGGGGCTTCGGCCCAACGGGCTCCGCGCGAGCGCGCGCCGCGTCAGCTCGAAGGACGATGCGTGGTGGGCGGTGACAGGCTCGAACTGCCGACATCCACGGTGTAAACGTGGCGCTCTACCAACTGAGCTAACCGCCCTCGCCCCCGTAGCGATAGAACAAGCGCCCGGGTCCCGCCAACCCTCAAAACAAAAGGCGAAGCCCCGCTGTCAAAAGCAAGGCTCCGCCCTACAATCCTGTCAGTAAACGGCCTAGCTGTTGCAGGCCTCTTTCAAAGCCTTGCCGGCGCGGAATTTCGGCACGCGGGAGGCTGGAATTTGCACTTCGGCGCCGGTGCGCGGATTGCGCCCGACCGAGGCCTTGCGTTGCGCAACCTGGAAATTGCCAAAGCCGACGATCCGCACGGTATCGCCGCCGCGCAGGGCCTTCTCGATGTTCTTGAACGTCGCGTCCACGGCCTTTTCGGCCGCATCCTTCGACAGATCAGTTTCCTTCGCCACATGGGCGACCAGATCAGCTTTGTTCACGGGTCATCATCCTTTCGCTCGGGCCCCGACGAGAGGGGTGTTCGCCCTCGAGGCCTTGGGTACGCTCGATTCACAAACAGATGGTGTATGACTGGCGCAAAAAACCCGGAAAATCAACAAAAATGGTCCGACTCTGGGGACAGGGCCGGACCATCAAATTGGGGCAAATCCGCGGCAGAGCGGTTCGCCGGCCCTCAATGGGCGGTAACGCCGGTCTGGGTGTCGTCCTTGGGCGGAACGACCTGAGCGTCGCCCCCGGCCTCCTCCTCCCAAGCAATGGGCTGAGGCGTCCTGGTAAAGGCGATTTTCAGCACTTCCTCCATGCGCGAGACCGGAAGGATATCGAGCGCATTCTTCAGCTCGTCGGTTATCTCCGTGAGATCCTTGGCATTTTCCTCAGGGATGATCACCGTCTTGATGCCGGCCCGGAGCGCCGCAAGGAGCTTCTCCTTAAGGCCGCCGATCGGCAGGACACGGCCCCGCAGCGTGATTTCGCCGGTCATGGCGACCTCGCGCTTCACGGGAATCCCGGTCATCAGCGAGACGATGGCCGTGACCATGGCCACGCCGGCCGACGGGCCGTCCTTGGGGGTCGCCCCCTCCGGCACGTGGACGTGGATGTCCCGCTTCTCGAACAAAGGCGGCTCGATGCCGAAAGCGACGGCGCGCGAGCGCACATAGGCGTTGGCGGCCTGGATCGATTCCTTCATGACGTCGCGCAGATTGCCGGTCACGGTCATCTTGCCCTTGCCCGGCATCATCACGCCTTCGACCGTCAGCAGCTCGCCGCCGACCTCGGTCCAAGCCAGCCCGGTGACCACGCCGACCTGATCCTCGAGCTCGGCCTCGCCGTAGCGGTATTTCTGCACGCCGAGATAGTCTTCGAGATTCTTGAGCGTGGTCTTGACCGACTTCTTCTTGCTGGTGAGCAGCTCCTTGACGGATTTCCGGGCCATCTTGGCGATCTCACGCTCGAGATTGCGCACGCCGGCCTCCCGCGTGTAGCGGCGGATGATCTCCTTCAGAGCATCATCCTCCAGGCTCCACTCCTCAGGCTCAAGGCCGTGCGCCTTGGTCATGGCCGGGATCAAGTGGCGCCGGGCGATTTCCATCTTCTCGTCCTCGGTGTAGCCCGCAATCCGGATGATCTCCATGCGGTCCATCAAGGCCGGAGGGATGTTGAGCGTGTTCGCCGTGGTGACGAACATCACGTTGGAGAGGTCGTAATCCACCTCCAGATAGTGGTCGTTGAAGGTGTGGTTCTGCTCGGGGTCGAGCACCTCGAGCAGGGCCGAAGCCGGGTCGCCGCGGAAATCGGCGCCCATCTTGTCGACCTCGTCGAGCAGGAACAGCGGATTGATCTTCTTGGCCTTCCGCATCGACTGGATCACCTTGCCGGGCATCGAGCCGATATAGGTGCGGCGGTGGCCTCTGATCTCGGCCTCGTCGCGCACGCCGCCGAGGCTCATGCGCACGAACTCGCGGCCGGTGGCGCGCGCCATCGACTTGCCGAGCGAGGTCTTGCCGACGCCGGGCGGGCCGACCAGGCAGAGGATCGGGCCTTTCAGCTGGTTGGTGCGGTTCTGCACCGCGAGATATTCGACGATGCGGTCCTTGACCTTCTCAAGCCCGTAATGGTCCTCGTCGAGGATCTTCTGCGCCTCGTCGAGGTCGCGCTTGATCTTGCCCTTGACGCCCCACGGGATGGTGAGCAGCCAGTCGAGATAGTTGCGGACCACGGTCGCCTCGGCCGACATCGGGCTCATCTGGCGGAGCTTCTTGAGCTCGCCGACCGCCTTCTCGCGGGCCTCCTTCGACAGCTTGGTCTTCTCGATTTTCTGCTCGAGCTCGGCCAAGTCGTCGCGGCCTTCCTCGCTGTCGCCGAGCTCCTTCTGGATCGCCTTCATCTGCTCGTTCAGATAGTACTCGCGCTGAGTCTTCTCCATCTGACGCTTGACGCGGCTTCTGATCTTGCGCTCGACCTGGAGCACCGAGATCTCGCTCTCCATCAGGGTGAAGACGCGCTCCAGCCGCTCGGACACCGAGGTGACCTCGAGGATCTGCTGCTTCTCGGCGATCTTGATGGCGAGATGCGAGGCAATGGTGTCGGCGAGCTTGGAATAGTCCTCGATCTGGCTGGCGGTGCCGAGCACCTCGGGCGAGATCTTCTTGTTGAGCTTCACGTAGCTCTCGAACTGGGACACGACCGAACGCGCCAGCGCCTCGATCTCGTCCTCCGAGCCGACCGTCTCCTCGACGCGCTCGACCTCGGCCTCGAAATAGTTTTCGTTCTCGGTGTAGCGCTTGATGTCGGCGCGGCGCGTGCCCTCGACCAGCACCTTGACCGTGCCGTCGGGCAGCTTGAGCAGCTGGAGCACCGAGGCGAGCGTGCCCATGGCATAGATGCCGTCGGTCGACGGCTCGTCGTCGCTCGCGTTCTTCTGCGCGACCAACAGGATCTGCTTGTCCGACCGCATCACCTCTTCGAGGGCGGCAATCGACTTCTCGCGGCCGACGAAGAGCGGCACGATCATATAGGGGAACACGACAATGTCGCGGAGCGGCAGGACCGGATAAAGCTCCGGAGCGCCTTCCTTGATCGTGGACGGTCTTGGGTCGGTCATGGCAGGTCCGTCGCTTTCTTGTTGGGGCGGGACTTTGAGCGTTCCGCCGCGTGTCGTCACCCCTCCCCCAAGGGCCGGCTCGTCGGCCTTGAGTATTGTGGTCGGCGAGGGCGATGGCCCTGTGGCACGTTTACCCGCCGGGTAGCGTTAGTTGGCGACCGGCCGGGACACCGTCAAGTGGCGGCTCTGCGGGCAGAGCCGCGATTTCCCACCATTTTGAGTGGGATTCGTCCATCCCCGCAAGCAGGAATGATGCCAGTCCCCGTCAGGCGCTCGTACCGAGCTCCTCGTGGCGGTCGGAGTAGATGCGCAACGGCCTGGCCTTGCCCTCAACCACCTCGGAACTGATCACAACCTCTTCCACCCCGCGCAACGAGGGTAGCTCGAACATGGTATCGAGCAAAATTGCCTCCATGATCGACCTCAAGCCGCGGGCGCCTGTTTTGCGTTCAATCGCCTTCTTGGAGATGGTGCGCAGCGACTCCTCCGCGAAGCTGAGCTGCACGTCTTCCATCTCGAACAGCCGTTGATACTGCCTGACCAAGGCATTTTTGGGTTCGGTCAGGATGCGCATCAACGCTTCCTCGTCGAGGTCGTCGAGCGTGGCAATGACGGGAACGCGGCCGATGAACTCGGGGATGAGGCCGAATTTCAGCAGATCCTCGGGTTCGACACCCTTGAGGATGTCGCCGGTGCGCCGATCGTCGGTCGCTTCAACCTTGGCGCCGAAGCCGATCGAAGTCGACCGCCCGCGGGCGGCGATGATCTTCTCGAGGCCGGCGAAGGCGCCGCCGCACACGAACAGAATGTTGGTTGTGTCGACCTGGAGGAACTCCTGCTGCGGGTGCTTGCGGCCACCTTGCGGCGGCACGGACGCGACCGTGCCTTCCATGATCTTGAGCAGCGCCTGCTGCACGCCCTCACCCGACACGTCGCGGGTGATCGACGGATTGTCGGATTTGCGGCTGATCTTGTCGACTTCGTCGATATAGACGATGCCGCGCTGCGCCCGCTCGACATTATAGTCGGCCGCTTGCAGCAGCTTGAGGATGATGTTCTCCACGTCCTCGCCGACATAGCCGGCCTCGGTCAGCGTGGTGGCGTCGGCCATGGTGAAGGGCACGTCGAGGATGCGGGCGAGCGTCTGCGCGAGCAGCGTCTTGCCGCACCCGGTCGGTCCGATCAGCAGGATGTTCGACTTGGCAAGCTCGACATCCGAGTTCTTGCTCGAATGATTGAGCCGCTTGTAATGATTGTGGACCGCCACCGACAGCACGCGCTTGGCGTAATCCTGGCCGATCACGTAATCGTCGAGGACGGCGCAAATCTCCATCGGCGTGGGCACGCCGTCGCGCGACTTCACCAGCGAGCTCTTGTTCTCCTCGCGGATGATGTCCATGCAAAGCTCGACGCATTCATCGCAGATGAACACGGTCGGGCCGGCAATGAGCTTGCGCACCTCGTGCTGGCTCTTGCCGCAGAAAGAGCAGTAGAGGGTGTTCTTCGAGTCGGTTCCGCTCACCTTGCTCATTCGCTCATCCAATTCTCAATCGTCTTGCGGCCCGGGCCAATTTCGGCCTTAGCGCCATTGGTTCGTCTTGCCGCCTCGCAAGTGTGAGTCCCCTCCTCCGGCGAAAGCTGCCCGAAGGGCAATCTCAGCATGCTAGGGCGGCACTGATCAAGGATTGATTAATCCCGGTTTTCCCCTCGCGGCACACAACCCTCCGCGATTCGATGTTGATGCAGGCGGCGTGCCCTTGGCTCACGCTACTGCACTCGGGCCGAAAATTCGTCGATTAGCCCTAACGCCTCGCTCGAACGTTTGAGCAACAGCCCACCGCGCCCACTACGACACCGGCGTGAGCTTTTCCACCTTTTCTTCCAGCGGGTGCCGCTTGGTGATGACCTCGTCGACGATGCCGAACGCGCGCGCGTCCTCCGCTGACAGGAAGTAATCACGATCGAGCGTCTTTTCGATGGTCGCGTAGTCCTGGCCGGTGTGGCGCACATAGATATCGTTGAGTCGCCGCTTCATCTTGATGATGTCCTCGGCGTGGCGCTCGATGTCGCTCGCCTGGCCCTGGAAGCCGCCCGAAGGCTGATGCAGCAAGATGCGGGCGTTCGGCAGGGCATAGCGCATGCCCTTCTCGCCGGCGCAGAGCAGCAGCGATCCCATCGAGGCCGCCTGGCCGATGCACAGCGTGGCGACCGCCGGCCTGACGAATTGCATGGTGTCGTAGATCGCCATGCCGGAGGTGACGACGCCGCCCGGCGAATTGATATACATGGAGATCTCTTTTTTCGGGTTCTCCGCCTCGAGGAACAGGAGCTGCGCCGTGATGAGCGAGGCGACGTGGTCCTCGATCGGCCCGGTGACGAAGATGATGCGCTCCTTGAGCAGGCGCGAATAGATGTCGTAGGCGCGCTCGCCCCGGTTGGTCTGCTCGACCACCATGGGCACCAGCGTGTTCAAATAGATGTCGGCCGGATCTTGCATTGCTGTCCTAGGAGGTGGAAGGGCCCGGGCAGGCTCGGGCGCGAATCCCTTTGTTTCGTCCCCCTACATATGGGGTCGCTGACCCAAACGGAAGGGGCATGACAGGGCCTCTACCGATTTGCCTAACGATCAGCCCTTCTTCTTGGCGCGCTTTTTGTGGCTGTGACCGTGCTCATGATCATGGTCGTGGTCGTGGTGATGATCGTGGTCGTGGTCATGATCATGGTCATGATCGTGGCCATGGTGGTGATGGTCGTGGTCCTCGTCAGGATCGGCGTAAAGCTGCTCGGCGGTCACTTTGGTTTCCGTCACCTTGGCGAGCTCGAGGATATAGTCCACCGTCTTGTCCTCGAAAATCGGCGCCCGGAGCTCGGCCAGCAGTTGCGGATTGTTGCGGTAATAGTCGTAGACCTTCCGCTCCTGGCCCGGAAACTGTTTCACCCGCTCGAGCAGCGAGCGGCTCACCTCCTCGTCGGTGACCTGGATCTGATTGCGCGTACCGACCTCGGACAGGATGAGGCCGAGCCTGACGCGCCGCGCGGCGATGTCCCGATATTCCTGGCGCGCCTTCTCCTCGGTGGTGCCTTCGTCGGCGAAGCTGCGCTTGGAGCGTTCGAGATCGGCCGTGACCTGACCCCAGATCGCCTGAAACTCGTTGTCGACCAGGGTGGGCGGAAGCTCGAAGCTGTGGCCCCGGTTGAGCGCGTCAAGCAAAGCGCGCTTCACTTTCAGCCGCGAGGCTGAGGCACGATCCTGCTCGAGCCGCTGCTTGACCGTCTGGCGCAGGCTTTCGACCGATTCGATGCCGAGGCCCTTGGCGAACGCCTCGTCGAGCGGCGGGGTCTCGGGCGCACCGACCTCCTTGACCTTCACGGCGAAGCGCGCCGTCTTACCGGCCAGGCTTGCTTCCGGGTAGGCTTCGGGAAATGTCGCCTCGACCTCGCGGTCCTCGCCGGCGCGGGCGCCGGTCAGCCCCTCCTCGAAGCCCGGGATGAAATTGCCGCTGCCGAGCACGATCGGCGCGTCCTCGGTGGCGCCGCCCTCGAAGGCCACGCCGTCGATCGTGCCGGTGAAGTCGATCACCAACCGGTCGCCGGTCTCGGCGGCGCCGTCTTTCGGCTGGTAGCGGAGATTGGCGGCGCGGATGCGGTCGATCGACTGGTCGATATCGGCCTCGGTCACCTCGGCAACGGGCCTTTCGAGGGTGAGCGTCTTGAAATCCATCAGCTCGAATTTGGGCAGCACCTCGAAGGAGAGCGTGTAGGCAAGGTCGCTCGTGCCGGCGAAGATCTTGTCGATCTCGGCCTCGTCCTCGGGCAGCGCGACCGTGGGCTGGAAGGCCGGACGCTCCTCGCGCTGCGACAAGGCCTCGCGGCTGGTGTCGGCCACGGCTTGCTGCACCACTTCGGCCATCACCGAGCGGCCGTAGACCTTGCGCAAATGCTCCTTGGGCACATGGCCGGGCCTGAAGCCCTTGATCTTTGCCCTGCCCTTGAGCTCGTCGAGACGCGCTGAGAGGCGGCGCTCCAGCTCGTCGGCGCCAACCACGACCTTCAATTGGCGGCGCAAACCGTCGGTATTCGTTTCCGTCACATTCATTCGGCGTCAATCCATCGGTTGAGCGCCGGACGCGGCGCCTCGCTCTCACTCAGACCCAGCCAACGACGTTGGATGGTGCGGGCGGAGGGAGTTGAACCCCCACGGCCGAAGCCACCAGAACCTAAATCTGGCGTGTCTACCAGTTTCACCACGCCCGCTCTGAGGGTCGCCCGTCTCTCGCGCTTCGACCCGCGGTCTATAACATTGGGATTCCTTGGCTGCTAGCCCAAGGGGCGGGCTCGAAAGGATTTACCGCCCCTGTCTCCTTCCTTGAAATTTCCGCGTCTTGCGGGCATTCCTCCCCGTCATTAGGTTGCGTTTCGAGCCCAGAAGACCTGAAGGCCCCCCGTGCCCTACCGCAACGGCATTATCGAGGCGATCGGCAACACCCCGCTGATCAAGCTCAAGCGCGCCTCGGAGGAGACCGGCTGCACCATTCTCGGCAAGGCGGAGTTCATGAATCCCGGCCAGTCGGTCAAGGACCGCGCCGCGCTGTTCATCATCCGCGATGCGCTGAACGCAGGGCGGCTCCAGCCGGGCGGCACGGTGGTCGAAGGCACTGCCGGCAATACCGGCATCGGGCTCGCGCTGGTCGGCAACGCGCTGGGCCTGAAGACGGTGATCGTCATCCCGGAGACCCAGTCTGACGAGAAGAAGGACATGTTGCGGCTGACCGGCGCCAAGCTGATCGAGGTGCCGGCCGTCCCCTACAAGGATCCCAACAATTACGTGAAATATTCCGGGAGGCTCGCCGAGGAACTCGCCGCATCCGAGCCGAACGGCGCGATCTGGGCCAATCAATTCGACAACGTCGCCAATCGCCAGGGCCATATCGAGACGACGGCGCAGGAGATTTGGGACGATCTCGGCGGCAAGGTCGACGGCTTCGTGTGCGCGGTCGGCACCGGCGGCACGCTCGCCGGCGTGTCGATGGGCCTCAAGGAGCACAACAAGGACGTGGTGATCGCGCTTGCCGATCCGATGGGCGCCGCGCTCTACAATTTCTACAAGCACGGCGTGCTCAAGTCCGAGGGCAGCTCGATCACCGAGGGCATCGGCCAGGGCCGCATCACCGCCAATCTCGAAGGGGCGGTGATCGATCAGGCCTATCAAATCCCCGATGCCGAAGCGCTGCCCATCATTTTCGACCTCCTGAGCGAGGAAGGCCTGTGCCTCGGCGGCTCGAGCGGCATCAATATCGCGGGAGCCATTCGCCTTGCCCGCGAGCTTGGCCCAGGTCATACGATCGTCACGGTGCTTTGTGATTACGGCACCCGCTACCAAAGCCGGCTGTTCAACCCCAAATTCCTTCATGAGAAGGGATTGCCGGTCCCCTCATGGCTCGACCATAAACAAGCGGCCGCGCCGCGCGTGTTCGTCTAGACTCACAAGTGGAGAACTCGATTTGTTGCAGACGAAGACATGGCTGACTGAGACCGACGAGCTCGAAAGCGAGCTCGATGCGCCCGACCTCGTCATCGTAGATGCCTCGTGGCACATGCCGGACGACGGCAAGGACGCCCGTGCCGAATATGTGGCCGAGCACATCCCCGGGGCGATCTTCTTCGACATCGACGAGATTGCCGACACCAAGAGCAAGCTGCCGCATATGTTGCCGCCGCCGGAGAAGTTCTCCTCGCGCATGCGCAGCATGGGCATCGGCGACGGCTCGCGGATCGTGATCTACGATTCGAGCGGGCTGTTCAGCGCCGCGCGGGTGTGGTGGACCTTCCGCGTCATGGGCGTCGACGACGTGAGCGTGCTCAATGGCGGTCTGCCGAAATGGAAAAGGGAGGGCCGACCGCTCGAAAGCGGCGCGCCGGTTGGCCGCACCACGCGCCACTTCACGGCACGGCGCAATGCCGACCTGGTGCGCGACGTGTCGGACATCAAGAAGCTGGTCAAAGACAAGTCGGCCGAGATCGTCGATGCACGTGCGCCGGAGCGGTTTGCCGGCACCGCACCCGAGCCGCGGCCGGGCTTGCGCTCGGGGCATATCCCCGGCGCGCATAATCTGCCCTACGGCAAGTTGCTGAATAAGGACGGCACGCTCAAATCCGCGCCCGAGCTCGAACGACTGTTTGCCGATGCCGGCGTCGAGCTGTCGAAGCCGGTGGTGACAAGCTGCGGCTCGGGCATCACCGCAAGCGTGCTGGCGCTGGCGCTCGCCCAGCTCGGCCATCGCAAGACCTCGGTCTATGACGGGTCATGGTCGGAATGGGGCGCAGATCAAAGCCTTCCGATCGAGACCGGTCAGGACTGAAACGAATGAACCTCCTTCGCCTGGCCGATTCCAGATGAGCAAACGGACCAGGAAACAGAGCGACCTCACCCGGCTGGTGCATACCGGGCGCGAGCCCGCGCGCCAGCACGGCTTCGTCAACACGCCGATCTATCGCGGCTCGACGGTGATCTTTCCCACCATGGCGGCGCTTGAGGCCAACGATCAGGCCTTCACCTATGGCCGGCTTGGCACGCCCACGGTCAGGGCGCTCGAAGAGGCGATCGCCGAGCTCGAAGGCGGGCACCGCACGCTCATGACGCCGTCCGGCTTGTCGGCGATCGCCACCTCGCTGCTCGCCTTCCTGGGCGCCGGCGACGAGCTGCTGATCGTCGACAGCGTCTACCGGCCGGCGCGCCGCTTCTGCGACAATGTGCTGGCGCGGCTCGGCGTCACCGTCACCTATTACGACCCGCTGATCGGCGCCGGGATCGAAAAGCTCATCACCGACAAGACGAAGGTTGTATTCACCGAGTCGCCGGGCTCCCAGACCTTCGAGGTGCAGGACATTCCGGCGATCGCCGAGGCTGCGCATGCAGCGGGCGCAGTGGTCGTTCTCGACAACACCTGGGCGACGCCGCTCTACTTCAAGCCGTTTGCCCACGGCGCCGATGTCTCGATCCAGGCGGCGACGAAATATATCGGCGGCCATGCCGACATCATGCTCGGCGCCATCACCACGAGCGAAAGGACCGCCGCGGCGATTGCCAAGACGCATGAGGACCTTGGTCTTTGTGTGGGGCCCGAGGACGTCTATCTCGGCTTGCGGGGCCTACGCAGTCTCGGCGTGCGGC
This sequence comes from uncultured Alphaproteobacteria bacterium, assembly GCA_963812105.1. Lineage (GTDB taxonomy): Bacteria > Pseudomonadota > Alphaproteobacteria > Rhizobiales > Methyloligellaceae > Methyloceanibacter. The sequence goes on from CAWEUF010000009.1 coordinate 159,643, forward strand.
TCGAGCGGCACCAGAGGTCCGGGCTCGAACTGGCGCGCTGGCTGGCGGATCGGCCCGAGGTGGCGCGGGTGATTCACCCTGCGCTTCCCGCCGATCCCGGCCATGCGCTGTGGAGCCGCGACTTCACCGGAGCCTCCGGACTGTTCTCGATCGTGCTGAAGCCCGTGGCGCGCACCAAGCTCGCCGCCATGGTCGACGGGCTCAGCCTATTCGGCATGGGCTATTCCTGGGGCGGGTTCGAGAGCCTGATCCTGCCGTTCGATCCGAGCGCCTATCGCACCGCCACCAAGTGGCAGGCCGAAGGCCCGGCGCTCCGGCTGCATGCCGGGCTGGAAGACGTCGAGGATCTCAAGGCCGACCTCGAGGCCGGCTTTGCACGGCTCGCCGGCCGAGCGTAGCTGCTCGCCAAAGAGAGGACAGCATGGATTTGAAACTCACGGGCAAGCGCGCCCTTGTCACCGGCTCGACCGCGGGCATCGGCTTCGCGATCGCCAAGGGCTTGGCGGCCGAGGGCGCCGCGGTGGTGGTCAACGGGCGCACCGAGTCGAAAGTCAACGACGCGGTCAAGCGCATCGTCAAAGAAACTAAGGGATCCGTGACCGGCATTGCCGGCGATGTCGGCAGCGCCGCCGAGGTGAACCGCCTGCTGGCGAAGTTGGGACCGGTCGACATCCTGATCAACAATGCCGGTATCTTCGAGCCGAAGCCGTTCGCCGACATTCCCGACAGCGAATGGCTGCGCTTCTTCGAGGTGAATGTGATGAGCGGCATCCGCCTGTCGCGCGCGCTGCTGCCGCATATGCTGAAGCAGAAATGGGGCCGCATCATCTTCATCTCATCGGAGTCGGGGCTGAACATCCCGGCGGAGATGGTGCATTACGGCATGACCAAAACGGCGCAGCTCGCGATCTCGCGCGGCATTGCCGAGACCGTTCCGGGAACGGGCGTGACGGTCAACGCCGTGCTGCCCGGCCCGACCCTGACCGAAGGCGTGAGCGCTTTCGTCGAGAGCCTGGCCAAGGAGCGAGGCATCGGCGTGGAGGCGATGGCGGAAGAGGTGATCAAGTCGCTGCGGCCCTCCTCGCTGATCAAGCGCTGGGCCACGCCCGAGGAAGTCGCCAGCCCGGTCGTCTATCTCTGCAGCGAGGCGGCATCGGCGACCACCGGCGCGGCGATCCGGGTGGATGGCGGCGTGGTGCGGAGCATCGGCTAGCCGGGCCCGTCACTCCAGCGCGTAGGCGACCAGCGAGTTGTTCAGCATGATCGGGATCAGCACAATCTTCTTGTCCGGCAAATAGCTCAGGTCGGCGCTGCCCTTGCTGAGCTTGATCAGGCGGTCGGCCTTGCCCTTGGCATCGACGCGATCGAGTACGCCGGCGGCCCAGTCGGTCACCAGATAGACTCCGGGTTGAAGCAGTTGGAGACCGTCGAGATTGCCGATCGGCTCGCCGCTGCCGAGCTTGCTCACCGACTGGTCCTCGAGATCGACCACAAGCAGCCCGCCCAGCTCCTGCTTCTGCCCCTCGCCCGGCAATTTGCCGAACGAGGCGACGATGAGCTTGTCGCCCTGCGGCAGGAGACCGTTCGGGCCGTTCATGGCGTCGTTCGCCAGCCACGGCTCGAGCGTGCCGTCCTTGAGGCGCCAGATCGTGTTCATCGGCGTGTCGGAGACGTAGACCGTGCCGTCCTCGCCGACCGCGACGTCGTTGAGGAACACGGCACCTTGTGCCTCATGGCGCTTGGCGATCTCGCCCGAGGCGACGTTGATCTCGATCAGCTCGTCGACATCGGCCACGAACAGGGTGCGGTCGTGGAGCGCCATGCCGGTCGGCGCGTTCAGGCCCTTGACCCATTCCCGCTCGATGATGGTGCCGTCGGGCCTGAGCCTGGCGATGAAGCCGTTGCCGTCCTTCTGCATGATGGCGCCGGCGATGTTGGTGACATAGATCGAGCCGGTGGCCGGATCCTGGACGACCGACTCAGGCTGCGCCAAGCCCTTGACTTCCCACAGCAGCTTGGGCGCGGCAGTGGCCGCGTTGCAGAAGAACAGGCTCAGAACTATGCCGACCAAAACGCGCATGGCAGTTCCGTGGGCGTGACGTCCAGCCCGAGAGCTACGACGAGAAGGCGGCGGCTACAAGGTGATCATGAGGCGGTGACGCGTTTACGCACCGCCGTCCGGCACCGTTATCGATGTAACGAGATTTCCAGCGTACACGCCAGGCCCTGCGGATGGAAATCAAGCTGCGCGTTGCCTAGCCCGCTTTGCATTGCCCGCTGGATCAGGCGGGACCCAAACCCATGGTGCTCAGGCGGTTCGACCTTCGGCCCGCCGCTCTCGCGCCAGGACACGACCACGAGGTCCGATTGAGCTTGCGGCTCCCAACTGATCTCCACGCAACCGCCGTCGTTCGACAGAGCGCCATATTTCAGGGCATTGGTCCCCAGCTCATGCAGCGCCATTGCCAGCAGCAGGGAGTTATTCGCGCCGAGCCATATGCCCTCCGGTCCCCGTGTCACCACGCGGTCGGTTTGCTCGGCCCGGAAGGGCTCAATCGCCTGCATCACAACGGAGCGCAGCGGAACGCGATCCCAAGTCTCGGCGGTCATGAGGTCGTGGGCGTTGGCGATGGCGTGCAGCCGGGCAACGAACGCCGATTTTTCTTCTGCGGACACCGTGCGGAGTGTCTGCGACGCCAGCGCTTGGACCGTTGCCAAGGAATTTTTGATGCGGTGCTTCATCTCGGCCGCCAACAGCAGCTCCAGCTCTGCGGCTCGTTTGAGCTCGGAGATGTCCCTGGCAATTTTCGACGCGCCAACGATGCGACCGTGGGTGTCGTTCAGCGGAGATACGGTCAGCGAGATGTTGGCGAGACTGCCGTCCTTGCGACGGCGAATGGTCTCGTAATGGTGGATGCGCTCGCCCCGGCGGATGCGCTGAAGGATGTCAGGCTCCTCGTCGATGCGATCCTCCGGAATGAGCATGGTCACCGGTTGGCCGATCGCCTCTTCGGCGGTGTAGCCGAACAACCGCTCGGCTCCTCGATTCCAACTGGTGATGGTCCCGTTCAGATCCTTGCTGACGATTGCGTCGTCCGAGGACTCGACGATCGAGGCCAACTGCATCGTCACCTGCTCGGCACGCTTGCGGTCGGTGATATCGACGAGGAGGTTCACGGCACCGATCAGCGTGCCGGATCTGTCGAATAGAGGCGTTGGATAAGGAATGAAGGGCACCCGAGAGCCGTCGGGCCGCTCGGCCACGGCTTCCATGCCGAGGATCGGGCGCTTCTCCTTCACGGCGATCGCCATGGGGCAGTCGCCGTGCGCCATGGCCCTACCGTCGGGCCAGAACAGTTTCCACGAACCGCACCACTCCGCCGTCCCTAATTCCGGGCGCCAGCCCCATAGCGCGGCAGCGGCCTCGTTATAATAGGTAATGCGCCCGGCGGCGTCGGTCAGGTAGAGCGCTGCCGGCAAAACGTCGAGGATCTCGCGGTAGAACTCGTCGCCGCGCGCGAGCGCCTCACCGGCTTTGGAAACAAAGTCCCACTGAAGGGCTGCCTGGCCGGCGCGCTCCATAAGACCCGAATGCGTCACGAGACTCTCCTTCACCGGACACGTCGCGATGATTGCGTTCGCTCGAGCGGAGCGAAGTCCTTGTCGACTAACGGGAGAACGTCTGTCTGCAGATTTTTGCACTGCAAGCACTCGAAGGTGCGCAGGGCCATACCGTCAAGCCTCGCATGACGCTCGAGGCCCAAAACCCGCATCTTTGCACCGCATTTGCGGCAATAACCCGTAGCGCCTTCAAATTCTAGAAACGTGGCCATATCTAATTACAGTACTTTCTTCGCCTTCTGTCAATGAACAGCATGTCGAAACGTCATTTTTATTTGCCGCTGAAAGTGATTATCTGCATATCTTGGCGTTCATCTATCATTGTGCTGTCACACTGCTAGACTCATTTTTTGTGCTAAATACCCATTTGACAAACACGATGCGCCTTCCTAATTTAGCGGCGTGTTAGTAAGTGGAGCAAGGAGATGGCAGTCAAACGAATGCGGGACGAACGCCTTCAGATCATGCTTTCCCCTGAGGAACTCGTCGTCGTCGACGACTTTCGCTTCAAGCGGCGCATGCCCAGCCGGGCGGCCGCCGTTCGCGAGCTCTTACAGCGGGGCCTGGCGGCGGAGGGATTTGAGCTTGCCTCGGCGGGCTCGAAGTCGGCTGAGTTCGGTGTGATCGGGGCAGCGCGGGCGCGGGATAAAACCGCGTAAGCACTGCCGAACGCCGGATCATTCGACAGAGTGGCGGTCCCGGAAGGATTCGAACCTTCAACCCTCTGCTTAGAAGGCAGATGCTCTATCCCTTGAGCTACGGGACCGACGGTCGGCTTCCAACTATAACCCGAAACGACGGCGGTCAGTGCGTCCAGCGGTCGGGCCGCCCGAACTTGAAGTTCTCGGCGTAGGATTTCGGTCTCAACGCCGTGTTTTGCGGCTGTTCGAGACGAAAGGCAATGCCGTGACGGGTGGCGAAGGCCACCGCCTCTTCCTTGGTGGCGAAACGCATGCGCAGCTGCGTCTTGGTGTCGGTGGAGCTGGTCCAGCCCATCAGCGGCTCGATCAGAAGCGGCTGATCGGACTCATATTCCAGCACCCAGTCGCGCGCCGCCATGCCCTGCTGCATCGCGTTCCTGGCAGGCTGGTAGATGCGTGCCGTCATCACTGTCCTCGTCAACATCTCCGGACTGGCCCGAAGCGAGCGATGGTCGGGGCAGCAAGATTCGAACTTGCGACCCCCTGCTCCCAAAGCAGGTGCGCTACCAGACTGCGCTATGCCCCGATCACATCGCCGGCTATGAGCAGCAGCCCGGCCAGGCCGAGCCGCTGCACTCGCAAGATACATAATTGGCGAGCGGCCCGGAGGCTAGTCTTTAGCCTTGAGAAAAGCCCTAACGGACCGGATTATCGCCCGGTGGGAAGGCCCGGATAGACGACCTTGTCGCCGCGCTTCAGCCCGATCTTGTCGGCCTGGCCGGCATTCAGTTCGAGCACGGCCGAGATGTTTCCCTCCGAGGGAATCATTTTGGTGGAGAAGGGCTCGGTGTTGGTCTCGATGCGCAGCACTCTGCCGTCGGGCGAGATGAACACCATGTCGAGCGGGATCAGCGTGTTCTTCATCCACATGGCGGCCGGTTGGGGCTCCTCGTAGATGAACAGCATGCCGGCATTCTCCGGCAGCGAGCGGCGAAACATCAAGCCGAGCGCCTGCTCCTGCTTGGTGGTGGCCACTTCAATGTTGAAGTTGTGGTCGCCGGTCGCGGTTTTGAGCACGAGCGTGCCGGTACCGGTGGCCAAGGCGCTCGCTTGCGCCAAGAGCGCAAGCGCGAGCAACCCAAGCGCCGCCGATCGGGCGAGCCGGTCGACCCCACGAAAGCCTAGTGGGAGGACGGTCCTTGCGAGCCGTCGGGTTTGAGCTCCGCCGCCATCAGCCCTTTCGGCCCCCGGCCGTAGCGCACCAGCAGCGTTTGACCGGGCCGGAGCTCGGTGAAGCCGCAGCGCCGGAGCGTCTCCATGTGCACGAAGATGTCCAGCGTCTGGTCGCCCCGGGTCACGAAGCCGAAGCCGCGCAAGCGGTTGAACCATTTGACCGTGGCCCGCTCCCAATCGCTCTCCGGAATGACGATGACGTGGGTCCGTTGCGGCAATTGCGACGGATGAATCGCCGTCGAATCGTCCATGGCGCGGATGCGGAACGCCTGGAGGCCCTTCGGCCGGCGCAGCACCTCGCAAACCACGCGCGCCCCCTCGTAGGCCGTCTGAAAGCCATCGCGGCGCAAGCACGTCACGTGCAGGAGAACGTCGGGAAGATCTTCGTCCGGTACTATAAACCCATAACCCTTTGACGCATCGAACCACTTGATCGATCCTGACACTTCGAAGACATCAACTGTGACTTCCTCGTCGCGTTGGGTATGGCCCTCTGCCAGTGGCGGTTCTTTCGCCCCCATGCCGCATTCCCCCGCTTCACTTTTGACGCAGCCGACTCGACGCCCCACGCACGAATCGGCTGGAATACACTCGTTGCGAACATAGCATTGCCGCTTAACCAGGCCAGTGGAATTTTCCGCGCGCTTCCGCCTTCTCCACAATGCGGCGGCGCGTTCGCGACGCGCCCGCAAGACTCGCGCGCAAGCATCTGATCGGCAAGCGAATTTAGCGTGAGGCACTCGCGCTGCGGCGTTTTGCGCCCGAGCGTCGGTGAATTGCTGTCGCGACCGCGCAAATGGCTCTGCCGTCGAGAGAAATTTCACTTCGGCGGCGAAGAAATGCAGCGTGCGGCGCGCTGTGGACCCCGGGCAACAATGGCGAGGCAAACTGCATCAGTAAGCGGCAAAAACGGCGCTTGACGTGACGCGCTTGCCACAGGTGAGCCCACCGCGCTAGAGGGAGCGCAACGAGAGAGTGCCAGCGCGAGGAGACGACGACGATGAAATATCTGCACACCATGGTGCGCGTTTCCGATCTCGATCAGTCGCTCGACTTCTATTGCAACAAGCTCGGGCTGAAAGAGGTGCGCCGCATGGACAGCCAGCAGGGCCGGTTCACGCTGGTCTATCTGGCGGCGCCGGGCGACGAGGATGCCCAGCTCGAGCTCACCTATAATTGGGACCCGGAGCCCTATGACGAAGGCCGTCATTTCGGCCATCTCGCCTATGAGGTCGACGATATCTATGCGATGTGCGACCGGCTGGTGAAGGGCGGCGTCACCATCAACCGCCCGCCGCGGGACGGCTACATGGCCTTCATCCGCTCGCCCGACAATATCTCGATCGAGTTCCTGCAGAAGGGCAAACCGCTGCCGAAGCAGGAGCCGTGGGCGTCGATGCCGAATACCGGCAAGTGGTGAGGACTGGTACCCCCTAGGAGAATTGAACTCCTGTTTTCAGGTTGAAAACCTGACGTCCTAACCATTAGACGAAGGGGGCTGACCGTCGCGCCTCGTCATATAGAAAGCTTTGCCGCGGCAGGCAAGAACGCGGGCTAGCCCCGGTGGTCGCGCGGGTCGGCGGCATCCTCGATCAAGAGCTCGACGCTTTCCCGGCCCTGCCAATTGGTGCGCCGCAAGTGCCCGGTTACGTGCAGCGGCAGCCCCTCACCCTTGAGCAGCAGCTTGGCCAGCGTCGTGTCGCCGACCCGGAAGGCGCAGGCCTCGAGGCGCGCGCCGTCCGGCGCTTTCAGCGTGCAGCGCACATGCGCGTCCTTGAGATGGCGAATGCGGGACAGGCGATGCGCCGGGAACACGAAGCGCGGCTCGGGATGGCCCGGCCCGTAAGGTCCGGCGCGGTCGAGCAGATCCATGAGGTCCCGGCTTGCGCCGCCGGCCGAGAGCGCGCCGTCGATGGCAAGCGTGCGCACGGTGCTCGCCAAGGCCACTTGGGTGGTGAGCCGTTCGATCAGGAACGCGAGCAGCGCGTCCTGCTTGCGGCGCTCCAGCTTGAACCCCGCCGCCATGGCGTGACCGCCGCCTTTGACCAGAAGCCCCTCATGCACCGCGCCCCGCACCGCGGCGCCGAGGTCGACCGCGGCAATCGAGCGGGCCGAGCCGGTGGCAAAACCGTCAGGCTCGAGCGACGAAACAAAAGTCGGCAGGCGGAAGCGCTCGGCGACGCGGCCGGCGATCAGCCCGAGCAGGCCCTTGTGCCAGCCTTCGGCGGCGAGGAACAGCAGGGGCTGCGCGGCATCGGCGTCGAGCGCGGCCTCGGCCAAGGCAAATGCCTCTTCGAGCATGCGCTCCTCGATCGCCTTGCGCTCGGCGTTGAGGGCTTCGAGCTTGGCGGCGATGCCGCGCGCCTCGATCTCGTCCTCGGTCGCAAGCAGCCGCGCGCCGAGGCTCGACGCGCCGACCCTGCCGCCGGCGTTGATGCGCGGCCCTAGGATGAAGCCGAGCGTGTAGCTGGTCGGCGCCGCGTCGATGCGGGCGGAGTCGGCCAGCGCGCGCAAGCCTTGATTGTGTCGCGCCCGCAGCACTCGGAGCCCCTTGGCGACGAAGGCGCGGTTCGCGTCCTTGAGCGGCACCACGTCGCACACCGTGGCGAGCGCCACGAGATCGAGCAGGCCGAGCAGATCGGGCTCGGGCGCGCCCTGATAGAACCCCTCGCGGCGCAGGGCCCGCGTGGTCGCGACCAGAAACAAAAAGACGACGCCCGCGGCGGCGAGATGACCTTGGCCCGAGAGATCGTCCTGCCGGTTGGGATTGATCACCGCATAGGCCGGCGGCAGGGCGTCGTCGGCCTGGTGGTGATCGATGACGATGACCTCCGCGCCGGTCGCATTGGCGGCCTCGATGGCGGCCTCCGAGGTGGTGCCGCAATCGACGGTGAGGATCAGGCGCGCACCGTCCTCCGCAAGGCCGGTCAGCGCCTCAGGGGACGGGCCGTAGCCTTCGGTGAGCCGGTCGGGGATATAGGTCGCCACGCTTTGCCCATGGGCGCGCAGGAAGCGCTCGATCAGCGCCACCGAGGCCGCGCCGTCGACATCGTAATCGCCGAACACGGCCACCTTCTCACCGGCCTTGATGGCGGCGGCGAAGCGCGTGGCCGCCTTCTCCATGTCGCGGAGGCAGGACGGGTCGGGCAGCAGCGTCTTGAGCGAGGGGTCGAGATAGCGGGCGGCGGTATGGGCCTCGGCGCCGCGCGCGGCCAGCACGCGGCCGAGCAGCTCCGGCAGGCCGTTCGCCTGCGCAATGGACGTAGCCACCAGCGTGCGGCCCGGATCGAGGCGCTCGACCCAGCGAAACCCGCGCGCGGACTGCTCCACGCCGAGCAGCGCGCCGGCAAATTCAGGATTTGGGTATTTCAGGGCCGCGGTCACGCCACACCATCCACTCGCCGTTCGCTCTCGGGCGGAGTGTAAGGTGATTTGGGGGGCGCCCCTGCCCCACCCGTTAGCGGGTCAGTCGAACTTGCTGATGTCGGGATGCTCGGTCTTGATCCAGCGCACCGTGCTGGTCGAGGCGCGCATCACCAGAGTGTGGGTAAAGATCGCTTCGCGGGTGAACCGCACGCCTTCCAGCAGCGAGCCGTCGGTGATGCCGGTGGCGGCGAACGACAGATCGCCCATCACCATGTCGCGCATGTGGTATTTGCGGCCGAGGTCGATGATGCCGGCGGCGCGGGCGCGGTCGCGATGCTGCTCGTTCGGCGCCACCAGCCGTCCCTGCATCTGGCCGCCGATGCAGGCGAGCGCGGCGGCGGCGAGCACGCCTTCGGGCGCGCCACCGACGCCCATATAAATGTCGATGCCGGTCTCCAGCGGCTCGGTCACGTGAATCACGCCGGCGATATCGCCGTCGCCGATCAGGCGAAGGGAGGCGCCGGCCGCGCGCACCGCCTCGATCAGCTTGGAATGGCGCGGGCGGTCGAGGATGCACACCGTGATCTCGTTCAGCGGCACGCCCTTGGCGGCGGCCAAAGCCCTGACATTCTCGGCCGGCGACGCATCGAGATCGACCAGGCCCTCGGGAAAGCCGGGGCCGATGGCGATCTTGTCCATATAGATGGTGGGCACTTTCAACAGGCTGCCGCGCGCGGCCAGCGCCAGCACGGACAGCGCGTTGGGCAGCGCCTTGGCGCACAGGGTCGAGCCTTCGACCGGATCGACGGCGAGATCGACCTTGAGCGCGGAGTCGCCGCCGGCGCCGACGGTTTCGCCGATATAGAGGAGTGGGGTCTCGTTTTCCTCGCCCTCGCCGACCACCACCACGCCTTCGATCGGCAGGCGGGCAAGCTCCCGATACATGGCGGCAGCGGCGGCCTCGTCGGCGGCAGCTTCATTGCCGCGGCCCCGCCACAGCGCGGCGGCTACGGCCGAGGCCTCGGTCACGCGAACGATATCGAGCGCCAAAGCGCGATCGAGCTCGCTCTTCGCTTGAGCCTTCAACACGGACGTTCCTCCTACCCTCAAGCGATCTTAGCCGCCGCCTGTAGGGTTTACACAGTCACTATCACAGTTTTTCGATGCGGATCATCTGCGGCTTTTGATCGACATGACCGTCGCGCTCGATGGCGGCCAAAGCCTTGCGGATCGCGGCTTCGGTGGTTTGATGGGTGATCATCACCACAAAGGCCGGCGCGCCTTCATCCCGCCGGTTGAAGCCGGGAAGCTCGCTACCCGGACGGCGCTGCACGATGCTCTCGATGGAGATGCCTTGGTCGGCCATGCGTGCGGCGATGGCGGCAAATGAGCCGGTCCGGTCGTAGACCGAAAGCCTGATGTAGTAGCCGCCTTCATGCGCCTGCATCTGTGCCTTCTTATAAGGCTTGAGCGCCTTCGTGGCGGCGCCGAACGGCGGCAGGATATTGCCGCGGGCGATGTCGATGAGGTCGCTTACCACGGCCGAGGCGGTCGCTGCGCCGCCGGCGCCGCGCCCGATCAACACCACGTCGCCCACGAAATCGCCGTTGACGGCGACACAGTTCAAGACGCCGTCGACCTCGGCAATGGCGGTATGTTTCGGCACCATGGTCGGATGCACGCGCTGCTCGATGCCGCTCTCGGTGCGCAGCGCCACGCCGAGCAGCTTGATGCGGTAGCCGAGATCGCCGGCCGCCTCGATGTCGGCGGGGGTGATGGACTCGATGCCCTCGATATAGACGGAGTCGAAGCTCACGCGCGTGCCGAAGGCAAGGCTGGTGAGCAGCGCAAGCTTGTGCGCGGTGTCGAAGCCGCCGATGTCGAAGGTGGGATCCGCCTCGGCGTAGCCCTGCGCCTGCGCCTCCTTCAGCACGTCGGCAAAGCTCCGGCCTTCCCGCTCCATTCTTGTGAGGATGTAATTGCAGGTGCCGTTGAGGATGCCGTAGACGCGGGTGATGTCGTTGCCTTGCAGGCTCTCGCGGATCGCCTTCACGACCGGGATGCCGCCGGCCACCGCCGCCTCGAAGTTGAGCGCCACGCCGTTCTTCTCGGCGAGCGCGGCGAGGCTCGCGCCGTGATGGGCCAGCAGCGCCTTGTTGGCGGTGACGACGTGCTTGCCGGCGCGGAGCGCGGCTTCCACCGAGTCTTTCGCCACGCCGCCCTCGCCGCCCATCAATTCGACGAACACGTCGATGCCGGGGTCGGTCGCCAGGGCTACGGGGTCTGGCACGCGCCGGAACGCGGAGATGTCGACGTCCTTGTTGCGGCGATCCTCGAGCGTGGACACGGCCACGACCTCGATCGGCCGGCCCGCGCGGGCCGCGAGCGACCCGCCGTGCGCCGCCAACAGCTGCAGCAGTCCGCCGCCGACGGTGCCGACCCCGGCCAGTCCTATCTTCAGTCCATCACTCATTGGGGATCAGAACGACCGATTCGCCTTGGAGGCAATGGGTATCACGTTGTGCATGGTCTTGGCCGAGTCGGTCAGGAACCGCCGAATGTTGCGCGCGGCCTGGCGGATGCGCTGCTCGTTCTCGACCAGGGCGATGCGCACATAGCCTTCGCCATACTCGCCGAAGCCGACGCCGGGAGACACCGCGACATCCGCCTTCTCCAGCAGAAGCTTGGAGAATTCGAGGCTGCCGAGATGGGCGAACATCTCGGGGATCGGCGCCCAGGCGAACATCGTGGCGGCCGGCGATGGTATCGGCCAGCCGGCCTTGGTCAGGGCATCGACCAGGCAATCGCGGCGGCGTTTGTAGATGGCTCTGATCTCGTCGACGCAGTCTTGCGGACCGTTGAGCGCCGCGGCGGCAGCCACCTGGATCGGGGTGAAGGCGCCGTAATCGAGATAGGACTTCACGCGGGTGAGCGCATGGATCAAGCGCTCATTGCCGACGGCAAAGCCGACGCGCCAGCCGGGCATGGCGTAGGTCTTGGACAGGGTGGTGAACTCGACCGCGATGTCCATGGCGCCGGGAACCTGGAGGATCGAGGGCGGCGGCTCACCTTCGAAATAGATCTCGGCATAAGCGAGATCGGACAGCACGAGCAGATCGTGCTTCCGGGCGAAGGCGACGACCTCCTTGTAAAACTCGAGATCGGCGACCACCGCGGTGGGATTAGCCGGATAATTGAGCACCAGTGCCGAAGGTTTGGGCACCGAATGGCGCACCGCCTTGTCGAGCGATGTCATGAACTGCGAGTCGGTCCGGGCCGGCAAATGCCGGATGACCCCGCCCGACATGATGAAGCCGAACTCGTGGATGGGATAGGTCGGGTTCGGCACCAGGATGACGTCGCCCGGCGCGGTGATGGCTTGCGCCACGTTGGCGAAGCCTTCCTTCGAGCCCAGCGTCGCCACCACTTGCGTGTTGGGATCGAGCTTCACGCCGAAGCGGCGGGCGTAATAGGCGGCTTGCGCCTTGCGCAGGCCGTGAATGCCTTTCGAGGCGGAATAGCGGTTGGTGCGCGGATCGCGCAGCGTCTCCATCAGCTTGGCGGTGATGTGCGCCGGCGTCGGCATGTCCGGATTGCCCATGCCGAAATCGATGATGTCGTCGCCGCGCGCACGGGCCTCGGCCTTGAGCTTGTTCACCTGCTCGAAGACGTAAGGCGGTAGCCGCTTGATTCTATGGAAGTCGCTGGTCACGGATGCGAGGGGTCCCTACCCCGATAGGCCCCGAAGGGAGCCACTTTGAACCATAGAAAGGGTCAGTCGGGCAAGACCGCCCGGCCGGTAATATCCCGCTATTCCGCCGGTTTAGCCTTGGTCGACGCGGCTTCACCGTCTGCCGCTGGGGCGGTCTTTTTCGCCGCCACGCTCTGCATGTCGTCGATGGCGGCCTTCTGCTCGGCCTTGGTCAGGGTCTTGTCATAGTCGCGCTGGAGCGTGGCCGAGGAGGCACCCTCCTTCGACGTCAGAGTGTCGGCGCAAGCGCCGAGGGTGAGCGGCAGCAGGACGGCGAGAAGGCGCAACGATCGTCTCGGCGGCAGGTGCGGCATGAAACGTGCACGATCTTCTTGTTGGTTTCGCGTGACGATTGGCAATCGTCCCCTACTTGCTATATTGCATAGCACAATGAGCCTTTACGACAAAGCCGCCAGCGAACTCAAGGTGTTACGACATGGTGGCGTGAGCAAGGTTACTTCGGGGGCAAAACAAGGACAAATTGATGCAGGAGCACAATAAGAGCCCCGGCGAAAGCGGGGACGAGCAGGTTCAAACCAATCAGTTCGAAATGTTAGCTCGGAACATGGTGCGTCTGTTCGACCAGAGCGCCAAAGCCTTCTCAACCTTATCGGAACGCAACAAGTCGAACGGAAACGGCCCCTACAGCATGGCCTCGGAGGCCGGCGAGGCGGCGAAATCGTTGGGCGAGATCGCGCGGCACTGGGTGGCCGAACCCAGCAAGTTGGCGGCGGCGCAAGGTGAGCTGTTCAGAAGCTATGCCGATCTGTGGGGGCGGTCCTTCCGCCGGCTGCTCGGCGAAGAGGTCGAGCCGGTCGTCGTGCCGGAGCCGGGCGACAACCGCTTCAAGGATCCCGACTGGTCCAACGGGCAGTTCTTCGATTTCTGGAAGCAGGCCTATCTCATCACCTCGCGCTGGGCCGAGGACCTCACCCGCAACACCGAGGGCATCGACGAGAAGACGCGCAAGAAGGCCATGTTCTACCTGAACCAAATGCTGGCGGCGGTGTCGCCTTCGAACTTCCCCCTGACCAACCCGGAAGTGGTCCGCACCACGCTCGCCACCAACGCCGAGAATTTGGTGCAGGGCATGACCCAATTCGTCCACGACCTCGGGCAGTCGAAGGATCTGCTGCACATCAGCCAGACTGATCTCTCCGCCTTCGAGATCGGACGGAACCTTGCGGTCACTCCGGGCAAGGTCGTGTTCCAGAACGACCTGATCCAGCTCATCCAATACGCACCGGTGACCGAGGAGGTCTATGAGCGCCCCCTGCTGGTCGTGCCGCCCTGGATCAACAAGTTCTACATTCTCGATCTCGTGCCGGAGAAGTCGTTCGTCAAATGGGCGGTGGAGCAGGGCTTCACCGTGTTCCTGGTGTCGTGGGTCAACCCCGATGCGCGCCTCGCCCAGAAGACCTTCGAAGACTACATGCATGAAGGGATTCTCGCGGCGGTCGACGCCGTCATTCGCCAGACCGGCAGCCCGAAGATCAACGCGCTCGGCTATTGCGTCGGCGGCACGCTGCTCGCGTCCACGCTCGCTTACATGGCGGCGAAGGGCGACAACCGCATCGCGTCGGCGAGCTTCCTCGCCGCCCAGGTCGATTTCAGCGAAGCCGGCGACCTGCTCGTATTCATCGACGATACGCAGCTCAAGGCGCTCGAGGAGATGATGGCCGAACAGGGCTATCTCGACGGCTCGCGCATGGCGGCGGTGTTCAACATGCTCCGGCCGCGCGATTTGATCTGGCCTTACGTCATCAACAATTATCTGCTCGGCAAGAAGCCGTTTCCGTTCGACCTGCTGTTCTGGAACGCCAACTCGACCAGGCTGCCGGCCGCCAACCACGCCTTTTACTTGCGCGAGTTCTATCATTTGAACCGGCTGGCCAAGGGCGAGATGCAGCTCGGCGGGGTGAGGCTCGACCTGTCGCGCGTGACCATCCCGATCTACGAGCTGTTCACCAAGGAAGATCACATCGCGCCGGCGGCCTCGGTGTTCCGCGGCAGCAAGCTGTTCGGCGGCCCGGTGCGCCTGGCGATGGCGGGCTCGGGGCATATCGCCGGCGTGGTCAATCCGCCGGCCAAGAAGAAATATCAGCACTGGACCGGAGGCACGCCAAGCTCGCTCGCCGAGTGGATGGCGACGGCGACCGAGACGGCCCGGGTCATGGTGGCCAGACTGGGCCACTTGGCTCGCCGGCTATTCGGGGCCGAAAGTGCCGCCGCCAGATCCCTCGGGCGGTCCGCTATGGGCGATCGAAGACGCGCCGGGGTCTTACGTCAAGAGCCAGGGCTAGCTCACGGAAACAGCGGGAGCTGCGCGAGGCCGGTGGTCTCGTCGAAGCCGTACATCAGGTTGAAGTTCTGCAACGCCTGGCCGGCCGAGCCCTTCACCAGATTGTCGATGGCCGAGACGACGATGGCGCGGCCGGCAGCCGATCAGCGAACACGCCGATATGGCAATAGTTCGAGCCGCGCACATGCTGGGTCGCCGGGATGACCCCGTCCTCGACGATGCGCACAAACGGACTCTTGGCATAGGCCGCCGTCAGCGCCTGGCGCAGATCCGACGCCGACGCCTTGCCCGCGAGCCGGACATAACAGGTGCACAGCTCGCCGCGCGACATCGGCACGAGATGCGGCGTGAAATTGACGGTGACGGCCTCGTTCGCCGCGAGCCCCAGTTCCTGCTCGATCTCCGGCACGTGGCGATGATTGCCGATGCCGTAAGGCGAGAGCCCCTCGCCCGCTTCCGAAAATAGAATGTTCTGCTTCAGCGTGCGGCCGGCGCCGGACACGCCCGACTTGGCATCGATGATGATGTCGGACGCGGCGATCAGCTTGGTCTTGGCGAGCGGCAGCAGCGCGAGCAGCACGGCGGTCGGATAGCAGCCCGGACAGGCCACCAGCCGCGCGGTTTTGATCTGGTCGCGATAATGCTCGGTCAGCCCGTAGACGGCCTCCTTGATGAGCTCCGGCGCGCTGTGCTGGTTGGCATACCACTCGGCGTAGAGCGTCGGATCGCGCAGGCGAAAGTCGGCCGACATGTCGATGATCTTGACGCGCTTCGGCAGCTTGGCGATTTCGGCATGGGCGGTGCCGTGCGGCAGCCCGCCAAAGACGACGTCGATCTCGTCCCAGTCGACCGCGTCGGAGGTGACGAGCGCGGGGAGATCGAGGCTCGCCAGATGCGGGAAGACCTGGGCGAGGCTCTGGCCGGCATGGCCCTTGGCGATCAGCGCGGTGAGCTCGATCGCGGGATGGCGCGCGGCAAGCCTGATCAGGTCGGCGCCGGTATAACCGGACGCGCCGAGCACGGCGGCTCTGATTGGTTTCTTGATGTCCGACATCGGTCAACTCAGCAATCCCGCGCAGGTGAGGCGGGATTAACGGAAATCCAGGGCTTGGGGAAGGCCGGGCGTAAGCCGGGCCGCTACGGCTAGCGCTTCGAGAACTGGAAGCTCTTTCGGGCTTTGGCCTTGCCGTATTTCTTGCGCTCGACCGTGCGGGCGTCGCGGGTGAGGAACCCGCCCTTCTTCAACACGCCGCGGAGCTCCGGCTCGAAGCGGGTCAGCGCCTTGGAGATGCCGTGACGGACGGCGCCGGCCTGGCCCGAAAGCCCACCGCCGCTCACCGTGCACACCACGTCGAACTGACCCTCGCGCTTGGCGGCGACGAGCGGCTGATTCAAGATCATCTGGAGCACGGGCCTGGCGAAATAGACGGTCTGGTCGCGGCCGTTGACGGTGATCTTGCCGCCACCCCGCTTCACCCACACCCGGGCGACCGCATCCTTGCGCTTGCCGGTGGCGTAGGCGCGCCCTTGGGCGTCGACCTTCTTCTCGTAGACGCGGGCCTGCGGCGCGCCGGTGTCGCCTTTCAGCGGAGCAAGGTCCTCGAGGGTCATGGTCTCGCTCATGGCGTCAGGCGCTCCTTGCATTCTTGGAATTGAGAGCCGCGACGTCCAGCTTCTCGGGGTTCTGGGCCTCGTGCGGATGCTCCGGCCCGGCATAGACCCGCAAGTTTTTCATCTGCTGGCGTCCGAGCGGCCCGCGCGGAACCATGCGCTCCACCGCCTTGTGCAGCACCCGCTCCGGATGCTTGCCGTCGAGGATCTTCTCGGCGGTGCGATCCTTGATGCCGCCGGGATAACCGGTGTGCCAATGATAGACCTTGTCGGCACGCTTATTGCCGGTCAGCACGACCTTGCCCGCGTTGATCACGATGATGTTGTCGCCGCAATCCATATGCGGCGTGAAGCTCGCTTTATGCTTGCCCCTGAGCCGCATCGCGATCAGCGACGCCAATCTGCCGACCACGAGGCCGTCAGCGTCGATCAGGATCCAGGACTTCTCGATGTCCTTCGGCGTGGCGGAAAAAGTTTTCATAGGTGGCGTCCCGGGGCGAAAGATCGGCGCTTCTAACTTCTGTCCAGATGAGCGTCAAGCGAAAACAAAATCTACAACAAATTCCGTCTGTTAACTGTGTGGTATAATAATACCACGCGCCTCGGGGCCAATCGGACTGGGTACTCCCTCTCGTACAAATCGAAAAAGCGTCTATCTCTGCTATAAGGCCCAGCTTCAAGCGCCGGAGAGAGCATGGCAAAGACCGCCGCACAACATGCGAACGACGCCACTTTGTTGCTGCGCGAGGACCGCGGTCCGGTGGCGCTGCTCACGCTGAACCGGCCGGACGCGCGCAATTCCCTGTCCGAGGATTTGATCGCGGCGATCACCGGCACGGTGCGCGACATCGGCGGCTCCGATGCGGTGCGTGCCATCGTCATCACCGGCGCCGGCTCCGCCTTCTCCTCGGGTCACGATCTCAAGGAGCTGACCGCGCATCGCAACGATCCCGACCGCGGCCGCGCCTTCTTCGCCAAGACCATGGCCGCCTGCTCGGACATGATGTTGACCATCGTGCGCTCGCCGAAGCCGGTGATCGCCGCGGTGAACGGCATCGCCACCGCGGCCGGCTGCCAGCTGGTGGCGAGTTGCGATCTGGCCGTGGCCAATGTCGATGCGCGCTTTGCGACGCCCGGGGTCAATATCGGACTGTTCTGCTCGACGCCGATGGTGGCGCTCAGCCGCAACGTGTCGCGCAAGGCGGCGATGGAGATGCTGCTGCTCGGCGAGATGGTCGGCGCGGACGAGGCGAAGTCGCTCGGTCTGGTCAATCGCGTGGTCGAGCCCGATCGCGTGGTCAACGAGGCGGTCGAACTCGGCCGCCAGATCGCGATGAAGCCGAAGCGCACGCTCAAGATCGGCAAGGAGGCGTTCTACCGCCAGCTCGACATGACGCTCGACGAGGCTTACGTCTACGCGTCGAAGGTGATGGTCGAGAACATGCTCGACGCCGAGGCCGAGGAAGGCATCGGCGCGTTCATCGACAAGCGCAAGCCGAACTGGCCGCGCTAGCTCTCAGCACCCCTCCCCGCCACGCTCAATAACTGACCGACAGGGCGACATTGGCCTGCTCGACGTCTTGCCCGGTCGCGACCAGCTCACCGTTGCGATAGCTGAAGGTGAGCCCGAGATGGCCTTTGGGGTCGAGCGCGAAAGTCAAAGAGCGCTTGCAGGACCGCTCCCGCTTCCTGCTTCCTACCTCTTTCACATCTCTGTCCTCACCATGAATCACGAGAGCTATAGCGACGCCTATATCCGGGACATCCTCGCGCGCTCCCGCACCATCGCCATGGTTGGGGCGAGCCCTAATGCCTCGCGGCCGAGCTATTTCGCCATGAAGTACCTCAAGCAGAAGGGCTTCCGCGTGATCCCGGTCAATCCCGGCCAGGCCGGCAAGGAGATCCTCGGCGAGCCCGCTATTGCCTCGCTGACCGAGATCGATGGGCCGGTCGACATCGTCGACATCTTCCGCGCCTCCGACGCGGCGCTCGCCATCACCCGCGACGCCATCGCCATCGGCGCAAAGGTGGTGTGGATGCAGCTCGGCGTGCGCAGCGACGAAGCGGCGGCGCTCGCCGAGGCGTCCGGCTTGCAGGTGGTGATGAATCGCTGCCCGAAGATCGAATATGGCAGGCTCTCGGGCGAGCTTGCCTGGGCCGGCGTGAACTCCCGTACGCTGTCAAGCCGGCGCCAGGTGTTGGGCGCGAAAGGCGTGCAGCACCGCATGCTGAAAGCGGCAGGCGAATGATGCGGACGCTACCGATCCGTGGCGCTCGCCGTCGCCCTGGTTTGGAATGCCTGCTCAGCCAAGGCGGCCGAGCCGATGACGTGTTCAGCCAATCCGGAGAACGAGATCATCCTCGCCCTGCAGGCGGCGGTGCGCGCCGACGACAAGGCACTGGTTCGCGGCCCATCTGCATCTTCCCGTGCGCTATTACGGCAAGACGTTCCGCATGATCCGGTCGAAGGAATGGTTCTTGAAGCATTATGAGACTGTCATCGGCCCCGAGCTCAGGGCCAATATTCTGGCGCAAGACCCGGAGGACTATCTCAAGAACTATCAGGGCCTGATGGTCGGCGAAGGCAGCCGCAATATCTGGCTCGAGGATTTCGGCGATCCCGGCGCGGGGATCCCCTCGAATTACGAGATCATCACCATCAACAACAGCGACTAGTGTCACGACCACATGCGCGCTCTGCTTTGCTATAATCGCCAGGAACGGCCTCGAGGGAGTTTGCACCATGACAGCCGAGCGTAAGCCCGGCTTCAACACGCTTGCCATCCATGCCGGCGCCCAGCCGGACCCCGCCACCGGCGCGCGGGCCACGCCGATCTATCAGACTACGTCCTTTGTGTTCGACGACGTCGAGCACGCCGCCGCTTTGTTCAATCTCGAGACGTTCGGCAACATCTATACCCGGATCGGCAATCCGACCCAGGCGGTGCTGGAGGAGCGGGTGGCGGCGCTCGAGGGCGGCACCGCGGGGCTCGCCGTCGCCTCGGGCCACGCCGCGCAGGCGCTGGTGTTCCACACCCTGCTCGAGCCGGGCGACGAGTTCGTCGCCGCGCGCCAGCTTTACGGCGGCTCGATCAACCAGTTCACCCACTCCTTCAAGAAATGCGACTGGCACGTGCGGTGGGCCGACACCACCGATCCGGAGTCGTTCCGCGCCGCGCTGACGCCGAAGACCAAGGCGATCTTCGTCGAGTTGATCGCCAATCCCGGCGGCATCATCACCGATCTTGCCGGCGTCGCCGCGGTCGCCAAGGAGGCGGGCGTGCCGTTCATCGTCGACAACACGCTGGCCACGCCCTATCTCACCCGCCCGATCGAGCACGGCGCCGACATCATCGTGCACTCGCTCACCAAGTTTCTCGGCGGCCACGGCAACTCGATCGGCGGCGCGATCGTCGATTGCGGCACGTTCGATTGGCTGAAGAGCGGGCGCTACCCGACCTTGTCGGCGCCGTCGGCGTCTTATCACGGCATCACGCTGGCCGAGACGTTCGGCAATTTCGCCTTCGCCATCGCCTGCCGGGTGCTGGGCTTGCGCGATTTCGGTCCGGCGATCTCGCCGTTCAACGCCTTTTTGATCCTCACCGGGATCGAGACCCTGCCGTTGCGCATGCAGCGCCATTGCGACAATGCGCTTGAAGTCGCGACCTGGCTGTCAGGTCACGACAAAATTGCCTGGGTCAATTACGCCGGGCTGCCCGGCAACCAATTCCACGCGCTCGCCAAGCGCTACAGCCCGAACGGCGCGGGCGCGGTGTTCACCTTCGGGCTCAAGGGCGGCTATGATGCCGGCGTGGCGCTGGTCAGCAACGTCAAGCTGTTCAGTCACCTCGCCAATATCGGCGACACGCGCAGCCTGATCATCCATCCGTCCTCGACCACGCACCGCCAGCTTACCGACGAGCAGCAGGTCAGAGCCGGCGCCGGGCCGGAGGTGGTGCGGCTGTCGATCGGACTGGAAAATGCCGACGACATCATCGCCGATCTCGATCAGGCGCTCGCAGCGGTCTGAGCCGGCGGGGCCGAGAGCGGCAGGCGACGCGCCAGCCAGACATGGTAGAGCGCGGCGGCGAACACGGCGATGGCGCCGGCCTGGTGCGCCAGCCCGAGCGTGATCGGCACGGCCAGCAGCAACGTCCATACGCCGAGCGTGGCTTGCAGCACGGCGAACAGCGCCAGCACCAACGCGCTGCCGATCAGAGCCTGCGGCGCGCCCTTAACCGCGAGCCAGATCACCTGGCCGAGCGCGGCCACCACCACGGCATAGCCCAGCATGCGGTGGTCGAACTGCACGGTGAGCGGATTCTCGAACAGGTTGAGATAGACGGGCGAGGCTTCGCCGAGGCCCGACGGCACGAAAGCGCCGTTGATCAGCGGCCAGGTGTTGAAGCCCATGCCGGCATCGAGCCCGGCCACCAGCGCGCCGGCCAGCATCTGCACGAAGATCAGCGCCAGCACGACGCTCGCGACCCACGCCGACGCTGCTTGAGCGTTGGTTCGCCGGCCGCTCGCCGAGGCCGAACAGGAGCCAGAGGGTGTAGCCGAGAATGACGAGCGCGATGCCGAAATGCGCGGCGAGCCGGTACTGGCTGACATCGGTGCGCTCGACCAGACCGCTTTTCACCATGTACCAGCCGACCGCGCCCTGAATCCCGCCGAGCACGAACAGGAAGATGAGCCGCGGCAGCAGCGCGCGCGGAATATAGCCGGCGATCCAGAACACCACGAACGGCACGAAGAACGCGGCGCCGATCAGCCGGCCGAGAAAACGATGCGCCCATTCCCACCAATAGATGGTCTTGAATTCGTCGAGGCTCATGCCGTGCTTGAGCTCGGTATATTCGGGGATCTTCTGATAGGCGGCGAAGGCCTCCTGCCAGTCGGCCTCGCTCAACGGCGGGATGGCGCCCAAGATCGGCTGCCACTCGGTGATGGACAGGCCCGAATCGGTGAGCCTCGTGGCCCCGCCGATCAAAATCATCGCCACGATCAGAAGGGCCAGCGCGCCGAGCCACAGTCTCAGCGCGCGGACGTGGCGCGCGGGCATGGCATCGTCGTTGCTGGCGCCGGCAATGGCCGCGGTCGAGGACATGTCAGGTCTGATAGCGGCAAGGGGCCACGAACTCAACTCCGCCCCCCTGCCCCATTGCCGCATCGGGTGGAAGGCCTAAGGTGGAGTCATGCCAGCGCGCACCCGCAAGTTGATCGGCACGATCGTATTTTTGCTGGCCCTCGCCATCTATGCGACGGGCGCGGCGGTGATCGGCTCGGGCCGCATCACCCTCGCCCCGGCCTGGGTGCAATTGGCCTTCTATCTGACCGCCGGCCTCGCCTGGGTGGTGCCGGCGGCGCTGCTGATCCGCTGGATGCAGCGCCCCGATTGAGCCCTAGGCGGCGTCGACGTGCTGAAACCGGTTCCACAGCGCAAACGGCGCCCCGACAGATAGAGCGCGGTGTAGGTCAGCGACTGAAACTCGCCGCTGAGCGACACCCGCGGCAGCGCGGTCAGGTGGCGCCGGTGCTCGTCGAACAGCATGCCTTTGCGGGTGGTCACCGCGGTCTTGAAGCCGGCCTGCTTCGCCAGCGCGAAGTCGCGCGGTCCGGCGCTGCCGGAATCGCCATAAGGGAAACTGAAATGGGCCGGACGCTGCCCCAGCTCGCGCTCGAGCCGGTCGGCGCCGCCGACCATCTCGTCATAGGCGCGTTCGTCGGAGAGCTTGGCGACGGCGAAATGACCCTTGGTATGGGCGCCGATGGTGACCAGCGGATCGGCGGCCAAGGTCCTGACCTCGTCCCAGCCCATCACCAGCTTATGGCAGTCGCTCCGCCATGTCCACGTCGTAGCGCTCGGCCAGCTCGCGCACCATGCGGCGCTGGGTGGCCTCGTCGACCGTACGCAGCCACCAATAGATTTCATCGAAGGCGCGGATTTTGTCCGGCACGGTCGCGGTATCGAGCCGCCACAGCGCACCGTCGCGGCATAGTTCGATCTCGTCGGCCCGGGCGATCACCTGCTCGAGCGCGAGCCACCACAGCTCGCCTCTGCCATCGATAAAGTCTGTAGGCAGATAAAGCGCCAGCGGCAGCGAGCGCTGCTTGAACAGCGGCCAGGCGTGCTCGGCAACATCGCGATAGCCGTCGTCGAAGGTGAAGCAGGCGAAGCGCCGGTCATCGCCCTGTTTGAGCCGCTGCACCGCGTCATCGAGCGAGACCACGTCGAGGCCCGCGTCTTGCACCTGGTCGAGCAACCCGCCGAGGAACTCCGGCGTCACTTCGAGAAAGCTGTTCGGCGCGAAATCGTTTGGCCGGTCAGGCTCGGGACGAACATGGTGCAAGGTGAAGATCACCCCCGCGCCTTGGGTGTAGGGGGCCAGCAGCCGGTGCGCGCCAGAATGGTACAGCCCGGACATGGCCGCCTTCATCACGGTGGTTTTCATCTTGGCCACGTCAATCCTCCCGCTTGTGCCATCAACAATTAACCTTGCTCGGGCATGGTTTTGATCCAGGGACCTAAATTTGACAGGTGTTCGTTGCAAAACGATTGCCGGGCGGACCGCCGGCAACGCCGCTTGAGGCTTGGGTGCTGCGTATGAGTTCGACTGCCCTTTTCCGCACCGAGGCCGAGGTCGCGCGACGGACGATCGAGCGAAGGCGGGCCGTAACCGTGGCTACCAGCCTCGGCGAGGTCAGGCTGCACATCACCGGCGACATCCAGAGCCTCGAAACATTGTGGGAGCAATTGCAGGGCAGCGTGCCCTGCACCGCGGCGCAGACGTTCGATTGGGCCAAGGCGTGGGAACGCCACGTGCTCGGCCCCGGCGGACGCGAGCCGGTCATCGTGGTGGGCTCGGCGGCGAACGGACGGATCCTGTTTCTTTGGCCGTTCGAGCTGGGCAGAAGCGCCGGCATCAAGTCGCTCTATTGGCTCGGCCAGGATCACGCCAATTACAATCTGGGCTTGTTCGCGCCTGACGCGGCGGCGCTCACCGCCCGCGACCTCTACCGCCTGCTTGGCGCGGTTGCGCGCGACACCGGCGCGGCGGCCGCGATGTTGCAGGCTCAGCCGTTTAGCTGGGACGGCAGCCCGAACCCATTTGCCCGACTGCGCCAACAGCTCACGCCGAGCAGCGGCTACGCCGTAACGCTCGGCGACTTCGCCACGCTCTACGAGCAACGGTTCAGCAAGCGTTCGAGGAGAATTCTCAACGTCAAGCAGGAGAAGCTCGCCAAGGCGGGCCCCCTCGCCTATGGCTGGGCCGAAGGGCGTGACGAAAGGCTGCGGCTGATCGACACTTTCTTTGCGCAGAAGGCCCGTCAATTCGCCGCGCAGGGCGTGAAGGACATCTTCGACGCGCACGCGCGCGCGTTCTACCGCGACCTCGCCCTGCTCGAAGGCGATAATCCGAGCCGGCTGAGACTCGGCTATATCAAGGTGGGCGACGCGGTGCTTGCGACGTTCAGCGGCACGGTCTGCCAGCAGCGGATGACCTTCGTGCTGGCCTCTCTCGCCGAAGGCGATCTGCAGCGCTACTCCCCCGGCGCCCTGTTGCTCAGGCATCAGATCGAGGAGGCTTGCGCGCGAGGGCCTGGCAATCTGCGATTTCGGCGCCGGCTCGGGCGCCCACAAGGACCAATGGGCCGATGTGGTCGTGCCCCTGTTCGACAATTTCATCGCGTTCAAGCCGCATGGCCTCACCGTGACGCTGCCGCTCGCGGCCCTGGCGCGCCTCAAGCGCGCGATCAAAACAAGCCGGTATGTCTGGCCGGTCGCGCAGAAGCTTCGCGCCCGCGTGTTCGGCGGACCTGCCCGCGCCTGACACCGGTCAGACCGCGGCGACCCGCTCGAAGAACCGCGAGCGCGGTTTCTTGCCGCTTTGCTCGTAGACCAGGACCGGGCAGCCAAGCGCCGAGAACTCGGCGAGGTCGGTCTTGGTGTCGCTGTCGCTGGCGCCGGGCGGCAACACCGCAACCACGATCGGCAATTCGAATTTAAGCGCCGGCGTGAGCTGCCGCACCGCCTCGGAATCGGCATGCAGGACGACGCTGTCATAGGCTTGGGTGAGCGCCTCGAACAAATGGCCGAAGCGCTCGTTCTCATCGTCCTTGGCGGAAAGTTTCGGGTTGCCGGCCGAGATCACCTGGAGCGAGCTGTCCTCGTCGATTCTGACGACATCCTCGAAACCGGCACGGCCCGCGACCAGATCGGTGAGGCCGGGCGTGCGCGGCAATCCAAGCGCACCCGATATCGATGCGGGTCCGCGCGTGAGATCGACCAGCACCACCTGATCGCGCCGGGCGACCAGCGCGCGGGCGATGGCAATCGCCTCGGCGGTGGCGTCGAGCTTGGCGGTGGCGCCTGCCACCAGCATCGCGCGCGGCGCCCCGCCGTTGCCGGCGGCGACGATGTGATTGAGCACGGCATCGAGCGATTTCAGCACCGGCCCGACTTTGTCGCTGTCGGGTTTCGACGGAACCGGTCCGCCCTTGCCGGGCGAATCGTTGGCGGCGTCCGCCGCGGAAGCAGCGAGCCTCTGATTGAGGTAATGGCGAAGATCGTTGGTTCTGAGCACGGGCATGTTCCCCGCTGGTGATGATGCTGCGGCGTCGTTATTGGCGCCCTCCTCCGCGGTCCGAGCCGGGCGGATGCGGCCGAGCCAGCCGCCTGGCGGCTGAGGGGCGGTGGTCTGCGTTTCGCCGGGCGTCAGGCCGCGGCGCAAGCGCTCGAGGAAGCCTGCCGCGGATTGCGTGGCGGCGGGGGGTTTCGTCTCGGCCGCGGCGGCTTCAGGTTTTGCCCGCGCGGGCGAATCGTGGGGCTCGGCACGGGGCGAGGCCATGACGGCCGGCTTGGGCGGAGCGCTTGCTGCCGTCGCTGCTGGGGTGGACGCGCGCGCCGCGTTCGGCAGCGGACTCTCGACCGGTTTTGCCGTCGCCGGTGAACCATCAACCGCCGCCCTCTCGGCTTTGTGCTCAACCTTAGGCAGGGCGGCCATGGCCGGCTCCGGCTTGCGCTGTGTTGTGGTGGGTTGCGTGACCTTTGCAGCTGGCGCCAGAGGCATAGCCGGACCGGTCGAAGCGAACGGCGGGACAGACTCGGGCTCGGCGGGCGCGCGGCGCCGGTCCCTCACGCGAGAGTCAGCCGCACGCGCCGGCTCGCGCGGGTCGGTCGGCGCATCGATCAACGCTCGCGCCAGCACATAAGCGAGCGCCAACAGAAGGGTGGCGACGGCAGCCAACAGGCTCATCGGCACCTTCTTCGGAAAGGACACCAGGATCGAGGCATGCGCGCGGCTGACGATGGTGGCTTGCGCCGGCACGGAACCCATGTCGTGGCGCGCGCTGGCATCGCGGTAGCGGGCGAGATAGGACTCCAACAGATCGCGCTGAGCCTTGGCCTCGCGCTCGAGAGACCTGAGCTTGACCTCGGCGTCGCTCTGACCGGAGGCCTGCGTCTTCACCTCGTTGAGGCTGCCGCGCAGCGAACTCTCCCGGGCACTGGCCACCTCGGCTTCGTTTTCGAGGCTGTTGACGATCTTGAGCGCCTCGTCGCGAATCTGGCGCCTAACATCGGCAAGCTCCGAGGCAAGCTGCTTGATGCGCGGATGGGACGGCAACAGGGTGGCCGACAACTCGGCCAACTGGCGCTGCACCTGGACGCGCTGATCGATGAGCCGCGTGATCAGCTCCGACTTAAGCACTTCCGGCGTGGCGTCGATGTCGCTCTTGTCGGCTATCATCTTCTTGATGAGACGGGCGCGGGCTTCGGCCTCAGATTTTTGCGCCTTGGCGAGAATGACCTGGGTGTTGAGCTCGGATAGCTGCTGGGCACTCAGCGTGTTGTTGTTGGTGCCGGAGAACAATCCCTCGCTCGACCGGAACCGCTCGGCGGCTTCTTCGGCCTCGGCCACTCTCTGGCGCAGCACGTCGATCTGGGCGCTGAGCCAGGCGGTGGCGTCCTTGGTTTGCTCGAGCTTCGCCTCGCGCTGCCAGTTGATGTAGACATCGGCGAGCTTGTTGGCGATCTTGGCGGCGAGCGTGGCGTCGCCGGACGTATAATTGACCGCGATCACGCTCGACTTGGCGAGCGGAAATACCGAGAGGTAGTCGGCGAAGGTGGTGGCAGCCTTCTCTTCCTGCGACTTGGCCGATCCCTTGGCCAACCCCAGACTGTTGAGCAAGCGTATCACCGGGTTTGTGCCGGCGTCCTTGGCGAAGTCCGGATTGGTGGTGAGATCGAGATCGTTGATCACCTCGTCGGCGAGGTCGCGCGAGGTCAGCACCTGCACCTGGCTCTGCACCGCCTGCTCATCGAGCGTGCGTTGCTGTATGTCGCGGACTTGGCCGTCGGCCGGCCGAGTGAACACCGACTCGTCGTTTTGAATGAGGATGCGGGCCTCGGAGGTGTAGAGCGGCCGCATCATCGACAGGACGATGAAGGTAAGCACCCCCGCCCCGATGCTCAGCCCGAGAATCGCGCTCTTGGCGCGCCATAGCGCCCGGCCAAGCGTCGGCACGTCGATATCCGGGCTAACCGGACGGGATTGGTGAGGCTGGGTCAACCGACTGAACTCCTAGGAGGTAGGCCTCATTAGACCGTCCTCTCGTAACCAAATGCTTAAGGCGCGGTCCGCTTCGACACGTCTGCTCAGCATTCGTTAACCATCGCGGGCCTAAAACGGGAGCATGTTTGGGACGCGAAGAGTTTGGGTCGCCCGTGTTGCGCTGTTGGCGCTTGCTGTTGTCGCCGCTGCACTTGGCGGCTGCAACCGGAGCGCCATACCTGGGTTAACGACCCCGGATTACGCGCTCTCCACGCCGGCGCCTTTGCCGCTGCCGCCGCCTTTGGCCATCGTCCCTGGGCCCCCTGGCGCCCCCGGCGTTCCCGCCAATCCCTATGGGGTCTACCGCCTCGACAGCGGCGATGCCCTGCGCGTCATCGTGTTCGGCCAGGACAATCTGTCACGCGTCTATAACGTGGATACCAGCGGCAATATCGCGATGCCCTTGATCGGCTCGGTCAGAGCGCGCGGTCTCTCGACCGTGCAGCTCGGACTCGACCTCGAAGCCGAGCTCCGGCGCAAATACATCAAGGATCCGAAGGTCAGCGTCGAGGTCGAGATCTACCGGCCGTTCTTCATCTTGGGAGAAGTCCGCAGGCCGGGACAGTTTCCCTATGTCAATGGCATGACCGTGGAGGGCGCCGTGGCCATTGCCGAGGGCTATACCGAGAGAGCCAAGAAGCGCATGGTGCGGCTCACCCGCAAATTCGGGGGCCTGATGAGCACGGTGATGGTGCCGACCGACTATCCGGTGCAACCTGGCGACACTATTTACGTTCTCGAGCGCTTCTTCTAAAGCTTACGCTCCGTTCGGCCAAAATTCCTAAATTGGGGTCCTGTGAGTTCCACGCTTCGCATTCTGCATTGCTTGCGCGCGCCCTCGGGGGGTTTGTTTCGCCACGTACATGATTTGGCGCTGGGTCAAGCTCAGCTTGGGGCCGAGGTGGGCATCGTCTTCGATTCCCGCTTGAAGGGGGATCCCGTAACGCTCAGCCGGCTCGCGGACAATTGCGTGCTCGGTCTGACGCGTATGCCGATGTCACGCCATGTCGGTTTCGGCGATTGGCGGGCGACCGGCCAAATTACCAAGCTCGGCGCCAAGCTTGGCGTGGACGTTTTGCACGGTCACGGCGCCAAGGGCGGCGCTTATGCGCGGCTTGCGGCCCGCCGGTTGCGGCGCAAGGGCATGAATACGAAGTCGGTCTATACGCCGCATGGCGGCAGCTTGCTCTACTCCTCCTCGCGCGTCATGAGCCGGCTCTACATCATGGCTGAGCGCCGGCTGCTTCCGCTTAGCGACGGGCTGCTGTTCGAAAGCCTGTTCGCCGGCAATCGCTACGTTGAACTCGTCGGCCAGCCGCACTGTCCGGCGCGCATCGTCCCCAATGGGCTTTATCCGCACGAGTTCTATGAGCCCATGCTGGCGGACGACGCGGCGGATTTCGTGTTCATCGGCGAGTTCAGGCGCGCGAAGGGTGTCGACATTCTGCTGGAAGCCCTCGCCGCGCACCAAGCCATCTTCCCGGGCCGGGCGATTATCGTCGGCAGCGGCCCAGAGGAGGCAAGCCTCAAACGACTCGCGCGGAAACTAGGCTTGAACGGCAGGGTGTCGTTTGCCGGGCCGCAATCGGCGCGCAGCGCTTTCGCCCGCGCCAGATGCGTGGTGATACCGTCGCGCGCCGAATCGTTCCCCTATATCGTGCTGGAGGCAGCCGCCGCGCGCATGCCGCTGATTACGACGAATGCCGGCGGCATCCCCGAGATCGTCGATGACCTCGGCATGCCGCTTATCCCGCCGGGAGATGTCGAGGCGCTTGCCGGTCAGTTGCGCGCGTTTCTTTCCAATCCAAATCCGTTCCTCGATCGCGCCGCAGCGCTTCAGAAATATGTTGGGGAGCGGTTCACCGTCGAGAACATGACCCACTCCATCCTGGACTTCTACATTTCGGAACTCGGCGCGGGCGTGTCCTAGCCGGCCGTTCTACCCGTCGCGGCAAGGCCGTCTTAACCATAGGCCCAAGCCGCCCCTGTTCGCAGGGGATGCCTTCACCCATCTAAAAGCCTCTAGCCCGTAAACCATCGCGGCAGGCGCGAATTCCCCTGCGCCGCTTGGCATGTAACCTGCTTCCCGGAGCAGGCAGGCCAACAATCGGACACGGTTAAAGAATGAGCGACGAAGCTTTAGCGCGCGGAGTTGTGTCGCGTTCGCGCGCACGAACCAAGCCCTCGCGCGGACGAACGAAGTCCGACGCCGCATTCCGCGAGCGGCGCCGCACGCCTCGTCCGCGTCTCGCCGAGAGTCGGGCGGGCGCCAGGTTCAATCTACTGCCGCCGATCGTGGTCACCGGCGCGGTGCGCATGGTCGAGTTCCTGCTGCTGGCGGCGCTCGGCTTCGGTATTTACCTCGGCTATGTCGAGCGTGAAGGCCAGAGCACCCACCTGGTCTATCTCGTGACGGTGGTTACCGCGGCGGCGGCCAACACGCTTCTCATACAGGCGCTCGATCTCTACAGCGTGCCGGCACTCAACGCCTTCGTCAGGAGCTTTACCCGCATTGCCTTGGCCTGGACCGTGGTCATGGCGGGGCTGACGGCCGGGGCCTTTCTGGGCAAGGTCGGCGCGGACTTCTCGCGCGTGTGGATCGCGACCTGGTGGCTGTCGGGGCTGTTCGTGCTGTTCGGCGAGAGACTCGCTGTGTCGCAGCTGGTCAAGGGCTGGATCAGGGAGGGGCGCCTCAACCGCCGCGCCGTGATCATCGGCGGCGGCCAGGCGGCGGAAGATCTGATCAAGGCGCTCGAGGCCTCGACCGACACCGACATCCGCATCGCCGGCATCTTCGACGATCGCGGCAATGAGCGAGTGTCACCCGTCGTGGCGGGCTATCCGAAGCTCGGTAATATCGATGAGCTGGTGAAGTTCGCGCGGAACTCGCGGCTCGATCTGCTGATCGTGTCGTTGCCGGTCACGGCGGAGAAGCGACTGCTCCAGCTCCTCAAGAAGCTCTGGGTATTGCCGGTCGATATTCGCCTGTCGGCGCACAGCAACCAGCTCAGGTTCCGGCCGCGCACCTATTCCTATATCGGCAACGTGCCGTTCATCGACGTCACCGACAAGCCGATCGCCGACTGGGACCACGTCAAGAAGTGGTGGTTCGACAAAATTGCCGCCGGCCTGGCGCTGATCCTGTTCGGGCCGCTGATGGCGGTGATTGCGCTGCTCATCAAGCTCGACAGCAAGGGCCCCGTGCTGTTCCGCCAAAAGCGCCAGGGCTTCAACAACGAGTTGATCGAGGTCTACAAGTTCCGCTCGATGTATGTCGACCATGCCGACCTCGACGCGAGCAAGCTCGTCACCAAGGACGATCCGCGCGTCACGCGGGTCGGGCGGTTCCTGCGCAAGACCAGTCTCGACGAGCTGCCGCAATTCTTCAACGTGCTCAAAGGCGATTTGTCGCTGGTGGGGCCGCGGCCGCACGCGCTCAAGGCCAAGGCCGAGGACAAGCTCTATTACGACGTGGTCGACGGCTATTTCGCCCGCCACCGCGTCAAGCCGGGCGTCACCGGCTGGGCGCAGATCTCGGGCTGGCGCGGCGAGACCGACACCAGAGAGAAGATCGAAAGACGGGTCGAGCACGACCTCTATTACATCGAGAATTGGTCGGTGACCTTCGACCTCTATATCTGCCTGATGACGCCGTTCGCCCTCCTGAGGGGCGAGAACGCCTATTAAGGGAGCGCTTGGCGGTGTGGGCTTCGACTTATGGGACTGCTGAGGGAACGGTTGCGGTTCCTCCTACGCGCGAGGTCGGCACGGGCGTCATCCGCATCGCCCTGGCTCTATGTGTGGTTCACGATCGCCACCGGCGGCGTCGTGTTCTCGGAGCCGGCGCCGTACGACGCCCTGATGATCGGTGCCGTGCTGCTGCTGCCTGTTGTCGGCCTCACACGTTTCGATCGCGGCCTCGCCTTGTATCTGTCGCTGTGGGTGCTGATCGTGGCGGGCGGCTACATCGCTACGATGCAGGCCGGCGATCCTCGACGTGCCGGCGACGCATGTCACGCGTCACGCTCTATCTCGCTCTGTCCTCGGTAGTGATGGCGGCCTTCGTGCTGGATCGACCGGAGCCGAATGTCAGGCTGATCATGTCGGCCTATCTTTTCGCGGCTGTTGGTCGCGGCCGTGCGCCGGTCTGATCGGCTATTTCAATCTTCTGCCCGGAGCGCGCGACCTGTTTGCCCCCGAGTTCGGCCGACTGCGGGGCACGTTCAAGGACCCTAACGTGCTCGGCGCCTTTCTGGTGCCCGCCCTGCTCTATGTGCTCAATCGCGTGATCCGCCAAGGTGCGCTGCGCGCGAGCTTGTGGATTGTCGCCGCGCCGGTCCTGCTGTTCGGCACGCTGCTCTCCTTCTCGCGCGGGGCCTGGCTCAATCTCGCCGTGGCCCTGGCAGCCTATGCCTGCTTCACCTTCGTCACGATGCCGACGCACCGGCAGCGGCTTAAGCTCATCCTCTACGTCGTTCTCGCTGGTACGTTCTCGGTCGGCATCTTAGCTGCGGCGCTTACCATTCCAACCGTCGCTGACATGATGGGCGAGCGGGCGAAGCTGGAGCAATCCTACGACGTCGGCCCCGAGGGGCGGTTCGGCGGCCAGCGCAAGGCCGCAGATCTCGTACTTGCCCATCCGCTCGGCATTGGTGCGCTCGAATTTCAGCGAAACTACCACCATGAGGACGTGCATGAGGTCTATCTCAACATGTATCTCAACACCGGCTGGGTCGGCGGCACGGCCTATGTTGCGCTGATGCTGCTTACGCTTGGGCTGGGCTTACGCCAGGTAATGAGGGACCGCGGCGGCACGGGGCTGAGCGCCGTGCTGGTCGCAGCCTTCATCGGCATAGCGCTCGAAGGCGCCGTGGTCGACACCGACCATTGGCGGCATTTCTACCTGATCATGGCGATGATCTGGGGCATGGCGCTCGCGGAGCGCGACGTTCACTATCCAACATACTCCGATCGCCGGAGTTGTCAGACTCCCTCGTCAGCCATTTTGGTAGCGCGACAGCACCTCGTACGTCTTAGCCGCGGTATCTTCCCAGGTGAAGCGCGCGGCACGCTCCAATCCCTTCTGGCGCAGTTCATCCCGCAAGACGCCATCGCCGAGGATTCGGTCCAGTCCTTGAGCGATGTCCCCGATGTCTAGAGGGTTCACTTGAACGGCAGCATCGGCTGTGACCTCGGGCAACGCGGTGACGTTGGATACCAAGCAGGGCGTGCCGCAGGCCATAGCCTCGAGCGGCGGCAGCCCGAACCCCTCGTAGAGAGAGGGATAGGCGAAAGCCTCAGCGGCGGTCAAAAGAGCCGGAACGTCGGCTTCGTCGATCTTACCGAGGGTGCGGGTATTAGGCGGCAATGGTGGCAGCTCTGTGCCGGCCAACACGTGCGAAGATCCGCCGCCGCCGGCGATGAGCAGATGAACATCGGACTGCTTGCAATGAGACCATGCCTCGAGCAGGCGGCCAACGTTCTTGCGCGTCGAAAGCGCGCCGAGAAAGAGGACAAAACGTTCGGGCAAAGCAAGCTTGCGGCGGAGCGCTTCGACTTTCTTCACGTCCTGAGGGAAGAAGCGGCTGTGGTCGACTCCCAAGAGCGTGACATGGATCTGGTCAGCCGGGAGGTTGAATTCCTCGATCAAACGCCTCTTGGTGAATTCGGACACAGAGAGGACGGCGCGGACCTGCGGCAACAGACGCTGCCACAGCCACCCGTACCAGCCCCGGAAAGCGGGAGAATAACCCTCCGGGCAATCGAGCGGGGCGAGATCGTGAACGGTGACGACCTGGTGGCGGAAGCGCCGGGCCCGGTGCCCGCGGGGCTCCATAGCAGCTGGCCTTTAGCCCGGAGGGGCAGAATGGTTTGCTCCCAGGCATGACCGAGCAGGCTATGAAACAGTCCCGATGGCTGAACCACTTCTACGGCGGGGGGCAAGCGCTCGAGGATTTCGCGCGTATAGCGCTGCACGCCAGTGATCGGCGCGTTGAGGGTGCGGGCATTGCATACGATCATGCAGGTCGGCTCGATTCGGCTTTGCGCCACACATGGCTCGGGGGGTCGGCAGTAGTAGTTGCCAGGCCTGAGCGCTAGCGTCAACGCGGCCCGGCTGGCTAAGGGAGGCGCCGCTCAGAACTTTTGCGTGCGCCTCGGATCGTCAGCGGCGAGCTTGGTGAAGCTGTCGCGGCGGAAGAATGCCGAAGCCCAGCCCGAACCTGCCGGTGCAGCAGATCGGGGGCGAAGCCGCAACGCTGGCACCCCTTGAGTGAAGGAACGTTATTCTGGCGCGACGAAGGTGATGACATAGCGTGCGCCGATCGTCTCCGCTTTCTCGGCGATCAGTGCCATGGCAGCCGGCATGATGCCGAGGCCGCGGTGGCTGGCCGGGGTATAGGCGCCCTCAAGCAGCGCTTCGTTCGGCGGCAAGTTGCGGGAAGCCATGAAGCCCTCGGATGAAATCGTTGTCGGCGGCACCGAGCAACCACTGGACGTAACAGGGCTTGCCGTCGCGCTCGTCGACCGCGACGAAGCCGCCGGCGATCCGCTTGGCGGCTAAGACACGCCGGCAGGCGATCTCGAACCGGTCTTCGGGCGACGTCGTCGGCGTTGACCGCGAGGAGGATCGGCAGGTCGGACGCGGCAAGCGGACGCACCGAAATCGGTATTTTGGCGGCTGGGGCCGAAAAGGGCTGGGTAAGGTCGCGGCGCAGCCCAAATCGAATCGATTCGAAACGAAGGCCGAGGCGAGGCGGCCGACAACGCGAATGCGTAAGCTGCCGCAACCGATCAACGACGTCGGAGGGCCGAGCGATCGAGTCCCGCATTGTACTAGCGCTCATGGCAGAACCGTTACCTTCCAAGATCTGACCTCTTTGTAATTCCTCTGCTCAGGTACCCCCAAGACTTGAACTCGGTTAGGATTAACAAGCGATCCCTGAAGGGATCGGTATCAAGTGCTCAAATTGGACTTGGCGCGCCGCGGGAGCTGCCATGCTCTACAGCTGTCCTGGATCGTGCTTCTTGCAGTCATTGCGCTTGGCCGCCAACACTTATGTTTGGTGTCGATCATCACTTATGTTTGGTGTCGATCATCGCGCACGATCATGCAATTCGGCCCGTTTCGGCATCCCTCTCAGGGTCCCTGTTAATTGGATTGTGAGAAATCGGCAGAAAGCTGTGCGTTAACTTGAATAGCCGTATCAAATCGGCAATCTGGCTTCGTTCTGCAGTTTGCATGCCGTGTGGCAACGTGTTGGCGGCTTGAGGGCCCGAGAGGTAAGCCCCCTTCGCCACCGACCGATGGGCGAGGCACGCCGGACGACTTCTGACGCGCGGGTATTCTGACATGAATGAGTCGAGGGGCATGCGTCCGTCTGGTCAGGCTTTCGCTGGCGGCGCTTGGTCGATCAGCTTAAGTTGCTCGTGGTGCGCGCGGGCGCCACGGTGGCGAAGTTCCTGCTCGCCATTTACACGGCGCGCTATCTCAGCCTCGCCGATCTCGGCATCTACGGACTCCTAGTCGGAGCCACCACCATCGTACCGGCCGTGCTCGGTCTCGGCATGACCGAATGGGTGATGCGCAAGATCGTCGACCTGCCGCGGGCGCAAGCCTTGCCGATGGTCGTGAGCAGGCTCGGCCTCACACTCTGCCTCCACCTGGTGATCCAACCGCTGGCCTTCCTACTGGATTTTCTGCTCGGCGAGCCCATCCCGCTGCCGATAGCCGTCATCTCCGGCGCCATCCTCATGCTGGAGAATCTCGGCGCCCAGGCGGCTGACATGTTGATCGCGCGGAGTCGCGTGTTCCTTGCCTATTGGATCACCTTCCTGCGCATGGGATTCTGGCCGATCCCAGTGATGGTGATCGGACTGCTTTATCCCGAGACGCGCACGCTCGAATGCGTGCTGCTGGGTTGGCTCGCCATGCTGGTGGTGAGCTGGATCATCCTGTTCGGACTGTTGCTGTCGAAGGGGCGCTGGCGGCATGCGCGTCCCGACTGGGATTTTCTGTCTCAGAACTTGCATGGCAGCCTTCGGCTCTACGTCAAGGACGTCAGCGGGACGATTAGCGCATTTCTCGACCGCTTCCTCATCTCCGCCTTTCTCGGCCTCGAGCTGACCGGCGTCTATACGCTGTACTGGTCGCTCGCCAGTGTCATGCACTCGCTTGCCGTGTTCGGCGTGGTGCAGGCTCAGCTCCCGGTTTTGATCGCCGCTGGCCAGAGTGGAGACCGAAAAGTCTTTCGTGTGGTCGAGCGTCGCCTGCAAATTGAGCTGGGCGGTTGGGCTCTCCTGCTTACCATCGGCACGGCAGTCGCTACGCCCCTATTCTTGCCCTTCCTGAACCAGCCGTTGGTGCTGGACTATTTGCCGGTCTTCTGGGTCGTACTCGGCGCCACCCTGCTGCGCGTTGCAGCCGATGGCTACGGTTTCGCCCTGCTCGCGCTCGGCCGGGACCACGCCATCGCCGTGATCGCGGTGGCGGGGGCCGCGGCGTCGGCGGTCCTCAACGTAGTGCTGACTCCATTGGCGGGTCTTATGGGCGCCGCGATAGCCTATGCCATCACCTCAGGCGCGTTGTTCGCCGCCCGGTTCGTCTGCAGCAATCGCGTTCCATTAACGATGAAAGCGTATGCTAAGCGATAACGGCACGATGCGGAAATGCGGTGGCTTGAGAGTTGCACGAGCGCTGCCACAGGTTGACGTTGTATCACGCCGTTCCTAGTTAAAATCGAGGCCTCATGTCCCGGTCAAAAATCACCCCCGTACTGCTAGCCGGCGGCTTCGGCACACGGCTATGGCCGGTGTCGCGCGACGGCATGCCAAAACAGTTCCTGCCACTGGCCGGCGATCGTTCGACTTATCAGCAGGCTCTCGACCGGGTGAAAGAGACCAATTATTCGATCGCCGATCGTGGTGACCGCCAACGACTTTCGCTTTTTCGCCCGTCATCAGGCAGAGCAGTCCGGCGCCGCGCCCGACATCGTGCTCGAGCCCGAGGGTCGCGATTAGGACCAGCCATCGCGGTTGGAGCGCTGCTCGCGCTCAAGCGCGATCCGAGGCGATGGTGCTGGCGCTTGCCGCTGATCACGTCATCCTCGATCAAGACTTGTTCCGAGAGGCCTGCAAGGCCGGTCGCGAAGCGGCGGACGGGGGCTGGTTCGTGACGTTTGGCGTTCGGCCGACAGAACCGCGGACGAGCTACGGCTATATCCGCCGCGGCCCGCCGCTCGACAACAACTCCGTGCGGGCCGTGGAATCGTTCGTCGAGAAGCCCGATGCCGCGACAGCCGCCCGTTACGTGGCGGAAGGCTATCTGTGGAACTCGGGCAATTTCCTGTTTCGCGCCGACAGCTTCCTCTGCGGAGCTCGGCCGGCACGAACCTGCTATGCTCGAGGCGGCGGAACGCGCGGTCGCCCGGGCCGAAATCGATCTCGGCTTCTTGCGCCTCGATCCTGCGGCCTTTGCCAAGGCACCCAAGAAATCCATCGACTACGCCGTTATGGAGAAAACCGACCACGCGGCGGTGGTCGAGGCCCGGTTCCGCTGGTCCGATATCGGCAGCTGGGATGCCTTGTTCGAGATCGGTGCGACCGACGAGACGGGTAACATCCTGCACGGGCCGGCCTTCGCCATCGATTCCGAAAACTGCCTGGTGCATGCCGAACAGCATCTGACCGCCGTGGTCGGGGTCAAGGATCTCGTCGTGGTGACGACGGCGGACGCGGTGCTGGTGGTGCCGCGGGGGCGCGCGCAGGAGGTCAAGGGCCTAGTGGGAGCGCTGAAGAGCGCTGGTCGTCCCGAGGCCAGCAGTCACCGGCGTCATCATCGCCCCTGGGGCTCATTCGAGTTCGGTCGATCAGGGCGAGCGATTCCAAGTGAAGCGTTTGATCGTCCGCCCGGGCGCGGCCTTGTCTTTGCAGAAGCATATGCACCGGGCCGAGCATTGGGTGGTTGTTCGCGGAACCGCAGTGGTCACGATCGACGGGACCGAGCGCTGGTGCATGAGAACGAGTTCGACGTATATCCCGACTGGGTGCCGTCCACAGGCTCGCAAATCCCGGCAAGATTGTGCTCGAGTTGATAGAAGTGCAGACAGGAAGCTATCTCGGCGAAGACGACATCGTGCGTTTTGAAGATGTCTATGGCCGCGGCTCGACCGACGCGCCGCCAATGAATGCGCCAGGAGATGGACGTGAGCAGGAGGTCGATCGCCTTGATGATTTGCGGCAAAGCGATCGGCGGCAGAAGCAGGCATTGACGGCGAAGCGCGGCAGCAAGCCTATCGACGCGCCTCGCGGGCCAGAAGGTCGGCGACAGTGACGGCAAAGGTCTTGGGCGAGAGCCTGGTTGCAATGTCCTCGGCCGCGGTGGCACCCATTTTGACGCGAAGCTCGCGCGTCGCTCGCCAACCGGCGCAGCCATTGCGTGGCGTCGTCGACGTCAGCATCGGCCCACATCTGTCCGTCCCCGCCGAAGGTGCCTTCCGGGTCGTGGACCGGAACGAGCGAATAGTCTACCAGCGCCGAATTGCGCTTGGTCATGAATTCGAGATTGCCGGACCAGCCGGTCGCAATCACGGGTTTGCCCAGCGCCATCGCCTGCGCCGGTACGAGACCGAAGCCTTCCGAGCGGTGCAGAGAGATCACGATGTCGGCCGCCGACGTAAGGCCCATCATGTCGGCCTCCGGCAGCATGCCTTCGACCAGCCGGATATTATCGGCACCGGCGATCGCCTCGTGGAGCGCGCGTTCGGCCCATCGGGTGGCGCCGCCGGCGAGCAACTTGATCACCAGCACGCGGTTCTTGGCGTCGCCGAAGGCGCGGCGGAAGGCGGCGATGGCTGCGAGCGGGTTCTTACGCGCGAAGGCCGAGCCCAAGTGCACCACGTTGAGCACTATCAGGACATCTGGCGGGAGATCGAGGTTGGCTACGCATGTTCGGCGTCACGGTCATCGGCGGCAACGGATGTGGTACAACATGCACTGGTTTGGTTGTCGCCGCGGCAACGGCATCGCGGGTGAAACTCGAAGGCACCCACACCTCATGGACGTATCGGAAGCTCGCCTGCAAGTCGTCGGGCAGGCGGGGCAATTCCCAGGCCCAGTACCCGATGATCCGGCGGGAGCGCACGCGCGCGCGGCCGAGCGCCCACAGCGCGTGCGGCATGAACGGGCCGTTGTGGTGGACAATCAGGCTGCCATTTCCGGGGGCGAGCGCGCGGCGGTCGGCCTTGTCGGTGAATTCGGTCTGCCCGAATGCCGGACTGAGGTCGAAAGCGCCGGGAGTGTAACCAGCAGCTTCGAGCGCGGTGTAAGCGAGACGGGCACCTTCGCCGATGCCGCTTGCGGTCGAGAACAGGCCCGCGATGCCGAGCGGAAAGCCACCCTCCGGGTCGGCGTCCGGCAGCGGCGCAACCATCCGGCTAACCTCGAACAAAATCTGCCGGCGCCTGTGTTGCGGCAGATATTGCCAAAGCCGACGCAGAGCGCTGCGGCGCGGTGGTGCAGCAGGCGTGGAACCGATTCAAGTAGTGGGGGCATAGCCGTTGACTGTGGGTTGCAGCTCGGCTGCAGCTTCCGATTTGTTGCCCAAAAGGCCGTAGAGGAGAAATGGTCGGAGCGGGGAGATTTGAACTCCCGACCCCCGGTCCCCCAGACCGGTGCGCTAACCGAGCTGCGCTACGCTCCGAAGCCTTATCGCGGGCATCCCTGGATATACACGGTCGGGCCGTCGAGACAAGCCACGAGCACGGGCGCCTAGTCTCTGGCTGAAGCGAGCATCCGGTAGCAGGCCTCGATCTCGTCGAGCACGGCGCCCAGCTTTTGCCGGTCGGGCTTGGCGCGAGCCTCGCCACGCTCGCGGGTCAGGGCGCCCCCGCTTTGCGCGGCCTCGGCGGCAATATCGGGAATCTCGCGGGGTTCCGCCATGGCGTCGTCGTGCTCGTCGTCGTCGGCCATCCGCCGGTAATCCATCACGAAACGCGGCCCGTTCTCGCGCAGGATCTTCTGGACCCCGCGGATGGTGTAGCCATCGTTATAAAGCAGGAAGCGGATGCCGCGGAGAAGCTGCACGTCCTCGGGGCGGTAATAGCGCCGGCCGCCGCCGCGCTTCATGGGCTTGAGATGGGCGAATTTAGCTTCCCAAAAGCGCAGCACATGCTTTGGGACTTCGAGTTCGTCAGCGACCTCGCTGATCGTGCGAAACGCCTCAGGCGCTTTGTCCAATCGTCCTCCTCCTTGGCATCAAAACGCCGCCGCCAGTGTTATTCGGCCGCCTTTCTTCGCGACAGCGCATCGTTGATGCGCTGCTTCATGATATTGCTGGCTCGGAACACAAGCACACGCCGCGGTGTAATCGGAACTTCCTGACCCGTCTTAGGGTTGCGTCCGATGCGTTGTCCCTTGTCGCGAATGCCGAAGGATCCGAACGAGGACAACTTTACGGTGTCCCCGCGCTCGAGACTCGCCACGATCTCACGGAGCACGAGTTCGACGATCTCCGCGGATTCGTTCCGCGGCAGACCGACCTTCTGAAACACCGCTTCCGCCAAGTCGGCGCGCGTGAGTGTCTTCCCGCCCATATGCGTACGCTCCCCCAGTCGCGGGACTATTCAAGATGCTAATCGAGCGAGTGCGAGGCGGTCAATCTGTCCCGCGATCAAATTCCTGATTTTGCAACATTTTCCATCAAGGTGTGGCTTTCGCGCGGCACCCTGGTTTTGGCCCTACCAGCGCAGCAAAACGGCGCCCCAGGTGAAGCCGCCACCCATAGCCTCGAGTAACACGAGGTCGCCGGGCTTGATCCGGCCATCGACGCGGCCTTGGCTCAGCGCCAACGGAATGGACGCAGCCGAGGTATTGGCGTGTTTATCGACGGTAACAATAATCCGTGACGGATCGAGCCCAAGCTTCCTTGCAGCACCGTCCAAGATGCGCTTGTTCGCTTGATGCGGCACGAACCAGTCTATATCCGAGGCTTTATAGCCGGATTGGGTGAGAGTTGCGTCGATCACCTCGCTGATCTTGGTCACAGCGTGGCGAAATACCTCTGGCCCATCCATGCGGACGTGGCCGACCGTACCGGTCGATGACGGACCGCCGTCGACATAGAGCTTGTCGCGGTAGCGGCCGTCGGATCTGAGGCTGGTGGCGAGGATGCCGCGGTCGGTCAGCGCGCCGTTCAGCTTTTGCGCCTCGACCACCACCGCGCCGGCGCCGTCGCCGAACAAGACGCAGGTCGAACGGTCCTGCCAATCGAGGATGCGCGAGAATGCCTCTGACCCGATCACCAGGGCGCGCTTGAATTGGCCGCTCTTCAGATAGCCGTCGGCGGTCGCCAGAGCGAACACGAAGCCCGAGCAGACGGCCTGCATGTCGAAGGCCGCGCCATGGGTCATGCCAAGCTCGGCCTGAATGGTCACGGCGGTGGCGGGGAAGGTCTGGTCGGGGGTCGAGGTGGCCAGGATGATGAGGTCGATGTCCTCGGGCGCGAGCCCCGCGTCATCGAGCGCCATGCGCGCGGCGGCGGTGCCCATGGTCGAGGTGAGTTCGCCGTCGGCGGCGATGTGCCGTTGCTTGATGCCGGTCCGCTCGGTGATCCAGCTATCGGACGTGTCGACGGTCTTGGCGAGGTCGGCATTGGTCAGGATCCGCGCAGGCAGGTACCCCCCGCACCCCTTGATGACTGTCCTGACCATACTCAACGGAATTTACTCCTAAGCCCTATGCCGCGCCTTTGAGCTCCAACTTGGCGTGGAACCCGGCGACGTCGCTTGCCAGCTGCTTCACCACGCCGTTCGATGCCATGTCGTAGGCAAGGTCGAGGGCGCTCGCGAATCCGGTCGCGTCGGTGCCGCCATGGCTTTTGACGACGATGCCGTTCAGCCCCAGAAATATGCCGCCGTTCAACTGGCGCGGATCCATCTTCTCTTTGAGCGCGCGGAACGCGCCCTGCGCCAGGACTGCGCCGATGCGAGCAAGTAGAGACCGCCCCATGGCGGCGCGCAAATACTCGCCGATCTGCTTAGCCGTTCCCTCCGCCGTCTTCAAGGCGATGTTGCCGGTAAAGCCGTCAGTGACCACGACGTCGACCACGCCGTGCCCGACATCGTCGCCCTCGACGAAGCCGTGATAGCGGATGGGGATCGGCGCCTCCTTCAGAACCGCCGCCGCCTCTCTGATGCCGTCGAGTCCCTTGACCTCCTCGACGCCGATATTGAGGAGCCCGATCGAGGGCTTCTCCACGCCGAACAACGCGCGCGCCATGGCGGCGCCCATCAGCGCGAACTCGACCAGCTGGCGGGAGTCGGCGCCGACATTGGCGCCGACATCGAGCACGATGCACTCGCTCTCGACGGTCGGCCAGATCGCGGCAATGGCCGGACGGTCGATGCCTTCGAGTGTCTTCAAGCAAAACTTGGCCATGACCATCAGCGCGCCGGTATTGCCGGCGGAGACGGCGGCGTCGGCGCGCCCATCCTTCACGGCCTCAAGCGCGAGCCACATGCTCGAGCGATAGCGGCCCTTGCGCAGCGCCTGGCTCGGCTTGGCGTCCATGGCAATCGCCACGTCGGTGTGAATGATCTCGGACTTGGCGACGAGCGCCGGATGAGCCGCGAGTTCGGGCTCGATGCGCGCGGCGTCGCCCACCAGGAGGAAGCGCGCCTCCGGATGGCGGATCAGCACGATCGCCGCGGCGGGAATGACCACGCTAGGACCGTGGTCCCCGCCCATGGCGTCGAGCGCGATGGTGACTGGAGCACCCATTCTCAATGCCGATCAGGAAATGTTCAAGCCACGGGACAGCCGCGGCAACCCCCGGAAATTAAGCCCGGAATAGACTTAAAAGGCCGCCAGTGACAACCTGATTTTGCCCTGCCCCTAACCCTGCTCCCGCCGCTTAAGGGCGGCAAGGGCCGCAAATGGGCCGCTCTTGCCCTCGCCAGCCGCCTCGGAGTGGCCTTGCGACCAATCGAAGCTTATGCCCGGCCGCTTCGGATAGGGATCGAGCGCCGTGGCCAGGGTCTCGTAGATGACCGGTCCGAGATCGATCCGCCCGTCCACCACAGCCTCGGGCCAGTCGAGCAGGCCGTGGTCGCCCGACTCCTCGGCGTTTCGTTCCATCTCCTCGACCAGAGCAGCCGGCAAAAACTCGACTTCCACGGGCACCTCGAGCTGGGCCGCGACCGGCTCGAGCGTGACGACGCAGGTTTGCGTGACATCGGCTTGCAGTTGGCCGGTGAGGCGCAAACGGTCGCCGCCGGTGCGTTCGAGTCGATAGGACAGAGCGAGCCGCTTGAGCGCCACCAGGTCGAGCCTATCGGCGATCGCCGCAAGCTCGGCGTCAGTGGCCGCGGTTTCTCCGCTGGTGCCGTCCCTGATCTCATCGAGTTTGAGCGGTCGCGACAGGACCGGCGGGTCGTTGGTCATCGAAAATCGTCTCCCAGCTCCACACCAGGGATCGCCCCTGGAAATTGCACGTCGCCGGCGCCAAGCGCCGCGACGCTCTGCGCGTCAA
The DNA here is from genome assembly GCA_963812105.1 of uncultured Alphaproteobacteria bacterium. Classification (GTDB taxonomy): domain Bacteria; phylum Pseudomonadota; class Alphaproteobacteria; order Rhizobiales; family Methyloligellaceae; genus Methyloceanibacter. The sequence goes on from CAWEUF010000009.1 coordinate 202,310, forward strand.
CCTGGCGCACCACCTCCATTAGATAGTGTGCGAGGCGCCGGCTTGCAGCCTCGGAGGGTCGTTGGGCTTGCGGCAAGGCTTCGCTGAGCGTGACGGCGATCGCGTCTTCGCCCGCCGCCAGAGCGTCCTCATAGACCTGCAACAAGGCGGCCGTCGACGCGGCGAGCCCTCGCATTTTTTTCGGAATGCTGAGATCGCCGACGCCGATCTCGCGGAGCACGGTCTCCATGTCGGCGGAGAAGCTGTCGGTGAGGCTTTGAGCCAAGCCGTGGGCCGCCGGCCCTTCCCGTTTCAGCCGATGCAGCACGGCGAACAGATGGACGGACAGCATGAGGAAACGGCCCTCGAGCGTATCGGGAACCTCAAGGCTCTGGTAGAACACGGGAAGCCGCGCCTGCGCCACAATCGCGCCATAGAGTTTGGCGGCATCGGGGGCGCCACGGCGCCACGGCGCCAGGGGATCGAGAGGGTTCAAAGCACGGCCCGTTTGGTCTAGCCTTTTGCCGGACCGGCCCTAATGTGCCGGTCGCGCAAAGAGCGGGGTTCGCCACCGGGCCGCTTCCGCCACGGGGTTATCGAGGGACATCCGGATTTGCCCAGGTTCAAGCTGGTCTCCGTCGCGGCCTCGCGACCCAAGCTGGTGGCGCTCATACTTGGCGCCGCGCTGGTCTCGGGCTGCGGCGCGCAGATCGACCGGCACGGGCATGTGTTCATCGATATCGACCTTCAGCAGGTTCAGCCCGGCATGTCAAAGGAGGAGGTCACGAAAGTGCTGGGCTCGCCCGACACCACCAGCACGATCGGCGGCGACGCCTATTACTACATCTCCACCACGCAAAAGACCGTCGCCTTTCTCAAGCCCAAGGAGATCGACCGCCAGGTCGTCGCGGTCTATTTCGACGGCGGCGCCAGCGTCCAGCAGGTTGCCCATTACGGTCTGAAGGACGGCATCGTCGTCAATTACTACAAGGACGAGACGCCGGCGCGCGGCAAGGATCTCGGCCTGCTCGAACAGATCTTCGGCAATCTCGCCAATCGCGGCATGTTCAAAAAGGAAGTGGACCCGAGCAAGCTGCCGGGCGGGTAACGGTCCTCAGCTCGCTATTGGTGGGCAAGCACCGCCAGCAACAACAGCGCCACGATATTGGTGATCTTGATCATCGGGTTCACCGCGGGGCCGGCCGTGTCCTTGTAAGGATCGCCGACCGTATCTCCGGTCACCGCCGCCTTATGCGCCTCCGAGCCTTTGCCGCCGTAATGGCCGTCCTCGATATATTTCTTGGCGTTGTCCCACGCCCCTCCTCCCGCCGTCATGGAGATGGCGACGAACAGGCCGGTGACGATCACGCCGAGCAGCATGGCGCCGAGGGCTGAGAACGCCGCGCTTTTGCCGGCGATCGCCTCGATGATGAAGTAGAAGGCGATCGGCGACAGCACCGGCAAGAGCGAGGGGACGATCATCTCCTTGATCGCGGCGCGGGTGAGCAGATCGACCGCGCGTCCATAATCCGGACGGTCGGTGCCCTTCATGATGCCGGGCTTCTCCTTAAACTGGCGCCGTACCTCCTCGACGATGGCTGAGGCCGCGCGGCCGACCGCCGTCATGGCGATGCCGCCGAACAGATAAGGCAACAAACCGCCGAGCAGCAGACCGACCACCACATAGGGATTGGACAACGAGAAGGTGGGATCGACGGCCTTGAAATAGGGAAACTGGTCGGCGTTGGCGGCGAAATATTTGAGATCCTCGGTATAGGCCGCGAACAGCACCAGCGCGCCGAGCCCGGCCGAGCCGATGGCATAGCCCTTGGTCACCGCCTTGGTGGTGTTGCCGACGGCGTCGAGCGCGTCGGTCGCCTTGCGCACTTCCTTGGGCAGCCCGGCCATCTCGGCGATGCCGCCGGCATTGTCGGTGACCGGGCCGAAGGCGTCGAGCGCCACGATCATGCCGGCGAGCGCGAGCATGGTGGTGACGGCGATGGCGATGCCGAACAGGCCGGCGAGGCCATAGGCGATGACGATCCCCGCCATGATGACGAGCGCCGGCAGCGCGGTCGATTCCATCGATACGGCGAGGCCTTGGATCACGTTGGTGCCGTGGCCGGTGACCGAGGCCTTGGCAATCGACTGGACGGGGCGGAAATTGGTGCCGGTGTAGTACTCGGTGATGACCACGATCAGCGCCGTCACGATCAGCCCGACCACCCCACAATAATAGAGCGAGCTGCCGGTGAAGCTCACCTCGCCCACCTTCATGGCGGTGTCCATGCCGACCAGCCAGGCGGTCACCGGCCACAGCAGAATGAGCGAGAGCACGCCGGTGGCGAGCACGCCCTTGTACAGCGCGCCCATGATCGACTGGCTCTTGCCGAGCCGCACGAAATAGGTGCCGATGATCGAGGTGATGACGCAAGTGGCGCCGATCGCCAGCGGATAGATCATCATCTGCATGGCGCGATCCTCGCCGCCGGCGAAATAGATCGAGGCGAGCACCATGGTGGCCACCACGGTCACCACGTAGGTCTCGAACAGATCGGCGGCCATGCCGGCGCAGTCGCCGACATTGTCGCCGACATTGTCGGCGATGGTGGCCGGGTTGCGCGGATCGTCCTCGGGGATGCCGGCCTCCACTTTGCCGACGAGATCGCCACCGACGTCGGCGCCCTTGGTGAAGATGCCGCCGCCGAGCCGGGCGAAGATCGAGATCAGCGACGCGCCGAAGCCGAGCGCCACCAGGGCGTCGACCACCTCGCGCGAGGCCGGGCTATGACCGAGGACCTGGGTGAGGATGAGGAAATAGATCGCAACGCCGAGCAGGGCGAGACCGGCAACCAGCAGCCCGGTGATCGCGCCGGCGCGAAAGGCGAGGCTCAGACCGTCGGCGAGGCTCTTGGTCGCGGCCTGCGCGGTGCGCACATTGGCGCGCACCGACACGTACATGCCGATGTAGCCGGCCAAGCCTGACAGCACGGCGCCGACGGCGAAGCCGACCGCCTGAGCGAGGCCGAGCAAATAAGCAAGGATGGCGAAGATGACCACGCCGACGATGGCGATGGTTTGGTATTGGCGGGCGAGATAAGCCTGCGCCCCCTCCTGAATGGCAGCGGCGATTTCCTGCATGCGCGCCGTGCCGGGATCGGCAGCGAGAACGGCCCTGGTGGTCCAGACGCCGTAGGCGATCGAGAGCGCCCCGCAAGCGATAATCAGGTAGAGAACCCAGGTCATGAATGCTGCCCCTTAAGCGTTTCGTTTGGGAAGTGGCGGGAGGATAGAGCGCGCAAGTCGGGGCAATCGATCATGCCCCGGGCCCGAACCCCCTAGAATCGGCGGTGGTGGTAAGCCCGCGGGAAAATGCCAAAGTTGGGCAGCCGACGCAACAGATGGCTAAATGTGCGACATTTTGATTGGGCCGCCCTGCGGAAAGCCTAGAAATGGGCGTATCCCTTGCGGTCGAGCGCCAGCGCCTGGCCGTCAGGTCCGAGCACCCTGACCTCCGCGCCCGATCCAGAGATGCGGCCAATGGCGGTCACGGGCACGCCTTTATCTTTGGCCTCGGCCTCGAAGGCTGAGGCGCTGCCCTCCGGCACCGCCGCCACGATCTCGTAATCGTCGCCTGCCGTCAGCAAATTTGCCAGCAACGCCGGCTCGCGCGCGAGGGCCTTTTGCGCCGCGGGCGAGAACGGCACGTTGCCGGCCTCGATCACCGCGCCGACCCGGGAGACGTGAGCGAGCTTCTCGATGTCGCCCACCAGCCCGTCCGACACGTCGATGGCGCTTTGAGCGAAATTGCGCACCGGGATCACCAGCTCGGTGCGCGGCTTGGGACGCCGATAGCGGTCGATCAGGAACGCGCTGTCCTGGTCCGACAAGTCCCAGCCGCGGGCGAGCGCGGGATCCTCGCGCAAGCGCAGACCGAGAGCGGCATCGCCGATCGTGCCGCTGACATAGAGCCGGTCGCCGTTCTTGGCGCCGTGCCGCAACACGGCGTGGCCGTGCCGGACCAGGCCAAGCGCGGTGATGGTGATGGTGAGCGGCCCGGGCGTCGCGGTGGTGTCGCCGCCGACCAGCGAAATGCCCGTCTCCTGCTGAAGCTCGCGCAGACCGGCGGCGAAGGCTTCGAACCAGGACGGCGGGGTGTCGCGCCGCACGGCAAGCGAAAGCAGATAGACGTGGCCGCGCGCCCCCTTGGCGGCAAGATCGGAGAGATTGACCGACAAAGCCTTGTAACCGATGGAGTCGGGCGGATCGTCGGGGAGAAAATGCACGCCTTCGATGAGCGTGTCGCAGGTGGCGATCAGCTCATAGCCCTCGGCCACCACCAGCACGGCGGCGTCGTCGCGCAGCGCCAGCGCCGCGGATTCGGTGGCGAGCGGCGCGAAATAGCGGGCAATGATATCGAACTCGCCAAGGCGCTTGCCCCCGGCGCGCTCGACATTGTCAACCATCTCCGGTTCCTTCCGAGGCGAATTCATGCGGGCGCGCATTGTGCCCGATACGATCGAGAATGCCGTTCACGACCTTAGGTTCCTCTTCGGCAAAGAAGGCGTGGGCGATGTCGACATATTCGGAGATTACCACGCGCGCCGGGACGTCGCTGCGCACCGTGAGCTCATAGGCGCCGGCGCGGAGAATGGCGCGCAGGATGGAATCGACACGGGTGAGCCGCCAGCCCTCGGCCAGTTGCTTGTCGATCAATGGGTCGATCTTGAGCTGCTCGCGCACCACGCCCTCGACCAGGTTGCGAAAGAAGGCGGCCTCGACCTCGCCATAGTGGCAGCCTTCGACATCCTGGCCCAAGCGATGCACCTCGAACTCGGCGATCACGTCGGTGAGGTCGATGCCGGTCATGTCCATCTGATAGAGGGCCTGGACCGCGGCCAAACGGGCGGCGCTGCGAGAGGCGGCGCGGGGCTTGGTCTCGCGGCGCTTAGCCATGCGGCTAGCGCCGGCTCGCAGAGGAGAAATGCTGCTCGAGCCGCATCAGCGTGAGGCAGGCGCGCGCGGCATCGCCGCCCTTGTTGCGCCCATCGACGCTGGCCCGCTCCCAGGCCTGCTCGCGGCTGTCGCAGGTCAAAATGCCGAAGCCGATCGGCACGGCATGCTGCACGGCAAGCTGATGCAAGCCGGCTGACGACTCGCGCGCCACGATGTCGTAATGGGTGGTCTCGCCGCGGATGACGCAGCCGAGCGCGATGCAACCGCGGTGGCGCCCGGCCCGGCCGACAAAGCCGTTGGCGAGCGCGAGGCTGAGCGCAAGCGCGATCTCGAGCGAGCCCGGCACGGCCAGCCGCTCATAAGCCACGCTGTTGGCTTCCAGCTCGTCGATGGCGCCGCGGGCAAGCTCATCGGCGATGTCCTCGTAGAAGCGGGCCTCGATGATGAGGACCGAGCGTGGGCCTTTGCGCGCCATGGGTTACTCCAGACCCCGGTGGCCGGCCACTTTCAGCCCGTAGCCGTCGAGACCGACGATCTTGCGCGCCGGCGAGTTCGACAGCAGCACCATCTCGCGCACGCCGAGGTCGAGCAGGATCTGGGCGCCGATGCCGTATTCGATCAGCCGCTGCTGGCCCTGGCCACCCGCTTCCTGCTTGAGCCGCGCGGAGATGGCGTCAGGCCTCGATTCGCGGATGAGCACGACCACCCCCCTGCCCTCGCGCCCGATGATGTCCATGGCCTTGTGCACCAGCGTGTCGCGATGGGTGCCGGCCGAGATCACGTCGTCGATGGTGTTCATGGCATGCACGCGCACCAGCACCGGGCCGCCGCTTGCGACGTCGCCTTTGACGAGCGCGACATGCTCGGCCGGGTCGACAGTCGTGGCATAGACCTTGAGGCCGAACGCGCCGCCATACGCGCTCTCGACCTTGGCCTCGGCCACCACCTTGACGAGATGATCGTAGCGCAGCCGGTAGGCGATCAGATCGGCGATGGCAGCGATCTTGAGGCCATGGCGTTCGGCGAAGGCGATCAGGTCGGGGAGCCGCGCCATGGTGCCGTCGTCATTCATGATCTCGCAGATCACGCCGGCGGGATAAAGCCCGGCCAGCCGCGCGAGATCGACCGCGGCCTCGGTATGGCCGGCGCGCACCAGCACGCCGCCCTCCTTGGCGACCAGCGGGAACACATGGCCGGGGGTCATAATGTCGCGATAGTCCTTGGTCGGATCGATGGCGACGGAGATGGTGTGGGAGCGGTCATGAGCCGAGATGCCGGTCGAGACCCCTTCCCGCGCTTCGATCGACACGGTGAATGCGGTCGAGTGCCGCGAGCGGTTGGAGCGCGACATCAGCTCGAGATGCAGCTGCTTGGCGCGCTCGGGCGTCAGCGCGAGGCAGATCAGCCCGCGGCCATGCTTGGCCATGAAGTTGATGGCGTCAGGCGTCGCCATCTGCGCCGGGATGACCAGGTCGCCCTCGTTCTCGCGCTCCTCGGCATCCACCAGAATGAACATGCGGCCGTTGCGCGCATCTTCGACCACCTCCTCGATCGGGGAGAGGAACTGATGATGGCGGGCCTTGGGCACGATCGTCACGGGGCGAGACCTTCTTGCTCTCTCAAGCGCGCGGCGTAGCGCGCCAGCAGGTCGACTTCAAGGTTTACCAGATCGCTCGGGCGCCGGTCTCCCCATGTCGTATGGGCAAGAGTGTAAGGAATGATGTTCACGCCGAACCGCAGGCCGTCGACATCATTAACGGTGAGCGAGACGCCGTCGAGCGCGAGCGAGCCTTTGCCGGCAATGAAGGGGGCGAACTCCGCCGGCGCGTCCAGCGTAAATCTCATGCTGTCGCCATCCGGCTTCCGCGCCACGATGCGGGCGCGCCCGTCGACATGGCCGGTCACCAGGTGGCCGCCGAGTTCCCCGCCGAGGGTAAGCGCCCGCTCCAGATTGATGCGGCGTCCCACCTGCCAAGCGCCGATCGTGGTGCGCTCGAGCGTCTCGTTGGAGACCTCGACGGCAAACACGGCGCCTTTGGCCTTGGCCTTGCCGACACCGACGATGGTGAGGCAGCAGCCGTCGCAGGCGATCGAGGCGCCTTCCTCGAGGCTGCCGCGCTTATAGGGACAGGCGATCACGAAGCGCGCGCCGTCGCGCTCCTCGAGCGTGCCTATGCCGCTGACAATGCCAGTGAACATCGCCCTACTCGCCGCCAATGCGTCATCCGGTCAGGCCCGAACGAACGAGCTTCAACTTGGGTGAAATGCCCGCTCGCCACCACACGATCAAGACCTTCGTTGACGAACGGCATGAGACCGTCCTGGCCCACGGGCTTGGCGCCCCAATAGATCACCGCCTCGTCGATCAGATCGGCGTCGAGAAAAGCGCGCGCCACGGTCGGGCCGCCCTCGACCAGCACGCGGGTGATGCCGCGTCCGGCCAAGGTCTCGAGCGCGTCGCGCATGCCGAGCATGCCATGGCTGTCGACCGGGACCTGCACGATCTCGGCGCCGCGATCCTGCAGCGCGTCGGTGTTGGGGTGCTCTTGGTCGGCGGCGCAGATAATCCACACCGGCACCATGAGGTCGTCGAACAGTCGCGCTTCGGGCGGCGTGCGCAACCGCCGATCCAACACCACCCGCACCGGCGAGCGGCAGGTCATGCCGGGGAGCCGGCAGGTGAGGCTCGGATTGTCGGCGAGGATGGTGCCGCGGCCGACCAGGATGGCATCGTGCCTGGCCCTGAGCAGATGTCCGTGAGCGCGCGCATCCGGCCCGGTGATCCATCTCGGCGCGCCCTCGCCTTTGGGGATGAGTCCGTCGGCGCCGACGGCGAGCTTGAGCGTCACGGCGGGGCGGCCTTCGGTGACGCGCAGAATATGCCCGAGCGCAACTTCGCTCGCCTGTTGCGCCAGAACGCCGTCCTTCACCTCGATGCCCGAGGCCTTGAGCCGCTCGAGCCCGAGCCCGGCGGTGCGCGGGTCGGGGTCGCGCAGCGCAATCACGGCGCGGGCCGGCCGGGCCGCGGCGATGAGCTCGGCGCAAGCGAGCCCCCTTCCGTCCAAATGGGCGCACGGTTCGAGCGTGACAAAGATGGTGGCGCCCCTCGCACCCGCGCCGGCGTGCTCGAGGGCGATGGCTTCGGCATGAGGCCGCCCGCCCGGCGCGGTCCAGCCACGGGCAAGAATTGCCCCTGACGGCGCCACGACGATCGAGCCGACCGAGGGGTTCGGCCAGGTGAGGCCGAGCCCGCGCCGGGCGAGCTGAATCGCCTGCGCCATATGGACCTCGTCGCTTGCGCTCATCGGCGTGATGTAGGGGCTCGGGCTAATCTTCGGCAGGGGCCGCGGCCTTGCCGGCCCGTTTGGCGGGCGGCGCGGTCTCGTCGTCCTCGGTGGCGGCAAGCTCGCCGAGCAGCGCCTCGAAATCCTTGGCCTCGCGGAAATTCTTGTACACCGAGGCGAACCGCACATAGGCGACGTCGTCGAGCGCCTTCAACGCCTCCATCACCAGGCGGCCGATGGTCTCGGACTTGATGTCGTTCTCGCCCATGTTCTCGAGCCGGCGCACGATGCCGCTCACCATGCGCTCGATGCGTTCGGGATCGACCGGGCGCTTGCGCAAGGCGATCTGCACCGAGCGCATCAGCTTGTCGCGGTCGAACGGCGTGCGGCGGCCCGACCGCTTGATGACCGTCAACTCGCGGAGCTGCACGCGCTCGAACGTGGTGAAGCGTCCGCCGCAATCGGCGCATACGCGCCGGCGTCTGATGGTGGTGTGATCCTCGCTAGGCCGCGAGTCCTTCACTTGCGTGTTGGTGCTGCCGCAATAGGGGCATCGCATCGGCGATCGCCCTCCTCTTTCTCAGCCACGCGTGCGACGTCACGGATAGATGGGATAGCGCTTGCAAAGCTCGATGGCACGCTTCTTCACCGAGGCCTCGACCTTGCCATTGCCCTCGTCGCCGTTGGCGGCAAGGCCGTCGAGCACCTCGATGATCATGCCGCCGATCTGCTGGAACTCGGCGATGCCGAAACCGCGCGTGGTCCCTGCCGGCGAGCCTAAGCGGATGCCGGAGGTGATGGCCGGCTTCTCGGGATCGAACGGTACGCCGTTCTTGTTGCAGGTGATGTTGGCGCGGCCGAGCGCAATCTCGGCGGCTTTGCCGGTGAGCTTCTTAGGCCGGAGATCGACCAGCATCAGATGGGTGTCGGTACCGCCGGAGACGAGCGCGACGCCGCCCTTGACGAGGGTCTCGCCGAGCGCCTTGGCGTTGTCGATCACGCTCTTCGCATAGAGCTTGAAATCCGGCTTGAGCGCCTCGCCGAAGGCGACGGCCTTGGCGGCGATGATATGCATCAACGGGCCGCCCTGAAGACCTGGGAACAGCGCCGAGTTGATCTTCTTGCCGATCTCTTCGTCATTGGACAGCACCATGCCGGCGCGCGGGCCGCGCAGGGTCTTGTGGGTGGTGGTGGTGACGACGTGGGCATGCGGCAACGGGCTCGGATGGAGACCCGCGGCGACCAGGCCGGCGAAATGCGCCATGTCGACCATGAGATAGGCGCCGACCGAGTCGGCGATCTGGCGGAAGCGCACGAAGTCGATGATGCGCGGATAGGCCGAGCCGCCGGCGATCACCATGGCCGGCTTGTGCTCCTTGGCCAACCGTTCGACCTCGTCGTAGTCGATCAGGTTGTTGTCCTTGCGCACGCCGTATTGCACGGCGTTGAACCATTTGCCCGACAGGTTCGGCGCCGCGCCATGGGTGAGATGGCCGCCGGCGGCGAGCGACATGCCCAGCACCGTGTCGCCCGGCTTGATCAGCGCCAGCATCACCGATTGATTGGCCTGGCTGCCGGAATGGGGCTGCACGTTGACGAAAGCGCAGTTGAACAGGCGCTTGGCGCGGTCGATGGCGAGCTGCTCGACCACGTCGACATACTGGCAGCCACCGTAATAGCGCCGGCCGGGATAGCCCTCGGCGTATTTATTGGTGAGGAGCGTGCCGGCAGCATCGAGCACGGCTTGGGAAACGATGTTCTCCGAAGCGATCAGCTCGATCTCATGCTGCTGACGCTCGTATTCGTTCTCGATCGCGTTCCAGACCTCGGGATCGGTATCTTCGAGATGCTGGGTGAAGAAGGCGCCGGCGCGCGCATCGGCGCGTCTCGCATCACTGGCCGTCATTTAACTGCTCCTCGAACTCGATCCGCCCGCTTCAAGGAAGGCTTGCGCGTGGGCTTGGTTCCCATGCGGTGCGCTCCGTTCAGCATTTGGCTGGCTCTACCACATGTCGCGCGGGTGCGCCAGCAACACCCAAGGCGTGGCCCACGCTACCAGCACTGGGCCCAAACTCGCGGCGTTGGAGGCAAAACCAGCCTGATAAATGCGGTCGAAGGCAGCCTTAATCAATAAGCCGATGCGGTGGTGGACGCGCCGTCCAGGCCGTAAATGTCGCGCCCGAAATGCACCTGACCGTCGGGCGTCCCCCAACCGGTGATATAGGCAAGATAGACCGGAACGGTCTTGGAGAGCTTCACGTCGAGCTGCTCGCCGCTCTGCTTCATGGACATGATGCGCTGGTAGTTCCAGCCCGGCGTATCGCGCAGCAGCCACGCCACGAGCTGGGCGACATTGTGCACGCGCACGCAGCCCGAGCTCTCGAAGCGGACGGACTGGCCGAACAGGCTCTTGAGCGGCGTGTCATGCATGTACACGCTGTCCTTGTTCGGGAAATTGATCTTGACGAAGCCCAGGGAATTCTCCTCCCAGGGCAGCTGGCGGAACTGGTAGTTGTAGACCTCGGTGCCGTTCCAATTGATCTGCCGCGGGTCGATCGGATTGCCGGCGGTATCGAAGGCCTGCATGCGGTACGACGCCAGCACGTCCTGACCTCGCGCGGCGAACGCGCGGCCCTTCGGCACCAGGTCCTTGTAGATGATGGACTTCGGCACGTACCAATAAGGATTGAAATTGATCTCGACGATCTTGCTGGAGATCTCCGGCGTCGGGCGCTCGGGCTTGCCGACCACCGCGGCATGCCGCTGCGCGACCTCGCCGCCTTCGACCGCTTCAACCTGCGCCGAGGGAATGTTGACCAGGACGTAACGGCCGGCGGTGCTGGGCGCGAGGCCTTGCAGCCGCTTCAAGCTCGCCTGGAGTTGTGCCAGCCGGATCACGGCCGGCACGTTCAACGACTCGATCATCGCCTTGCTGTCGATCACGCCGGTCGCCGGTAAGCCATGACGCATCTGGAATTTCTTCACGGCCGCCACCACGGCGGCATCGTACTCGCCCTGCATGCTGCTTCCGACGAGATCGCCGGAAATTTCAAGTCGGCGTTGCAAGGTTGCGATTTCCTGCCCGCGCTGGCCGGGCTTCATCGCCTGGGCAGGCACCGTCGGCCAGCCGCCTTGCGCCACGATCGCCTGGTAACGCTGGATCGCTGCCTTCGTGGCCGCGATATTGGCGCCGGACAGCGTCGGCATGCCAAGCGCCATGTTGGTGATCAGGAGCGCCTCGGGCGTGTCGACCAGATCGCTCTTGTGCGGCGCCTCGATGGCTGCGCTCGGCGCCCGGTAGCCTGGGTTGTTGCCCCGGCCGCCGCCGAAGAACGGGAACAGTCCAGGACCACCGCGCGGCTGCTCTTGCTGCTGCGGTTGCTGTTGCTGTTGCTGTTGGTTTTTGCCGGTTAGCCACTGGAACGGGCCGGCGCCAGCAGGCTGCACGCCGGCCACGAGCAGCGTTACGGCCAAACAAGTCGCGGCGAGGATGCTCCCGCCTCTAAGCCAATTCCGCCATGAAAGCATATGCCGCTCCCCGTACGTTGCGGCTTCTGTCCCGCTTAACTATAGGCGCTTTGCCTGAACCACTCTAGTGCTAACGACCTGAACCCATTCTCACAATTCGGCGAGATGCCGACAGTTCCAAGCGGAGGTCCGCGAGGTTGAGGGGGTACGTTAAGCCGCTACTGATTCAGAAAAATGTCCCTCGAAGCCGCTCAAGACGCCCGCAATACATGTTGCGTGCCGCGCCGAGCTTCAAGGCCTAGCCGCAGAATTGGGCGATTTTAGGCTGGCAGCCAGGGTGTCCCGCCGAAACGACGACGCCCCGGCGGAGCATAAGCTTCACCGGGGCGCTGTTAATGCGCGGGACTATGCTGAGATCAGAGCTGGTAGCGGATCTGATCGGTCCAGAACCGCTCGAGGCGGATCAAGGCCTGGTTGAGCGTCTCGAGGTCGTCGGTGGCAATGCCGCCGACCTGCTGCAAGGACTTGAGCTGGCGATGATAAAGGCCATTCACCACCTTGCACACTTCCTGGCCCTTCTCGGTCAGGCTGACTCGCACCGACCGGCGGTCGGTGGTGGAGCGCTGATGGCTGATGTAGCCGGCGTCGACCAGCTTCTTCAGGTTGTAAGACACGTTCGAGCCGAGATAATAGCCGCGGCTGGTCAGCTCGCCGGCCGTCAATTCGGCATCGCCGATGTTGTAGAGCAGCAGAGCCTGCACGCTGTTGACGTCGGCACGGCCCAGGCGCTCGAATTCGTCTTTGATCACATCAAGCAGCAACCGATGAAGCCGCTCGATGAGCTTCAAGGAAACAAGATAGCGCCCCTTGAGGTCTTCTGCCTCAACCGCGCCAGTATGCGTCCCTATATTCAGGGCTACACTCATCGCCTACCCTCGTTAGTTGTTGTTAATCCCCAACTTGACGATGACTATAGGCGAAGCAACCTAAAATCTGCTTAAGCGAGACGCTTAAGATTGCATGAAATTCTAGTATTAAGTTTCGGTGATCTTGCTGGTTTTCGGCGACTTTATAGGCCCGGAACAAGGTCTTCGAGCTCAAGCTCGTCCTCGGCCGGAGTGGTGAACAGGCGCTCGATGGCCCGATCGTCGACCTGTTCGAGGGTTGCCGGCTGCCAGCTGGGCGCGCGGCCCTTGCCGGCGATACGGGCGGCGATGCCCTCGCGATAATCGGGGCTGCCGATGAGATGGGAGGCCAGGCGAAATTCGAGTTTGAGCGCCGAGGCGAGGTCGAGCGCCTTGCCGCGCTTCAACTGGGCGAAAGCGAGTTTGAGCGAGGTCGGCGACTTTTTGCGGATCTCGGCCGCGGTCTCCTGCGCGAAGGCTCGGTCTTCGCCTTGCTCGTGATCGAGCCGTTCGAGAATCGCTGCCACTGACGGCGCGGAAAAGGCGTGATCGATGAGCGGCGTGTGCGCCACGAGCTCGCCCTCGCCGGGGTCGCGATGGAGCCCGTCGAGCAGCCGGTCGATCGGATGGTTGTCGGCGAGCGCATCCTTGATCACATGAAAATGGGCGGACGGGATGCAGTGGCTGACGAGACGGTGGCGGTAGGCTTCGGCCGGGCCGATGAGGCGCCCGGTCAAGGCCAGGTAAAGCCCGGTGCGGCCGAGCATGCGCGGCAGGAAATAGGTGCCGCCGATATCGGGCAAGAAGCCGATGCCGACTTGCGGCATGCCGAAGCGATAGCCCTCCCCCGCCACGCAATGCGTGCCGTACAGGCTGATGCCGATGCCGCCGCCGAGACACAAACCATTGATGAGCGGCAGGTTGGGTCTGATGAACTTCTCCAGCACCCAGACGTGGCGATAGGCGGCGCGATAGAATTCCCGGATCGCGCCGAGCGCCCCCTGCTCGCTCCATTCCTGCAACAGTTTGAGGTCGCCGCCGCTCGAGAACACCGATGGGTGGGAGGATTGCACGACCACGCCATAGATGTGCGGCGCGGGCGCCCAACGCCGGTAATGCTCGCTCAAGGCCTCGAACATTTCCCGGGTCAAGGCGTTTAACCGGGTGGGACGGTCGAGCGTCACCACTCCGGCGCGATCGATCTCCTCGAAGGTGATGCCAAGCGCTTCGGACAAAACGCGATGTCTCCTGGCCGAATCCCGTGTATTGAGGCCCGCCACAAAAAGGCCCGGGGCAGCTAGCACTCAATCTCCCAAACCACAAGTTTGGCAAGAAAGGCAATCGGTCGCTCGCCATGACGCTTAAGCCGTTCACGCGACTTGCTTGCGCGCTGCTGGTGGCGCTTCCGGCCGCCGCCTATGCCGAGAGCGGCGACACCCCGCCGCCGCCGGAGCGCAATCCCAGGCGGGCCGAGGCACCGGCGGATGAGCACCCCGTGCTCCCCGGCGACGGCCCGACCGTGGCCTGGACCGACGGCGAGGTCGAGGCGGCCAAGGCCGATTGCGCCAAGCTGCTGGCCGGGGTCGCACTCGAATACGAGCCATTGCCGCCTTTGAAGGAAGGGATTTGCGGGGCGCCGGCCCCGATCCGCATCAAGTCCATCGGCAGCGATCCCAAGGTCGAGATTAATCCGCCTGCGATCGTCACCTGCGCGGTCGCTGCCGGCGTCAGCAGATGGCTCAGCAAGACGGTGCAGCCGAAAGCGCGCGCGGTGATCGGCGCGCCGGTGGTCAGGCTGAACAATGCAAGCTCTTACGTCTGCCGCAACCGCTACGGTGGCGACACCACGCCGCTCAGCGAGCATGCGCTGGCCAACGCGCTCGACGTGTCGGAGTTCGTGTTTCAATCCGGCGAGAAGGTCACGGTGCTGGCGAACTGGCCGCGCGTCGTCGTCGCGGAGACGACAGGATCGGTCACGCCGGTTCAGGCCGCGTGGCCCAAAGCCGATGCCATTGACGTGACCAAGGCCAAGGCGAGCGCGAAGATGAATCCGTTCGCGGTCCCGACCGACGCGAAGTCAAATCCGTTCGTGCTGCCCACCGCCGCAGCGAAGATCCCTCCGCCGCTGCCGCCGGCCGAGGCGTCGGCGCCAGACCCGAACCCGCCGTCGGACCGGACCGGCGAGTTCGTCCGCAAGGTGCATGACGACGCCTGCAACATCTTCGGCACGGTGCTCGGACCGGACGCTAATGACGCCCATAAGGACCATTTCCACCTCGATATGAAGAAGCGGCGGCGCAGCGCGTTCTGCGAATAGCCCGCGAAATGGCAAACCATGTCCGGCGAGAGGCGTTGGCAGCCGGCAAGCCCGGGTGGTAGCTTGCCGTCAGTCAGGTTAGCGAGCCATTGCAGGACGCCAAGTGTCATCCTCCTCTAAACCCAAGGCGGTGTCGTTGCGGACCGAGCGCGCCAAGCGCGCCGGCACCAAGACGCAAGCCCCGGCGGAATCGGGTTTCCCGGCGACGCGGCTCCGGCGCAACCGGCGCGCGGACTGGTCGCGACGCCTGGTGCGCGAGACCTCGCTCACCACCGACGATCTGATCTGGCCGATCTTTTTGATCGAGGGCACGCGCGCCACCAACCCGGTTGCCGCCATGCCGGGCGTCGACCGGCTGTCGATCGACCTCGCGGTCAAGGCCGCCGAGGAAGCCGCCGCGCTCGGCCTGCCGGCCATCGCGCTGTTCCCCAATACCGATCCAAGCTTGCGCGATGAGGAGGCGAGCGAGGCGCTCAATCCGGGCAACCTGGTGTGCCGGGCGGCGCGGGCCATCAAACAGGCCGTGCCGGAGATCGGCATCATCGCCGACGTGGCGCTCGACCCTTACACCAGCCACGGCCATGACGGGCTCCTGGTCGACGGCGAGATCGACAACGACCGGACGCTCGAGATGTTGGTGCATCAGGCGCTGATTCAGGCCGAGGCCGGCTGCGATATCCTCGCGCCGTCCGATATGATGGACGGCAGGATCGGCGCGATCAGGACGGCGCTCGAGGCCAACGGCTTCACCCACACCCAACTGCTGGCTTACGCGGCGAAATATGCCTCGGCCTTCTATGGGCCGTTCCGCGATGCGGTCGGCTCGGCCGGGATGCTCAAGGGCGACAAGCTCACCTATCAGATGGACGCCGCCAATGGCGACGAGGCGCTGCGCGAGGTCGCGCTCGACATCGCCGAGGGGGCGGACATGGTGATGGTGAAGCCCGGGCTCGCTTATCTCGACATCGTGTGGCGGGTGAAGGAGGCGTTCAAGGTGCCGACCTTCGTCTACCAGACCTCGGGCGAGTACGCGATGCTGATGGCGGCGGCCGAGCGCGGCTGGCTCGACCGCGAGCGCGTGGTGGTGGAGAGCCTGCTCGCCTGCAAGCGCGCCGGCGCCGACGCGGTGTTCAGCTATTTCGCGCGCGACGTGGCGCAGCTGCTGAAAAGCAGGTCTGGCCGTTAGGCGCCGCTAGTTCGGGTAACCGGGTGATGGGCTGGTTCGACGCGTGGTTCGATCCCGACTACGTTCCCACCGGCAATCCGCGCGCCTTGATGCGCATGGCGGTGAAGGCCAAGACCACGCTCCAGCGGCGCCGCGCGATCTATGGCCTGGCGCATGTGCCGTGCAGCGATGAGATGTTCGCTCTCCTGAATACCCTGCTCGAAGACCCGGCAGTCGCCGACGCCGCAGCCAATGCCCTGGGGTACAATGCCGATCCGCGCTGCCGGGAGACGGCCGCGCGCCTTGCGAGATCGGGCGGACCCTTGGCCAAGGAGGCGGCCAGAGGGATCGGCTTCGATGTGCGCCCACCAGCCGAATTGTTGCACATCGCGCTGACCGATGAGGTCAAGCGGTTCGTGGTCGAGGCGCTCAGCGGCCTTCGGGCCTGGGGCACGCCGGAGGCCCTCGCCGCGCTCGAGACCTTCCGCCGCGGAACGGCTCGCCCGCTGATCGCCAGGTCGGGCGACATGGAGGACGGCGACGGCACCTGGCAGGAATGCGAATCCTCGCTGTTCCTCGGCCAGCAACCGTCGCCACAGCAAATCGAGCGGACTCGGCGGAAGTTGTCGGCGCTCGACCCCATTCGTTGCGCGCCGCGGGACGAAGCTCTGGCCCGGCTACGGCAGAGCTTCGATGCTCCCGATTCCGCGCTGCTGCGCCAGGCATGGTTGTTTCTGACCGAGTCGGTTTTCCACATCCCGACCGGGGGCGCAGTACCTGCCGCGCTATGCGTCGGACGAAGAGGGCACGCTCGAAAACAGATGGCTCGTGGCGTGCGAGGCCGAAGCGCCGGAGCGGCGGACGGCCATGCGGGCGCTGTTGGCGAGCGCACCGGACAATGCGCTGAAGGCGCATCTGCGCGCCAATGCCAGCGCGCCTGACGGCGCGTGGGCACGCGACCTTCTGGCCATGATGGGGTGAACCTTAAGCCCCGCGTCGGGCAACGCTCAGTTGGTGACCTTCACCGTCTTGAACACCACCTTGGCGTCTTTCTGCTTGTCGAAATTGTCGCCCGACAGGCCGAAGCGCCAGTCGCCTTTCGGCGCCTGGCCGCGCAGGTCACGCACTTTGGTGCCGTTGATGAAGAAGGTCACGCTGTTGCCGCTGGTCTTGACGCGCAGCGTGTTGGTGGCGCCGGCGCCTTTGTTGATCGCCGAGGAATCGACATTGGCGGCGATGGTGCCGAGCCATTTGCCGTCCTGCTTGCGCGCGATCCAGAACTTGCCGTTGTTCAAGATACCGAACTGGAAATAGGTCCGGTTGTCCTCGCCCCAGAACAGGAGCCCCGCGCCCAGCATCGGCTGCTCGCCATCGGCCCAGACCGTCTCCGAACAGATATCGGCATCCTTCACGGTGAAGGTAACATTGAGGTTGGACTGCATGTCGTCCGGCGGCAGCTTGAAGATGAACGCGCCGTCCTTGACCTCGACGGTGTCGCGCAGCGGCCAGCCGCCGGCATCGTCGGCGAATTTGTCCTCGAAGATGATTTGCTCGCCCTCGCAGGCGGCGGCGGCCCTTTGCCACGCGGGATTGGCGGCGAAAAAGGCGGCAATTCCAAGCAACAGCACTGTTTTCCGCATGGATGTTTCCCCGTCAGCTTGGCCTCACAGCCCTCGGGCAAAATTGTTAACGTGTCGGCCCCGGCTCGGCAACCGGCGTGGTCGAAGCTGTGTTCTTGTCTGCCGGGTCGCGAATGACCATGTAGGGCGCGAGAGTTGAGCTTTGCCCGGATCGAAGACTTAAGATCGGGAGACCAGATGACCAGCCAGCACACGCTTCCGCCGCGGACCGGCCAGAATTTTGCCGACCAGCCGCATGCCTATGATCCCGTGAAGGACCCGCAATTGTTCCAGGCCGTGATCCGCAAGCGCTCTGTCGCCTTCATCATCGACGCCATCATCATCGCGGTGCTGTGGGCCATCGCCATCGCCGTGGTGGCCGTGCTCGGCGTCGTCACGCTCGGCTTGGCCTGGCTGCTGTTCGGCTTGGTGTTTCCCGCGGTCGGCCTTGGGTACAATGCGCTGACCATCGGCGGCCCGAATTCCGCGACCATCGGCCAGCGGATGATGGGGCTCGAAGTGCGCATGTGGTTCGGCGGCAAGGTGACGCCGCTGATCGCGGCCTTCCATGCGCTGTTGTTCTGGTTCTCGCTGGTGGTGTTTTGCCCGATCCTGTTGTGGGCGTTTTTCGACCCGCGCAAGCGCACCCTGCACGACATCCTCGCCGGCGTGGTGGTGGTCAACCGGCCCTAGTTCCAACTCATTCTAAAGTTGCCCGCGAGCCATTTCGGCAGCGCGTGGCGCATTGCATTTCCGGGCGTCCATCCACTAAGCTTGCCTTCGCAACAGGTTCGGATTCGCCTCCGGGCGGTGGAACGTGACAGAGCATAAGAGCAACTTTCCAGAGTTCTACATCACCGCGCCGCAGCCTTGTCCCTATCTGCCCGGCCGGCTCGAGCGGAAGCTGTTCACCCATCTCACCCGCGACAAGCCGCGCTTCCTGATCGACAATCTGTTGAAGGGCGGGTTCCGGCGCAGCCAGAACATCGCCTATATGCCCTATTGCGATGCCTGCTCGGCCTGCGTGCCGGTGCGCATCCTGGTCAACGAGTTCGCGCCGCGGCGCTCGCTTAGACGCATCGCCCGCGCCAATGCCGATCTCGTCGCCACCCGCATGACGCCCGCGCCGAGCTCGGAGCAATATGCGCTGTTCCGCGACTATATCGACGCGCGCCACGCCGACGGCGGCATGGCCGAGATGTCGGTGCTCGACTATTCGCTGATGGTCGAGGACAGCGTGGTCGAGACCTTCGTCACCGAGTACCGCTTGAAGCCCGACGCGGACGGCGATGGCGCCTCCCGCCTGATCGGCGTGTCGCTCTGCGATCGGTTAAGCGACGGCGTGTCGATGGTGTACAGCTTCTACGATCCGGCCGAGAAGCACCGCAGCCTCGGCACGTACATGATCCTCGATCATGTCGAGTATGCGCGCGCGCAGGGCCATCCATTCGTCTATCTCGGCTACTGGATCGAGGGCTCGCGCAAGATGCGCTACAAGAACCGGTTCGAGCCGCAGGAGCGCCTCACCTCCAAGGGCTGGGTGCGCAGCTAGAAGCGCGGGCCGAATTTGCCCGACTTGGGGAAGCCTTTCGGCGGCAGGCGCCCGGCCTGGGCGCGCACGCCCCACCAATCTCTGAGCTCCGTCGCCGTGAGGGTGAAGCTGCGCATCGCTGAATCGATGTAGGTCAACCCGTCCTTTTTGTTGAAGGTCTTGGCGTCGGCCAAGCCGCCATCCTTGTAGCGCTGGAGGCGCACGCCCTTGCCGCGCGGCATCTCGGGCAGCTCCTTCAACGGAAACAGCAAGAGCTTCCGGTTGTCGCCGATCACCGCCACGCTGTCGCCGTCGACCGGCGCGCACATGGCCGCCTCCTCGCCGGACGGCACGTTCAGCACCTGCTTGCCCTTGCGCGTCATGGCGAGGACCTCGTCCTCGGCGACGATGAAGCCATGGCCGCTGGTGCCGGCCACCAGCAGCTTGCGGCCCGGCTCATGCACGAACAGCTCGACCGCATCGCCCGCTTCCTCGATATCGATCATCAGCCGGAACGGCTCGCCATGGCCCCTGCCCCCGGGCAGCTTGTCGGCGCCCAGCGCATAGAACCTGCCGTTGGTGCCGAACAGCAGCACGGTGTCGGTGGTCTGCGCCTTGACCGCGCGCTTCAGCCGGTCGCCCTCTTTGAAGGTGAGGCTGTCGGTATCGGCCTGATGGCCTTTGATGGCCCGGATCCAGCCCTTCTCCGACAGGACGATGGTGACCGGCTCCTTCTCGATCATCGCCTCGGCGAGCTCGGTCTCCACGCCTTCGGGCGCGTCGGCGAAACTGGTGCGGCGCTTGCCGAGCTCGGTCTTCTGGCCGAAGCGCTCTTTGAGCGACTTGATCTCGTCGGAGATGGTCTTCCACTGCTTGTCTTTCGAGCCGAGCAGCGATTTCAGCTCCTTGCGCTCGCTTGGTCAGGCTCTCATGCTCGCGCTTGATCTCGATCTCCTCGAGCTTGCGCAAGGAGCGCAGCCGCATATTGAGGATGGCCTCGGCCTGCACGTCGGTGAGCTTGAACGCCTTCATCAGCGCCGGCTTGGGCTCATCCTTCTCGCGGATGATTTTGATGACCTTGTCGATGTTGAGATAAACGATGAGGTAGCCGTCGAGCACTTCGAGCCGGTGGTCGATCTTGGCGAGGCGATATTTCGAGCGGCGGACCAGCACCACCTGGCGGTGGTCGAGCCATTCGCGCAACACCTGGCGAAGCCCCAGCACGTTCGGCACCACGCCGCGGCTCAGCACATTCATATTGAGCGGCACGCGGGTCTCGAGTTCGGTCAGCTTGAACAGCGATTCCATCAACACGACCGGGTCGACGCTGCGGCTTTTCGGCTCGAGCACCAGCCGCACGTCCTCGGCCAACTCGTCGCGCACGTCGGCGAGCAGCGGCAGCTTCTTCTGCAGCAACAGCTCGGCGATGCGGGCGACCAGCCGCGCCTTGGGGATCTGGTAGGGAATCTCGGTGACGATGATCTGATACGTGCCGCGGCCGGTATCCTCTTGCTGCCAGCGGGCGCGCAGACGGAAGCTGCCGCGCCCGGTCTTGTAGGCCTGCACGATCTCGGCACGCGGCTCGACGATGATGCCGCCGGTGGGAAGATCGGGGCCCGGCACGAAATCGACCAGCTTGTCGGCGGTGGCGTTGGGGAACTTGATGAGATGCAGCGCCGCATCGCACAGCTCGCCGGCGTTATGCGGCGGGATGTTGGTCGCCATGCCGACGGCGATGCCCGACGAGCCGTTGGCGAGCAGGTTGGGGAAATTGGCGGGGAGCACCGACGGCTCCTGCTCGCGCCCGTCGTAATTGGCGCGGAAGTCGACCGTGTCCTCGTCGATGCCGTCGAGCAGCCGCGCCGCGACCTCGGTCAGGCGCGCCTCGGTGTAGCGGTCGGCGGCGGGGTTATCGCCGTCGATATTGCCGAAATTGCCTTGGCCGTCGATCAGCGGGTAGCGGACCGAGAAGTCCTGGGCGAGCCGCGCCAGCGCGTCGTAGATCGCCTGGTTGCCGTGGGGATGGAAGTTGCCCATGGTGTCGCCGACGATCTTGGCGCATTTCCTGAACTCGCCTTGCGGGCTGAGCCGGAGCTGCTGCATGGCGTAGAGCAGGCGCCGGTGCACCGGCTTCAAGCCATCGCGCACGTCGGGCAGCGCCCGGTGCATGATGGTCGACAGCGCGTAAGCGAGGTAGCGCTCCTCCAGCGCGTCGCTCAAATTGACCGGCTCGATCGGCCCTTGCGAATCGGGCGGCGGACTCCTCTTTCCCATGTATCGCGCTTAGCGCATCGGCTGGGCGCGCTCAAGGCCCGCCCGACCCCTCGGAGCAACGGCCTCTAAGCGTTGCGGGTTCTCCCACATCGGCTATAAGCAAGGACCCCTGCGGCCAGAACCCCGTGTCCTTGAGAGAGTCCTCGTGTCAAAGAGCCACAGCTATATTCTTGGGATCAACGCCTACGACCACGATGTCAGCGCCTGCCTGCTGCGCGACGGCGAGATCGCCTACGCCGTCGCCAAGGAGCGGGTCACGCGCAAGAAGCACGACGCCGGCTTCTATCAGGAAGTGATCGATTATTGCCTGAAGGCCGAAGGCATCACCCTGGACGACGTCGAACTGGTGGTGCGCAACTGTTATGTCCTGCCGATCGAGGACATCGAGGTGCGGTTGGCGTCGATGGCGGACATGCCGCTAAAGGAACGGATGCAAGCGGAAAAGAACCCGCTCTTTCGGTCGAAGTCCAACAAGGTCGTGACGGTGTCGCATCATGTCGCGCACGCCTATAGCGCATTCGCCGCCTGCCCCTTCGAGGAAGGGGCGGTGATGGTGGTGGACGGCGTCGGCAGCTATTGCGCGGACATCGCCGAGAAAGGTCAGCTGACGGAGGGTGTCAATCCGTTGGCGCGCGAATCGGAGAGCTACTACAAATTCTCCGGCTCCAAACTCGAAACACTGAAAAAGGTCTGGTTAAATCCCGAACGCGGATTCCTCAGCGACGAATTCTACAACATGAAAGGTCTCGGCGCGATTTACAGCCGGGTATCAAGCTACATCTTCGCCGACTGGAACAAGTGCGGGGAAGTGATGGGCCTCGCACCTTACGGGCGCCCGGGGCAGATCGAACCTCTGGCGGTCCTGAAAAATGGTGAGCTCGAGATTCGCGATTGGACGGAAGAGTTCAATCAGCCCCATCTGATCGAGGCGAAGGGGAAGTGGGACGACAGTCCCTCGATGCAGCATTGGCAGGACCTCGCCTGGCAGATGCAGGACGATACCGAGCGGGTCCTGATCGAGCGGGCCATCTGGCTCAGAGAGCAGACGGGAGCCAAGAATTTATGCATCGCCGGCGGCGTCGGCCTGAACTGCGTCGCCAACGGCAAGCTCGTGCGGGAAGCGGGCTACGATAACGTGTGGATTCAGCCGGCCGCAGGCGATGACGGGATCGCCATCGGCTGCGCCTATTACGGCCATCTGGCAATCCAGAACAAGCCGCGCAAATCCGTCATCGACCACGCATTCTTCGGCGCCGCGTATAGCGACGATGAGGCTGACAAGGCCGCAGACAAGTGGCTGGTGGAACGCGTGATCTGCGACGAACCGGGCCAGGATATCTGCGCGGAGACTGCGAAGGTGCTGGCCGACGAGAAGGTCGTTGGCTGGTTTCAGGGCCGATCGGAATTCGGCCCGCGCGCGCTCGGCAATCGCAGCATCCTCGCCGATCCGCGCAACCCGGCGATGAAGGACGTGCTCAATTCGCGCGTCAAGTTTCGGCAGGCGTTCAGACCGTTCGCGCCGATCGTGCTTAGCCGAGCGGGCGAGCGAGATTTTCGAGGGCGACGAAGAGTCCCCGTTCATGCTGCTGGCGAAGCGAGTCAACCCGGAGTGGAAGGACAAGATCCCCGCCATCGTTCATGTCGACGGCACGGCACGGGTGCAGACCGTTCGGCGCGAGCAAAATGAGCGGCTCTATCGCCTGCTCGAGGAGTTCGAAAAGCTCACCGGCGTTCCGGTCTTGCTGAACACGTCGTTCAACATAAAGGGCGAGCCCATTGTCGAGGCGCCGGCCGACGCGATGAACTGCTTCCTGTCGACCGGCATCGATTACCTCGCTTTGCACGACATGCTGATCGCCAAAAGCCCTTATTACCGCGTGCTTTATCCCATCATGAAGTTTGGATCCGATGTGGCCACGATGGTCAAAGTCGGCGTCGGGGCCGACGTCAAGCAGGGCGGCGATGGTTGAGGTTACCGCGCAGTTAGCGCGGCGGTGGTCCCGTTAGAAGATATCGCACCTGCGTTCTCACTCTTGGCCTTGGCAAGATCGGCGGTCCTGCGTATGCTGAGTTGGCATCCCTGGCGGGCTTAGGCACTCCGGGGAGGCTTGAATGCCGAGGTAAGGATCCCTGAGATCTTTCCGAGGCTTAAGTGCATGGGAAAGAGCAACAGGGAATCACTCCGTCGCAATGTTGTTGTGAGTCGCGGCGGACTCCACCCTAAGGTCTCGCATGCTGCCTGACTTGGAACGCAGATGTGGGGAGAGAAAGGAAGGGTGAGCGGAATGATTAAAAGCCTTTTGACACCGCGCAAGCTGCTGGCTCAGACCATCGCAGCTATAGCGATTGCGGTGTTCTGGTGCATCAGCGCTGTGGGCACGACCGTCGGCACGACCGTCGGCGTATCCGCACTGGCCACCGCGGTTACCGCGGCGACCAGCACGACTGCAGAAGCCGGTCGTCGTCGTCGTCGTCGCCGTCGTCGGCGGTGGCGTGGTGGCCGTTGGTGGTGGTGGTAGGACCATCCGGCACTTGAAGGAAATTGGCGGGCCGATCCGGTGGATCGGCCCGTTTCTTTTTGTGCGCCACGCGAAGCGCCTGTGAGACTCTCTAAGCCGGGATCTTGGAAGGGCGCGCGAGAAACCCGAGCAGGCGCTCTCTCGCTTGCGGCATGGTGAGGCCGTGCGGGCCGAGCACGTCACGCTCGAGGAAGTGCCCGGTAAGAGCAAACCCGGCGGCGATGTCGCCCTCGCCCGCCGCCGCGGCCTCATCCAAAACAAAATCCGGCAGCTTGAGCAGCTTGCTGCAATATGGCTGGCCTGCCTCGCGCGACACGGCGCGGCCAGAACGCGGCGACACATAAGCGAGTTCGGCCGCGGTGCCGGTCGCCGCACACTCGCTCAGATCGAGTCCAAAGCCGAGCTCCTGCAACAGCTGAAGTTCCCAGCGCACCAGACGGGGCGCCCAGCGATCGAAATCGTCGAAGGCGCGCAGCACGTCGAGCGTTGCGGCATAGAGCTCCGGATGCGGATCGCGCTCCGGCAGCAGCCGGGCGAGACCGGACAGCGAGCCGATGGCGGCGAGCGCCAGCCGGTCGTCGAGCAAGCGCGCGGCATGGGCCTCGATCAGCTCGACATTGAAGCCGCCGAGATGCTCGGACAGGCGCGCCCGCCAGGTGACGCGGAGCAGATTGCCGGGCTGGAGCAGAGGCCGAATGCGGCGCGAGCGCCCTCCCCGCACCAGCCCGAGATGGCGTCCATGGCTGAGGGTGAACAGCTCGCCGACCGCGTTCGCCTCGCCGAGCGGCTTGGCCGAGAGGAAGATACCTTCGTCGCTCCAGTCCATGACTCACCCAAGGTCGCCCTATCTCTTCGGATAGTCCAAGCCCATCTCGCGATAGCGCTCAGGATCGTCGCCCCAGCGCTCCCGCACCTTGACGAACAGGAAGAGATGCACCTTCACGCCCGCCATCTCGCCGATCTCGGCGCGCGCGGCCGAGCCGATCTCCTTGATGGTCTGCCCCTTCGCCCCGAGCACGATCTTGCGCTGGCTTTCGCGCTCGACAAAGATGGTCTGCTCGATCCTGATCGAGCCGTCGGCGAGTTCCTTCCAGTCGGCGGTCTCGACCGTCAGCGTGTAAGGAAGCTCCTGGTGCAGGCGCATGAACAGCTTCTCGCGGGTGATCTCGGCCGCGCTCTGGCGGAGTGAGGCATCGGTAAGCTGGTCCGCGGGGAAGAGCCAAGGCCCCGGCGGCACGGCTTCGGCCAAATAGGTCTTGAGGTCGTCGACACCGTCCCCGGTCAGCGCGGACAGCATGAACACGCGATCGAAGGGTCTGATCGCGGAGATTTCGCTGACCAGCCGCAGCAGGTCCGGCTTCGACACCTGGTCGATCTTGTTGAGGACAGCGACGATGGGCCGTCTCACCTCCGGCAGGTGCTTGAATAGAGGGTCGAGGGTCCGGTCGAGGCCGCGCTGCGCGTCGATCACCAGGACCACGATGTCGGCATCGCCCGCCCGGTCCCAAGCCGATGCGAACATGGCGCGATCGAGCCGCCGTTTCGGCTGGAAGATGCCCGGGGTGTCGACCAGGATCACTTGCGATGAGCCGATCAAGGCAATGCCGCGCACCGGCCCGCGTGTGGTCTGGGCCTTATGGGTGACGATCGACACCTTGGCGCCGACCAGCGCATTGGTGAGGGTCGACTTGCCGCTATTCGGCGCGCCGATCAGGGCGACGAAGCCGCAGCGTGTGTCTGCGTGGGCCGCGTCAGCCACTTTGGGGCGCCTGCCACACGCCTTCGCGCAACAGCATGGCCAGTGCCGCCGCCTGCTCGGCTTCGCGCTTGTTGGCGCCCTGCCCGCGCTCCGGCGCCACGCCCTCGATCTGGACCTCGGAGGTGAAGCGAGGCGCATGATCGGGGCCCTCGCGGGCGACTTCGAGATAACGCGGCAACGGCAGGCGTCGTCCTTGCGCCCATTCCTGGAGCACCGATTTCGCGTCGGGCGCGGCCAGCTCGAGCACGGCGAGCTGCGGCTCCCAGAATGTCCGCACCACGGTCTTGGCCGCCTCATAGCCGCCGTCGGCGAACACCGCTCCGAGCACCGCCTCGCAGGTATTGGCGAGAATGGTCTTCTTGCGCCGGCCGCCGCTGCCCGCCTCGCCGCCGCTCATCAAGATAAAGCCGCCGAGTTCCCAGGCTTGGGCAATCTCGGCGCAAGTCTCGGCCCGCACGAGATAATTGAACGAGCGCGCGAGCTCGCCTTCGCGGGCCTTGGGAAAGGTGTCGGCCAGAAGCTCGGCGACGGCGAGGCCCAGCACGCGGTCGCCCAGGAATTCGAGACGCTCATTGTCCTCGTCGGGCATTGAGTTGGTGCGGGCGCTGGCGTGGGTCAAAGCGAGTTTGAGCAGAGCCGGATCGGCAAAATCGTGTCCAAGCCGGGCGGACAGATCTGCGAGAGCCGTTTTGCGCGGCTTGGGCAAGGGTCAGTGCACCACCTGAAAGATCCGCTGCCAGCGAACGCTGGTCGGCCAATGCCAGAATTCCAAGAAGCTCGAATCCTCATCCATCGAGAAGAAGATGATCTGCGCCTTGCCTACCAGATTCTCGAACGGCACGAACCCGACTTCCGACAGATAGCGGCTGTCGGTGGAATTGTCGCGATTGTCGCCCATCATGAAAAAATGCCCCTCGGGCACCTTGTAGATCTCGGTGTTATCGCCGAAGCCGTCCTGCACCAAGTCGAGCACGGGGTAGCTCACGCCATTGGGCAAGGTCTCTTGAAACCGCGGCAAGCTCCGCTCCCGTCCCGACGACTCGGTCACGACGTAATCGTCGATCCGGACCTTGGGCACCGCGTTGCCGTTGATGTTGAGCACGCCGTGCAGCATCTGGATTTCGTCGCCGGGCAAGCCGATCACGCGCTTGATGTAATCGGTTTGGTTGTCGCGCGGCAGCTTGAACACGACCACGTCGCCGCGATCCGGTTCCTTGGCCCATACCCGCCCGGAAAACAGGTCGAGCCCGAACGGAAACGAGTAGCGGCTGTAGCCGTAGCTGTATTTCGACACGAACAAATAGTCGCCGATCAACAGCGTCGGGATCATCGAGCCGGACGGGATATTGAACGGCTGAAACAGGAAGACGCGCACCACCAGGGCCAGGATCAGCGCATGGATGACGACGCGGACGGTGTCCCTCACGCCGCCTTTGGCTTCCGTCTTTTCGGCTTCAACGCTCATGCGGAACCATTGACCCTAGCTTGAGATTTCGACCCGGTTCGGGACGCCCGCCCCTATAGCCCCTCGCCCGAGGAGAGGTAAACCGTTCAGTCGCGGAGTGAAACCCTTATGGCCGAGATGATGACGATCGCCTGGGCGGTGGGGAAATCGTCGGTGATGGACAGGTCGATGCGCACCTCGTGTCCGTCGGGGGTCAACCGGGCCAGAGCCCGCGCCGCGCCGCCGGTCAGCTCCAAAGTGGGGCGTCCTGACGGCAAATTCACGACCCCCATGTCGCGCCAGAACACCCCCTGGCGAAATCCGGTGCCAAGCGCCTTCGCGCAAGCCTCTTTGGCGGCGAACCGCTTGGCGTAGGAGGCTGCGCGCATCGCCCGCGCATCCGACTTGCACCGCTCGATCTCGGTGAACACGCGATCGAGAAAACGCTCGCCGTAGCGCTCGATGGTGCGCTCGACGCGCCTGATGTCGATCATGTCGTTGCCGATGCCGATAATCATCACCCGCCGCCGACCTTCGCTTCCGTGGCGCTATGCCGCAGGGTCTCTCGCGCGCCGTCCATCACCGACCGCATGCGGGCCACGCTGCTGGCGAGGCCTACGAACAGGGCCTCGCCCACGAGGTAATGACCGATATTGAGCTCGACGATCTCGGGAATCGAGGCGACCGCGGCGACATTATCATAATCGAGCCCGTGGCCGGCATGGACCTCGAGCCCGGACGCGGCGGCCGCTGCGGCGGCGTCGATCAGGCGCCTCAACTCGCGTTCGAGCGCCGGGCCCTGGCCCGCGTCCGCGGCCGCGCAATAGGTGCCGGTATGGAACTCGACGGCGTCGGTTTCGACTTGGCGCGAGGCGGCGATCTGCTCGGGATCGGGGTCGATGAACAGCGCGACTTGAATGCCGGCGCGCCGGAGCTCGGCGATGAACGGCGCAAGCGTGCCGACCTGGCCGGCAACGTCGAGGCCGCCCTCGGTGGTGAGTTCCTGGCGGCGCTCGGGCACGAGGCAGCAGGCATGCGGGCGGGCGGCAAGGGCGATCGCCAGCATCTCCGGCGTCACCGCCATTTCGAGATTGAGCGGCGCAAGTTGGGCGGCGGTCAGACGAGCGATGTCGTCGTCGCGGATATGGCGGCGGTCCTCACGTAAATGCGCGGTGATGTTGTCGGCGCCGGCCTCGACCGCAAGCTTGGCGGCTCGCAGCGGATCGGGATGGCGCCCGCCCCGCGCATTCCTAAGTGTGGCGACGTGGTCGATGTTGATGCCGAGGCGGATCGGCGGCACGCCGGAAACTCGGCGCACTTGTCTCGCAGTCTTCGGCGTCATCTCGTGCCTAACGCCTCGCTCTCGGAGCGGAGCCCAAGCTCGCGCCGGCGCCGATTCTTATAGGCTTCGACCATCGGCTTGACGAGCACGTAGCTCAGCGCGGCAAGCGCAAGCCCGACCGGGATCGAGCCGAGCGTCATCGGCTTTAGGATCGGCCAGAGCTGTTCCAGAGATTTTTGAAAGATGCCGCCGGACAAATCGATGCTGCGCTTGCTGCCCTCGCCGCCCAGCATCAGAGTGCCCACTTCATAGGTGGAGTACCAGAACAGCGGATAGGTTAGCGGGTTGCCGACGAAGGTGCCGAGCAGAGCGGCAACCACGCTGCCGCCGATCACCCAAGCAAATAGCGCGGCCAACACCATATGGGTGCCGAGAAACGGGGTCACTGCCGTGAATACGCCGATGGCAAAGCCGAGCGCCACGGCGTGCGGCGTGTCGCTCAAGCGTCTGAGGCGATAGACGACATAGCGGCTCGAGCGGGTCCAGCTCCGCCGGGGCCAAAGATGCACCCGCATTCGCTCGAGGAAACTCTCCGCCTCGCGGCGCTTGAACAGCATCACCACCTCAAAACGCGCTACCCCGAACCAGATGCCAGACGTTGGTGGCTCTTTGGCGACAGCGGCCTAGCATATGTAGGCAAAATTACCTTCCGATACCAGCGGCCTAGACGTTCGCGCGGGCGGCGCTCGAGACCACGTCCTTGGCCCTGAGGCCGGCGATGATGTCGTTCAGGTGCTTGAGATCCCAGACTTCGAGGTCGATCAGCATTTCGGTGTAGTCGGGCACGCGGTTGGTCATCTTGATGTTGTCGATATTGCCGTCGGCCTCGCCGATCACGGCCGCGACCTGGGCGAGGCTGCCGGGCTCGTTGAGCGCGGTGACGGTAATCTTGGCCGGAAAGCGCTGCGGGTTGTCCTCGTCGATGTCCCAAGTCACGTCGATCCAGCGCTCGGGCTCCTCGTCGAACGCCTTTAGCGCCTCGGCGTGGATCGGGTAGATGGTGATGCCCTGCCCCGGCGTGAGAATGCCGACGATGCGATCGCCCGGCACGGCGCCGCCATCGGCGAAATTCACCGGCAGGTCGCCGCGCAAGCCCCTGATCGGAATGCCGCTGTTCTGGCCTTGCGGCGGCCGCTCGCTGCTGGAGCCGGGCCAGCGAAACTTCAGGCCCATCACCTTGCCGAGCCCGAACCAGCCTTCATCGTTGCGTTTCACGCGGCGGCGGCGCTTGGCGGGCTCCGCCGGCCTCTCCTCGGGAAACACGGCGCGGACCACATCGGCCGAGCCGAGCTCGCCCCGCCCCACCGCCGCCATCGCGTCCTCGGCGGTTTTTTGCGACAGGCGGGGAAGTGCCGCGGTGAGGCTCTCCTCGCTGAAGGTCTTCTCCCGGCGCTGGAAAGCGCGCACCAGAATTTCGCGACCGAGCTTGCCGTATTGGGCGCGCACCGCATCGCGGGTGGCGCGCCGGATGGCCGAGCGCGCCTTGCCGGTGACGGCGAGGCTCTGCCAGGCGGACGGCGGCAGCTGCGCCTTCGAGCAGATGATCTCGACCTCGTCGCCGTTCCTGAGCTCGGTGACGAGCGGCATGGGCCGGCCGTTGATCTTGGTGCCGACGCAGGTATTGCCGATGTCGGTGTGCACCGCATAGGCAAAGTCGATCGGATTGGCGCCGCGCGGCAGCGCGATCAGGCGGCCTTTGGGGGTGAAGCAGAACACCTGGTCCTGGAACAGCTCGAGCTTGGTGTGCTCGAGGAACTCCTCGGGGTTGTCGCCGTCGAGCAGCATGCCGACCAGATGGCGCAGCCAGCGATAGGCGTTTGAATCTTGCGACGGCACCACGCCCTTGGGCGCGTGGCTGCCGTTGGTGTCCTTGTAGAGAGCATGCGCCGCCACGCCATATTCGGCGACCGAGTGCATCCGCTCGGTGCGGATCTGCAGCTCGACGCGCTGGTGGCGCGGGCCGACGATGGTGGTGTGGATGGACTGGTAGTCGTTCTGCTTGGGATTGGAGATGTAATCCTTGAAGCGGCCGGGCACGGCGTGCCAGGTGGTGTGCACCACCGACAGCGCGTGATAGCAGTCATCGACCTGCGGCACCACGATGCGGAACGCATAGATGTCGGACAGTTGCTCGAGCGAGATTTGCTTCCGCTCCATCTTGCTCCAAATGGCGTAAGGCTTCTTCTCCCGCCCGGCGACGATGCCGGCGACATCGGCCTCCTTGAGCTTGGTGGTGAGCGCCAACTCGATCTCGTCGATCAAACCCTGGTTGCGCTCGCGCAACATCTTGAGACGCTCGACCACGGCCAAGTAGGCCTCGGGGTTGAGTGCCTTGAAGGCGTGATCCTCCAGCTCCTCGCGCAGCCATTGCATGCCCATGCGCCCGGCGAGCGGCGCATAGATGTCCATGGTCTCCTCGGCGATGATCTTGCGCTTGGCCGGCTTCATGTGCCCAAGCGTGCGCATGTTGTGCAGCCGGTCGGCGAGCTTCACCAGGAGCACGCGGATGTCGCTCGAAATGGCGAGCAGCAGCTTGCGGAAGTTCTCGGCCTGCTCGGCCTTCTTGGTGACCAGATCGAGCTTCTTGATCTTGGTGAGGCCGTCGACCAGCGTGCCGATCTCGCGGCCGAACAGCGCGTCGATCTCGCCCCGCGTGGTATCGGTGTCCTCGATGGTGTCGTGCAGCAGGGCGGTGGCGATGGTGGCGTCGTCGAGCCGCATCTCGGCGAGGATGGTCGCGACCTCGAGCGGATGGGAGAAGAACGATGCGCCCGAGGCCCGCTTCTGGTTGCCGTGCGCCTTCATGGCGTAGACATAGGCGCGGTTAAGCAGCGCCTCGTCGGCGCTTGGCTGATAGCTCAGCACGCGCTCCACCAGCTCGTATTGGCGGGTCATGTCGCGCGAGCCTCTCCGCCGGGAGTTCGGCTCAGCACGCGCGACGCACCACCACGCCTGGCGGCGCGGTCATGCATGGATAAGGCAGAGTGATAGCCCCGGCTCCGGGCGGAGCGGCAAAATTCAGCGTGAGCGGGGTCCCGCATTGGAGCCATCCGAAGGCGCCTGGGTCGCCATCCGGCGCAACAGCTCCTCCTCGGTCATCTTGTCGATCGAGCTGTCGGCCGACTGATCGTCCTGGGCGAGGACCGGCATTCTGGTGTCGGTCGAGAGCATCGGCACCGCTTCAGCCTCAGGCTCGTCCACTTCGACATATTTCTGCATCGAGTGGATAAAGTCTTCCCTAAGATCGTCGGTCGGGATTTTCTTATCGGCGATCTCGCGCAGCGCGACCACCGGGTTCTTGTCGTTGTCGCGTTGCACGGTGATTTGGGCGCCGGCTGAAATGGAACGGGCGCGGTGGCTGGCCAGGAGCACGAGCTCGAAGCGGTTGGGAATCTTGTCGATGCAGTCCTCGACGGTGACGCGAGCCATCAGGGGATCCTTGTCCAGTTGGGGTGATTTGAACTCTATTTAGGCAGTTCGGCCGGGGCTGGCAAGGCAAAGCAGCGGGTCTGAGCTAGGATTGGCCATGGACGACGTCCCACCCGACGGCACCGTTAACCGGCTGCGCTGGCTCGAAGCCCAAGCCGAGCGGGCCTATGGCGACATGTATGAAGCGCGGGCGGGCTCCGAGCTTGCGGCCCGCTATAGCGACGCCAAGGAGTTCCTGCACGACGCGATCGGACTCGCCCACGGCCTCGGGCAGGCCGACGAGGCCGAGCGTCTGGCGCGGCGGCTCGAGGAGATCAAGACCGTGTTTCGCCGGCAGTTTCCGGCTTGAACGATCACACACGCTTCAGCACGCGGCCTTGCCCTTGCCGCGATGCTCGGCGCCAAAGCTCGCGCGCGCTCAGTCCGAGCACGGGGTGGCGCCAGCCCGGCGCAATGTCGAGCAGCGGCCTCAGCACGAACGGCCGCTGATGGGCGAGCGGATGCGGCAAGACCAGGGGCCGCGGCCCCGCTCGGTCGAAGTCGGCGTGCCCGCCGCGCCAGTGCCTGACCAATCCGCGATAATCGACGATATCAATGTCGAGGCTGCGCGGGCCCCAGGGTCTGCCGCCGCGCCGGCCCGAGCGGCGTTCGATCTCCTTCAACACTCTGATCAGCGCGTCCGGCGAGAGACGTCGTGTCGAGCACTGCCACGGCGTTGAGGTAAGGCGGTTGGCGCGCGTTTCCCACCGCTGCCGTCT
Source organism: uncultured Alphaproteobacteria bacterium (assembly GCA_963812105.1). Lineage (GTDB taxonomy): Bacteria > Pseudomonadota > Alphaproteobacteria > Rhizobiales > Methyloligellaceae > Methyloceanibacter. The sequence goes on from CAWEUF010000009.1 coordinate 235,059, forward strand.
CATAAAGCGGCGATACCGCAAGGACGGCAATATTGAGCCGTTCAATTTCGCCTAAAGCTTGGGCAATCGTCGCGGCGGGCGTGCCCCACGCGCCGGGACTATTGGCACCAAATCCTACCACGACCTTGCCATGCGCGAGTGATTGCGGAGCCAAGCTGTCACACCTATGTTGTCAATGCAGGCCTCTAGTCCCTTATTGCGGGAGGCTGCTCTTTACTCACTCAAGGCATTTGCAGTGAACGGTGTTCAAATGAATTTCTATCCGACCGAGCGCATCGCGCTGTTCATCGACGGCGCCAATCTCTACGCCACGGCCAAGTCACTCTCGTTCGACATCGACTACAAGCGGCTGCTGGCGCTGTTCCGCAGCAAGGGTCAGCTGGTCAGAGCGCTCTATTATACGGCGCTGGCCGAGGACCAGGAGTATTCCTCGATCAGGCCGTTGATCGATTGGCTCGACTATAACGGCTACACCATGGTGACCAAGCCGACCAAGGAGTTCATCGACGCGGCCGGCCGGCGCAAGATCAAAGGCAACATGGACATCGAGCTTGCGGTCGATGCCATGGAACTTGCCGAGCATCTCGACCATCTTGTGCTGTTCTCCGGCGACGGCGATTTCCGCTCGCTGGTCGAGGCGCTCCAGCACAAAGGCAAGCGGGTGAGCGTGGTCTCCACGTTGACCACCAATCCGCCGATGGTCGCCGACGAGCTGCGCCGCCAAGCCGATCAATTTATCGATCTCGCCAATCTGGAGGAAGAGATCGGCCGCGATCCCGCCGACCGGGCGCAGCGCGAACAGCGGCGGCGGCCGGAGCCCGGGCCGCTCGATGAGTTCGAGTCCGAAGATTTGATCGAGACCTGAGCCGCCCTCCCAGCGAAGCTGTTAGACTGGCGAAGGAGGCGTCTAGCGATGCAGGTCGGTTTCGTCGGCATTGGACGCATGGGAAGCGGCATGGCGGCCAATCTGCTGGCCGCGGGTCATGCGCTGACCGTTTATAACCGCAGCGCCGCCAAGGCCGAGGCCCTGGTCGGCAAGGGCGCGACGCTCGCCAACACGCCAGGCGAGGCCGCGCACGGCGAGGTGGTGATCACCATGCTGGCCGACGACCGCGCGGTCGAGCAGGCGGTGTTCGGGCAAAGCGGCATCCTCGATGCGCTGCCGCGCGGCGCCATCCATCTCTCCATGAGCACGATCAGCTTCGCGCTCGCCGAGCGGCTTGCCGCTGCCCATCGCGACAAGGGCCAGGAATTCGTGGCTGCGCCGGTGTTCGGCCGACCCGACGCCGCCGCGGCGGCCAAGCTGTTCATCGTCGCCGCAGGCAAGGGCGATCAGATCGCGCGTTGCCAGACTCTGTTCGACGTGCTCGGCCAGCGCACATTCATCGTGTCGGACGCGGCGCCGACCGCCAACCTGGTCAAGCTCAGCGGCAACTTCCTGATCGCCGCGGTGATCGAGGGGCTGGGCGAAGCGGTCACGCTGGTGAGCAAGGCGGGCGTCGACCGGGCGCAATATATCGATCTTCTCACCAGCACCTTGTTCGGCGCGCCGGTGTACAAGACCTATGGCGCGCTGATCGCCGAGGAGCGCTACCATCCCGCCGGATTCAAAGCGGAGCTTGGCTACAAGGACGTGCGGCTCGCCTTGAGCGCGGCGCAACAGCTCGAGGTGCCGATGCCGCTCGCGAGCCTGCTCGCCGATCGCTTCCTGGCGCTGATGGCGGCCGGCGGCGGCGGGCTGGACTGGTCGGCGCTGGCGTTGATCGCCAAGCGCGATGCCGGCGAGCGAACCACCCTCGTCCCGCCCGAGTAACGCGCCATGGCGCTTCCCGCCGCGAGCGCGCCGCCGCCGCCCGAGCCTGCCAAAGACTGTCCGCTCTGCCCGCGCCTGGTCGCGTTCCGCACCGAGAACAGGCGGGCGCATCCCGACTGGTTCAACGGCGCGGTGCCGTCGTTCGGCCCGAGCACGGCGCGGCTGCTGATCGTCGGGCTGGCGCCCGGCTTGAAGGGCGCCAACCGGACCGGCCGCCCATTTCTCGGCGACCATGCCGGCGAGCTGCTCTACCGCACGCTCCTCAAGCTGGGATTGGCGCGCGGGCGGCACGATCTCGCCGCCCCCGATGCGCTCGAATTGGTCGACTGCATGATCTCAAATGCGGTGCGCTGCGTGCCGCCGCAGAACAAGCCGAAGCCCGACGAGATCGCGCGCTGCCGCCAATTCCTGGTCGGCCGCATCGCCGCCCTGCCAAATCTTGTCACGCTGTTGGCGCTCGGCCGCATCGCCCATGAGGCGATCCTCGATGCGCTGAATTTGAAGAAGCGGGATTTCCCCTTTGCCCACGGCGCGCGACACGTGCTGCCGGGCGGGCTTACCCTGTTCGACAGCTATCATTGCTCGCGCCAGAACACCAATACCGGGCGGCTCACCACCGCCATGTTCGAGACGGTGGTTGGCGAGGCCGCGGCAAGTTTGCTCAAGGGGTAAGCGGCCAGTGTGCCGCCTTGTCGCCGGACTGCAACTCGGGCATGCTTTGATGCGTTCGGTCATTGGCTAGACGGATGGGATCCTCATGGCCGGGTTGGAAATCTCGCCGGACAAAGTCGGTTTTGTCATCGTCAAGGCGCGCGAAATTGCCGCCAAGGTCGCTGCGTGGGACGATGGCGCCACCTCGGACCACGACTCCGATTCGATCCTGGAATCGTTCTCCGACGATGCCACCGCCGATGAGCTCAAGGGCTTCATTCGCGATCTCAATGAGGACGAACAAGCGAGCCTGGTCGCGCTCGCGTGGATCGGCAGAGGCTCGTTCGGCCCCGAGGAGCTCGACGAAGCGCTGTCGACCGCTCGCTCCGAGCGCACCAACCGCACCGAGGACTATCTGATCGGCATGCCGCTCCTGCCCGACTATCTCGAGGAAGCGCTCGACCGGCTCGGCTATTCGGTCGAGGACGCCGAGGACGACTCGCTCTGAGGCTGCCGGCCAAGCCAGGAGAGGACCTCAGCGGCATGACCGGCCGGATCCGCGACCGGATAGAACATTCTCTCGATTTGCCCGTCCTTCACCGCAAGGGTGAGGCGCTTGAGATAGATCTCGTCGCCGGTGGTGAAGCTCGGCAGGGCGAGCGCGCCGGCGAAGCGGCCTTCCGCATCGCTCAGAATCGGAAATGGAAGCGCAAGCCGGGCCACCAGCTCGCGCTGATAGTCGGTGGTTTGACGGCTCAAACCGAACAGCCTGATGCCGAGCGTGAGAAAATCGGCATGACGGTCGCGAAAGCCTTCGAGCTCGGGCGTCGAGCCGTGCGCGCCTTCGATATCGTCCCAATTCGGCGGATTGGGACGACCCGGACGGCCGGTCCAGGGATAGACGATCAGGAGGCTACGCCCGGGCAGCGCCGCGATGTCGATCGTGCCGCCGTCCGTTGCCGGCAGGGCAAGCGAGGCAGCCTCGCACCGGGCGCAAGACCGGGCGCGCTATCATCGCCTTGCGCCGGCATGCTCAACCCTTCTCGCGCATGAGACGGCCCTTTTGCCGCTCCCAGTCCCGCTTCTTCTCGGTCTCGCGCTTGTCATGCAGCTTCTTGCCCTTGGCCAGGCCGAGCTGCACCTTGGCGATGCCGCGGGCGTTGAAATAGAGCCTGAGCGGCACCAGGGTCATGCCTTCGCGCTGGATGGCGCCGGTGAGACGGCCCATCTCGCGGCGATGCACCAGCAGCTTGCGCCGCCGGGTCGGGTCGTGATTGGCGCGGCCGGCCTGCTTGTACTCGGCGATATGCGCGTTGATGAGGTAAAGCTCGCCGCCCTCGCTCGAGGCATATGAGTCGGCGATATTGGCCTTGCCGGTGCGGAGCGACTTGACCTCGGAGCCGAGCAGCACGATGCCGGCCTCGAGCTTGTCCTCGATCTCGTAGTTGAAGCGCGCCTTCCGATTCTCGGCGACCAGCTTGCCGCTGTCGCGCTCGCGCTTCGGCGCCATGACGTCACCTTGTGGCGTTAAACGAGGACCAGGCCGACCGCTTCAAGTGCGTCGTCGACCCTCTTACGGGAGGCCGCGGCAATCGGCGCAAGCGGCAGCCGCGTGTCACCATTGCACAGGCCGAGCTTGCTCGCGGCATATTTTACCGGGCCCGGATTCGATTCCACGAACAGCGCATCGTGCAGCGGCATCAGCCGGTCCTGGATCTCAAGCGCGCGCTTGTAATTGCCGCCGAGGCAGGCGAGCTGGAATTCCGAGCACAGCGCCGGCGCGACATTGGCGGTGACCGAGATGCAGCCCTGGCCGCCATGGGCATTGAAGCCGAGCGCGGTCGCATCCTCGCCCGAGAGCTGGACGAAGTCCGTGCCGAGCGCCGCGCGTTGCTGGCTCACGCGCGCCATGTTGGCGGTCGCGTCCTTCACGCCGACGATGTTCTTGAGCTTGAACAGCCGCGCCATGGTGTCGACCGACATGTCGACGACGCTCCGCCCGGGGATGTTGTAAATCACAATGGGAATATCGGTGCTGTCGTTGATCGCCTTGAAGTGCAGATAGAGCCCTTCCTGCGTGGGCTTGTTGTAATAGGGCGTCACCACCAGCACGCCGTCGGCGCCGGCTGTCTTGGCATGGCGCGTCAACTCGACCGCCTCGGCGGTCGAGTTCGAACCGGTGCCGGCGATGATCGGCACCCTACCCGCCGCCGCCTCGATGCACAGCTCGACCACGCGCTTGTGCTCGTCGTGGGTGAGCGTCGGCGATTCGCCAGTCGTGCCGCAGGGAACGAGCCCGTGGCTGCCCTGATCGATCTGCCACTCGACCAGCTTTTGGTAGGCGCGCGCGTCGACCTCACCGTTCTTGAACGGGGTGATCAGGGCCGTGATCGAGCCTTGAAACGGCGGCATTGGCACGGGGCGGCACTCCTGCGGTGGTCGGCTTGGTAAACGCGTGAGCGAAGAGACGGCGGACAATAGGGTTTGGGGATAGAGGCGGCAAGGCGCTCAAACCCCCAGGAACAGCGGCTTGACTGAGGCCTAAGCGGCACACCCAGCCTCGAGCCGGTCCTAGACAAAGAGCTTATTCCACAGATACTTACCTTGATTCTTTGAGATCAGTTGTAATCCCGGGCGGGACGTGTCAGTCATTTTTCCGCCGGATTCTTTCAGACATTGTTGAAATCCGGCACATTACAGTGCCGTCTTCGTCGCGGCTCCCCGGCTCGGGGGACGTCCTGACTACAGGATCGTAACCGGAAACCGACCGACGAGATGAAACGCAGTCGCGCGCATATTTTGCCATTGCTTGTGTGTTTGGCGTGTTTCGCACCGGCCGTAGTTGCGGCCGCGTCCAATTCTGTGCCGCTGCCAGACCGTAACCCGAAACGCGACGTAATTCCGGCCGCGCCCCTCGCCGAGGCCGCACCCTCACCCGAGGCTGCGCCGGCGCCCGAGATCGCAGCGGACAGCACGGTGGTTACGGGGACCGTGCCCCTGCCCGACCAGAACCCGGACACGCAGGACGCGGGGAGCGTTGCCCCGCCCGAGCGGAATCCGACCATCACCTCCGTGCCGATGACGCCGCCCGAGCCGAGCGCGCCGCCGCCACCCGGCTCGTTGGCCGCCGTTTCGACCATGCTCATGCCTGATCGCAATCCGAAGACGCCGGCGCTGCTGGCGCCGCCCGGGCTGCCGTTAGCGTTACCGCCGTCGCCGCCGCCGCAAGTCGTCACCGACATGCCGGTGCCGGACGCCAATCCCAATCGCGGCGGCTCCCTGACGCCGGCCATTGTCGCTCCCAAGTCGGCGATGGATTACGCCTCGATCTTGAAGCCGATCCTGTCTTACGACGTCGGTAGCTCCGACGAGGCCTATATCAGGGACGTGCTGCGCAACGGCGCCTCGGCCGCGGCCAAGATCAAGGATCCCGCCGCACGCGATTTCGCGCTCTGGTACAAATATCGCAACGGCCCGGCGACCGGCAACGCCGAGGCCATGGAACAATTCCGGCTGTCCCATCCCTACTGGCCCGGCCAGGACGAGCTGCGCGAGAAGGCGGAGACGGCGCTGTTCCTCACCGATGCCGGCGCTGAAGAGGTCAAAGCCTTTTTCAGCACGACGCAGCCGCAGACCGGCGCGGGCAAGGCCGCTCTCGCCGGCGTCTATATGAAAGAGAATAACGAGACCGCGGCGCGCGAGCTTGTGATCTCGGCGTGGCGCGACCATCAGCTCAATGCCGCGGTGGAGAAGAAGATTCTCGACCGCTACGGCAGCATGCTGACGGCCGAGCATCACCAGGCGCGCATCGACCGGCTGCTCTATCCCGACGAAAAGGGAGCGACCGAAGCGGCGCTTAGAGTGGCCAAACTGCTGTCCGCCGCCGAGCAGAAGAAGGTCGCTGCCCGCATCGCCGTGATCAAACGCGGCGGCAACGCCGGCAAGCTGCTCAATGCGCTGCCCGCGAACGCGGTCGAAGCCGATGTCGGCTTGCGCTTCAATCGCATCCAGTGGCTGCGTCGTACCAAGGACAAGGACCGCAGGGAAGAAGCTTGGAAGATGCTGCTCGATGCGCCGAGCGAGCCCAACGTCCTGCTCGACCTCAACAATTGGTGGACCGAACGACGCATCAATTGTCGCGGCGCGCTGAACGACGGCCATCCCCGCGTCGCCTACGAGATCGCCGCCAAGCACGGCCTGGTGCCCGGCGATGCCTATATCGAAGCGGAGTTTCTCGCCGGCTGGATCGCGCTGCGCTTCCTCAACGATCCGCACAACGCTTTGCGGCATTTCACGTCGCTGCGGCGCGCCGCCACCAGCTCGAAGAGCATCGCGCTCGGCGAATATTGGCTCGGCCGCACCGCGCTCGCGCTTGGCGACAACGGCTCGGCCATGATCCATTTCCACGGCGCCGCCAAGTACCCGCAATATTTCTATGGCCAGCTCGGCCGCCAGACGCTCGATGCCAGGCCCGCGCGTCTCGAGGTCACCTCGACGCCCCTGCCGACCCAGGCCGACATTCAGAGCTTCCTGTCGCGCGACGCGGTGCGGGCCATCGGCGTCGCCCGGACGATGGGCTATGACGGCGTGATAGCGCAATTCTACCTGGCGCTGTCGCGCAAGCTTACCAATCCGGCCGAGGTGGTGCTGCTGGTGGAGCTGGCGAAGGCCACCGGCGACCCGCAGACCGCGCTCAGGCTGGCCAAGATCGCCCTTAACCGCGACCTGCCGCTTGGGGACTATGCCTTACCGGTCGGCGTCATGCCCGAGTTCAAGAGCCTGCTCTCCGATCGCGTCGATCCGGCGCTGGTGCACGCTCTGTCGCGGCAGGAGAGCGAGTTCAACGCCGCCGCCAAGAGCCCGGTCGGCGCCAGCGGCCTGATGCAGCTGATGCCTGCCACCGCTCGCATGGTCGCCAAACAGTACAAGGTCAAATACTCGGTCGACCAGCTCACCAACGCCGCCTACAACACCCAACTCGGCGAAGCGTTCTTGCGCGGCGTCATCGACGACTATGGCGGCTCCTATTTCCTGGCCCTCGCCGCCTATAATGCCGGCGGCGGCCGTGTCGCCGAATGGATGAAGCAATTCGGCGATCCGCGCAATCCGGAGGTCGATCCCATCGACTGGATCGAGCGCATCCCCTTCACCGAGACGCGGCATTACGTGATCAAGATCATGGAGACGCTACAGCTCTACCGCTCGCGCCTGGCCGGCCCCAAGCAGGCGTTGCAGCTGGTTCAAGACCTCAATCGCGGCCGGAGAATACCTCGCGCCGAGGCTGCGATCGCCGAGCAGACAAAATCTGAGTAAGATCTGCCGCCATATCCACGCGTTGCTCGTAAGACTTGCCCCGTTTGCGACTTTGCTCAACACTGACGGCGAGGCGCGGGGCAACGCGCGGCCAATCGGTCCAGAAACTCCCAAGGTCGATCCCTGAACATGCCCGAGCTTGATGGCGAGCTATGGCGAGATATCTACTATGCGTCGTTCGACGACCTTAGGCTCTATGTCCGCCACTACCCGGCGCCGAACGAAACGGCCAGGACCGTCATCTGCCTGCCGGGGCTTACCCGCAACAGCAGGGACTTCCATACGCTAGCGACTTTTCTGTGCAAGCATCCGGACAAGCCGCGCAACGTCTATTGCTTTGATTATCGCGGGCGCGGGCGGTCGCAATACGACCGTCATTGGCGGAACTACACGCCCTATATCGAGCTGCTCGACGTGCTCGATTTCCTGACCGCGCGCGGCCTGCATAAAGTCGGCGTGGTCGGCACCTCGCGGGGCGGCATCATCACCATGATGATGGCGGCGCTCAGGCCCACCGCCATGGGACCGGTCGTCCTCAACGATGTCGGGCCGGTGATCGAGACGCGCGGGCTCGCGCGCATCATCGGCTATGTCGGGCGCATGCCGGTGCCGAAGACCTGGCCGGACGCGGTGATGATCCTCCGCGAGATGAACGAACGCGCCTTCCCCACCTTCAGCGAGGCGCAGTGGGAGGAGATCGCCAAGGACGTGTTCGACGAGCATAGGGGGCGCCCGGCGCGGGCCTATGACCGGAAGCTCGCGCGCGCGCTCGGCACTATCGATCTCAGCCGGCCGGTGCCGGACCTCTGGCCGCAATTCATCGCGCTCGGTCAAGTCCCCGCCTTCGTGTTGCGAGGCGCCAATTCCGATGTGTTGAGCGCGGAGACACTCGAGGCCATGGTCGAGCGCCACCCTAATCTCCGGACCATGACGGTACCCGACCAGGGACACGCTCCGGTGCTCAAAGAGCAGGAAACGGTCGAGACCATCGGCGCGTTCTTCGCCGCCAACGATTAGGGATAAAGGGACTTCTGGAGCGCAGCCTTCGCCTTACTCGCCGTCGGTCAACGGCAACAGCTCCGGCAACAAGCCGCCCGGCAACCGGCCTTCGGTGCGCGCCATCTCCTTGATGCGCGGGAGCACTTGGGCGGCGATATCCTGCGGCGCGGCCGCCTCTTTCCAGCTGATGCTCTCGGAGGTGGAGAACAGCGCCGGCAAATCGCGCCTGAGCTGATAGGACACCGCCACCGCGGTGCCCTTGTCAGGCGCCACGCCCTGAATGGTCACGGCAAGTCCCGACAGAGCGATCTTCCCCGACTCGAGCTGGCTCAGGGCGCGCAAGGCCGCTACCACCGCCGCGTTCCAATTCTTTGGTGCACCGGAAGCTAGCTCGAGGCGATCGTCGAGGCCGGGACGCCGGAACAATTGGCGGGACAGCTCGCGCACGTGCTTGCGCGCATTTTCATTCGGCACGCTGCCCGACAGGCTCAACTCATTGGCGCCGAGATCGGCGACGAACACAAACGGGTCGGCGATCGGCGGCTTGATGCTTTCGCTGGCGACGACCAGGCCGGTCGGCAACGGACCGGCGAGCGCCTTCTTCACCTCGACATAATCGGCGGCGCTGCGCGCTTCGCCGTCCACCTTGAGGGCGACATCGTAGAGCCGCGCCGAGCCGCGCTTCAGATGCGACAATTGCTTTAACCCGAAGCTGACCGCGCCGAGCCATTGGTCCTGGGGAGGCGCGCCGGCGTCGGCAACCTTGAGCCGGTCCTCGACCTGCAGGTCCGGGAAATGCGCCTTCACCATGCCGAGCACGGTGCGGCGATCCTCATCGGTCGGCACCGAGCCGCGGAGACGGATGCCCAATTCGATGCGCGTGGCCGACCACACATACCCACGTGAACTCGAGCCCCGACTTGTCGGCCGCCCGCCCCACGTCGACGCTGAAGATCGCGCTTATGCCGAGCGCGGCGAGCGCCAAGATCGTGACGAGGCAGAGCAGCAATCTCGGCCGGAATTCCGACATGGAATTGTCATCCTTCATGACGCGGCACGACTTGGCTTGGTCACCTGCCCTGTCCAAACCCTACGGTACCCCGGCTTGCTGTAGCGCTCCGCCAGAGCGAAACGCCGTGTTGTTGTAGCGGTGGGCGATCGCAGCCCTCGACCCTCTTGCTCGTGACTGGGGGAATCGGTCTCGCTTCGCGGAGGCGACCTCTCACTGTGTCAGGAGCATGAATGGAGAAACTATAGGCCATCGGCGGAGAGGGTTCCAGGTGGCTCTTGCTATTTAATGTTGTTGATCAGGCAGCCTGCCGGAGCAATCCTGCCTGATCCTAGTGCATCGCAAGAGAAGACTCCACCGCGCCGGGCGGACACTACTGGAAGTGGTGTGCAAGGCCGATGATGCCGATGGCGATCAAATAGATGGCCACCACATAGTTAAGCAGGCGCGGCATCAACAGGATCAGAATACCGGCGATCAGGGCGATCAAAGGATTGAGCAGGACAGGATCAATGGTCATCGTTTCTTCCCCGTAAAATGGGCCCGGAAGGCCCAATTCGTCTGCCTAGACGAAGTTGAGCATAAGCCATCGGCGACGGCTTGTCGTGGGAGGAAACTCTGACGAAGACTTGGGCAGTGCACTGCGGCGCGAAACCGTCTCTGCCCTCCTTCCATCTTGTTCCAAAAAGCATATATGCCGTCTTGTCCTTGCCGCTTTTCACGGCAATGGGTATGCGGCCTGCCGGGTCGCAGTGACGGCAAGCACTCCGCGGGGAGAGGGGGGCGAACTCAAGCATGATTGTCGAGCAACCTGGCTTCTGGCTCGCCGTCCTACAGATCATCTGGATCGACCTTCTGTTGTCGGGCGACAACGCTGTCGTCATTGCGCTCGCGTGCCGCAAGCTCCCTCCCAAGCAGCGCGTCTGGGGCGTGGTGCTCGGCACCGTGGTCGCGATCAGCTTGCGCGTGGTGTTCGCCGGCCTGGTGACGACGCTGATGCAGATGGCCTACCTCAAGCTGGTGGGCGGCACGCTGCTGCTGTGGATCGCCGTCAAGCTGTTGGCCCCCGAGGAGAACGGCAAGAGCGGCGAGATCCAGGCAGTCAACTCGCTGTGGCGCGCGATCCGGATCGTGGCCATCGCCGACGTGGTCATGAGCCTCGACAATGTCATCGCCATCGCCGCGGTGGCCGAGCGATTCGAGGCGCCGCACAGCTATGCGCTGTTGATGTTCGGGCTGGCCGTGAGCATTCCGCTGATCATGGCCGGCGCGGCAATGGTGATGGCGCTGCTCGATCGCTTCCCGATCGTGGTGTGGGCCGGCGCGGCCCTGCTCGGCTGGATCGCCGGCGAGATCATCGCCAAGGACCCGTTGATCACCGGCAATCTCGACCCGGCCGCGGCGCACACGGTATGGATCACCGGCGCCACCTTAGGCGCGCTGTTCGTGGTTGGCGTCGGCCTGGTGCGCCGACGATGGCTGCGGCGTAGCGCGCCGGACCAAATCTAGCGAAGACCCCTGCCCTCAGCTTTCGCCAATTACATGGCGTGCGGCTTGGCCTTGTCAGGATCGGTCGCCACCTCGCTCACCGGACGCTTGGAGCCATCGGCGCCGCCGGCCACATGGTCGGCGACGAAGGCGCCCCGCTCGCCCATGCGCCGCGCCGCGCCGCGCGTGGTGTCCTTCGCTGTCTGCAATTCGAGCTCGGCGTTGATCTCGGCGCCGAGCAGCACGATGTAGAACGACAGATAAAGCCAGAACAGCAGCACGACCGCCGCGCCGAGCGGACCGTAGATCCGGTCATAGTTGGCGAAGTGCGACACATAAAAAGAGAAGCCGGCCGAAGCGATCAACCAGAGCACCGTGGCGAACACCGAGCCCACCGTCACCCAGCGCCATTTGGCGCTGCGCCGACATGGACCGTAGCGGTACAGCAGCGCGAGCAAGACGAGCACGATGAGCGCAAGCAGCGGCCAACGCGCCACCCTCACCATGGTCTCGAACGTGTCCGTATAGCCCGCATAGGCGAACACGATCGGCACGTAGACGATGGCGAACAGCATCAGCGCGCCGCTCAATATGCCGAGAATGGCGAAGGTAAAGGCGCTGAGATAGAAGCGCAGCAGACTCCGCTGCTCCGGCTCCTCATAGGCGATGTTGAGCGCGGCGAACATGGCCTGGGTCAGGTTGCTGACGCTCCACAGGGCAATGAACAGGCTGACCGCCAATCCCCAACCAAGCGATGGGCTCGGTGTCTCGGCGAGGCGGCCGATCTGGTCGATGACCATTTGATAGGCTTGCGGCGGCAGCACGGAGGAGAGCATGCCGAATTGCTGCTCGACGGTCGCCGGGTCGGCAGTCAGCCCGTACAGCGCGATCAGCGCCGACAGCGCGGGGAACACCGCGAACAGCGCGTAGAAGGCGCAGCCCGCGGCGACGACCGACAGATTGTCGCGCGAGCTTTCGGTCCACACGCGCTGGGCGACCTGCCACCATCCTTTGAGCGGAATGTGATCGGGGCGCGTGGCCTTGCGGCCGTAAGGATCGGGCTTGCGGTTCATGCGCCTATGAAGATGGTGGGACGATCAGGAGACAAGTCATTAATTCAGCCAGGCGCCGCTTGTTCCGGCTCGAACTCGCCATTAAGCGGTCTTTGGCGTAAAGCTGCCTAGATACCGACCCTGGAGGGGTGGCCGAGTGGTTGAAGGCACCGGTCTTGAAAACCGGCAGGCGCGCAAGCGTCTCGAGGGTTCGAATCCCTCCCCCTCCGCCACTTGATGCCGGTTACCAGCTTTCTTAGACGAGATTGCTGCCTCGGAGGTGCCTATCCGGCGTCCGTTTCAGCCGACTCCATAGCTGCGGCGGCGATTTCGTTCTTGAACAGAACGAGCATCCGTTCGTAGCGCAACAGCCCAGCATCGACCTCTGCGATCAACTCGTCGATGCGCCCGCCCCCGATGTCGACCTTGTTGTCGCCGTTCCGATGGGCGACGAGCTTGAGATGCAACGCCGTCTTGGCGCGGATGATCTTCTCAATCAGCTGGATCGACGTCTTCATGGATTGAGAGTTTCGCTGAAGTCATAAACATTCTCTTACCCGTAACGATGCCTGCTCCCCTGGCATCGCCTTAAGCGGCGACCGCCTGTGCCCAACGGGCAACACTCGAAGCATTTTTCGTCGGTGGCATGGCCTACCCGCGCACGTGAGGAGTACCGTGGCGAAAGGGGACTACGAGGGGAGGGTCGGATGACTTATATCTTCGCGATCTTGGCCGTGCCGTTTTTGAGCGCAACGGGCATTTACGATCCGCCGGTCATGCGTCACGGCCGCTGTATTGCCGAGCCCGGCAGCTTCGAAGCGCTTTACTGTCCGGCACCCCAGGCACCTGTTCAGCGCCGGCACCGCAAGCGATAGCACCGGTCCGCGGCAAGCCAAGCCGAATTGCCGGTTTTTCGTACCCTCGTCCAAGCGGGCGATGGACGCTCGGCTTGCGCCCTTCGCCAGGTCGATTCGCGTCTTAGACGGCATGGGGCTGACGCCACATCCGCACGCGATCCATCCGTTCCGGCCTATTTCAAGGGCGGAAGTGGTTCCGGCGCGACCATGACGGATTGATTGTGATGAAAGAAGCAGCCCCCGAGCGTGAACGACGCCGTGAGGACCGCCAGAACGGCGATCAAACGCATACGCATACTAGCCCCCTTATACGCGGTACGCATTACTGACTGAAACGATACAGTCTTCATTTGAAGCACAGTTCCGCGGGGCAGTGGTGGCGGAATTGTCACAGCTTCCCAAGGGAATTTGGGCGCCTGGGACCCGGGCTGTGTCCCCGAACGACGCGGGCGTGAACCATTCGTTAACTAAATCTCGGTGCTAATGGGCTTCAGCAACGGGGCTGTAAGTCCATGACCGAAAACCGCTTCTTCCGCTCTCTGTTCACCCTCTCCGCCAGCTCGGTGCTGGTCGGCGGCAGCCTCCTGCTGTTGACCTCAACCGCGCACTGGGCGCCGGCGCCCGAAGCCGAGAGCGACCCTTCGACGCCCGACACGATGCCGCTCGCCACGGCACCCGCGATCGAATTTGAGCGGCCATCGACCGAGATCGACCAGGCGCGCACCAATGTCCCGGACGAGACCGAGGCCGACCCCGCTATCACCGCTTCGGTCGACGCCGAGCCCGACCCGGTCGAGCCGGACGCGGCGCTTGCGTCCGACGCGCCTTCGACTGAGCAAAGCGATAGTGTTGCCACGCTCGGAACGCCGTCCGACGCCGAGGCTGTCGGCGCCGAGGGCATGGTCCCCGATCAGACCCCTGATCCCGACGGCGCCGCGAACGAAGACTCCTCGCCCGACTCGGTTGCCGCCCTGCCCGCGCAGCCGGAAACCTCGCGCGCCGAAGAGCAAGCCAATGAGGCCAGCGACCAGATCGGTGATCTGCTGGCCGAGCTGCCGCCCCGGGTGATCGCCAGCGATGCGAGTGGCGCGGCCACCGAACAGGTTGCCGAGCTGCTGGCTGCCACGCCGCCCGCGCCGGCCCCGGCGGAACCGGAAGCTGCCCCCGAACCGGTCGCAGCCCTGCCGGCGCCGCCGCTGCCCAAGCGCAAGCCTGAGGTCGCGCCGGAAGCGGCACAAGACGCCGTCGCAGCCTTGCCTAAGCCCCAAAACAAGCCCGCCACAGCCGAGGAACCGAAACCCGCGCCGCGGCAAGAGGTGGCTCGGCAGGAGCCAACCCAGCCGCAGAGCAAAGCCCCGTGGCGGCCAATGGGGCTGGCGCCGGCCGATAAGCCGGTGCCCACTCAGGTGCCGACTGCGCGGCCAAGCGGGGCGGCCTATGCCAGTTCGGTCTGGTCGGCGCTCGCCCGGCATAAGCCACGGGCAGGTCAGAACGGCAGCGCCACCGTGGTGTTCGCCATCGGCGGCAACGGAGCGCTGCGCGGGCTGAAGATTGGACGATCGAGCGGCAATGCGCGCATCGATCAGCTGGCGCTGGCCACCGTGCGTCGAGCGGCGCCCTTCGCGCCGCCGCCGTCAGGCAGCGCGTCCTACACCATCCGTATCGATTTTCACTAGGGCGCGGTCGACCCGCGCCAGACCGGCTCGGATTGCGGCAGCGCGGATTGGCTGCCGGAGCGCCGCGGGCCGCCCACCAGCCACGACACCGAGTCTCCTCTGGTCGCCGGCACGGTCTTGTCGTTGGCCTCGCCGTGGTGCGTGCCGTTGCGCGCCTCGAGCCCGCTCATGACCTGAGCGGCGCCCCCGCCCCAGCCAGCGGGCCGGACAAGATGAGCCGGAAGGACGGTCAACGCATCGCCCAGCGCCTCGTCGACTTGGCCCTGAGTCAGATTGCGCGCGTTGTTGAGGTTGGCACTGGCAAGATTGGCGCCGTTAAGCCTGGCGTTCAAGAAATCGGCGCGCTCGCACAGCGCTTCGCTCAGATCCGCGCCGCTCAGATTGGCGCCGTCGAGCCGCGCGTCGCTGAGATCGGCATCGGACAGATCGGCCATTTCGAAATTGGCGCCGGTCAGCGTGGCGAAGCGCATGGACGCGTGGCGGAGCCGGGTGAAGGAGAAATTCATGGGGCCGCCATTGATCGGGCCCATTTGCCGCTCGGACGCGCTCAGCGCAATGCCGATGAGGTTCGGAGTGACGGAGGGATTTTGCGCGCGCCACTGGTTCCACGACCGGGGGCCACGGCGCAACGCCTCGACATGATTGGACTCTGAGGACAACGCTACGGACGCAACGACTTAAGAACGCAACTCACACGATACGCGGTAAACAACAGGCAATACAAAACGCAACGCCGATCAGCCTAATGCACACGCCGCGCGACCGGCAAGCGAACTCGCAACGCGGAGCCGCTTTCAATCGCGCGCTGTGGTTTTCA
This sequence comes from uncultured Alphaproteobacteria bacterium, assembly GCA_963812105.1. Lineage (GTDB taxonomy): Bacteria > Pseudomonadota > Alphaproteobacteria > Rhizobiales > Methyloligellaceae > Methyloceanibacter. The sequence goes on from CAWEUF010000009.1 coordinate 250,734, forward strand.
CGCAACGTGGCGCGGCGCCCGACTGCGCGTCACGCCCTGCTCCACTAAAGACAGAAGAGCCGCCCGCAGGCGGCTCTTGGCATTGGGAAATTTCTGGCGGCGCTCAACGCGCCGGATCAGCCGCCGATCCGCGCGGTGCCTGACCGCCCGTCGTTGCGCACCCAGCGCACGGTCGCGCCGTCACGCGTCAACCGATAGCAATAGGCCTTGCCGTCCATCCAACTCGTCCATTGCTGGCAAAGCTGGTCGTTTGCCACCCACCATTTGCCGCGGTCCTGCGCGCCGTCGCCGCGCGAGAAGCTCGCCGCTACGGTGCTCATCTTGCCCGACATGCGGCCGTTGGCGGCGTAGTTGATGGGGAGTTCGAAACCCGAGATGTTGAGATAGACGGTCTTGCCGCTGACGGCCTGACGCAGCTCATCGCCGGCCAGCTGCGCCGGCGCGGCCAGAGACGCAGTCGCCACAAGTGCGAGGCCCGAGGCCCCAACCCATGCTCCGATTTTCATCGCTTCCCCTTCGTCTTTGAACTGACCCATGAAAGCAGGGATAGCGTCGCCTAAACTAGGTCAAACTGGGGCTGGGCCAAGCAAATTGCGTGACAAAGTTAAGGTGTTTTGGGAGCCGGCGATCAGGCTTTGGGCGGCGATCGTTTCGCGCGTGCCTTCTCGGCAGCGCGCCTTCGTTTGCGCGAGGCGGCCACGTTAACCACCTCGACCGCGGCGGCGAAGGCCATGGCGAAATAGATGTACTGGCGCGGGATATGGAAATGCATGCCGTCGGCGATCAGCGCCGCGCCGATCAACAGCAAAAACGACAGCGCCAGCATCTTGGTGGTGGGATGGCGCTCGATGAAATGGGCGACCGGCTCGGAGGCGAAATACATCACCAGGATGGCCACCGCGACCGCGGCGATCATCACCTCGATATGGTCGGCCATGCCGACGGCGGTGATGATGGAATCGACCGAGAAGACGAGATCGATCACCGCGATTTGGATAATGGCTGAGGTCATGGTGTCGGCGACGGCCCCGGCTCCCCCCTCCTCTTCGTCGCCTTCGATGTCCTGATGGATCTCGCGCGTGGCCTTGACCAACAGGAACAGGCCGCCGGCGATCAGAATGAGGTCGCGCCACGAGAAGTCGTAGCCGGCGATGCTGAAAATCGGCTGCGTGAGGTGAATGATCCAGGTGATGCCGCCCAACATGATGACGCGGAACACCAGCGCGAGCGAGAGGCCGATGCGGCGCGCCATGAGCCGCCGTTCGGGCGGCAGGCGCGACACCAGCAGCGAGATGAAAACCACGTTGTCGATACCGAGCACGACCTCCATCGCGCTCAAGGCGATGAAGCTTGCCCAGATATGCGGATCGGTCAGCCAGTCGACGAGCATCATGGTGCGGTGTTCGCTACTTGTTGGGGATGTGAAACGCGCGGCGATGTCCAAGCTGGTAGTTAGCCAGAAATCGCGGGCCGCGGTCAAACGGGTTTCATCGCGCCGGGCCGGGCCGGACAAGCGAGCGGGCGATGCCGACGCTTGCCAAATAGATCGCGGTCAGGATCAGCAATGCTTTGATCCAGAGCGGCGAGGGAAAGGGATTGGCGATCGCCGCGGCGGCGGCGCCCGCCCAGATGGCGGCGGCGAGGCACGTGAGCCAGCGGAGTTGCTCGACGCGGAACGGATGGACAGCAAGGAGCGGCACGAAGGTCAGCACCACGCAGGCCGCGACCACGGCAAGGGCGGCGACCGGCGCGAGACCGAGCGCGAACAGATAGAGCAACACGATATTCCAGATCGCCGGAAAGCCGACGAAGTAGCCATCCTCCGTCTTGCTGTTGAGATCGGCGAATTGGAACAGACTCGACAACAAAATGGCCGCCGCCGCGGGCAGCCGCGCGGCCTCCGGCAAGAGCGTCGCCTCGGTCAGCGCATAAGCGGGAACGGCCACATAAGTGAGATAGTCGACGATCAGGTCGAGCCGCTCGCCGCTGAAGCGCGGCAGGATGGTCTTGACCGACAGATGGCGGGCGAGCGGGCCGTCGACCGCATCGACGATCAGCGCCGCGCCGAGCCACACAAACATCATCTGCCAGTCGCCGTGGTGCACCGCGCGCAGCGCAAGCAGCGCCAGCACGGCCCCGCTCGCGGTCAGGACATGCACCGACGCGGCGCCGAGCTGCGCGATCATGGTTGAGCGATGCGATCGAGCGGCCGTGCTTTCACTCGGGCCACTTTTCCGGATCATGCTCTAGAAGCGGCGCTTGACCTTGCCGAGCACGCTGACGTCGCCACTCTCATCGAGCGTGTCGAGATTGTCTGACGTCCCGAGCTGGAGTTGCTGCTGGTCTTGGCCGTAGAGCACGTCGAGGCCGAAATTGAGCTTAGGCAGGACGTGGTAGCCGAACAGGTTGAGGCCGCCCTGCTTCTCGGATGGCGCGACGGCGCCGGCGGGAGTGCCGAGTTGCATCGCCGGGGCGGTTGGAGCGGCCGGTGGAGCCTCGCCCGGTGCCGCCGGCGGCACCGGCGTCTCCTGAAATGCACAGGCCGGAGCAGCGCCGAAAGACAGCGCCGCCATCAAGCCGGCAATGGCGATAAGCCTCCGCATCGAGACATCTCCGCTCGTTAAATTGACCGTCCAGCGGACGTAATGCAACCCTGTCTGATGGCTGGTTAACATATTGCCCTGACTTAGCAATTCCGGGCGCGCATGACGGGCGTGGCCAGCCGGCCACAGCTGAATCGACGCCCCTGCCGCCGATTCGCGCCTCGCCGTTGCTGCGGGGACCTTGCGTTGGCGCTAAGCAAAAAGCTCAAGCAGCGAGCAAACACAAAAAGAACCGCCGCCCCGAAGGGCGGCGGTCTGGAGCGGAGGGGACTGTCGGTTCCGCTTTTCCAGTTTTACCAGTCGACTTGTGCGCGCAGGCCCACGCCGGTGATCTCGGCACCATTGTTCTTGTTGAGCTAGCCGCTACCCTGGAGCAAAGCCGCCATTGCCGCCGGTGATCTGCGATTGCGTCACATTGAGCTTGATCGCCGTATAGTCGGTCAGCAACCAGTTCAGGCCGATCAGCCAGGTTTCCTGCACGCCGCATTCGCTGCAACCGTAGGCGGCAGCCATGGCTGCACCTTTGTCGCTGAGATCGAGCACGTCGTAGCGACCGGCGATCTGCCAGGCGCCCCATCCACCGCTGCCGCCGTAGACCGGACGCTTGACCTTAGTGCGTCCGAACTCGCCGGTGCTGGCTTCGTAGTTCCGCGTTTCGCCGGTGATGTACCAACTGGCATCGACATACCAGCCATCATAGGTGGGATCTCACTCTGAGCACGTCAGCATCAGTCAAGGGCGGGGCAGCCGTTGAGCTTCAAGCTCGCGCATACTCGCCCTGCATCGAGAACGATCCCCACACGAACGCAGCTTCGAGGATGAACATATCGTCTGCGCCGCTAAACTGGGGCGTGTCCACGAAGCGGTCGGCGAGATGAAGGTCTGCACCCTTGGCGCGGTACTGGTAGAGCCCGCTTGCGGTGACATCGCCATCATCGTCGAAACATTCGGCAGCGCCACACTCCCTCAACTTGCCCGTGTCGCGATGACGGAAGCTGCCGCCGAGGTGGACGACCTGATGGACGCCGTTTACCTCGCGGTTGATAGGCGCCACCGTGCCGCGAACCGTATAGGCGATTTGATCGGTATCCCATTCTTCCTGCCCCGGCACGCCAGCGCGCCTCACCCGACTGTCGCGCCATAGTAGCCCGTCTGAAACGACCAATGCTCGCCGCCGGCCAATATGGCTGCGCCGATCTGGCGGTCGAGGAAGAAGGCCTCGGTAAAGGCCGCACGCTCCATGAAGGTGATGAAGCGCGAGCTCGTGATCTGCTCGAGCGAGTTGTAGGTGTATTGATTACCGATGCGGATCTCCGATGTCTCCCAATTCTCCGGACCCCAATTGGCATAGGCGAGATATGCGTCCTTGATCGCGGCCCCGTTGCCGGCGAAATCGACCTCGAATTTGTACTTCCAGTCGTAGAACACGACACCTTCGACGCCCAGGCGAGCGCGGCGCAGCTCGACGGCGCTGATGTCACCTTCGCCGGTGATGGGTTCGTCTTGATCGATGCCGTTGTAGTCGGTCATGAGGCGGCCGCGCACCTTGAACTTGAATTTGCCGTCGGCACTGGACAATTCCGGCGCGCCCTTCCACTTGACCTTGAGGTCGAGATCGCTGCCTTTGGCGTTTGCTGCCGCTGGTTTGGGCCGCCGCTGCTGCCGCTTTGGCGTCCTGGACCTGCTTCTCCAGCGCCATTATGTGGCCTGCATGGCATTGAGCTGCGCTTGAGTTGCCGTCGAGGTCCTGCGCGTTGGCGAACTCCGATACGGCAGCCATCGAAATCCCGATAGCGCCCGCGCCCGCGAGCAAATAGCGGTTCATCTTGCTTAGTCCCCCGATCATGCCCCTCTCCACTGTTTAACGTCGCCTGTTCTGCTAACTGGTTCTGTAAAAAGACGTTTTTGATGCTCTCCTCGGTTAGGACGCGTGTTTGCGCCCGTCCCCTTCCGGGCCGCTGTACTGTTCTATTTGTTGGGCAATGACGCGCTTGTGACAGTCAAACGACAGCAGGATTTTTGGGCAGGCACTGTTGCCCATTCGCCACGGTCACGGGCCGGAACAGCGGGTTCGTCGCATGAAATGGCCGCCGCCCGGGGGGAGCGGCGGCCAGCAGTGCGACCAGGAGTGCGCTTCTAACCCTACCAATCGACGTGGACGCGCGTGCCAAAGCCTTTGATATTGGCGCCATCATTGACGTTGGCAGAGGCGCCGCTGGCGAGCAGCAGCGGACCGCCGCCGATGTCGGACTCGCCGTAGTTGAAGAATATCCGCGTGTAGTCGTTGAGATACCAGTTGACGCCAACCTGCCAAGTGCTCTGCTCGCCGCAAAGAGCGCAGTTCAGCGAGGAGGCATTGAAGAGGAGGCGTCACGATGGTCGGATTGCCCTGGAGGGCTGACGCCTGGTCGGTCAGGTCGAGGACGTCGTAGCGTCCGGCAAGCTGCCAAGCACCCCAGCCACCGCCTTTGCTCCACACCACCGGGTTTTTGACCTTTACCCGCTGGAAGGCGCCGTCCTTGTAAGGCCTGGTCTCCCCGGTGAGGAAATAGCCGGTCTCGACATACCACCCGGGATAAGTCGGATCGGAGCCGGCGAAGCCTGACGCGACCTCGGCCTCCAATTGCGTGTATTCACCCTGCACATGCCATGGCCCAAGGACCACCGCAGCCTCGAGGCCCCAGAAATTATCCCGGTTGAAGATCTGTGGCGTGGACACGAAGCGATCGGCCAAGTGCAGATCGGCGCCCCGCGCGCGATAGCGGAAGAACTGATCGTTGTAGGGATTCAGAGTCCCCGCCGATCCGCCTTGGGCGCTCGATGGATTGCGCAAGTCCTCGGCCCCTTCCCGCCCCCGCCAGCTCGCGCCGAAATGAACAACCTGGTTGACGCCGTTCACGTCGCGGTTGATGGGCGCGACGGTAAGTCGGGCCGCACCCGTCTTGACGTCGTCGAGCCACATCTCGTCGGCGGATGCCGTCGGACCAAAAAATCCCGCCGCCAAGGTGAAGTGCTCTTGATTGTAGATGACCCCGGCGCCGATCAGACGGTCGAGACCCCAGGCCTCGACGAAGGCGGCACGCTCCATGAAGGTGAGGTAATTCGAGCTGGTCATTTCCTCGAGCGAGTTCGGCGTCTTGAAGTGGCCTGCGCGCAAGCTCAAGCCGTCCGCTAACCCGGTGTATTCCGCGTAGGCGTCCTTGAGCGCCGGCGTATCGTTGGCGAAGTCGACCTCGACGATGTACTTCACATCGGTCCACACGACGCCTTCGACCCCGATCCGGGCGCGGCGAATCTCCGCGGCACTGACGTCGGGCCGTCCGGTAATCGACTGGTCCTGATTGATGGCGTTGTAGTCAGCATCGAGTCGGCCGCGGACTTTGAATTTGAACTTGCCGTCCGCGCTGGAGAACTCCGGCGCCCCCTTCCACTTGACCTTCAGGTCGAGATCGCCGTCGTTCTTGGGCGTCGCGGCGGCTGTTTGCGCCGCGGCCGCTTGCGCCTTGGCATCTTCCACCTGCTTCTGCAGCGCCTTGACGGTGGCCTGCAAACTGTCGATCTGGCTTTGGATCTCTTTGAGGTCCTGTGCCTTGGCTTCAGGCACCGCGTAAGCCAGGATGCCGATCAGGCTCGCGCCCGCGAGCAAATAGCGGCTCGATATGTTCAGTCCCCCGATCATGTCCCCCTCCACTTCAAGTGATGTGACAATCATATGACGCCCTAAGCCACGAACCGGGCGAAGTTTTCTGATGCAATAAAAACTCTACTTATGCGGTCGTGTTTTCAAGACGGCCCGATTGCTTTGTCTGGGGACTAAGTAGAAACCTATTGCGCTGTGGCCGATCCGGCACATAGCCGGCCCTGGGCAACGGCTGAACAATGAGGGACGTGAGAGGCGCGAATGACCCACGCGGTCGAGGAGTCCCGGACGACCCAGCTCCGCGATGTCGCCGTGGTCGGCGCCGGCCCGGCGGGGATTGCCGCGGCGCTGGCGCTCGCCGAGGTGGGCGCCGACGTGGCGCTGATCGGGCCCGCGCCGCCCAAAACAAGCGTGGGCGAGACCAGGACGGCGGCACTCTTGTCGAGCTCGGTCGACTTGCTGAAGGCGTTGCACCTTTGGCCCGCGCTCGCTCCGCATGCGGCACCGCTCGAGGCCATCCGCATCATCGACGCCTCGCGCAGCCTGGTGCGGGCGCCGGTTATCGAATTCAAGGCAAGCGAGCTCGGCCTTGCGGCGTTCGGCTACAACATCGCCAACACCATTCTGGTCGAGACGCTCTATGCGCGGGCGCTAGAGATCTTGCCTGCGGTCATGCCGGCGAGCGTCACGGCGATTACCGTCGACGGGACCAAGGCTCTCCTTGCGCTCAGCCAAGGGCCGGAGCTTGCCGCGCGTCTGGTAGCCGGAGCCGACGGAAGGCGGTCGATCTGCCGCATCAGCGCCGGTATCGGCATGACCGAGCGGCGCTACGATCAGGCCGCCATCGCCACCGGCTTCCGCCACACCTTGCCGCATCACAATGTGTCGACCGAGCTGCACCGGGAAGAGGGCTCGATCACCACCGTGCCGCTGCCCGATCCGCATCACTCCAGCCTGATCTGGGTCGGGTCGCTCGCCGAGATCGCCGCTCTGATGCGGCGTGACGAAGCTGGCTTCGGCGATGCGCTTGTCGAGCGTCTCGACGGGTTGCTCGGCGCGATTTCGGACATTGGCGCGCGGGCCGAGTTCAAGGTGGGGGGGCTGAGTGCCGATCGTCTCGCCGCCAAGCGCACGGTCCTGCTCGGCGAGGCGGCGCATATTCTGCCACCGATCGGCGCGCAAGGGCTCAATCTCGGCTTGCGCGACGCGGCGGCGCTCGCCGATTGCGTGGCCGATGCGCTGCGGGGGGCGGGCGATCCCGGCGGCGAGGCCACGCTTGAGGCTTACCGTAGCGCACGGCGGCTCGATGTCATGACCCGCACGGTCGGCGTCGATCTTTTGAGCCGGGCGCTGCTCACCTCGCTGCCGCCACTGCAGGCGGCGCGCGGCATCGTCCTGCACGGGCTGAACACGCTCGCCCCGTTTCGCCGCGCCGTGATGCGGCTCGGTCTCACCCCGCCGACCGAGTTGCCGAGCCTGATGCGCAGAGCCTCGAATTGAGCCACAGGCCGAGCCGGTTCGAGGCCTTGACGCCCTACCCTGCATTTGCCACCACGTGCCCTCACCCCCCAATGCCCCACCAAGGAAGCGCGTCATTGGCTCCCCGTTCCGCCGTCCCGCCCCTACGCGACCTGCGCTACCGGCTCGAATATCTGGGTTTGCGCTTCCTGATCGGCCTGGTCCGCCTGGCGCCGATCGATGTGGCGGCAAGCATCTCGGCCAAGGCTTGGCGCCTGCTCGCGCCGCTCAACCGCCGCCGCCACAATCGCGCCCTTGCCAATCTGGCGCGCGCCTTTCCCGACATGACGCCGCAGGAGCGGGAGCGCATCGCGCGCGCCTCCTGGGAGAATCTCGGCCGGGTCATGGTCGAGACCATGAATATCGATCGCATCCTGCGCGAGCCCGACCGGCTACACGTCACCAACGGCCATGTCATCGGGCGCTACAAGGACAAGATGGGGCCGGTGCTGATCGTCACCATGCATATGGGCAATTGGGAACTCGGCATGTGGCCGATCATGCGCGCCGGCGTCAGGCCCGCCGGAGTCTATCGCCTGGTGAAAAACCCTTACGTCGACCGGTATCTCCGCGCGCAGCGCCAGGACCTCTATCCCGGCGGCCTGTTCGGCAGCCGCCGCGCGCCGGGCAAGGAAGAAGGCCAGAAGACCGCGCGGCTGATCATGGATTATGTGCGCCAGGGCGGCCGGCTCGGCTTCATCTCCGACCTTTACGACGCGCAAGGCATCGAGGTGCCGTTCTTCGGCTATCCCGCCAAGAGCATGCCGATCGCCGCCATGATCGCCCGCCGGGTCGGCGCCCGCATCTGGATCGGGCGCTGCATCAGGATCGGCAACCGCGCCTGCTTCGACGTCAATGTCAACGAGCTCAGGATTCCGCGCACCAGCAATCAGTCCGACGATATCCGCTCCATCACCGCCGCAATTCAACGTCATTTCGAGACCTGGATCAGGGAGACGCCGGAGCAATTCATGTGGTCAAACCGGCGCTGGTCGTAGGGCTCAACTGCCGTTGACAGCACCCTCCAGCTTCGCTTCTATCGTAGAAAGACTCAGAGATTGAGAATGGAAATGTCGACCGTGCGCAGCGCCCGATTCCAAATCGGCCAGGTGGTCCGCCACAAGGTCTATCCGTTTCGCGGCGTGATTTTCGACGTCGACCCGACCTTCAGCAATACCGAGGAGTGGTATCGGTCCATTCCCAAGGATGTCAGACCCAACAAGGATCAGCCGTTCTACCACCTGCTCGCGGAGAACGCCGACACCGAGTATATCGCCTATGTGTCGGAGCAGAACCTCGTGCCCGATGCCTCGGACGAGCCGTTACGGCATCCGCAGGTGGCGGAGTTGTTCGAGGATCTGAAGAACGGCATCTTCCGCTTCCGCTTTTTGCAGGAGCACTGAACACTCCCCTGCCTCTGAGCGTGGAAAAGGCCGCCCGGACGAACCGAGCGGCCTTTCAAGTTCAGCGATCGCGCTGCGCGCTTACGGAGTGGCCGGAGCGGCAGGCTTCTTCTGCTGAGCGGTGGCGTTTGGCGCGCCGGCGGCCGGCGCAGCGCCGGTCTGCTCAGCCTCTTTCTTCTGCTCGGCCTGTGCCGCCTTGGCGGCGAGGTCGGCCTGGCGTTTGCGGAACATCTCCATCAGCTGCCGCCGCGACTCTTCGTATTTCACGCTGTCGACCGGGGGCCCCTCATAGGCCTTGGCGAACCCGGTCAAGGGGACCGGGAAGCCCATGGTCTTCTGCTGGATGTTCATGGCGGCGACGACCATCTGCTTGCCCTTGCGCATCTGTTCCAGCAGCTCATTGGTCAGCTCGAGCTGGACCTGGCAGCTGGTGGGGAAGCAGATCGCGTATTGCAGTTGAATCGGCTGGCCCTCGTCGATCTTGAGCTGCACACCGGCCGGCATCACCAGGGCATAGGCGGTCGGCACCCTGACCAGAAGCTGCAGCTTGTCCTCGCCCTCGACCTTGCGGACGGCGGCGGCGATCAGAACCATGCCGGTATTGGGCTCAAGGCCCTCGTGATTGATCAGGCAGATTTCCTTGTTCTGGGTCTGCTCGTTCTTCATGCAGAGCTTGACCCAGGCATCCTCCGCGGCGGCGGCGTCGCCAGCCATCGGAGGGGCGCCGGCAGGGGCACCCGCGGCCGGAGCCGATTTAGGAGCCGCTGACGATTTCGGCACCGCGTCTTGGGCCGTCGCCAAGGGCATGGCCAGCACGACAGCAAGCGCGCCCGCGCCTGCGCACAGCATCAAACGAGCCGCACCGCGGCTCAGCGAGTTCCAACGATCACTGAACCAGATCATCTTCGACCTTTCCTCTTTTCGGGGGTTTATACGGGCCTTCTGGATGACCGTACGCCCCTCGTCCCGTGCTATAGGGTCAATACCCGAAATGAGGCGTAGACGTGGCTGAGAGCCTTGCAGCGCCTGACTATCTAGCCAGCCCACGCGGGGCCTGCCCCTTACCAACCGGCCGCAATTATAGCGACATTTGCGTCCGGGGCGATGTTACCCTTAACTCCGTGCTGCAATGCGGAAAGCATCTATAGCCACGCGCGCGCTTTGTTGAAAGCCCCATTTTCACTGCTCGTTTTGAGCCTCATTCTGATCCCGGGCAGCGCCTTGGCCGGGCCCCAGCCGGGGCTTGCCATGCATGGCGAGCCGCGCGAACCGAAGGGTTTCACCCACTTTTCCTATGTCGATCCCGACGCGCCCAAGGGCGGGCGCGCGACCTTCGCCGTGCAGGGATCGTTCGACAGCCTCAATCCGCTGATCGTCAAAGGCGCGGCGGCCGACGGCATGCGCGAATACGTCTATGAGAGCCTGCTCGCCCGCGCCTATGACGAGCCGTTCAGTCTTTATGGCCTGATTGCCGAGAGCGTGGAGACCCCCGCCGACCGGAACTTCGTCGAGTTCACGCTGAACCCAGCGGCGAAGTTCTCCGACGGCACGCCCATCACCGTCGAGGATGTGATTTTCTCCCACGCCTTGTTGCGCGATCATGGGCGGCCCAATCACCGCTCCTACTACAAGAAGGTCGCCAAGGTGGAGAAGACGGGCGAGCGCAAGGTGCAATTCACGTTCGATGCGAGCGGCGACCGCGAGATGCCGCTGATCATCGGCTTGATGCCGGTGCTGCCGCGTCATCTCATCGACCCCGAGCGGTTCGAGAAGACCAGCCTCGTCGCCCCGATCGGCAGCGGCCCCTACATCGTCGACAAGATCGACCCCGGCAAGAGCATCTCCTACCGGCGTGACCCCAATTATTGGGGCCGCGATCTGCCGGTCAATCGCGGGCTCTACAATTTCGACGAGATCCGCTTCGACTATTACCGGGACGCCGGCAGCATGTTCGAAGCGTTCAAGTCGGGGCTGGTGCGCCTGCGCAACGAGGAGGATCCGACCCGCTGGACGGAAGGCTATGACTTTCCCGCGCTTCGCGACGGACGCGTGGTCAAGGAGACGCTGCCGGTCGAAACGCCGGCCGGCATGGCGGCGCTGGCGTTCAACACGCGGCGGCCGATCTTCGCCGACCCGCGCGTGCGCCAGGCTCTGATCAAGCTGTTCGACTTCGAATGGGTGAACCGCACGCTCTTTCACGGCCAGTATGCGCGCACCGAAAGCTATTTCGCGCGGTCGGAGCTGTCCTCGCACGGGAAGCCCGCCGACCAGGCCGAGCGCACCCTGCTCGCGCCGTTTGCCGATCTGGTCAAACCCGCCATCATGGACGGCAGTTTCGCCTTCCCGGTCAGCGACGGCAGCGGCCAGAACCGCGAAGGCCGGGTCGAGGCGCTGAAATTGCTGGAGGACGCCGGCTATCAATTGACCGGCGGCAAGCTGATCAACAAGGCCACCGGAGAGCCGTTCCAATTCGAGATTCTCGCGGTGACCCGCGCCCAGGAGCGGCTGCTGCTGACCTATGCGCGCGCCCTGAAACAGGTAGGAATTGAGGCTCGAATCCGGCAAGTTGATTCGGCCCAATATCAGCGGCGCAAGCAGACCTACGACTTCGATATGATCCAGTATTTCTGGCCGGTGTCGTTATCGCCGGGGAACGAGCAATCGTTTCGGTGGGGAAGCGAGGCAGCGGTGACCGAAGGGTCGTTCAACTATCCGGGCGTTAAAAACGCGGGCGTGGACGCCATGATCGAGGCGCTGCTCAAGGCCGGGGACCGCGGCAGCTTCGTGTCCGCCGTGCGCGCGCTCGATCGCCTGCTGCTGTCGGGCGATTACGTGATTCCCCTGTTCCATCTGCCGGGCCAGTGGGTCGCGCATTGGCGCGACTTGAAGCGGCCGGAGAAGACCCCGCTTTACGGCTATCAGATCGACGCCTGGTGGCTCGACCCTGCCGGCGCCGCAGCCAAACCGTGACCTGACCATGAGCACGCTGCCGGCCGAAACCATCGAGCGGAGAGAGGCGAGCGCGCCGCTCACGGCGGAAGGCCTACTCAGGCGCCGGGGCAACCAGAAGCCCGGCATCACCGCTCTGGTCGATCCGCCCAATGTCGAGGCGCTTGGGTTGGGGCGCCCGCGCTCATTCAACTATCACCAGGCCGACGCCGGCGTGGACGCGCTCGCCCAATTCTTCATCGAGCTCGGGCTGCTGCCCGGCGATATCGTTGCAGTTCAGCTCCCCAATATTGCGCTATCGCCGCTGACGCTGCTCGCCGCCTGGCGCGCCGGGCTGACCGTTGCCATGTTGCCGATGCTGTGGCGGGCGCATGAGATCGGCAAAGTGTGCGACGAGATCGCGCCCAAGGCGCTGATCGGCGTGTCGCGCTGCGCCGGTGAGAGCCACGCGGAAGATTTGCGCGCCATCGCCGCGAGCCAATTGTCGGTGCGGTTCGTGCTCGGCTTCGGTCCCGATTTGCCCGACGGCGTGGTCTCGCTCGATGAGGTGATCGATGCGGCGCGCAAGGGCTCGCGCCCGGTCGAGGCAAGAGGAGGCGAAGGCCCCCTGCTCATCACTTTCACGGCGCGGCCGGGGTTGCCGTTCCTGCCGGTGATGCGCAACGAGGAGGAGTTGTTGGCGCAAGGGGCGATGACCGTGCTCGCGCTCGACCTCGATACCCGCGACGTGATCCTCAACCCCTACCCTTTGACCGGGCCGGCCGGGCTCTCGCTCGGGCTGGCGCCGTGGCTGATCAGCGGCGCCACGCTCGTCCAGCACCATCCCTTCGACTACGATGCGTTCGTCACGCAGTTGCTGACCACGGGCGCGACGGTGACCGCGCTGCCGGCGCCGGTCCTGGCGGCGCTCGCCAAGGACGGCGTGCTGGGACGGCCGCAATGCCTGCTGCGGCGGCTCGGCACGGTGTGGCCGGCGCCCGGTGAGGCCGAGCCGCCTCCGCTGCAGGGCGCCGCGCCGCTGCTGTTCGATCTCTATCCTCTGGGCGACCTCGCCAGCGTGGTGCTGCGGCGCGAGAGCCAGGCCAGCCCCGCTTCGCTGCCGCTCGGTAATATCCGTCTCGGCGACGAGGACGCCGTGTTCGTGGAGACCAAGCTCAGTCCCCGCCTCGACGGCGACAGCGAACTCCTGCTGCGCGGACCGATCGTACCGCACGGACTGCCGGGCACGCCGCTTGCGCGCGACGACGACGGCTTCGTCGGCACCGGCTTGCGCGGCAAGGCCGAGGCGAAAGACATCATGACCGTCCGGGTCAGAGCGGACCCGGAATTGTTGCGTCACGGCGGCGTGGCGATTGCCGCATCGGAGTTCGACGAGCTTTATCGCGGCTTTCCCGGCTTCCTCGACGCCGCCTGTTTCGTGCTGCCCGATCCGGTGGTCGGCGACCGCGTCTTCGCCGCGGTGGTGCCGCGGCCCGGCGAGGCCATCTCGCTCGAGACACTCAACCGGTTCCTGGCAGAGCGAGGGGTCGCGCCCTACAAATTCCCCGATAAGATCGTCGTGGTGAAGCAGATCCCGCGCGACGGCGAGGGCCGCGTGCTGCGCGAGCAGATCTTGCAGCAGGTGTAGTTAGGCCGCTTGCTTGACCGCGCCGGCGATCTTGACCAGTTGCTTCAACAGATCGCGGGCGCCGGCGAGCCGCGCCTCCGGCGTCTGCCAATTGGCGTAATAGATCAGGCGGTGGTCGGGCTGGAGCTTCACCTGCTTGCTGTGCTCGCGAATGAAGGCAATCAGGCCTTCGGGATTGGCGAAGCTCTTGTTGCGGAAGGCCATCACCGCGCCCTTGGGCCCGGCGTCGATCTGCTCGATGCCGGCCTGGCGACACAGTCCCTTGATCTCGACGATGTCGAGCAGATGGCGCACCTCATCGGGCAGCTTCCCGAAGCGGTCGATCAGCTCGGCGGCGAAGGACTCGATGGCCTCATGGCTCTCGACGTTCGACAACCGGCGATAAAGCGCCAGCCGCACTTGCAGGTCGGGCACATAGTCTTCGGGAATGAGAACCGCGGTGCCGAGATTGATGCGCGGGCTCCATTGATCCTCGATCACCGCCCCCTCCCCGCCCCTTAGCGCGGCGATCGCCTCTTCCAGCATCGACTGATAGAGCTCGAAGCCGACCTCTCTGATATGGCCCGACTGCTCCTCGCCGAGCAGATTGCCGGCGCCCCTGATATCGAGATCGTGGCTCGCCAGCACGAAGCCGGCGCCGAGCGTGTCGAGCGATTGCAGCACTTTGAGGCGCCGCTCGGCCGAGGGCGTCAGCCGCGCATCGGCCGGGATGGTGATATAGGCGTAGGCCCTGATCTTGGAGCGCCCGACCCGGCCGCGCAGCTGATAGAGCTGGGCCAGCCCGAACATATCGGCGCGATAGACGATCAGCGTATTTGCCGACGGGATGTCGAGGCCCGACTCGACGATCGAGGTCGAGAGCAGCACGTCGTATTGGCGGTCGTAGAAAGCGTTCATCACCTGGTCGAGGTCGCGGCTCGCCATCTGGCCGTGCGCGCGCGCGACCTTCAGTTCGGGCGCATGCTCCTTGAGGAAGGCCGCGGCATCGTCGAGATCGGCGATGCGCGGCACCACAAAGAACGTCTGGCCGCCGCGGAAGCGCTCGCGCAGCAGCGCCTCGCGCAGGATCACCGGATCGAACGGCATGACATAAGTGCGCACCGCCAGCCGGTCGACCGGCGGCGTGGAGATCAGGGACATCTCGCGCACGCCTGACAGCGCCAGCTGCAGCGTGCGCGGGATCGGCGTCGCGGTGAGCGTCAATACATGAACGTCTTCGCGGAGCTGCTTGAGGCGCTCCTTGTGGCCCACGCCGAAATGCTGCTCCTCGTCGACGATCAGCAGGCCGAGATCGGCGAATTCGATGCCCTTGCCGAGCAAAGCGTGGGTGCCGACAACGATATTGATGTCTCCCGACTTCAAGCCCGCCTTCGCTTCGGCGCGCTCCTTGGCGCTGACCAGCCGTGAGCTTTGCGCGATCTTGACCGGGAAGCCGCGGAAGCGCTCGGTGAAGGTGTGGAAGTGCTGGCGCGCGAGCAGCGTGGTCGGCACCACCACGGCGACCTGCTTGCCGGCGAGCACGGCGATCAGGCTCGCGCGCAGAGCGACTTCGGTCTTGCCAAAGCCGACATCGCCGCAGATCAGCCGGTCCATCGGCTTGCCGCTGGCGAGATCGTCGAGCACGGCGCCGATGCTGGCCTCCTGGTCCTCGGTCTCCTCGTAAGGGAACCGCGCCGAGAACTCGTCATAGAGCCCGTCGGGCGGACTGAGCACCGGGGCCTGGTGCAGCGCGCGCAACGCCGCGACCTTGATCAACTTCTCGGCCATGTCGCGGATGCGCTGCTTAAGTCGGGCCTTGCGCGTCTGCCAGGCGACGCCGCCGAGCCGGTCGAGCTGCGCGCCGGCCTCGTCCGAGCCGTAGCGGCTCAACAGCTCGATATTCTCGACCGGCAGATAGAGCTTGTCGCCGCCGGCGTAATGCACTTCGAGGCAGTCATGCGGCTCGCCGGCGGCCTCGATGGTGGCAAGCCCGGCGAAGCGGCCGATGCCGTGATCGGAATGGACCACGAGATCGCCGACCGACAGGCTCGACACCTCAATCAGCACGTCGGCGCCACGCTTGCCGCGCGACTTGCGCACCAGGCGGTCGCCCAGGATGTCCTGCTCGCCGATCACCGCCAACCCCGGCGACTCGAAGCCGGTCTCGAGCGGCAGCACGGCCATAAAGGTCACGTCGCGCGGCTCCTCGAGGATCTCAACGAAATGCTCCACCCGTTTGGTCTCGCCGGCGCCGTGCTCGGCCAGCAGCGTGGCCAGCCGTTCGCGCGCGCCGATCGACCAGCAGGCGACGATCACGCGCTTGCCGTCGCCTTTGAGCCGCTTGGCGTGCGCGCCCACCGCATCGAACACGTTGGCGCCTTCGGTCTGGCGCTCGGCGCCGAACGAGCGGCCTTGCCGGCCGCCGAACGACACGATGCCGGGCCCCTCGGGCTGCTCGAACGGATCGAGCATCACCACGCGCCGGCCCGACAGCGCCTTTTGCCAATCGGCCTCGCTCAGAAACATGCTCTCGGGCGGCACCGGATGGTAAGGCGGCGCGCCGAACGCCTTGCGCTCGAGCGCCTGCGCGCGAGCATCGTAATGATCGGCCACCTGCTCCAGCCGCCGGGCGCGGGCATCGTCGGCCAGAGGATCGAGCGTGACGGCGGCGTCGGGCAGATAATCGAACAGGGTGGCGAGGCGGTCATGGAACAGCGGCAGCCAATGCTCCATGCCCTGATGCTGGCGCCCGGCCGAGATCGACTCGTAAAGCGGATCGTCGCCGGTGACCGGGCCGAACAGCCCGACATAGCGCTGGCGGAAGGCGCTCCGCACCTCGGGCGTGAGCGCCAGCTCGCTCATCGGCAGCAGCTGAATGACATCGCGCCGCGCCGCGGTCCGCTGGGTGTTGGGATCGAACGCTCTGACCTGTTCCAGCGTGTCGCCGAAGAAATCGAGGCGGAGCGGCTCGCCGCCCGGCGGATAAAGATCGAGGATGCCGCCGCGCACGGCGTATTGGCCGGGATCGGTGACGGTGCCGGCGCGCCCATAGCCCGATATCTCCAGCCGCTCGATCAGCGTCTGCATGCTCACGACATTGCCGGGCTGAAGTTTGAGGCTCGAGCCGGCGATGAACTCGCGCGGCGGCACGCGCTGGACGATGGCGTTGACCGTGGTCAGCACCACGAGCGGCTTGGTCTCGTCCGGATCACGCTGCGCCAGCGCGGCAAGGGTGGCGATGCGCTGGGCGATGGTTTCGGCATTAGGCGCCACCCGGTCGTAAGGCACGCCGTCCCAGGCGGGGAAGCTCAACACCTCGATGTCGGGAGCGAAGAAGCCGAGCGCCTCTTCGAGCGTGACCAGCCTGGAGCCGTCGCGCGCGACATGCAGGATGGTGGCGCCCTCGCCGCTTCCGCCACCGTGGCGGGCAAGCTCGCCGAGCAGGAGCGCGTCGAGGCCCTCCGGCACGCCGCTGGCGATGGCGCGCGGCGCTTTCAGCAGCCGATCGACGGGCAAGGAGGGCAGCTTGGGCGTGGTTGGCATCAATGCGGGTCGCGGTCGGTCAGCCCGTCGTCAGGCCATGGAAACGCCTGAGCCGGTCGATCAGTTCGTCAAGGTCAGGCTCGCCGAGCAAATAGCCTTCGAGCACGCAACTTTCGATCGCCGGGTCCGAGGTGTCGATCAAACGCTCGAACACGGTAATTTCGGCGGCGTTCATGCCATCGAGCGCTTGCTCGGCGAAACGGCCGAGAAGGAAGTCCATCTCCTTCGAGCCGCGATGCGTCGCCCGCCACAGTGCTCGGCGGCGGCGCATGCCAAGATCGCTAGCCATGAACATGCTTCCTGTGCCGCAGCTTGTGGGTTAGAGCGAGCGCGCGCAGTCTGTCAAGGAATTGGGGGATTCGCCTGGCGCGGATCAACCGCGCCCGTTCCAGAAAGCCTATGCGACCAAGCCGGTTAGCCTCCCTGTTTGCCACCGTCCGCTCGCTCAAGGGCGTGGGGCCCAAGGTCGAGGGGCTGCTGAACAAACTGGCCGCGCCGCGCCATGAGGGGGCGCATGCGCGCGTCATCGATCTGGTGTGGCACCTCCCCGCCGGGATCATCGACCGTGCGCTGACGCCGCGCATCGCCGACGCCAAGGTCGGCGAGCTCGCCACGCTCGACGTCACGGTGGCCGAGCATCGGCCAGGCGGCGGCCGGCGCGGCGGTCCGCGCGCGCCCTATCGCGTGCTGGTGGAAGACGAGGACGGCGCCGCGCTCGAGCTGGTCTATTTCAAGGCCGACCCGTCTTATCTCAAGCGGCTGCTGCCGGTCGGCAGCAAGCGCCTGATCTCGGGCAAGCTCGAGTCCTACGATGGCTGGCTGCAAATGCCTCATCCCGATCACGTGGTCGCGGCCGACAGCGGCGGCACCGGCGCATTGCCGCTGCATGAGCCGCTTTATCCGCTGACCGCGGGCCTCACCAACACCACGCTGCGCAAGGCGATCGGCGAGGCGCTCGGGCAGGTGCCGTCCTTGCCGGAATGGATCGATGCCGGCTTGCTCGCAAAGACTGGCTGGCCGTCGTTCACCGAGGCCGTGGCGCGCCTCCATGCGCCGCAATCCGAGGCCGATCTTCTGCCGTCCGGCGCCGGCGCGGACGCGGCTCGCTTACGACGAGCTGCTCGCCAACCAGCTTGCCCTGGCGGTGATCCGTGCACGCCTCAAGCGCCGCGCCGGGCGGCGGCTGGCGGGGACCGGCCAACGCCGCAAGGCGATCCTCGCCGCGCTGCCCTTCAAGCTCACCGGCGCGCAACAACACGCGCTGGCCGAGATCGACGGCGATCTCGCCAGCCCGCACCGCATGCTGCGCCTGCTCCAGGGCGATGTCGGCAGCGGCAAGACGGTGGTGGCGCTGCTCGCCATGGCGCGTGCGGTCGAAGCCGGCGCGCAGGCGGCGCTGATGGCGCCGACCGAGCTGTTGGCGCGGCAGCATCTGGCCACCATCGGCGGGTTCGGCGCCGCGGCCGGCTTGCGCATCGCGCTGCTCACCGGGCGCGAGCGCGGCCGCGAGCGCGCGGAGATCGTCGAGGCGCTGAAGGAGGGCCGCATCGACATTCTGATCGGCACGCACGCGCTGTTCCAGGAGCCGGTCGCGTTCAAGGATCTCGGCCTGGTGGTGATCGACGAACAACATCGGTTCGGCGTGCATCAGCGGCTGGCGCTACAAGCCAAGGCGACCGGCAGCGGCGCCGAGCTGCTGGTGATGACCGCGACGCCGATCCCGCGCACGCTGCTGCTCACCAGCTATGGCGACATGGATGTGTCGCGGCTCGACGAGAAGCCGCCCGGACGGAAGCCGATCGCGACCCGCACCGTGCCGCTCGAACGGCTCGACGAGGTGGTGTCCGGCATCGAGCGCGCCGTTCAAGGCGGCGCTCAGGCCTATTGGGTGTGCCCGCTGGTCGCGGAGTCCGAACTGCTCGATCTCGCCGCGGCGGAAGAACGCTACGCCGCGCTGCACAACAAATTCGGCGATCGCGTCGGGCTGGTCCATGGCCGATTGGCCGGCAAGGACAAGGATCGCGTCATGGCGGCGTTCGCCTCCGGCGAGCTGTCGATCCTGGTGTCCACCACCGTGATCGAGGTCGGCGTGGACGTGCCGAACGCGTCAATCATGATCATCGAGCATGCCGAGCGGTTCGGCCTGGCCCAGCTCCATCAATTGCGCGGCCGGGTCGGACGCGGCTTGGCGGAGTCCTCATGCGTCCTGCTCTACCGACCGCCATTGTCGGAGCCGGCGCGCGAGCGGCTGAATGTCATGCGCCAGACCGAGGATGGGTTCGTGATCGCCGAGGAGGATCTGCGGCTGCGAGGCGGCGGTGAAATGCTCGGCACGCGGCAGAGTGGCGTGCCGGCCTTCCGCATCGCCAGCCTGCCCGAGCACCAGGCGCTGTTGGAGGCGGCGCGCGATCAGGCGCGTCTCATTCTGGCGCGTGACCCGGAGCTCAAAGGCGACGAGACCGAAGCGCTGAAATTGCTGCTCTATCTGTTCGAGCGCGACGACGCCATCAAGCTGATGCGCGCGGGGTGAGGCCCCGCGAGGAGCGCACAAGCACGACGTACAGGCTGCGATGCTAGTTGGCGTTGCCGCCGCCGAAGATGCCGCCGAAGAAACCGCCCTTCCCGAATAGAACGGGGGGGCGTTGTGTTTGAGTGGGATAAGGCTCGGCGGCCGGCTCGGAGTCGGCGGTTACCGGAGCGGTCTTGCTGGCCGCCTTTGGTTTGGGGTCGGCAGACGCGGTGGCAGGCTTCCGGCCGACCGCGCCCGGCTTCGATTGAGACGGCGCGGCGACGGACGGGGCGCGCGGCGGCTCGGCGAGCGCGGTCGCATCGATCCAGCCGCTGGCGCTGCTCCTGAGATCCTTGATCTGGACGAACCCTCCTTCACGACCGATGACCCGGAACGGCCGGCCGGCCGGAAAGCCGTACATGGCCGGGGCGGAGGCTGACGGACTGGCCAGCACCTCGACCGGCCTTCGCGCGACCAGGATCATGCCGGCACCCGGCAAATCCGCCTGGTCGGCCTGCTCAGCCGGTTCGGTTTCGGGCGCGGCCTGCTCAATCGCATCGCCAGCCTGTGCGGCCGGCTCGCTCGGCGCGGGCGGGGCTTCCTGCGTGACAGGCGGCGTCTTGGCAACGGACTCGACGGTGTCTGCCGGGGGAGCCGGCGCAGCCTCAGGCACGGCGACTTCAACCGCAGCCGGTTCGCTGCCCGGTTGTGTCACCAACGTAGTGACTCACGCGCAAGCCAATGCCCGCGACCAGCACCAGGCCGGCGACGGCGGCGAATGCGATCTTTTTCGCGGGAAACGCCTTGCGCTTCGACAGGTATTTCCGCGCTTCTTCTAGGTCCATGCGGCGATCATGACATGCCCCGGCTGTTCGATCCACCACGGCACTTTCGCCTGCGGCGGCCGCAAGCGAGAAAATCTAGACGACCGGCTCTTCCTCGGGCAACGGCTTCTTGGCCCTGGTCTGTTCCGCCAGATGCTTCAGCGCGTCTTGCTGGGGCGCCACCAGACCGGCCGACACCACCATCTTTGCGCCGTCCTCGATCGACATATCGAGCACCGTCACGTCCTTGGCCGGCATGAAGATGACGAAGCCGGTGGTCGGGTTCGGCGCGTTCGGCATGAACACGGTCATCAGCGCCTCGCCGTTGCCGAGCTTGTCCTTGACCTCGGCCGGCGGATCGCCGGACACGAATACCAGCGCGTAGAGCCCTTTGCGGGGAAACTCGATGATGCCGACCCGCTTGAACGAGCTGCCGCTCTTGGAGAAGATGGTCGTGAAGATCTGCTTGAGCAGGCGGTAAACGCCGCGCACCACCGGCATGCGGTCGAGCATCATCTCGCCATAGCTGACGATGGTGCGCCCGAACAGATTGGCGGTCAGCGCGCCGATCACCATCAGGCCGAAGATGCCGACGATCAGACCCACGCCCGGCACGTTGAACGGAAGATAGGTTTCCGGCAGATAGGCCTTGGGGATGAGCGGTTTCACCCAGCCGTCGACCAGATTGATGAACCACCAGACGACATAGATGGTGATGGCGACCGGGCCCACGACGATAAGGCCGGTGAGGAAATAGCCGCGCAGCCGCGCGCCAAGATGCGACGAGTGCGGACCTTCCTCGCCGAGCAGGCCGAGATGGTCTTGCAGCGGGTCGGGCGCGGCGCTCTCTGTGGGCCTGTTTCTGATCTTCATGGTGCTCTCAGAACGACGAACTCAGTCTCTGGTCATGCGGCACGGTCTGGCGAGCGAGCGCCATAGCACATCCTCATTGCAGATGTGAGGCTCACGCTCGATACGCGGGACGGCCTCGACGCCACATGCGGGGATATCGCCTATTGCTCCGCGAGCGAGCAATCGATCCCGCTTCGCTTCAAGGCGTTGCAGACCTTAAGGCTTTCCGCCTTGTCCGGGAAGGGTCCGATGCGCAGGCTGTAAAAAGTGCCGAAATTGCCGATATCGACCCGCTCAATCTGCGGGCTGACGCCGCCGAGACCCTGGCTCTGCGACACTTTCTTCCACAGCGCCTGGGCCTCGGCTTCCGAGCGGCTGGTGGCAAGTTGCAGGCGGTAGGCACCCCCGGCTGACGGCGCCGCGGCGACGGCCGGCTGTGCGGTGGGGTCGGCTTCCGCGGTTCGGCCGAACATGCGCGACCAGCGGCTCTTGCTTTCGCCGCCGCCGGCCGAGGCTGCTTGCTCAGTCTCCGTGCTGGTCGACCAGCTCGAACTGGCGGCAGCGGACGGTGGCGCGGCCGGCTTGGGTGCCGGCGCGGCTTGAGTTGGTGCCGGGGCCGCCGCCGGCGCTTGGGTGGGCGCCGGGGTATCGGGCGAGGACTCTCTCAGCGATCCCCACCAGCGGGAAACGACGTTGCCGCCGCTGCTGCTGGCCGGCTGCGACTCGTCGGCGACCGAGGTGCTCCAGCTGCCCGGCGAGGCGTTGGCGGTGCGGGTCGGCGGCGGCTCAGCCGGCGGCGGCGTGTCCCCGCTGCTGGTGTTGAAACTCGTGACCGGCTCGGTACGCGGCCGGCTGGTGCTCGAAGCGCCCGCGTCCCCTGGTGTCACCTCGGTGGTGAAGGCGGCAATCGCCGCGGCTCCCGCCGGGGCGCCGCCGCCATCGGCGATGAGAGCGTCGACCTCGCCGCTGCCGCCGAGCTTGCGCGCGGCTGCCAACTCGGCCTCGCCCTCCTTGCTCAACCCGGCGGCTCGATAGGCGAGACCGCGATTGACCAGCGCCTTGATCTTGTCGTCTTGCGGCAGACCGAGCCAGATCGCGGCGCCGAGATCGGCGACGGCGCGGGCCGGCTCGCCCATTTTGCGATAGGCGATGCCTCGGAGGTAAAGCGCCTTGGCGGCATCGCTCGGCGCGGCGCTGTCGGAATTGATGGTGGCGGAAAGCTGCCGCACGGCGGCGTCGTATTTGCCGGCGGCCAACGACGCGGCGCCGCTCTTCAGCCCGGCGTCCTGGGCGTGCACGGGCCCGGAGGCGGTCAACAGGGCAAGCGCGGCGGCCAAAATGCAGGCGCGCGGAAAACTGCGCCCGCCAAAAGCAAGACGGCGCGCCCGGAAGGACTTCCGATTATCCGCCATGTTCTTGCTCAAACAGAGAAATCGGGCAAATCCGAGGCTTTTAGTCTATTCCACCGTCACGGATTTGGCGAGGTTGCGCGGCTGGTCCACATCGGTGCCCATGAATACCGCGGTGTGATAGGCGATCAGCTGGACCGGCGCGGCATAGACCAGCGGCGCGACGAAGCGGTGCACCGGCGGCACGGCCAGGTGGGTGGCGATGGCGCAGCCGGTGGAGGCCGCATCGGCGTCGCTCACCAGCACGATCTGTCCGCCGCGCGCCGCCACTTCCTGCATGTTGGAGACGGTCTTGTCGTAGAGGTCGTCGCGCGGCGCGATGACGATCACCGGCATGTTTTCGTCGATCAGCGCGATCGGCCCGTGCTTCAGCTCGCCGGCGGCATAGCCCTCGGCATGGATATAGGAAATCTCCTTGAGCTTGAGCGCGCCTTCGAGCGCGATCGGGTAGCTCGAGCCGCGGCCGAGATAGAGCACGTCGCGCGCCTTGGACAGGCGATGGGCGAGCGTCTCGTAAGGCCGCTCGTCGCGCAGCACCGTCGCCATGTGGCGCGGCACTTCGCCGAGCGCTTGGACCAGCTCGGCCTCGAGCGCCGGACCGATCACCCCGCGCGCCTTGCCGGCGGCGATGGCGAGGCACGCCAGCACGGTGAGCTGGCAGGTGAAGGCCTTGGTCGAGGCGACGCCGATCTCCGGTCCGGCGAGCGTCGGCAGCACCGCATCGGACTCCCGCGCGATCGACGATTCGCGCACATTGACGATGGACACGATGTGCTGGCCTTGGGCGCGGCAATAGCGCAGCGTGGCGAGGGTGTCGGCGGTCTCGCCCGACTGCGAGACGAACAATGCCGCGCCGCCGGGGTCGAGCGCCGTCTCGCGGTAGCGGAATTCAGAGGCGATATCGACATCGATGGGAAGCCTGGCCCAGCGCTCGAACCAATATTTGGCGACCAGGCAGGCATAGAACGCGGTGCCGCAGGCCGACAGCGACAGCCGGGTGAGATTGGCGAAGTCGAACGGCAGGGCCGGAATGTCGACGCGGTTTGAGCCAAGATCGACATAGGCCGCCAGCGTATGGCCCATCACCTCCGGCTGCTCGTGGATCTCCTTCGCCATGAAGTGACGATGGTTGCCCTTGTCGACCAACAGCGCGGAGGCGAGCGAACGGGTGACCGGGCGCTCGACCGCCTTGCCGCTGCGGTCGCGGATGGCGATGCCTTTGCGCGTCAAGACCGCCCAATCGCCATCCTCGAGATAGACGATGGCGTCGGTGAAGGGCGCGAGCGCGATGGCGTCGGAGCCTACGAACATCTCGCCGTCGCCGAGGCCGATGGCGAGCGGGCTGCCCTGGCGGGCCACGATCATCAGGTCGTTATAGCCGCGGAAGATCATGGCGAGCGCGAAGGCGCCTTCGAGGCGCTTCAGCGCGTTGTAGGTGGCGCGCACCGGATCGCTGCCGGCCTTCAGTTCGCGGGTGATGAGATGGGCAATGACCTCGGTGTCGGTGTCGCTGGTGAACGCGGCGCCGTCGCGCACGAGCTCTTCCTTCAGCTCACGGAAGTTCTCGATGATGCCGTTATGCACCACCGACACCAGCTCGGTCATATGCGGGTGGGCATTGGCTTCGACCGGCTTGCCGTGGGTCGCCCAGCGGGTATGGCCGATGCCGGTGTCGCCCATCAGCGGCTCGCGCTTGAGCCGCTCCTCGAGATTGCGCAATTTGCCTTCGGCGCGCCGCCGGCCGAGATGGCCGTTCTCGATGGTGGCGACGCCGGCCGAATCGTAGCCGCGATATTCCAGCCGCTTCAGCGCGTCGACCAGCTGTTCAGCAACAGGTCCTTTGCCGAGGACGCCAACGATGCCGCACATCGTCCCCTACTCCCTCGTGCCCTGGCTAAGAGCTAATTGGCGCCGTTTTAAGTCGCAACTCACGCTCTATGTCCTCTTGTTTCCGCCGGTCTTTGGCTTGCCGCCGCGCCGCTCGCGGACCTTCGCCGCCCAGCCGGGACGCTCCTCCTGCTCGCTTCTGGTGAGCGCCAGGGCATCGGGGGCGACGTCCTTGGAGATGACGCTGCCCGATCCGACATAGGCGCCCTCGCCGATCTTGACCGGCGCCACCAGCGAGGAGTTGGAGCCGATAAAGGCCCCCGCCCCGATCTCGGTCCGATGCTTGTCGAAGCCGTCATAGTTGCAGGTGATGGTGCCGGCCCCGACATTAGCGCCCGCGCCGACGCTGGCGTCGCCGATATAAGTGAGATGGTTAACCTTGGCGCCCGCGCCGATCTCGGCCTGCTTGATCTCGACGAAATTGCCGACATGGGAGTCGGCGGCGAGGCTCGCGCCGGGCCTGAGCCGCGCGAACGGCCCGACTATCGCGCCGGCGCCGATATGTGCGCCCACGATATGGCAGAAGGCCCTGATGGTGGCGCCGTCCTCGATGACGACGCGCTCGCCGATCACCACATGGGGCTCGATCACCACGTCCTTGCCGATGCGTGTGTCATGACTGAGAAACACCGTCTCGGGCGCGATGAGCGTCGCACCGTTGGCCATCGCGTCGGCGCGGAGACGCCGCTGCATCATGGTTTCCGCCGCGCCGAGTTCGCTGCGCGAGTTCACACCGAGCACCTCTTCGCTATCAGACTTGACCATGCGCGCCTCCAGCCGGTCGCCGCGGGCAAGCGCCACGGCGTCGGTGAGATAGAATTCACCTTTGGCGTTATCGCTGTCGATCCGATCCAACAGGCTGAGCAGCGTCTTGGCCGAACGGAAACCCATGATGCCGGAGTTGCAGAGCGTTAGCGCACGCTCGGCCGCGCTGGCGTCGTTCTCCTCGCGGATGCCGGTGAGCCGGGCGTTCTCGTCCAGCAGCAGCCGGCCATAGCCGGTGGGCTGCTCGGCCTCGAAGCCGATGACCACAAGATCCGCGCCGCCGCGAAGCTCGGCGCGGATGGCATTGAGCGTCTCCGCGCGGAGCAGCGGCGTGTCGCCGTACAGCACGAGGACTTCGCCCGAGAATGTCTCGAGCGCCGGCCGCGCGGCTTTGACCGCGTCGGCGGTTCCTTGCTGCTCGGCCTGTACGAACAGCTCGATGGTCGGCTCGAGTTCGCGCGCGGTGGCGGCGACCTCGTCCATGCCGGGCGCGACGACCAGGCAGGTCCGCCCGATGCCGGCCTTCCTGACCACCGCGAACACGTGGGCGAGCAGGCTCGCGCCGGCGATCCGGTGCATCACCTTCGGCAAGGTGGACTTCATACGCGTGCCCTTGCCGGCGGCAAGGATGATGGCAAGAGCCGGGGTTTTAGTCATGCCGCTTGGATCGCTGCCAAAATACACTTGGAGCCCGAGCAAGAAGCGTGCCCTGGGGCGCCGAACGAGAGGGTGACACTTGAGGCGGTTAATCCTGTCTTTTGCGCGGCAAACGTCGAATCGCCGCGCCAAGCTCCTTGAAGCGACCTGTCTAGTCCAAACCTCGCGCGAGGGCCATAACCTCTGACGGCGACCGGTTGGCGCGCGTGCCGGGTCACGGGAGAAATTGACCCGGCGCGCAGAGCGAGTCATCTTCCAGGCGCGGGGCGCAAATCGTGAGCCAAGCCTTATTGGCGTCGCTTTTCCGCCTGATTTTCGCGAACGGGAGGCCTCGAAGCCTATGGCTCGGCATCGTCGAACAGGCTCACGGAACTGGACGCGCGGCCTGTTCGCCACGTTCTGGATCCTGCTCGGCGGCCTGTCCGGCGTCTATCTGTTCACCGCGTTCACCAATCCGAGCGCGCTTGGCGGCCAGCTGGTCGCATTGGATGCCGGTAGCGCCACGCCGGAATCCGACGGCACCACGGCGGCGATCGGCACGGAAAGTTCGGACGTAACCGATCCGGAGATCGCCGAGATCAACCAGCGCCTGCGCCAATTGACCGAGCAGGTCGCCTCGCTCAATAAGCGATTCAAACCGATCGAGAAGGTGGTCGGTCCGGTCGCGGCGCTACAACCGTCGGTGTCGGTGACGACGTCGATGCCAAGCGCTCCCCCGGAGCCGCCCGCAACCGAGACGAAGCCGCCCGAAGCTGCCGCAGCGCCGCCTCCGCCGCCGGCCGAACCTCCCGCCGAAGAGGTGAAAGCTGCGCCGGTCGAGGAGCCCAAGCCTGCCGAGGCGCCCAAGGAAGAGCCGAAGCCGGTCCAGCAAGCCGCGGTCGAGCCCGCCGAGGAGGTCAAGCCCGCGCCTGCGCCCGCGACCCCGAGCGAGCCGCCGCCGGTCGCCGTGTCACCGCTCGAAGACGACGCACCGGCAGAGGCCGCCATGCCCGCCGCCGACACTCCGGCACCTGCGCCGGAGGCCGAGGCGGAGGAAACCCCTGCTTCGGACCCGCCCGCTCCGGCGCCACCGGTAGCCACCGAGAGCGCCGCATTGGACCCCATCGCTCTGCCGCCCGCCGCCAATGACGGCTCGACGCGCTACGGCATCGAGATCGGCGCGGTGGCCAAACAGGATGCGCTCAGGCCGCTATGGCGCGAGTTCCTGACCAATCACGCGGCGCTGGTCGCCGGGCTTCAGCCGCGCCGCGTGCTTGCGCCCGACAAGAAATGGCGATTGATCGCCGGACCGTTCGGCAGCGCCGATGAGGCGTCGCAGGCTTGCGCGCTGTTCAAGAAGGCGTCGCGGCCGTGCGAGGCGACGGTCTATGCCGGCGACGCACTGTAATTAGCCGCCGAGAAACAGGCGGCCCATGTCCGGATCGGCGAGCAGATCTTTGCCGCGCCCTGCCCTGACCAGGCGCCCGGCCACCAGCACGTAACCGATATCGGCGAAGTCCAAACCCTTACGGGCATTCTGCTCGACCAGGATCAGCGTCTTGCCGCCTTGGTCGCGCAACTCGCGCAGCATGTCGAAGATCATGTCGATGGCGCGCGGCTCGAGCCCGATCGACGGCTCGTCGATCAGCACCACCTCCGGGTCCATGATCAGCGCGCGGGAGATTTCCAGCAGCCGCCGCTCGCCGCCCGACAATACATTGGCGCGCTCGCGCCGCCGCGCTTGCAGCGTGGGATAGCGGGCGAGCACCTGCTCGGCCGCCTGCCGCGCATCCGATGGACGGTCGAGCAGATAACCGCCCATCAGCAGATTCTCCTCGACCGTCATGTCGGGAAACACGGAACCCCGTTGCAGCACATAAGCAATCCGCGCGGTCTTTAGCTTGGCGCTCGGAGAAAGCGTGGCGATGTCGCGGCCCGCTAGGCGCACCGCGCCGGAGAAGATGCGGGCGAAGCCATAAATGGCGTTCAGCACGGTCGACTTGCCGGCCCCGTTCGGGCCGACCAGGCAGAGCGAACGGCCGCGGGCGATGCGGAGCGACACGCCGCGCAGCACGTCCATGCGTCCATAGCCGGCATGGAGATCGTCGATGGCGAGGAGCGGCGTTGCGCCGGCAAGCCGGTCGAGCGCGGCGGTGGACACGCCGCTCGTGTCTTTGTCCTGACCGCGTTTTGCCTTGGCCCGCGCCATCACGCCGCCCCGAGATAGGCGTCGAGCACTTTGGCGTCGCTCTTGATTTGGTGCGGCGGACCCTCGGCGAGCAGCCGGCCATGGGCAAGACAATAGATGTGCTCCGCCAGGTCCATGATCACCGGCATATTGTGCTCGATCACCAGCAGGGTCAGGCGGCGCTCCCGATTGGCGGCTTTGAGGCGGTCGATCAGGCTCGCGATCAGAATGGGGTTGATGCCGGCGGTCGGCTCGTCGAGCAGCAGCAGGTCAGGATCGTTGACCAGCGCCATGGCGAGTTCGAGTAATTTCTGCTGCCCGAAGGAGAGATCGCCGGCGGCGACGTCGCGCTTGCCTGCGAGGCCGACAAAGTCGAGCAGCTCGGTGAGTTTCCGTTCGGTCGTTTCGCTCTCCGCGCCGAAACAGATCGGCGAACGATGCGCGCCTGATCGCGGCCGAGACCAGCATATTGGCGGCGACGCTCATGTCGCGGTAAATGCGGGGCTGCTGGAAGGTGCGGATGATGCCGGCCCGCGCGACCTCGCCCGCAAGCAGCTTCGAAATTTCCCGCCCCTTGAAGCGGATCGAGCCGGAGTCGATCGGAAGGGCGCCGGTGATGGCGTTGAACAAAGTGGTCTTGCCGGAGCCGTTCGGCCCGATCAGCCCGACGATCGCGCCCTGCTCCACCCGCAAGCTCACCCGATCATTGGCGAGGATGCCGCCGAAGGCTTTGCTGACGCCGTCGAGCTCGAGCATCGCCGTCATGGGCTGCGCTCCGCGGCCCGATTGTCGTCCTTCGCTTCGGTTCGGCCAAGGCGCTCGCGCATGAAGCCGACAATGCCGGCCGGGAAGAACACGGCGACCGCCACGATCAGCACGCCGAGCGCGACGCGCTGCCAGCCAAGCAGATAGGTCCAGAACAGCTCCTTGGTGAGCTGGAACACGATCGCGCCGACGATCGGCCCGGCCAGCGTGCCCTTGCCGCCGAGCAGCGCCATGAGGATCATCCACACGCCGATAGTGGCGCCGGCAAAGGCGGTCTCGACCGGATCGATGAAGCGCACCAGATTGCCGTAGAGGGCGCCGGCGATCCCCAAAAACGCGGCGGCGATCACCCAGGCGGCCACCTTGGCTTGATGGGTCCTGAGGCCCATGGCCTCGGCCTTGTCCTCGTCGTCCCGAATGGCGTTCAGCGCCAGGCCGAACCTAGTCGACAACAGCCAGCCGAAGGTGAGCGTGCAGGCGAACGCGAGCGCAAGCGCCAGGTAATAGAGCAGCAGGCCGACATCGCCGAGGTCGGCCGGCGGATTGGGCGTGAGCATGCCGGACCCGGCCCCGATCCACGGGATGCCGGCGGCGAGCTGGCCGGCGGCGATGCCGAGGCCGAGCGTGCAGATGGCGAAATAATGCCCGCGCATCGACAGCAGCAGCGAGCCGAACAGCCAGGCGACCAAAGCGCTGGCGAGCGCCGCCGCTAACAGGCCCACCGCCAACCCGGTCAGGAACTGGCCGGCGTCGAACACGAATTGCGTGCCGCCGCCCCTGGCCTCGGTGTAGAGCCCGACATCGTAGAACAGCCCGACCTGGACGATGGCGCAGACATACATGCCGATCCCGACGAACAGCACATTGCCGAACGAGTTGTAGCCCATCTGTCCGCCGACCAAATCCCAGGCGAGCGCGAACACGATGAACAGCAGCAGCTCGGTCAGTTGCGACTGATAGGCTGGGGCGAGCAGCGGCGCGACCACGCCGCACAACACGAGCCCGGCCAGCAGAATGAGCCGCGCCGGGGTCAGTGCTGACGTGCCCATGCCCAACTCCTATTTGAGATAGCGGCGCTCGGCCTTCAGCCGCCAATTGCGCAGCAGCAGAACGGCGACCAGCAGGGCGAACACGAAGGCGATCTGATATTGCGGGCCGAATATGAAGCCGGCGAAGCTCTCGGCTACGCCGAGGCTTAACGCCGCCCAAATCACGCCGACCAAATTGCCGAGCCCCGCCACCACCACGATCATGAACGAGCGGATGGTGTAGGACAGCCCGGCATAAGGATGGATGGTGTAGGCCATCGCGGCGAGCGCGCCGGCGGCGCCGCAGATCGCCGCGTTGAGCGCATAAGTGAGGCCGTAGACCCGCCGCGTGTCGATGCCGAGCACGGCGGCGGCGCGCGGCTCCTGCGCGGTGGCGCGGATGGCTTGGCCGTGACGCGAGCGCGCCAGGAACAGCGTCAGCGCCAGCCCGAGCGCGATGCAGGCGGCGAACACGATCAGCTTCACCTTGGCGATGCCGACCAGCCCGTCGAACCAGAACCAGCTGCCGAGCCCGCTTTCGATGATTCGGTCGGCGCCACCGAAGGCGCGCGCCATCAGCTGCTGCAAGACGATGGCGATGCCGAACGTGGCGAGCACCGAATTGAACATGTCGCGGCCGATCAGGTGCACGATCACCGTCTGGAACAGGATCCAGCCGAGCACATAGAGCGCCAAGGCTGCGACCGGCACGGCCAGCAGCGGCGGCGAGCCCTGCTCGACGCATAGCACCGCGACGAAGCCGCCGAGCATGACGAATTCGCCTTGGCAGACATTGACGATATTGGTGACGCCCCACACCAGCGCCATGCCGTAGGCCGCCAGCGCGAACACGGCGCCGATCAGAATGCCGTCGATCAGCAGCTGGAGCCCGAGCGCGGGCGCCTCGTACAGAATGAGAAGATTGGCGATCATCCCCCGCGTCTCGCGCTTCCCCGGCGGCCGCAAGTCCGGCCCCCTGATGCTTACAAAGCGGGAAGCGCGCCGTCGACCTCTATCGGTGCGGGCGCGGCACGATCGGCTTGCCGGCGGCCCACTTAGCGGGTGCGACCACCACGTATTTGCCGTTCTGAACCTGGGTCAACACCATCGGCTTGGCGATGTTGCGTCCCGTCTCGTCGAACTTGACCGGACCGTAGAACGTGTCGAGCTCGGTGGCGGCGATGGCATCGCGCACCATTTGCGGATCGAGGCTCCGGGCGCGCTTGAAGGCATCGACAAAGACATGCACCGCCGCCGCCGACTGAGCCGCTTGGTATGGCGCCTCATATTCGTATGTCGTCTCGAACTGTTTGGCGAAGTCCTCGGCCGAGCCGAACAGCTCGCCCTTATAGCCGAGCGAGCGATGCCATTGATGGGCGCAGAACACATGCTCGGCGGCGTCGCCAAGCTTCTCGGCGATCTGCGCCGAGTCGCAATGGGTCAGGGCGACGACCGGCACATAAACTTGCAATGCTTTGATCTGGCTGACCGCGGTGAGCGCGCCCTTCTCGTGGCCGGAGATCACCAGCACGTCGGGCTTCAAGGCTTTGATCTTGGTCAACGTGACCGACATGTCGTTCAGCTCGGGCGGCAACTGGTCGTCGATCACCACCTTCATGTTGTGGCGCCGCACGTCTTCGAGCACGCCGGCGCGCACATCTTGCGCGAACGGATCGTTCTCCATGGCCAGCGCGACCTTGAGCTTGTCTTTGCTCTTGCCGAGCTCGGCGGCATGCTCGGCGGCGAGGTCGATGGCCGGCGTGAGATATTGGTCGGAGGTGGAGAGCACGGCGAAGATGTAGCGGTAGCCCTTGGTGAACAGCTCGCGCGCGGCGCCGTTGCCCTCGATCATCGGCACCTGGTACTTCTCCACGACCGGCAGAATGGCCTTGGTCAAGCCCGAGCTGTACGGCCCGAGCATGAATTTGACGCCGTCCTGCTTGATCAGCCGTTCGGCCAGCTCGGTGCCGCGCGCCGGGGTCAACTCGTCGTCGTAATAGCGCACCGCGAGCTTGTAGCTCTTGCCGCCGATTTTCACGCCGCCTTGGTCGTTGATCTCGCGGACGGCGAGCTCGTAGCCATTCTTGGTATTGGTGCCGTTCAGAGCATATTTGCCGGTCAGGGACACGGCGGCGCCAAGTACGATGACGTCCTCGGCTCCGGGAGCCGGCACACCGCCCAGGCTGCATAGCAGAACGGCCGCCAGGCTTGCCGGCAAAAGTCCCCCAGGCCTCACTTATCTAACCCCCGCCGCTCGTCCTGCGATTCCCCAGCAGGAACGCATAACGCCGTTTGCCGCGTTTCGTTCACTGTGGCCGCGAAGTCTTAAAAGTCTCCTCCTCGCCTAGAGGTCGTCGGCATTGAAAGTGTCGCAGGCTTCGAGTTTGCCGCTCTGATAGCCGCGCTTGAACCAGCTCACGCGCTGCGCCGACGAGCCGTGGGTGAACGCATCGGGCACGACATAGCCTTGAGTCTGCTTCTGGATGCGGTCGTCGCCGATGGCGCTGGCCGCGTTGAGCGCCTCCTCGATGTCGCCCGGCTCGATGATGTTCTTGGTCTCACCGGCCTGGTTCGCCCAGATGCCGGCGAAGCAGTCGGCTTGAAGCTCCATGCGGACCTGGAGCGCGTTGGCCTGGCCTTGGCTCATGCGCCCGCGCAGGGCCTCGACCTGATCGGCGATGCCGAGCAGCTTCTGCACGTGATGGCCGATCTCGTGGGCGATGACATAGGCTTGAGCCATGTCGCCCGGCGCGCGGAACCGGTCCTTGAGCTCGCGGTAGAAGTCGAGGTCGATGTAAATTTTCTCGTCGCTAGGGCAGTAGAACGGGCCCATCTGCGCCAGTCCGGTGCCGCAGGCGGAGCGGACGCCGCCGGTGAACAGCACCAAGGTGGGATCGCTGTAGCGCCTGCCATAGCGCGCAAGGGTTTCCTGCCAAACGTCCTCCGTCGTCCCCAAGACCACCGAGACAAAGCGTTTGAGGTCGTCCTCGCTCGTGGTCTGCGGACGCTGCACCTGCGGTCCCTGCTGTCCGGGGATCGGGACATTGGTGGCATCGGGCCGGGACTGCGGCAGGCGAATGTCGGGGAAGGTGCTCACGTCGCCGCCGGGACCGCCGCCTTGCATGAGCACGCTGGGGTCGACGCCGAAGAACAGCATCAGGCCGAGAATGATGAGCAGCCCGACAATGCCGATGCCGCCGCCGCCACGGCCGCCCGAACCGCCGCCGCTTGGGAAACGGACGCCGCCGCCCGGAAACGGAAAGCCGAAGCCGCCGCCTTCGCCGCGCCGGTCCTCGACATTCTGGCTCTCTCGCTCGCCGCGCCAGCGCATTTTGTGGTGACCTCATCCGGGGCAACGCCTGCCCGATTTTTACCCATTGTGCATGGGGCGCGGCGCGGCACAAGGCTTGCCGCTGGCCGGCGGGAACCCTCAGGCAGGGGCCGCGTTAAGGCTCACGGCAGCAATTGCGCGAAGCGCCACGCGGTGTGAAAGCACGCCCGCAAATGCTTGTGGCTATTAAAAAGACTGACAAGGAACCGTCAAAAAACTGCCACAGGGTGAAGGCATGCTGTAGTTGCCCAGTTGTGTTCAGTCTGGGTCGGTAGTGCGTTCTGTGTAATGCGTACGAGCCCTGGCACTCCCCGCGCCGGGGCTCTTCTTTTTGGGCACCCCTACTCGGCCGGTTCGAGCGCCTCGCGCGGTTTGCGCGGTTCGCGGCGCAGGCAGAGCCGGTCTCGACGTGTCGGCCGTCAGGTCATCGTCGGCCTCGATGAACACCCGCCGGCTGAGATAGGTGTAGACCACCGGGATCACGAACAGCGTGAACAGCGTGCCGACCAGAAGGCCGCCGACGATCACCCAGCCGATGTCCTGACGGCTCTCGGCGCCGGCGCCGGTGGCGAGCGCAAGCGGCACGGCGCCGAGCACCATGGCGCCGGTGGTCATCAGGATCGGCCGCAGCCGCAACGCAGCGGCCTCGATCACCGCCTCGCGCATCGGCATGCCCTTGGCTCTGAGCTGATTGGAAAATTCCAAGATCAAAATGCCGTGCTTGGTGATCAGCCCGATCAGCGTGACCAGGCCCACCTGGCTATAGATGTTCAGCGTGCCGCCGCTCCACCACAGCGCCAGCAGCGCGCCGGTAATCGACAGCGGCACGGTCAGCATGATGATGAAGGGATCGGTGAAGCTTTCGAATTGCGCCGCCAGCACGAGATAGATGAAGGCGAGCGCGAGCAGGAAGGTCAGCAGAATGCCGGCGCTCGCATCCCTGAACTCGCGCGACTCGCCCGCATATTCGACATGGGCGGTGGCCGGAAGCACTTCCTTGGCCGCCTGTTCGAGAAAGTTCAGTCCGTCGCTCAATGAGTAGCCGGGCGCCAGCTGGGCGGTGATGCTGGCGGCACGCAACTGGTCGAAATGGTTGAGCTCCTTCGGTGCCACAGTCTCCTTGATGGTGATCAGGTTGGACAGCGGCACCATGGAGTTGTCGCGGCTGCGCACATAGATGCGGCGCATGTCGTCGGGATTCTGACGGTCGATGTCGGCGATCTTCACCACCACGTCGTACTGCTCGCCCTCCTGCTTGAAGCGCGTGACCTGGCGGCCGCCAAGCATGGTCTCGAGCGTACGCCCCAGCGTGTCGATCTCGACGCCCATGGCCGCGGCCTTATCCCGGTCCACGGCGATATCGAGCTGCGGCGAATTCATGCGTAGATCGGTATCGACATCGACGAGACCGGGATAGTCACGCACCTTGTCGAGCAGCGCATCGACCATTTGCTGCAGCTCGTCGTAAGGCCTGGAGGTCTGGATCACGAAATTGATCGGCTTTGAACGCGAGCTTTGACCGAGCGAGGGCGGGTTGCTGGGAAACCCCACGACGCCCGGGACGGCAACGATCTGCGGCGCGATGGAACGTCCGATCTCCTGCTGGGTGCGCTTGCGCTCGCCCCAGGGTTTGATGCGCAAGATCACCCGTCCCTGCGAGACGGTCGGATTGCCGGCCACGACGAAAACGCGATCGGCCTCGGGCACGGCAAGAGCAATGTCCTCGAGCGTCTTGGCATAGGCGTCGGTGTATTCGATCGTGGCGCCTTCCGGACCGCGGAACACGGTGATGATGTTCCCTTGGTCCTCGACCGGGGCGAGCTCGCCCTTGATGGTCGTGAACAGAAAATAGCTCGATCCCGCTACGCAGAGACCAAGCAGCAGGATCAGCGGCCGCACCGCGAGCGCGCCCTTGAGCAGGGCCCGATATCCTGACGTGATGCCGTTCAGAAATCGGTCGATGATGCGATAGAGCAAATTGTGGTGACTTTGGTGCTTCAAAAATTTGGAGCACATCATCGGCGACAGCGTCAGCGCCACGAAGCCGGAGACGATGACCGCGCCGGCCAGGGTCCAGGCGAACTCGGTGAACAGCCGGCCGGTGACTCCGGTCATGAAGCCGATCGGCGCGTACACGGCCGCCAACGTGATGGTCATGGCGACGATGGCGAAGCTGATCTCGCGGCTGCCGAGCAGCGCGGCCTTCACCGGGTCCATGCCGCTTTCCACGTGCCGGTAGATGTTCTCCAGCATGACGATGGCGTCGTCGACCACCAGCCCGATGGCCAGCACCAGCGCGAGCAGGGTCAGCGTGTTGATGGAGAAGCCCAGCAGGTACATCAGGGCGAACGCGCCGATCAGCGAGACCGGGATGGTCACCAGCGGGATCAGGGTGGCGCGGACCGACCGCAGGAACAGGAAGATGATGATCACGACGAGGAGAATGGCCTCGCCGATGGTGCGATAAACGTTCTTGATCAACTCGGCGATGAACACCGATTTGTCGTGGGCGACCCGAACCTGCATGCCTTCGGGCAGCGTCGCGGCAATTTCCGGCAGCACCTTGTTGACTTCTTGCGATACCTCCAGCGGGTTGGCGGTCGCCTGCTTGACGACACCGAGCGCGATGGCCGGCTTGCCGTTGAAGCGGACGATGCGCCGCTCATCGAGCGCCCCCAGCTCGGCATGGCCCACGTCGGACAGGCGCACGAGATAGCCATTGGCTTCCTTGATCACGAGATCGTTGA
This sequence comes from uncultured Alphaproteobacteria bacterium, assembly GCA_963812105.1. Lineage (GTDB taxonomy): Bacteria > Pseudomonadota > Alphaproteobacteria > Rhizobiales > Methyloligellaceae > Methyloceanibacter. Next base: position 286,937 of record CAWEUF010000009.1, read on the forward strand.
ATTGGGTGGGCGTGCGCAGATCCGTCTCGGCGAGGACGGTGAACTCGCGCTGCTGGCTCTCGATGCGGCCGGACGGCACTTCGACATTCTGACGCCTGAGCGCCGCTTCGACGTCTTGCGGCGTCAATTGGTAGGCAGCCAAGCGCTCGGGATCGAGCCAAATGCGCATGGAATATTCGCGCTCGCCGAACAGCCGGACTTCGGCCACGCCGTTCAGTGTCTGCAGCTGGTCCTTCACATAGCGGTCGGCGTAGTCGGTGATCTCGAGTTCGTTGTGCGAGGCGCTGGAGAAGGCGAGATACATGATCGGCTGGGCGTCGGCCTCGACCTTCTGGATGATCGGCTCCTCGATCTCCTCGGGAAGACGCCCCCGCACCCGCCCGACGCGGTCGCGCACATCGGCGGCGGCATAATCGGGATTGCGGGCGAGCTTGAAGGTGATGGTGATCTGGCTCGATTCCTGGCGGCTGATCGAGGTGAGGAAATCGATGCCCTCGATTCCGGCCAGCGAATCCTCGAGCACTTGGGTGACCTGGGTCTCGACGATGGCCGCGCTCGCGCCCGGATAGCTCGTTTGCACGGTGACCACCGGCGGATCGATGGCGGGATATTCACGCACCGACAGCCGGTCGTAGGACACCAGGCCCACCAACACGAGCACGAGGCTCAAGACCGTGGCGAATACCGGCCGCTTGATGGAAAGTTCGGGAAGCGTCACGGCCTAGGCTCCGGTGGCGCCGACGACGGAGACGGCGCTGCCGTCGCGGATCTTGAGTTGGCCGGCGGTCACCACTTGGTCGCCGGCAGTCAGGCCTTCGATAATCTCCACCCTGCCCTCGCGCCGCATGCCGATGACCACCTTGGTGAACTGCACCTTGCCGTCGACGATCTTGAACACGAACTGGCTGTCGCCTTGCGGCACGATCGCCTGTTCCGGCACGGTCAGGGCATCTTCCTTGAGCTGCAACAGCACGGTCACCCGCGCGAACAAGCCGGGACGGAGGCGCCGTTCCTGGTTCGGCACCAGCGCCCGCACCAGGAGGCTGCGGCCGGCCACGTCGAGGCGCGGATCGATGGCGTAGACCTTGCCCTCGAAATTATCGTCGGGAAACGCGTCGACCTTGATGAGGATGGTCTGTCCCACCTTGATGGCCGGCAAGAACTTCTCCGGCACCCGGAAATCGGCCTTGACCGGATCGATCGCCTCGAGATTGACCAGCGCCTGCCCGGCGGTGATGTACTCGCCGACGCTGACATGGCGCAGGCCGACGATGCCGGAGAACGGCGCCACGATATGCGCCTTCTCGAGCTGCACGCGGGCGAGCTCGACGGCGGCGGTATTCACGGCGACGTTGGAGGTCGATTCGTCGGCCGACTGGGCGGTGGCGTATTTATTGCTGAACAGCTGAGACGTTCGCTTGTGGGTCTGCTCGGCGAGCTTGAGCTTGGCTTCGGCGTCGGCGAGCTGCGCCTGATAGACCGAATCGTCGAGGGTGAAGAGCGGCGCGCCCTTGTCGACCGGCTGGCCTTCCTGGAAATGGATCTCCTTGAGGCGCCCGGGAATCTCCGAGCTGACCGTCACCGCCTCGTCGGACAGCAGCGTGCCGATCGCGGTCACCTGCTCGCTGAGCGGCGCGGCGACCACCTTCGCCGCCTCGACCGGCACGATCTCGCTCTTTTTGTCCTGGGCCTCGGCGCCGGAGCAAACGACGGCAAGCAAGGCGGCCAACAGCCACCATCGCGCCCCTACGCACCCTCCAAGCGCCATGTTCGCCTGTTTCCCGCTGCTGCTGACGATGCCGACAATCTAGCACCAATTCGGCATCCAGAAGACTGCGTTCACCCTGAACCTCAGATGAACGAAGCGGCGAGAGCGGCACGTCCCGGCGGGGAAAACAGAGGCGGCCCCGATGACGAGGCCGCCTCTAAATGTCGCAGACTATTGCGGCGGGGCTTCAGCCGGAGCTTCCTCGGCCGGGGCTTCCTCGGCCGGCGGTTCCGCGTCCATGGCCGGAGCTTCCTCGGCCGGCGCTTCAGCGGCGGGCGGTTCGGCCGGCGGCGGCGCGGGCGTCTCGGCCGGCTGCTCGGTCATCGGCTGCTCGACCTTCACATTGGTGTCGCCTTTGTGCCCGTACATAAAGAAGGCAGCGATGACGAGAGCGAGCACGATGCCGCCCAATACGATCGCCAGGAATGTCCTGCTGCCTTGATTGTCGTCTGCCATGTGTCAATCTCCTCCCTAATCGAAGAGCTTAAAGAATCGCGCCCCGAACCTATCGAGGATTGGGGCGGCGGTCGAGGGGAGCTTGGCTGCGGCGCGGCGAGGATCAGCGCGCGGCCGGCGCCGCGCCACGGCGCGCGATGAGATCGAGCGGCGGCGAGAGCGCGGCCACAATGAGAAAATTGATCAGTACCGAATAGAGGGCGGCGTAGCCCGGCACGGTCACGCCGAAGATTTCGAGCGGGTAGACCGACGAGGTAAAACCCTGGGTGGCAGCCATGTAGGTGCCGAGCGCGGTCCCGGCGGCCCAGCCGAGCAGTAGCGCCAGCGCATTGAAGCCGCGCGAATAGAGGCCGAGCAGGAGCGGCGGCAGCAGCTGGATGATCCAGATGCCGCCGAGCAGCTGAAGCTGGATGGCGTAGGCTTGGGGAATGGCGAGGATGAACACCACCGCCCCGATCTTGACCACCAGCGAGACGATCTTGGCCATGCGCGCTTCGTCGGCGTCGCTGCAATCGGGACGAATGAACTCCTTGTAGAGATTGCGGGTGAACAGATTGGCGCAGGCGATCGACATGATCGCGGCGGGCACCAGCGCGCCGATGGCGATGGCGGCGAAGGCGACGCCCACGAACCACGACGGGAACGAGGCGAGGAACAGCGCAGGCACGGCGAAATTCGCTCCGTATTGGGCGAAGCCGGCCGCGTAGGCCGGATCCCTATCCACGCCGGCGGCAATCGCCATGTAGCCGAGCAGCGCGATCAGCCCGAGAATGAACGAATAGGCCGCGAGCAGGCCCGCGTTCCGTCTGATGACGTTGCCGCTCGACGAGCTCAAGATGCCGGTCATGGCGTGCGGGTAGAGGAACAGCGCCACGGCCGAGCCGAGCGCGAGCGTGGCGTAAGCGCTGTAGGAGCCGAGACTGTCGCCGGTCGGCGGCGGGAGGGTCAGCTTCTCCGGCGGCACGCTGGCGAAGATCGCGCCGTAGCCGCCGAGCTTGGCCGGAATGATCACCACCGCGGCGAACACCGTCACGAAGATGAGCACGTCCTTGACGATGGCGATGAGGGCCGGCGCCCGCAGTCCACTGGTATAGGTGAACGCGGCGAGAATGATGAAGGCGATGATGAGCGGGATGTGACCGGCGAACCCGCCCGCCGGAAAACCGAGCGCGCCGATCACCACCTCCATGCCGACCAGCTGGAGCGCGATGTAAGGCATGGTGGCGACGATGCCGGTCAGGGCGAAGGCGAGCGCGAGCATGCGGCTGCCGAAGCGGTCGCGCACGAAGTCGGCGGCGGTGACATGACCGCGCTCATGGGCGATCTTCCACAGGCGCGGAAACACAAGGTAGAGGATGGGATAGATGAGAATGGTGTAGGGGACGGCGAAGAAGCCTATCGCTCCCTTGCCGAACACCAGCGCCGGAACGGCAATGAAGGTGTAGGCGGTGTAGAGGTCGCCGCCGAGCAGGAACCAGGTGACCATGGTGCCGAAGCGGCGGCCGCCGAGACCCCATTCATGCAGCAGATTGAGATCGGCCTTGCGCCAGCGCGCCGCGGCGAAGCCGAGCCAGGTGACGAACAGAAACAGCGCGACGAAAATGATCGTGGCGGTCAGGTCGAGCTTCACAGGATGTCTCCGGGAACATCCGTCGGCTTTAGCCCCTTGTCCGCGCGTGGCGTCACATGGGTGATGCGCGTTTCGATCACATGGACCAGCGCGACGATCGCCGCGCCGAGCAGGATCCAGCCGAGCTGATACCAATAGAAGAAGGGAATGCCGCCGAGCTCAGGCTCGACCCGGTTGTAGGACGGCACCCACAGCATGGCGACGAACGGGATGAGGAAAAAAAGACGCGGCCAGTAGCGCCACGTTCTCCCGGCTTTCCTGCGGGTCATCGCTCCGGCCCCTCCCCCCTGAAGCTGGCCTGCCCGGCGGATTAAGCGCCAAGCTCCGCGGGGATGCCGCATTTTGGGTTGTTTAGCAAGGCGACGCGCAATATTGCTTTTGAGTCGCAGCGGCCCATATGGTCGCTTAAGAGCCCGTAGCTCAGCCGGTAGAGCATCTGACTTTTAATCAGAGGGTCGTGGGTTCGAATCCCGCCGGGCTCACCAACTACGCCAGGACGCCGGGACTGAAGATTTTCTCCGACAATATTGCTATGGCCTCACGGATCGCCGCGGAGCTTTGCGCGCCGAACTTCGGCTGCGTCGATAAATTGCGCATCGTGACGCTCGATGATGTCCATCTCGGCGTGGGCCAAACGGCTCGCTATCGCCGGCTCGTCGATGATGACCAAGAGATAGGGAAGGATCTACGGAGGCTCACCGAGGACGAGTTTGCCGGCACGGCGAAAAGAGTGCGCGATGCCTTAGACCTGCTGGAAGCTGGCGCGCCGGCGCTGGCGGGCGAGCTACGCACGCTCGTGCATGAGATCGTGCTGGTAGACAAACCCGGCGAGCGGCCATTCGGAGCCTCAAGCTTTCAGCTCTGGGGCGCGCTCTTCCTCAAGCCCAGGCGTCAGGCGAGCCGGGTCGAGATCGCCGAGCAGCTCGCGCATGAATGCGCGCACGCGCTTCTGTTCGGGTTTGGAATGGGCAGGCCACTCGTGGAGAATGATCCGGCGGAACTCTATCCCTCGCCCCTTCGTAGCGATCCTCGGCCGATGGAAGGTGTCGTACACGCCACGTTTGTCGTTGCGCGGATGCACTATACGGTGACCCGACTCTTCCAATCAGGGCTTCTCACCGAGGAAGAAACCGAGGAGGCGCGTGACCTCATCGCGCGCAATGCGCGTGGCTATGCCGATGGCTTCGCCGTTGTCGAACGCGAAGCGCGATGGACTGAAGCAGGCGGTGCCGCACTCCAATCGGCTCAGCTCTATATGTCCGCCCAGACCGCACACCGCCCAGCCTGATTTGCAGCGAAGGGACGCCGGCTGCGGCCGGCGCACCTCTTTTGCTAGATCCGCGAGATCGGCGACGGGATTACGGACAGATCATCTTCCAGCGGCCGAAAATGCCTTGCTTCCAGAAACAGCTCGGTCTGATCGGCGGTGCCCAGGTTAGAGCATAGACGGGCTCGACAACGTCATACTCGACCCAAACACATTGGTCCGGTCCGCACAGCCAGTCGGCCTTGGCCGGCGCTGCAGAGAGCAGTAAAGCGGCGGCTAGGACCGAACTCACCCCTATCGTTCTGATCATGTTGCAATCATCCTTCCGGTTACTTTGGGCAAACGACAGCGTCGATCTTGCACCGGTAGCCTGACGGGCCGGGCACGCAGTTGGTGGAGGTCTGCGTTACCTTGCCACCCATACTTTTAGCCGTCTGTTTAAGGTCGGCCTGCGCGTAGGCCTGGGCCGTGGGCAATTTTGCCGCCTGCCCCTTTGCCTTGACCGATTGGCAGGTTCCGGCCGCGACCGGCCCAGCGAAACTGAGTGCGGCGACGATGCCAATCATGGCGGCAGCCACGTATGTCTTGTGACTCATGCTCTCTTCCTCGTTCGGTTGACTTATTGGGGGATTATAGCGCTGGTTTCGGCGGGCGCCGCCTTTTTTACTTTAGGGTGCATCGTGCGTGCGTAAAAAGAAACGGCCCCGGAGCAATTCCGAGGCCGTTTTACTACAGGAAAGCACAAACTTTAGCAGACCCAGTACCAGCCCGGGCGCGGCGCGCCGTCACGCCAATCGAGATAGTCGTAGCACTGGTCGCCGACGACGAAGGGCAGCGTCAGGAAGACGCCGTTACGCCAGTAGCCGCCGCGGTAGCGATCGCCGCCGTGCCACTTGCCGTACTTGCTCCACTTCTTGCCGCCGTGACCTTTGCCGCTCCAATGCTTGTTTCCACCTTTGTTGTGGTTTCCGCCGTGGTGCTTGCCGCCTCTTGCCGCCCTTGCCGCCGCCCTGCTTGACGAGCGTGAGGCCGCTATCGGCTTGCAATGACGTCAGCGGAACGCTGTGGGCCGGCACCGCGAATGAAAGGGCGCAAACGACAGCAACGGCACCAGTCAAACTCGCGTATCGTCTAACCATAAGTTTTTCTCCTGTGGGGGATTGTTCCTAAACCGCCGTGAGCACGGCTTACCTGGTCAATGTCGCTGCCCGATCAGAGTTCCGTCGGGGCGGCACCGTCCGTTCGTGCCAAGGCGGTCTTCCATGAGGACTAAATAGCGACGGGTCCGTGCACAAAGACTGAACAATCTGTTCAGCTTGCGTTCAGATCGCAGCGCGTCGGGTTCGGCTGGAGCGCTAAGGCTCCGACCGGGCGCTTTTCATCGGCTCAGGCGTTGCAGTGCCGGGAGTTCCGAGCTCATGCCCGAAGCTGAACTTCGTCACCGCGCCGAGAGCCGCGCCAAAGGACGCCGCCAACATCAATAGTAGGACATTCCTGGCCACGCTGTTGCGCATGCTGGCCAACTTACGGAACAATCCTAACAAACCTGTGAACAGGCGCTCGCTTGGGCGGGCGCATTCGCCGGCTGGGCCGCGACTATGGTCGCCGGCCGTGACGAGCCAGCAGATGGAGCGCGCGGAGGTCCTCTTCGGACAACCGCTTCCAGCGCTTTCCTCCGGCGGTCGACCATAGGTTGCACGTTACGCAGCCGGTCAGACGTTCGCCGTGATTGTCGATCTCGGTCAGAGGCTGCTTACACTGGTTGCAGCAAGCGCTCTTGTCGTCCTCGGACACTTTTCCTCACTTTTGAGGTCGGGCGGGCGAACCACTGCGTTGGGTTTCGCGTTAGGCCGGATCAGGTCATCTTACCAGGGGGTATCGCCATGACCGTGACCAAAAGCTACGTCGCTAGAAACTACGGCGTGAGAGATCGAATCATCGACAATTTGGGGGTCGCGGCTGCCGTCCTGATGGTCGTTTTCGTGCTGCTCTTCTTCTCCGGCGCCATGGATTTTGGCCGGGATATCAGCGTGCAGATCGACCAGGCTTCGATGCAGAGTCCGCCGTACATCGGCAAGTAGCCTCAGGGATGGGAAAACCCGGATCGGCGTGACCTTGCCGCGCCTTATTTCTTGCGCCGGTTCGTTCCCTATTGCATATCCGCGATAATCGTCCATCTAACGGAATGCTTACCGATGGCGCTGGTTCGATTGCCGCTCGACAACCCGGTCGAAGGGTCCACACTGAGCGGTCCCCTCAAGGAGTGGAAATTGTCATGGCGAAGCTGGTTCTGAGTGCGCTGCTCCGGTCGCGGAGAGACGGCGTTCACGCCGAGATCGCGGAATTTCCCGACGTCAGGGTAACGGAATCGAGCGTCGGTGGTGCGCTTGCCCGGTTACGCGGCGCGCTGTGGGGCAGGCTTCGGGGAGTTAAGGTTCGCTCAAATTGTAGCGGCCAGCCTGTATCACCCCTGCCAAAAAACTCTTCGCGCGGCGACTTGACCGTACCGATCGAAGTCGAGGTCGCAACCAGCCCGGCCGGACACGATTAGCGTCGCTAGGCGGTTCGGCGCGTCCGGCGGTCCGAGGCCAAGCACGGCGCGGTCGCCAGCGCGGGAAATGACGGCGCCTCGGTCGGCTTTCTCTTCAACTCTTGCGGCAGCGATGCCTCGATATGAGTGGGCATCACGCTGTAGTGCACGTGCACATCGCCCCGGCGGGCATTGAGCCGGTCGCATTCGGCCTGCGCTCTGGCCTCTTCCTCGAAACAGAGAAACGCACCGTTGCGGATGACCGGGCTTGCGGCGGCGCCGAACATGCTGCCGGCGCTGCGGTGAGCCCAAATCCTGAAGAAGTTCGGGACGGCTTTCATGGTGAGATCCCCCCTCGGATGCAGCTTGAACGCGCATCGCTCGAGGCGGTTCCGTCGGTTCGGCCTCGGGCCGGCCGTTTTCTTTTGCCAAGCTGTCGTCGAGGGGGGAGCCATCATGAGGGAGTAAGTCCATGCGTAACGACCAAGCTGAGATGGTGAGCCGACTGGTGAGGGAGCAGGAAGCCATCGAGTCGCGCCGGGAAGCGGAAGCCCGCACGACCGCACACGGCCTGATCCAGGGCTATATCGGTCCCGACCACAAAGTCCTCGACATGCCGAACTTCTATTCGGCGCTGGTTCAGGCGATCAGAACCGCGCGCTGGCAAGGCCAAACCGACGGCCCGGGCGAAGATGTTTTGACGCTGACGTGAATGACCGATCGGAACGGCATCAGGGGCGCGGGCTTCGGCCGGCGTCCCTTTTTCGTGACTGCTCGATGAACCGCCGATGAACGGCCGGTTCAAGGCCGATACATCCGCCTTCGGCTAGGTTCGAGTGATCGACGCCAGGCAGGGAGCATCGCTTTCACCGCGGTTCGGATTTTTGCGGCGTCTTACATCGGCCACCAAGGCTTGGCATCAGCTTGTTCGAATCGGAATTGGAGACCTCACCATGATTTTTCACGCAACTTCGTATCGCCGCGGACTGGCCGTCGCCGCCGCCGCCATGCTCGGCCTTGGCATCGCCGGCTCGCAATCTCCTGCTTTCGCGCGCGTCAGCGACGCCGTGACCAGCTCGCCGCCCGAGGTCCTACTCCCCGCCCCGCTGGCTCAGCGCAGTTCGACGCCGAATGGCGCGATCGTGGTTGCCGACAACCGCGACAACGGCAACGGCAATTGGAACGGCAAGAAGGGCAAAGGCGACGGCAACGGTAACGGAAACCGGCAAGGCAATAACGGCAATTGGAACGGCAACAAAGGCGGCAATTGGAGCGGCAACAAAAGCGGCAACTGGAGCGGCAACAAAAACGGCAACTGGGACGGCAACAAAAACGGCAATTGGAACGGTAACAAAAACGGCAATTGGAACGGCAACAAAGGCGGAAACCGGTACGGCAACAAATACGGGAACAATAAGAACTGGAGCAACAACAACCGCTGGAACAACAACTGGAATAGGAACTGGAACAATCGCGCCTATGTGCGCGGCTGGTCGAACCGGCCCTATTACGGCGAGTTCTTCGGCGGGGTCGTGCTCGGATCGCTTCTGGCTGCGACCGGCGCCGGCATCGTGCCTTACGCGCCCGACCCGGAGGTGTGCTGGTACTGGGCCGATCCCTACATGTATCGCGGCTACTGGGACTATTGCTACTGAGACGCGGCCCGCATCCCAACACCAGCATTCAAGGCGCCGGCCGCAGGGCTGGCGCCTTTTTTCTATCTTGGCGTGACGGCGACTATTTGGCTGGATGCGCGGGGGCGCGGCGGCGGAGACGGCTGAACACCGTGCGCTTGAGGAAGTAATAGGCCGGCCGGCCCATGATCGCCAGCGCGACGAATTTGGAAATGAAGGGCGTCGCGCCCAGCAGGCCCGACAGCCCGGCTTTGATGCCCGGCTCGAGGTCGGTCATCATCACCACCGGAATGAGCGGCCAAGCCGCATAGGCCCCGATCAAAACGACCGTGCCGAGGGCAAAGCGCCAGCCGATTTGCTCGCTGGAGAAGACGGGATCGTTGGCGGTGTCTATGGCGATCTCCTCGGGATCGTGGGCGGGGCGAAAGTCCATAAGCCCTGACAGAGGATTTGGGTATCCCAGAGGCAGATGAGGAGTGCCCGTGCCCCCGATTTGCCGCGATGATGGTAGCCTTGACTGGTGCAAATCGGAACCCAAAATCCGCGCCCGGCGATCACGCCGCACCCCATTTCCGGGGTTTCCCGGGATTCTGTGCCTGATCGCTTAACAATCTTGCCTATGAGCGCCGCGCCGCTTTGTGGCACGCGCAATCGCGGCGCGCGGCAAATCCGGCGCGGTCCCGGCTCGAGCGGGTCTTAGTATTCAGAGCTGATAGATCCCGCCGCACACCGCCGTCTCGCCGAGCCGTTCGCAATACATCGCCTTGGGCTCGACCTCGTGGGTCACCGGGTTCATGAATTTGTAGCTCTGCCAAAAGCTCTGACGGGTCGCGGCGAGTTCGACGCGCTCCTTCACGAACGCCTTGCCGTCGGGATCCGTGTCGGCAATCTGGTTGGTGCCGACTCGATCGGCGTTGGCGCCATGAGCCAGCACCATGCCGTCGAGGCCGTAGACCACGATATAGAGGTCGCGGTCGACGAACCGGCCCGATGGATTGGTGATCGCCGGGTAGGCATTGGCCGGCCCCTCGGTCTGAATGAACGCAATCGCCTTTTTCACCATGGCGACCGCCTCGTCCTTGGTGGCGCCGGTCGCGGCGAGCGACGACACGTTGACGAGCGAGAGCGCGGTGACGAGAGCCGCAACGACGTAAGTCAAGCGATGACGTGAGACGTTCATGCCCGTTCCTCCGGACCGATCCCCGACACGCTCATTTTAGCCGCTTCCGGCCGCTCCTCCCCGACCTATCTCCGGCCATGCTTTCGGAATCCACAACGCAAAACTCTCAGCCGGATTTTGCCGCGGCGACGAGCCAGGCCGGATCGAACCAGCGGTCGGCTTCGCCGTCATAAGGCAGCCGCGTGATGTCCCAGTGTTGGATATAGGGCGCATAGGTCGCCCACACCGGGGGACCGCCGCCGATATAGATCACGCGGTCGGGAAACCAGGCCAGCACCTCGTCGGGATGATTGACCGAGCGGATCTCGCAGATGGTGCGGTCCTCATAGGCGAATTGCGGGATCGAGGCGATGGTGGTCGGGCCGGCGACGATGACATGGCCGCGGGTGACGTCGAAGAACCGCGCCACATCGGCAACATATTCGCGTCCCTTGTTGCCCTCCCAGGGCAGCCTGCCGTTCAGCCCGAGCTGGCCCCGCTGGCCGATGGCGCACATGGCGCGAATGTCAGCCACATTGCTTCTCCCTGTTGATGCCGTTCCGGCCCGACGACCTTAGCCGCGGATGGCGTTTTATCAAAGATTGATGCAGAACCACGCAGCCATGACCCCCGGCCCTGATTTTTCCGCCACCGACCGGCGCCAGCGTCTGACGGCGATCGGGCTGATGGCAATCGCCACGCTGTGCTTCGCCGCGCTCGACTCGTCGGCCAAATACCTGGTGGTGGCGGAGCGCGTGCCGGTCGCCCAGGTGACCTGGCTGCGTTTCGTCGGCCATGTGGTGTTCAGCGCCGTGGTGCTGTGGCCCTTCGCGCTCCGGCCGTCGCTGCGCTCGGCCAAGCCGTGGCTCCAGATCTTCCGCTCGGCGCTGATGGTGGTGACCACCGGCTTCAACTTCGTCGCGCTGCGCTACCTCCAGCTCGACCAAACCATCACTATCTTCTTCCTGACCCCGCTGCTGGTGGCGGCGCTGGCCGGCCCGCTGCTCAATGAATGGGTGGGCTGGCATCGCATGCTCGCGATCATCGCCGGCTTCCTCGGCGTGCTGCTGGTGTTCCATCCCGGCATCGGCACGGTGCATTGGGCGATGCTGCTCGCGCTGATCGCGACCTTGGGCTACGCGTTCTACAATCTCGCCACGCGCTATCTCGCCGCGTTCGACCCGGCGGCGGTGACCCAGACCTATACGCCGCTCGCCGGGGTTCTGGTGCTGGCGCCGTTTGCCATCGCGGCGTGGGACACGCCGGAGACCATGGGCCAATGGCTGCTGCTCGCCTCGCTCGGCTTTTGGGGCGGGCTCGGCCATTGGCTGTTGATCCTCGCCCATCGCAGCGCACCGGCCGCGGTGCTGGCGCCGTTCATCTATCTCGGGCTGATCTGGATGTCGACGCTGGGCTTTCTCGTGTTCGGCGACGTGCCGACCTGGTGGACGCTGTCGGGCGCCGCCATCGTCATCGTGTCGGGACTTTATCTGTTGTCGCGCGAGCGCAAGCAGATCAAAGGCGGACCGGCCTCCGACATCGACGCCATCATCTAGGCGCCGTTGTCGTCAGCCTCGCCCGCGGCGCGGTAACGCGCGCGCATTTCGGCGGCGAACGCGGCGAAGCGGCCCTGTCCGATCGCCTCGCGCGCGCGGCCCATCAGCTCCTGATAGAACTGGACATTGGCGTAAGACAGCAGCATGGCGCCGAGCGTCTCGCCCGATCTCACCAGATGATGGAGATAAGCGCGCTCGTATCGCGCCGCCGGGCACGCACTTTCCGGATCGAGCGGCGTGGCGTCGTCGGCATAGCGGGCATTGCGCAGATTGAGCTTGCCGCCCCAGGTGAAGGCTTGGCAATGACGCCCCGAGCGGGTCGGCATCACGCAATCGAACATATCGACGCCGCGCGCGATCGACTGGAGCAAATCGTCAGGCGTGCCGACGCCCATCAGATAGCGCGGACGGTCTTGCGGCAGCACCGCGGTGGTGATCTCGACCATGTCGAGCATGGCGCGCCTGCCCTTCGCCGACCGCCAGCCCGCCAATGGCGTAGCCGTCGAAGCCGAGCTCGATCAGCGCCCGGGCGCTCCCCTCGCGCAGATCGGGATAGATGCTGCCCTGCACGATGCCGAACAAGGCTTGGCCCGGCGCGCTCATCGCCGCGAACGCGGCCTTGGAGCGCTCCGCCCAGCGCAGCGACAACTCGAGCGAGGTCTTGGCCTCGTCGCGCGACGCCGGGAACGGCGTGCATTCGTCGAGCACCATCTGGATGTCGGCGCCGAGCAGGCATTGCACCTCGATGGCGCGCTCGGGGCTGAGCGCGACGGTGGCGCCGTCGATATGGGACTGAAAGGTGACGCCGCTTTCGTCGATGCGGCGGAGCTTGGCCAGCGACATCACCTGGTAGCCGCCGCTATCGGTGAGGATCGGCTTGTCCCAATGCATGAAGGCGTGCAGACCGCCGAGCCGCGCGATGCGTTCGGCGCCGGGGCGCAGCATCAGGTGATAGGTGTTGGCGAGCAGAATATCGGCGCCGGTGGCCGCCACATCCTCGGGGAACATGGCCTTGACCGTGGCGCCGGTGCCGACCGGCATGAAGGCCGGCGTGCGCACCACCCCGCGCGGCGTGACGATGGCGCCGGTGCGCGCGTGGCCGTCCCGCGCCTTGATCGTGAAGGAGAAGGACTCACCCATCGGACACTCGTGCGGGGCTGAGCAGGCAGGCATCGCCATAGGAATAGAAGCGGTAGCGCTCGCCCACGGCATGGGCGTAGGCGCGCTTCATCAGATCGAGGCCCGAGAACGAGGCGACCAGCATGAACAGGGTTGAGCGCGGCAAATGGAAGTTGGTCAAGAGGCGATCGACGACGCGGAAGCGATAGCCCGGCGTAATGAACAGAGCGGTCTGCCCGTCAAAGGGCGCGAGTTGCCCGTCCTCCCCGGCCGCGCTTTCCAGCAGCCTGAGCGAGGTGGTGCCGACGGCCACGATCTTTCCTCCCCTCGCCTTCACCGCGTTCAGCGCCGCCGCGGTCTCGGCGCCGACGTGACCCTGTTCGGCGTGCATATGGTGGCCCTCGGTGTCGTCCGCCCTGACCGGCAGGAACGTGCCAGGTCCGACATGGAGCGTGACGAAATGCTCGGAGATGCCCCGCTCGGCAAGCGCCTGCATGAGCGTATCGGTGAAATGCAGCCCCGCGGTCGGCGCGGCGACCGCCCCTTCCTCGCGCGCGTAGACCGTCTGATAATCGCTCGCATCGCGCGCGTCGGCGGCACGGCGCGAAGCGATGTAAGGCGGCAGCGGCATGGCGCCCTGCGCATGGATCGCCTCGTCGAGCGCAGGCCCGGCAAGGTCGAAGGCAAGCGTCACCTCACCCCCCTCGCCGCGGGCCTCCACGATGGCGGCAAGACTGCCGAGCAGGCACGCATTGCTCCCCGCCCCGAACTCGATGCGGTCGCCGGGCTTGAGCCGCTTGGCCGGGCGCGCCAAGGCCCGCCAACGATGATCGTCGAGCCGCTCGGTCAAGGTGACGGAGACGTGCGCGCTTGCCTCGTCGCGCCGGCGCACGCCGCTAAGCTCGGCCGGGATAACCTTCGTGTCGTTGAACACCAGCGCATCGCCGGGCGCGAGCAATCCGGGAAGCTCGCGGATCATGCGGTCGGCCAGCGGCGGCTCGGCTCCAGGCTCGATCACCAACAGCCGCGCCGCGTCGCGCGGGACGACCGGGCGCAGCGCAATCAACTCCTCCGGCAGATGATAATCGAAGTCGTCGACGCGCACGGCCGTCCGCGCTTAGGCCTGATCGCCGGCGACCCGCACAGTCAGAATCTTGTCGGGGTTGGACGGCGGCTCGCCGCGATTGATCTTGTCGACATTCTCCATGCCGTCGGTCACGCGGCCCCACACCGTGTATTGGCGGTCGAGGAAGCTCGCATCGTCGAAGCAGATGAAGAACTGGCTGTCGGCAGAGTCGGGCGATTGCGCCCGCGCCATCGACACTGCGCCCCTGGTATGCGGCTCCTTGTTGAACTCGGCCTTGAGCTTCTTGCCCGAGCCGCCGCTGCCGGTGCCGGTCGGATCGCCGGTCTGGGCCATGAAGCCTTCGATCACGCGATGAAACGGCACGCCGTCATAGAAGCCCTTGCGCGCCAGCTCCTTGATGCGGGCGACATGGCCGGGCGCCAGATCGGGCCGCATCTCGACCGTCACGCGGCCTTTGGTGGTGTCGATGATGAGAGTGTCGTCGGGTTTAGCCATGATCAAAATCCTCCTCGGCCCGTTTCAGGCTTATTGCACGATGGTCGCGGTCTTGACGTAGTCGAGCTTGGGAAACGACTTCTCCAGATAGGCGTTGCCCTGGCTCTGGACGCGGCCCTGGTCGGGACCCGCGCCGTTGGGGGCGCCTTCGCCGTACCCGCCATACAGCGAATCGACCACATCCATGCCCGACACCACTTTGCCGAACGGCGAGAAGCCTTGGCCGTCGAGTCCGGCGTTGTCGCCAAAATTGATGAACACTTGGGTGGTGCGGGTGTTGGGGCCGGCGGTGGCGAAGGTGATGGTGCCGCGCGTGTTGCTCTGCTTGACCGGATCGTCCTTGATGTTGGCGTTGCGCCACACGGCGGACAGGTTGGGATTGCCGTTGATGCCGAACTGGGCCATGAAGCCGTCGAGCACGCGGAAGAACCGTACGTCGTTGTAGAAGCCGTTCTTCACCAGATTGTAGAAGCGGTCGGCGCCGTTCGGCGCCCAGTCGCGATGCACCTCGATCACGAAAGCGCCTTTGCTGGTATCGAATTTCGCCTGATAGACCGCCGGCGCCTTCTCGTTGAGACTGGCGGGATCGGACAGATCGCCGGCGCGGGCCGAACCTTGCGCGGCCAGACCGAAAAGCGCGAGCGCAGCGGCGAACGCGATGCTTGCCTGAAATTTCATGACACCTCCTTGGAAACGATTGGCGGGAACCGGTCTAGCCGGCGAATTTCTTGGTGAGGGCCGCGGCCACGGCCTTCGGCACGAAGGACGAGACATCGCCCCCCATTGCGGCAATCTGGCGGACGAGACTCGCCGCGATGTGGCGGGCCTCGGGCGAGGAGGCGAGAAACACGGTCTCGATCTCGGGCGCAAGGGCCTGATTCATGCCGGCCATCTGCATCTCGTAGTCGAAATCGCCGGCGTCGCGCAGGCCCCTGATCACCACGGTGGCGCCTTCATCCTTGGCGGCATCGACCGTCAAATTGCCGTATGTCGTCACCACCAGCTTGAGCCCGATCTCCTTGGCCACCGGGGTCAGGACCTCTTTGCTCAGCTTCACGCGTTCCTCGGCGGTGAACAGCGGATGCTTGTCGTGATGGGTGCCGACGGCGATCACCAGCTTGTCGACCAGATGGGCGGCACGCCGCACGATATCGACATGGCCGTAAGTGACGGGGTCGAAGCTTCCAGGATAAAGGCCCACGCGCATACCGGCACTCCCAAGCGCGATGGCTGTCACCCTTCGCGTGGCCACCTTCTAGCCGCGTAGCTTGGCCGTGGGCAAGGCGCTAATCGCCCGCTCAGGACCCCTACTCCGCGACCTCGGGGCCGTCCTCCTCGCCGTCGGTCACTTCGCCGCCATTCTCGTCGGGGATGTGCTCGACCGAGACCACGCGCTCGCCCTCGCCGGTCGAGAACACGATCACCCCTTGGGTCGAGCGCCCCATGATGGAGATGTCCCGGACCGGCACGCGGATCAGCTGGCCGCCATCGGTGACCAGCATGATCTGGTCGGTCTCCTCGACGGAGAACGAGGCGAGCAGCTTGCCGTTACGCTGGTTGACGACCATGGCGATGATGCCTTTGCCGCCGCGGCCGGAGATGCGGTACTCGTAGGCGGAGGTGCGCTTGCCGTAGCCGTTCTCCGACACGGTCAGCACGAACTCCTCATGCGCGCTGAGCTCGGCGTAGCGCTCGGGGCTCAGCACCACGGTCTCCACGCCATTCTCGGCGTCGACCTCGGGCTCCTGGACCTCGACGCCGCCGCCCCGGCGCATCATGTTCGCCTGCCGGACATAGGTGGTGCGCTCGGCGGCGTCGGCCTCGACATGGCCGAGGATGGCCATGGAGATCACCTCATCGCCCTTGCCAAGCTTGATGCCGCGGACGCCCGGCGACTCGCGGCCCTTGAACACCCGCACATCGGTCACCGGGAAACGGATCGCCTGACCGTCCTGCGAGGTGAGCAGCACGTCCTGCCGCTCGTTGCACACGTCGACGCCGATGATGCGGTCGCCGGCATCGAGCTTCATGGCGATCTTGCCGTTCTGGCGCACCTCGATGAAGTCGGACAGCTTGTTCCGCCGCACGCTGCCGTAATTGGTGGCGAACATGACGTCGAGCTTCGCCCACGAGGCGACGTCCTCGGGCAGCGGCAGGATGGTGGTGATGGTCTCGTCCTTGCCGAGCGGCAGCAGATTGACCAGAGCCTTGCCGCGCGCCTGGGGCGCCGCCAGCGGCAGCCGCCACACCGTCATCTTGTAGGCCATGCCGCGCGTGGAGAAGAACAGTACCGGCGTGTGCGTGTTGGCGATGAAGATGCGGGTGACGAAATCCTCGTCGCGGGTGGCCATGCCGGCGCGGCCCTTGCCGCCGCGACGCTGGGCGCGGTAGGCGGACAGCGGCACGCGCTTGATGTAGCCCTTGTGGCTGACGGTGACGACCATGTCCTCGCGCTGGATCAGGTCTTCGTCCTCAACCTCGCCTTCCATCTCGGTGATCTCGGTGCGGCGCGGCGTGCCGAACTCCGCCTTGATCGCCGCGAGCTCGTCCTTGATGATCGACACGATGCGGGCGCGGGACCGCAAGATGTCGAGGTAATCGCCGATCTGCTGGCCGAGCTTGGTGAGCTCGTCGGCCACCTCGTCGCGGCCGAGCGCGGTCAAGCGCTGGAGACGAAGCTCGAGAATGGCGCGGGCCTGCTCCTCGGACAGGCGGTACGTGCCTTTGGCCGACACTTTGTGGCGCGGGTCGGCGATCAGCTCGACCAGCGCGACCACGTCCTGGGCCGGCCAATCGCGGGCCATCAACTGCTCGCGCGCCGCGGCCGGATCGGGCGCTTTGCGGATCACGGCGATGACCTCGTCGATATTGGCCACGGCGATCGCCAGGCCGACCAGGATATGGGCGCGGTCGCGCGCCTTGCGCAGCAGGAACTTGATGCGGCGGCCGATCACCTCCTCGCGGAACTCGGTGAAGGCGCGGACCATGTCCTTGAGATTGAGCACCTCCGGCTTGCCGCCGATCAACGCCACCATGTTGGCGCCGAAGGTGCTTTGCAGCGGCGAGAAGCGGTAGAGCTGGTTCAGCACCACGTCGGCCATGGCGTCGCGCTTCAACTCGATCACCACGCGCATGCCCTGACGGTCGGACTCGTCGCGGATGTCGGCGATGCCTTCGATCCGCTTCTCGCGCACCAGATCGGCGATCTTCTCGACCATCGACGCCTTGTTCACCTGATACGGGATCTCGGTGATGATCAGCGCCTCGCGCTCCTTGCGCACGGTTTCGGTGGTGACGCGGCCGCGCATCAGGATCGAGCCGCGGCCCTTGTGATAGGCGGAGCGGATGCCGGTGCGGCCGAGAATGAGGCCGCCGGTCGGGAAATCGGGGCCCGGCACGATCTCCACCAGCTCCTCGATACCGATGGCCGGATTGTCGAGATAGGCGACGCAAGCGTCGATCACCTCGCCCAGATTGTGCGGCGGGATGTTGGTGGCCATGCCGACGGCGATGCCGGAGGCGCCGTTCACCAGCAGATTGGGAAATTTCGCGGGCAGGACGATGGGCTCGCGCTCGCGGCCGTCGTAGTTCGGCTGGAAATCGACGGTGTCGTTCTCCAGGTCGTCGAGCAGCGACATGGCCGGGCGCGCCAGCCTGACCTCGGTATAGCGCTCGGCCGCGGGCGGATCGCCGTCGACCGAGCCGAAATTGCCCTGGCCGTCGATCAGCGGCAGGCGCATGGAAAATTCCTGCGCCAAGCGCACCAGCGCGTCGTAGATCGCCTGGTTGCCGTGCGGGTGGTACTTACCCATGGTGTCGCCGGTGACGCGCGCCGATTTGTTGTAGGGGCGGTCCGGCGTGTAATTGTTCTCGTGCATCGAAAACAGCACGCGGCGATGCACGGGCTTGAGCCCGTCGCGCACATCGGGCAACGCGCGCGACACGATCACGCTCATGGCGTAATCGAGATAAGAGCGCTTCATCTCGTCGATGAGCGAGACGGGTCTGATGTCGGAGGGAGCCGGGCCCTCGACCTCTGGGGTGTCGTTGTCAGCCAAGGTCGGAGAACGCCTATTCTAACGAGATGAGCGAGGTCCACGCTCTCGGCGGCGGGATGGCAAAACCGTCCACGCGCAGGACCGAAAACGATGGCCGTAAGACTTCTTTCTATAGCTGATTTGGCGGTTCGGCTGCAAGCCTGAAGGGGCCGTTGCCGTCATTGTTTTTCTCTTGTTTCTCAGCATGTTACGTGGCATGCGCCCGGGCCGATTCGGCGCCGCGCCGTGCGGGGTTCGTCAGTGGTCTGACGATATGCGGACTCACAAAATGCGGGAACGAACGAGTCGGGTCGAACGTTTACTGGATAGGCGGCCAGGGCCACACGCTCGGCTCGGCCGTGAAAAACAATAAACTCCCCCCAACCCCAGGAACAACAGACGGAGCGACACAATGAATCGACTTCTTGCAACTACGGCCATCGGCCTGCTGCTGGGTCTCACCCCGGCGCTGGCGCAAGATGCGACCGAACAGCCCCAGACTCCTCCGGCCCTGCAGGATCCGGCACAGCCGTCCGAGGCCATGCCGTCCATGCCGTCGGAGCCCGCCGCGCCGATTCCGGGCGACCAGGCGAACCCTGACGCAACTCCGGACAAATCGTCGGAGATGATGCCGTCCGCTCCGGACGACGCATCGCCGTCGCAGTCCACTCAGGCCCCTGAGTCCATCATTCCGGTCAAGCCGGCGGAGAGTGCCTCGGCCGCGCCGAGATTCCTGACCAAGCAGGAGAGCACCGATATGCTGGCCTCGAACCTGATCGGCCAGACGGTGGTCAACAGTCAGGATGAGTCCATCGGCGACATCAACGACCTCGTCACCGACGAGAGCGGCAAGGTCATCGCCGTGCTGGTCGGCACCGGCGGCTTCCTCGGTCTCGGCGAGAAGGACGTGGCCCTGGGCTACCAGGACCTGAGATTCGTCCGTGACGAGAACGGCGCTATCAAAGTGATCGCCAATGTGAGCCAGGAGACGCTGGCTTCGGCCCCGGATTACGAGACGCTGGCCGAGCAGAAGGTCACCGTGGGCGAGAACAAGGGCGACCGCGAGGATCGGCCTGCCGAGTAACGCTCCACGCTAGAGCGTAGAACCATTGAGCCCGGTCTGCTTTACGCAGGCCGGGCTTCTTTATGGGCTGCGAGGTGTTAGCCCGCCCGGCTCTGGACCTTCGGCGCCGTGCCGCGGCCAAGCAGAGCGGTTAGTCTTTGCTGGCCGCCGCGCAACAGGCTGCCCACGCTGTCGCCGGCCCAGGCCTTCTGCCTGAGCGCCGGATGCTCGATGAAATGCCATGACAAGATCGCGACCGCGAGCACGGCGGGGAAGCTGCACAGGAACAACGCCCACGGGCCGATGGCAGGGTCGAACGCCACAAAAGTCTGCTGGATGGGGAAGCAGAGGATATAGAGGCCGTAGGAATAGTCGCCGATCAGATTGAAGCGCCGGAGTGCGCCGCCCGGCACCAGCGCAAACCACAGAACGCCGTAAGCGAGCACCACCGTGAACGCCGCTTCGAAGGCCCCGGTGCCAACCGCCAGCACCGCCACCAAGCGCGAGCGCCACCACGATCCGCAAATCGAGTCTGATCTTGTCGGCATAGAGGTAGAACGCGCCGCCGACGAAGAAGCAGAGGACGAACCGGGCGATGCTGTCGATCGCGGCGATCTCCCCGCGCCACGGCGTCGCGAAGGTGACGAACAGATAGGCGGCGAAAATTCCGGCCAAAGTCAGGGACGCCCGGGCCCTGGTGGCAAGCAGGCCCACCAGAGCGAAAGCTCCAAGCAAGATGTAGCAGGCCGTCTCATAGCGCAGGGTCCACAGCGGCGGGTCGATCAGCCCGGCCTCGGGCACATGCGCGAACACGCCGGGCAGCGTCATCGTATATGTGACGAGCGAGGCGGTCAGCGGGACATAGAGCCAGGGCCGCGGATCGGAGAAATAGTCTATGAGCGAGACCGACGTCACCGCCGGACCGAGCAGGAAGGCGATGAAGATGCAGGTGGCGAGCAGCGCGGGAAACAGGCGCAGGAAGCGCGCCACGGCATAGTCGACCAGGGTCGGCTGGGTGAGCACGCTGCGAGTGACGAGAAAGCCCGAGACGATGAAGAACACGTCGACCGCGACGCGCGCGAGTTCGAGCGCCTCCAAATCGACCAGCGCGCCCGCCGCCCGCTCGGGCGCGACCAGCGCGAAGCTGTGATCCAAGATCACGGCCGAGGCCGCGACGAATCTAATCAGATTAAAATTGTTGTCTCTGCCTTGCAGCAAAGCGGCGATCGTGTTCGCCATCGGTCCATTCCGTGTCCTAGGTGGGTAACGAAGCGCGGGCCCGGTCGTCGCTCACGCTTCCCACCCTTGCAAGGACCATACCGAGGGCAATGCTTGTCCGACAGCGCCGGCTCTGCACAGCGTTAAGCGTCGTGCTTAACGCCGGCGGCTAACGGTTGCTGCGCACCGCGGTAATCGGCGGTAAGGGTTAAAACGGGATCTCGTCGTCGAGCTCTTTGTCGAACGAAGCGCCGCCGCTGCCCCCGCCGCTCAGCGCCTTGGATCGTCCGAAATCGCTACCGCCGCGCGGCTCGCCGCCCTCGCCCGCGCCGTCGCGTCTGCCGTCGAGCATGGTGAGCTGGCCGTTGAAGCCCTGGAGCACGATCTCGGTGGTGTAGCGCTCCTGTCCCTGCTGGTCTTCCCATTTGCGGGTCTGGATCGAGCCCTCGAGATAGACCTTGGAGCCCTTCTTCAAATATTGCTCGGCGATCTTCGCCAAATTCTCGTTGAAGATGACCACGCGATGCCATTCGGTCTTCTCGCGCCGCTCGCCGCTCGCTTTGTCGCGCCAGCTCTCGCTGGTGGCCACCCGCAGATTGGCGATGGCCCGGCCGTCTTGGGTGTGGCGAATTTCGGGGTCGGCACCGAGATTGCCGATCAGAATGACCTTGTTGACCGATCCGGCCATATAACGAGACCTCCACGCGGGGCTGTTGGGCTTATGCCGGCCCCACTCTACTGCCCTCGTACCGCCGCCTGCCAGACGGCAAAGGCCCTGTCCACAGGCCAGGCGACACGAAATTGTTGTACACGTTTTGTTCTCACGCGTCCAGCCCTCGCATCTTGAGCTTTAGGGACGTGGGCCCTATGCCTTTAGGCAACAACATTCCAAGATGGGGTCCAGGGGCGGCGTCACGGGCCTGACGGCCGGCTCTTAAGCGGGGACAATAAACACATGCAGCGTTCGGTCGATCAGCGGCAAGTTCCCAAGCGCCAGACCGGCGCGCGGCGGCATCCTCATTCGCAAGTGCTCGGCTTCACGCCGCGGCAATGGCCGTTCATCTTCGTCCTGGTCGGCAACTGGCTGTTCGCCGCCGCCGTGTTCGCCATCGCCAAACTGCTCTGGCACTGGGTGCCGACCGATTGGACGCTGGGCGATCGCATCGCCCTCGTCATCAAGGATGCGGTCATCGCCATTATGCCGGCGGTGCTGGCCATCTGCATCGTCGCCGCGCAGCGTCTCGACCCGTCCATGTTCGTGGGCCGGTCGCCCAAGCCCAATTCGGCGGTCGACATCAACAACCGCTTCATCCTCAACACGGTCGAGCAATTCATTCTCTACTTCATCGGCAATGCGGGCATGGCGCTCTACTGTCCGCCCGAGGAGGCCCGCGCCCTGATCATCCTCACGGCGCTGTTCGTGCTCGGCCGGATGCTGTTCTGGGTCGGCTACCACTACAACCCTTATGTGCGCGCGTTCGGCTTCGGCATCACCTTCTATCCGACGGTCGCGGTATTTCTCTGGCTGATTCTGCGCATGGGGTTCGGCATCGAAGTTCGGATTTGATGCGCTAGCGTCCCTGCTGCCACTGCAGCACGGAGTCGAGCGGCCACACGAACATCAGCACGTTCAGCGTCAGATTGTCCCTGATCATGGCGCCGACGAGCAGCTCGAGCGCGACGCCGACGGCGACCGTGAGCCAGACCGGCCACCAGGCCGCGAGGGTGAAGCCCGCCACCATGAATAGAATGTCCATCACCGAGTTGATGACGCTGTCGCCGTAATAATCGAGCGAGATGGTCATCTCGCGATAATGATTGATGACGAAATCGGTGTTCTCGACCACCTCCCACGACGCCTCGATGGCGACGGCCAGCACCAGCCGAGCCCGAACGACATCGGCATCCACGCGGGACAGGAGCCAGAGCAGCCAATAGAAGATGAAGCCGTGGATGACGTGCGAGGGCGTGTACCAATCGATCAGGTGCTGGGAGTTCTCCGCGCTCTGCACATCGAAATGCCAGAGCTTGACGTAACCGCATGTGCAGATGAGCGGATGGCCCATGAGGTAGAGCGTCAGCGCCGCGGCGGCGACGATGCCGGCGACGAGGAGGCTGGTCTGGGCGCGGGAGAGAGGCGTGCGGGCAAGAGTCATGGGGGCCAGCATCTATGCACGAGCCGGCCGCACGCCGTCATCCTTGGACTCTAGCCTCGCCTCGTCAGAGTATGATGGATGGTGGCACCGAACCGGCGGCTTAAGTCCGCTGGGCACGAGGGCGTTCAAGGCATGACACAGGACGAGGCGCTGGCTCTGCTCAAGACCGGCGCAGCCATCTTCCTCACCGGCCAGCCGGGCAGCGGCAAGACCCATACGGTCAACCGCTATCTGCAATGGCTGAAGCAGCACGGCGTGGATTACGCCTACACCGCCTCCACCGGCATCGCCGCTACGCACGGGCATGGCGTGACCATCCATGCCTGGAGCGGGATCGGCGTGCGCGACGCGCTGCACCGGCGCGATCTCGATACGCTCGCCGCCAATCGCCGTCTCGCCACCCGCATCGAGCGGGCCAAAGTGCTGGTCATCGATGAAATCTCGATGCTGCCGGCGCGGAGCCTCACTTTGGTGGACACGGTGTGCCGCCATATCCGGGGTGTCGCGTCGCCGTTCGGCGGCTTGCAGATGGTGCTGGTCGGCGACTTCTTTCAGCTCCCGCCGGTCGTCCGCCGCGGCGCGGAGCCGGGCATGCTGCCATTGGCCCAGGGCGAGGACGCCTTTGGCGCGGAGTTCGCCCATGCCTCTTCCTCCTGGCGCGATCTCGCGCCGATGGTCTGTTACCTCTCCGAGCAGCACCGGCAGAGCGACCGCCCTTATCTCGACGTGCTCGACGCCATCCGCGCCAATGCCTGCGGCGCCGCCCATCGCCAGCGTCTGGCGAGCCGGATGATCGACCAAGGACGCTGGCCCGAAGGCTGCACGCGGCTGTTCACCCATAACGCCGCCGTGGACGACATCAACCGGCAGCAATTGGACAAGCTCGGCGGCAAGACGCACGGTTTCACCATGACCGCCAAGGGGCCCGAACCGTTCGTGCAGGCGCTGAAGCGCGGCTGCCTCTCCCCGGAGATGCTGGCGCTGAAGACCGGCGCCGCGGTGATGTTCACCCGGAACGACCAGGGCGGCCGCTACGTCAACGGCACGCTCGGGGTGGTCGAGGATTTCGATGACGACGACGGCTACCCGGTGGTGGCGACGCGCGGCGGCAAGCGCATCGTGGCCGAGCCCGCCACCTGGAAGATCGACGAGGGAGGCCAGGAGCGGGCAAGCATCACGCAAATTCCACTGCGGCTCGCCTGGGCGATGACCGTGCATAAGAGCCAGGGCATGTCGCTCGATGCGGCGGTGATCGACCTCTCGCGCGCCTTCGAGTACGGCCAGGGTTATGTCGCGCTGTCGCGGCTGCGGACCCTGGCGGGCTTGCATCTGTTGGGGCTGAACGAGCGCGCCTTGCGCGTGCATCCGCGCGCGGTCGAGAAGGATGCCGAGTTCCGCGCCAATTCCGAGGCGGCGCGGGCCGCGTCGACACCGAACGCGGCGATGCTGGCGAGCCAGGAAGCGGCGTTTCTCGCCGCCTGTGAGGCGAGCCCGCCCAAGCCCGCCTCAGATGCGCCGCGCGCGCCCAGATCGTCGGGCTACCCCAAGAGCTACGAGGTGGCGGCGATGCGGGAGACCCATGCCCAGGCCTATGCGCCGTGGAGCGAGGCCGAGGAGAGCGACCTCAAGCGGCGTCACCACCAGGGCGAGACGGTGGCGGCGATCGCCGCCCGGCTGGGCCGCAAACCCGGCGCCATCAGGTCGCGCTTAAAGAAACTCGCGCTGATCTAGCCGCGTTACCCTTCCGTCCGAGCCAGCCCTTGCCCGCCAACCTGTTGGGGACTAAGCCTTTGCGGCCCTTGTCTAACCCGGCGCCCGCGCCGACATTGCAGTCAGCATGACCTCCAAATTCATCTCCATCCGCGGCGCGCGCGAGCACAATCTCAAGGACATCTCGCTCGATCTGCCGCGCGAGAAGCTGGTGGTGATCACCGGGCTGTCCGGCTCCGGCAAGTCCAGTCTCGCCTTCGACACCATCTATGCCGAGGGCCAGCGGCGCTATGTCGAGTCGCTGTCGGCCTATGCCCGCCAGTTCCTCGACATGCTGCAGAAGCCCGACGTCGACCATATCGACGGGTTGTCGCCGGCCATCTCGATCGAGCAGAAGACCACCTCCAAGAACCCGCGCTCGACGGTCGGCACCGTCACCGAGATCTACGACTATATGCGGCTGCTATGGGCGCGGGTCGGCGTGCCCTATTCGCCGGCGACCGGGCTGCCGATCGAGAGCCAGACGGTGAGCCAGATGGTCGACCGGGTGCTGGCGCTGCCCGAGGGCACGCGGCTCTATCTGCTGGCGCCGATCGCGCGCGGGCGGAAGGGCGAGTACCGCAAGGAATTCGCCGAGCTGCAGAAGAAGGGCTTCCAGCGCGTCAAGGTCGACGGCAAGTTCTACGAGATTGCCGAGGCCCCTGCCCTCGACAAGAAGCTCAAGCACGATATCGACGTGGTGGTCGACCGCGTCGTGGTGCGCCCCGACATGAGCGCGCGGCTGGCCGATTCGTTCGAGACCGCGCTCAGCCTGTCGGACGGCATCGCCATCGCCGAGTTCGCCGACGCGCGCGCACCGGCCGACGCCGCCGGCCCGGGCCTGACCGGGCGCACCGGCCAGGCCCACGCCGAGCAGGTCGCGCACGACGCCAAGATCAAGACCGGCACCGGCGCCAGCGACGAGGAGCGGATCATCTTCTCGGCCAAGTTCGCCTGCCCGGTGTCGGGCTTCACCATCGAGGAGATCGAGCCGCGGCTGTTCTCGTTCAACAATCCCTATGGCGCCTGTCCCGAATGCGACGGGCTCGGCACCGAATTGTTCTTCGAGCCGGAGCTGGTGGTGCCGGACGAAAATCTGAGCCTCAACCGCGGCGCCATCGCGCCGTGGGCGCGCACCTCGGCGAGCTCGCCCTATTATCAGCAGACGCTGGAATCGCTGGCGCGGGCCTATCGCCAGCCGATGACCAAGCCGTGGAAGTCGCTGACCAAGGAATTCCGCGACGTGGTGCTGTACGGCTCGGGCGACGACGAGATCACTTTCACCTATGACGACGGCGTGCGGCACTACTCGACCAGCAAGCCGTTCGAGGGCGTGATCACCAATATCGAGCGGCGCTGGCGCGAGACGGAATCGAGCTGGGTCACCGAGGAGCTCGAGCGCTACCAGTCGGACCAGCCCTGCGAGGCGTGCGGCGGCTATCGGCTCAAGCCGCAGGCGCTGGCGGTGAAGATCGCCGGCCTGCATATCGGCCAGGTCACCGACATGTCGATCCGCGAGGCGCATCGC
The DNA here is from genome assembly GCA_963812105.1 of uncultured Alphaproteobacteria bacterium. Taxonomy (GTDB): domain Bacteria; phylum Pseudomonadota; class Alphaproteobacteria; order Rhizobiales; family Methyloligellaceae; genus Methyloceanibacter. Next base: position 313,389 of record CAWEUF010000009.1, read on the forward strand.
TGGTTCGGCGCGCTGGCGGCCCAGCTCACGCCGAAGCAGAACGAGATCGCCGCGCGCATCCTGAAGGAGATCCGCGAGCGGCTGGCCTTCCTCAACGATGTCGGGCTCGATTACCTCACCCTGTCGCGCAACTCGGGCTCGCTGTCGGGCGGCGAGAGCCAGCGCATCCGGCTCGCCTCGCAGATCGGCTCGGGCCTGACCGGCGTGCTCTATGTGCTGGACGAGCCGTCGATCGGACTGCATCAGCGCGACAATGCCCGGCTGCTGGAGACGCTGAAATCGCCTGCGCGACATGGGCAACTCGCGTGCTGGTGGTCGAGCATGACGAGGAGGCGATCCTCACCGCCGATCATGTGGTGGATATGGGCCCCGGCGCCGGCATCCATGGCGGCGCGGTGGTGGCCGAAGGCACGCCCGACGAGGTGATGGCCAACCCGGACAGCCTCACCGGGCAATATCTCACCGGCTTCAAGCAGATCCCCGCGCCCAAGCAGCGGCGCAAGCCGACCCGCGGCCGCCGCCTCACGGTCAAAGGCGCGCGCGAGAACAATCTCAAGAACATCACCGTCGATATCCCGCTCGGCCTGTTCACCGCGGTGACCGGCGTGTCGGGCGGCGGCAAGTCCACCTTCCTGATCGAGACGCTGTACCGCGCGGTGGCCCGCAAGCTCAACAACGCCCGCGAGCTGCCCGGCGAGCACGACGCCATCGAAGGGCTGGAGCAGATCGACAAGATCATCGACATCGACCAGAGCCCGATCGGCCGCACGCCGCGCTCCAACCCCGCCACCTATACCGGCGCCTTCACCCCGATCCGCGAATGGTTCGCCGAGCTGCCCGAGGCCAAGACCCGCGGCTACAAGCCCGGCCGGTTCTCGTTCAACGTCAAAGGCGGGCGCTGCGAGGCCTGCCAGGGCGACGGCGTGATCAAGATCGAGATGCATTTCCTGCCCGACATCTACGTCACCTGCGACGTGTGCAAGGGCAAGCGCTACGACCGCGAGACGCTGGAGATCAAGTTCAAGGGCAAGTCGATCGCCGACGTGCTCGACATGACGGTCGAGGAGGCCGCCGAATTGTTCAAGGCGGTGCCCGGCGGTGCGCGACAAGCTGCTGACGCTGGCGCGCGTGGGCCTCGGCTATATCCATGTCGGCCAGCAGGCGACCACGCTGTCGGGCGGCGAGGCGCAGCGCATCAAATTGTCCAAGGAGCTGTCGAAGCGCGCCACCGGGCGCACGCTCTATATTCTCGACGAGCCGACCACCGGGCTGCACTTCCACGACGTGGCCAAGCTGCTCGAGGTGCTGCACGAGCTGGTCGACCAGGGCAACACCGTGGTGGTGATCGAGCACAATCTGGAAGTGATCAAGACCGCCGACTGGATCGTCGATCTAGGCCCGGAAGGCGGCGACGCCGGCGGCGAGGTGGTGGCGATCGGCACGCCGGAGGAGATCGCCGCCAATCAAGGCGAGCTATACCGGGCATTATCTCAAGCAGGTGCTGGCGCGGCGGCCGAGCAGCAAGGCCAAGCGCGCGGCCGAGACGCAGGCCGCGGAGTAGCCGCCGCCGATCATTCGCCATTTCCGACCATGAAGCACAAACTGGAGAGCGCGTTCCACATGACCAGCCGTATTGTCTTCGTCCTCGTCCTGCTTGCCCTGAGTCTGCCGCAGCCCAGCCTGGCCGAGGCGGCCAAGCCCGCTTCCGTGATCCTGCTCGAAAATTTCTGGCGCGACGTCTGGGTCGCCAAGAACCCCGACGCCGTCGACACCTACGTGACGGAAGATTTCGTCATCACCTCCGGCGGCAAGGACATCCGCACGCGCGCCGCGTTCAAGGCCTGGCTCACCGACTTCCAGTCCAAGATCACGGACATGGACTTCAAGGTGCTCGAGACCTTCCAGAACGAGGACGGCAGCCGTGTCGTGTCGCGCCTGAAGGTCACCGGCAAGAATAATGGCCTGTTCGGCCTCCCGCCGGACCAGAAGCCGTTCGTGCTCACCGCGATCGCGATCTGGGAGGTCACGCCCGATGGGCGGCTCGCGCATAATTGGGTCGAGCGCAACGGCTTGGAGATTTACCGGCAGCTCACCGAGTAGGACGCGAGTTTTCCACGGGCTCGGAAGGGGCGACGCCGGCGGCGAGGTGGTGGCGATCGGCACCGGGAAACCTGCCCTCGGGCTTGACCCAGGGTCGCCGCCAATCCGGCGAGCTATACCGGGCATTATCTCAAGCAGGTGCTGGCGCGCCGGCCGAGCAGCAAATCGAAGCGCGCGGCCGAGACGCAAGCCGCGGAGTGACGTGATGCCGAGAAACCCCTGGTCGCTGCAATGCGACGCTTTGAGGCGACGAAGCAAATATTGAGAAGCTCGAACGACTTTGCACTGAAATCTGGGCGCTCATTCCAAAGGCATCGTGTTCGGATCGGATCCTGAATATGAGGACAGGTGTAGGTCGTTCAGTAGTACTAATAAACGCACTTCCACGTATCGACGGGTGGAAGCCCGAAGCGCTCCCGCTCGTTCTCGAGGATCGCACAGTCACGAATGGATGTACAGGATATTGGAGAGCTGAGCGCCGAGCTCGCCGTAGAAAGGTCTCTTGAAGCTCCGGCCGAGGAGCTTCGGGAATACCGCTTTCGTTTCAATCAAAAGAGACGTGCGCTTATCCGAGACGAATTAATCAAACTTATGGACAGCATCGATTCTCATATCCGTGCGATCCAAAGCCAAATCAGCGGCATGGAGCCTCATGAAAAGCTTATTGGGCCTGACTGGGAATCGCTTGGAAAAGAGCGTGGACCAGATCGACGCTTTGCTCGGCAGCAGTGTAAACAGGCCAGCCCGTTGGTCAGACTTGCGGCGTCACGTTCACTTTGGAATGGTGGGAGACTTGTAGATATCGAAAAACACGACTGGCCAGCTGTTGAGAGTGGGCTAAGGCAAGGAACTCATCGCACGAAATGAACCTCGCCAGTAGATGTGGCAGACTAGGAGAACTCGTCGCGGCGTATCCGCGGGGAACTCTAACAACGGAACTTGCGTGGTCAACTTGGCGGCTGCTGGATTTGAACGTCTAATGTTCGCGCTAATCAGCAATACCGATGGTTATGAAAATCCGGAGTGGTTGATGCACACCAATGCACCCGATCGAGGTAGGGATTTGTCGGTAACGCACGTTGCTTCCGACACGCTATCTGTGAGAGTGCTCGGAGACATGACGTGATTATTCAATGCCGCCATCAACCCAAGGTAGAGGTTTTGGTTGTAGACATTGCAACTCTAAAGGAGAACATGAAAGCGTGGGGAGAACCACGCGTAGATGTTTTGGTTATTGCAACAACTGGCCGGTTCACCGCAGATGCGGTTGCGCCATCGAAAAGCACAATGTCTCCGATAGCGCTCTTCGGATTGAAATGTGGCCCGAAAGCCATTTGGAGATGCTTCTCGCCTCAAGGCCAGCGCTCATCGCTGAGTTTGCCTGCGATAGGGCACGCCGCTCCACATCTATGGAAGCGTTCGACCTCCTGGCAAGGCACCCTCACAACAACCTGATCAGCTTCCGGAGATTGTTACGTTGAACACGTTCGTTCGCAACAATATAGCGATTGGTCGGTTTCCTCCGAAGTCGCTTGGTGCTGTCGCTCTGTCTCACCAAGCCTGCGTCTTCCAATCTTGATCTTCACACGTGCTACCTGGTCGGCGAATCTTGAAGGCCGTCTGAACATCGTTATTCACAAAGGTTTCTTGCCGAGGCGCAGCACTTGTTGGAGCGGCTTCTCCGCAAATCATGATCAATTGTTTCAACGGAATACTTATCCTGACCGATGTCTAAAGAGACTTGTGGTCCAGGCGCTCTGCTGCTTCATCGCCTGGGGCGTCATGCTCACGTACAATGATGTCCATCAACTTGATGAGCTCCCTGGGGTGAGTTGATAGACAGCTTCACCAACTCGCGAAAGGTCCCGTCAGGATCGACCCTTTTTCCAGTAAATCTGTAAAGCAGAGCTTGCCTGACGGAATAAATCTCACCGGTGCTTCGATCATTGCCTTAGGTTCTCGATGTTCCATGTAATATTAGCGTGCGCTATTTTGTCGAGTCTGACAGCGTACTTACCGCCAAAATGATCTTTTACGTTGCTACAAAGGAACAGCACCCAAGAAAAGCCGGAACGTGGAGAAGTTGAACGTGCGCGAGCAGCGGGTGTACAAGGCGAGCCGTCGCTTCTGCTGAAATGCGAAGTAGCTGGGGTTTCGTGCACTTTGCCGACGATACTGCCACGCCCAAAAACCCGAATGCGTGTACAAAATCGACGAGCTTGCTCAACACTGCTCGTGGTGCTAGGGGTGTCGCCCGTAAGTGATTTAAGCAGGGCTTCCGCAGGCGCAGCGATATCTATGGATGTCTCATCGTTTCTTTGACAGCGCATTGACGGCGCTACCAATTATCTGCTCAGAGCGTCCAACGTTGAGAAGCCGATACAGCGCTTTCGTCGTCCACGCGCTGTTGAGCAGTCTAAGTGCTTCTGTAGTCGACACTCCCTGTCTATAGCAGGAACAGAAGGTGAACTCCTTTAGTAGAGCCAAAGTCAGCGTTCGTTCTTCTTTGTCGAGCCCCTGAGATAGATTCGCGATCCGCATCCTCCAATGAGGACAGCCAGACTAGTATCTGCTCAACAACACAAATCCACCTATGCTAATAATGTCGCGTCCTGAAGGCGGTCCTTTCGGAGCTTTCCTGTATGATGAGTAATCAGTCAGATTGACGATGAATGGCCTTCGGTCCTCGCCATGTTCTTAGCGGAGTTTGCCCCCAAATTCAGCGTAGACTGTTATTCGGGTTGCACTCTTTCCGGCGCCTCGGTCACCGAACAATATGAATGAGCTTAGCCCCCGTACCCTGTCTGAAATTGCCTGCAAATAAGGTGGTCGCACTGCGTAGTCAGCGATGTTTGGCTCGGTCTCTGCCGTGTAGTGTTCAAACGGGTTGCCTGTTAGGCTTAGAAGTCCCACAAGCGTCTTCATTTCCCTCGTCTGTGTTGCTGGCGGGTCTCTGACATCATACCAACTGTGCCCTCAACACGCGAAGGATAGAGGAACACGCGCTAGGGACGCGTGGACCCGTGAGATCGCTTCTTGCACCGAGGGAAATAGATGACCCGTGGCAGGTGGACGGTCTCGCCGCACGGGCCTGCGCCTCACACCCTCCCCGCCTCGCTCGCCGCTGGCACCTCGATCAGCCGCCCGCTCTTCACGTCGTAGATATAGCCGTAGACCGGCACGTCGCCGGGCACGAGCGGATGCGCCCTGATGCGCTTCACGTCGGCGGTGACGCTCTCGGCCTGGTCCTTGATGGTCAGCCAGTCGATGAAGTCGCCTTCCGCCGAGCCCGGCCCCTTGCCCACGTCCTTCCAGCCGCCCGGCCCGATCTGCGCGGTATCCAGGCTCTGCCTGAGCAGTCCGCGCATCACCTCGTCGGTGAAGGTCTCCATGCCGCAATCGGTGTGGTGGATCACGAACCATTCCTTGGTGCCGAGCAGCTTGTGCGAGATCACCAGCGAGCGGATGGCGTCGTCGCTGGCGCGTCCGCCGGCGTTGCGGATGACATGGGCGTCGCCTTCGGCCAGGCCGGCGAACTTGGCGGGATCGAGCCGCGCATCCATGCAGGTGAGGATGGCGAAGCGCCGGGCCGGCGGCATCGGCGAGCTTGGCCTTGTCGCCGAAGTCCTTGGCGTAGGTCGCGTTGGCCGCGAGCACCTCGTCATGCAGCTTGGTCATGGCGGTCCTCCCTTTCCTCCACATCATTGTCACCCCGGCGAAGGCCGGGGTCCAGGGCCACGCGCGCGGTGCCTGCCGCCCTGGATTCCGGCTTGCGCCGGAATGACGCCACGTCGCTTATCCCTCCCCCTGAAAGGGGGAGGCCGGATCGCTCGCCGCTTTGCGGCGTAGCGAGCCGGGAGGGGGTCAGCGCTGCGGTGCTCGGCAAACGACCCCCACCGGCGCGCTATCGCGGCTTCCGTGCAGGGCGGCGACGCATCGGATCAGCGCGCCTGCCTCCCCCTTTCAGGGGGAGGGAAAGAATGTCTCCGCTCTCCACGCCGTTATCCGTCACCCCGGCGAAAGCCGGGGTCCAGGGCCACTCGCTCCGTGCTTGCTGCCCTGGATTCCGGCTTGCGCCGGAATGACGAGAGTGGCTCGCTCTCCACACCCAATCCCCGCCCCTCGCGCCTGCATTAAACTCCCCTCGCCTCGTCCACTTAAGGGGCGCGCTCATGAGGCGTCGTGACGTGGGGCGAGGCGCGGCGCCCGCGGGTCCGGCTCGCAAGCCGGGCACTCGGGCGGCATCGGGGCTCCGCCCGGGACCACTACGAGTCCCTGCCAGGAGCTGGCTGAGGCTCGGCAGGCAAAGTTCGGCGACAGACCGGAGAAAGCGCGGCCTGGTGCCGGAACGAGAACGTCCGCATATGGCGCGCCGAGAGGCGCCCGCCGCGTCCGGCAACGGATGCGGATGCTACAGGCTTGCGTCTTTCGGCGCGCCATCCCCCCCGTCGAGACGGGCCTAGCCCCCTCATAGCCCGGATGCGTCGCGCATCGCGGCGACGGAGTCGCTCGCCCACTCTCCTGCGTCACCCCGGCGAAAGCCGGGGTCCAGGAGTCACCAATGCCGTGCCGGTCGCACTGGATTCCGGCTTGCGCCGGAATGACGAGGATCAATCGAGGCCGGGACAAGCCCGGCCATGACGAAGGAAGGAAAGGACCGATGCGGATGATCGAGGTCGTGACCGAGTCGAACGAGATGACGCCGGCGGACAGCTATCGGCTTTATGCCGAGCGGCTCCAGCTCTGGCGGTTATGCGGCACCGCGTCGTGCCGGCGGGCGCGTTGCTGCCGCGGCGATCCGCTCTGCTGTTGCCGGCGCTTCGCCGATTGGGCCGATGCGGTGAAGAACGGCCGCGCAGCGCGAGCGCGATGCGCGCGATCCTCACGCCGAGATCCTGCGCTCGGAGCTGGGCTTAAGGCTCAGCCGCCTGGCCGGCACGCTGCGGGACGAGCCGTGAGCGACACAAACACGCGCTTGCACAAGAAGCGGGCAGCGGCGGCGAGGAGATGCCGTCACCCCGGCGAAAGCCGGGGTCCAGGAGTCACAAACGCCGTGCCGATCGCACTGGCTTCGCGGCTTGCGCCGGAATGACGAGGATCAATCGAGGCCGGGACATCCGGAGCGAAGCGCGGTTACGGCGCCGGTTGGCAGACCAGCTCGCCCTTCACCATCTGGCAGTGTTCGGTGGTCGGTTCGGGCTTCTGGTTCGCCTTCATCCGCTTATAGGCTTCGGCCTCGGCCGCCTGATCGGCCTCGTTCTGGCAACTCGTTGCGATTTTCTTGCCGTCGGCCCCCCACGCGTAGCACTTCTTAAACTTGTTCGGCTTTGCGTCGGCCGGATCGGCATGGGCCAGAGTCAGAGCGGCCAAAACAAACAGAGCGGCGGCGATGCGCAACATGGTGGTTCTCCCGGAGCCCGAGACGGTCGATCTCCAGATGTACCGGGAGCGCGGCGGTGCAACAATCGGTTTCGCTACCGACGCTTGCACAAAGAACGAGCAGCGGCGGCGAGGAGATGCCGTCACCCCGGCGAAAGCCGGGGTCCAGTACCGCTGGCTCAGTGCTTGGTGCCCTGGATTCCGGCTTCCGCCGGAATGACGAGTCGGTCAGGCGGCGCGGCTGGCGACCCAATAGCCCGAGCACACGCCGGACGGTCCGGTGCCGTTCCATTTGCCTTTGCCCTTGGCCTTGGTGAAATGTCCGGTGCCGATGGCCTGGCGCGGGCCGGCCACGCCGTTGATCTTGGTGGCGCCGGAGCCGGCAATGCGCCCGGCCAGCGAAATCTTGTGGAACACGAACTTGCCGCTGGTCGCGGAAATGAGGCCGCCCTTGACGGCCACGCCCATGTTGATCACGCCGCAATGGCCGCTGGTGGTCACCAGCTGCATGGTCCAGCTGCCGTCATAGGGCGCCGCCTTGGCGAGCGCGGCGAAACCGATGAGTGAGAAAGCTGCCGTGAGAGCCACGGCGCGCAAAGCATTGCCGATCATGGAGTCCTCATGCGTATGTTGTCTGCTGCGATGCAAGCTGTCCGGATCGCGCAGCCTGCACGAAATGTGCGAATGGGGCAATCGGGCGGGGCCTTTGGCCGCGCTCCCGGGCGCCGCCCCGGTCGCGCGCGATCACCTTTTGGCCGCGCCAACCGGTCCGGCCCAAGGGCGCGCGGGGCCTAAAAGGGCCTTTTTCCTGCGGGAATTCACAGGATTCGTTAGGGTTTTAGCGGACAATTGGCCCCGAATCGGCCAACCGTCACAGGAGACGGGGGCAAAACAAGCCTCCCAGGCGGCCGAGGGCTCATTTTTCAGGAGGATAAAATCCCATGATGTCGAAATCAGAACTCATTCAAAAAATCTCCGAGGAATGCTCGGTGGCGAAGAAAGACGTCAAGGCGGTGATGGAGTCGATGGCCGCCGTCGGCCACAAGGAGCTGAAGAAGGCGGGCGTGTTCGTCCTGCCGGGCTTCGCCAAGTTCATGGTGGTCACCAAGCCGGCGACCCCGGAACGCAAAGGCATCAATCCGTTCACCAAGGAGCCGACCGTGTTCAAGGCGAAGCCCGCCCGCAAGACGCTGAAGGCCCGTCCGGTGAAGGCCGCCAAAGACGCGGTCTAGGCCCGCTTTATTTCGTGTCTTGGGAGATTGAAACGGCGCCCTCGCCCTTGCAGCCATAGGCGGGGGTGTCGCCATAGGTCAGGCAGGTGGCCTGCGCCGCCTCGCTCGGCCCGAGCGTCATCGGCAGCACCGAATTCTGCTCGGTGACGCAGCCGGCCAGCGCCAGAGAGGCGAGCGGCAGGACCAGGATCAGCAGCCATTTGGTCATGGGAAGTCCCCGTAAAGGGTCGGGCGACCCGTCCCCTAGAGATATGGCCTGACACGCCAATTGCAAGGGCCGCGAGGCCCGGCCGGAGGGGAGTCCAGTCCCGTCTGTGGCCGCAAAGCCACGACCACGCCGGAACTGGACCCGCTCGAAGCTAGACTTCGTCGCGATGATATCCGCCGAGCGCTCCCGCCACGGCGCCGATGAAGCCGCCGATCAGCAGCGAAATGGCGGTGAAGATCGAGAACTTGGCGGCGGCGACCCGCGCCTGCTCTGCCGCCGCGGCAGCAGCCTGAGCGGCATCGGAGGCGGCTTCGGTGCCGATCGCCGCCGTACTTGCCACGGTGGTGCCCACCGCAAACAGAGCGGCGACGATCACGGTGGCGAGCGCCCAGGCGAGCAGGCCATGGGCGGTATCGCGAAACAGCACTTCATCGGTGCGCAGGCCAACCCACTTGGTGCGCAGGCGGCCGGCAAGATAGCCGCCGAACGCCGAGGACAGCCACTGCATGACGATCAGCCAGATCCCGGCGCCGATGGCGAACTCGGCTGGAGAGCGGTTGGCGAACGACCACGGCTCGACGGTGGACAGTCCGAAGCCCGACCCTGCGGTGAACAGAATGATCGAGACGGCAATGGCGCCCAGCGCCCCGCCGAAGATCGCCGCCCAATCGGTTCGGGAAGGTGTCCCGGTGACCGCGGTTTCGGTGACCATAACCTCGTCGATCGCCGCGACCATGCCTTGCGTGCGCGCCATAGCTTGTCTCCATTTTTTAGAACAGGTGATGAAAATCTGTGCAGAGGGAACGAAAGCGTGCCGCGATTGTTCCACTACCAACATTCAAACGTAGGAGACGTAAGATCATGGCTGGAATTTTGATGTGGCTGATGGGTGTTCCTCTCGTCGTTATCATTCTCCTTTATCTCGTATTTTAGCTGCGACGGCGCGAGTGCCGTATGCATCGCGTGCAACGACGCCGCTCGTTGCACAGCGTTGAAGGTACTTCCGAACAGCAGCTTGGCGGCATAAGCCAATCGATATAGATCGCCGCGGCGAGGCCCTGGCAACGGGCGCCAGCCGCGGCGGACGTATATCTATGGTAGGTTGCAGCTATCGCAGCGGCGCATCGGGCCCTGCCCGCCCCCCAACCTTCGAGGTGACCATGGCTGACCAAGCAGCACTTGCGGAAATCGAAAGGCGCATCCAGATCGTCGAGGACAATCTGCGTGAGCTCGTAGAGCAGGCCGCGGCCTTTTCCGGGGCGGCCGACGAAGAGCGCAACGCCGATCGCATCGCCGATCAGCAGGCGAAGCTCGACGCGCTGCTGAAGCAACGCGAGGCGCTGCTGGGCAAGGCTTAGCGCGACCAGATCAGCCGGCACTAAACAGACACCAAACTCAAGCGATGGCAGTCGGCAGTGCGTTTAGCGGCACACCATCTTCCAGCGGCCGAGCACGCCCTGCTTCCAGAAGCAGCTCGGGTAGATCGGCGGGGCCCAGGCCGCGGCAAAATCCGGCTCGTCGACATCGTAGGCGACCCACACGCAGCGATCCGGTCCGCACAGCCAATCGGCCTTAGCCGGCGCGCCAAATACGAAAAGCGCGGCCGCTACCAGCAAGCCCGCCAAAATTGCTTTGATCACGTGAACCCCCTGACAACAGTTCGTCTGGCCGCGGGGGATTTAACCCGGAGGGCCCCGTCCTGTCTACAACCCCAGGGGCAACTCAGTTAGGCGCGGTCGCGGGTTTGGCCGTAATCGCCTGCCGGATGGCGGCGAGTGGGGCGCTATCGTCGAATGTCACCCGACCGCGGCGCACGACAATCCCCAACTCGTGCCACAGCGCGTCGAGGTCGGGCGCGTAAGGCTGCGCGCGCATCTTCTCATAGAGATCGCTGAGCACAGTGCTGCCGGTTGCGTCGTCGCCGACCTTGAAGATGCGCTCGACCGGCCAGACCTGTTCCATATTGCCGCCGGCCTCGACAATGCCGCGCAGCGCCTGCTGCAAGCCGAACCTGTTGCCGGTCTGTTTGCGGATCTCGACATCGGCCAGCAGGCAGAACATCGCCCCGCCCCAATAGGTGCGTCCCCAGGTCGGCGTGCGGTCGAGCCCGCGATCCCCCTGCTCCGGCAGTCCCTTGGGCATGTCGTGGACCATATCGCCCCAGATCTTCTCCGCGCTCAGCTGGCCGGCCTCGACGCGCGCAATCGGCTCGACATAGGTGGCGAGACCCTCGGCCAGCCAGAGATGCGGGTCGGGCACGTCGGGCAGCGCGAGATGGGTCATCTCGTGGACCACGACCCAGTCATTGCGGAGTTCGGCTTCGGTCGTGTCACTGCCGATAATGAGGCGAATGGCGGCGCCGCGATAGCCGAACGACGTGCCCTTTTGCACGCCGCTGCCGGGCGCCGGCACAATCAGCACCCGCACCGAGGCGACCGGGAACCTGCCGTAATAAACCGAGACCGCTTCGGCCGATTGCTCGAGCCAGGCGATCAGCGCGCCGCGCGGCAACGCTAAACTCGCCCGGCGCAAATGCGACGTTCAGTGTGGCGCCGCCGACCTCGATCGGCGTCGCGGTGAGACGGTCGAACGCCCTATACGGAAAGCTCTGGCCGGTAAACTCGGATTGAGCGTAAGCGGGAGAGCTGGCGAGGGCCCCGAGCAGGACGAGCCGCAGGCAGTGCCAAGCAACAGACCTCCGCATAAGACCTCGCGAGTTAGGGGAGCACTAGAGCCCCGCTGCCCCGCCGGCTTATCTGTTGTGCGCGGACACCTTGGACAAGACCTGTAACCCCGAATCGATCGCACGGAATCGTGACTCGACGATGCCGCGCCGCTTGAACGCAGACGCGGGTCAACTCTCAATCGAGGCTGTTGAGCCCTGAGCCGAACGGTTAGGCGGTGATCTGCTTTATCACCCGCACGATCACCAGCAGGATCACGGCGCCGATGAAGGCGACCAGAATCGCGCCGAGCACGCCGCCGCCAAGCGTCAGGGCGATGCCCAGCGCCGGAAACAGAAAGGCCGCGAGCAGCGCGCCCAGAATACCGATGACAATGTCGCCGACCAGGCCGAAGCCGGTGCCCTGCACCAGCAGTCCGGCGAGCCAGCCGGCGATGCCCCCGACCACACAGGCGATGATGAGTGCTGTCAGCATTGTTTCCCCCAGGCTTGATTATCGACCGCCTAGTTTAGCATGAGTCGCCCATTTGGGCGCGGCCTTGGGGCTATACCGGCCGGCCGTCACGGACCCGGTACGATCGCTATGAGGATGGTACGCAGGCTCAAGAGCACGACAACGCAGCCGACCAGCAACATCAAGACCTTGTCCGGGATGTGCTTGGTGGCAAACGCCGCGAACGGCGCGGCGATGACCCCGCCGATGATCAGACCGGCGATGATAGGCCACAGGCTCAAGCCTACCGTGAGGAAGAAAGTCGTCGATATGACCAGGGTGACGAAAAACTCGGCCATGTTGACCGAGCCGATGGCGTAGCGCGGTGTCGCGCCCTGGCCGAGAAGCGTGGAGGTCACGATCGGACCCCATCCGCCGCCGCCGATGGCGTCCATCATGCCGCCGAACAATCCCAGAGGTGCAACTGCGCGCGGGGTGGGCGCCTCGATGGGACGGGTCGCAAGCGCTTTCCACACGATGACCACCCCGAGCAGAAGGAGGTAGGCGCTGATGAAAGGCCTCAACGTCTCGCCTGGGAGCTCCGACAGAATATAAGCGCCGATTGCGCCGCCGATCATCCCCGGCACGGCCAGACGCACCAGCAGTTTGCGGTCGACATTGCCGAGACGCCAATGGGCGAGGCCCGAGGCCCCAGTGGTGAAGGTCTCGGCTGCATGCACGCAGGCGCTCGCCGTGGCCGGAGGAACGCCGAGGCCAAGCAGCACCGAGCTCGCCGTCACGCCGTAAGCCATGCCGATCGCGCCGTCGATCATTTGCGCGACGAAGCCTATGATGACGTAGAGAAGGATATCATCCCACATGAACCGTGCCCCAATCGAGTGTAGCTACGCTTCCGGCGAACTCTATCGACTCCCTATTCTCCAGCAAGCTGCGGACGTGCTGATTTTTTCGGACAACGCGCAATGCCGGTCGTCGAAAATGCGCGGCGAATAGAATTTTCTCACTGGAGACGCTTTTGCAGCGCCAGCCGCAGGCGGTCAGGCGTAGCCGGGCTTGCGGATGGCCTGGCGGCGCTGATGCAACTCGCGCATGACCTCGGCATTGGGCATGGCGCGACCGAACAGATAGCCCTGGCACTGGGTGCAGCCGGCCTCGCGGATCTGCTCGAACTGCTCCCTGGTCTCGACGCCCTCGGCGGTGGTCGGCACGCCGAAGCTCAAGCCGAGCCCGGCCACCGCGCGCACGATCACCAGGCTCTCGGGATGGACCAACACATCCTTCACGAAGCTCTGGTCGATCTTGATCTTGTCGAAGGGGAAACTGCGCAGATAGCTGAGCGACGAATAGCCGGTGCCGAAATCGTCCATGGCGATCTTGACGCCGAGCTTGCGCAGCTGATGCAGCGTGGCCAAGGTCACATCGTTGTCTTGCAGCAGTGCCGACTCGGTGATTTCCAGCTCGAGCCGGTCGGGCGGGAGCCTGGACGCGGCCAGCGCGTTCATAACGGTCTGGGTGAGCGCGGCGCTGCATTGCGCCGGCGAGATATTCACTGCGAGCCGCATGTAAGGCGGCCAGCTGGCGGCGTCGTCGCAGGCTTTGCGGAGCACCCATTCGCCGAGCGGGACGATGAAACCCACCTCCTCGGCGATGCCGATGAACTCCGAGGGCGGCAGCAGCCCCTTCTCGCGGTGGCGCCAGCGGATCAGCGCTTCGTAGCCACAGGTGCGCTCGGAGCGGACATCGACGATCGGCTGGTAATGCACTTCGAATTCGCCGCGCGCCAACGCGTTGCGCACGGCGCGCTCGAGATCCCGCTTGGCCTCGAGGTAATTGTCCATGCTCGAATCGTAGAAGCGGAAGGCGTTACGCCCGTCGGTCTTGGCGCGATAGAGCGCGACGTCGGCATTCTTCAGCATGCGGTCGGGGTCCTGGCAGTCCTCGCCGGCGACGCTCACGCCGACACTGGCGGTCAGCGTCAGCTGGCTGCCGCCGACGTCATAGGGTCGCGCGATGGACCGCACGAGTTCGGTCGCCATGGCGGTCGGGCTCTTGCTGGTGGGCAGCACGGGGTGGACGATGGCGAACTCATCGCCGCCTAGCCGCGCCACGGTATCGCCGTCATGGGCGCAGCGGCGGATGCGCTCGGCCAACAGCCGCAGCACGGCGTCGCCGGTCGGATGGCCGAGCGTGTCGTTGAGCCGCTTGAAGCCGTCGAGATCGATGAAGAACAGCACCACGCCGCGACGAGTGCAGCGGTATTCGGCCATCGCCCCGTCGAGGCGCTGGCGAAACAGCGCGCGATTGGCGAGGTCCGTCAGCCCGTCATGATGGGCCATGTGCCGGATGCGCTCGGATTTGAGTTTTTGGTCGGTGACGTCTTCGGAGATGCCGAGCAGATATTGCGGCTGGTCCTGGTCGTCGCAGATCACGATCATTCTGGTGCGCAGGAAGCGGAGCCCGTTATGCGGCGTGTGGACCGGCTCCTCCTCGAAGATCTCCACCTGCCGCGATTTCAGCACTTCGTGGTCGCGGGCCACGAAGCGGTCGGCCTCGTCCTTGGGAAAGACGTCATGATCGGTCCGGCCGATGATGGCGTCACGCTTGGCGCCGAGAAATTCCTCGCCGGCCCGATTCAACAGAATGAAGCGAGAGTCGGACGCGTTCTTGACGAACACCACGGCGGGAATGTGCTCGATCACCGCTTCGAGGAACGGTCCGGCGCCGAGCAACGAGCTCAGCCCATCGCCGGCCTCGGCTCCTGCTTGAGCCGTCGGCGCCGATGCCATGCCGCCGGGCTGGCTCGTAATTTGAGCGGGTCGCTGCATCGACCTCCCCTTGGTCCTTCCTCACCATGACCGGACTCAATTGAGGAGCGGTGTAGCGAGACGGTTAATTGCGGGTAACGAGGCTCAACCCGCGGCGCTCCGGCCAGTGATACGCAACCTCCGCGCTCGGCACGGGGTTGAAGGCTCCTGACTTGTGTCCAGCCCCAAATTCGCGCACGACTAGCCCATCCACCACGGTAGGAGGGCTGCTAGATGGGGCTCGTGAAGTTGCTGATCTTCGGATTCGTTGCCGGGTTTGTCGCCACGCTGATCTTCCATCAGGGCCTGTGGTGGGTCTTCAACCAGATTGGCGTCATTCCGCCCGACCGGCCGGCCTGGCCGCTCGATCCGATCCCGCCATACGGGGTGCCGTCGGTGATCTCGAAGGCGTTCTGGGGCGGCCTGTGGGGAGCGGGCCTGGCGCTGCTGCTCGGGCAGTTGAGCGGGATGAGTTACTGGGCGAGCTGGACCGTCATCGGCGCGGTGGCGCTCACCGCCGTGGCGTTCTTCGTGGTGCTGCCGATCAAGGGCGAGCCGATCCCGCCGCTGTGGCCGCGCTTCGCCTCGGGACTTCTGCTGAACGGTGCCTGGGGTTTCGGCACCGCGCTGCTGTTGCGGCTGCTGGCGCGCCTTTAGCCAATGAGGATAGGCCGCCATGGCCCGCTAGGCCGCGGCAAGTTCCTGATCGAGAGCGGTGGCGCGCTGCAGCGCCGGCCGCTGCTCGAGGCGCCCGACATAGGCCATGAACTCGGGCCGGGTCGGCAACAGACCGAACATCAGGCCCCAGCGGAGCGTCGAGCCGACCACCACGTCGGCGGCGGTGAATTGCTCGCCCATGAGATAGGGCCCGGTCTCGACACCCTTAGCCACGACGTTCATGACCGTGTCGAAATCGCCGTAACCCAGCATGCCGCGTCGCGGCTGCTCCTGCCGCGGGAAGGCGCGATCGGTCATGGCGGGCTCGATGCAGGCGGGGGAGAAGAACAGCCATTTGAGATAAGGTCCGCGGCGCGGATCGCCCACCGGCACGTTCAGTTTGGCCTGCGGGAACTCATCGGCGAGATAGGTGCAGATCGCGGCAGCCTCGGTGATGATCACCTCGCCATGTTTCAAGGCGGGCACCTTGCCCATCGGATTGATGGCGAGATAGCCGGGCGCCGACTGCTCGCCCTTCATCAGGCTCAGCACGCTAAGCTCGTAAGGCTCGCCAAGCTCCTCAAGCATCCAGCGGACGATCGAGGAGCGTGACGGCGCGGCATGATAGAGCGTGAGCTTCCCCATCGGAGTCTCCCTTTTTCGGCGTTGACCTCACTAGTCGGCGCTTGTGGCGTTAAGATGATTCAGGTGTGAACGGATCAGGGCCATGGCGAGCAAAAAAACGGCTGAAGCCCCGCAAATACAAGCTGAACCCGCTGGACACCAACCATGACGGCGTCGTCACAAAGATCGAGGCTGCCAGCCGGGTGCAGCAGCACCTGATCGAAGGCATGCGGGAGGGATTGCGGGGTTAGCCCTGCTCGGCCTTGGCCCAACCTTCGACCTCGCCGATCCAGTGCTCGGCGTGCTGGGCGAACGTGCCGAGCACGGCGTCGAAGGCCGCCTCCTCGGCGGCCTCTTTGCCGCGGTCGGCTTCTAGATCCTCGAACACCTGACGGTAGTCGGCATAGCCTTGCATCTCTTCGTAGCGGTGCCACCAAAAATCGTCGATGAAGAAGAACTTGATCCAGGAGAACACGCAGTCGGTCCAATCCTCCAAATAATAACGGAGGTGGACGCTGGGCGCGCAGAGATAGAAATCCGCGCCGCGGAGGCTCTCGGCGCCGCTGGCCACACAATCCTCGGCGGTGGCGACCTCGACCAGCCGGCCGTCGAGCAAAGGCTGGCCGGGGCATTCGAGGAACACGAAGCTCATGCGGTCGGCGCCGGGATAAAGCCCGCGCGGGTCGAACAGCTTGAAGTCGAGGCCGCTGAGCCGTCCGCTCTCGATCGCGATCAACGGCGCGGCTTTGGCCTGGGGATCCTCGATCAGAGTGAGGCCCGCCAGACGCGCCTCGGCCAGAAACGCCTCAGGGTCGGGGCTGACAAAGCTCGAGAGCAGGATCGTGCCGGAGATATCCTGATCGATGGTCTCGATATTGGCTCTGGCGCGCACGTCGCCGCCGCGCTGCTGATTCATCATATCCAGCACGCGCGGACGCTCCGGCTGGCGCAGGCGCAGATATTCGTCGCTGCGCGCCGCCAGACGATGCAAATGACCGAGCAGCCGGTACCGGATGCGCGGATCGTGGCAGTTGCCTTTCCAAGCAACGGCGACGGAAGCCATGGCTTTTTGTCCCCCAAATGACGCTGGCGCCGAGAGCGAGGCACATTGCCCGTGCTTAGGAAGGGGTGCAAGCGATGTTGCCGAAAAGGGTTGCCCCGAAATTCACCCATGCGCCTTTCTGGCGCGCTCTATTTACCCTCATGCGCCGACGCGGCGCGCGTTCGGGCACAAGTAAGGTTGCCAACGAACGAGCGACGCGGTCCCGTTGGAGACCACGTCGCTCGGTAGCGCAGCGGGGCAGTTGTCCCGCCGAAAATTGCGTCGTCGGTCAGGCCTTCGCGTGGCGTGCGCCGTGTCCCGCTCCCGCCAGCATGCCGGCGAGCTTCTCGGACACGTAGCCGAACACCGCGCCGATGATCATCGACAGGATGACGACCACCACGGGGTTCTCCATCGAGGCCGCCGTCAGGCTGCCGGCAGCATTGCCCATCAGCGTGTAGGCGACAACCGAGGCAAAGCCATAGACCTGAGCCGGAATGACCGCGAACATCGGGATGTTGGCGAGCAGCACCATGGCGGCAACGCCGACGCCGACGCAGATCGCGGCCCATATCGGCAGACCGAGTTGGTCGGCCAAACCGGTCTTGGTCGCGACGACGAGGGTAATGCCGGCGATGATCGCGCCGGCGGCGTTGTTGAGGATCGCCGATTGCAGGCCGGATTCTTTCCCGCCGCAATGGAAGAAGCATCCCCAGGCGATGAACGCTGCCCAAATCGCGAGCGCGCCGCCGAGCGGCCCGAGAAAGAGCCAGGTGGCAATTGCGCCAAGCACACCAACGCTAATAGCAAGAGCTGTATTCGAGGACATCTCACCCCCCTTTCGTGCAAGAGCGGGCCGATGCGCCGAAGATGCCGGCGGTTCACCGGCTCAATGATCGGAAGCTTGCTTTGTTACCAGGCGATTCGGCTCCCGCCTGAACCATAGTCGAAAATTGTGCCATTTTGAACACCAATTCATCGTTTTGCCCAATTACTAGCCAGGAAACCGATGAATTTTCAGGCCTTCTTCCCAGCTTGAATGCTTGCGCCGTGCCGGCCTAGGGTCAGCCATGGCGGGCGAAGTTCATGTCGTCGGGGGTGGATTGGCAGGCAGCGAGGCGGCCTGGCAGCTCGCCCGTGGCGGCGTGCCGGTGGTGCTGCACGAGATGCGCCCCGACCGCCAGACCGAAGCGCATAAGACCGGGGCGCTCGCCGAACTTGTGTGCTCGAACTCGTTCCGCTCGGACGACTGGGAGACCAATGCGGTCGGGCTGCTCCACGAGGAGATGCGCCGCGCCTCCTCGCTGATCATGGCGGCCGCCGACGCCAACAAGCTGCCGGCCGGGGGCGCACTGGCCGTCGATCGCGACGGCTTCGCGGCGCAGGTGACGGCGGCGCTCGACGCGCATCCGCTCATCGACATCGCCCGGGGGGAGATCGCCGGCTTGCCGCCCGCCGCCTGGGACAGCGTCATCGTGGCGACCGGCCCCCTCACCTCGCCGGCGCTGGCGCGCGCTATCCAGACACTGACCGGCGAAGCCGAGCTTGCCTTCTTCGACGCCATCGCGCCCATCGCGCATCACGACTCGATCGACATGAGCATATGCTGGCGCCAGTCGCGCTACGACAAAGTGGGGCCCGGCGGCGGCGGCGCCGACTACATCAACTGCCCGCTCGATCAAAGCCAATACGACGCTTTCATCGCGGCGCTGCTTGCTGCCGAGAAGACCGTCTTCAAAGAGTTCGAAGCGAGCACACCCTATTTCGAGGGGTGCCTGCCCATCGAGGTGATGGCCGAGCGCGGGCCCGACACGCTGCGCTACGGACCGATGAAACCGGTCGGTCTCACCAACCCGCATCGGCCGGGCGTAAAGCCGCATGCCGTGGTGCAGCTTCGCCAGGACAATGCGCTCGGCACGTTGTGGAACATGGTCGGGTTCCAGACCAAGCTGAAGCATGGCGAGCAGGCGCGTGTGTTTCGCATGATCCCGGGCCTCGAACAGGCCGAGTTCGCACGGCTCGGGGGGCTCCACCGCAACACCTTCCTCAACAGCCCGAAGCTGCTCGATAACAGTCTCAGGCTTCGGGCCGATCCGCGACTGCGCTTTGCCGGCCAGATCACCGGCGTCGAGGGCTATGTCGAGTCGGCGGCAATCGGACTGATCGCGGGGCGCTTCGCCGCGGCGGAACGACTTGGCAGCGTGTTGTCGCCGCCGCCGCCGACCACGGCGTTGGGCGCGCTGCTGAACCACATCACCGGCGGTCATTTGAGCGAAGAGGGCGAAGCGGGCGCGCGCAGCTTCCAGCCGATGAACGTCAATTTCGGGCTGTTCCCGCCGATCGCAGCAATCACATCCCCGCGCGGCAAAGGTCCGCGCGCGAGCCGCGGCTTCGAACGAAAGCGGGCGATGGCCGGCCGCGCGCTGGCCGATCTCGACCGCTGGCTCGGCCAGCCAAGCTCGGTCGCGGCGGAGTAGCGCCGCTCGCACCAGCCGCTAGGGCCGCCAGCGCGCCAGGCGCCACAGCCGGTTGAGCGGATTGATATCGGCGATCTCGCGCAAGGGGTCGCGCCCGGGCCGCTCCAGCGCCGCGAGATAGGGCTCGACCAGACTGAGCGGCAGGAACGCCGCCTGGGCGCGCCGGTCGAGCTTGGCGACGTGGCGCCGCGCATCGTCGAGCGCCGCCCTCGCCTGGCCGCGGAGGTCCTCCAGCACCACGCGGAGACCTGGCTCCGTCTGCCCCGCCAGCACCGCTTCGGGCGAGGTCCCGTGGCGGCGAAGCGCATCGGCCGGGAGATAGACCCGGCCGCTCGATGCATGCACCGGCAGAGCGCGCATCAGGCCGGTCAGCCCATAAGCGAGGCCCGCTTGCGACGCCGCCGGCTCGAGGGACGCGCGGGGAACGCCGGCACATGCGGCAGCCAAGGCAAACAGGGCGCCGGCGGTATCGTGGAGATAGGTCTCGAGCGCGCTTTGGTCGGGCATGATCCTCGAGGCGATATCGAAGTTGCGGGCCTCGATCAGGCTCTCGATGCGCTCCGGCGCGAGGGCGCGGCGGCGCTGAACGTCGCCCATGGCGTCGGCCACGGGATGACCGGTGCTCTCACCAGTCCTCGCGCGCGCCAGAGCCTCGCGCCACCATTGCAAGCGGATGGCGCCGAGCTCGGGTTCGGTCACCTGCTCGGCGATCCGGGCAAGCTCGACATTGAAGGCGTAGAGGGCAAGAAGATCGGCGCGGGTCTCGCGCGGCGCGAACAAAGCGGCCAGGGCGCGATCGGGATCGCCTGCCCGCGCGATGCGTCTTACCGTGTCGCCCCGCTCGGCCTCATGCAAGGTCCACTCGCCTCACTGGATCACGCGCGCGCCGCGGCTGGTCCTCTTCCCTTGGCCGTCGTCGCCGGAGCGGCGCTCCAGGCATCGCGCCGCACGCCGAGAATGAGCTGAAGCGGGGACGCCACGAAGATCGAGGAATAGGCGCCGATGACGATGCCCCAGCACATCGCCAAGGCGAAGCCGAAGATCGTCTCGCCGCCGAAGAACAGGAACGGCAACATGGCGAGGAAGGTCGTCACATGGGTCAGCACGGCGCGGGCCAGGGTCTCGTTGATCGAAAGGTCGAGCAGCTGGACCAGCGGCATCCGCTTATATTTGCGCAGATTTTCCCTGATCCGGTCGAAGATCACGACCTTGTCGTTGAGCGAATAGCCGATGATGGTGAGGATCGCGGCGATGCTCGAAACGTTGAACTCAAGCTGGAACAGCGCATAGAGGCCGATGGTCCCGGTCACGTCATGGATCAGCGAGGCGATGGCCGCCACGGCGAACTGCCATTCGAAGCGGAACCAGACATAGATCAGGATCCCGAACAGGGCCACGACCACAGCAATGGTCCCCTTGGCGATCAGTTCGCCGGAGATGGTCGGCCCGACGATCTCGACGCGGCGATACTCGACCTGGTCGCCGAGCGCGCCCTTGACCTTGGCGATCGAGACCTGCTGCTCCTGCTCGGTCGGCTGGGAGGCGATGCGGATGAGCACGGCATCCGGCGCGCCGAATTCCTGGATCTGAACCTCGCCGAGGCCGAGCCCGCTGACCTTGCCGCGAATGTCGGAGAGATTGGCCGGGCTTTCCTTGGTCTTGATCTCGATCAGCGTGCCGCCCTGGAAGTCGATGCCCATGTTGAGCCCGATGGTCGCGACCAGAACGAGCGGGACCACGGTCAGCAGCGCCGAAACGATCCAGCTGATCGTCCTGAGGCCGACGAAATCGATCTTGGTATCAGGCGGTATGAAATGGATGCCGCGGAACATGGTATTTCCTAAATCGGTATGAGCTGAGGCCGCGCCCAGCGCAGCCAATAAGCGACCATGAGCCGGGTCACGGTCACGGCGGTGAACATCGAGGCCAGGATGCCGACGGTCAGCGTCACGGCGAAGCCGCGCACCGGTCCTGAGCCGAGCCAGAACAGCACCAGCACGGCGATCAGCGTGGTCACGTTGGAGTCGATGATGGTGATGAGCGCGCGCGAATAGCCGGCATCGACTGCGGCATAGGGCGATTTCCCGGCGCGTATCTCCTCGCGAATGCGCTCATTGATCAGCACGTTGGCATCCACGGCGATACCGATGGTGAGCACGATGCCGGCGATGCCGGGCAGAGTGAGCGTGGCTCCCATCAGCGACAACACGGCGAAAATCAGCGCGATGTTGATAATCAACGCGATGTTGGCGAACATGCCGAACAGGCCGTAGGCCGCCACCATGAAGATCATCACCAGCGCCAGTCCCATCAGGGCGGCCTTCTTGCCCGATTCGATCGAGTCGGCGCCGAGGCTCGCGCCGACGGTGCGCTCCTCGATCACGGTGAGCTTGGCAGGCAGTGCGCCGGAGCGGAGCAGCACGGCGAGGTCGTTGGCCCGCTGCACGGTAAAATTGCCGCTGATCTGCCCGGTGCCGCCCAGGATCGGCTCGCGGATGACCGGCGCCGAGACCACCTTATTGTCCAGCACGATGGCAAACGGCAGGCCGACATTCTCCTGCGTCACCTTGGCGAAGCGCTTGGCGCCGGCGGCGTCGAACCGGAAGGTGACCACCGGCTCGCCATTGCGGCTGTCGAAGCCGGGCGCGGCATCGACCAGATTCTCGCCGCTGACCAGCACCTGCTCCTTCAGAACGTAGGGAATGGGCGGAGTGTCGTTGGAGTAGACCAGCTCATCGCCGGGCGGCACTTGTTTGGTGGCAGCCGCCTGGATGGCATCGACGGAAGGATCGACCATCTTGAATTCGAGCTTGCCGGTCTCGCCGATCAGGGTTTTCAGGCGCTCGACGTCGGAAATGCCGGGGACCTGGACGAGCACGCGGTTCCTGCCTTCGCGCTGAATGCTGGGCTCGGTGGTGCCGAACGCGTCGACGCGGCGCCTGATGGTCTCGATCGAGGCCTGAATGGCCGAGGTCATGCGGTGCGCCAGGCCGGGCTCGGTGACGGTCAGCGTGATACGGTCGTCGTCGCCGCGCGTGACGTCGAGATCGCTGCCGCCGGAGATGCTCCCGAACACATTGCCGCCGACGGGCACGGCGAGCTTGCGCAGCTCGGTCTCGGCCTTATCCATGTCGGCCGGGTTGCGGATCTTCACCGACACCGCACGGTTGGCGACATTGAGGGCCAGATCGGAGTAGCCGATGCGGGCGCGCCGCAGACTCTCGCGCATATCGCCGCGAATGGTGTTGAGCCAATCCTCCACCATGTCCTTCTCGTCGAGCTGATAGAGAAGGTGAGCGCCGCCTTGAAGATCGAGGCCGAGATTGACCTGCTTGTGCGGGAGCCAGGTCGGCACGTGCTCCAAGAACGACTTGGGAAACAGGTTGGGAAGCGCATAGACGAAACCGGCGATGACCACCACGGCCGCCAGGATCAGCTTCCATCTTTGAAAATGCAGCATCGCCGCGCTCGAGCTCCGGGTCAGACTAACGTATGGGACGATTGGACATCGAGAAATTCACTAAGAGGAGGCCTTTGCTTTCGCAGCCGGAGCCGCTTCCCCTTTGCCCCGCACCTCGGAGACCGTGGAACGCACGACCTTGATCTTCACGCCGTCGGCGATTTCCACCTGAAGCTCCTGCTCGTCAACTTTGGCGACCTTGCCAATGATGCCGCCCGAGGTCACGACGGTGTCGCCGCGGCGGATGGCCGCGACCATGTCCCGATGCTCCTTGAGCCGCTTCTGTTGCGGCCGGATCATCAGGAAATACATGATGCCGATGATTAGCATGGTGGGGACGATCAGGCTATTCAGCATGTCGAACGCACCCGGGGCGGCTTGAGCGTAGGTAAACCCTGGCATTGCTCCTGTCCTTTGCTTGGCTTAAGGATGGCCGCCCTCGACGGTTGCGGCCCTTTCGTCGGTGTGCGACGGGCCCTCCCCCCTCGAAGGTGGCGCGACTATAGCCACCTCGATAGCCTTTGCAACGGGCGCGACATGAACTTTCAAGAGCCCCTTTCCGGCCTGTTCGAGCGGATTGCCCGCGCCATCGAGCGTCTCGGCCCGCGCGAGCCCGAGCGGCCCGACTTTACGGACGGAGACGCCTTCGTCTGGCAGGCCGAGCGCGAAGGGTTCCTGACCGTCAAAGACGTCAACCGGGTGGCGCTGTCCCTGCTCAAGGGCATCGACCGCATGCGCGACACGCTGCTCGCCAACACGGTGCGGTTCGCCCAGGGCCTGCCCGCCAACAATGCGCTGCTATGGGGCGCGCGCGGCATGGGCAAGAGCTCGCTGGTCAAGGCGGTGCATCGCGAGGTCGCGGGGCTCAAGCTGGTGGAGATCCATCGCGAGGATCTGGCGTCGTTGCCGCAGCTGCTTGCTCATTTGCGGGCGGCGCCCGAGCACCGCTTCATTCTGTTCTGCGACGATCTCTCCTTCGAGGCGCTCGACACCTCGTACAAATCGCTGAAGGCCGTGCTCGAAGGCGGCATCGAAGGACGTCCCGCCAACGTGCTGCTCTATGCCACCTCGAACCGCCGGCATCTGATGCCGCGCGAGATGGTCGACAATGAGCGCTCGACCGCCATCAATCCCGGCGAGGCGGTCGAGGAGAAGCTGTCGCTGTCGGACCGGTTCGGGTTGTGGATCGGCTTCCACAATTGCAGCCAGGACGATTATCTCGACATGGTGCGCGGCTATGCCGAGCATTACCGGCTCGGCATTGACGACGCGGCGTTGCGCGAACAGGCGCTCGCCTGGGCGTTGGCGCGCGGCAGTCGCTCGGGCCGCGTCGCCTGGCAATATATCCAGGACCTCGCCGGCCGGCTCGGCGCCAAGCTCTAGACGCTAGTCGGCATTCGCCGCCGCGTCGCTCATATATTTGGTTGGGTCGACGGGGCGCGAGCCCTTGCGCAGCTCGAAATGCACTTGCGGCTGGCTGACCGCGCCGGTCGCGCCGGCCTTGGCGATGATCTGGCCGCGGCGCACCTTGTCGCCGCGTTTGACCAGCAGCTCTTCGTTATTGGCGTAGGCCGACACCCAGTTATTGGCGTGCCTGACCAGCACGAGGTTGCCATAGCCCTTGAGCTCGTTGCCGGCATAGGCCACCACGCCGTTCTCGGCAGCCTTCACCGAGGTGCCTTGCGGCACGGCGACGTCGATGCCGTCATTATGGCCGCCGTCCGGCCGCGCGCCGAACTCGGCAATGACGCGGCCCTTCACCGGCCAGCGGAAACTGTTGCCCGACATCGGGTCGGGGGTCGGCAGGTCGCCGACGGTCGGGGCTTGCGGTTTGTCCTCGCCGGTGATCTCGGGCGAGGCAGGAATGTCCAACGCCGCTTGTTTCTGGTTAGGCTTGGCGGCCGGCTTGGTCTCGATGTCTTGGCCGACCGATTGAGCCTCTTCCTCGGCGAGAGAGCTGCCGGGCGCAAGAATGGTCTCGGTCTTCACCACGCGTACCGCAGGATTGGTGCTCGAGGCGGGCGGGCTCGGCTCGTTCGCCGCCATGTCCGGCGTGGCGCTCTGGTCCGGAACCACCAGCACCTGGCCGATCTGGAGGTTGTTCGGCTTGAGATTGTTGGCCGCGATCAACGCCTTCTCGTCGACGCCGAGCTTCTCGGCGATGTCGTGCGGCGTGTCGCCCTTGGCGACCTTATAGGTCGATTGACCCGAAGCCGGCGCAGCAGACGCGCGGCGTGGCCTCGGCTTGAATCGCTTTCGGCCCCGTGACGCCGGGCATGACCAGCTCCTGGCCGATCGACAGGCGCCCGTCGGGCAGATTGTTGGCGCTCATGATCTCTTCCACCGAAACGCCGTAGCGGCGCGACAGGGTGGAGAGCGTGTCGCCCTTGGCGACCTTGAGGCGATACCCGGCCGCGCGGGCGGGGCGCATCACCGCTTGCTGCGGCGCAGGCGCGGCTTGCGCGCCGTAATTGGCGTGCTGGGCGTTGAGGCGGCCGCTCGATGCCGGCGAGAACGCGGCGTCGGTTGGCTGCGGCGAATAGGACGGCGGCGGCAGGCTGCTGCGCGAATATTGCTGGTCACCGCCGCCGGCGCTGTAGACCGATTCCGACGGTAATACCGGCGGCAGCGACGACGTCGAGGCGTAATCGGCGCTCGCGGCGGCGGATGGCGTGTCGTTGCTGGTGAGATTGAACGACGGAAAATCGAAGCGCGACGATGCGCCGGAGCTGCATCCGGCCATGGCGACTGCCAAGCACGCGGCCGCCGCAACGCCGCCTGCGCTGCGGCCATAACTCGACCAGAACGCCACTTGCCGCATCCCTCTTCCGCCTTTACCCACCGTCGCAGGAGTAAAGCGCGGATGCAGTTAACAAGCTGTTAGCTGTTCGGCGACGGCCGAAAAGATTCGCCCGCCAACGGCTTAGCCGTCGTCCGGCTTGGCGGCGCGCAGGCCCTTCGCGGCGCGCGCGCCGACCCCGGCGCGGCCCTTGACCAGCGGCACGAAACGCACCGGCAGCAACGGCTTCTGCGTCAGCCCCGCTTCGGTCTTGTCGATCTCGACCAGTTGCTGCGTGTCGCGGGTCTCGCCCAGCGGAATGATCATGCGGCCGCCCGGCTTGAGCTGATCGATCAGCGCCGGGGGCGCGACCTGCGCCGCCGCGGTGACGATGATGCGGTCGAACGGCGCCTGCGGCGGCCAGCCGAGCCAGCCGTCGCCGATGATGGTGGTGACATTGGTGATGCCGAGTTGGGCGAAGCGCTTCTCCGCGGCCTTCTGCAATTCGCGCCAGCGCTCGACGGTATAGACCCGGCGGCAGAGATGCGACAGCACCGCGGCCTGGTAGCCCGAGCCGGTGCCGATCTCGAGGATCTTGTGACGCTCGTCGAGCTCGAGCTGCTCGGTCATGAACGCCACCACGAAGGGCTGGGAGATGGTCTGGCCGCACTCGATCGGCAGGGCGATGTCCTGATAGGCGTGGTCGGCAAAGGCCTCGTCGACGAACAGCTCGCGCGGCACCCGCTCGATCGCGCGCAGCACCTTGTTGTCGCGGATGCCGCGACGCCTGAGCTGCATGATCAGCCCGATCTGGTCTTGCGCGGATGCCATCGCCAATCCACCCCTCGCTAGAGGCGGCCAAGCAGTATCGGACGATTCCCCGCCACTGTCCCAGGATCTCTACGCCTTATCCGACGCTCCCGCGCCGTCGCCAAGAACCTTGGCGAACTTTTCCCGCGTCGGCTGATCGGTGTAGTCGAGACAAAGCGGGGTGACCGAAATCAGCTTGCTGCGCACGGCCCAGAGATCGGTCCCCTTGGGCGGCTTGGCCTTTCGCCGCTCGACGCCGATCCAATAATAGGCCTTGCTGCGGGTATCCACGCGGTCGTCGATGCGGAACAGTTCGGGGTCGCGCAGACCTTGCACCGTGGCGGTCATGCCCTTGACCTCCTCCGGCTCGCAATCGGGAAAATTCACGTTGAGCACCACGCCGTCGGGCCAGCCCGCTTTGAGCAGCTTGCGCACCAGCTCGGCGCCGTGGATCATCGGCGTCTTCCAGATCGGCTCGCCGGCGCCCTGGTCGGTCATCGCCGGCCCGGTGACGAGGCTCATCGCCATGGAGGGAATGCCGAGCAGCGTGCCTTGGATGGCGCCGGCCACGGTGCCGGAATAGGTAATGTCGTCGGCGAGATTCTGCCCGCGATTGACGCCGGACAGAATGAGATTGGGCGGCTTGTCCTTGAGCAGATAGCGCACGCCCATGATGACGCAATCGGTCGGTGTGCCCTTCACCGCGTAATGCCGCTTGCCCAGCTCGCGCATGCGCAGCGGTTCCGCCAGAGTGAGCGAATGCGACGCGCCGCTATTGTCGATCTCCGGCGCCACCACCCACACATCCTTGGTGAGGTCGGTGGCGATCTTCTCCAGCACGTCGATGCCGGGGGCGTTGATGCCGTCGTCATTGGTGAGCAGGATGCGCATAGCGGAGTCTTATCAACAACCTCTGGCGGCGGGCTCAGTTCCCTTGGTCATTTGCGGCCTCGATCTTGGCGAGGCCGCCCATATAAGGCTTGAGCGCGTCGGGGACGCGGATCGAGCCGTCCTCTTGCTGGTAGTTCTCCAGCACGGCGATCAGCGCGCGCCCCACCGCCACGCCCGAGCCGTTCAGCGTGTGCACGAAGCGGGTGTCCTTGGCGCCCTTGGGCTTGTAGCGCGCGTTCATGCGGCGGGCCTGGAAGTCGCCGCAGTTGGAGCACGAGCTGATCTCGCGATAGGCGCCCTGCCCCGGCAGCCAGACTTCGAGGTCGTAGGTCTTGGTGGCGGCGAAGCCCATGTCGCCGGTCGACAGCAGCATCACCCGATAGGGAATTTCGAGTCGTTTCAACACGGTCTCGGCGCAAGCTGTCATGCGCTCGTGCTCCTCGGCCGATTGCTCCGGCGTGGTGATCGACACCAGCTCGACCTTGGCGAATTGATGCTGGCGGATCATGCCGCGCGTGTCCTTGCCTGCCGCGCCCGCTTCGGCGCGGAAGCACGGCGTGCCGGCGGTGACGCGCATCGGCAGCTTGGCCTCGTCGACGATCTCCTCGCGCACCAGATTGGTCAGCGGCACTTCGGCGGTGGGGATGAGCCAAAGTCTCAGATGTTCGAAGCTCCATCTTGAACATCTGCTTGCGCCACTCAGAATCGATCTGCTGAAGACGTCGACTCAGCTTGGTCGATCGTCTGCTTCCTCCGGCAATCGCTCGGTCGCTTGCTCAAACCACGTCTGAACAGGTCATCAGCAATCGCATCTGCTTCACGTCGGTTACTGACGCTGTGCGGAAACTGATCCTCCGCAAACTTCGGCAGTTGCGCGGTGCCGAACATGGCGTCGTCGCGCACCAGCAGCGGCGGGTTGATCTCGGTATAGCCGTGCTCGCTGGTGTGCAGATCGAGCATGAACTGCGGCGAGCGCGCGTTCGAGCCGCGCCAGCGCGCCTTTCAGCACCACGAAGCGCGCGCCGGACAGTTTCGCCGCCGTCTCGAAATCCATCAGGCCGAGCGCTTCGCCGAGCTCGAAATGCTGCTTCGGCTGGAAGGAAAATTTCTTCGGCGTGCCGACTTTGCGCAGCTCGACATTGGCCTCGGCGTCGGCTCCGACCGGCACATCGGCGGCCGGCATATTGGGAATGGTGGCGAGCAGGTCGCGGAACTCGGCTTCACGACGTCGCGCTCCTTACCCTCGCCGTCTTGAATGGCGGTCTTGAGCGCGGCAACCTCAGTCTTCAGCGCCTCGGCCTTGGCCGTATCCTTCGCCGCCATCGCCTGGCCGATCTCTTTCGAGGCGGCGTTGCGGCGCGCCTGCGCCTCCTGCAATTGCTGAATCGTGGCGCGGCGTTCCTCGTCCAGGCTCAGAATTTGAGTCAACAATTCGCGGGGGTCGCGCTCGGGAAAGCGGTCGCTCAGCCCCTTGACGAAGGCGTCTTGGTTGTCGCGGATCCATTTGATGTCGAGCACGGGTTTCAGTCCTGGCGGCTTGGCAACTCTCTAAGCGTTCGTATACGGCTCTATCCTAGCCTTGTCATGGCCAGGCTTGATTTAGCGTCATTCCGGCGCAAGCCGAACTCCAGGGCGGCTGGGACGGCGTCTGTGGCCCTGGACCCCGGCTTCCGCCGGGGTGACGGACAAGCGGCAAGTTCTCGCCGCCGCGAGGCGCGAGCTGGAGGGGATGGCGCGCCGAAAGACGCAAAACCTATGGTGTCGTGCCTTGCGGCACGCGGGCGCCTTCCGGCGCGCCAATCGCGGATCTTTCCGGCATCGGGCCCCGCTTTAGTCCGGTCCGTCGCGCATCGAAAGCGCCGACCGAGCCTTCAGCCAGCTCCTGGCAGGGACTCCTAGTGGTCCCGGGGGGAGCCCCGATGCCGCCCGAGTGCCTGGTTGCGGACCAGACCCGCGGGCGCCGCACCCCGTCCCGCCATAACGAACGCCTCGCGATGACGCCTTCAGAAGGACGAGGTGGATGCATGATAAGGCGAGGTTTGGAAGGCGGGGATTAGATGACGATAGCTCACCACGTTCTCGTCATTCCGGCGCAAGCCGGAATCCAGGGCAACAGGCACGGCGTTCGCGGCCCCTGGACCCCGGCTTTCGCCGGGGTGACGAGAATAGGGTAACCAGAGCAAACCGACCGGCGTCATTCCGGCGTGGCGCCACGCCGGTCATTGGGACGCAGATCGGGAGCATCGGCGGGAACGGGTGTCTGTTCGAGATCGGCAATGAGCTGCTCCATCTCGGCGATCTCCCGGACCTGCGCTTCGATGATTTCGTCGGCCAGCTTGCGCACGCGCGGATCGCGAATATGCGCGCGCCGGCTGGTCATGATGGCGATCGAGTGATGCGGGATCATCGCCTTCATGTAGGAGACGTCGCCGACCGTCTCCTGGCTGCGCACCAGAAACAGCGCGACGGCGAAGGCCAGCACCGCGCCGATGAAGATCGCGAGATTGACCCGCTTGTCGCGATACATGCCGAGCATGAAGCCGAGCATGATGACGGCCATGGCGGCGCCCATCACCACCGCCATCCAGGCCCGCGTCTGGCTGAACCACACATGGTCGAGCGCATAGGTGTTGAGATACATCAGACCGAACATCACGATGGTCGAGGTGGCGATCATCGCGCCGAAACGGGCATAGCTCATGCTGTTCTCCTGGGCCGGAATTCGTGCGGGCGTATGAGGAGAACGAGGGCTGTCGCCCGGAGTTCCATGCGGCGCTAGGCCGGCTTGGCGGCGGGCTTGGGCTTGGGCTTGGGCTTCGGTTTGGCCGGCCCCGATGCAGCGGCGGCGGTGGCGGCGGCATGCTTCTTCTCGGCGAGCCGCACCGCGAAGATCGACAGCTCGTAGAGCAGGATGGTCGGCAGCGCGAGCGCGATCTGGCTGATCGGATCGGGCGGGGTGAGCACCGCCGCAACCACGAACACGGCGAAGATGGCGTGGCGGCGATAGTGCTTCAGCGTCGCCGCGGTGATCAGCCCGGCGCGGGCGAGCAGCGTGAGCACCACCGGCAATTGGAAGCAGATGCCGAAGCCCAGGATCAGCGCCATGATCAGCGACAGATATTCGCTGACCTTGGCGGTCAAATGAATCTGCACCTGCGCGTCGCCGGTCTGCTGCATCGACAAAAAGAACTTCATGGCGAGCGGCATGGCCATGAAATAGACCAGCGCGGCGCCGATCAAGAACAGGATCGGCGTGGCGACCAGGAACGGCAGGAAGGCCTGGCGCTCGTTGCGATAAAGCCCGGGCGCGACGAACATATAGACCTGCGAGGCGATCACCGGGAAGGCGATGAACACCGCGCCGAACAAAGCGAGCTTCATCTGGGTGAAGAAGAATTCCTGCGGCGCGGTGTAGATCAGCTCGATCGGCGCATCGGTGCCGGCCGCGAGCCGGTAGGGCCACAGCAGCAGATTGTAGATCGGCTTGGCGAACCAGAAGCAGACCAGAAAGGCGAGGAACACGGCGAGCAGCGACCACACCAGACGCCGCCGGAGCTCGACCAGATGCTCGATCAGCGGCGCCTTGCTCGCCTCGACGTCATCGTGGCCTTCGGGCTTGGCGGTCATGAGGCGCGCTCCGCCTTCGCCTTGCGCGTGGCGGGAGATTTGGTTTTCGCGGGGGCGCGCTTGCGCGGCGGCTTGGCCGCCGGTTTTGCCGGTGGCTTCGGCTTGGCGGACGCCGCCGACGCGTCCGGCTTCGGCAGCATCACCGGCTGATCGATCGGCGCGTCGAGGGCGAGCGGTGCGGCTTTCGTACTCTCGATCGCCTTCCTCATCTCATCGATTTCGCTTTCGCGCATCGCCTCTTCGAACTGGCGCTGGAAGTCGGAGGCGGCGCGGCGGAGCTTGCCGGCGTAATGGCCGAAGCCGCGCATCAGCTTGGGCAGGTCCTTAGGCCCGACCACGACGATCGCGACCACCGCGATGACGAGAAGCTCCGACCAACCGATGTCGAACATGGGTGCGTTTCAGCGCGAGGGGCGCGGGCTCTGCCGCTTGACGCCAGACGTCAGACTAGCCCGATTTCTGCTTGCGCGGCGCCTTGGCGCGGGCGGCCGTCTTGGGGGCGGGCTTGGCGTGCTCGATGACCTTGGGGTCCTTGGGGGCCGTGTCGTCCTCGGCCATGCCCTTCTTGAAGCTCTTGATGCCCTGGGCGAGGTCGCCCATCAGCTCGGAAATCTTGCCGCGCCCGAACAGCAGCACGAACAGCACGAGCACAATCAGAATGTGCGACCAGCTCAATCCCATGAAAGCCTCCAACTCACGCCAAACCGCACAAGTGTTCTTGTTCTAAGCCAATATGGCAGCAAATGTAACCACGTCGCAAGCCAAGGCCTCCGTCATTCCGGCGCAAGCCGGAATCCAGGGCAACAAGCGCCGCGACTTGAATGCTGGATACCGGCTTTCGCCGGTATGACGCATTCGGCGGCTTCACAGCGAAGGCCGGTCGCCGTTCTCGGCCTCGAACACCAACACCGCGCCGCTGTCGACGCCGACGCCGATCTCGGCGCCCTGCGGCGGCACGTCGGCCTCCTTGACGCGGGCGAACAGCGGCGCGTCGAGGCCCTGCACCGCGACCTCGACCAAAGCGATGTCGCCGAGGAAGCGCGCATCGAGCACCCGCGCCGGCACGCCCTCTCCGGCCGCGAGCAGGCGCACGCCGCGCTGGCGCACGCAGACGATTGCCGCGGCGCCGTCGGGCAGGCCGTTGGCGGCGAAGCGGCCGAGCGGCGTCAAGGCGTTGCCCTGCTCGATGCGCGCGGCGAGCTCGTTCAGGTCGGAGAAGGTGCGCGCGGCGAGAATGTCCTTGGGCGCGCGGTACAGGTCGAGCGCCTTGCCGGTCTGCACCACCCGGCCCTTGCGCATCAGCGCCACGCGGTCGCCCATGCGCATGGCCTCCTCGGCGTCATGCGTGACGACGATCGAGGTGGCGCGGGTCTCGTGCAGGATGGCAAGCGTCTCCTCGCGCATCTGCTCTCGCAGTTGCGAGTCCAAACCGGAGAACGGTTCGTCCATCAGCAACACGCTCGGGCGCGGGGCGATGGCCCGGGCCAGCGCCACCCGCTGCTGCTCGCCGCCCGACAGGATATGCGGATATTCGCCGGCGTAATGCGCGAGCCCGACCCGTTCCAGCGCGGCGTGGGCCTCGGCGCAGGCCTCGCGGCGGGTGAGCGATTTGAGGCCGAAGGCGACATTGTCGCGGATGGTGAGGTGCGGGAACAGCGCGAAGTCCTGGAACATCAGCCCGATGCCGCGCCGCTCGGGCGGCACGAAACTGTTCGGCCCCGCCACCTCCTGGCCGTCGATCAGCACGCGGCCCGAGGACGGGCGCTCGACGCCCGCGGCGATCCTGAGCAGGGTCGACTTGCCGCAGCCCGACGGTCCGAGCAGGCAGAGGATCTCCGATGGCGCGATGTCGAGGCTGACGCGATCGAGCGCCAGGGTCTCGCCGTAGCGGCGCGACAGATCCTCCAGCGTGAGGCGCGCGGCGAAGGTGACGGCGGCCTTGCCGCGCGCGGTCCCGCGATCGCCGGTCTTGCCGCGCCGGTTGTTAGCCGTGCGCGCCTTCAGGAACTCCAACATGGCGCCCATCTAGGCGCTTCGGCGCGCCCGGCGCAACCCGAGAAGCCGGAGGGTTAAGCGGGCTCGTCGCCGTCCGCGTCGTCCTCGCCATGCGCCGAGCGGCTCGTCCTCGAGCGGCTCCTCGTCGTCGCGCAGATCGGGCGCATCGTCGGGATTGGGCAGGGAGAAGCCGGGCGGCAGGTTGGAGTCGAGCAGGCCCGCGCCTTTCAGCTCGCTCAAGCCCGGCAGGTCCTGGATCGAGTCGAAGCCGAAATGGGTGAGGAAGGTCTCGGTGGTGCCGTAGGTCACCGGGCGTCCCGGCGCGCGGCGGCGCCCGCGCAATTTGATCCAGCCGGTCTCCAGCAGCACGTCGATGGTGCCCTTGGAGGTGCTCACGCCCCTGATCTCCTCGATCTCGGCGCGGGTCACCGGCTGATGATAGGCGATGATGGCCAGGGTCTCGAGCGCGGCGCGCGACAGGCGGCGCTGCTCGACCGCCTGCTTCTCGAGCAGGAAGGACAAATCCTCGGAGGTACGGAACGCCCATTTGCCGGCGATGCGCACCAGATTGACGCCGCGCCCGGCATAGAGGCTCTGCAGCTCTTCGAGCAGCGCGTGCACGTCCTCGCCCTCGACGAAATGCCGGGCCAAGGCCTGCTCGGCGAGCGGCTCGGCGGCGGCGAACAGCAGCGCCTCGACGATGCGCAGCTTCTCGCGCCGGTCGGTCGACTGCAAGGCGATGACATTTGAGGGGAGCGGCAAAGGAAGGCGCGGTCGGCTTCGTTCGCGCTCGGTCTCGTCTTCCGGCATTGCCTCCGCCCTACTCAAGTGCTTCGCTGTCATCCTTGGACCCCGTTAGTGTTGCTTCTAGCAGATCATGGTCATGCGGCGTGATCGCGGCGGCGGACCAGGAGCGGCGCGAACGATTTCGCCTGGCGGATTTCCAGCGCGCCCTCGCGCGTCATCTCCAGGGTGGCGGTGAAGCTCGAGGCGAGCGCGGTCTTTCTCAGCTCCGGCTCGACCAGGAACTCGGCGATGAGCAGATCGAGCGGCGCCCAATCGAGGTTCATGCCGAGCAGCCGCTCAAGCTCGCCGCGCGCTTCCTTCAGCGACCAGACCGTGCGCGGCTTCATGCGCAGGCTGGTGACCGCGGTGCGCTGGCGCTGCTGCGAATAGGCCTTGAGCAGATCGTAGACATTGGCGTCGTACACGCTCTGCCTGGTGATGCGGATCGGCTCCGGCAGGCCGCGGGCGAACACGTCGCGGCCGAGCCGCTTGCGCGTCATGAGCTGGGCCGAGACCTCGCGCATGGCATGCAGGCGCTTGAGCCTGAACGCGAGCAGCGCGGCCAGCTCGGCGCCGGACGGCTCGCCCTCGTCGCAGGGCTCGGTCGGCAGCAGCAGCTTCGATTTGAGAAAGGCGAGCCACGCCGCCATGACGAGATAGTCGGCGGCGATCTCGAGGCGGAGACGCCGCGCCTCGGAGATGAAGTCGAGATATTGCTGGGCGAGCGCCAGCACCGAAATCTTGGCGAGATCGACCTTCTGGGTGCGGGCCAGCGCCAGCAGCAGGTCGAGCGGACCCTCGAAGCCCTCGACATCGACCACCAGCTGGTCGCCGGCGTCGACCCGCTCCTCGCCGCTCTCCCAGGCCGAGGGATCGTCGGTGCCGTGCGGGTCCTCGGCCATCGGCGTGTCGGTCTCGGTCATGCCTGCACCGTGGGATCGGCGCCCAAGCTTGCCACCTGGGTGCCGGCGGCTTCGGTCACCAGCGCCAAGGCCTCGGCGACGTCGAAAGGCTGCGGCTCACGCAAGCACGAGCGCGCGCCGGCGAAGCGTTCGGCGGCCAGTCCCTCGAGCGTGGGCACCGCGTCGGCGACCTCGACCATCTCGGCAAGCTTGCCGCTGCAATGAAGCGCCACGTCGCAGCCGGCCGCGATCACGTCGCGGGCGCGGGCCGCGAACGGGCCGCCGAGAGCCTTCATGCCGAGATCGTCGCTCATCACCAAGCCTGTCAGACCGATCCGATCACGAATCACTTCGGCCATTATAACGGGCGAGGTGCTGGCCGGTCGCCGGTCGTCGAAGGCCGGCAGCAGGACATGGGCGGTCATCGCCAGGGGCGCGTCGCGGAGCGCGTGGAAGGGCCGGAAATCGACCGAATCGAGCTCCGCCGCCGGCACGTCGATGCGGGGCAGCGCCAAATGGCTGTCGGCCTTGGCCCGCCCGTGGCCCGGCACATGCTTGATCACCGGCAGCACGCCGCCGGCCAGGCACCCTTCCATGACGGCCCGTCCCAAGGCGATGACGGTGTCGGGATCGGTGCTGTAGGCGCGGTCGCCGATGATCTCGTGGGCCCCCTTTTGCGGCACGTCGAGCACCGGCATGGTGTTGACGTTGATGCCAAGGTCGTAAAGCTCCTGCGCGGTCAGTCTGGCTCCGGCGAAGGCAGCCTGCTTGCCCGCCTCGCGATCGGTCTCATAAACGCGTCCATAGCAGCGCGCCGGCGGCATGTTGCGCCAGTGCGGCGGCTTCAGGCGCTGCACCCTGCCGCCCTCCTGATCGATCAGCACCAGCACCTCGCCGCTGCCGAGCGCATCCTTGAACTGGTCGACGAGGGCGCGAAGCTGCGCCGGCGTGTCGCAATTGCGGGCGAAGAGGATAAGGCCGCACGGCCGCGTGGCGGCAAAGAAGCGCCGCTCGTCGTCGCTGAGCGTTTTGCCCGCGCAGCCTGAGATGAAGGCTTTGAAATCCACGACGCGGGTTAGCGTGCGCCGCGGCTCAAGGTCAAGGCCGGAACAGCCGGCCCCGCCTATTGCGCCATGACCAGGCAGTCAGGCAGGCCTTGCGATTTCAGCTGCGTGCAAAGCTTGCTGGCGGCGGTCTTGTCGGGGATCGGTCCGATGCGCAAGCGGTACCAAACGCCCTTGGCGCCAAGATCGGCCTTCTGCACCATCGGCCGATAACTGGCGAGCAGGCTCGGATATTTCTGCTGCATGTCGGCGAAGCTCGCGAGCGCGTCGGTCTGGTTCTTCTTCGAGCCGACCTGCACGACATATTTGGTCGGGGCCGCTGCGGCCGGGGCTACCGCAGCGGTCTGCTGCGCGACCGGCTGGGGAGCGGGTTTGGGCTTGGCATCCGGCGGCGGCGGCGCCGGCAAAGCGGCGACCTGCTGCGGCAGCGCAGCGACGGCTTGAGGCGCAGCCTCGGCGGCAGCGGGAGCCTCTGCTGCGGCAACCTCGCCGGCGGCAGGCTCGGGCGCTGCCATCGTACCGTCGGGCCGCACGACCATGGTCTTCACCTTGCGGGGACCACCTTCAGCCATCGATCCATCGTCGACCGAGGCTACGGCAATCGGCTCGGCACCGCCGACCGCCTGAGTGGTCGGCGTGGCGAAATCGGTGCTGGCGACCGGCGCCGGGCCATCGGCGGCCATCGGCAAAGCGGGCACCGCGACATTTTCCTGACGCGGCACGAGACGCTCGGTCTCGGGCTCATCGCCGTTTTGCAACCGATCGTATATCAGCTTGTTTTTGTGAGGAAATTCCTTGCCGCCGGCCTGCTCGGGCAGCTCTTTGACCGGGCGGCTGTCGGCCGTGACCAGGGGCGGCTGCTCGCCGCTCAGACCGCCGCCGCTCTGCTTGTAGGCGAACGCCAAGGCGCCGCCGAGAGCGATGGCGCCGAGCAGCGCGCTGCCGACCATGAAGGCGCTCCGGCCCCTGATGGTCATGCC
Organism: uncultured Alphaproteobacteria bacterium; assembly: GCA_963812105.1. Lineage (GTDB taxonomy): Bacteria > Pseudomonadota > Alphaproteobacteria > Rhizobiales > Methyloligellaceae > Methyloceanibacter. The sequence goes on from CAWEUF010000009.1 coordinate 350,343, forward strand.
GGATTTGGCGCGGGCGCCGGGCTGTGGAAGGGTCTGCCCCTCGTCGAGGAAATCGGCGTCGATGCGCTCGCCCTCATAGAAATCCTGGGCGGCGCGGCGCGCCTGATCGTTGGACCCCAGCGAAATCTGTGGCGGCTGATCGTAGATGGCGTCGAACGCTTGCAACTGCCGCCGCGGGTCGCTCGGGGGCACCTGTCCGTAGTCCTGCCCGGCCTCGTCGGCGAAGCTGTCGAAGCTCTGCGAGTGAATCTCCGGCTGCGCGTAGTTGTCGGGCGCGCGCTGGTCCTGTTGGCCAAAATCGTGAGCGGCGGGGAAGCTCGGCTCGGGGAAGCTGGCGTCGAAGCCCTGCGGCTCGGGGAAGCTCGCATCGCCGAAGCTCTGCTTGGCAAAATTCTGATCGGCGTAATTTTGGTCGAAGCTCGACTCGGGGAAGCTCGCATCGCCCGCGCCGGACTCGGCGAAGTTCGCATCGCCGAAATTCTGATCGCCATAGGGCTGGCTGGCGAAACCCTGCCCGCTATTATAGCTCGAAGCGGGATAGGCCTGAGAGCCGGCATGCTCGGCGCCTGGGTAGCTCGGCGCGCGCACCGGCTGGTTGGCGGGCTGATAGCTCTGGGGCGAAAATTCAGTGGGCTGATAGCTCGGCGTTGGCGGGTAGCTCGGGGCGGCTGCCGGATGAGAGCTTTGATAGCTCGGCGCGGCGCCCGGCTGAGGGCTCTGATAGCTCGGCGCAGCGGCCGGGTGAGCGCTTGGATAGCTCAGCGGAGACGGCGATTGCGGGCTCGGATAGCTCAAGCCCGAAGCGGTCTGCGGGCTCGGCTGGGAATGGGCGGGTTGGCTCGGATCGTAGGGGGTGTAGGCAGGTGGCGGCGGCGTGGGGGCCTGGGGGCGGATATCGGGACCGCGAGTGACCGGCGTGTAGGTGGGCATCTGTGCAAAGACTGGGCTGCCCCCGCCGAAAATCGGTCGCTGTCCGCCGGCCGGCTGACCCGGTCTTCCCGCTCCGTGAGCCATCAAGTTTACCTCGCTCTGCTGAGCCTTGAGCGCGTTGTTGCCCCAGGTCTGAACGCCTGGAGCATGACCCAAACTCGGCCTATTGGTGAATTCTGACTGCGACCCAGGGTTGGGCCCAGCCTTGCGGCCGTAACCCTCATCGTGCGCCGACATGATACTTCCCTCGAACCATCCCCCCTGCCCCGGATTGGCTCAATGCAACTCGTGCATGGCGTGAACGCCGAGGATCCCCAAACCCGACGCCAGGACGCGCTTCGTAGCGACCACCAAGGCGATACGAGCACGCGTTAACTCTCGGTCACTCTCGTAAATAAATCGTAATTGTGGCAAGTCTTTGCCTCTGTTCCACAGGCCGTGAAAGTCGCCGGCAAGGTCATAGAGATAGAAGCCGATGCGATGCGGCTCATGGGCCTTTGCCGCCGCCTCGACCAGGCGCGGGAACTGGGCGATGCGCCGGATCAGCGCAATTTCCGCCTCATCGGTCAGCCGGCCAAGATCGCTCCTCGCCAACGCCCCCTCCTCTGGATCGAGTTCCGGGAAGGTCTCCCGAACGTTACGCAGAACCGAACTTGCCCGTGCATGGGCGTATTGCACATAGAACACCGGGTTGTCCCGCGACTGCTCGGTGACTTTGGCGAAGTCGAAATCGAGCGGCGCGTCGTTCTTGCGGTAGAGCATCATGAAACGGACGGGGCCCGCGCCCACTTCGTCCACGACCTCCCGCAGCGTGACGAACGTCCCGGCACGTTTGGACATCTTGACAGGCTGGCCAGCCCGAAACAAGCGGACAAGCTGGCAAATCTTGATGTCGAGCTCGGCCTCGCCGCCGGTCAGCGCCGCGACCGCGGCCTTCATGCGTTTGACATGACCGGAATGGTCGGCGCCGAACACGTCGATCATGGTCTTGAAGCCGCGGGTGAACTTGTCGCGGTGATAGGCGATGTCGCCGGCGAAATAGGCGTAGCTGCCGTCGGATTTGACCAGCGGCCGGTCGCTGTCGTCGCCGAACTCGGTGGCGCGGAACAGCAGCTGCTCGCGGTCCTCCCAATCCTCATCGACCTTGCCCTTGGGCGGCGGCAGGCGCCCCTGGTAGATCAGGCCCCTGGCCTTGAGGTCGGCGATGGTTTCGGCCACCGCGTCGCGCGGGCCGTCGGTCAGCGAGCGCTCGGAGAAGAACACGTCGTGGCGGATGCCGAGCGCGGCGAGATCGTCCTCGATCAAGCGCGAGCATCGCTTGCAGCGCGGCGGCGCGGACGATGGGGAGCCACCGCTCCTCCGGCATCGCCAGCAGCTCCTTGCCATGCTGGGCAACAAGCGTCTCGCCGACCGGCTTGAGATAGTCGCCGGGATAGAGCCCTTCGGGGATCGCGCCGATGTCCTCGCCGAGCGCCTCGCGGTAGCGCAGATAGGCCGAGCGGGCGAGCGCATCGACCTGGGCGCCGGCATCGTTGACATAATATTCGCGGGTGACGGCGAAGCCGCTGAAGGCGAGCAGATTGGCGAGCGCGTCGCCGAACACCGCGCCGCGGGTGTGTCCGACATGCATCGGGCCGGTCGGATTGGCGGAGACAAATTCCAGGTTGACCGCCTCGCCTTGGCCGATCGCGCTTCGGCCATAGGAGGCGCCCTGCTCCAGCACCATGCGCAGCACGCTCGGCCAAAAGTCCAAGGCCAGCGTCATATTGATAAAGCCGGGGCCGGCGATCTCGACCTGGTCGATATGAGGATCGGAGGCGAGCAGCGGCACGATGCGCTCGGCCAGCGCGCGGGGCGGCTTGCCGGCCGCCTTGGCCAGCACCATGGCGGCATTGGTGGCGAGGTCGCCGTGGCCGGACTCCTTGGGCGGCTCGAGCGTGATGCCCTCGATGCTCGCCTCATGCGGCACGACGCCGTCATGCTTAAGCTGCTGGACCGCGGCGAGCACCCGGCCGTGGAACCCTGCAAAAACGTCCATGGCAGCTCCGCTGAGACTTGGGCGCGCGACTAACGCAAATCGGGGGTGGCGTCAAACAGGCGGCGATGCTCGGCCAGGGCGAAGCGGTCGGTCATGCCGGCGATGAAATCGGAGATGTGGCGGGCAAAGCCTCGCGTGCCGGGCGGCGGCGCCTGGTCGCGCCATTCGGGCGGCAGCGCCTCGGGGTCGGTGCTGTAGCGGGCGAATAGATCGCCGACCACGCCCTGGGCCTCGCCCATGATGCGGTCGATGCGCGGATGGCGGTAGACGCGGGTGAACAGAAAGGCGCGCAACAGATCGAGCTCGCGCCGCATGTCGTCGGAGAAGGCGACCATGGCGGTGGTGGCATGACGCACCTCGGCGGCCGAGCGCGGTCCGAGCGCGCCGAGCCGCCGTTCGCTCTCGGCCACGGCATCCAGGATCATGTCGCCGATCAGGCGGCGGATGGCCTCATAGAGGAGCCGCGTGCCGTCGATGCCGGGATGGGCGGCCTTGACCTCGTCGAGCGCGCCGGCGGCGATCGGCACCTCGGCCAGCTCGGCGAAGCTGAACAGACCGGCGCGGAAACCGTCGTCGAGGTCATGGTTGTTGTAGGCGATATCGTCGGCCAGCGCGGCGGCCTGCGCCTCGACCGAAGGATAGGTGTCAAGCTCGAGGTCCTGGCGCGCGCAATAGTCGAGGATCGACTCCGGCACCGCGTCGTCGGGCTTCACGGCGCGAGGCCCGGTGAGCGGCCCGTTATGCTTGACCAGGCCCTCGAGTGTTTCCCAACTGAGGTTGAGCCCGTCGAAGCCCGCATATTTCTTTTCCAGCGCGGTGACCACGCGCAGCGACTGGGCGTTGTGGTCGAAGCCGCCGGCGCCGCTCATCGCGGCATCGAGCGCGCGTTCGCCGGCATGGCCGAACGGCGGATGGCCGAGATCGTGGGCCAGCGCCAGCGCCTCGGTGAGGTCCTCGTCGACCCGAAGCGTGCGGGCAATGGCGCGGGCGATCTGCGCGACTTCGAGACTATGGGTGAGGCGGGAGCGGTAATGATCGCCCTCGTGATAGATGAACACCTGGGTCTTATAGTTAAGCCGGCGGAAGGCCATCGCGTGCAGGATGCGGTCGCGGTCGCGCGCGTAAGGCGAGCGCGAGGTGCTGGGCGGCTCGGGCACCAGCCGTCCGCGGCTCGTTTCCGGGTCGACGGCATAGGGCGCGACGCGCCGCGGCACGGGGGCCTCGCTGCTATCCCCTGGTTTTGCGGGAAAAATCACCTCGGCCTGGCGTTTCTGCTCGATTGACAAGCGCCTTTGCCATCCTATGTTTCAATGAGAGATTGGCTACACCCAAGATGAGCGAACCGTCCATCACATTGAGCGAGCGCGCCACGCGCCGTATCGCCGAGATCCTGAAGGCCGAAGCTGCGCCCGCGCTGTTCCGCGTAAGCGTCGAGGGCGGCGGCTGCTCGGGCTTCCAGTATCGCTTCGACCTGGTGACCGAGACCACCCAAGACGATCTCCTGGTCGAGCGCGACGGCGCGCGCGTGGTGGTCGATCCGATCTCGCTCGGATTTCTGCACGGGGCCGAACTCGATTTCGTCGACGATCTGATCGGCGCTCAGTTCAAGCTCAACAATCCGAACGTGACGGCCGCGTGCGGCTGCGGCACCAGCTTTTCGGTCTGACCCCTCTTCCTCGTCATTCCCGCGCAAGCGGGAATCCAGTATCCACTCACCACTATTGCTCGCGGGCGTCACCGGTTACTGGATTGCCCGATCAAGACGGGCAATGACAAAAGACCATGAAGATCGCCACCTGGAACATCAACGGCGTCAAGGCGCGCATCGACGCCGCGCAGACCTGGCTCCGATCGGCCTCGCCGGACATCGCCTGTTTGCAAGAGATCAAATGCGCCGACGAGGCCTTCCCCAGCCTCGAATTCGAGGCGCTCGGCTATAACGTCGCGGTGCACGGGCAGAAGGGCTTCAACGGCGTGGCGCTGTTGTCCAAGCTGCCGTTCGACGAAATCACCCCAAGGCTCGCCGGCGATCCCGACGACGTGCAGGCGCGCTATCTGGAAGCCTGCGTGTCGGTGCCGTCAGGCGTGCTCCGCCTCATCAACATCTATTTGCCGAACGGCAACGGCAGTCCCGAGAAGTACGTCTACAAGCTCGCCTGGATGACGCGGCTCAGGGAGCGCATCAAGACCTTGCTCTTGAACGAGGAGCCGATGGTGATCGCCGGCGACTTCAACGTGATCCCGGCGCCGGAGGACGTGTACAACCCCGCCGCCTGGATGGACGACGCGTTGTTCCGGCCGGAGACGCGCGCCCATTTCCAGGCGCTCACCAATCTCGGGCTGACCTGCGCGTTCCGCGCCTGCCACGACGAGCCGCACCGCTACACGTTCTGGGATTATCAGGCCGGCGCCTACCAGAAGAACCAGGGCCTGCGCATCGACCATCTGTTGCTGTCGCCGCAGGCCGCCGACCGGCTTCAGTCCTGCGAGATCGATGCCGCGCCCCGAAGCTGGGAGAAGCCCTCGGACCACGTGCCGATCTTCATCGAGCTGGCGATCTAGGCGTCCGCCCGCCTCGGTCGAGGTGGCGCCGAAGCCCACCGACAGGCCGATCGAGGCCGGCGGTGCGCTGCCCGCGGGGGCCGCATCGGAGGTGGCCGTGGAGGCTGCCGGGGCAACCGCATCGGTCGCGGCCCCTGCCGGCATCACCACGATTTCGGCCGGCTTCGCCTTGGCGGCCGGAACGATTGCGGCCGATTTGATGCCGCCCAATTCAGGCAACATCGCCTCGGCGTCCTTGCGGGTCGCTTTATTGGACGCGCCGAGCGCCTCTCGATAAAGCTCGCCGATCCATGACGGCTCTTTGCCGCCGGCCACGGCATTGTCGTGCGCCAGCATGATCAAGGCGAGGCCCCTCGCCCGCCTCTGCCGCACTTCCTGGCCGCGCCACAGGATCTCGCCGAGCGTCGCTTGCGAGGCCGCGTGCTGCTTCTTGGCGGCGATGGCCAGCCAGTTGACGGCGAGCCCGACATTCTTCTCGACCCCGGTCCCGCTCATATAGAGGCGGGCGAGACGATATTGCGCCTCGGCATTGCCGAAATAACTGGCGGCGTGGCGGAACAGGTCGACGGCATAGACCGGGTTGGCCGCAAGCGGCATCGCCGGAATGCCGTCGAGATAATACTGGCCGAGCGCCACGAACGCTTCGGCCGCATATTTGGCGATCGGGCTCGACGGGCTGATATCGGCCTGCTGGTCGGCGATCCGCTCGAAATAGATGAAGGCCTTGGCGTCGTCCTTCGGCACGTCGCGGCCCACGGAGTAGGCGCGCGCCAGCTTGATCTGAGCGCCGAGCACGCCGCGCTTGGCGGCATATTCGAGGGCGGGCAACGCCGCCGCCGCCCGGCCGGCCTTGAGCGCGTTCACGCCTTGGCGATAGGCCTCGGTGGCCGAAACATAAGCCGGCGGATCCTCGCCGCCGGCCTTGACCGGGCCCAGCATCATCAAGGCCGCCAGCGCCCCTAGCGCCAATCGGTTACACATCGGCATAACACGCCACTTCCACGCTGCCGCCGGGATGGGTCACGGCACCGGTCCGCGCCGGCCCCACCTCGTTGGCGTATTTCCACAGATAACCGCTCTTGAACGGAGTGGGCCGCGCCTTCCACGCCTTGGCGCGCTTGTTCAGCTCGGCCGTCGTCAAGCTCCACGTCGAGCGTACCGTTCTCGGCGTCGAGCACGATCATGTCGCCGTCGCGGATCAGCGCGATCGGACCGCCGAGCGCCGCCTCAGGCCCGACATGGCCGACACAGAACCCACGCGTCGCGCCCGAGAAGCGCCCGTCGGTGATGAGCGCGACCTTGTCGCCCATGCCCTGGCCGTACAGCGCCGCGGTGGTCGACAGCATCTCGCGCATGCCCGGGCCGCCCTTCGGCCCCTCGTAGCGGATCACGATCACGTCGCCTTCGGCGTAGCGCTTGGCGCCGACCGCGGCGAAGGCGTCTTCCTCGCAATCGAAGCAGCGGGCCGGCCCGCGGAATTTCAAACCCTTCATGCCGGCCACCTTGACGATGGCGCCGTCAGGGGCGAGCGAGCCCTTCAAGCCCACGACGCCGCCGGTGGGCGAGAGCGGCTTGTCGGCCGGACGCACCACGTCCTGGTCCGGGTTCCATTTCACCTTGGCGAGATTGTCCTTCATGGTCCGTCCGGTGACGGTCATGCAGTCGCCGTGGAGGTAGCCATGATCGAGCAGGGTCTTGAGCAGCAGCGGCACCCCGCCAGCTTCGAACAAGTCCTTGGCGACATAGCGGCCAGACGGTTTCAAATCCGCGATATAAGGTGTCCGTTTCATGACCTCGGCGACGGCGAACAGATCGAAGTCGATACCGCATTCATGGGCGATGGCCGGCAAATGCAGCGCCGCGTTGGTCGAGCCGCCGGTGGCGGCAACGATGGCCGCGGCATTCTCGAGCGATTTGCGGGTGACGATGTCGCGCGGCCGGATATTGAGCGCGATCAGATCCATGATCTTCTCGCCCGCCGCCATGCAGAACCGGTCCCTGATCTCGTACGGCGCGGGCGCGCCGGCCGAGTACGGCAGCGCGAGCCCGATGGCCTCGGAGACGCAGGCCATGGTGTTGGCGGTGAACTGAGCGCCGCAGGCGCCGGCCGACGGACAGGCCACCTGCTCGAGCTCGTCGAGATCCTCGCTGGTCATCTTGCCGACCGAGAAGGACCCGACCGCCTCGAACAGATCCTGGACCGTGACGGGACGGCCCTTGAACGAGCCCGGCAGAATGGAGCCGCCATAGATGAAGATCGACGGCACGTTGAGCCGGCACATCACCATCATCATGCCGGGCAGCGACTTGTCGCAGCCGGCCATGCCGATCAGCGCATCGTAGCAATGGCCGCGCATGGTGAGCTCGACGCTATCGGCGATGACCTCGCGCGACGGCAGCGAGGATTTCATCCCCTGGTGCCCCATGGCGATGCCGTCGGTGACGGTGATGGTGCAGAATTCCCGCGGCGTGCCGCGGGCGGCGACCACGCCCTCCTTCACCGCTTGCGCCTGGCGCATCAGCGAGATGTTGCAGGGCGCCGCCTCGTTCCAGCAGGTGGCGACGCCGACAAAGGGCTGGTGGATCTGCTCGCGCGACAGACCCATCGCGTAATAATACGAGCGATGGGGCGCGCGGGACGGGCCCTCGGTCACATGCCAACTCGGCAAGCGTGATTTATCGAACGTCTTCGCGTCCATTCTGCTAACGCCCGGATGAGGTACGAAGGGGAATATGTGGCGTGTGCCACCGCTCCCCAATGACTCGGCCCCCACTTTCTCCTGGCTCGTCCCCCAAAATGAGCCATGGGAAGTGTTTTTGGCCGCGCGCCTCCTACAAAGGCCGATGTGTCAAAGTTTTATGGCGCAAACGAGGCGCAAAAGCCTCATCTTGTTGCAATTTTGCTACAGTTGCCAAGATTCTAGGTGAACTTCCAAAGGTTAGCGCAAATGTTGGGCTTGCATTTGGCTGCGTGGCAGGCAAAACCGGTTTGATGGTCGCAAAAGCGTCATCGAACGCTGGTGGGTCGGACCGAGGGGGCTAAATGGCGAAAGTGCAGAGGGCCCCGCGTCGCGCCGGAGCCAAGACCACGCCGGCCAAAGCGCGAAAAAAGCAACTTCCCCTTCCCGATCCCAAGCTCAAGGGGCCGTTCCGGCCCTTCACCAGCGACCCCGGCTGGAACGAATCCTGGTGGTGGCTCGGCATATTGGCGGCCGTCGCAGTGTTCGTGGTGGTGAGCCTCCAGATCGATCGTGACTGGCATCGGCAGTGGGTCACGCGCGAGTCTGGAATTCTCGAAACCGCCCAGTTCATCTTGATGGTGATGGGGCTCGCATTGGCCGTGCAGCTGTTGTTCGATCCGTTCGTGCGGCGGCGGCCATTCGTGTTGGCGGTGACAATCTTCGCAGCCCTGTCCTGTCTCTATATCGGCGGCGAGGAGGTGAGCTGGGGACAGCATATCTTCTTCTGGCAGAACCCCGAGCTGGTCACCGCCGTAAACGACGAGGGCGAGTTCAGCCTACACAACATGAACAAGGCCTTCGAGCGCACGCCGCGCACCGTGCTCGAGCTCGGCGTGCTGATCGGCGGTCTGATCGTGCCGGCTGTCTGTGCGTTCTACCCGCGCCTCAGGCAAAGCCGGGCGGCGCTGTTCCTGCCGAGCGCCGTGTTGGTTCCGGCCGCGCTGTTCATGCTTGCCTTCAAGATCGACAGCACCGCATCGAAATGGGGCGGTCACGCATTCATGGCGGCAAGGCCGAGCGAGGCGGTCGAGTTCTATCTCTACTTTTTCATCTTCGCCTATTTGGTCATTTTCGAGCGCCGCATCCGCGAGATCGAGACGGCGGCCTCGGGCAAGATTCGGACCTGAACCGACATGGCACGCGCTGAACTTCCCCTCCCCGACCCCAAGATCCCGCACGGGCCCTATCGGCCGTTCACCTGCGACCCGGGCTGGACCGAGGCGTGGTGGTGGCTAGGCATTCCGCTGCTGGTGGCGGCGTCCGCGGTCGGGACCTACCAACTCGCGCCGCATTTCTATCTGCATTACATGCTGCCGGAAGGTTACGGGCTGATCGAGGTCTCTCATTTCTTCATACCGCTGTTCGGCCTGTTCATCGCCGCCAGCCTGTTGCTCCTGCCGTTCGTCAGGGCGCGGCCGGTCGTGTTCACCGTGGCGCTGATCGCCGCGCTCTCCTGTCTGTATGTCGCCGGCGAGGAGATGAGCTGGGGTCAGCACTTCTTCCATTGGAACACGCCAGAATACTGGGCCATGGTGAACCGTCAGGAAGAGACCAATTTGCACAACACCTATGCCATCTTCGAGAAGACGCCGCGGTCGATCCTGGAGCTGGGTATCTTCATCGGCGGCCTGATCGTGCCGATTGCCGCGATGTTCTATCCGTGGCTGCGCGCCTGCCGCGCCTCGCTGTTCCTGCCGGCCGATGCGCTGGTGCCGACCGCGCTCGGCGCCTTCGCCTTCAAGCTGCTCGACCGGCTGCAGCAGGGCGGCTATGTCGACACCATCTTGAAACGGCCGAGCGAGACCATCGAGACCTATCTCTATTTCTTTATTCTGGCCTATCTGATCGTCTATGCCCGGCGCCTCAAGGCGCTCGAATGGCCGAAGGCGCCTGCCGAAATGACATCCTCGTCCTGAGGAGCCCGAAGGGCCGTCTCGAAGGATGGCATGCCTTCGAGACGCGAGCCTTCGGCTCGCTCCTCAGCATGAGGTTATTCAGACTAGAGCGCGGCTTCGAGGCGCTTCAGCGCCTGTTCGAGCTTGGCGGCAACCGCTTCGGCTTCGACTTTGCGCTCGCGCTGCTCCTCCACCACGTGCTCGGGCGCGCGGCTGACGAATTTCTCATTTGAGAGCTTGGCGTCGAGCTGCCTGATCTCCGAGCCGATTTTGTCGATCTCGCGCTTGAGCCGTTTCTGCTCGGCGTCGACATCGATGATGCCGGCGAGCGGCAGCGCCAGGGTCGCCTCGTCGAGCACGATCTGCACCGCGCCCGAAGGCGGCTTGTCGAAGGCGATGGAGTCCAGCCGCGCAAGCCTGAGCAGCGTCTCCTGGTGGCGGGCGACGCGGGCGCTGGTCTCATCGCTCGCGCCCGAGATGACCAGCGGCACCTTGGCGCCGGCCGGAACGTTCATCTCGGCCCGCACCGAACGGACCTCGGAGATGAGCCTGATCAGCCAACCGATCTCGGCATCGGCCGCGGCGTTCTGAAGGCCTTGATGCTCGGGCCACGGCGCCAGCATCAGCAGCGTGGCGCGACCCTCGGCCGGCGCGAGCTTCTGCCACAGCTCCTCGGTGACGAACGGCATGAAGGGATGCAGCAAGATCAGCGCCCGGTCGAGCACGAACGCCGCCATGGCGCGGGTCTCGGCCGCCGCGTCCGCGTCCTCGCCCATCAGGATCGGCTTGATCAGCTCGAGATACCAATCGCAGTAGACGTGCCAGATGAAATGGTAGATGGCGCCGGCCGCCTCGTTGAAGCGGAAGCCCTGCACCGCCTCGGTGACGGCGGCGAGCGTGCGCTCGCTCTCGCCGGCGATCCAGCGGTTGAGCGTCACCTTGGCCGAGGCCGGATCGAACCCTGGACGCGGCACGCACTCATTGATCTCGGCGAAGCGCGACGCGTTCCACAGCTTGGTGGCGAAGTTGCGATAGCCCTCCACGCGTGACGGGCTGAGCTTGATGTCGCGGCCTTGCGCCGCCATGGCGGCCAGCGTGAATCTCAGCGCATCGGCGCCGTAAGTCTCGATCAGGTCGAGCGGGTCGATGACGTTGCCCTTCGACTTCGACATCTTCTGGCCCTTCTCGTCGCGGACCAGAGCGTGGATGTAGACGTCGCGGAACGGCACCTCCTCCATCACATAGAGGCCCATCATCATCATGCGCGCGACCCAGAAGAAGATGATGTCGAAGCCGGTGACCAGCACGTCGGTCGGGTAGTAGCGGGCGAGCTCGGGGGTGTGGTCGGGCCAGCCGAGCGTCGAGAACGGCCACAGCGCGGAGGAGAACCAGGTGTCGAGCACGTCCTCGTCCCGCTTCAGCGCAACCTCCTTGCCGTAATGCGTCTTGGCTTCGGCGCGCGCAGCCGCCTCGTCTTCGGCGACGAAGATCTTGCCGTCGGGACCGTACCAGGCCGGGATCTGATGGCCCCACCACAGCTGGCGCGAGATGCACCAGGGCTGGATGTTCTCCATCCAATGGAAGTAGGTGGTCTCCCAGTTCTTCGGCACGAAATTGGTGCGGCCGCGCTTCACCGCTTCGATCGCCGGCTTGGCCAGGGTCGCCGCATCGACATACCACTGGTCGGTGAGGCGCGGCTCGATCACGGCGTTGGAGCGATCGCCGTGCGGCACGGTATGGACGTAGGGCTCGATCTTCTCCATCAGGCCCTTCGCTTCGAGCTGATGCACGATCATCTTGCGCGCGGCGAAGCGGAACACGCCGTTGAATTCGAGAATCGTTGCCTTGAGTTCCGGGCTCGGCTCGACATTCTGGGTGAACTCGGGATTGGGATCGAGCAGGAGCTTGCCGTCCGGGCTCATCACATTGATCATCGACAGCCCGTGCCGTCGGCCCACCTCGAAATCGTTGAAGTCGTGCGCCGGCGTGATCTTCACCGCGCCGGAGCCCTTCTCAGGGTCGGAATATTCGTCGGCGATGATCGGGATGCGGCGACCGATCAGCGGCAGAATGACATTCTTGCCGATCAGATGCCGGTAGCGCTCGTCGTCGGGATGCACGGCCACCGCCGTGTCGCCGAGCATGGTCTCGGGCCTGGTGGTCGCGACGACGATGAACTCGCCGGGCCGGCCCTCGATCGGGTAACGCAGGTGCCAGAGATGGCCCTTGGTCTCGATCTGCTCGACCTCGAGGTCGGAAATCGCGGTCAGCAGCTCGGGGTCCCAATTGACCAGGCGCTTGTCCTTGTAGATCAGGCCGGCGCGGTAGAGATCGACGAACACCTTGCGCACGGCGCGCGACAGGCCCTCGTCCATGGTGAATCTGAGCCGCGACCAGTCGCACGAGCAGCCGAGCCGCTCGAGCTGGCCAACGATGGTGTTGCCGGACTCCTCTTTCCATTGCCACACGCGCTTGATGAACGCCTCGCGCCCCATGGCGCGGCGGTTCGGCTCCTGGCGCTCCAGCAACTGGCGCTCGACCACCATCTGGGTGGCGATGCCGGCGTGATCGGTGCCCGGCTGCCACAACACGTCGCGCCCGCGCATGCGTTCGAAGCGCACCAGCACGTCTTGCAGCGTGTTGTTGAGGGCGTGCCCCATATGGAGCGAGCCGGTGACATTGGGCGGCGGAATGACGATGGCGAACGGCTTGGCGTGCTCGCGGCCGGGCGCGCCCGCGGCAAAGGCGGAGGCCTTCTGCCAGGCACGGTAGATGTCGCCTTCGATCTTTTGCGGCTGATAGGTTTTATCGAGCATGACAGCGGGTTGGAACGTAAGGGGGGCTCGGCCCGCGTCCTACGCGCTTGCCTTCCGCACTGTCAACTCAAGAGCGCCGCTAGTCGCGCTGGCGGCGCATGACGCTGTCGCCCAGCTCGTCCTTGAGAGCATCGGTGACCATGCGTGGCATGTTCTCGTCGAGCCACTGCCGCAGCATGGGGCGGAGCATGTCCTTGACGCTGTCCTCGAGCGTCTTGTGACTGGCATCGTGTCCATGCGCCCCGCCATTGGTCCGCGCCGCGGGACGCTCCGGCTCGACCAGAGGCTCAGGAGCCCTGGCCCACGGGGCCGGGTCGCTGGCCCACGACGACGACACACTCTCCTCAGGTTCGCTCGGTGCTTCCGCCTCGATCGCGACCAGCTCCTCGGCGATCACATCCGCCTCGAATTCGGTCAGGACCAGCTCAGCCTCAGGCTCTGGCTCAGGCTCTGGTGCCGGCTGCGGCTCCGGGGCTAACGCCAAAGGTTCGGGTTGAGACTCCGCCGGGGGCATGAACTCGCCCACCGAGGTCGGCACATGGCCTGCCCGCAACGCGGCAATCGCCCGTTCGAGCGCGGTGGCCGCCTCTTCGCTCGCCGACAGCGGCGGCGCAGCAGGGGCGGAAACCTCAGGCTGTGGCGCTGGCTCTGGCGCGGCAGCAGCTTGTGGCCCAGCCGGCGCCGCTTGCAAGGCTTCTTGCGACGGGGCCTCGGCCGGAGCGGCCTCGGCCACCATATCGACCATCTCAAGCACTTCGACTTCCGCGACCATGGGCTCGCCGACTGGCTCCAGCCCGCCAAGCTCGGCGGTCAAATCGAGGATATCCTCCTCTTGTTCCGCCGCCGACGCGCTGCCGCTCAACACCCGCGCGATGTCGTTGATAATCCTATCGTCGGCCTCCCCTTCCGCGGCCTCAAGACCTTCGTCGTCCTGCTGGCTCGCAGAGGCGGTACGCGCCTTCGCCGTACTCGACTCGTCGTCTGAGATGATCCGGCGGATGGAGGCCAAAATCTCCTCCATCGTCGGTTCAGGAGCCCGCTCTGTGCTGCTCATGACTTGATCCCTTACCGCCATTTTAAACCCCCCGCATCACCCGGCGGTCGAACACCAGGGTTCGCCCTTGAATGCCAGTTTAACACACCGTTAACGCCGAAGTCCCCCCTAAGGGTGGCAGAACCTTAACGTTGGTTAACGCATCAGCCTCACTTAGGTTCACTCATCGGGGGCAGGCGGAGGCGGCGGGCGCAGGCCGAACCACTTGCCCTTGACGATATCATAGTGCTCAATCGGATCGTAATAAGGCACTGGCAAACCAAGCGTTTGCGCGTCCATCCGGCCGATCGCCGCGTAGACGGAATATTCCGAAACGATGCGGTCCCGCAGCGCCGTGACCAGGCCGATCTGCGAATTGAGCAGCTCGCGCGTGGCATCGAGCACGTCGAGCGTGGTGCGCTGGCCCACCTTCTCCTCTTCGCGGACGCCGGTCAGCGCGATCTTGTTGGCCTCGACCGCGGCTTGGGCCGATTCGATGGCCGGGCCGGACGACTGCAGGATGCCCCAATTCGCGATCACGTCGGCATGCACCCTGAGGCGCGCGTCCTCGACCTCTTTCTTGAGCTGGTTGTTGGTCTCCTTGGCCTGGCGCACGCGCGCGGCGACGCCGCCGCCCTGATAGAACGGCACGTTGACCCGCCCCGTCACGGTGGTGGTCTCGAGCTCCTTGAGGGACTCGCTCTGGTCGAAGCGCTTCTCGTATTGCGCCTCGAGCGTCACCTCGGGCAGCAACTCACCCATGATCTGCTGAACGGTGTAGAGCGACGCCTCTTCGTTATAAACGGAGGCGAGGATGAGGGGGTTCTCGCCGTCACCCAGCGTCATGGCCTCGTTGATGTCGGCGGGCAACAGGTGGCGGATCGAAGCCGGCGTGACGAGATTGGACGGGGGATGGCCGATGATCTGCTCATAGGCGGCGCGGCTGGTCTTGAGATTGGCTTGTGCCGCGGCGAGCGTGGCCAGCGCCTCGGAGCGGCGGGCTTCCGCTTGGGCCACGTCGGTGCGGGTCACCTCGCCGACATCGAACCGGTCCCTGGTCGCCTTGAGCTGCTCGCTCAGCACGGTGACGTCGTTCTCGCGCAACCGCACGATCGCCTGGTCGCGCACCACGTTGACATAAGCGGTCGCGGCATCGAGCAGGACGGTCTGCTCGACGCTGCGCAGGATTTCGCGCGCCGCTTGCACGGTCGCCTTTGCCTGCCTGATGGCGTTGAGGTTCTGGAAGCCCTCGAAGATCGGCTGGGTCAGCTGCACCGCGTAGCCGTGGGGCGTGGTGACGCCGTCGGTGGTAATTCCAGCCGCGCCGATATCGACCGCGCCGCCGCCGGCGCCGAGACCGCCCCGCTCACTGTTTTGATTGACGTAGTTATAGTCGGCGGTGCCGCCGATGAAAGGGCGCAAGCCGGATTTGGCGAGCGCGACCTGCTCGTCGGTGGCTCTCAGCCTGGCGCGCTCGGCATTGAGGACGGGATTGATCAGGTAGGCGTCCGCCAAAGCTTCCTCTAGCGTCTCGGCGCTAGCCGGACGACAAAGGATGCTGACGACGAGGAACGCACTTACGAGAGCAGCCCCGCCACGCAGCCGCCATGACAATGTCGCACAGGGCGACATGTCGTGCCTGCCCACGACGCCTCGCACTCGACTTCTCCCGCAGTTGGTGAAGCCCCCCGGCCCCCACTGCGGCCAAACAATAGGCCAGCATAGTCGGGGTCCGATACCCACGAAAAGTTGCTTTGCGCCCGATTCGGCAAAATGTCCAAAGCACTGTGGGATCGCGGCAACAGTGCCAAAAGGCCGCGGTAGCCCTAGAAGCTAAAGCAGGGCTCGGCAACAAAGCCCGGCAACGGCCTGGCCCCGGCGTTGAAATGCGGCACGCCGCTCACCTCGCCCTCCACTTTGACGAAACGATAGGCCTTACCCTGGCTACCGGTCCCGCCGCTCGACAGCACGGCGGCGAGCCTGCCGCCCTCGCTCAGTTGGGCCATCAAGGACTGGGGGGGCTCGGGCACGCTGCCGTTCAGCAAGATGACGTCGTAAGGACCCGCCTCTGGGTAGCCCTGCCCGAGCGGACCTTCGACGATGTCGGCATTGCCGATGCCGAGCGCGAGCAGCGCGCCGCGCGCCGCGTGGGCAAGCTCGGGCTCAGGCTCAAGCCCGATCACCGCGCGGCCGAGACCCGCCAGCACGGCGGTCGAATAACCGGTGGCGCAGCCGACATCGAGCACCCTGTCGTGCGGCTCGACGGCGGCCAATTGGACGAGCCGCGCCAGCACCATGGGCGCGAGCAGGAAGCGCGCCGGCGCGCCGTCGATCGCGGGAAACACTTCGATGCCCTCGTCCATGTAAGCCAGTGTCCGGAGTTCGGCCGGCACGAACCGCTCGCGCGGCACGGCGCGAAGGGCGGCCAGCAGGCGCGGGTCGGTCACCTCGTTGGGGCGGATCTGGGTCTCCACCATGGTCAGCCGCCGGCGCGCGAAGTCGATCATGTGCTCTGCTCCCGCGACGGATCGCGACCCGGTTAACGACCGCCCGTGGCGCCTCTTAGCATCTGCGCGGCGAGGCTGATAGCATCGCCCGGGGGGCAAGACACCGGATGGCGTATTGACCGCAAGGGGGCCCACCACTTACTTAAGGCAGCTTACAACTCTCCATCGTTCGGCCACGTGGCGGAGTGGTTACGCAGCGGACTGCAAATCCGCGCACCCCGGTTCGATTCCGGGCGTGGCCTCCAATCCCAAAGCCTCGACGAGCGGCCGTTAAGGCGCCGCGGAGCTCTTGCCGTCGCCGCTGCTCTCGGCGTCGCCGGTCTCGCCCTTTTTGCGGTGCCACCACACGGTGAGTTGGCGGCGCCAGCGACGCACGATGGGGAGATCGACCGAGAGCACGAGCAGGCCGAGCGGGATCATCCAGAAGCCGAGGATCGGCAGAAAGCCCACCAATCCGCCGGCGATCAGCAGAATGCCGAGGCCGATGCGGAGCGGCTTCGACTTGGGCAGATGCCAATGACTATTGAAGATGCGGACTTTGGGGGCCATCGGGTCCTTTGGCCTTGGCGGCTGGTCAGGCGGGACATAAGGGCTGTGCAGAGACGAAGCAACCCGCGCCGTCGCCGCGCGACATCGGGGGTCGCCGAAGGTGGTCCAAAGCTCTGGAAAGGGCCCTTCCCTTTTGCTATCTACGGGTCAGGCGCCGCTCGACGCGGGCGCTGATGCTCCCCGGTAGCTCAGTTGGTAGAGCAAGCGGCTGTTAACCGCTGGGTCGCTGGTTCGAGTCCGGCCCGGGGAGCCAATTTTTCAGTTGGGCTCGCTCTTTGAAGCTCGATGTCCGCCGCGGCACGCTCTCCGTCATCAGCATCGGCTGTCCCATCGTCGTTGGGCTGCTGGCCGGCCAAGCCGGCGCCGGTCTGGTCGGCGGCATCACCGGCCTGTTGCTCGCGTTGTCGGACACCGAGGGCTCCCTCGTCTCACGACTTGGCACGACGGTAGGGATCGCTCTCGGCATTGCCGTCGGCGGGCTGCTCGGGGCTTGGCTCGCCTCCGAGCAACCGCTGTTCTGGATTGTGTTCTTCGCCGGCATCTTCGCCGCAGGTCTCCTCAACCAACTCGGCAAGGGCCCCCACTTTGCCGCGCGGTTCGGAGCGATCGCTTTCGCGGCGATCGCCAGCCTGCCGGAATTGTCGCCGACGGTGCTGTGGTATTTCGCGGGCACCGTCGCCTTGTGCCTCATCACGAAATTGATCGATCAGCTGAGCAACGGACCTTTGCCGGATGGACCGCCTTGGCCCGGCGCGATCACCGCGCCGGTGTCGCATTGGCTCAGTTTCGCTCTCGCTTACGCGCTGGCGGCGACCGCCGGACTTTGGATCGGCGTTCTGTCGGGCAGCGTGCGGGCGGTGTGGATCTCGGCGATCGTGCTGGTGTTCATGCTGCCGGACATACGCCTCACCTATTCGCGCGTCGTCGAGGGCGTGATCGGCACCGTGCTCGCGGTGCTGGCGATACGGGTGCTGACCCTCATCGATGCGTCGCCAGCAGTGCTGGTCGGCGTCATTGCCGTCTTCGCCTTCGTTCTTCCCGCGCAGCTCTCCCGCTTCTGGCTGTTCAGCGGTCTGATCGCCGCGATCGTTCTGCTGGCCTGGGCGCTGGCGAGCGGCGATCTGACCTTGGAGCCGCCGCTTCTGTGGGAAAGATTCGAGGATAGCTTGATTGCGGCGGCGCTCACCGTCGGCGTCACGTTGCTTTTCTTTCCGCGGGAAAGCTGGTCTTCTCTCGCCGCCCTGGCCGGCAATGTTCGGCGCCTGAAAGTGTGACGAGGAAGGAGAGGCTGATGCGAATTCTCATTCTGTCGGGCGTCGTGGTGACAGTGCTGTCACTCGATTGCTCCGCACGCGCCGCCGACCAGCCGTTCACCGATGCCGCTGCCTATTGCCAGGCGGTGGGCGCTGCCGACGCGCCCGACGTGCGCTACACCGGACCCGCCGTGCCGGGGTGGATGGTCGGCGCGCTCTACAGCAAAGACGAGATCAAGGCGCAGAAAAAATCGAAGGTCGACCCGGCGCGGGCCATCGTGTGGCGCTGCATGGGCGGCAAGATCTGGGCCTGCGTGCAAGGCAACGCACCGATCTGCGGCAAGGCCAATGAGGAAATGGCGCCCACCAAGGCGATGCGCGAATTCTGCGCCGGCCAGCCCAACGCGGAGGTTATTCCGCTGTCGGTGATCGGCCACGACCATCCGATGATCTATGACTGGTCGTGCAAGGGTAAAAAGCCCGCCATCGCCCGGCAGATCTTCACCGTCGACGCGCGCGGCTTCCCCGCCGAATTGTGGAAAGAGATCGCGCCGGCGCCGTAGTCGCGCGTCAGGCGGGCACCGCCTCGATCACCGCGATGGGCCGTCCGGTCGGCACGATGCGGTTGAGCTTCAGGCCGCACGAGGCGAACAACTCGGCGAATTCGTCCGGCGTGCGTTCCTTGCCGCCCACCGTCATCACCAGCATCTCGATATCGAGCAGCTTGGCCGGCGTCGGGCCGGGCTCGTCGGTCACCACCATCTCGCAAACCAGCACGCGCCCGTGCTTCGGCAGTTTCTTGCGCATGTGAGCGAGAATGGTGCGGCAATGCTCGTCGCTCCAATCGTGGATGATGTGCTTCATCAGATAGGCGTCGCAGCCGTCCGGCACGCGCTCGAAGAAGCTGCCCGCCTCGATGGCGATGCGGGTGTCGCAGCCGGCGAATTGATCCTTGGGCACGGAGGCGACCACCTCGGGCCGGTCGAACAGCACGCCCTGCATCTCGGGGTTGGCGCGCAGGATCGCCGCGAGCAGCAGACCGTGGCCGCCGCCGACATCGGCCAAACGCTCGATGCCGCTGAAATCGTAGGCCTCGACGATCGCTTGCGCCGCGACCGAGGTGGAATTGGTCATGGCGTGCTGGAAGGTTTCGCATTGGCCGGGCCGCTCGGCCAGCACCTCCCAGATCTGTTTGCCGTAGGCTTCGCTCACGCCGTCGCCGCCGGTGCGCAAGCAGGCGGCGATATGCTCATAGGCGCGGGTCGAGAACTCCTCGCCGAACATCATCGCCATGTAGCGCAGCGAGCCGGGCGCGCTCGTCTTGAGCAGCTCGCCGACCGGGGTCAGGGCGAAATGGCGGGGCGGGCCCTCCTTGAACACGCCGAAGGAGGCAAGCATCCGCATCACGCGATAGAGCGAAGGCGCGTGCGCGCCGCAGCTCGAGGCGATGTGCTCGACCGGCTTGGCCGTACCGTCCATGTGATCGGCGACGCCGAGCCGCGCCACGCCGGACAGCGAATAGGTGAGCTGCTTGCCGAACAGCAGCTGCATCATCGCCAGCGGCGGCGGCGGCGCTTGGATTGCACGGTCGGTCATGGGCGCTCCCCTGGGCTCAGCCAATCAGGACAGCTCATGCCCGGCGACTATGGCGCGTGCAAGACGGCGATGGCGGGAGACGGTCGGATTTTTGGCGGGTGGTCGTGAGTTGAGTGAAAGGGTCGGACCCGACCCCTTCACCCCCGTACACGGCTTGGCGGGAACGCAACACTGACCCCGCCGAATCACACAAACACGGCTCTCCCGGGATGGTTCCAAGGCGCGTCAAGAAAAAGTTGCGAGGCCCGGATTGGGCTCGAAATTATCGGCGGGAGGCCTGAAAAACCCTGGTCGTCAGGCCGGCACGAATTTCAGCGACACGCCGTTCATGCAGTAGCGCAAGCCGGTGGGTTTCGGGCCGTCGTTGAACACATGGCCGAGATGGCCACCGCAGCGGCGGCAATGCACCTCGTCCCTGACCAAGCCGAAGGTCCAGTCCTGGCTGATCCTCACCGCGTCGTCGAGGGGGGCGTAGAAACTCGGCCAGCCGGTCCCGCTCTCGAATTTGGTTTCGGATGAGAACAGCGGCAGATCGCAGCCGGCGCAGGTAAACGTGCCTTTGCGCTTCTCATTGTTGAGCGGACTGGTGAAGGGGCGCTCGGTGTCCTCCTCGCGCAGCACCGCATATTGCTCTGGGGTGAGCAATTTGCGCCATTCCTCGGGCGTGTGGTTGACCTCGAAGGTCTCGGTCGCCGCCTCGGCGCCGCCGGTCCGCCATCGGGAGAGGCCCAGCCCGGCCACGGCAAGGCCGGCTACGGCAAGTCCACCTATCGCCAGATCGCGTCGCGTAATCATGTGTTCTCCTTAGCCTTGCGGAGCGCGCATAGTCTCGATGAGTAATCTATGCACTGAAGCTTAGGCTGCAACTCAACTTGTGCGCACGGCAGATCACGAGGCGTTGACGAACCGAGTGGTGCGGCCCGCGTTGTTAGGAATGACCATGCCCATGACTGCCCCTCCGTTGCGCCTGTTGATCCTGGTTAACCCGAACGCGTCGCGGGCGGCGGAGGCCTTGCCGCTGGTCGCCAAGTGGTTCGCCGAGCGCGATCACATGCTGGTAGCGGTGGACAGCCAAGAGGAGCTCGAGGCCAGGCTGCGCCGGGATGGGCCAAACGCCGATCGGATCGTCATCGGCGGCGGCGACGGGACGCTGTCGGAGGCCCTGCCCGCCCTCATCGAGCTCGGCAAACCGGTGGCCGTGCTGCCCCTCGGCACGGCCAACGATTTCGCGCACACGCTGGGGCTTTCTCTCGATCCGCTCGCGGCGGCCGAGATCGCGCTCGAGGGCAACGAGCATGCGATCGACGTGGGGTTGGCCAACGGCACGCCGTTTCTCAACGTCGCCAGCATCGGCCTCGCCTCGCAGGTGGTCGCCGAGCAATCGAAGGCGCTCAAGCGCCGATGGCGCGCATTCGCTTACGCCATCGGCCTGATGCGCGCCGCGCGCGCGATGCGGCCGTTCGTGGTCGATCTGGAAATCGACGGGGGGGCGCGATGGTCGGCGGCGGTCCACCAGGTGAGCGTCGCCAACGGGCGCCATCACGGCGGCGGTCTGATCGTCGCCGAGGACGCCGCGATCGACGACGGCAAGCTCGACCTCTACCTCGTCCATCCCGGCACGTTGTGGCAGCTGTTCACCTGCCTCACGCATCTTCGCTTCGGGCTGATGAGGCCCGCGGTGTTGGACCGGCACAGGGCGACGCGGGTAACACTCAGGACCGCGCAGGCCGCGTCAAGTGAATGCCGATGGCCAATTCGTCACCACCACGCCGGTCGAGTTCGAGCTGCTGCGGCATAGGCTGACGGTGATCGTGCCGTCGGAGCAGCCCCAAGACACGCGCGGTCTGGCGGAACTGGCGGCCCAAGCCTAGCCGCGCGAGGTGACTTGTCCTGAGGGGATGACGATCACGCAGCGCACGCCCTTGGGCGGGAAGGACAGATTGACGTCGCCTTCGAGCGCCCGGCTCACCACCGTCTCGATCATGGCGCGGCCGAAGCCCGACCGTTCCGGCGGCGTCACCGGCGGGCCACCCTTCTCCTGCCAGGTGAGCTTCAGCTTCGAGGCCTCTTCACAGAACTGCCAGCGGATACTCACCTGGCCGTCAGGCTCGGACAGCGAGCCGTATTTCTGCGCGTTGGTGGCGAGCTCATGCAACGCCAGGCCGAGATTTTGCACGGCCTCCGGCTTCAACATCACGTCCTCGCCTTCGATGGCGATCTGATCGCCGAACCGGTCGGCATGCTCGCCCAATTGTTGCTCGACCAGCATGCGCAACGACGCGCCATGCCAATCGTCGGCGACGAGGAGATCGTGGGAGGCGCCGATGGCCACCAGCCGCGCGCTGAAGCGATCGAGGAAATCTTCGACCGAGCGGGTGCGCGACGCGGTCTGCCGCGCAATGGCGTGAATCACCGCCAGCAAATTCTTGCTGCGATGGGTCAGCTCCCGGAGCAACAGCCGAAGCTGATCCTCGTTCGCCTTGCGCTCGCTGACATCGACCGCCACCGAGGTGGTGCCGAGGATGTTGTCCTGATCGTCATGGAGCGGCTCGATCAAGATATAAAAGGAACGCTTCCGGCCGAACAGCTCGAAACTGGTTTCGAGCTGTTGCGACTCGCCGGTGTCCATGGCCTTGCGCTTCGCCGCCATGACGGTCTCGGCGGCTTCGGGCGGCATCACGTCGGCGTCGGTCTTGCCTTCGAGCTGGTCGAGCGAGAGACCGGCCGGGGCGTTATGCGCCCAGGTGAAGCGCAGATCCTTGTCCTGGCTGAACATGGAGATGGGCGAGCTCCGCAGCGCAATCTCGAAGCGCTGCTTGGCTTCCGCCAATTCCTTGGTGCGCGAATCGACACGCTCCTCGAGCTGGTGCCGCGACGCCTTCAATTCCTCGAAGGTGTGCAAATGGGCGGCGACCTCGGCCTGCAGCCGGTCGCGCGAGGGAAGCCGCCAGAGCGTGGGCGCGAGCCGCCAAATCACGATGGCCGTGGTGAGCGCGAAGACCGCCGCGGCGGCCTTCAACAAACCCTCCAGCGCGCCGCTTGGCATCCACTGCCCGACCAGCGCGGCAAGATGGGCGAGGCCGACGGCGAAAATGAACAGGGCGAACAGGGTCACCAGCGCCGTCTCGCCGGAATGGGTCTCCCCCCGCTTCTTGGTGATGTAGAGCAGCGCGATGGGAATGGTCAGCAAGGACAGGGCGATGACGCCGTCGGAGACGGCATGAAGCAAGGCGAGCCCGGAAGGGTCCGTTTCTGGCCGGAGCGGTCCTCCCTCTGCGGCAAATGAAAGCCAAGATGTCATGAAAGCCAGGATGTCATATCAGTCGATCGGCCGAAGGAAAGGGCGCGGGAACAACCGTGCTTCAAGTAAACCCCGGGAAAAGCTCATGGTCTTGACCGCGGGATTATATCCATAAGCGAAATTTGGGCCGACGGGTTCCATTTCGCAAGGCGATCGCCAGCCCGGTTGAAGGCGCGGAACCCTTTCCTCGAGACCGGAGTTAAGCTGCGGTTCGAGGGCACGCGAACCATCATCCCGCCCCTCCCCAGCTGCACTCGAACCAGACGCCCGTAACCGTCCTCCCCCGGTTGCGGGCGTTTCTTTTGCGAGGATATCTGTCGCGCCAAAAGCCGGATCACCGTCAGAGGATCGCGGCGATCAGCGTGACGAGAAAGACCACGATGAAAATGAAGAACAAGATACGCGCCACACCGGCCGCGGCGGACGCCACGCCGCCAAATCCGAACACCCCCGCCACCAGTGCGATGACGGCAAAAATGATCGCCCAAAAAAACATGTCAGGCTCCTAGCTTTGGATGTCACCGGACGGCTAGGCCGCCCCTCCTTGTCTCAACGCCAGTTGGCATATTTTTGTTGCAGCGCCGCAAGTGGCGCCGCGTTCTCAGAAATGGGCGACAGCGGCAAGCAGGTCCGGACCGGTAAACGGCTTCTTCACCAAGGGCGCGCCGCGATGGGCCGACGGCAATTGCTCCCGGCCATAGCCACTGACAAAGGCGAAGGGGATGTTGCGGGCCTTAAGCGCATCGGCAACGGGACCGACCGGCTCGCCGGCGAGATGGGCGTCGAGCAGCGCGCCATGCACCTCCTCCTGCGCGATGGCGTCAAGCGCGTCGCCGACCGTGCTGGCCGGGCCGATCACCGCGAGGCCGGCTTGCTCGAGCACGCCGGCAATATCGAGGGCGATGAGGAATTCATCCTCAACGACGAGAATGCGCGTTGCTGGCATTGCATGGGACCCCTTTTGCGGCCATCGCCGGACTGCGACTTCATGTGATTTATGCCGTTCGATCAAGACCTCTCAGCGAGGAGCCGACCTACACGCGGAACCTGCCCGTCAGCGCGCGCGTTGATCTTACACTGTGAGGCGGGGCGCTGCGATCATATGCGCTTGCCTCACGAAGGCAGCCGCCCTTAGTGGGAGGCCAACGGAAGGAGAGCTCTATGAATTGGGATCGCATCGAAGGTAATTGGAAGCAGTTCAGCGGCAAGGTTCAGCAGCAGTGGGGCAAGCTCACCAACGACGACCTTGACACCGTGGAAGGCCGCCGTACGGAACTGGTCGGCAAGATCCAGGAGCGTTATGGCATCGCCAAAGACGAGGCCGAGAAGCAGGTCGATAGCTGGCTCAACAACATCTAAAGACGCTTTCCGCCGCGGCTCGGCGTCGGCCCCCCGCCACCGTCGAGCCCGCGGCGCTTCTGCCTGAATTCTAAGTTTGTTCCGGACATAAGGCGTGGGAAATTCGTGGCTGAGCGTTCCCTGCCGACTTTAGGAGAGAGGTAACATGCTGACGACAATTCTCATCATCGTCTTGATCTTGATCCTGCTCGGGGCGTTTCCCGCCTGGCCTTACAGCCGCAATTGGGGATATGGCCCGTCGGGCGCGATCGGATTGATCGTAGTTATCCTTCTTATTCTGTTGCTGCTTGGCAAGATTTAGCGTCTCGTAGACTTGCGGACAGGCTGCCAGGCGCTCCGCGTTTGGCGGCCTGTCCGCCGGTCCTAGGCTGCAAGGGGGGACTTATATGCTGACGACAATTCTCATCATCATTCTGATTTTGATCCTGCTCGGGGCGTTTCCGGCGTGGCCGCATAGCCGCGGTTGGGGCTACGGCCCATCCGGGGTGGTCGGGCTGATCCTGGTGATCCTGCTTATTCTGCTGCTGCTCGGCAAAATCTGACGCGCCGAGCCGCGACGGCGGAGACCGCCAGCCCGGTCCTCATTCAATGAGCCTGGGTGGCTGGCTGGCCCGGTCAGGCCCGGCAATGACACGCGAGTTGAGGGTCAGGCGCTCATCTGCGGACGGTCGCGCACATGCGCGCGGCGCTCGAAGAACAGCGCTTGGCTGACGATCGCCTTCACCGTGTCGGGCTGATAGGGCTTGGTGATGAGGAAGGCCGGCTCCGGCCGTTCGCCGGTCAGCAGGCGGTCCGGATAGGCGGTGATGAAGATCACCGGCACCTCGAACGACTCCAGCATTTCGTTGACGGCATCGAGGCCGGAACTGCCGTCGGCCAGTTGGATGTCGGCAAGCACCAGGCCGGGCTTGTGCTGATCGACTGCCTTGACCGCCTCGGCATGAGTGCGGGCCACGCCGGTGACGCGGTGGCCGAGACCCTCGACGATGCTTTCCAGGTCCATGGCGATCATCGGCTCGTCCTCGATGATCAGCACGTCGGTGGCGACTTGCGCGGCGATCTCGCGGCCGGCCAGATCGATCAGCTGATCGAGTTGAGCCCCATCGCGGTCGAGGATCTTCGCCGCTTCTGCCGCCGAGAAACCTTCTACCGCGCAGAGTAGGAACGCCTGCCGCGGGAGCGGCGTGATGGCTTCGAGCTTACGGTCCACCGCGGTGGCGGCGGCGGTCGGTCCTTCGGGCTTGAGATTGATGCCGACGGAATTCCACAGGCCGAGAAAGGTGCGATAGAGCGCGACCCGCGGATCAAGCGAATCGTCGAACAGCGACGGGTCTTCGATCAGCACTTCGAGAGTCGCCCCCACATAGGCATCGCCGGCGGCTTGCGTGCCGGCCAGGGCGCGGGCGAAGCGTCTAAGATAAGGAAGATGGGGCGCGATTGCTTTCGACATCGGCATGCAGCATCGACTTTCTATGGTAAGCCCGGGACAGACCCCTTGTCACAGACCGGGCGGAGGGTGGCAACTCAAAACCACATCAAGTCGGAATCAACTCGCTTGGCGCGATTCCGGTTCCAAAAGTTGGAACCAATTGAACCGTTTGGACGTTTTAAGGGCCCTAGAGTTCGGAGAATCCGGTATCTTGGGTTCGCTTCGAAGGCGAACAGGGGACCGATTGTGGACCGCGATACAAGCAAGAAGGACCGCCGGCAAAAAACGCCGGGCGTAAGCAAAAAAATGGACCGAGCAGTTGAGAAGCGCGCCGCCGGCAAATCAGGCGCGACGCAAGGGGCTGAGGCGGACGTCGGCCTGGCCCCCAACCTGCAAGCTCACATCGGCCGCCACGTGCGCGCGGTGTTCGACGAGGTCGCCCGAGAGCCAATACCGGAGCATCTCCTGCAACTGCTGAACGATCTTGAGCGAAGCGGAGATAAATAGGTGCGCCCTAAAGTGTCTGCGAGCCTACGAGATGCACTCGTGGCGGAAATGGGGAGCCTGCGCGCGTTCGGCGTGTCGCTGTGCGGCGACAAGGAGCGCGCCGACGACCTCGTTCAGGAGACGCTGTTCAAGGCCTGGAACCACCTCGACTCGTTCAAGGAAGGCACCAATCTCAAGGCGTGGTTGTTCACCATCCTGCGCAACACCTATTTTTCCGAGCGGCGCAAGCGGAAGCGCGAAGTCGAGGATGCCGACGGCAGCTATGCCGCGCGCCTTGCCACCCATCCGTCGCAGCACGGCCACATGGAGATGCAGGATTTTCGCGCGGCGCTGGTCCAACTGCCCGACGATCAACGCGAGGCGCTCATTCTGGTGGGCGCCGCCGGCTTTTCCTACGAGGAGGCGGCCGAGATTTCCGGCTGTGCCGTCGGCACGATCAAGAGCCGCGTCAATCGCGCGCGCAACCGGCTGGCCGGCATGCTGGGTCTCGAGGACGAGGACGGCGTCCCGTCGATCGGCGGGCTCAGCAAATCGGCCTGAGGCCGGTTTGGCGCTTTACCGATCGTTTGCCGACGCTCGGCTATTCTCCCGGAACGCCTGACACAGTTTCTGGTTATATGGAGCGCGCCCCGCGATGACACGTGCCGCCATGGATCTCGAACAAGCCAAGCTCGACCCCGCTTCAGTGTTTCATGCGCCTAAGGACGTGCTCGGCGCGCCCGGCCTCTCGCCCGAGGACAAGAAATCGATCCTGGTGCGCTGGGAGGCCGACGTCGAAGCTTTGCTCCGAGCGACCGAGGAAGGCATGCCGCCGGCCGACACTCTCAGTCCTGCCGAGTTGCTGCGCGCGGTGCAGGAAGCCATCCAGTCGCTGGAGCGCGGCCCGGGCGCGCAGTGCTGCTAGAGCGAGGCTCGCTCAGCGTCATCCGCGCCAGGGAACAAATCGCCGGTTTGTGCGTTTTATCTAGGCAATCCCTCATGCGAAAGGACGGACCTGATGGCGACCAAAATCACGCCGACTGAAGCACGCCAAGGCACGGGCCCGCGAGCCACGTTCTGGGTTCTCTCGGCTTCCCTCGCCCTTGCCGTGATCGCCGGACTGGCGCTCGGTTTGGGCTGGATTTCTCTGCCGCTGTAGCGGCACCCCTTGATCGGGAGCGGGCGGCAACAAATCTATTGGTCAACGGGAGTTCTGACGCGAGGATGCTCGTGCCTTGCCGCCTGCCAGCTTTACGATCAGCGCTGATTGCCGCGACGGTCGGCTTGTCGATCCTGGCCGCGACGCCGGTCGTCGCCAAGCCAATTGAGCCAAACGAAAATTCCGTACAGGCCACCGTCGACAGCTTCGTGGCTTATCTCAAAGCCGAGACCAACGAAGCCCTGAAGATCGCGGCGCGCCTGGCCCGTGACAACAAGGAGAGTTTGGCCGCGGCCAAGTCCTATCTCGACCGCCAACTGTCCGCCTTGCAAGATTTGTTAAGCGACCGGAAAGCGACAACGGGGACACTTGGCAAGGACGCAGCAACGACCTGGGAGACGTGGCTGCAGGATGCTGCCGCGTCATGGGCGACGTTCGAGCGCCAAGCTGCCGAAATTCTCGACTGGATTACAAGCTGGATGCGCGGTCAGTCGTCGTCCGATGAGAACTCCGAGACCCCTGTTTGACCCCTTTTTACGAGAGTGAGGCGAGAGATGGAAAACGAGCACAATGCGCCATTCGGCGATCAACCGACCAAGACCGAGACCAAAGCCGACAAGGAGTGGACCGAGTTCGAGCGCGATCTCGACACGCTCGGCCACCAGCTTGCCGCGCTGCAAGCTCACACCGCAGCGCTCGGCAGCCAGCTCGTGTCGACCCTCGAAGCACGCTTCAATGAGGTGAAGAGCCGCGCGCTCTCCTTCAAGCAGGCGCGCGAGGCCGAGCTCGAGCAGATGCGCCTCGACACGCAGGCCCACGCCGAGAGCACCTTCAGCGAGGCGCGCGTGCGTTCGGCCGAGGCCGCGCGCCAGGCGTGGGAGCGCTCGGAGCCGCTGCGTCAGGGCGCCAAGGATGTCGGCGAAGGACTGGCGCGCGCGTGGACCGAATTGCGCGCCTCGTTCGGCAAGGCGGCCGGCCGGTTGCACACCGAATCAACGACCAACGGACCTGTTCCCGCCACGACCGACGACCGCCGCGAGACGACCTAGCGGCGTTAGTCTCACGTTCCGACTGACGCGTGGGCGGGCTCGCGCGTCAGTCCCTTCTCCTGCCCGGGCTGCATCAGCTCGGCGCGGACCAGGCCTCTGACCGAATTGCCGAGATAGATGCGCTCGGCGGCCAGCAGGTCCTGCGGCGTCAGCACCGCCTCGCTCGCCGCGGCGCGCGGCAAATCGAGCAGCTCCTCGCGCAACGTGCCGGGCAGCAGGCCGCAGGTGAGCGCCGGCGTGAACAGCCGCCCATCAAGCTCGATGAACAGCGTGCTCCGGGTGCCTTCGGTGAGTTCCCCCTTCATGTTGAGGAACACCACCTCGTCGCAGCCGGTCAACGCCTTCTGACGCTCCATCTCGCGGTCGTAGAACTGCCGCCGCGTGGTCTTGTGGTAGAACAGCGGATCCTTTTCATCCAGGCGCTGGTCGGAGATCACGAACCGCCACACCGTATCCTTGGTGGGCAGCGTGATCGCGGTGGACGTCACGGTGATGGCGCCGTCCTCGCCGAGCAGCAGCCGCACCAGGGCGACCGGTTCCGAGACGCGGGCGGCCTCGGCCTCGAGCGCGGCAAGCACCGCCTCGCGCGAGAACGGATAGCCGAAATGCGCGGCCGAGGATTGCAGCCGCGCCAGGTGCCGCTCGAGCAGGTGGAAGCCGCGGCCGGCCTCGTAGCGCAAGGTCTCGATCAGCTCGAACGGCGCATCGACCTTGGTCAGGAAATGCGCCTTCAGCAGGCACTCCTCGAACTCGGACTCGACCTTGGAATCGGCGACGATGCCGCCGCCGATGCCCATCTCGCCCTGGTTGCCGGTCAGCACCACGGTGCGGATGCCCACGTTGAACTGGGCATCGCCCGAGGGCGCGATATGGCCGATGGCGCCGGTATAGACGCCGCGCGGGCCGTCTTCGAGCTCCCTGATGATCTCCATGGCGCGGACCTTGGGCGCGCCGGTGACCGAGCCGCACGGGAACAGCGCGCGGAGCATATCCGTGAGCCCCATGTCGGACCTGAGCTCGGCCGAGATGCCGGAGGTCATCTGGTGCACCGAGCGATAGGTCTCGACCGTGAACAGGTCGGTCACCTCGACCGAACCGATCTTGGCCACGCGGCCGAGATCGTTGCGCAACAGATCGACGATCATCAAATTCTCGGCGCGCTGCTTCTCGTCCATGGCGAGCCAGGTCTTGAGGCGGGCGTCCTCGCGCGGCGTGCGGCCTCGCGGCGCGGTGCCCTTCATCGGCCGGGTCGACATGTGCTTGCCGTCGCGGCGGAAGAACAGCTCGGGCGACATCGACAGCACGTCGAGCTCGGGCGTGTGGATCAGCGCGCCGTAGGCCACGCGCTGCTTGCGCCTGAGCGCGGCATAGAGCGCGACCGCATCGCCCTCGAAGGCGAAGCGGTATTTCATGGTGAGGTTGATCTGATAGACGTCGCCGGCGGCGATGTAGTCCGCGACCTTGGCGAAGGCGCGGTCATAGCGCTCGCGCGACCAGGAGAGCTTGAGGTCGGAGATCTTGGCGCGCTCGGCGGCGCCGTTCGCCTCAAGCCAGGCGCGCGTGCCTTCATCGTCGAGCGGACGCGGGTTGTCGAACAGGCCGATCCACAGCAGCGGTACGCTGCGGTCGTCCGGCAGCAGACCTCTGAGTTTCGGCTCGAGGCAATAGCCGAGCTCGTAGGCGAAGTAGCCCGCCGCATGGAGTCCGCGCGCCAACCCCGCCGAGATCCGGTCGAGAGCGGCATCGACCTCGCCCGGCGCGTGAGCGGCGACGATCAGCTCAGGCTCGGTATAGAGCAGGCTTCTGCCGCCGGGCGTCAGGCTGTCGTCGAGCAGGACATAAGGAGCAGCTGTCATCTGATAACCGATCGCACGACACCCGCTTGATGAGCGAGCATAGCCCATATGGGCGTCTTCCAACAAAACCGCAAACTTGTCATTGCCCGGCTTGACCGGGCAATCCAGTAACCCCTGCATCAGTCAAATTAGCGAGCACGGCGGTTACTGGATCACCCGCTTTCGCGGGTGATGACATATGTGGAGAAGGCCTTAGGCCAGGATCAGCATCTCGCCCTTGCCGAGCACGGACATGTCGCCCATCAGCCGCCGCGCGCGGTCACCCAGCTTGATCTTCTTGCCGGCCTCATGGAGCCAATGCTCGAGCAGCCGCAGATAGTCGAACTCCATCACGCCGCAATCGCCGAAGGTCGGCAGCAGCTCGTCCGGCTCCTCGACGAAGATCAGGCTGCCGCGGCGCAGGCCGTAACCGGCGCCGCGCCCGACTTTGCGCTTGAACAGAATGGTGCCGGCGATCATGCGCCCGCCGGCATAGTCCCCGG
Source organism: uncultured Alphaproteobacteria bacterium (assembly GCA_963812105.1). Lineage (GTDB taxonomy): Bacteria > Pseudomonadota > Alphaproteobacteria > Rhizobiales > Methyloligellaceae > Methyloceanibacter. The sequence goes on from CAWEUF010000009.1 coordinate 381,384, forward strand.
CGTCGCCGCCGACGATCACCAATCCGCGCCGCATGCGCTCGCCGACCAACGGCCCGGCATTGCCGCCGATGGTGAGCACGCCGCCCTTCATGCCCATGGTCTCGCCGACCAGAATGCCGCCCGCCCGCTCGTCGACATCGCCCGAGACGGCAATCCTGCCGCCGGCCATGCTGGCGCCGGCCAGCACCCCGGCATTGCCGTTGACCTCGATCTTGCCGCGCTTCATGCCGGCGCCGAGATAGGCGCCGACGTCGCCCTCGACCGTGATGGTGCCGTCCTTGAGGCCCGCGCCGATCTTGTCGCAACGCCCGTCGGTGCCGACAAATCTGAGCTCGCTCGCGTCGTTGCCCTTCACCTTGAAAGCATCGCCGACGGTCAAGGCCACGCGCGTGGAGCCGATCGTCAGCGCCTCGATGTCCTTCGACTTGAGGTCCTTCAGCCGCTCGGGGACGAGCGGCGAGAGATCGAGCCTCTGATCGGGCTTGCCTTTAAGCTCGAACACCAGCGCGCTCACGCGACGATCTCCTTGAGGTGGAAATGATGCGGGCCGAGATTGCCGCCGTAATTGCCGGCGGTGATGTGGGTGACGCCGGCCTTGGCGCCGCCTTCGGCGATGGCGTGGAGGCCGGCATGCATCGCCTTGGCGATCGATTCCTTGGTCAGCCCGTCGATCACGATCTCCATCACCGCTTCGACGTCGAGCGGCAGGTCGGACTTCACCGCGCCTTTCAACGTCGGGCAATAGGCATCGTTGGTCGAGGCGATCTGGCCCTTGTATTTAGAGCCGACCTTAGAGCCCGACCGCACGATGCCGCCGGGGAACGGCGTGATCACGCCCTCGATCTCGGAGATGGCCTTAACGCCACGCTCGGCAGCGGCCAGCACCGCGGCGTGCGACTTGCCGAGCACCAACAGATTGCCGCCGCCCACCGCCTTTTTGGTGAGGCCGGTGGTGGCCTCGCACAAAAACTCGCCGTCCATCACCGGGATGCGCCAGAACCTCCGGCCGCCGATCAGTTTCGACATCTGCCAGCCGTCGCCGAAAAATCTGAGCGAGGCGCCGAGCTTCAACTTCTTCTCGCCTTCGAGGCCGGCGAAGCAGGCCGAGCCCGGGCTGGTCAGCACGCATTGACCGACGCGGTTCCTGAGCTGGCGCTGCAGCTTGTCGGTGTCCATGGTGAACAGCAGCACGGCCACGCCGGGGCGGCCGTCCATCGTCTCGTCGGGCGACAGCGTGCGCTCGATGCCGGCCTCCGCGCCGCAGGCGATCACCGAGGTGGCGAACCCGGTCATGGTGCGGGCGGAGATCAGCGCCCATTCCAGGGATGGCGCGGTGATGATGATCCGCGTGCCGACCATGGGGAAGGCCTCGGCGAAGGTCTCGACGATGGTGACGCCTTTGATCTTCAGATCAGCCATGGCACGGTCGCAAATCTATCTGGGGCATAGAATTAGGTGGGGACGCCGAACCGGTCGGATCGGCGCCATAGCCGCGCACCATTAAACAGGTGACCCGAGCGGTGCAAGTCACCGGGACCGAAATTCGTCAGCAGGGACCTATGTTTTGGGCTTGTCGTATTTGATGTAGGCGAAGCGCATGTCGTCGTTGGGCGACCCTTCGAGCGCGCCGCCTTCCTTGCCCGGCTGCCAATGGACCACCTCTTCGATCTTCTTGGCGAGGGCGAAATCCTTGTCGGTAATGCCCTTGGCGGCGTGGTTCTTGAGCCTGATCTCGACCCAGGCATAAGACGCGGTGATGTCGGGGTGATGCCAGGCAGCCTCGGCGAGATGGCCGACGGTGTTGATCACCATCAGCGTGCCCTTCCAACTATTGGTCTTGTATTTGCGCCTGATCCAGCCGTCTTCGAGATACCAATGAGGCAGCTCCTGCTTGAGCCGCTCCTCGACCTCGCTGTCGCTATAGGTGCGTTCGGACGTTGCCATTGCTGCCGTCCTCTGAAAAACTAAAGCACTCCCCGCGCACCATGAGCATAGCAGAGGCTTCGAGCCGATCAATGGAGGCCTTTTCCGCGCAATCGAATGCCGCCGGCGGCCTTTTGCGCCGGCCGCATCACGTTGCCGTCACCACCACGGCGCGGCTGCATTTCGGCTTTCTCGATCCGAGCGGGCGGGGTCCGCGTCCGTTCGGCTCGTTCGGGCTTTCGCTCGACCGGCCCACCACGCGGCTCACGCTCGAGCGCGCCGAGAGTTCGACCGCGACCGGCCCGGAGCGGGAGCGCGCGGCACGCTATCTGAGCACCATCGCCGAGAGCTGCGGCATCGAGCACAGCTACGATCTTCGCATCGCCGAAGCGATCCCGCCGCATGCGGGTCTCGGCTCCGGCACCCAACTGGCGCTCGCCGTCGGATCGGCCTTTGCCGCGCTTGAAGGCCTCACCCTTGCGCCCGAGGAGATCGCCGCCCGGCTCGGGCGCGGCGCGCGTTCGGGCATCGGCATCGCCACCTTCGCCCAAGGCGGCGTGGTGCTGGACGGCGGACCGCGTCAAGACCGCGTTGCCCGAACTCATCGGCCGCCTGCCCTTCCCGCCTGACTGGCGCGTGCTTCTCATCTTCGACGCCGGAGCAAGCGGGCTAGCCGGGCCGAGCGAGACGGCGGCGTTCGAGACGCTGCCCGATTTTCCGGCGAGCGCGACCGAGGAGCTTTACCGGCGGATCGAGGACAGCGCGCTCGCTGCCATTGCCAGCAGCGATTTCAAGACCTTCTGCGAGCAGGTCGGCTATTTGCAGGCCTGCATGGGTACCTATTTCGCGCCGCTGCAAGGCGGCCCCTATGTCAGTCGAGGCGTGGGCGACGCGCTGGACTGGCTGCGCAGCGAGGGGCTCACCGGGCTTGGCCAGAGTTCCTGGGGGCCGACCGGCTTTGCCTTCGTGGCTTCCGAGCACGAGGGCCTCGCCTTGCTCGATCGCTTGCGGGCGCGCAGCCAGCGGCCGGAACTATCCTTTGCTCTCGCCCGAGGCCGCAACGAAGGGGCCAAGATCGAGACACGCGCCCGCGAAATCCATTAAGCGACCGCGATTGAGACGCTTTGCCGCCTCGCCGAGTATGCTAAAGCGGGGCAGATATGGCCCGCGACTTGAACCGCGCCAAGCGGCCGAGCACGCGGGTCAAGCCTTAGCAGGGAGACGATACGATCATGGGGAACCCCCGCATTCTGCACATGCTCACGCCGCTCAAGCATATGAGCCCGTTCGACGTGAACATGGCCCTCGACGCCGGCTACGACGACGCCATTCCCTACACCAACGTCACCATCGACGACGTGACCGGGCTGGTGCAGGACGCGATCTTTTCGCGCGGCCCCGAGGGCGTGAAACGCACCGGCATGTTCATCGGCGGCAAGCGCGCCATCGAGGCGCTCGACATGATGGACCGCGCCAAGAAGGCGATGGTGCCGCCGTTCGAGATCTCGGTGTTCGCCGATCCGGCCGGCTCGTTCACCACCGCGGCGGCGATGGTCGCCTGCGCCAAGAAGACGCTGAAGGACAAGTTCAAGACGAAGCTCGAGGGCAAGCGCGTGATGGTGTTCGGCGGCACCGGCGTGGTCGCGTTCGCCTCCGCCATCATCGCCGCGATGGACGGCGCGTCGTCGACGCTGATCGGCTATGACGGACCCGAACGCGTCCGCAAATTTTCCGAGGAAGCCAAAGCGCGGTTCGATGTCGACGTCGCCTATGCCGACGGCAGCAGCGAGGAGCAGAAGACGGAGCTTGCGCGCGACGCCGAGATCATCTTCGCCGCGGGTCCCGCCGGGCGCCAGCTGCTGTCGCTCAACCAGCTGAAGCAGGCGAAGAAGCTGATGGTTGCGACCGACGTGAATGCGGTGCCCCCGGCCGGCGTCGAGGGTATCGGCGTGAACGACGATGCCAAGCCGATCCCGGGCACCGAGGCGGTCGGCATCGGCGCGCTCGCGGTCGGCAACGTCAAGTACAAGACCGAAGCCGGCCTGTTCGAGCAGATGATCGAATCCAAAAAGCCGGTCTATCTCGACTTCCGGGACGCCTACGCTCTTGCCCAGAAACTCGCAGGCTGAGAAGCCCTCGCTGCTCATCGCGGCGATCTCGGCGCGGTCGCTGGCGCAGTCGGCGCGCCGCGCCGGCTTCACGCCGCTGGTCGCCGATTTCTTCGCCGACACCGACACGCAGGAGGCGGCTCATGCCTGCCGCAAGCTGCGCGGCATCGAGCGCGGGATGCAGTGGCGAAGCCTGTGCCGCGCGCTCGACGCGCTGGCCGAGCGCGCCCCCTCGCCGATCGCGGGCTTCGTCTATGGCGCCGGCTTCGAGGATCGGCCCGAGCTGTTGCGGCTGATCGCCGAACGCTGGCCGCTGCTCGGCAACGACGCCGAGACCGTCACGCGCATCAAAGCCCCGAAGATTTTCTTCGCCGCGCTCGACCGGCTCGGCATTGCCCATCCGTTGACGGTCCTCGAGCGCCCGGCAAAAGGCGGCAAGTGGCTTGCCAAGAAGACCGGCGGCGCCGGCGGCAGTCATATCGTGCCGAGCCGGCTGGCGCGGAGCAGCCCCGACCGCTATTTCCAGCAGCGGGTCGAAGGCCGCGCCGTCTCGGCGCTGTTCGTCGGCAATGGCAGCGCCGCGCGCGTGCTCGGCTTCAGCGAGCAATGGACCTCGCCGACGCCGCGCAGCCCCTGGCGCTATGGCGGCGCGGTGCGGCCGGCGTCCCTGCCCGAAGAGCTGGCGCGACCGGATGGCCTCGGCGGTCATCGCCGTCGCCCGCGCCTTCAAGATCAAGGGTCTCGCCTCCGCCGATTTCCTGGTGACGGACGGCGACGCATTGCTGCTCGAAATCAACCCGCGCCCAGGCGCCACGCTCGACATTTTCGACTGCGGCGCAACGCCGCTTCTCGGCCTCCACGTCAGCGCCGTGAAAGAGGCCAAGCTACCGGCCCGCGGGTTGAAATTGGGGGATGCGATGGCCTCGGCAATCGTCTATGCCGTGTCCGGCGGCGCGGCGGCTGCGGGATTCGTTTGGCCCGAATGGTCCGCCGACCAACCTAAGCCATCGGAACGGATCGACAAAAACCGCCCGATATGCACTGTGATGGCCCGCGCGGGCACCAGGTCGCGCGCCAAACGCCTAGTCGAGGAGCGAATTTGCAAAATCCAGTTGTTGTTCCAAAGCGTTAGCAGGGGGGAAGACGGTGAACAAAAGAGAAGAAATCGCCGCGCGCCAGCTGGAGCGGCCGAGCGTCAACGCCAAGGCGGAGCCGCTGGTCAAGGCTCTCATCGCTGACGCCGACGCTTTGCGCATCGAGGTCACCGAGGGCAAGCTGGGCGAGTGCCGAATCGATTGCGGCGTGCGCGCGGTCGGCGGGTTGGAGGCCGGGCGCCGCATCGCCGAGATTTGCCTGGGCGGTCTCGGCCGGGTGGCGCTGGAGACCACCGATACCGACAGCGCCTGGCCGTTCGTGGTGACGGTGCATACCACTCAGCCCGTGCTCGCCTGCCTCGGCTCCCAATATGCCGGCTGGAGCCTGTCGTCCGAAGACAACGGCAAGAAATACAGCGTGCTCGGCTCAGGTCCGGCCCGCGCCATCGGCTCCTCCGAAAAGCTGTTCGAAGAGCTCGATTATCGCGACAAGGCCGATAGCGCGGTGTTGGTGCTCGAAGCCGATCGCCCGCCGCCGCCGGCCCTGGTCGAGGAAGTGGCCAAGGCCTGCAAGCTCAAGCCTAGCCGCCTCACCTTCATCTATGCGCCGACCTCGAGCCTGGCCGGCACGGTGCAGATCGCCGCGCGCTGCCTCGAAGTCGCGCTGCACAAATCGCACGAGCTGCACTTTCCGCTCGACCACATCATCGACGGCATCGCCACCGCGCCGCTGCCGCCGCCCTCGCCCGACTTCATCGCCGCCATGGGCCGCACCAACGACGCCATCATCTATGGCGGGCGGGCGCAATTGTTCGTGTCGTGCGGGGCCAAGGAGGCCAAGGGCTTGGCCGAGACGTTGCCCAGCCTCAAGTCCAAGGATTACGGCAAACCGTTCGCCGACATCTTCGCCGCGGTGAAGGGCGATTTCTATGCGATCGACCGCATGTTGTTCAGCCCGGCCATGGTGACGGTGACGTCGCTCAAATCGGGCGAGAGCTTCGTGGCGGGGCACATCGACAACGCCATCCTGTCCCGCTCCTTCGCCTAACGGTCATGCCCACGCCAGGAGCCAGCGACGCCGCCATCGTGATGTTCGGCGACGGCCGCGACTGGCATGGGCGCAGCCTCACCCGCGCCTTCAAGCGGCGCGGCATCACCCCCCTGCTCGCCCCGCTCAACTCTTGCGGCTTTTCGACCGAGACCAAGACGGGGCTCGACATCCCGGGGCTAGGCGACCGCCTGCCTGAAGGCGCGTTCGTCCGCTTCGTGCCGGGCGGCAGCTTCGAGGAGGTCACGCTCTATCTCGGCGTGCTGCATGCGCTGCGCGAGCTCGGCGTGACGGTGTGGAACGATGCCCGCGCCATCGAGCGCTGCGTCGACAAGTCGACCACCACCTTCTTTATTCAGCGTGCGGGCATCCCGACGCCGCGCACCTTCGCCCGGGTCGGCCGCACCGACGCCGAAGCCATCACCGCCTCCGTCCTCGCCGAGGGGCATCGGCTCGTGCAGAAGCCGCTGTTCGGGGCGCAGGGCAAAGGCCTGCGCCTGATCTCCGCGGTCGCCGATCTTGCCTCGCCCGAGGAGGTCAACGGGGTCTATTATCTCCAGGAGTTCATCCCACCGGCGCAGAAGCACCACCAGGATTGGCGGCTGTTCGTGTGCCAGGGCCGCGTCGTCGCCGCCATGATCAGACACGGAGCGAGCTGGATCACCAATATCAAGCAGGGCGCGCGCGCCAAGGCGGCGATCGCCAGCCAAGACTTGATCGACCTGGCGGTACGAGCCACCGCTTGCGTCGGCGCCAATTATGCCGGGGTCGACATCATCCAGGCACAAGACGGCCGCTTCCTCGTGCTGGAAGTCAACTCGATGCCGGCCTGGAACGGCTTGCAGCGCGTCTCCCGCATCCGCATCTCCGACCATGTGGTCGACGCCTTTCTCGACGCGGCGCTGCCTGGCGCGCGCCTCGAAGGCCAAGAGGGCGCTTGACCAAGCCGCTCAAGCCCGAGGCGATCGCCCGAAGCTTCGTTGACGCCTGCCTTGCCGAACTCGACGCGCTGAAGCCCGGCAATGTGCATCGCCACGGCGGCGGCCACCGCATGACGGTCGAGCAATTCGTTGCCAGCGCCGAGGCGGCCGCGCCGCCGATCGGGCGCAAAGGTCTGGCCGTGGGGGAACGCATCAGGCTCGCGGTCGAAGCGACCCAGCGCGAAGTGGCGCAGAACACCAATCTCGGCATCATTTTGCTGGCAGCGCCGCTGGGGGGAGCGGCGCTCGAGCGGCAAGGCGGCGATCTCAGGGACCGCCTTCACCGCGTCCTGCGCGAGCTCAGCGTCGAGGATGCGCGCGAAACCTACCGGGGCATCCGCGCGGCAAAGCCCGGCGGTCTGGGCGACGCGCCGCGCCACGACATCGTCTCGGACCCGGAGGTGACGCTGCTCGAAGCCATGCGCGCGGCCGAGGGGCGCGACCGCATCGCCTGGAACTACACGCACGACTTCGCCGATATCTTCGACCTGGGGCTCGCTTGGCTGGCGCAAGGGCTCGAGCGCTGGAGCGAGCCCTCCTGGGCGGCGACGCGCGTCTATCTCGGCTATCTCGCGCATCTGCCCGACACCCTGATCGAGCGGAAATTCGGGACGCGGACAGCAACCCAGGTGCTCGAGGAGGCCATCCCGATCGAGGCGAGTTTCACGGCCTGCCACTCGCCGGAGGCCATGACGGCCCCCCTCATGGCTTTCGACCACGCGTTGAAGGCGCGCGGGCTGAACCCGGGCACCTCGGCCGATCTGACCGTGGCGACCCTGTTCGCCGCCTCGCTCGAGGCCCTGGAAGGGCTTAAATAAGCCCGAAAATCGCCAATCGATGCAGTCAATAATCGACTTGCCGATCCTTCCGCCCCCGGCTTATGTTCACCCGCGTAGCTCAGAACCAGGAGTTGCGGACGGAGGCGCGTTCAGCCAAGCACTTCGTCGGCTCGCCGCCGGCGGTCATCCGGGGCGGCGTAAGCTGTTTTGTCGTGTCAGCATCTAGGGAGGGTTTAGTTTCATGGCCAAGATTACTGGTACTTGTATCGGCGAGTCGCTCGTCGGCGACGGTAACGAGGTCGCTCACATCGACCTGATGATCGGTCCCCGCGGCGGCGCCGTGGAGCAGGCGTTCTGCAATGCCTTGACCAACAACAAGGACGGCTTCACCACCCTGCTCGCGGTGGTTACGCCCAATCTTCTCTGCAAGCCCCCGACGATCCTCTACAACAAGGTGACCATCAAGGACGCGCGCCAAGCGGTGCAGATGTTCGGTCCGGCACAATATGCCGTGGCCAAGGCGGTCGCCGATTCCGTCGCCGAAGGCGTCATCCCCGCGAACGAGGCCGACGATCTGTTCGTCACCGTCGGCGTGTTCATCCATTGGGAAGCCAAGGACGACAAGAAGATCCAGGACTTCAACTATCGCGCCGTCAAGGAATCCATCGCCCGCGCCGTCAAAGGCGAGCCGAAGGCTTCCGAGGTGACCGCGAAGAAGGACGCCGCCCACCACCCGTTCGCCGCTGGCTGAAAGGGAGAACCCCCAGGTCGGGGGCAACCCGGTAAAGACGGCGGTCCGGGCCCGATTCGGCGGTGGCTCCAAAAGCTGGGTTTCTAACGGATGGGCGCGTAAGCGCTGTTACGGTCGCCGCTCTCGCAAGAGGGCGGCGATCTCTTTTTGGGTGACCGCGCCCGAGTGAAGCGCCGTGGCGATGAGCGCGCCGCTGCGCGTCCAGCGAGGCCAGGGCGGCGAGGTCGGCCGCATTGCGCACGCCACCGGCCGCAAACACGGCGCGGCCGTCGGCCGAGTCAACAATGCTCTTAAGCCGGCCGACATCCGGACCCGTGTCCGCGCCCACACGGGTCAGGTCCATGGCGATGAGCCGGTTGGACCACAGCGCCGGATCGCTGAACAGCGGCTCGGGACCGCGGCTGCCGTCGGTGCCGTAATCGAGCGACAGCACCACGCTCTCGCCGAACGCGCCGTGAATCTCCCGCCAATTGTCGACCGCGGGCAGGCTTTCGCTGCCGATCACCAGGGTCGCCCCGAGGGGGAGCCAGAAGGCGCAATCGGCCACGTCGGAGAAGCCGGCATCGATCCACACCGTGACGCCGGGCAGCGCGTCGGAAATGCCGCGCACCAGTTCGAAATGATTGCCGGTGCCGGCAATCGCGTCGAGGTCGGCGATATAGAGCGAGGGCGAACCGGTGACCGCAAGCAGCCGCCGGGCGATCGCCACCGGATCGTCGGCGGCGCCGAACGGGCTCGCGATCGGGCGGTAATCGGCGCGGTCGCCGGCCTTGGCCTGCACCACGACGCCGTCCTTGAGGTCGAGAGCCGGAATAACAGCAAATTCGGCCATGGTCGCCACTCCAATGCTCCAACGACCGGGCTTTGCCACGGCCTTCCGCTCCTGTAGATGCACAGCGGACATGGCCGAAGCAAGTCCGGCCGGGCGACAAATCGAGGGCGAAATGACCGCAGTCATAGGCTGGGATTTGGGCGGCGCCAATCTCAAGCTCGCCCATCTCGCGGCGGGGCGCCTGGTGCAGGTGGCGCAAATCCCCTGCCCGATCCGGCAAGAGGCGAGCAAATTCGACGCAGCCCTCGAACAGGGACTTCTGCTGTGCCCCGCCGGCGCCACCCATGCCGTCACCATGACCGGCGAGCTGTCCGATGTGTTTGCCGGCCGGGCCGAAGGCGTCGCCTATCTGGTCGATATGATGCGCCGCGCCACTGGCGGCGAGGCGTTGTTCTACGGCGGCCAAGCGGGCTTTCTCGATTGCATCCGCGCGGTGGAGCGTTCAGGCGAGGTCGCTTCGGCCAACTGGCACGCGAGCGCCGCGCTGGTCAGCACGATCGTGCCCGACGGTCTGCTCGTCGATATGGGCACCACCACCACCGACCTGGTGCCGCTGAAAAGCGGGGCGGTGGCGGCGCGGTTCTATAGCGACGGCGAACGGCTTGCCGGCGGCGAGCTGATCTATACCGGGGCGGTGCGCACGCCGGTCATGGCGGTGGCGCGCACCGCGCCGTTCAACGGGCGCATGCAGCCCATCGCCGCCGAGCGCTTCGCCACCATGGCCGATGTCTGGCGGCTGGTCGGGGAGCTGCCCCACGATGCCGACCCCTACCCCACCCCCGACCGCATGGGAAAGAGCACGCAGGAAAGCGCCGCCCGGCTCGCCCGCATGCTTGGCCGCGACCTGAGCGAGGCCGGACTTCTCGGCATGATCGATGTCGCCCGGCATTTCGCCGCGTGTCAGCTGGCGGAGATCGAGACCGCCGCCGACGCGCTGTTCTCGCGCGAGGCGATGGCTCCCGATGCGCCGGTGATCGGCGCCGGCTGCGGGCGCTTCATCGCGCGGCAGATCGCGCGCAACCTCGGCCGTCCATACTACGATTTTGCCGAGTTGATCGCGTGTGAGCCGGCCGCGGGCGACATGGCGGCGGTGTGCGCTCCGGCGATCGCGGTCGGCCTGCTCGCCGAACGCGAGCTGCTGCTTGCTTCGGGGTGAGGCCGATGGAGGTGAGCGCTAACAGCGCCCACCTCCATGCCGAACGCTTAGCGGCTGGCGAGCAAGTGATAGAGCCACAGCACGACAACGGCGCCGATGATGGCGACGATCATGCTGTAGATGTTGAAGCCGGTGATGCCGGTCGCGCCGACGGCAGTGAACAGGTAACCGCCGACCACCGCGCCGACGATGCCGAGCACGATGTCGAGCAACAGCCCCTGACCGGAGCCGACATAAATCTTGCTGGCAATGAAGCCGGCAATCAGACCCAACACAATCCAGGCTAGGATCGACATAAGGGACCCCCTTTATTGCTGGACTCGGATGACTGGCTAACGCGTTCAGGACATTAGCCGCATTAGCTCCTGCTGTGTCGGGAGCCGCCCGTCGGGGGTGAGCTTATCCACCACATTCGGCAGCATACGGGCCAATTCCGCCACGACTTGATCGCGCGACAGGCCGGTGCGCTTTGCCAGCTGATCGACCACGTCGCCGCCGAGCGCGACCGATACCTGATCCGGTGCAACATTCTTGTTGGTGCCGCGATTGACCCAGGAGTCGATCACGTCGCCGAGACCTTTTTTCTGGAACTGGTCGATCAGGCCGCCAAGGCCGTCGAGCACGCTGCCGGGATTTTCCGCAGGTTCCGGAACGGCCTCAGGCAGTTTGGGCATCTCCGCCGGCGCGTTTTTCTGTCCGCCGCCGCTCATGGCGCGCGAGGCGAGCAGGGCGAGGAGAGCGATGATGAGGGGTTTGGCGAGACTACCGCCGGGGACTGCTGGATTTGAGTCTGAGCCGAAAATGTTCTGGGGCATGTTGACCTCCTGTTAGCAACAAACGCAACGTCTCACCCCCCGCATCGTTTCCTGCATTGCCGCAGCGCGAGAATTGTAACACTACGGCATGGTGTCCGACCAATGAAGCTTTGCCGCCAGTGAGTGGCTGCTTGCAGGTTCGGGCGCCACGGTTCGGCCAATTTTCACGCTTCAACAAGACGCGAAGCAAACGACAGGGAGAGGTTGATGCGCCAGGGTCTTATATTTGTGACGGTTCTTTTTGGCGCAGGCATCGGCCTTGGCGTCTCATCTCATGATGCCGAGGCGGCGCCCCTGCCGGCGATGACGGCGCCGGTCGTTGCCTCCGCGGCCGTCGTCGAGGCGGGTTGGCGGCGGAACTGGCGGCGGTACGGCCCGGACGTGGTCATGCCCGAGGCGCAAGTCGATCTCGACGTGGATCGCGATGGCGATGTCGCCGAGCAGGTCATCGTCCCGGGCGAGACCCCGCCCTTGATCGCCATTGTGCCCGTTCGTCCCGCGAGTTGCGGCCAATATCGCTATTGGAACGGCGATCGTTGCGTCGACGCGCGCTATCACGATCCCTATATCGGACCGCGATAGTCCGCGACGGGCTTTAGAGTGCAGAGCGTGTAATGGTCGTAGATGATCGACTCTAACGGCCGCTCCGGCCAGAACTGCCGGTGGAGATCGCCAACCGTGCTGGCGTCGGCGACGCTCATTCCGGTCGCCGCGGCGAGCGCTCCGAGGTCGTCGATACCGTAGTGCCAGGGCGCACCCATCGCCGCGAAGCGCTCGACGAAACCCGTCGCTCCGGGCTCGCCGGTCGTCCGCGCCACCACCGCTTGGTCCATGTAGTCGAACGAGATGCTGAACCGGTGCACGCGGCTTCTGAGATCGCGCAACACCTGCATGACAGTCGCCTCGGTCAGATACATCGTGTTGCCTTCCCAGATGAAAAAGGACGGCAACTCGCAGTCGAAGCCGTTCGCCTCGAGCATGGCGACCACGCCGGAAGCGACATAGTTGCCGGCGATGAAATGGATCGGTGCGTCGATGCCGCGTTCCGCCAGGCGCGTTCGCTTGAAATTCACCGTGCTCGAATCGTCGATCTCGAAATAGGCGACGCCCGGCGCGCGCTTGCGCACGGCCCTGGTATCGAGCCCCGAGCCTAAAATGACGACTTGGCGGCAGCCGTTGGCGAGCTGCTCGTCGAGCCTGTCGTCGAGGTAGCGAGTCCTGAGCCTGACGTTGTTTTCGGCCGCGGCGAAGCCGGCCGCAATGCGATCGGCCGCCCGCTTCGTCCGGTCGTCGAGAAAGATGGGAACGATGAGGTCGAGATAGAGCGGATGGGGCTCGGCATTCTCGCGGGCGCGGAACTCGGCCACGACAAAGGCTGTACCGGTAACGTCCTTGACTTCAGTCATCGCGCGCTCCTGCGGCAGCTTTGGTTGATCGTCCATGAGCAGGCTCAGCCGGTCCAGAACCCCACCCTCGGGATGACCCGGCTCAGGGCAAAAGCGGAGAGCACGGCAACCGCCGCGCAGGCAAGTCCGACGGTGAGCCGCCCATAGAGCAAATATCCGGTGGCAAACAGCGCCGCGTAGACCGCGACGCAGCCGAGAAACCAGGCGAGCAACGACGCGGCAATGTCGCCGCCGGCCTGTCCCCCGCGACCGGTATCTACGGCGCGGCGCCATCCGGCCGGATAGGGGCGGATGCGGTCGTAGAAAGATTGAAGCACGGCGCGATCGGTCGGTGGCGTCAGGACCGTCACCGCCAGCCAGGTGACGGTCGTCACGCCCACCCCGATCACCAGCGCCAGCGCCGGATCGATGGGCGCAAAGCCGAGCCGCACATGGCCGAGATGCAAATAGAGCGCGAACAGGAATGACACCAGCATCGCGGCAATCTCGCTCCAGGCATTGATGCGCCACCAAAACCAACGCAACAGGAAGATCAGGCCGGTGCCGGCGCCGATCTGCAGCAGGATCTGAAACGCCTGCATGGCATGGTCGAGCCAGAGCGCGACCAGCGCGGCAAGCACCATCAGGCCGACGGTCACCGCCCTGCCGACATTCACGTAATGAGACTCGGACGCGTCAGGCCGGATGAAGCGGCGGTAGACGTCGTCGACGACGTAGGAGGCGCCCCAATTGAGATGGGTGCTGATGGTCGACATATAGGCCGCGGCGAGCGAGGCCACGACCAGTCCGAGCAGCCCATGCGGCACGAACAGCAGCATCGCCGGATAAGCGAGATCGTGCCCAATGATCGCCGGGTCGACATAAGGCAGCTTGGCCTGAAGGTCGGACAGCTCCGGGTAGACGATCAGCGAGGCGAGCGCGACCAGGATCCAGGGCCACGGCCGCACGGCGTAATGGGCGATGTTGAACCATAGCGTGGCGGCCATGGCCTGCTTCTCGTTGCGCGCCGCCAGCATGCGCTGGGCGAGATAACCGCCGCCGCCCGGCTCGGAGCCCGGATACCACGTGCTCCACCATTGCACCGCGAGCGGCACGATCAGCACCGCGACCACGGCGGCATGGTCCGAGAAATCGGGCAGCAGCGAGAGCTTGTCCTTGACCTGCGGATTGGAGACGAGCCCGGCAAGTCCGCCGACGCTCGGCTGGGTCACGGCATAATAGGCCGCCGCGATCGAGCCGATCATGGCCAGCACAAACAGCAGCAGGTCGGTCACCACCACGCCCCACAGCCCGGCGGTGGTGGAGTAAACCACGGTGATCAGCGCGGCGAGCACGACCGTGGCGTAGGCGTCGAGGCCGAGCAGCACGCCCGCGATCTTGATCGCGGCGAGCGTGACGGTGGCCATGATCATCACGTTGAAGAACACGCCGAGATAGATGGCGCGGAAGCCGCGCAGGAAGGCGGCCGGCGCTCCGGAATAGCGCAGCTCGTAGAAATTGATGTCGGTCAGCGCGCCCGACCGGCGCCACAGCTTGGCGTAGAAAAACACGGTCATCATGCCGGTGATGAGAAAAGCCCACCACAGCCAATTCATGCTGACGCCCCCGGTGCGCACCAGGTCGGTCACGAGATTGGGCGTGTCGGTGGAAAAGGTCGTCGCCACCATCGAGGTGCCGAGCAGCCACCACGGCAGCTTGCGGCCGGACAGGAAATATTGCTCGAGGCTGCGGCCCGCCCGCTTGGTGAACACCAGACCGATGATGAGCGTGACCGTGCCGTAGACCGCCACCACAACCCAATCGATCAATTGAAGCTGCATGGCCTAGGATCTGCGACGCGAGCGATCCAACTGGGTAGTCCCGCTGCGGCGGGTCACCAACCCACTATCGCAGGCATCCGGCTAAGCGCCAGATTGCATGTTGTGACGGGGCTCGGAGGAGCGTGCAAAGACCCTGACACCCGTCATCAATCGGCGCCGAAACGATAGTTGAGACCGACCTTGATAACGTGGATCGTCTCATCGATATCGCCGACATAGGTGCCAAAAGTGCCGGTTGGAAACCTGACTCGATCCGTGCCGAAATCGAGGTAGTTATACTCGATCTTAGCGGACAGGCTGTTCCGGAGCGCATATTCCCAGCCGCCCCCGACCGTCCAGCCGGTGCGCGTGTCCTTGGCGCTGACGGCGCCGGTAAAGCCCAACACGGTCCAAACACCCGAATATTTGTCTTCGGCCCAAGCAGCCCCACCCTTGGCATAAATCAAGGAGCGGTCGAAACTCACCCCGACCCGTCCGGTCAGCGTCGCGAGCCACTCCGTGTCGACCTTGGCATTCACCGAAGCGAGTGGCGTAGTGACGATGGCCGAGCCGTTGAGGTCCGTGGCCGACCCGCTGCCTTCGATGCCGAGCACGAGGTTGGACGTGGCCTGGTAGTCGCAGCCTAGCTGACCGCCTCCAAGCACGCCGTCGGTTTCGACCTTGATCGGCGCCCCGGCAAACCAAGCCGAACTAGGATTGTCGGTATTTGTCGGGTCGCCCCAGCCATAACCGACATGGGCTCCGACATAACAGCCGGTCCAGGAGTACCGATCGGGGGAAGCGGGCGGTTGATAAAGGTCTGAAGCCAGAGCGGCACTTGCGGCGGCGGTAATCGCTGAAGTCAGAACCAAGCCGATGACGAACCGACGCATGTCCAGCCCCCCATTTTTTATCGTGCCATCCTAAGTTGAGCGGCTGGACCGAATCCAGGTCGCCCAAAGTTATCCCCAGGCACAAATGTAAATTCGCCGCCGAAGTGACTTCCAGGCAACAGCGCATCAGCTAGCGGTGTTCTTGGTCACTATCGCTACGCCTAGCGCATCATGGCGCGTGCTTGTAATGGTCCTCGATCTTCTCGACCAGCAGCCGCCAGGCCTCGTGCTCGCGCGGGCCGGCGGTCTTCTCCACCGCGACCTGCAGATAGCCCAGCTCGCGCTCGATCTTCTCGCGCGGCAGCATGTGCAATCGGCTCGCCAGGATGGCGGCCTCGATCACCGCGGCCTGGGCGCGGTTGAAGCCCTTGAACGGCGCGTGGTTGCCCTCATGCACCACGCGGCAATGGAAGCGCGGCCGCTGCTCGTCCTCCTCGACATGATCGACGGTCAGCTCGGCGTGGGCGAGCGCGCCTTCCAGCACGGCGCCGGGCACATGGGTCGATGGCCGCGTCGGCCAATCCTTCCGGCCGGTGAGGCAACCGGCGAAAATGAGAACGTCGTCGGTGAAATTGGCGACGGCGTGCGGGGTGGCCCGGAGATTGTCGAGCGTGGCCGAGGGCCGGAACGGGGCGATGATCCACCCCCCTCCTCGGCCCCTAGGGGCTCGGCGATCAGACCGAGCGGGGCGATATGCACTCTGCCCTCCTCGTTGAGGGTGGTGACGATGCATTCCCGGATCATCGGCATGGCGGCTCTCTTAGGAGGCTTCGCGCTTCTTCTTAGCGATCAGCGTGTGGCCGGCCTCTTTCAATCTGGTGCGGTCGTCGGCCGGCGCGTCCGCCGCCACGCCCCAATCGAGCGGCTCGTCCTGGGCGTAGCGCTTGGCCAGCCGATAAGCGATCTCGGCCCGCGCCAGCTCGGCGCCCAGATAGAAGGCATGCGGCCCGTCTTTGTCCACGCCAAGCTTGGGAAACAGCTCGAACGCGTCCTGCGCCACATGATGCCCGTCGCGGTTATAGGCGTGGATGCCGTCCTCGGCGATCTCGATGCGGAAGTTCTTGTCGCGCACCTCGCTCGCGGCTTGCGCGATCTCCTCCGGGGTATGCGGAAAGGGCCGGCGCGAGTGGAGGGCGAGCAGACCGTCGGCATAGTCCTTGGGCAGCTCGTGCTCGGCGCGGCTGGCAAACATGATGCGGCGGGCGAGATCGTGCTCCTCGACCGTGCGGCGGGTGTGCGGGCTCACCTGCACCACCAGCACGTTCTTGATGTGCAGCTCCGAGGCGATGCCGAGCAGGACCGCGGTGATGCCGGTGGTGTCGGCATCGGTCAGCTCGGTGAGATTGCCGGTGCCCATCAGCATCTCGGCATCGGGCCGCTCGCGCCGCACTTCCGCGTAGCGTTCGAGCGAACGCCATAAAGCCGAAATTGATCGGATCGAGCACCGGATCGACCAGGTATTTCTTCCCCTTGGCGTCGAGCGCAGTCCATGGCGCGGTAGAGCGAGTCGAGGTCGCCGTGGTCCTTGGGAATGAGGACCGGAATCGAGTCGACTTGGTCCGCGACGCGAAGCGTGTCCTCGTTGAGGCTGAGCAGAAAATCGGCGCCGGCCTTGCCGCCGCGCAGCAACTCGTCGGGGTCGGCGGAGTCGACGCTGACCTGGTAGCCCTTCTCCTTCAGCGCCTTGACGGTTTCCTCCAAATGCGGAAAGGGCGTGTCCGGCAAACCGCCGAGGTCGATCACATTGGCGCCCTTCTGCACGTAATCCTGCGCGCGCTTCACGATCGCCTCGACGGGCAGCGCCGAGGCATCGACGATCTCGGCGAAGATCTGAATGTCGTATTTGGTCATGTCGGAGGCCTTCCGCGCCCGGCCGAAATATTGCGGGATGTCCTTGAGCTCGTCGGGCCCGCGCAGGAACGGCACGCCGAAGCGCGCGCTCAGGCGGTCGAGATCGGCGCGGCAGCGGCCGGGCAGCATGATCTTGTCGGCCTCGACCGGCTTCGGCAGCCGCCGGGCGATGATCTCCTCGGTCATCAGGGCCGCGACCTTGACCCCGATATCGAGCACCTTCCAGTCGAAGTCCGCCTCGATGCCGCCGAGCACGGCCTCGAGCCGGGGCCGCGCCAGATGTCCGGTCAGGAACAGGATGTTTTCAGCCATGGTGATGCGCTCTTAGCCTGACGCCCTTCTAACCCGCTTCGGCCGCGAAGCGCGAGAGAATGCGGCTGCAATCCTGAACGCTTGATTGGGGCTAGTCGATCTTGGCGCCGCAACGTCCGGTGGGCTCAGCCAGATAGGCGGCGAAGGCAGGCTGATCGCCGCGGCCGAGCAGGAACGCCTGCACGCCGGTCTCCTTCAGCATGTCGGGAAAGGCGGCATCGACGATGCCGTCGCGGGCAAGCTGTGCCGCGCTTGTCGCAGCCCTGTCCCGCGCGATCGATTTGATCAGATAGCAGCGCTCGGCGCCGATCCGGCCCGCGAGCCAGAGCGCCAGACTGTCGGAGGTCAGCCGCCAGGATTCATCGAGGTCGGTCCGCTCGGCGATCAAGGCGTAAGGCGCCCACACCGCCACCGACCCGCGCTCGAGCGCGGCGCGCAACTCCTGCTCGGTCGCGCCCACGTCAAAGCCCTGGCGCAATCCGGCCACCGCCCAAGCCAGTTGATCCATGGCGAGCAGCGCCATGCGATGGGCCGACCGGTCGCCGAACCCAAGCTGGCTCTGGCAGGAGCGCACCTCGTCGGCCAGAGCCCCTCCTCCCGGCACCACTACGACGGGACGCGGCGCTTGCGCGATGGCATCGAGCCAGGCGGCGAGCTCGGCCGAGCGCACCACGCTGCCGCCAAGCTTGACCACGATGGGAGTTGCCCCGACCGCAATGGGCGCAACGTCGGTCGGCACGCGCAAGGCTCGGCCCGGCATGGTCAGACGCTTCCCTTGGAGCGGACGATCTCGACGCCGACCGCGCCGGGCTCCTTGTCGAGCTTCTCGATCATGACCGTGACCCGCGCGGCGCGGGGATGGGCGAGGCAATGCTGCGCGATCCGCTCCGCCAAGGTCTCGACCAAATTGATGTGGCCGCGGGCGACGATGTCCTTGATGCCTTTGACGATGGTGTCGTAGTCGAAGGCGCGGCCGATATCGTCGTTGAGCGCAGCCGTGGCCGGCATCAAGTCGACATCGACCGAGAACCGCACGCGCTGGGTAACGCCCTTCTCGTTGGTGTAGACCCCGATCTCGACGTCCTGCACGAGATCATGCATGAACACGCGGTCGAACACGCCAGCGTGCGCACCGGCCGCGTCAGGCGCGGGCTTGGGCGGGCGCCTCACTCGCTGTTCGGCCATGACCAGGACTCCTTCACGGCGCGACCATTATCGCGCGCCATGCCTTAGCATAACGCTTGGGGAGCGAATCCGGCCAGGTTCGGCTCATGAAAGATGCGCGGCCGCTCCGGGATCAGCGCCCGGATCGAAGCGAGCCTCTCGGCATCGAGCGTCTGGGCGCGGTCGCCGGCCTGACACAGCGCGCCGCGAAAGCCGAGCAAATCGGGCGCCAGGGCGAGCAGGCTCGGCACGTGCCGCGCCGTCAGCGAGCCGGCGAGACCGACCACCAGGCCTTCGGCCTTGGCGGTGGCGATATGGCCGGCCAAGGTCATGTACGACAGATGATCGGTCAAACACCCCGCACCCTTGCCCATGGTGTCGAACATCACGCCGTGCGCCCCGATTTTGGCCGCAAGCGCGAGGGTGTCGATATCGGGCAAGGCATCGGCAAACACCACCACCACGAGACGGATCCGGGTCGCCGCGGCCTTGAGGCGGATCAGGCAGCGTTCGGCATCGCCGCCCGGGAACAACCCGAACTTGACGTAGTCGACGCCGAGAGCGGCGGTCTCGAGCACCGCGGTGCGAACCGCGTCACCTTTGAGCGGCAGATCGCCGATGGTAGCGCTGACCGGCGCGCGCGCGGCGACATGTTTTACGCAGGCGGCGATGGCGTCGGGCGAAAGAGCGCCGAGCGCGCCGTGGCCCGGGTCTTTGAGGTCGACGATGTCGACGCCGGCGCCGAGCGCCAATTCGGCCTCGGCGGGATCGCGCACGCTGGCGAGGAACAAAGTCATAGGATCGATACTCTCGTTGCTCGTCGCCGGGATTGACTGGGCGATCCAGTCATCATGGCTCTGCTTGTAGCGCCAGGATCAGCGGAACAGCCAGTTAAACATGCCGCCGCTGCTTTCGCCCCCGCCCCCGCCCCCGCCGCGACGGGCGCGCCGACCCTCGGGGGCGGCTCCGTCAGGACGATCGAAGCCCCAGAAATCGTCGCGCGGCGCTGCTCGCTGCTGCCTCGCCTTGCGGAGCTGAATCTCGTTGGCGTTGCCCTCGGGGTCGGTCACCACCACCGAGACGGCCTGCCAGTTCCATTGGGCGTTGTTGGGGCCCCAACTATGGGGCTCGATCGAGACCACCTTGTTGGCGCGGGTATCGACGATGGCGACATATTCGAGGCTGCTCTCCTCGCCGTCGCCGAAATCGCCGGCGTAATATTTCAGCAGGCCGATGCCCGAGAGCGCGTCCTTGAGCAACTTCCATTCGAGGATCTTCGGCTGGCCGGTGCCGAACATCTCAAGCTCGGCCCTGACGTTCGGAAATTTGGGATTGCTGGCGATGTAGCGTCCGGGTTGCGGCTCCTTGATCACCCAGCCGGCGACTTCCTCACCCACCACGCGCTCCTCAACCACCGGCACCTCTTGCTTCAAGCGCAGGAGCGCCTCTCGGCTCTCGGTCTGAAACGGGTCGGTGACAAGAGCGCCGCGGTAGTCGGCGATCGCCTCGTCGGGACGCGCCAAGGCCTCGTAGACATTTCCTCTGACCCGCAGAGCGAGCGGATCGCTCGAGCCAAGCTGGAGGGCCAAATTGGCATCGTACAGCGCGTCGTCCTTGGCCTCGGTCTGGACCTTGGCCGAGGCGCGCATGGCGTAAGCCTTCAAATTCCTCGGGTCGAGCTCGATGGCCCGGTTGAAGTCGCCGATGGCGTCGTCGAAGCGGCGCGCGCCCGTGAACACGATGCCGCGCTCGATATAGGCATCGACCCATTCGGGCTTCTGTTCGATCACCTTGTTCAGATCGTCCAAGGCCTGATTGAGCTTCTTGTCGCCGACATAGGCGCGGGCGCGCAGCAGCAAGAGGTCGGGATCGGACAGGTCCGGCTGGAGGTTGAACACCTCGGTGGCGTCGGCCACGGCCTCACGGTACATGCCGAGCGCGAAATAAGCGTCGGCGCGGTGACGATAAGCCGCCACATATTTCGGATTGAGGCCGATAGCGCGGGTCAAATCGCGCACTGCGGCGTGATAGCGCTTGAGCTCGCCATGGGCCATGCCCCGTCCGTTGAACGGCACCGCGCTTTGCGGCATCAGCTCCACGGCCTTGCGGAAATCCTGAAAGGCGAGATTGTATTGGCCGAGCGCGACGCGGGCGTTGCCGCGGTTGTTGTAGGCGGGACCGTAATTGGCCGACAGCGCGACGGCGCGGTCGAAGTCCTTCACCGCCTCGTCGGGATGGCCGAGATCCATCAGCGCGTTGCCGCGGTTGTTGTAGACCGTGGCGTTCTCGGGCGAGAGCTGGATCGACTGGTTGAAGTCCTCGATCGCCTCCTTGGTCTGATTGAGACGCCATCTGGCGACGCCGCGATCGCTATAGATGCTCGCTTCGATGAAGTCGGCGATCTCCGGCGCCGACAGCGCCTCGTCATAGGAAGCGATGGCCTTGTCGTACTGCCCGCGCATCAGGGCCGCTGCCCCCTCGCGGGCGCGCAGCAGGGTCACGTCCTCGGCCACGGCATTGCCGCCAACCGCGGCGGTCAGAACAGCCGCGAGGAGCCAACCGGTCCTAAATGGTGCAGCGTGCATGGTCACAATCAGGCAAATTCCCTCATAGCCCTTCCATGTCTCCCATAAGGCCGGAGTGTGTCAACATAGGGTCGCCAAACGGTTTGGCGCTCAAAGATCGGCCCGCAAATTGAGTTTTCCGGCCGCAGCTTGAAGGTCCCGCAGGACCTTGGGCAGCATCTCCGGCACGTCCTCGGCGATCAGGCCAGGTCCGAACGCCTTGGCCGCCGCGCCATGCAGCCAGACCCCGGCGCTGGCCCCCTCAAAACCCGGCATGGCTTGGGCGAGCAGGCCGAGGATCATGCCGGCCAGCACGTCGCCGGTGCCGGCGGTCGCCAGCCACGGACTGGTGGTGGCGTTGATCGACGCCCTACCGTCAGGGGCGGCCACGACGGTGTCGGCGCCCTTGAGCACGACGATGGCGCCCGAACGGGCGGCTGCTTGCCGGGCGCGCTCGAGTTTCGGCGCGGAGGCAAGGTCGCCGAACAGCCGGGCGAACTCGCCGTCATGCGGCGTGAGCACCACCGGCGCCGGCCGCGCGGCGATCGCGGTGAACAGCGGGCGGGGATCGTCGGCGAACGAGGTCAGCGCGTCGGCGTCGAGCACGACCGCAGCGCCGGAGCCCAACGCCGCCAGCACCATGTCCTTGGTGCGCTCGCCGATGCCCATACCCGGGCCGAGCAGCACCGCATTCTTGCGCGGGTCGGCCAGCATGGCGTTGAGCGCGCGCGCATCGTCGGCTTCGCGCACCATGATGGCGGTGAGCTGCGCGGCATTCACTTGAAGCGCATCCCGGGGCGACGCAACGGTGACCAGTCCGGCGCCGGCTCGAAGCGCACCGCGCGCGGCGAGCCGTGCGGCGCCGGTGCTATAGACCGGGCCCGATACCACCAATGCGTGACCCCGCGCATATTTGTGGCCGTCCTGCCTGAGGCCAGGGATAGTGGGCGAGCCACAACGCCGGCTCGTTGACGAAGGTCTTGGGTGCGATCTCGGCGAGCACGCTATCGGGGATGCCGATATCGGCGAGGCTCACCTCGCCGCACAGACTGCGTCCGGGCAAGAGCACATGACCCGGCTTCAACCGGAAGAAGGTGACGGTGGCGGCAGCGCTTATGGCCACCCCCTTGACCTCGCCCGTGGTGCCGTCGACCCCGCTCGGCACATCGACCGCAACCACGGCAAGACCGGAAGCGTTGACGCCGTCGATCAGATGGGCCAGCTGCCCTTCGATCGGACGCGCGAGCCCGGCGCCGAATAGCGCGTCGACCACGACATCGGCGCCAGAAAGAATGTTGGGGTGAAGGGGCACTCTGCGCCCGGTGCAGCGCTTGGCCATGGCGGCGGCATCTGCGGGCAGCCGGGCGGCATCGCCGTCGAAGCCGAGCCTGACCTTATAGCCGCGCTGCTCGAGGTGACGGGCCGCCACGAAACCGTCGCCGCCGTTATTGCCCGGACCGCACAGCACCACGACGGTCTCAAGGTCGGGAAAGCGCCGCGCGACCTCCTCGGCGACGGCGCGGCCGGCGTTCTCCATCAGGGTCGCACCCGGCACGCCCCCGTCCATGGCCAGACGGTCGGCGCGCCCCATCTCCTCAGCGGTCAGAAGTTCGATCATGGTGAACCGTGGCGTGAGCGTAAGCGCTTCTTTCTAGAGCAAACAGGCTGACGGCAAGACCGCCCAAGACATAGGCTGCGAAATCTGCTTAATTCTTATGCATACAGCCTACGCTTTGAGCAGCCATCGATTCCCCACCGCCGCCGACATCCGCCCAACTGCCATAAAGACCTTGAAACGAGAGCAGAAACTTGCGCGTAGAGGATTGGCATAGGGCGTGCTTTGGCTGGCCCACAGTCTAGCAAGATGACGGACGGAAGCGCGCGGCTAAGCGCTATTTTGCGTTCCAAGGGAGGTGCAGCAATACAATGAAAAAGATCGAAGCAATCATCAAGCCGTTCAAGCTCGATGAGGTGAAGGAGGCCCTGCAAGAGATCGGACTCCAAGGCATCACGGTGACCGAGGCCAAAGGTTTCGGCCGCCAGAAGGGCCACACGGAGCTCTATCGCGGCGCCGAATATGTCGTCGACTTCCTGCCCAAGGTGAAGCTCGAGCTCGTGCTCGGCGATAACATGGTAGAGAAGGCGATCGACGCGATTATCGCCTCGGCGAAAACAGGCCGCATCGGCGATGGCAAGATTTTCGTGTCGAATGTAGAAGAAGCCGTGCGCATCCGCACCGGCGAGACGGGAAACGACGCCATCTGAGGATGGCAGACCGAACGACCGGCAAGGCGGGGACTGGAGCGAGCTTCCGCCGCCTTGCGTGAAAGGGCGGCACTCATAACGCCAAATGACAGGGGAGTACGATGGCAGACGCTAAGAGTGTGACGAAGAAGATCAAGGACGACGACATAAAGTTCGTGGACCTGCGCTTCACCGACCCGCGCGGCAAGATGCAGCACGTGACCATGGACTCCAGGCTGATGGACGAGGAAGCGTTCGCCGACGGCATCATGTTCGACGGCTCCTCGATCGCCGGCTGGAAGGTGATCAACGAGTCGGACATGAAGCTCATGCCGGATCCCAACTCCGCGGTGATCGACCCGTTCTTCGCCCAGAGCACCCTTGCGGTGTTTTGCGACGTGCTCGAACCCTTGACCAACGAGCCGTATGAGCGCGATCCCCGCTCGATCGCCGGCAAGGCCCAGGCCTATCTGAAGCAGACCGGCGTCGGAGACGTCGCGGTGTTCGGCCCGGAGGCTGAGTTCTTCGTATTCGACGACGTCCGCTTCGCCGCCACGCCGTTCAATTGCGGCTACAAGATCAACTCGATGGAGCTGCCGACCAACTCCGACACCGAATATGAGATGGGCAATCTCGGCCACCGGCCGCGCACCAAGGGCGGCTACTTCCCGGTGCCGCCGGTCGACTCGGCGCAAGACCTCCGCTCGGAGATGCTGTCGGTGATGTCCGACATGGGCGTGGTCACCGAGAAGCACCACCACGAGGTGGGCGCCGCGCAGCATGAGCTCGGCATCAAGTTCGGGCCGCTGGTGACGACCGCCGACGCCATGCAGATCTACAAATACGTCATCCACCAGGTGGCGCAGGCTTACGGCAAGACCGCCTGCTTCATGCCGAAGCCGGTCTATGGCGACAACGGCTCGGGCATGCACACCCACCAATCGATCTGGAAGGGCTCGACCCCGGTGTTCGCCGGCGACAAATATGCCGATTTGTCGGATACGGCGCTGCACTACATCGCCGGCATCCTCAAGCACGCCAAGGCGCTCAACGCCTTCACCAATCCGACCACCAACTCCTATAAGCGTCTGGTGCCGGGCTACGAGGCGCCGGTGCTGCTCGCCTATTCCTCGCGCAACCGTTCGGCCTCGTGCCGCATTCCGCTCGGCTCGGGCCCGAAGGCCAAACGCGTGGAGGTGCGCTTCCCCGATCCCGCCGCCAATCCCTATCTCGCCTTCGCCGCCATGCTGATGGCGGGGCTCGACGGCATCGAGAACAAGCTCAATCCGGGCGATCCGATCGACAAGAATTTGTACGACTTGCCGCCGGAGGAACTGGAGAAGGTGCCGACCGTGTGCGGCTCGCTGCGCCAGGCTTGCGAGGAGCTCGACAAGGACCGCGCCTTCCTCAAGAAGGGCAACGTGTTCTCCGACGACGCGATCGATGCCTATCTCGAGCTCAAGATGGAAGAGGTGGAACGGTTCGAGATGTTCCCCCACCCCATCGAGTTCGACATGTATTACAGCGTCTGACGAGACCGACGCGCGACAAAAAGATGGGGCGGCCGCTTCCTCGGGCGACCGCCCCACTTTAGCCCGGCCTGCCGAACCTTACGCTTTCGCTCGCGTTCCCCCGTGGACGCGGATCGGCGAAGGTTCCCGCCAGGCTCCCCCAAAACTCGAATTCAGCCGGCTACATCAAATAGACCGCCGCGTAGAGCAGCCCTCCGCCAATGAGCGCGTAGACCCAATTCTTGTGCTCCTGGTACCAGCCGTCGACCATCGACGGCAGGCCGAAGAACACGAAGCGGCCGAGGGACAGCGTGATGAGGGTGGCGATGACGGCCAGCAGCCAGAAGGCGATATCGCTTGGCGCTCCAACCGGCGCGGCAGCCGTATGGCCGGCGTCGACCAGCAACATCGGCGCCTGCGTGGCGCTCACATCGAACAGCGCCCGGATCGAAGCCGCTGCCAACCCCACCATTATGGCGTAACGAACCACCATGACGCTTAAACCCCGCCGCTTTGAGATAAATTTTAGCGGCGGCCCGTAAAGAAACGGGAAAGCGGTAGGCTTAAGCAGAGGTTAACGAGCGGCGAACGGCGTCAGGCGGCCTTCCACTTGATCGAGCAGCCGATCGAAGAAATCTGCTCGCGCGGGCCCTGCCCGGTCTCGGCGATCTGCTTCATGGCTTCGAACAGATCGCGGCGCACATCGGCCGGCGCCGCCTCTTTCCGGCTTTCGTCGAGCCGCCCGCGATATTGCAGTTCGAGCTTGCCGTTGAAGCCGAAGAAGTCCGGCGTGCAGGCCGCGCCATAGGCCCGCGCGACATCTTGGCTCTCGTCGTAGAGATAGGGGAAGGTGAAACGATGGGCGGCGGCGAAGCGCTTCATGTTGTCGAAGGAATCGTCCGGGTAATGCGCCGCATCGTTGGACGAGATGGCGACGGCGTTGATGCCGAGGCTCCGCAACTCGTCACAATCGCGCACGATGCGGTCGATCACCGCCTTGACGTAGGGGCAGTGGTTGCAGATGAACATCACCAGCGTGCCGTTCGGCCCGCGTAGCGCGTCCAGGCTATGGGTTTTGCCGTCGACGCCAGGGAGGGTGAAAGCCGGCGCCTTCCAGCCGAAATCGCACACGGGAGTTCCTTCGGCCATCGCACCACTCCTCTTCGCAAATTTGTCACGGCACGGCTCTAACGTCGCCGCCGCGTGCCGCTAACACCGAGCCTGGCATATGGCAAAACGAGACGAATTCTGCAACAGGGCCGAGGCTTACGAGGCGGCCGACAACGTGCCGCTGAGCCCGGCCGCCGGCGACACGATCGGCGACATCATCCTCAAACGCTACCATCGCCGCGAGGTGCTGCGCGGCGCGCTCGGCGTTGCCGCCGCCACCGCTCTGTTCGGCCCGGCGTTGCTGAGGAGCGGCCCGGCCCGGGCGGAGGACGCGCCGGATCGCTTCGCGTTCGAGGAGGTCGCGGCCGGCGTCGACGAGACCCACCATGTGGCCGAAGGCTACCAGAGCCGACATTTTGCTCCGGTGGGGCGACCCGCTCTTTCCCGATTCGCCGCCGTTCGATCCGTTGCAGCAAAGCGCCGCCGCGCAGTTGAGGCAGTTCGGCTACAACAACGACTACATCGCCTTCATCCCGCTCGACGACCGGGGACAGCGCGGCCTGCTGTGCATCAATCACGAATACACCAACGAGGAGGTCATGTTTCCCGGCCTCGCCCGCCAGGACTTGATCTGCTTTCCCGACATGACGGCGGAACTGGTCGATATCGAAATGGCCGCCCATGGCGTCACCATCGTCGAGATCGCGCGCGCGGGC
Source organism: uncultured Alphaproteobacteria bacterium (assembly GCA_963812105.1). Lineage (GTDB taxonomy): Bacteria > Pseudomonadota > Alphaproteobacteria > Rhizobiales > Methyloligellaceae > Methyloceanibacter. Next base: position 408,440 of record CAWEUF010000009.1, read on the forward strand.
GAGCGGTGGCGCCCGGTGCTGGACAGCACCTATAACCGCCGCATCAGCCCCGCCAACACCATGATGACGGTCGACGGGCCCGCTGCCGGTCACGACCGCATGAAGACGAGCGCCGATCCTTCGGGCGCGAGCATCCTCGGCACGCTCAATAATTGTGCGGGCGGGCTGACGCCGTGGGGCACCTATCTCACCGCCGAGGAGAACTTCCACGGTTATTTCTGGAGCGATCTGTGCGCGGCTGACGGCAAGGCTCCGACCGGCCTGGGCGGCGACCAAGCCCAGAGCTATCGGCGCTATGGCGTGCCGGGCCTGTGGCAGGCCTGGGGCAAGTTCGTCGACCGCTTCAATGTCGACAAGGAGCCCAACGAGCCGAACCGGTTCGGCTGGATCGTCGAGATCGACCCGGCGGATCCCAAGTCCGTTCCGGTGAAGCACACGGCGCTCGGCCGGTTCCGCCATGAAGGCGCCGAATGCATCCTCAACACGGACGGCCGCGTGGTGGTCTATTGCGGCGACGACGCCAGGTTCGACTATGTCTACCGCTTCGTGTCGGACGGACGCTACGATCCGAACGATCGCGCCGCGAATATGCGGCTGCTGTCGGCGGGCACGCTGTCGGTCGCGCGGTTCGACGCCGACGGCAGCGTCGCATGGCTGCCGCTCGTGTTCGGCCGGCAATGGCTCACGCCGGATTTCGGCTTTGCCTCGCAGGCCGATGTGGTGATCGACGCGCGCATCGCCTCAGACCTACTCGGCGCCACCCGCATGGACCGCCCCGAGGACGTGCAGCCCAATCCGGTCAGCGGCAAAGTCTATGTCATCCTCACCAACAATAAGGACCGCGCCGCCGGCCAAGAGGACCCCGCCAATCCGCGGGCCGAGAATGTGTTCGGCCATATCATCGAAATGACGCCGCCGGACGGCGACCATGCCGCCGATCGCTTCGCGTGGGAATTGCTGGTGCGCTGTGGCGATCCCGCGGTCGCCGAAATCGGCGCCTTGTGGAATCCGGAGACGTCCGACAGCGGCTGGTTCGCCTGCCCCGACAACGCCGCGGTCGATGCGCAAGGCCGGCTGTGGATCTCGACCGATCAGGGCGATTCCTGGCCGACCGGGCGGGCCGACGGGCTCTATGCGCTCGAGACCGACGGCGCCCGGCGGCGCACCGCCAAGCTGTTCTTCCGCTGCCCGGTCGGCGGGGAAATGTGCGGCCCCTGCTTCACCCCGGATCAGGAGACGCTGTTCGTCGCCGTGCAGCATCCCGGCACCGACGCCACCGACCGCTATAAGGGCTTCGAGCGCGCTTCGACCTTCGCCGATCCGGCCACCCGCTGGCCGGACTTCGATCCCAACATGCCGCCCAGGCCCTCGGTCCTGGCCATCACCAAGCTCGGCGGCGGCAAGATCGCCTGAGCCGGCTGGCGCAAGCGTCGCTCTTGAAAAAGCCGCGGACGCGTGCGAGCTAGCAGTGTTCCCTGTGCATAGAGATTCGTGGAGCCGGTGGTGTCGAAACGACCCATGCGAAAAGCCGCCTCATCGCGCGACCTGTTCGCCAAACTCGAGGACGAGCTGAAGAAAAAGCCCATCAAGTCCGGCAAGCCGGCCGCCGGCGCCCGGTCGCGCAGTGGCGAGGACGCCTATACCGCCGCCGACATCGAGGTGCTGGAGGGGCTGGAGCCCGTGCGCCGGCGCCCCGGCATGTATATCGGCGGCACCGACGAGAAGGCGATGCATCATTTGTTCGCCGAGGTGCTGGACAACGCCATGGACGAGGCGGTGGCGGGCCAGGCGACCCGCATCGAAGTCGAGCTCGAGGCCGACGGCTTTCTCACCGTGACCGACAACGGCCGCGGCATCCCGGTCGATCCGCACCCGAAATTCAAGAAGAAGTCGGCGCTCGAAGTCATCATGACCACGCTGCATGCCGGCGGAAAGTTCGACTCGAAGGTCTACGAGACGAGCGGCGGGCTGCACGGCGTCGGCGTCTCGGTCGCCAACGCGCTGTCGGAAACGATGGAAGTCGAAGTGGCGCGCGGCCAGAAGCTCTATCGCCAGACCTATACGCGCGGCACGCCCGACGGCCCGATGAAGAGTCTCGGCGCGATCAAGAACCGGCGCGGCACGACGGTCCGCTTTCGGCCCGATCCCAAGATCTTCGGCAAGGGCGCGGCATTCAAGCCGGCCCGGCTGTTCCGCATGGCGCGCTCCAAGGCCTATCTGTTCCGCGGCGTGGAGATCCGCTGGTCGTGCGCCACGGCGCAACTGGCCGGCGACAGCGACACGCCGGCCAGCGCGGTGTTCCATTTCCCGGGCGGGCTCAAGGATTTTCTGACCGACCGCATCGACGGCCAGCAGACCGTCACCAACGAAATGTTCGCCGGCCGCATGGAGAAGACCGAAGGCTCGGGCTCGGTCGAGTGGGCGATCGCCTGGATCTCCAGCGACGACGGGTTCCTGAGTTCCTATTGCAACACCGTGCCGACGGCCGACGGCGGCACCCATGAGGCCGGCTTGCGCGCGGCGCTCACCAAGAGCCTGCGCGGCTATGGCGAGCTGACCGGCAACAAACGCGTGGCGCAGGTGACGGCCGACGACGTGCTCGGCACCGCGGCTGCCATGCTGTCGGTGTTCATCCGCGAGCCGGAGTTCCAGGGCCAGACCAAGGACCGGCTGGCCAGCGCCGAGGCGGCCCGCATCGTCGAGAGCGTGGTGCGCGACGCGTGCGACCATTGGCTGACCGGCAACCCGAGCCAAGCCAACCGCCTGGTCGATTGGGTGGTCGACCGCTCCGAAGAGCGGCTAAGGCGCCGCAAGGAAAAAGAGATCGGCCGCCAGACGGCGACGCGGCGCCTGCGGCTGCCCGGCAAGCTCGCCGATTGCGCGGTGAGCGGCGCGCTCGGCACCGAGATCTTCATCGTCGAGGGCGACTCGGCCGGCGGCTCGGCCAAACAGGCGCGCGACCGGGCGACCCAGGCGATCCTGCCGCTGCGCGGCAAGATCCTCAATGTGGCGAGCGCGAGCTCGTCCAAGCTGGCCGACAATCAGCTGCTAAGCGATTTGATCCAGGCGCTCGGCTGCGGCACCGGCACGCGCTATCGCGAGGAGGATCTGCGCTACGAGAAGGTGGTGATCATGACCGACGCCGATGTCGACGGCGCCCATATCGCCTCGCTGCTGATCACCTTCTTCTTTCAGGAGATGCGCGGGCTAATCGACGCCGGCCATCTCTATCTCGCCGTGCCGCCGCTCTATCGCCTGAGCCAGGGCTCCAAGATTCTCTACGCCCGGGACGATGCGCATAAGGACCAGCTGATGACCAAGGAGTTCAACGGCAAGGGCAAGGTCGATGTGAGTCGTTTCAAGGGGTTGGGCGAGATGATGCCGAAACAGCTCAAAGAGACCACCATGGACCCCAGGGTGCGAACCCTGCTCCGGGTCGAGATCGCCGTTGACGACAAGAAGACGGGCAAACTGGTCGATCAGCTGATGGGCAACAAGCCCGAGGCACGCTTCGCCTTCATCCAGGAGCGCGCCGCTTTCGCCAACGCCGACGAACTCGATATCTGAGCTAGAGCCAGCGCGGCACGCGGGCTTTGTATTTGCGGTAGGCCTCGCCGAATTGCCGCTCGAGATAGTCCTCCTCCCGCTCGACCACGCCGCGTTGCAACACGACCAGCACGGGGATCAGCAGCAGGAGCACCCATAGGCTGGTCAGGACGATCGCCAAGCCGAAATACATCAGCACCAGGCCGATATAGATGGGGTTGCGGGTCACATGGTAAGGCCCGGTGACCACCAGCGCGGTCGACGGCTCGCCGGGCACGACGGTGGTGCCGGCGCGCCGGAAATTGCGCACCGAGAACGCCGCAAGCGCAAAGCCGATCGCCACGAAGGTAAGGCCGACGGCAAGGGCCTGCCCGTTGGGCGAAGCGAGCCTGGGACCTAACGGAATAACCAGGCTCAGCAAGGCGCCGAGCGCCAGCGCGCCCAGAAACAAGATGGGCGGCTTGATCGCCACTTCGGCACGATCGGTCGCTGTCATGGTTTACCGCCCTTCCCTCGCGGCCTGGTCGTAATGCTCGGTAAGTCTATAAGTCGCAGCCCTTGCTCGGGTTCACAAGGTCGCGAGATGGCTCCCATCCCACGTACTTTTGCCCCTTGCGCCGAAAGCCTCCGCGCCTTATTTGAGAGACAAGCAATGCGGGGCACAATCCCCTTCCTGCTTCAGTCGAATCTTGCGCAAGGGCTGCGAATCGTTGCAGCAAAGGGATGCGCCTCAAATAAAGAAAGAAGATACGCGTGGCGCTTCGGGTCGCGCGGAATTTTACTAACGCATGAGCTTCTCAAATCTTGGTCTAAGCCTCAAAGTGTTGTCCGCCGTTGAAGCGGCGGGCTTCGAAACTCCCACTCCCATTCAAGAGAAAGCCATCCCGATCGCGGTCACCGGCCGCGACGTGCTCGGCATCGCGCAAACCGGAACCGGCAAGACCGCGTCGTTCGTGCTGCCGATGCTGACCCGGCTCGAGCGCGGGCGCGCCAGGGCGCGCATGCCCCGGTCGCTGATCTTGGAGCCCACCCGCGAACTGGCCGCGCAAGTCGCCGACCATTTCGAGATCCTCGGCAAGAGCCATAAGCTCACCGTGGCGCTGTTGATCGGCGGGGTGTCCTATGACGATCAGGACCGCAAGCTCGATCGCGGCGCCGATGTGGTGATCGCCACGCCGGGCCGGCTGCTCGACCATTTCGAGCGCGGCAAGCTGCTGTTGAACGGCATCGAGATCCTGGTGGTCGACGAGGCCGATCGCATGCTCGACATGGGTTTCATTCCCGACATCGAGCGCATCTGCAAGCTGCTCCCCTTCACCCGGCAGACGCTGTTCTTCTCGGCGACCATGCCGACCGAAATCCAACGCCTCGCCGACAAATTCCTGCACAGCCCCGAACGTATCGAAGTCGCACCGCAAGCCACCGCGGCGGCGACCATCGTGCAGCGGCTGAAAAAGGCGCCTGACGATCCGGCCGGCAAACGCGAGGCGCTCAGGGCCTTGATGCGCGAAATCGACGTCAAGAACGCCATCATCTTCTGCAATCGCAAGAAGGACGTCGGCATCGTCCACCGGTCGTTGCTGCGCCATGGCTTCAGCGTCGGCGCGCTGCATGGCGACCTCGACCAGCATCAGCGCACGGCGACGCTCGATGCCTTCCGCAACGGGACGATAGCCTTTCTGGCCGCGAGCGACGTGGCGGCGCGCGGCCTCGACATCCCCGACGTGAGCCACATCTTCAATTACGACGTGCCGATCCACCCGGAAGATTACATCCATCGCATTGGACGGACCGGGCGAGCGGGACGCGAAGGCTTCGCCGCCATGCTGGTGACGCCGAAAGACCACAAGGCGCTCAAAGCGATCGAACGGATGCTCAAGCAAGAGATCCCGTGGATCGACGGCGGGCATAGCGAAGCGGAGCTGAGCGAAACCCGAGAGTCCCGGCCAAACGGCAATGGCCGTAATCGCCGCGGCGGTCGGTCACGAGGGGGTAAACGCCCGCAAGGTTCGGGCACCCAACATCAGGCCTCGAACGCGCCGCGCAGCGCCCCTCAAAACGGCAATCGCGACCAGAAGCCGGACGAGCCCCGCGCCAAGCGGGACGAGCCCCGCGCCGATCCCGCCAAGCATCAGCATCACGGCGAGCGGAAGAGCCATCAAGCCGCTCCCACCGAGCGCCCGCCCGGCAGGGCGCCGCAGCTCCAGCCGGCCAGCGCCAAGCAGCAAGGCATGGGCGATCACGTCCCCGCCTTCATGATGCGCCCGGTGCGGGTGACTTAAGAGACTTTTCCGGCAGCTTCCGAAACGTCCTGCGCCGCTTCACCGGCAGGGGTGAGCGAGACCGACTCGCCGCAGCCGCAGGCGGAGGTCTGGTTCGGGTTGTTGAACACGAAGCCCGAACGCATGCGGTCGCTCCGGTAATCCATCTCGGTGCCGAGCAGGAACATCACCGCGGTGGGATCGATCAGCAGCTTGACCCCCTTGTCCTCGATCACCTCGTCATGCGGCCCGCGCGCCTCGGCATAGGACATGGTGTATTCCATGCCGGCGCAGCCGCCGTTCTTGACGCCGATGCGGACGCCTTCGACCTCCTTGCCGGAGGCCGACTGGAGCGCGCGAATGCGCTCGGCGGCGGCTTCGGTCAGGCGCATCACTTGGGGTCGGGTCATGTTGGTCATGGCTTGAAGTTGGGGTAAATCGCGGCCGCGTTCAAGGCCTAGAACATGTTCAGCGCGAGGCGCGCCTCGTCGGTCATGCGGCTCATGTCCCAGGGCGGGTCGAACACCAGCTTGACCTTCACCTGGCCGACGCCGGGCACCGAGGAGACGGCATTCTCGACCCAGCCCGGCATCTCGCCGGCCACCGGGCAGCCCGGCGCGGTCAGCGTCATGTCGACCTCGACATTACGGTCGTCGTCGACCTCGAGCCGATAGATCAGGCCAAGCTCGTAGATGTCGACCGGGATCTCGGGGTCGAACACGGTCTTCAGCGCGGTCACGAGATCGGCGTGCAGCCGCTCGAGCTCGTCCGGCGGGATCGACGACGCCTCATCGACCGCAAGCTTGGCAGGCACGGGCGACGCGCCCGGCTCGCCCAAGGATGGGGTTTCCTCCGGGCTGGGAGCATGAGTCGAGGCAACCTCGGAGGCCGGTATACCCGGACCATCCGCTACGGCACCAGCATCTGTCTCTTGAGTCTTTTCAGACATTTCGGCGGTCACCTTAAGCGAACATCTCACGCGCCTTGTGCAGCGCCTCGACCAGGATATCGACCTCTTCGACCGTATTATACATGGCGAATGAAGCCCGACATGTCGAGGTCACCCCATAACGGGCCAAAAGCGGCTCGGCGCAATGGGTTCCGGCCCTGACCGCCACGCCGTAGCGGTCGAGAATGGTGCTCACGTCGTGCGGGTGGGTCCCGTCCATGTTGAACGAGATGATGCTGCCCTTGTCCTTGGCGCGGCCATAGATGCGCAGCCAATTGAGCTCGCCGAGGCGGCTCATGGCGTAATCGAGCAGCACGTCCTCATGGGCCTTGATGGCCTCGCGACCGACCTGCTCCACGTATTCTATTGCCGCGCCGAGGCCGATCGCCTGCACGATGGCCGGCGTGCCGGCCTCGAACCGATGCGGCGGCTCGGCATAGGTGACGGTGTCGGTGGTGACGTAGCCGATCATCTCGCCGCCGCCCTGATAGGGCCGCATGCGCTCCAAATGCTGCTTCTTGCCGTACAGCACGCCGATGCCGGTCGGCCCGTAAAGCTTGTGGCCGGTGAAGGCGTAGAAATCGACGTCGAGGTCCTGCACGTCGACCGGGAGATGCACCGCCGCCTGCGCGCCGTCGGCCAGCACCGGAATGCCGCGCTCATGGGCAATCTGCACCACTTCTTTCAGCGGCACGACGGTGCCGAGCACGTTCGACATGTGAGTCAAAGCAATCAGTTTGGTGCGCGGGCTGATAAGCCGCTTGAACTCATCGAGCAGAAAATCGCCGTCGTCGGAGATCGGCGCCCATTTCAGCACCGCGCCCTGGCGTTCCCGCAGAAAGTGCCACGGCACGATGTTGGAGTGATGCTCCATGATGGTGAGCAGGATCTCGTCGCCTTCGCCGATATGCGGCGCGCCGTAGGACGAGGCGACCAGGTTGATCGCCTCGGTGGCGTTGCGGGTGAAGATGATCTCGGCGTCGGACCGGGCATTGATGAAGCGGCGCACGCTCTCGCGCGCCTGCTCGAAATTGGCGGTGGAGACGTTGCTGAGATAATGGAGCCCGCGATGCACGTTGGCGTATTCGTCGCCATAGGCGCGCTGAATGGTGTCCAGCACCACGCGCGGCTTCTGCGCCGAGGCGCCGTTATCGAGATAGACCAGCTTCTTGCCGTTGACCTCGCGCGACAGGATGGGGAAGTCGGCGCGGATTGCCGCCACGTCGAACGGCGCCTTGACCGCCGGCAGGTCCTTGGCCCGTGGGGTGAGCACAGTCATCGGCCGCTCCTTCAGTCGAAGTCGACGCCGAGCCACTCGGCCGAAGCGCGCGACAGCGCGTCGCGGAGCGCCTCGTCATCGATCTTCTCGAGCGCCTCGCCGACAAAGGCCTGGATCAGCAGCGCCCGGGCTTGCGCCTCCGGGATGCCGCGCGCCTCGAGATAGAACAGCAGATCGTCGTTGATCTGGCCGGAGGTCGCGCCGTGGCCGCACACCACGTCGTCGGCGAAGATTTCAAGCTCGGGCTTGGAATCGAACTCCGCCCCCTCCGACAGCAGCAGCGCGCCCGACATCTGCTTGCCGTCGGTCTTCTGCGCGCCGGGCGAAACGATGATCTTGCCTTGGAACACGCCGCGCGCCTCGTCGTCGAGCACGCCCTTGAACAGCTCGCGGCTCAGGCACCGCGGCACGCGGTGCTCGACCACCAGCGTGGTGTCGCCGTGCTGCTGGCCGCGCAACAGAAAGGCGCCCGAGATGTCGGCGGCAGAGCCCTCGCCCGCGAAGCGCAGATAAACCTGGCTGCGGGCCACGCTGGCCCCGGTCGAGAACTGGAAGGCGTCGTAGCGGGCGTCGGCGCCAAGCTCGACCAGCCAAGTGGCGAGATGAAGCGCGTCGCCGCCGTCGCGTTGCAGCTTGAAATGCTTGAGCGCGGCCTTCTCGCCGAGCCTAAGCTCGGTCACGGCATTGCGCTGGAGGCCGCTGAGCCCGAGGCTGCCGAAACTCTCGATCAACATGGCCGAGCTGCCGGGCTCGGCGACCACCACGTTGCGGGTGACGGTCGAGGCCGGCTCGCCCGTGCCGTCGAGCTGGATCAGATGGATTGGCTTGTCGAGCGTGGTATCGGCGCCGATGCGCAAGGCTGCGCCGCCGGTCATCAAAGCGGTGTTGAGCGCGAGCACCGGGTCGTCGTCGCGCGGATTGACTTGAGCCAGCGTGGATTTGAGCCAAGACGGCGGCTTCTCCAAAGCGTGACCGAGCGACAGAACTTCGACGCCGGCCGCCTTAAGCCCGGCAATGTCGGACAGATCGGCGCGCAAATCGCCCTCGACCACCACCAGGCGATAGGCGGGGAGCGCGGCCATGTCGCGCCCGAGCGCGCGGACAAGCTCGGCGTCGCCCACCGCCACGCCATCGGCCTTCACCAGCGGATGGACGTCGGCAATGCGCGCGCGGAGGTCGGTATATTTCCACGCCTCGATGCGGCGATGAGGCAGGCCGAGGCGGCCATAGGTCTCGATCGCCGTGGCACGCAACTTCGACACGAATGGATCGCGCGCGCCGGGAAGCGCCTTCTCGGCCGCCTCGAACAGGTCGAGATAGGCCTGCTCGGCCTTGGTCCTGAATTGCTGGACTGGCAGGTCCATAATGCGTTTCCCCTAAGCGGCCTGGCCGTCGAATTCGGCGTAACCGGTGTCTTCAAGCTCGAGCGCAAGCTCAGGCCCGCCCGAGCGCGCCACCCTGCCCTCCGACAGGACATGAACCCGGTCCGGCACGATGTAATTCAGGAGCCGCTGATAGTGGGTGATGACCAGCGTCGAGCGCTCAGGGCTCCTGAGCGCATTGACGCCGTCGGCAACGATGCGAATGGCGTCGATGTCGAGGCCGGAATCGGTCTCGTCGAGCACGCAAAGCGACGGTTCGAGCAGCGCCATCTGTAGGATTTCATTGCGCTTTTTCTCACCGCCGGAGAACCCGACATTGAGCGGCCGCTTGAGCATGTCAGGGTCGATCTTGAGCAGCTTGGCCTTCTCGCGCACCAGCCGCAGGAAATCAGGCGTCGACAGCTCGGCCTCGCCGCGCGCCTTGCGCACCGCGTTCACTGCCGTGCGCAGGAAGGTCATGGTGGCAACGCCGGGAATTTCCAGCGGATATTGAAAAGCCAGGAACACGCCCGCGACGGCCCGCTCGCTCGGGTCCAGGGCGAGCAGATCCGTGCCGTTCCAGGTGACGGTGCCGGCGGTGACCTCGTAGTCCTCCTTGCCGGCCAGCACATAAGCGAGGGTCGACTTGCCGGAGCCGTTAGGGCCCATGATGGCATGGACCTCGCCGGTGGGCAGCGTGAGGTCGAGGCCTTTGAGGATCTCGCGGCCATCGACATTGACGTGCAAATTCTTGATCTCAAGCATTACGACTTCTTCCTAACCCAATGATGCGGAGTCTGTTTTGACTCCGTGCTCTCCACTTTGATCATGGCCGGCTTGATGGAGTGCGGTTGATGCGAACCAGCTGCCAGCCACCAACTAATCCTTGCCCCAGCGCCAGCGCCATTCCCCGTCGGTCTTCTTGCGGACGAAAGCGATGAAGCCGAGCGTTCCCGCGGTCATGAAGATCACGAAGGCGATGACGCCCCACACATCCGGCAATGCCCACAGCAGCACGAGCGCCCCGAGCACGCTCACGATCAGAAAGGCGACGATCGCCGCCCAGCCCTGCCACGTGCTCGGCGTGGCCCCGTGACCGTAGCGCCGCGGCGTGAACCAAAAGTCTGCGCCGCCTTCCTTGCGCGTCATCCCACGCTTCCTTCCAGGCTGATGCCGATCAGCTTCTGCGTCTCCGCCATGAACTCCATGGGCAGCTGCTGAAGCACGTCACGCACGAAGCCGTTGACGATCAGCGCCACCGCCTCTTCGGCCGAGAGCCCGCGGGAGAGGCAATAGAACAGCTGGTCGTCGGAGATCTTCGAGGTGGTCGCCTCGTGCTCGAAGGTCGCGCTCGCGTTCTTCGCCTCGATATAGGGCACGGTATGCGCGCCGCATTTGTCGCCGATCAGCAGCGAATCGCAGACCGTGAAATTGCGCGCATTGCTGGCCCGGCGATGGGCCGACACCAGCCCGCGATAGGTGTTGTTGGAATGGCCGGCGGCGATGCCCTTGGAGACGATGCGGCTCGACGTGTCCTTGCCGAGATGGATCATCTTGGTGCCGGAATCGATCTGCTGATAGCCGTTGGAGATGGCGATCGAGTAGAACTCGCCGCGCGATCCGTCGCCGCGCAGGATGCAGCTCGGGTATTTCCAGGTGATGGCCGAGCCGGTCTCGACCTGGGTCCAGGAGATCTTGGAGCGGTGCCCGCGGCAATCGCCACGCTTGGTGACGAAATTGTAGATGCCGCCCTTGCCGTGCTTATCGCCGGGATACCAGTTCTGCACGGTGGAGTATTTGATCTCGGCGTCGTCGAGCGCCACCAGCTCGACCACGGCGGCATGGAGCTGGTTCTCGTCGCGCATCGGCGCGGTGCAGCCTTCGAGATAGCTCACATAGGAGCCCTTGTCGGCGATGATCAGCGTGCGCTCGAACTGGCCGGTCTGCTCGGCATTGATGCGGAAATAGGTCGACAGCTCCATCGGGCAGCGCACGCCGGGCGGCACATAGACGAATGAGCCGTCGGAGAACACCGCCGAATTGAGCGTGGCGTAGAAATTGTCGGTGATGGGCACCACGGAGCCCAGATATTTGCGGACCAGCTCGGGATGGGTCTTCACCGCCTCGGACACCGAGCAGAAGATCACCCCGGCCTTGGCCAGCTCCTCCTTGAAGGTGGTGACCACCGAGACGCTATCGAACACGGCATCGACCGCGACGCGCGATTCCTTGACGCCGGCGAGCAGCTTCTGCTCGGTGAGCGGGATGCCGAGCTTCTCGTAATAGGCGAGCAGCTCCGGATCGACCTCGCCGAGGCTCTTCGGACCCTCGGTGCTCTTCGGCGCCGAGTAGTAGTACAGCTCCTGGAAGTCGATCTTGGGATACTGGACGTTGGCCCATTTCGGCTCCTGCATGGTGAGCCAGCGCCGATAGGCTTCGAGCCGCCAGTCGAGCAGCCACTCGGGCTCGCCCTTTTTGGCCGAGATGAAGCGGACCACATCCTCGGACAGGCCCTTAGGGGCCTTGACCGACTCGATGTCGGTGAAGAAGCCGTATTTGTATTTGTCGACGTCGATCTCTTTGACGCGAGCGACGGTCTCTTGCACTGCCGGCATTGCTCTACTCCAAATCCTCTTCGGCGATCTACGCCGCCACCCTGGGCCTCAGCCGGTTAATCAACTCGGCAAAGGCCTTCAGGAAATTCTCGATATCGGCACGCTCGGTCGCAAAACCAAGGCTTACCCGGATCGCGCCTTGGGCAATCTCTTCCGCCACGCCCATGGCGCTCAACACATGCGAGGCCTCGACCTTGCCGGACGAACAGGCGCTGCCTGAACTCACGGCGACGCCGGCCAGATCGAGCCCGATCACCAGCGTCTCGGCCTTGGTGCCCGGCACGGCGATGCACGTCGTGTTGGGCAACCGCGCCACGCGCGCCGACAGCACCACGGCATCCGGCGCGATGGCCCGCGCACCCGTCTCCAACTCATCCCTGAGCGCCGCCAGCGCCGCCGCCTTGGCAAGATCGGCGCTCGCCAACTCAGCCGCCACGCCGAAGCCGACAATGCCGGCGACATTCTCCGTGCCTGCGCGCCTGCGCCGCTCCTGGCCGCCGCCCTTGATGAGCGGCTCGACCGTAGCACCGGCGCCGAGCACGAGAGCGCCGACCCCCTTGGGGCCGCCGATCTTGTGGGCGGAGAGACTCAGCATGTCGGCGCCGAGCGCAGTCATATCGAGCCTGATCCGTCCTGCCGCCTGGACGGCGTCGGTGTGGAGCAGCCCGCCTGCGCTGTGGACGATCTTTGAAGCTTCCGCGACCGGCTGAATGGCGCCGGTTTCGTTGTTGGCGGCCATCAGGGAAACCAAAGGCCGCCAGCCTCCTAGATGGTGTTTCTCAAGCTCGTTCGCAAGCATTTTGAGGTCGGCCACGCCGTCCGGCGTGACCGGGAAGGTGGTGGTGGTTTCGCGGTAGAACCGCCCGCCCGAGAGCACCGAAGGATGCTCGATCGCCGACCGATAGCAGTGCCAGGAGCCGCCCGACTGCGCGGCAAGCGCCAGCGCATTCGCCTCGGTGCCGCCGCTGGTGAAGATCACGTCCTCGGCGCGCGCGCCGGCGAGAGCCGCCACCTTCTCGCGCGCCGCCTCGATGGCCGAGCGCGCCGCTCTGCCCTCGGCATGAACCGAGGAAGGGTTGCCATCAAGCGTCAGCGCCGCGGCAACAGCGTCACGCACTTCGGGGCGAAGCGGCGCGGTGGCGTTATAATCGAGATAGAAACGCTGGTTCATGCTCTGACTAAGCTCGCGGCCACTCGCCGCCGGTTAACGCTTGCACGAGCCCCCGTTGCGCGTGCTATGAAGCGCGGCCCGAAGTACGCGCCACTCCAAGTGCCCAGCTGTCCCGGAGTGGCCTTGTTTGGAACAATTCTAATCTTAAGTTGTATAAGTTTCCGGAGCGGCAGAGTCAAGTTTTGCGGCGGCATTTGGCGCTTCCCATTTAACTTGCGAAGTGCCCTCGCAACCCCAGTCCCCCGTGACGTGTATCGAGGCCAGTAGTTCATGCCTGAAGTGAATATCAGCGGCCCGGCCGGAAGGATCGAGGCCCGCTACCATCATGAGCGCGGACCGAACGCGCCGGTCGCGCTGATCCTTCATCCCCACCCGCAATTCGGCGGCACCATGAATAATCAGGTGGTGTACCACCTATATTACGCGTTCCAGAAGCGGGGCTTCTCGGTGCTGCGCTTCAACTTCCGCGGCGTGGGCCGGAGCGAGGGCTTGTTCGACAACGGGCCGGGCGAGCTGGCCGACGCCGCCACCGCGCTCGACTGGCTCCAGGCCTACAATGCCGACGCCCAGACCTGCTGGATCGCCGGCGTGTCGTTCGGTGCGTGGATCGCCATGCAGCTCCTGATGCGCCGCCCGGAGATCGAGGGCTTCATCTCGGTGGCGCCGCCCGCCAATCTCTACGACTTTACGTTCCTGGCCCCCTGCCCGTCGTCCGGGCTGATGGTCAACGGGGCAAAAGATCGAGTCGTGCCAACGGAATCGGTGCGCGGGCTCGTCGATCGTCTCAAGACGCAGAAGGGCATCGTGATCGACCACTCCACCGTGCCCGACGCCAACCATTTCTTCGAGGGCCGCATGGACGGGCTCATGGAAGTGGTCGACGCCTATCTCGACAAGCGGCTCGGCAAAGGCAAGAAGCGCAAGGAAAGTGCCGCCTAAGGGCCGGCAGCGCCGGGGCGAGACGCATCAGCTTCGCTTCCGTGCCTGTGGCAAAGCTGATACAGGCTTGCCACCCCGCGAGATCACTCCGAGTCGCGCCCCATGAGCACCGTCACATCCGACTTCCTGCATGAGCTTGAGGGTCGCGGCTATATCCATCAGGCGACCGACCTGGCCGGGTTAAACAAGCTCGCGCGCAGCGACACGGTCACCGGCTATATCGGCTTCGATTGCACGGCGCCCTCGCTCCATGTCGGCAATCTGGTCAGCATCATGATGCTGCGCAAATTGCAGCAGGCGGGTCACCGCCCGATCGTGCTGATCGGCGGCGGCACCACCAAGGTCGGCGATCCGTCCGGCAAGGACGAGGCACGTAAGCTGCTCACCGACGCCGAGATCGGCGCCAACATCGCCGGCATCGAACGTGTGTTCACCAAATTCCTGAGCTTCGGCCAAGGCGAGAGCGACGCTCTCATGATCAACAACGCCGATTGGCTCGACACGCTGAACTATATCGACTTCCTGCGCGACTACGGCCGGCATTTCAGCGTCAACCGCATGCTGACCTACGACTCGGTGAAGCTCCGGCTCGAGCGCGAGCAACCGCTAAGCTTCATCGAGTTCAACTACATGGTGCTGCAAGCTTACGACTTCGTCGAGCTCTACCGGCGCCATGGCTGCCGCTTGCAGCTCGGCGGGTCGGACCAGTGGGGCAATATCGTCGGCGGCATCGAACTTGGGCGCCGCACCGACGGGGCCGAGCTGTTCGGCCTCACCTCTCCCCTGCTCACCACATCGTCGGGCGCCAAGATGGGCAAGACCGCCGCGGGCGCGGTGTGGCTCAACCCCGACATGGTGTCGCCGTACGACTATTGGCAATATTGGCGGAACAGCGAGGATGCCGATGTCGACCGCTTCCTCAAGCTGTTCACCGAGCTGCCGCTCAACGAGATCGCCAAGCTGGCCAAGCTGAAAGGCGCCGAGCTTAACGAGGCGAAGAAGATCCTCGCCACCGAGGCGACCGCGCTGGTCCATGGCCGCGATGCCGCCGACCGCGCCGCGGAGACGGCGCGGACGACGTTCGAAGAGGGCCTGACCGCCGCGAGCCTACCTACCGTTGAGGTGCCGCGCGCCGAGCTTGAAAAGGGGCTTGGGGTGCTGAATGCAAGCCTGCTTGCCGGCTTCGTACAGTCGACCGGCGAGGCCAGGCGTCAGGTCAAGGGCGGCGGTCTCAAGGTGAACGACCAGACCGTGTCGGACGAGAAGCAGCTCCTCACCTCCGCCGATCTCACCGCCGACGGCGTGATCAAGCTGTCGCTCGGCAAGAAGCGCCACGCTCTGATCCGGCCGGTGTGAGCCTCCTCGCCTATTGCGCGCTGGGCGTGAAGGTCTGGCCGGGCTGCATGAAGGAGGAGGCGGGCGGCGGGGTATCCTGGTCGGGCACCGAGCCGGTAAACTCGAAAATCTGCCGGAAGATGCCCGGCGTCATCACCGACATGGGATTGACCAGCACCGAGGGGTCGTCGAGCTTGCCCTTGATGGCGAAGGTGATGCCGACCACGCCCTCGCCCTGGCGGCCGACCAGCACGCGGCCGAGGATGGGGATGGCGCCGAGCGCGGAGTTCAAGCCGTAAAGCGGCACATAGGTGCCGCCCAGCTCGACCGTCTGGGCCTTGAAGTCCACCGTGCCGCGCAAGGTGGCGCCGAGCATCGGCCCGTTCATATAGGCGTCCTTGAGCCTGAACTTGCCGCCGCCGACGCTGAACGGCGCCCGCAACTGATTGAACACGATGCGCTGACGGGTGACCTGCTGCTTGCGCTCGCCCAGCACCGCCCTCGAGTTCGGATCGGTGAGCACGTCGTTCACCACGGAATCGCCAAGCACGACGAAATCGCGGGCCCACAGCGTCCCGCTCTTGGCCCCCGGGCCGCCGGCATCGAGATTGACCTGGAACGACGCCTCGCCGCCCTCGACGCTGGGATAGAAGCCGACCAGGCGGAACGCATCGCCCGCGTTGTGGGCTTCGGCGTTGATCAGGCGCGCCCCGCTCTCGCCCTCTCCGAGATGGACTGCGGCCCGCGATTTGCCGCTGAGCTCGGCCTTGGCGTCGAGCGCAACGAGCCGGCCGTCGCGCTTCTTCATGGTGACTTCCACGTCCTTGGCCGCGGTGTCGTAGAAGCCCGTGACCGTGCTGATCCGCGCGGTCAGGTCGATGCCGAACGGGTCGGCCGGTTCCGCCGCGGCGTCCATCTGGCCGGCGGAGAACAGCGACTGGAAGAACTGGCGGCCATCGTAGCTCTGCCCCTCGGCCTTGATGTCGAGCACTTGGTCGTCGCGGACGGTGGCCGAGATCTCGAGATGGGTCAGGCTGTTGACCGAGAAGTCGGAGAAGTAGAACTCCTTGAGGCGCTGATGGGCGTCGAGCGCGATGCCGCCGCGAATGTCGATATCGTCGCCGAGGATCTTGAGGTTTTCGAGCACGGTGGAGCCGTCGTCCTTCGACACGACGTCGACATCGACGGTCGCGGCGTGGCCCACCGGCTTGGTCCAGCCCAAGCCGCCGAACTGGAGCTGCGCGCCGGTGAGGTCGGCCTGCAAATTCATGACAGGCGGCGCCCCCTGTCCAAGCCGGGCGATCTTCATCGTGACGGGCGTCGGTCCGTGCACCAGGTGGTTGACCTTGATGCCGAGCATTTCGCGTGAGGCCGCGTCGAGGCGCGCCGTCACCTGAATGGGCGGCTGGCCGTCGTCCGGCGCGGAGAAGATGCGTTGCCAGGTGAGCTCTGCCGGCACGCCCTTGATGCTGATCTCGCCCTTGGCCTCGACCGACTGCTCGGTGAGGTTGACATCGAGCGTACCGCCGCCGACCTCGATCGGGCCCATGAGATTGGTGGCGATGGCGTCGTTGAGCCGCGCCGCGCCGTTGAACTTGATCTGATTGAACTCGAGATTGGCGAGCAGCGGCATGGTGAGCCTGAAGCCGCCCTCCGCCGTGCCGCCGAGAAAGTCGGGCTTCAGACCGACGCTTTGAATATAGCCGAGCGGCTGATGGTCGAGCAGCTCGAGCACGGTCGGGGTTCCGCCGTTCGCCCTGAAGGTGATCTCGCCCTGCTGTGGATCCACGCGGAGATCGGGAATGAAAAAGCGTCCTTCGCCGAGGGCAAGCTCCCGCCCCGACGGCGTGACGATCTTGCCCTGGGGAATATCGACGGCAAACTCCATGCCGGTCACGGTCAGTTTCGCATCGCCGGCGAGGACCGGCGGCATCTCGGTGATGTAAGCGATGCTCATGCCGGAAATATTGAGCTCGACATTCACCGCTTCGGCCGGAATGTCCTCACCCGCGCCGAGCTTGGCGAAATCGCCCGGCCCCAGATTCACGGCGAACTTGCCGCCGGTGACCTGTCCGCCCGCGACCCGCTCGAGCACCCAGCCGCGCGCCTTGCCGGCCAGGAATTTCGGCCAAAACCGCTTCAGCATGTCGACCGGCATCGGGCTGATCTCGCCGGCCAAATGAACTTCCTCCGCGCCCGGAGTATCGTTGACCGTGCCGGCCAGCGCGATCGCGGCATCGCCCGAGCGAATGGCGAAACGCGAAATCGTCACCAGTCCCTGTTGCGGCATGAAGCTGCCCGTCGCCTGCCATTCATCGATCTTCATCGGCGCGAGCCCATGCTCCTCGACGGCGAACACCGCATCGCCGGCCTTGACGGTGAAGTTCCACGACGTGGGCACGCCGTTGGCGTCGCGCACCGGGCGGAACTCGCCGCTGAAGGTCGCCCTGCTCTCCCCCCAACTGAGGGTCGATGGCTCGATCTCGACCACGTCGCTCTCTTTCAGATAACGGATCGCGAGATTGCCTTTGTCGATGCGCAACGGGCTGTCGGGATCCCAAGGCGGCGTGATTTGGCCGCCCTCCAAATCGAAGTTCGCCCCGCCGGACAAGAACTCGCCCGAGTTCGACAGCTCGATGGTGGCTTCGCCATTCACCACCATGTCGAGCGCCTTGAGCACGCCGAGCGAGGAGAAGTTGCCGGCGATCCCCGAGGGAACGAGATTCTGGATCAGCGCCGTGATGGCGAGGCTCTTCCGCCTGGTTTGCTGCGCCGTGCGGAACTCGAGCTGCCAGTCGCCTTTGGCGGAGGCGATATTGGCTTGGCCGATGAGGACGCTGCGCCGGTCGCCGTGCTCAAGATCGATGGAGAAGTCGGGCACCTGCCAGGAGGTCTGCGCGCCGTCCTGACTGAGCACCACCCGGGCGTCCTTGACGCCGAACCGGGTCAAATAGGAACTGTTGCCGCTGCGCGTTCGTTCGAACACTTCGGCGATCGTGCGCGTCACGTCGAGCACCTGGCCGCCGCCGACATGGTCCGGTTGCTTGGCGACGGTGGTCGCCGGGGAACCGGCTTCTTGGTCGGCTGACTCGCCGGCCGGCAGCGAGCCGCGGATCGAGGCTTCGGTGTCGTCGCCCGCGGGCCGCGAGAAGCTGAGCGCAAGGCCCTGCACGGGATCGTACACCAGCAGCAATCGCGGACCGATGAAGTCGACGCTGCCAGGCGCCAGCCGCCCCGATAGCAGGGCGCTGCCGCTCATGCCGATAGCGGCGAGCGGAGCCTGGGCGAGGATCGCACCGTCCTTGTCGATCAGCCGGATGTTGCGCAGGCGGAACAGGACGCCCGGCCCGTCAGGCGCGCGTTGCAGGATGGCGTCGTCGATCTTGACATGCAGATCGGACAGCTCGCCGTCGATGGCAGCCTCGATGGTGGGCACGAGGCTGGCAAGCGAGATCGGACCGCGGCCGAGCCGCCCATAGCCGAGCACGATGGCGACCAGCCCGACCACCAGGATCCCGGCAAAGATTTCGCGGCAGACATGTGCGCTGCGCACGGAAAGCTTCTTGAGTTCGATCTGCACCGGCTCGGGCACGCGCCTCACCAAGGCGCGGCCCCGCTCGGGCAAGGCAAGGATGACCTTGCTGCCCTCGTTGGTCAGCTTCACGAGAGCGCCTGAGATCGGCCTGCTGGGGTCGGTCCCACCGTCGCGCACGGCCCCGACATATCCCCGGCGGCGCGCTTGCGCCAAAGCACGGATAAAAAGGCTTCGAACTTGCGCGGGAAGCGACAGGATCGCCCTGCCACCTTCGGTGGTCAGTCTAACGAGAGCGCCTGCAATCGGCTCGTTCATCCCGTTGATGGTCCCGCCATGCCCAGGCCCAAGACGCACCCATTGCTGCCCCCGCGCGCAAGCAGGTCGCCAGCACTCAACGCGCCGACGGCTTCGCTTCTGAATTGAAAGCGACGCCTCGGTCTGCTCATGGCCTTAGGTCGGCATCCCCCAAGTCAGCCCCCTCGAACCTTCGAGCCCTGTTGCCAAGTGCCCGACGCAAAGGATAAGGGCGAATGGCATAAGAGGTGGTAAAATCGGCTAAAGGAAGGCGGTTTCCAAGCCCGTGCCGGGGCTTAGCTCCCCCTGCGTCACCCCCGTCTTACCCGGGAGAACACCCATGACAACACGCAGGTGAGGCGATATTGTCATGCCAGGAGTGGGTGCTGGGGCGCTGGCCCTCAGACGGAAAACTCCGCGACAAGCCCGTAAGGCGGCTTATTCCGGTTGCTCGTTACTGCCTTAGCGTCGGGGAGTCCTTTTGCGCCTGCGTCACAGTTGCGATGGGGAGGTACCAGGTATGTTCACGAAGAAACCAGAGCCGGGAGAGAGTGTGACAAAGATGGGCGGGGGGCTGGGCGGCGACCTGAAGACGCCCTTCACCGAACGGCCGGCCACCTATGCGGCCAAGAGCCCTACCCCAAGCGCCAGCAAGATGGTCCCGTCGATTATCGGCGAGGACCTTACCATCAACGGCAGCGTAACCTCCAAGGGCGAGATCCAGGTCGACGGCGAGATCCAGGGCGACATTAATTGCGGCTCGCTGCTGCTCGGCGACAAGTCGCAAGTGATGGGCAACGTCATCGCCGAGGACGTGGTCGTACGCGGCCGCGTGGTCGGCTCGATCCGGGGCTTGCGCGTGACTCTCCAGGCGCAGTCTCATGTCGAGGGCGATATCGTCCATCAGAGCCTCGCCATCGAGCAAGGCGCCTATTTCGAGGGAAAGTCGCGCCGCTCTGACGATCCGCTGGCCGAACTCAAGGCCGCCCCTAGCGCCTCGAGTTCTCGTCCGTCCGACAAGCCGTCGGGTTTCGACTCGAAGCTGCATGACGAGGCCAGCGCGATTCCGACCCGCGCCGCCGAATAGCGGACTGAACGCACGCTTTGCCCTAGCGAACCGCGCCGGCCGGTCAGGCCTTGGCGTCGGCGTGGATGCGCTCGGCGAGTGCCGCCTCGATGAATCGGTCGATGTCGCCGTCAAGCACCGCCGACGGGTTGGTGCTTTCGACGCCGGTGCGCAAATCCTTCACCAGCTGATAGGGCTGCAGCACGTAAGAGCGGATCTGATGGCCGAAGCCGATGTCGGACTTGGCGGCAGCGGCGGCCTGAGCCTCATCCTCCCGGCGCTTCAGTTCGGCCTCGTAGAGACGCGCGCGCAGCATCCCCCACGCCGTCGCCCGGTTCTTGTGCTGCGACCGCTGGTTCTGGCAGGTGACCACGATGCCGGTCGGCACATGGGTGAGGCGAACGGCGCTGTCGGTGGTGTTGACGTGCTGACCGCCGGCGCCCGATGAGCGGTAGGTGTCGATGCGCACGTCCTTCTCGTCGATGTCGATCTCGATCGTGTCGTCGATGGCGGGATAGACCGACACCGAGGCGAAGCTGGTGTGGCGGCGCGCGTTGGAGTCGAAGGGCGAGATGCGCACCAGGCGGTGCACGCCCGACTCGGTCTTCAGCCAGCCATAGGCGTTGAGGCCCTTGACCAGCACGGTGGCCGCTTTGACGCCGGCCTCCTCGCCATAATGCTCGCCGATGATCTCCACCTTGTAGTCGCGGCCTTCCGCCCAGCGCATATACATGCGCTCCAGCATCTGCGCCCAGTCCTGGCTCTCGGTGCCGCCGGCGCCGGCATGAATCTCGACATAGGCGTCGTTGGCGTCGGCCTCGCCGGAGAGCAGCGCCTCGACCTCCCGGGTGTGGGCCTCCTGGCGCAAGCGGACCAGCGCCTTCTCGGCTTCGGCGACGACGTGCTCGTCGCCCTCCTCCTCGCCGAGGGCGACCATCTCGATATGGTCGTCGAGCTCGCGGACAATGCGGTCGAAGGAGCTAAGCGACGTCTCGAGCTGCTGGCGCTCGCGCATCAGGCTTTGGGCGCGGCGGCTGTCGCTCCAGAAATTCGGGGCTTCGGCCTCGCGGTCGAGCTCGGCTAGCCTCTGCTTGGCCTGGTCAGGGTCAAAGATGCCTCCTGAGCAAGGCCAGGGACTCTCTGATGTCGTTGACCACCGATTCGGTTTCGGCGCGCATCGCTGCCTCAAGCTTCTACGGATGGATGGTTACGGACCGCCGGGCGAGCCTCGCCAAGCGGCCAATTCAAGTCACTATAGGGTCTAGTAAAGGCCGCCGGTACCCGATGTCAAAGCACGGTCGTTGCCGGGTGGAGCTCCGAGCGGCGGCGGCGGCGCAGGGGGAGCCGCACCGAAATCGTCGGCGGCCATCTCACCGCCGTCGGCGCCATCCTCGGCAACCACCGAGCCGGCAGGCTCCTGGCCCGGCTTGAATGCCTCCATGATGGCGCTCTTATCGCCGGGGCCGGCCGGCTGGCCGGATTTGTGGTTGACGCGCACCAGCTTCATGCCGGGCGGGGCACGGAACGGCACCGGCGGCACGTCTTTCAGCGCCTCCATCAAAAAGTCGCGCACCACCGGCGCGGCGAGGCTGCCGCCGGTCTCGCCATGGCCCATGGAGACCGGCTGGTCGTAGCCGATATAAACGCCGACCGCGAGATCGGGCGTGAAGCCGACGAACCACGCGTCCTTATAGTCGTTGGTGGTGCCGGTCTTGCCGGCGACCGGCCGCTTCAGAACCTTCAGCCGCTGCGCCGTACCGCTCTGCACGACGCCCTCCATGATCGAGACCATCTGGTACGCCGACATCGGGTCGAGAACCTGCTTGCGATCATCGACCAGCTGCGGCTCCTGCTGACCGCTCCACTGCCGGGCGGCGCAATTCGCGCAATCGCGCCCATCGTGGCGCCAGACCGTCCGGCCATAGCGATCCTGGATACGGTCGATGAAGGTCGCCCTGATCTGCTTACCGCCGTTGGCGATCATGGAATAGCCGGTCACCATGCGCAGCACCGTGGTCTCGCCGGCGCCGAGCGCCATGGACAGAGCGGGCATCAGATTGTCGTAGACGCCAAAGCGCTTGGCATATTCCACGATGATCGGCATGCCGATCTCGTGGGCCAGCCGCACGGTCATCAGATTGCGCGACTTCTCGATGCCGAAGCGCAGCGTCGACGGCCCGGCGGCGGAGCCGGCATCGTAGTTCTTCGGGCACCATTGCGGCATGCCTGCCCCTTGCGACAGGCAAATCGGCCCGTCGACGATGATGCTCGACGGCGTGTAGCCGTTGTCGAGCGCCGTGGTGTAGATCAACGGCTTGAATGAGGAGCCCGGCTGGCGGCGCGCTTGCGTCGCGCGGTCGAACTGGCTTTGCGCGAAGCTGAAGCCGCCGGCGATCGCCAACACGCGGCCGGTATGGGGATCCATGGCCACCAGGGCGCCCCCGATCTCGGGCACCTGCTGCAGCGACCATTGGCCTTTGAGCTCTTCGGCCGAGGCCGTGGGCTTGCCGTCCTCGCCGAGTTTCGGTTCGCGTGGCGAGACATAGATGACGTCGCCCGGCTTGAGCACGGCGGTCACCGACCCCGGCGCTCCGCCGAGACCGCGCGCCAGCTTGGGCCGCGCCCATTTGACCTCTTCGAACGGAATGACGCCGGTCTCGCGCTCTTTTTCGAGTTGGCCGGTCGAGGTGCGGCCGGGACGAATGCCGACCACCGCCTTGTCCTTGGTTGCTTCCAGCACGACGGCAAGGCGCCAGGGCGCGATGTCGGCCCACACCGGGATGGCGGCAAGCGTGGCGCCCCAATCGCCCTTGAGCTCGATCTGCTTCACCGGCCCGCGCCAGCCGCCGCGCCTGCGGTCAAAGGCGACAAAGCCATCGACCAGCGCCTTGCGCGCGATGCGTTGCAGCCGCGGGTCGAGCGTCGTGCGCACCGACAGACCGCCGCCATACAACTTGTCCTCGCCGAAGCGGTCGAGAATCTCGCGGCGCACCTCTTCGGCGAAATATTCGGAGGCGAAGATCTTGGGCCCGGTCTGGCGCTTGATGACGCCGAGCGGCTCCGCTTTGGCGGTCTCGCCCTCGTCCTTGGTGGCAAAGCCGTTCTCGACGATGCGGTCGATCACCCAGTTGCGGCGGGCCACGGCCCGATCGTGATATTTGAACGGATCGTAGTTGCTCGGCGCCTTGGGCAGCGTCGCAAGATAAGCACAATCGGCCAGCGTCAGCTCGTTCAGAGCCTTGTCCCAATACGACTGGGCCGCGGCCGCCACGCCGTAAGCGCCGACGCCGAGATAAATCTCATTGAGGTAAAGCTCGAGGATCTGCTCCTTGGTGAAGGCGCGCTCGATGCGGATGGCGAGGATCGCCTCCTTCAATTTTCGCTCGACGGTCTGGTCGCTGGACAGGAGGAAATTCTTGGCCACCTGCTGGGTGATGGTCGACGCGCCGACCGAGCGCCGGCCCGATTGCATATTGCTCAAATTGGTGACGACGGCGCGGATGATGCCCTGAATATCGAGGCCGCCATGCTGATAGAAATTCTTGTCCTCGGCGGAGATGAAGGACTTGATGATGCAGTCGGGAATGGCGGTGATCGGCACATAGATGCGCCGCTCGCGGGAGAATTCCGAGATCAGCGAGCCGTCATTGGCGTGGATGCGGGTCATCACCGGGGGCTCGTACTTGGCGAGCACCTCGTAGTCCGGCAGTTCGCTCGACACCTTCCACAGCACGAAGGCCGCGGCGCCGGCCACGGCAATGAACACGATCATGCCGGCGGCGAACATGAAGCCGAGGAAACGCAGGAAAAAACCGCCGCGTCGGCGACGCCGCCGACCCTCCGGCGGTTTGACTGGAGTCGTAATGTCCATGGTCGAACCCGTCCCAACCCCGGTTTTAGAAGCGCGGGGGTACCCGTAGCAACCCTAACGAAGATTATGGCAACAAGAAGCTGGCGTCGCTGGAAATTGTCACTTTTCTAGCGCGGATGCGGCGATCGGCGACGGTCAGGACGGATTGCGGGCGATGCGCTTGGCGAAATACGCCTCAATCGATTCCGCCACCGCCTCCGCGGTCTTTTCGCGCCAGGCCTCGGAGGTGAGGCGCTTCTCGTCGTCAGGATTGCTCAAGAAGCCAAGCTCGAGCAGCACCGAGGGAATGTCCGGCGCCTTCAACACCCGAAATCCCGCCGATCTCAGCCTCTTGGTATGCAGCGTGCCCTTGCTGGCGAGCTCGCCGACGATCGAGCGGGCAAATACCACCGAGCGGTTCTGCGTCTCGCGCTGGGCGAGATCGATCAGGATATTGGCCAGCACCTCGTCGGAGTCGCTCGGCAGCTCGATACCGGCGAGCGCGTCGGAGAAATTTTCCTTGGCGGCGAGCGCCCTCGCCTCTTCGTCGGAGGCGTCCTCCGACAACGTGTAAACGGTGGCGCCGGTCGCCTTGTCGATCTTGTTGGGGAAGTAGTCGGCGTGAATGGACAGAAAGAGGCCCGCCCCTTTCTTCTGGGCGAACTCCACGCGCTCGCGCAACGGCAGGAAGGTATCGTCGTCGCGGGTGAGATAGACCTCGTAATGCCCGGTGGCCTCAAGCTTTGCCTTGAGCGTGCGGGCGAAGGTCAGCACCACCTCCTTCTCGGTGATGCCGGCGGCGCTGCTGGTGCCCGGATCGACGCCGCCATGTCCCGGATCCAGCACCACCACGGGTTTGGCGTCGGCGGGACGTGCCGCAGCTTGCGGGATGACCGGCGGTGCCGCGCCTTCCGGCTGCGGCGGCTTGGTCTCTTTCAACTTGGCGAGGAAGGTCTTTTCGTCGGTCGGCACGAGATCGACCACGAGGCGCGCCGGCTGATCGTCGCGCGGTTCGAGCACGAAAACCTTGTCGATGAGGAAGGGCCCAGCGAGGTCGATGACGATGCGCGCTTTACCCGGTGCGAACAGCCCGTAGCGATAGGCGGTGACTAAACCCCTCTTCTCCTTGCCGATCCCGTCGGGCATCTGAAAGCTGACATCGGGCGCATCGACAATCACGCGATAGGGATTGCCCAGCGCGAACACATGCACGTCGACCTTTTTCGACAGATCGGCGATGAAGCGCGTGCGCTCGCGGTCGCCGGCAACGCGGGCGTCTTTAGCGACGACGGGTTTGGCAGCGGCGTGGACCGGTGAAAGCGCCGCACCGAGCGGCGCGAGCAGCACGCTGACGGCAATGGCCAAGGCCGGGGCGACCGCCCATACACGCTGAACTTGCATCGTCCCCCACGTGACTGACCTCAGCCGGCCATTTGGCCGAGATGGGTCGCGGCCAGGTCGCAGCACCGGCCTTGATGGGTCAAATAGGCCCGATCTCGGCCAAATCTTAGCCACGCACTCGTTAAGCGACTCTTGTGACCCTTTGCGGGCCGCCCCACCGGAACACTTGCCAAATCTCCCGCCATACCCGTAATAAGGGTCAGGCTCGCTTTCGAGCCCGAGCCCTTGGACGCCAAACGGCGATACGGGCGGAATTGTTTCGCGCGTCAGGCCCTTCGAATGGCCGGGACGCAGAAAGAAAGAAGCGGTGGCCAGGTGACAGACGGCCGCCAAATGAAACTTTCTCAAGCCGCGGCTCAGTCGCGGTGGTGAGGACTGCGATGCAAGATCAGACCATTCGGCTAAGCCTCGGAAATCGCGGGGCTTTGCAAATGGCCGCGCCCGTTAGCCCGCCTCTTGGGCGGCTCGTGGGCGGTCGCAGCGAATCATGGTTTATTGCTCAACGGCGCGCGCGGGCTTCGGACGCGATCCTGGAACACGGGATCCCGCCCTCTGAGATCTGCGCGGCGGAGAACACACAACATGCCAAGCAAAATGCTAGTCGATGCGGCACATCCGGAGGAAACCCGGGTGGTCGCGGTAAGGGGCAATCGCGTCGAGGAATTTGATTACGAATCAGCGAGTAAGAAGCAACTTCGGGGCAATATTTATCTCGCCAAGGTCACGCGCGTAGAGCCGTCGCTGCAGGCGGCCTTCGTGGATTACGGTGGCAACCGACACGGCTTCTTGGCCTTTACTGAAATTCATCCCGACTACTACCAAATCCCGGTAGCCGATCGTCAGGCCCTGCTCGAGGAGGAG
The DNA here is from genome assembly GCA_963812105.1 of uncultured Alphaproteobacteria bacterium. GTDB lineage: Bacteria > Pseudomonadota > Alphaproteobacteria > Rhizobiales > Methyloligellaceae > Methyloceanibacter. The sequence continues at coordinate 434,903 of CAWEUF010000009.1, forward strand.
GCGGCGGAGCAAAGCCGCGCCTCCGCGCAAGAGGCGGCCGAGGACGACGAGGCTGCGGCCGGACGGCGCCACCGGCGCGGCCGGCGCGGCCGTGGCCGTCACGAGGGCCAAGGTCGAGAAGGCCAAGGTCGAGAGGGTCAAGGTCGAGAAGGCCAAGGTCGCGAAGGCCAAGGTCGAGAGGGCCCGCGGCGAGAGGCCGAGCACCCGAGTGCGGCTCCTGCCGAGACCGTCGGAATCGCGAAGTTCGAGGTCTCGCCCGACGACGAGATCGACACCACGCCCCGCGATGACAGCCCGAGCGTCGCCATGGAGGCGAGCGATCTCATTCACCAAGTGTCTGAAGAGGTCGAAGACCACGAGCGCGAAGCTTCAGAGCACACGGTGCACTCGGCGCCCGAAGACGACGATGACGACGATGATGCCGAGCAGGCTGAAATCGTCGGCCAACCGGTCGCCATGAAGGAAGGCAATGGCGATGTGGCGGCCGAGAGCGTCGAGTCGGTTGGCTCGGAGGACGCGCTCGAGGAGGTCCCCGAGCGGGCACGGCGCCGGCGCGGGCGTCCTTACAAAATTCAAGAGGTGATCAGGCGCCGCCAGATCATCCTGGTGCAGGTGGTGAAGGAGGAGCGCGGCAACAAAGGCGCGGCGCTGACCACCTATCTGTCGCTGGCCGGCCGTTACACGGTGCTGATGCCCAACACCGCCCGCGGCGGCGGCATCTCGCGCAAGATCACTCAGCCCACCGACCGCAAGCGCCTGCGCGAGATTGCGGGCGAGCTCGAAGTGCCGGAAGGCATGGGGCTCATCATCCGCACCGCCGGCGCCCAGCGCACCAAGACCGAGATCAAGCGCGACTACGACTATCTGCTGCGCCTGTGGGAGACCGTGCGCGACCTCACCCTGAAATCCACGGCGCCGGCGCTGGTCTATGAGGAAGGGAGTCTCATCAAGCGTTCGATCCGCGACCTCTACAACAAGGATATCGACGAGGTGCTGGTCGCGGGCGACGACGCCTATCGCGAGGCCAAGGACTTCATGCGCATGCTGATGCCGAGCCATGCCAAGAACGTGAAGCCCTACAAGGAGCCTGAGCCGATCTTCATTCGCTATCAGGTCGAGCGGCAGCTGGCGGCGATGTTCTCGCCCCAGGTCGTGCTGAAGTCCGGCGGCTATATCGTCATCAACCAGACCGAGGCGCTGGTTTCGATCGACGTCAACTCGGGCAAGGCGACGCGCGAGCACAATATCGAGGACACCGCGCTCAAGACCAATCTCGAAGCGTCCGACGAGATTGCGCGCCAGCTTCGCCTGCGCGACCTCGCCGGGCTGATCGTGATCGATTTCATCGATATGGACGAGCGCCGCAATAATCGCCTGGTGGAACGGCGGCTGAAGGAAGCGTTGCGCCACGACCGTGCCCGCATTCAAGTCGGGCGCATCAGCCATTTCGGCCTGCTCGAAATGTCGCGCCAGCGCCTCAGGCCCGGCATGCTCGAAGGATCGACCAAGCCGTGTCCGATGTGTCAGGGCACCGGCATCGTGCGCTCGATCGAATCGGTGGCGCTCGACATTCTCCGTTCGATCGAGGACCGGCTGATCACCGACGGCGTGGTGCCGCTGGTCGCCACCACGGCGGTCGATGTCGCGCTCTATATTCTCAATCAGAAGCGCGCCCATCTGAACGACATCCAGCTGCGGTATCGCATTCCGATCACCATCACCGCCGACGAGGACATGCATGTCTCGCAATTCGTGATCGAGCGTGCGTCCGAGGGCGAGATCGCCAATGGCGGAAGCACGGTGGTGCATATGGATTGGGCCCATCATCAGGACCTGCCTGCCTCGCCGCCGGCTACCGCTACCGCCGACGCCAAGCCCGCGATCGAAGACGATCCCGAGCAGGCACGGCAACGCTCACGACGCAGACGGCGCAGGGGGCGTCGTCCCGAGGGCGGCGCCGAAGGCCAGCCGGCAGCCCGTTCCCAGTCGCGCGCTCATGCCGAGCCCGAGCCGCGTGAGCATGACGACGAGGATGAGCGCGAGGAACGCGCGGGCGAAGGGCCCGGCGAGGATCTCAAGAGCGCCGACAAGAAGGACGACGGGGCCCAAGCGCGCAAGGGTCCGCGGCGCAGAGGCCGCCGCGGCGGCCGGCGCGGCCGCTCCGGCCAGCAGCCAGGGCGCGCCCCTGGCGAGGGGGCGCCCGCCGAAGCTCGCGCCGAGCCGCAAGAGAACGGCGACAGACGGCAAAACGGTGCTGGGCCCAAACCGCGGTCCGAGGAATCTCCCGAGAGGGAGACTGCCAAGCCGCCGCATCACGAGGCTGAACGGGTGTTCGAGACGGTAGCGAGGGCCAGCGAGCCCCCCGCCCCGCCGGCCGAGCCGCGGGTCGAAGCCCCGAGCGATCCGGAGGCGCCACGCCGCAAAGGCTGGTGGCAGCGCTAGATCGATCAGGGGAAGCGCGCGGAACGCGCTTCCCCCTTATCCCCTCTTCAGCCACGCCCGGCGTGATCTCGCGGTTTCGTGAGGTGTAGCCGCCGCGCCCGGTCACGTTGTCGCCGCATTCAAACGCCAATCAAGCGACGATTGGCAAAGAACGTGGCGTCAGGCGGTTTGCAGCGCCGGCGCCGGATGCGCGAAAAACTGGCACCTTTGCTTCGGCCCTCGTCAAGCATACGATCAAGCCGACCCATGCCTCTTTTGGCCAAAGCCCTGATCAACTCTGCCCCGCGCCGGCTCCGCGCCGGTTTCGTCGGCGCGCTGGCTGCCGCCCTCGTCGCGTCAACCTCGGCGGATGCCGCCGGGCTGATCCGCGATGCCGAAACCGAAGCGCTGATCCGGGAATACGCCAAGCCCATCTTCCGGGCGGCCGGCCTTGGCTCACAGGGAATCCGCATTCACCTCGTCAACGATCGCGCCTTCAACGCCTTCGTGGTCGACGGGCACAACATGTTCATGCATGCCGGCACGCTGATGGAGGCCAAGACGCCCAATCAGGTGATCGGGGTCATCGCCCATGAAAGCGGCCACATCACCGGCGGTCATCTCGCCCGCTTGAGGAACCAAGTGGGGCGCGCAAAATCGGCGGCGCTAATGTTGCAGTTGATTGGCCTCGCCGCCATGGTCGGGGGCGCGTTTGCCGGCGCGGGCGATGCGGGACAGGCCGGAATGGGCATCGCCTATGGCGGTCAGGACGCCGCCATGCGCACCCTGCTCGCCTACCGCCAGACCGAAGAATCGTCAGCCGATCAGGCCGGCATCTCGTTCCTCAATGCCACCAAGCAGTCTGGGCGGGGCATGCTCGAAACCCTCGAATTCATGGCCAGCAAACTGGTCGGCGTACAAGGCATCAACCCCTACCTGCAGACCCACCCGCTGCCGCAGCAGCGCCTGACACAGCTTAGGACGCTGGTCGCCGAGAGCCCTTACTTCAACAATACCGATCCGCCCGAGCTGCAGTTCCGGCACGACTTGATGAAGGCGAAACTGTCCGGCTTCCTCGACAACCCCCAAACCGTGCTCAATCGCTATCCGGACGCCGACCAGAGCCTACCCGCGATGTATGCCCGAGCGATCGCCACCTACCGCCAGTCCGGCGTGAAGGTGGCCATGCCGCGGCTCGACGCGCTGATCGCCGCCAGGCCCGATTGGCCATATTTCTATGAGCTCAAGGGGCAGTTCCTGTTCGAAAGCGGCAACCCGGCCGCCGCCGTCCCGCCGCTGCGCGAGGCGGTGCGGCTGGGTCCCGACGAGCCGCTGATCCGGGTCATGCTTGGGCAGGCCCTACTCGGCGCCAACGATCCCAAGGTGGTCGACGAGGCGATCACCAATCTGCGCACGGCTTTGGCCCGCGAGGACTCCTCCGCCATGGGGTATCGCCAGCTCGCTTCGGCCTATGCCCGCAAGGCCGAGGCGGCGAAAGCGGCCGGCGCCAAGAAGCAGTTCATGGCGCAGGCCGAGCTTGCATCGGCCGAAGCCTATTTCTATGAAGGGCAGCTGAAACTCGCCAAACAGCAGGCCAAGCGCGCCAAGGCCGGATTGGTCGACGGCACGCCGAACTGGTTCAAGGCCGACGATATCCTGGCTTTCGAAGTCCCTCGAGCGAACTGATTTTAGCCCCCGGAGATCCCCGCATGACCCTGAAGACTGGCCTCGCCACCGCCCTGGTGGCCGCCGTCGTTGCCGCCCTTGTGACCGCGGTCACTCTCGTCGTCATTTGGCGCATGGCGCCGGGCGTGGTCGATGCTCCTTCGGCCTCGCTCGACGAGAAGAAGATCGTCGCCGTGGTTCACGACTACCTGACCAAGAATCCCGAAATCCTGGTCGAGATGACCACCGAACTCGACAAGCGCCAGCAGGCAGAACAGGCCTCGCAGCAGGAAAAGGTCATCAGCGATAACGCCGATGCCCTGTTCCGGTCGCCGATGTCCTATAGCGCCGGCAATCCCAACGGCGATGTCACCGTGGTCGAATTCTTCGATTACAATTGCGGGTTCTGCAAGCGGGCGCTGCCTGATCTCGTCAAGCTGATCGACAGCGACGACAAGGTGAAGGTGGTGTTCAAGGAGCTGCCGATCTTCGGCGAGGAGTCGGAAGCGGCGGCAAAGGCCGCACTGGCGGCGGGCAAACAAGGCAAATATTTCGAGATGCACCAGAGGCTGTACGCCGATCCCGGCAAGGCCGACAAGGATAAGGCACTGCGCGCCGCGGCCGAGCTTGGGCTCGACGTGCCCCAGCTCGAAAAGGACATGGAGGATCCCGCCATCCAGCAGGCGCTCGACGAGACTAAAGACCTTGCCCAAAAGCTAGGGTTGCAGGGCACGCCTCTCTATTTGATCGGCGACCGCATCGTGCCGGGCGCCCCTGACGACCTTTACGACCAGCTCACGGCAAAGGTGGCCGAGGTGCGGGAGAAGGGCTGCAAGGCGACCTGCTGAGACGGCTTGTTTAAGGGACGGACAACCCCACCGGCTTCCTCATTTTGCCGAACGGCGGAAAAGCTGATAAAGGGGCCCGTTTCCCCAGCCGGGGCCAACGCGCGGCATTTCGCGCGCGCACCGCATCATCAGGCGTTCCCTAGCCGCCATGGCCAAACCGATCTACGTGTTGAACGGCCCCAATCTCAACCTGCTTGGGGCCCGGGAACCGGAGGTCTATGGCCGGGAGACCCTCGATGACTTGCGCGCACGCTGCGAGCGCAAGGCGGCGGCGCTAGGATTTACGCTGGAGTTTCGACAGTCTAACCACGAAGGCGAGTTGGTCGCATGGATCCAAGAGGCGAGGACGAAGGCTGCTGGACTGATCGTCAATGGCGGGGCCTTCACCCATACCTCGATCGCCATGCTGGACGCGCTGTTGGCCTGCCCGGTGCCTGCCGTCGAAGTCCATCTGTCGAATATCTTCGCCCGCGAGGAGTTTCGGCACCATTCCTATATCTCCAAGGCCGTGAGGGGTGTGATCTGCGGCTTCGGGGCGATAGGCTACGAGCTGGCGATCGAGGCTCTGGCGGACGCGATCGCTACGGCCAAGTCGAAGTGATGGCGGAAGGAAGAGGGCGCCACGCATGACCCAAAAAGGGGGCAACTTCGACAAGGACTTGATCCGCGAGCTCGCGGCGCTGCTCGAGGAGACCGGTCTCACCGAGATCGAGGTCGAGCATGAGGGAAAGCGAATCAAGGTGGCGCGCGGGGTGAACCTGACCACCACCCTCACCACCACCGGCGACGTCCCCGGCTCCGAGATGCGGGACAACCCGCGGCCGGCCAAACGGGGCGCGACCCAGACCGAGGAATTCATCGTCCACCCCGGCACCGTGACCTCGCCGATGGTCGGTACCGCCTATCGCTCGGCCGAACCGGGCGCGCCGCCCTTCGTCGAGATCGGCACGCGCGTCACCGCCGGACAGACGCTGATTATCATTGAAGCGATGAAGACCATGAACCAGATCCCCTCCCCCCGCGCCGGCACCGTCATCGCCATCCTGGTCGAGGACGGCCAGCCGGTCGAATATGGCGAGCCGCTGGCGGTGATCGAGCAACGCTAGCCGTGGCGCCATGTTCGACAAGATCCTGATCGCCAACCGGGGAGAAATCGCCCTCCGGATCGAACGCGCCTGCAAGGAGCTCGGCGTCGCCACCGTGGCGGTGCACTCGACGGCCGACGCCAACGCCATGCACGTGCGGCTGGCCGACGAGAGCGTGTGCATCGGCGCGCCGCCCGCCAAGGACAGCTATCTGAACATCCCGGCCATCGTCGCGGCGTGCGAGATCACCGGCGCGGATGCGGTGCATCCCGGCTACGGCTTCCTGGCCGAGAATGCGCGCTTCGCCGAGATCCTCGAGGAGCACGGCATCGCCTTTATCGGGCCGACCGCCGAGCATGTCAGGCTGATGGGCGACAAGATCCAGGCCAAGGTGACGGCCCGGGAGCTCGGCATCCCGGTGGTGCCCGGCTCGGGCCCGATCGAGAATATCAAGGAGGCAAGAGCGTTCGCGCGCGACATCGGCTATCCGATGCTGGTCAAGGCCGCGGCCGGCGGCGGCGGGCGCGGCATGAAGCTCGCGCTCGACGAGAGCCAACTCGAGCCGGCGCTACAGACCGCTGGCACCGAGGCGAAAGCGGCGTTCGGCGACGGCACGGTCTATCTCGAGAAATACCTGGTGCACCCGCGGCATATCGAAGTGCAGGTGCTGGCGGACGGTCAGGGCAACGCCATCCATCTCGGCGAGCGCGACTGCTCGCTGCAACGCCGTCACCAGAAGCTGTGGGAAGAGGCCCCCTCGCCCGCGCTGAACGAAAGCGAGCGGGTCCGCATCGGCGAAACCGTGGCCCAGGCCATGCGCGACCTGCGCTATCGCGGCGTCGGCACGGTCGAGTTCCTGTATGAGGCCGGCGAGTTCTATTTCATCGAGATGAACACGCGCCTCCAGGTCGAGCACACCATCACCGAGATGATCACCGGGCTCGATCTGGTCATCGAGCAGATCAGGATCGCGGCCGGCGCGCCGCTGACGCTGCGCCAAGAAGACATCCGCTTCAACGGCCACGCCATCGAATGCCGCATCAACGCCGAGAACCCCCACACGTTCAGGCCGTCGCCGGGGACCATCACCCATTTTCACCCGCCGGGCGGTCTCGGCGTCAGGGTCGATTCCGGCGCTTACGCCGGCTACACCATTCCCCCGTATTATGACAGTCTGATCGGCAAGCTCATCGTGCATGCCCGCACCCGCAACGAATGCCTGATGCGGCTCAAGCGGGCGCTGGGAGAGTTCGTGGTCGATGGCATCGAGACCACCATACCCCTGTTCATCTCGCTCATCTCCGAGCCCGATATCGTCGACGGCAGTTACGATATCCATTGGCTCGAGACCCACCTCGCCAAGCAGGGCACCCGCGGATAGGTCGCGATGACCACGATCGACGACGTCATGATCGAGATCACGCCGCAGGTGCTGCTCAAGGCCTATGCCTGCGGCATCTTCCCGATGGCGGAGAGCGCCGAGGACAACGCACTCTATTGGATCGAGCCGGAGCGGCGCGGCATCCTGCCGCTCGACCGCATGCATGTGCCGCGGCGGCTCGCCCGCACCATTCGCAACGGCGATTTCGAGGTGAAGGTCGACCGGAACTTCGAGGCGGTGATCGAGGGCTGCGCCGCGCCCCGCTCAGGCCGGCGCTCGACCTGGATCAACGGGCGCATCAGGAGCCTCTACCGCGACCTGTTCGCGCTCGGCCATTGCCACACGGTCGAGGTGTGGCAGGACGGCGTGCTCACCGGCGGACTTTACGGCGTGCATCTCGGCCGCGCGTTTTTCGGCGAGAGCATGTTCTCGCGCGCCCGCGACGCGAGCAAGATCGCGCTGGTCTATCTGGTGGCGCGGCTGAGATATGGGGGCTTCACCCTGCTCGACACCCAGTTCGTCACCGGCCATCTGTCCAAGTTCGGCGCCATCGAGGTGAGCCGGGACGAGTTTCAGCGATTCCTGGAGGCCGCGTTGGGCGGCGGCGGCGTGGCCCATGGCAGGGGAGCGTCAGCCTCCTGGGGCGGCTCGGGCGGAGGCGGCGGCGGCGCTGCTGCTGCGGCCGGAGGCGCCGCGGCGGGAGCCGGCGCGGGCGGCGCGTCCGGCGTTGCGGATTTCTCGGCGCTGCCCGAAGCCGCGGGCGCCACGTTCGTCTTGCAGTTGGTGAGCCAGACGTCGAACACCGGGTGCTCGACGGCGTGAAGGCCGGGGCTCTCGGCGAACATCCAGCCCGTGAAGATGCGCTGCACCTCGCCGGTGAGCTTCACCTCGTCGACCTCGACAAAGGATGAGGTGTGGGGCGCCTCGGTCGGCGGACGGGTGTCGCACACCCGCGGCGTCACCTTGAGCGCGCCGAACTCGACCGTCTTGTTGATGGGAATTTCGAGATGGGAGATGCGCCCGGTCACCTTGTCGAGGGCGGCAAACACCGCGATCGGGTTCTTGACGACCTCGGCAAAAGCGACATCCACCGCAAGTCCGGCGGAAAGCGCCACGGCCGCTACGAACAGGGAAATCGCGCCGGCCAGGCCGCTAGCGCGCACGCTCAATCGTTGCATCATACCGCACACCTTCTGAACGGGCCCCTTGACGATCGCTCCGGTGCGCTCCTTAAGCCGCAAACGCCTCGACCATGAATAGGGCATGGGTGTGGCGGCTCCCATCAGGCCCCGCGCTCGGCATAGAAGCGGAGCCGAATGTGATCGGCGGTCCAGCCGCCATGACTGTCGCACAGCGAGGGGCGCAGCAGGTCCACGACCTCGCCCACCACCTTGGTCCGGTCCGGCTCGGGGAATTGATCGAAGAACGACCGGCCGAAGGTGCGGAGCCAGCCTTCCATGCCGGTCTTGAGCGGCGTCGGGCGCGGCACGAGTTCGATCTGCTTGATGCTGAAGCCGCCCGCGGCCAGGAGCTCGCCATATTCCTCGGCGGTGGGGAAGAACCACGGCGCGACCAGCGCAGGATCGCCGCCGCGGGCCGCGCCGACCGCGCGCATCGCCGTGGCGATGGCCGCGACATTGCCGTGGCCGCCCAACTCGCCGACGAAGCGGCCGCGCGGACGAAGCGCGCGGGCCACGCCGGCAATCACCAGATGGGGCTTCCGCATCCAATGGAGCGCGGCATTGGAGAACACCGCATCGAACTCGGCGACGAAATCGAGCGCGTGGCCGTCGACCTTGCGGACATTGAGCCCCTTCATGCGCGCCACCGCGAGCAGCTCGTCGCTCAGATCGACGCCGAGGACATGCGCGCCCTGCGCCTTGATCTCGGCGGTGAGCGCGCCGTCGCCGCAGCCGAGATCGAGGATGCGCTCGCCGGGCTTGGCGCCAAGCATGCCGAATATGGGACCGGCCAGCTCCTGCACGAAGCGGCCGTTCTTGGCGTAGTCGGACGCCGACCAGCGCTGCACCGGCTTGGGCGGCGCGGTATCCGACGTCTTGTGTTGCGTCACTTGGGCTGCCACGGCTCGTAATCCAAAGGCGGCTTGACCGCGCCGGGGCGAAGCGTCGAGCCAGGCGGCCGATAGGCCTCGTAGGTGCCGGTGAGGTTCGGCCGGTGTGCCTGCTCCCACGGCCGCGGCGTGTAACTCTCGAGCGTCGGCGGCACATCGACGGTGTGATGCAGCCAGGCATGCCACGCCGGCGGGATCTGCGACGGCTCGGCCAAGTCGCGGTAGATCACCCAGCGACGCTTGCCGTTGCGCTCGTGATAATAGACGTTGCCGAGCCCGTCCTCGCCCACGCGCTCGCCCTTCCGCCAGGTGTAGAGACGCGTGCCAATAGTATTGCCTGTCCACCAGGCAAACAGCTCGGTGAAGATTCCCATATTGCGTGTTCGACGCTTGTTGTTGCGCCGCGACTATGGCCGCAAGGGGGTCCGCTGTCCAGGGCAGGCCTAATGCGGCGCGACCCGCGTTTTTTTGGCGATATCGAGGGTGGGAGCGCCCTCCTCGTCGCGCGCGAGCGACGGCAGCCCGAGGGACGGCTCGGTGGGGATGTAGACCGGACTCTGAATGCTGAGCGACAGCCGCTCCTCCATGCCGGCCACGACATAATGCTGGCCCCTGAGCTCGAACGGACGGTCGTCCTGGATCAGCCAGGCGAGCCGCCGATAGAGCGTGCTCGCGGTGGTCGGCAGCACCAGCACTTGATGGGCCCCTGCCCTGAGCGCTTCCTCGACGAGCGCCGGCTTGGCCCGGACGCTCATGATCATGGCGGGCACCAGCGCGAGCGGCCCCGCGGTCGACTGGCGCATGGCTCTGACCAGTTGCGCGCCGGTCAAAGGCTGCATGGCGGCGGCGGCGATGACCAGGTCGGGAACGCTCTTGGCCATGGCGTCGACGGCTTCGGTCGGACTCTCATAGGTCTCGATCCGGCCGGTGCCGATGGCGGCGAGCATGGCCCGCATCAGCGACAGGATCGGCCGGCGATTGTCGATGACGGCGACAACCAGCGTATCGAGATCGCGGCCGAAGGCGCGGTGGTGCAACATTGGGTGACCTGGGCCTCACTTAGCGCGCCAGCGTAGTGAATGGTTCGTAAACAGACCGTCAAAACCCACCGCGACAGCGGCGCCCAGGGCACTGTCTTGTCATTCGTCCACCGGGTTTCCACATATTATCCCCCAACTTCCCCACAGCCACTTCTGGTGGTCGCCCACAGGGTTTAGTGGTACATTAGGAAGTCCATGCATAGATGTTGATGGGATGGACGAATCGCCTCAGTTTCTACCGTTGCGCGCCGGGGAGGCGCGAAGGGGCGACATCAAGCGGGGAGCAAAAATGAGGATTGAGCGGAGATTCACCGAGGCGGGCAAGTCGCCCTATGACGCCATCCCCTTCCGGGACAGCGCGAGCGAGATCCGTAATCCGGACGGCTCGGTGGTGTTTGCGCTCGAACGCTTTCAGGTCCCCTCCCATTGGAGCGGGGTCGCGGCCGACATCCTCGCCCAGAAATATTTCCGCAAAGCCGGCGTGCCGGCCAAGGCCAAGCGGGTCGAGGAGAATTCCGTCCCGTCCTGGCTGTGGCGGTCGGTCCCCGACGAGGCGGCGCTCGCCTCCCTCCCCGAGGGGGAGAGGTTCGGCAGCGAGACCGATGCGCGCCAGGTGTTCGACCGGCTGGCCGGGACCTGGACCTATTGGGGCTGGAAGGGCGGCTATTTCTCCTCCGAGGAGGACGCCCACGCCTTCCATGACGAGCTCCGCTACATGCTCGCCATGCAGATGGGCGCGCCCAACAGCCCGCAATGGTTCAATACCGGCCTGCATTGGGCCTACGGCATCGATGGCCCGAGCCAGGGTCATTATTATGTGGACTTCGCCACCGGCGAGGTGAAGGCCTCGACCTCGGCCTACGAGCATCCCCAGCCGCATGCCTGCTTCATCCAGTCGATCGAGGACGACCTCGTCAACGAGGGCGGCATTATGGATCTGTGGGTGCGGGAGGCGCGGCTCTTTAAGTATGGCTCCGGCACCGGCACCAATTTCTCCAGCCTGCGCGGCGAGAACGAGCCTTTGTCCGGCGGCGGCAAGTCCTCCGGCCTGATGAGCTTCCTCAAGATCGGCGACCGGGCGGCCGGCGCCATCAAGTCGGGCGGCACCACGCGCCGGGCGGCCAAGATGGTGGTGGTCGACATCGACCACCCCGATATCGAGGATTTCATCAACTGGAAGGTCAACGAGGAGCAGAAGGTGGCGGCGCTGGTCACCGGCTCGAAGGTGCTGGCCGAGCGGCTCAACGCCATCCTCAAGGCTTGCGTCAATTGCGAGGGCGACGGCGACGACTGCTTCGATCCCAAGCGCAACCCGGCGTTGAAGCGCGAGGTCAAGGCCGCGCGCAAGGCCAAGGTGCCCGACACTTATATCCGCCGGGTGATCCAGTTCGCCCGCCAGGGCTACACCTCGATCCAATTCCCGACCTACGATACCGACTGGGATTCCGAGGCCTACCGCACCGTCTCGGGCCAGAACTCCAACAATTCGGTGCGCGTCACCGACGATTTCCTCAAGGCGCTCGATACCGACGGCGAGTGGAGCCTCACCAACCGCAAGAACGGCGCGGTGGCGAAGACGGTGAAGGCGCGCGCGCTGTTCGAGCAGATCGGCTACGCCGCCTGGGCCTGCGCCGATCCCGGCATCCAGTTCCACACCACCATCAACGACTGGCACACCTGCCCCGCGGCCGGCGAGATCAAGGCGTCGAACCCGTGCTCGGAGTACATGTTCCTCGACGACACCGCCTGCAATCTGGCCTCGCTCAATCTGATGGCGTTCCGCCAAGCGGACGGCAGTTTCGACATCGAGGCTTATGAGCACGCGATCAAGCTGTGGACCGTCGTGCTCGAGATCGCCGTCACCATGGCGCAGTTCCCCTCGCGGCGGATCGCCCAACTCTCTTACGAGTATCGGACGCTGGGGCTCGGCTACGCCAATATCGGCGGCCTGCTGATGGCCTCAGCCATTCCGTACAACTCGGCCAAGGGCCGCGCACTGTGCGGTGCGCTCACCGCCATCATGACCGGCGTCTCTTATGCCACCAGCGCCGAAATGGCGCGCGAGCTGCGCCCCTTCCCCGGCTATGCGGCGAATCGCGACGCCATGCTGAAGGTCATGCGCAATCATGCGCGGGCCGCGGCCGGCGAGAAGGACGGCTATGAGGGGCTGGCCACGGCGCCGGTGCCGCTCGACCACGCGTCCTGTCCCGACCCACGCCTGCTGGCGCATGCCGTGCACGCCTGGGAGAAAGCAATCGAGCTCGGCCGCAAGCACGGCTACCGCAATGCACAATCCACGGTGATCGCGCCGACCGGCACGATCGGCCTGGTGATGGACTGCGATACCACCGGCATCGAGCCCGATTTCGCGCTGGTCAAATTCAAGAAGCTCGCCGGCGGCGGCTATTTCAAGATCATCAACCGCATGGTGCCCGAGGCGCTCAGGGGTCTCGGCTATCCCGAGGACACGATCAAGCGCATCGTCGAATATGCGGTCGGTCATGGCACGCTCGCCGGCGCGCCCGGGGTCAACCACGACAGCTTGGCGTCGCGCGGCTTCACGCCGGAGAAGATCGCCGCGGTGGAAAAAGCGGTGGCGTCCGCCTTCGACATCAAGTTCGTGTTCAACAAGTGGACGCTTGGCCAGGACTTTCTGACCGGAACGCTTGGCCTGTCGGCCGAGCGGATCGACAAGGCCGATTTCGACCTGTTGGCGGAGATCGGCTTCGGCAAACGCGAGATCGAGGCGGCCAACGAATTTGCCTGCGGGGCCATGACCTTGGAAGGCGCGCCGGGGCTCGATCCGAAGCATTTGCCGGTGTTCGACTGCGCCAGCCCATGCGGGCGCACGGGCAAGCGCTTCCTCTCGGTCGAGAGCCATATCCGCATGATGGCCGCGGCGCAGCCCTTCATCTCGGGCGCCATCTCCAAGACCATCAACATGCCGGACGACTCATCGGTCGACGACTGCAAGGCGGCCTATCTGTTGTCCTGGAAACTCGCGCTCAAGGCCAACGCGCTCTATCGCGACGGCTCCAAGCTGTCGCAGCCGCTCAACGCGCAGTTCCTCGCCGACGATGACGAGGAGCAGGACGAAGTGCTCGCCGCGGTCGCGTCGGACCAGCCGCAGGTGCAGCGCGCCACGGTGGTCGCCGAGCGCATCATCGAGCGGATCGTCGAACGCGCCCGCGCGCGCGCCGATCGTGAACGCTTGCCTGATCGACGGAAGGGATATACGCAGAAAGCTGTAGTCGGCGGTCATAAGGTCTATTTAAGGACTGGCGAGTATGAGGACGGTCGCTTGGGCGAGATCTTTATCGATATGCACAAGGAAGGCGCCGCCTTCCGCTCGCTCATGAATAACTTTGCGATCGCGGTGTCCGTCGGCTTGCAGTATGGCGTTCCGTTGGAAGAGTTCGTCGATGCCTTCACCTTCACGCGTTTCGAACCGGCAGGTCCGGTGCGCGGCAACGAGGCGATCAAGAACGCCACCTCGATCCTTGACTACCTATTCAGGGAGCTTGCAGTTTCTTATCTTGGGCGCTACGAGCTTGCTCATGTTGATCCAAGTGAGATCGGCAGTACTACACTCGGCTCAGGTGACGCTGGCGAAGGCAAGCGTTCCACCGAAGCTCTCGTCTCGCCAGGCTTCACTCGTGGTCGCCTCAGCGAGCGAAAGTTTCTTGCGCCGAGCAAAGCGCAGAGCACTGGTGCACATGCGCGTGCGTTGCAGACAGAAATCCGCGACGACGCGCAGCCGCGCACCACAAGCTTTGCCACCGCGTCCTCTCAAGTACCTTCACCCGAGACGGCCGAGCACGTTGCCCGCGCCGTCGAAACGCTCGCCGAACGAGGCGCATCAGATCTTGTGGCCGAAGCGCGCGTTAAGGGTTATGAAGGAGAAGCGTGTGGAGAATGCGGAAACTTTACCCTCGTCCGTAACGGCACGTGTCTCAAATGCGATACGTGCGGTGGGACGAGCGGATGTAGTTAGAGTGAATTTTTCAACCGCCAGCCCGATAGGAGGGACATCATGGCAGTAGCGAAGAAGAAGAAGCCCGCGAAGCGCAAGACCGCCGCGGCGAAGAAGACGACGGCGAAAAAGACGGGCACTGCCCGTCGTAAGACCGCCAAGAAGAAGAGATAGCTTTTTAAAAGGCGCGGGGCTCGTCCCCGCGCCTCCTTTATTTCCCCCTGGAAAACAAGCGCTTACCACCCCCTGGCCAAGCCATCGGCCAGGCGCATCGGCGCGCCTGCATGCCCGCTCGCACCGACCCGCGGTCTCGCCGGCGAACACACAGCCCGCGCACCGCGTTAACCGCCGGGTGATGCCGTTGCGGCATGCTCGTCGGCCACGACCCTCTCACTCCAGGTAGCGCCATGAGCCTTGTCCGGCTGGTTTACATCAGTGCTTCGTTGCTGGCCGACGACCCCAACGAGCGGCGACAGATCGCCGACATTCTCCTCACGTCGCGCCGCAGCAACGAAGAGTCCAAGGTGACCGGCGCTCTGCTCGCCACCGATCACAATTTTTCCCAGGTCCTCGAAGGCGAGCGCGATGCCGTCGAGGCGACCTATGAGCGCATCGCGCGCGATCCGCGCCACAAGGACATCGTGCTGATCCTCTATGAATCGATCGAGGTGCGGCGGTTTCCGGATTGGGCGATGGCCTGGATCGGGCCGTCGCAATCGGCCGAAGAGGCCGTGGCGCGCGTCACGAGCAAGCTCCCGGCATGCAAGACCGGCCAAGCCGCCCGCGCGCTGGTCACCCTCATGAGCCAGATGTTGGCGGCGCCGAGCCCGGCCGACGCCCTCGTACCGGCCGCGGAGTGATTCGCTCCGGACCGGCCTCAATGGCTCATTTTTCCTCGGCGGCGGCGGGGAAGCCTTCCTTGGCGATCAAATCCCACAGCGCGGCGATAGCGGCTTCGAGCTTGTCCGCCTCGACCGAGCGGAGCACCACATAGGTGCCGAGACGCTTGTTCTCGAAGAACGGATAGCTGCCGATCTGAACCTCGGGATGCGCGGCTTGGAGCTCGGCGAGGCCGGGAGCGGCGTCGCCTTCCGGCACATCGAGGCGGATCGAGCGGGCCAGCATCGGGCGCCCCTTGGCGAGGCGCGGGCTGACCGCGTCGAGCATCACCTGCATGATGCGCGGCACGCCGGCCAGCACGATCACGTTGTCGAGCATGTAGCCCGGGGCCCGCGAGATGGCGTTGTCGATCAACCGGGCGCCCTTGGGCACGCGCGCCATGCGCAGCCGGGCCGGCGTGAGCTCATTGCCGCTGAACCGCTGGCGCATGGCGGCGACCGCATCGGGATCGATCTCCACTTCGACCTGAAACGCCTTGGCGATGGCGTCGGTCGTGACGTCGTCATGGGTGGGGCCGATGCCGCCGGTGGTGAAGACATAGGTGAAGCGGGGCCGTAGCGCGTTTACCGCGGCGACGATCTCGGCCTCGACGTCGGCCACCACCCGGACCTCGCGCAGGGAAATGCCGATGCGGGTGAGATAGGCCGCGATATAGGCGATATTCTCGTCATCGGTGCGGCCCGACAGGATCTCCTCGCCGATCACGACGAGCGCGGCAGTGACGGTGGCGGAGGCCTCTTGCTGGGTCATGGCCTAACGAAGACGGGTCACAAGGACGAAAGTCTAGCCTCTTGCCGCGGTTCCGCCAGCTTCTTGGGTCCTGGTTGGCGGGAAAGGCGGGGCAGCCGGCAGGCCGCCGTTGCACATCGAGAGATTTCCCCCTAAGTGAACATCAAGTCCTTATAATCGCTTCCCATGTCCAATCTCGAATTTGCCCGCGCCCAAGCGCGCGACACCAAGATCAAGCTGCACGGCACCGACGCCTTTGCCGGCATGGCCAAGGCGGGCCGACTGGTGGCCGAAGTGCTCGACCTCCTGGTTGACGAAGTGAAGCCCGGCGTCACCACCGAGGCGCTCGACCAATTCGTGTACGCCTTCGCCATGGACCATGGCGCCGTCCCCGCCCCGCTCAATTATCGGGGCTTCCCCAAGTCGATCTGCACCTCGCTCAATCACGTGGTGTGTCACGGCATCCCGGGCCCCCGCGCGCTCAAAGACGGCGACATCCTCAATGTCGACGTGACGCTCATCGTCGATGGCTGGCACGGCGATTCGAGCCGCATGTATGCGGTGGGGAAAGTGCCCCGCGCCGCCGAGCGCCTGCTCGAGGTCACCTATAACGCCCTGATGCGCGGCGTGGGCGCGGTCAAGCCCGGCGCCACCACCGGCGATATCGGCGCCGCCATCCAGACCTACGCCGAGAGCGAGCGCTGCAGCGTGGTGCGGGACTTCTGCGGCCACGGCCTGGGCCGCGTGTTCCACGACCGGCCGAACATTCTGCACTATGGCGAGCCCGGCGAAGGGCTTCAGCTCAAGCCCGGCATGCTGTTCACCATCGAGCCGATGATCAATCTCGGCAAGCCGCACGTGAAGATCCTGTCCGACGGCTGGACGGCGGTCACCCGCGACCGCTCGCTGTCGGCCCAGTTCGAGCACACGGTCGGCGTCACCGAATCCGGATGCGAGGTCTTCACGGCCTCGCCGCGAGGGTTGCACCGGCCGCCTTACGGTCGCCAATCGAGCGAAGGCTGAATGGGTTTCAAGGATGCGGGCAAACCACATTACCTCGGCCATCGCGAGAGGCTCAGACGGCGCTTCCGCGAGGCGGGGCCCGACGCCCTGCCCGACTACGAGCTGCTCGAGCTGATCCTGTTTCGCGCCGCGCCGCGCCGCGACACCAAACCTCTGGCCAAGGCCCTGATCGCCCGCTTCGGCACCTTCGCCGAGGCGATGAACGCGCCCGAGGAGCTGTTGCGCGAGGTACCCGGCATCGGCGAGGCGGCGATCACCGAGCTGAAACTGGTGCGCGCCGCGGCGCTCAGATTGATGCGCGGCGAGGTCCTGGAGCGGCCGGTGCTGTCGTCCTGGGCCCAGGTGCTCGACTATTGCCGCGCCTCGATGGGGTTCGCCAGCAAGGAGCAGTTTCGCATCCTGTTCCTCGACAAGCGCAACCAGATCATCGCCGACGAGGTGCAGCAGACCGGCACCGTCGACCATACCCCGGTCTATGTGCGCGAAGTGGTCAAGCGGGCGCTCGAGCTGTCAGCCACCGCCATCGTGCTGGTGCACAACCACCCTTCGGGCGACCCCACGCCGTCGCGCGCCGATATCGAGATGACCCGGCAGATCGTGGCCGCGGCCAAGCCGCTCGGGGTCCTGGTCCACGACCACATCATCGTCGGCAAGCAGGGCCACGCCAGCCTCAAAGGCCTAGGCTTGATCTAGTTGCCACCTCGCTGCCGCAAGAAAGGCAGCGCTGCCCTTGCATGACCTAAGCAAGGCCGAACCCCCGCCCGTTTCCTGCGGTCTCTCCCAGAGCAACATCAGTTTTGGAGGAAGTTCCGCATGACCCGACTGTTCACGGCTTGTTTGTCGCTGCTCGCGTTGGCGACGGCGGCGCATGCCGATACCCGCGTGACCGCCACCTGGTATGGCAATGAGCTTAGAGGGCACCGCACCGCATCGGGGGCGATCGTTCAATCCGGACGGCCTGACCGCGGCCCACCGGTCGCTCCCGTTCGGCACGTGCCTGGTCGTCGGTAATCCGCGGACCGGCAAAAGCGTCAGAGTGACCGTCAACGACCGCGGGCCGTTCACGGCCGGCCTGACCTTGGACCTGTCGCACGGCGCGGCCCGGGCGATCGGCATGAAATCGACGCAAGACGTGACCATGCGGCGCTGCTAGGCCCCTTCCCCACCCCGAACGCTTACTTCCCGTTAGCAATTGTCAGCCATATTTTTGGGCAGTACGGGGTTGGGGAAGAGTTCTGTCGTGAAATGTGTAATTGCGTTGCTGGCGGCGGTTGCGCTTGCGACCGGCGCCATGGGCTGCACCATGACCCAGAAGGTCGCCAGCGGCGCCGGTGTGGGCGCTGTCACCGGCTTTGCGGTCGGCGGCCCGATCGGGGCAGGCATCGGCGCGGTGGCCGGCGGCGTTGCCGTACCGGTCGCGATGTCCGACTAAGTTCTCCAGTTATCGCTTAGAACTGCGGCGGTAGGACCTAGGCCGGCGGTCGCCCGAACACCAGCACCGCGTTGAGACCGCCAAAGGCGAACGAATTCGACATGGCGTAATTGATCTCGCGGTTGCGCCCCTTATTGGGCGTGTAGTCGAGGTCGCACTCAGGGTCCGGCTCGTCGAGGCCCATCGTCGCCGGCACGAATCCATCGCCGATCGCCATGACCGCGGCCACGGCCTCGATGCCGCCGCCGGCGCCGAGACAATGGCCGTGCATCGACTTGGTCGAGGAGATGGACAGCTTGTTGGCCGCGTTGCCGAACACGCGCTTGATGGCGCGCGTCTCGTTGATGTCGTTGACGGCGGTGGCGGTGCCGTGCGCGTTGACATAGTCGATATCCGACGCCGCTAGGCTCGCATCGTCGAGCGCCATCTGCATGGCGGTCGAGGCGCCGTCGATCGACGGGTTCACCATGTCAGCGGCGTCGGCGGTCATGCCGTAGCCCAACAGCTCGGCGAGGATTGGAGCCCCGCGCGCCTTGGCGTGCTCAAGCTCCTCGAGCATGAGAATGCCGGAGCCCTCGGCAAGGACGGTGCCGTTGCGCCGCTTGGCGAAGGGGAACAACCCGTCCGGGCTCAGCACGCGCATGGCCTGCCAGGCGCGCGTCGCACCCCAGTTGAGCGAAGCCTCCGCCGCGCCGGCCAGGCCCAAATCGACCAGACCCTCGCGAATCATGCGGTAGGTCATGCCGATGGCATGGGTCGCCGTCGAGCAGGCGCTCACCACCCCGAAGGTGGGACCCTTGATGGAATATTCGATGCTGACATGGGCCGAGGCGGAACTGCCGATGGCCTTGAGCAGCGTCAGCGGATGGGTGGCGCGCTTATTCTCCTTGAACAGCATCTTGTAGGAGAATTCGAGCGTGGTAAGGCCGCCGACGCCCGAGCCGATGATGCAGGCCGCGCGATAAGCGGCATTGCCCTTGAGCGGCACTTCGAGCTTGGACATGGCCACGGCTTCCTGCGCCGCGCAGCCGGCATATTGCGAATATTTGTCGGCGAGCATGAGCGGCTTCGATTTCAGCCGCTCCTTCGGATCGAAATCCGGTACCTCGCCGGCAATGGTGATGTAGAGATCCTCGGTGGGAAAGCTTTGCACCTGGCGGATGCCGCACTCGCCCTTTTTGAGCGCTGCCCAAAACTTCTCTACGCCCGTGCCCAAAGGAGTGACGACGCCCTGGCCAGTGACCACGACGCGCCTGCGCCCATTAGTGTGTGTCATGTAGTGTTAAGCCGTAACTCCCAAGCCTGGTCGACGTCCCGGGAAGGCCCCCGAGCGGAATGGCTGGATCAAGCTGCTGCGCCGGAAGCCTTCGTCTCTGCGATGATGCCCTTCACCCGATCGACGACGGATCCTACCGTCGCGAACGCCTCCACTTCCTCATTCGCATTATACGGGATTTCGATACCGAAAGTATCCTCAATATCGAACACGATGACCGCAAGGTCGAGCGATTCGATTTCAAGGTCACTGAGGGGCGTTTCGAGCGTGACGGTCTTCGACGGGTCCTTCATGTTCTTACGCAAAATCTCAATGATCTTGGTAGCCACCTCGTCCATATCAGCTCTCCCTGCCCCGTTTAGGGGTCGTGTCTAATGGTCCCTGGCTAAATCATAGCTAATCCGAGGGCAAGTCGGGCATTGGAATAGACTTAAAATCCCGTCGAGTCTACCCGGGTCCTTGCCCGATTCATTCCCTGCTTGCCGCTCTAATCGCCAAGAAAATTGGCGTTTTTGCGCCTCGCCTCGCCACGGTTTCAGCATAATCCCCCGCGGGCGGGCCCCGATGGCCTTAACCGCTCCGTGCTATAATATAGTGTTGGAACGGGCCTGCGGCCAACTGCCTCGCGAGGCGGAAATCGCGGCCCGGTCTGCGGCAGACGTTAGCAAAAAAGCAACAACGATGGCGAGGAAGCCCAATCTTTCATCCCTGACGGCACAGCCATGCGCGGCGTCGGCCGCCGAGCGCCCGTGGCTTAGATCCTATCCGGAAGGCGTGGCGTGGGACGCGCGGTTCCGGCCGACCTTGGTCGGCGGCCTGCTCGACCAGGCGGTTCAAGCTTTCGGGCCGCGCCCTTGCGTCTATTTCATGGGAAAACGGTTGAGCTTCGCCGAGATCGGCGCGCTGTCCGACCGGGTGGCCAAAGGCTTGAGGGCGCTCGGGGTGGGCGAAGGCGTCAAGGTCGGCCTCCTGCTGCCCAACACGCCGACCTTCGTGATCTTCTATTACGGCGTGCTGAAGGCCGGCGGAACGGTCGTAAATTTCAATCCGCTCTACAGCCTCGAGGAAATCGAGTTTCAGATTCGCGATAGCGGCACCAAGGTCATGGTGACGCTCGACCTCGCACTCACCTTCGAGAAGGTCGAGGCGATGCTCAAGCGCGGCGCGCTCGAACGAGCCGTGGTGGCGAGCTTCCCGTCGCTGCTGCCGTCGCTGAAATCGGTCGGCTTCAAGCTTATGCAACGCACCAAGCTCGCCAATGTGAGCGCGTCCGCCGCGTTGGACAAGATTGTGCGCGAGTCCGACCTCCTCGCCAATGACGGCCGCTATGACCGGCCGGCGATCACGCCCAATTCGATCGCCGTGCTGCAATATACCGGCGGCACCACCGGCACGCCCAAGGGCGCAATGCTCAGCCATGGCAATCTCACCATCAATGTCGGACAGGTCATCGCGTGGCAGAACCGGCAGCCGACCGAGCGCGAACGGATGCTCGGCGTGCTGCCGCTGTTCCATGTGTTCGCCATGACCACGGTGATGAATTTCGGCATCGCCAGCGGCATGGAGATCATCCTTCTGCCGAAGTTCGAGCTGATCGAAACCTTGAAGCTGATCGGCAAATTGCGCCCGACCATGATGCCGGGCGTGCCGACCCTGTTCAACGCCATGCTGCGGCATCCGCATCTCCGTAATTTCGACCTGTCCTCGCTCGAATACTGCATCTCGGGAGGCGCGGCGCTGCCGATCGAGGTGAAGCGCAACTTCGAGGCGATATCAGGCTGCGGCGTGGTGGAAGGCTACGGGCTGAGCGAAACCTCGCCGGTGGTGAGCTGCAATCCGGTCAAGGCCGTCAGGGAAGGCTCGATCGGTCTGCCGCTGCCGGCCACCGAGATCTCCATCCGCTCGCTCGAAGATTCCACTCAGGAAATGCCGCGCGGCGAGCCGGGTGAGCTGTGCATCGCCGGACCGCAGGTGATGACCGGATATTGGAACAAGCCGCAAGAGACCGAGGGGAGCTTCGTCGGGCGCTACTTCCGCACCGGCGACATCGGCTACATGGACGAGGACGGCTACGTGTTCATCGTCGACCGCATCAAGGACATGATCAACGCCTCGGGCTTCAAGGTCTACCCGCGACGGATCGAGGATGCGCTCTATGAGCACAGCGCCGTCGCCGAGGTGACCGTGGTCGGCATTCCCGACGAGTATCGCGGCGAGGCGCCGAAAGCCTTCGTGAAGCTCAAGGACGGCGAACAGGCGACCGAACTGGAGCTGCTGCAGTTCCTGAGAGGGAAGCTGTCGAAAATCGAGCTGCCGGCGGAAATCGAGTTCCGCGATCAGCTGCCCAAGACCATGGTCGGCAAGCTGTCGAAGAAGGAACTCCGCGCCGAAGCGAAGTCCTGATCGGCTCGGACGCCATCAGCGCGCACGACGCGCTAAGCGCCCGCGCTGGGCGGCAATAGCTTGCAATCCTTCGAACGGTCTACCGCAACCAGGGCAGAGACGGATCTGGCGCCTGCTCCTGCTGCTTCCGCAACAGGCGTCGCTGCCGCCGCGTCAGCGGCACGGGCTCGCCGATGGCCGCTTCGGCGGTCTCTGCCGGCGGGGCGTCCGCCGCATCGCCGTCAGCCGGTGCGGCTTGGGCCTCCTGCGGCGCGGGCGCAGCCTGTCCGGCAGGCTTTGGCGCGGTCGCCGTCTTCGGCGCCGGCTTGGCGGCCGCGGCCGTGGCTACCGGCTTTACCGCCTGAGGCTTTGGCGCCGGGGCCGGAACGGGCTCGCCGGATTGAACCGCGGCGGTCGTCATGGCCTGATCGGACGGCATGGGCGCGGCAGCGCCGGTCGGGATCGGCTTGGTCATGACGAACATGCTCGAGACATTCTCGCCTGACAGACGCGCGGCGGTGTCGGCACCGCTCGAGACGTTGAGGAAGCCGTAGCCGCGACGTGCGTCGATTTCGGCGGGCGGCGGCACTGGCGCGGCGACCTCCTGGGTGACCAGGCTGGCCGGCGTGACCACGGCCTCGGTCGACGGCGATTCGGGCGAGGGTTGAGGTCCGGCCAAGGCCTGCACCTCAGCTTGCGGAGCAGCGCTCGGCGCGGCGGCAGCCACCACTGGCTTGACATCGGGTCGAGGAGGCGGACTGACCGGTTCGGCCGAAGCCTCGATCTGCTCAGTACCTTCAGGCGCGGCCGGGATGACGTCCGCAGGCGGTGCGCCGGTCCTCAGCCATTGTTTCTCGCCGCACAGCAGCCAGGCCTTGCAGCCTCGGAGCAGAATCTGCTTCCGCGACAGGACGGTGAGCGTGGCGGAATAGGTGTGGCCGTCTTCGGGGTTATAGATCTTCCCGGTCCAAGTTGACGGGGCGCTCGGCGTCATGCCGTTGAAAATCGTCAGGCCGACAATCGACCGGCCGCGCATCGAGGGATTCTCGTTGCGGATGTCATGCAGGGGCTTGCCCTTGCTGTCATTGGGGTCTTTTAGCCAAGCGATCTTGGCGCACAGGAGCTTCTTGCCCGCGCCGCACTTGAACACCTGGATCTTTGATTCACGCTCCGCGTCCGGCTTCATCCAATAGCCGGTGGGATCGGCCGACGCTGCCAGGGACTGGCTGCTGGGAGCAAGCAGAGCAGCGGTCGCAATCCCAATCGCCGCAGCGAATGCTTGATGCCGCATAATAAGCACCTCCTAAAAAATCGCGCCATTGGCGTCCGCGACGCCAGGCAATCAATCGTTGTGCCCCCTGTCCCCGGCGGACCTCACCGGAAGTCCGCAACTTGCGTTTTGGCGCGCTCAGGCGCGCTCATTGTTCAGCGACCGCTTATGCGGCCTTGGCCGTTAACTTCGGGGTCCCACCCCTTCCAGAACGGCCGCGACACCCATGCCGCCGGCCGTGCAAATCGATATCAGACCCCTTTGACCCCCCTGACTATGCAGGAGTTTGGCCAAAACTGCCAGGATTCGTGCCCCGGTCGCCGCAAAAGGATGCCCGAAAGCTATTGACGAGCCCTTGACGTTGAGTTTCGCCCGGTCGATTGACCCCAGGGCTTTGCTCCGCCCAAGCCGATTGCGGCAGTAGTCCTCGGATTCCCATGCCTTCAAGGTCGCTAGCACCTGCGCAGCAAAGGCTTCATGAATCTCATAGTAATCGAAGTCCTGTAGCGCAAGGCCAGTCCGCTTGAGGAGCTCACTCACGGCAATGGTCGGCGCCATCAGAAGTCCTTCTCCTTGCACGAAATCTACGGCAGAAGTGCGGCCCAGGCTGAGATAGGCCTGGATCGGCAGACCCCGTTTCTGCGCCCACTCCTCGGAGGCAAGCAGGACGGTGGCGGCGCCGTCGGTCAACGGCGTCGAGTTGGCGGCGGTGATGGTGCCGGCGCCCGACCGGTCGAAAACCGGCTTCAACTCGGCCATTTTTTCCAGGGAAATGTCCTCGCGGATGTTGTTGTCGCGGAACACCCCGGCGCAGGGAATCACGAGGTCGTCCATGAAGCCCTCGTCATAGGCCGCTGCAGCCTTCTTGTGGCTCTCATAGGCCAATAGATCTTGGGCCTCGCGGGTAATGCCCCATTCCTTGGCCATCAGCTCGCAATGCTCCCCCATGCTCAGGCCGGTGCGCGGCTCGGAGGTCGACGGGGGCTGCGGGGCGAGTTCGGCCGGGGCGAAGCCCTTGAAGGCCGCTGCCCGCTGGCCGAGGCTGCGGGCACGGGACAATTTCACCAGGCGCTGGGCGAATCGCCGCTGGAACACCACCGGCGCGTCGCTGGTGGTGTCGGTGCCGAGCGAGATGCCCGATTCGATCTGGCCGGTGGCGATCTTGGCGGCGATCCCGAGCGCGCCGGCGAGGCTCGTGCCGCAGGCCTGCATCATGGTGATGCCGGGCGTGGTCGGGGCGAGCGCGCTGCCGATCACCGCCTCGCGGGCGAGGTTCCAGTCCTTGGCATGGGTCACCACGGCGCCGCCGATCACTTCGTCGATATGGACGCCGTGCAGCGCGAAGCGATCGATGAGGCCGCCGAGCGCGGCGGTCAGCATGTCGAGATTGGACAGTTCGGCGTAGGCGGTGTGCGAGCGGCAAAAGGGAATGCGCACCCCGCCAAGCACCGCCACACGCCGCATCGAATTTTCAGCCATCGGTTACCACCAGCTCCCGTTACGCCGCCGCAGCGGTACGGGCCGCTTGCTCTTGGGTGCGCCGATAGTGCAGCGGGCCGCCGCGGAACGGCGCGAAGCCGGTGCCGAAGATCACGCCGGCATCGACATGATCGGCGTTGGCCACCACCTGATCTTTGAGCGCGCGCTCGGCTTCGTCGAGCATCGGCTTGATCAGCTCGCGGCCGAGGCGCTCAAGCTCGGCCTGGTCGTAAGAAGCGTCCTCGCGCTTGGGCTTGCCCTGCTCCCACACATAGAAGCCCTCGCCGGTCTTCTTGCCGAGCTTGCCCTGCTTGACGAGGGTGTTGAGCGGATTGTCGCCCTGGGGCGCAAGCTGAAGCTCTTCGCCGACATGATTGGCGATGTCGAGCCCGACCAGGTCCATCAGCTCGAGCGGACCCATCGGCATGCCGAATTTGAGCGCCGCCTGGTCGATCTTGTCGCGCGGCTCGCCCTGCTGATAGCGGCGCACCGCTTCCATCAGGTATGGCGCGAGCACGCGGTTCACCAGGAAGCCGGAGCAGCTCTTAACGATCAGCGGCAGCTTGTTGATGGCGGTGACGAAGGCGCAGGCCTTGCGCACCTCGTCCTCGCGGGTTTGCTCGCCGCGTACGATCTCGACCAGCGGAAGCTGCGCCACCGGATTGAAGAAATGGAGGCCGACCAGGCGGCCGGGATCGGCGAGCTTCTTGGCGATGTCCTCGAGCCTGAGCGAGGAGGTGTTGGTGGCGAGCACCGCGCCCGGCTTTACTTCTTTCTCTAATTTCTGAAACAGCGTCTGCTTGACGTCGAGCTTCTCGACGATCGCCTCGATCACCACGTCGGCATGTTTGATGTGCCTGCCGGTGGGGTCGGCGATGAGCCGCGCCACGGCCGTCTCGATGGCGAGCGGGGTGCGAAGCTGCCGCTTGAACAGGCTCTTGGCGCGGCCGAGCGCTTTCTTGATCTGCGCCTCATCGAGATCCTGGAGGCTCGCCTGCATGCCCTGCACCACGCACCAAGCGGCAATGTCGCCGCCCATGGTGCCGGCGCCGATGACATGCACTCGGCGCGGCTTGAAGCCGTCTTTGGGCGCCTCGTCCTTCAGCATCTCCGACAGCTTGAACACGCGGCGCAGATTCCGCGAGGCGTCGCTCGCCATCAGCGGCGTGAACATCTCGGTCTCGGCGATGCGCATGCGCACCGGATCGTCGCCATATTTCTCGAACAGGTCGATCAGCCGGAACGGCGCCGGATAATGGTCCTCGCGCACCTTCTCGGCGGTCTTGGCGCGCATCTGCTTGGCGAGCAGCGAGCGGACCGGCTGCTTCAGCATCAGCTTCTTCCACCACGGCGCGCCTTTGGAGTGGCGCTTTTGCAGCACGGCCTTGCGCGCGGCCCAGCGGAGCGTGTGGCGGGTCGGCACCAGTTGATCGACGAGGCCCATGGCCTTGGCCGCGCTGGGGCGCAGCATGCGCCCGGTGAGCATGGCGGTCATGGCGTCCATCGGACCGGCGGCCTGGATCGACCGCACCGTGCCGTTCAGCCCGGGGAAGATGCCGAGCTTGACCTCGGGAAAGCCAAGCCTGGTCCCCTCCTCGCGGTCGGCGACGCGCCAATCGCAGGCCAGCGCCAGCTCGAGCCCGCCGCCGAGGCAATAGCCGTGAATGGCGGCGACCACCGTCACCGGCAGGCGGTCGATGCGGTTGATGAGCTCGAGCGTCTGTTTCACCACCTCGGTGATCTTGGCCTCGGTGTCGAAGCTCTCGAACTCCCTGATATCGGCGCCGGCGATGAAGCTCGACTCCTTGCCGCTCATCAGCACCAGGCCCTTGACCTCGCCTTTGGCCGCCGCGTCCTCGACCGCCTTGACGATGTCGCCAAGCTCCTCGGTCGGGCGGCGGCCGAGCGAGTTCATGCTCTCGCCTTGGCGGTCGATGACCGCCCAGGCGATGCCCTCGAAATCGACGGTGAAGCGCCAGTCCTGCAAATCGGGAAGTGTCGTCGCCATGATCGGACTACTCAGCAGCAATATGTTCTGGTTTGGGCGACGGATGCTCCTGCGGCTTTGGCGCCGGCGGCGTCTGGCCGGCGGCGGCGAGCTCATCGGCGGCAAAATCGTCGACGGCGATGACCCGGGCGACGAGATCGCGCAGTTCGGCGAGGTCGCGCGCCTCGTCGGAAGTCAGCACGCCCTTGGCCTCGGCCTCGCCGATCCAATCATGGTCGTGGAAGCGCTTCACCTCGCCCTTGCGGATCGCCCGTTCGAGCTTCTTGTCGGCCTCCTCGCACGCCACCGCCTTGGCGAGCGTATAGTCGAGCAAGCCGCTGCGGTCGGCGGGATCGTTGGAGACGAAGATCTCTCTGGTGAGACGGTCGCGGAAGGCGCCCGGCTCCAGCGCCGCGCGCACGATCGCCTTGCCCTCTTTATCGCTCGCCGGCCGATGCCGCGCGCCGAAGGGAAAGACCAGCGGCGCCATCAGCCAGGCCGCCCAGCGTTGCGGAAAGTTTCGCAGCACGCCGAGCAGCGCCTGATCGAACCGGTAGAGGCAGTTCGTGGCGCAGTAATCCACCAGCTTGAGGTCTTCCGGCGGGCGACCGTCATCGTCGAAGCGCTTGAGCACCGACGACAGCAGATAGAGCTCGGCCAGCGCATCGGCCATGCGGCCGGTGATCTTCTGCTTGACCTTCAACCCGCCACCGAGCAGCGCCACGGTCAGATCGGCGACCAGCGCGAAGGAGCGCGCCGAGCGCGCCAGCGCGCGCCACCAGCGGGCCGTGGCGCCGGCATTGGGCGGCGCCGAAGCAAAGACGCCGAAGGTCAGATTGTGGAACAGCGCACCGGCGGCATTCGACAGCGTGAAGGACACATGATCCTCGAAGATGCGGGCGAACAGCTCGGTGCCGCGCTCTTGGTCCTTGTCCTGGAGGGCCTCGATCTCGGTGAACAGATACGGGTGACTGCGCAGCGCGCCTTGGGCGAAGGTGATGAGCGTGCGGGTGAGGATGTTGGCGCCTTCCACGGTGATGCCGACCGGCACCATCTGGTAGGCGCCCTGGATGTAATTCGACGGCCCGTCGCAGATACCCTTGCCGCCATGAATGTCGAGCGCATCATTGACGCTTTGCCGCATCCGCTCGGTCGAGACATATTTCAGCAGCGCCGAGATGACCGCGGGCTTCTCGCCGGTTGACACCATCGAGGCCGTCACGGCACGCGCCGCCTCCAGCGCATAGGCGTTCTCGACCAGGCGCGCCAGAGGCTCCTCGACGCCCTCCATGAAGCCGATCGGCAGATTGAATTGCTTGCGGATCCGGGCATAGGCCGTGCTGGTCCGCAGCATGGTCTTGGCGGCGGCGGCGCTGGTGGCGGGCAGCGAGATCGAGCGGCCGGCGGCGAGGCAGCTCATCAACATGCGCCAGCCCTGCCCGGCCCGCTCCTGGCCGCCGATGATCCAATCGATCGGCACGAACACGTCGCGCCCGCTGGTCGGCCCGTTGGGAAAGGCGGCGCCGGCCGGAAGATGCCGCCGCCCGATTTCGACGCCTTGATGGTCGGTCGGGATCAGCGCCAGGGTGATGCCGACATCCTCGCCGCGGCCGAGATGATTGTCGGGATCGAACAGGCGGAAGGCGAGACCGAGCAGCGTGGCCTTGGGCGCCAGCGTGATGTAGCGCTTGTCCCAAGTGAGCCTGATGCCGAGCGTGTCCTTGCCGCCATGCTGGCCGCGCGTGACCACGCCGACATCGCGCATCGACGCGGCGTCGGAGCCCGAGAACGGGCCGGTGAGCGCGAAGCAGGGAATCTCATCGCCGCGCGCGAGCCGCGGCAGGAAATGCTCTTTCTGGGCGTCGGTGCCGTATTTCTCGATCAGCTCGCCGGGGCCGAGCGAGTTCGGCACCATGACGATGGTGACGCCGTCGGGGCTACGCGACGAGATCTTGCCGAGCACGAGCGATTGCGCCTGGGCGGAGAAGCCGAGGCCGCCATGCTGCTTGGAGATCAGCATGCCGAGAAAGCCGTTCTCGCAGACGAAGCGCCAGATATCGTCGGGGATGTCGTGCAGATCGTGGCGGATGCGCCAGTCGTTGAGCTTGCGGCACAGCTCGTCGGTCGGCCCGTCGAGAAAGGCGCGCTCTTCCGCGGTGAGCGTGATGGGGGGGACGCGGCGGAGCTTGGCCCAATCGGGCGTGCCGGAGAACAGCTCGGCGTCCCAGCCGACCGTGCCGGCTTCGAGCGCCTCGCGCTCGGTCTGCGAGATGGTCGGCATCGCGCCCTTGAGCGCGCGATAGGCCGGCAGCACGATATAGTTGCGCTTGATTTCGGGAAAGCTCGCGGCGAACAGCAGCCCGGCGGCAAGCCAGCCGAACAGCGACCACAGCGGAAAGACCGGCCAATGCAGATGGCCATGCACCAGGCCCAGCTGCGCGCTCAAGGTGAAGATGGCGGCGGCGAGCGCCCAGCTCCGCAGCGAGGCGCGGTTCATGGCCAGCGCGAATACCGCCAGAATGGTAACGAGCGCGAAAATGAGTTCAGCCATGGGCGGCCTCTAAACTCGCAACGGCCCCCGCCTGTCTGCGACTGACGCGCCATCGAGCGGCGGCGTCCTTAGCCGGCGCAACCAACTTCGGTCCGGCATTTGGCCCTCTATGGTCCGGATGACCCATCGACTCAAGCTCTTTTCAAGTGTTTTCCCGGGCCCGCGACCGTTCGGCAGCACGAATCGGCGGAGCCCGATCTTGCCGC
The DNA here is from genome assembly GCA_963812105.1 of uncultured Alphaproteobacteria bacterium. Taxonomy (GTDB): domain Bacteria; phylum Pseudomonadota; class Alphaproteobacteria; order Rhizobiales; family Methyloligellaceae; genus Methyloceanibacter. The sequence continues at coordinate 464,622 of CAWEUF010000009.1, forward strand.
CAACAGATTCCCAGCCCCTTAACGGGTCAAAACCGCCGCTTCCTTGTGCCGTCCGGCCGAATTGGCTAAGCAAGGCTAAGCTTTCCGGCCGCACCGGCCAGCTGGGCAAAGGACAGCGTCATGGCGGAGCCAGAGCGACCGCAACTCAACCCATATCAAGTCGAGCTCGAGGCGGGCAAACGCTACGCCTGGTGCCGCTGCGGGCGGAGCCAAAAGCAACCCTTCTGCGACGGGTCGCACACCGGCACCGGGATCGAGCCTCTGATGTTCACCGCCGAGCGGACCGAGCTCGCGCTTGCTCTGTGGCTGCAAGGACACCGGGGATCCCCCGTTCTGCGACGGTTCGCATCTTGCTGCTCTGATTTTGGGCATGCCCAGCGAATAAGCCGCGTGTACCCGGCGAAGCCTTCTTGCTAAAACTGGACCTACGCCGAGCCGCCAATCCGGGGGGATTAGACGGCTTAAGGGCCTCGGCGAGGGACACGGGGGGCGGATGGCCTATTTCGTTCAGCAATTGATCAACGGGATCGCGCTTGGCTCGATCTACGGGCTGATCGCCATAGGCTACACCATGGTCTACGGCATCATCGGCATGATCAACTTCGCCCATGGCGACATCTTCATGGTCGGCGCCTTCATCGCGCTGATCGCCTTCCTGCTGCTGATGAGCCTCGGCGTGACGCTCATTCCGCTCGCGTTGATCCTCGTGCTGATTATCGCCATGGCGCTGACCGCGGTGTGGGGCTGGACCGTTGAGCGCATCGCCTACCGGCCATTGCGCGAGTCGTTCCGGTTGGCGCCGCTGATCACCGCCATCGGCATGTCGATCGTGCTGCAAAACTTCATCCAGGTGTCGCAAGGCGCGCGGGTGAAGCCGCTCCAGCCGGTGGTCACTGGAGGCTACGTGCTGTTCGAGCAGGACGGCTTCAAGGTCAATCTCTCCAACATCCAAATCCTGGTCGTGGTCACGACGCTGGTGCTGATGACGGTGTTCTGGCTGATCATAACCCGCACCGCGCTCGGCCGCGCGCAGCGCGCCTGCGAGCAGGACCGGCTGATGGCCTCGCTGTCCGGCGTCAATGTCGACCGCACCATCTCGCTGACCTTCGTGCTCGGCGCGGCGCTCGCCGCCGTGGCCGGGCTGCTCTACCTGCTCTATTACGGGGTGATCGACTTCTATATCGGCTTCGTCGCCGGCATCAAAGCCTTCACCGCGGCGGTGTTCGGCGGCATCGGCTCGCTGCCCGGCGCCATGCTGGGCGGCCTCGTCATCGGCCTGATCGAGACCTTCTGGTCGGCCTATTTCACCATCGAGTACAAGGACGTGGCGGCGTTTGCGATGCTCGCCGTCGTGCTCATCTTTTTCCCGACCGGCCTGCTCGGCCGTCCCGAGGTGGAGAAGGTCTGAGCGCCTTGGCGGAGCCCGGCACATCGTTCAGCCAGAGGCTCCAGTCGGCCCTCGCCGACTCTCTCCTCGCCGCGATCATCGCCTTTGCCCTGTTCGGCTTGCTGCTGGGCTTGAGGACGGTCGACAATGTGACCGGGCTTACCCTCGAGCCGCGTCCGGCGCTTCTCGCCATCGTCGTCGGCATCGTGTTCTTTGGCCGGCTCTTGCTCAATCTGTTCGTCTGGCAGGCCGAACATCCGATCACCGCGCCCTTCGCCAGGCTGTTCACCAGCGAGACGTTCGACGCTCGCGACCGCAAGGTGCTCGGCAGCACCGCGTTCGGCGCGGCCATCGTCCTCGTGGGCGGCATCCTGATCGGCAGCACGGCCTGTCAGCTGGTGGCGGGATTTCTGCTCGCCTTCATGGGCGTTGGCTTGTTGCGCCGGACCATCGTCCATTTCTTCCCCGACCTTCCTTACGCGCGCATCTTCACCATCGGCGGCATCGCCTTCGCCGTGCTGTTCCCGATCGTCGCCTATCTGCTGGACAAGGCTTTCCATCTCAACTTGCCGCTGCGCTATCTGTTCGACCTGTCGATCCTGGTGCTGACCTACGTCATGCTCGGCTGGGGGCTGAACGTCGTGGTCGGCCTCGCCGGGCTGCTCGATCTCGGCTATGTCGCCTTCTATGCGGTCGGCGCCTATACCTTCGCGCTGCTCGCCACGCATTTCGGCTTGGGCTTCTGGATCTGCCTGCCGATCGCCGGCGCCGCGGCGGCGCTATGGGGCGTCATTCTCGGCTTCCCGGTGCTCAGGCTCCGCGGCGATTATCTCGCCATCGTGACGCTGGCCTTCGGCGAGATCGTGCGCATCGTTCTGCTCAACTGGACCCATGTCACCAACGGGCCGAACGGCATTTCCGGCATCCCCAAGCCGACATTCTTCGGCCTGCCGTTCGCGCCGACCGGCGAGTTGACGTTCAGCAGCTTCTTCGGCCTCAAATACGATCCGGTCCAAGGCATCATCTTTCTCTATTACGTCATCCTCGCGCTCGCCCTCATCACCAATCTGGTCACCCTGAAGTTGCGGCGGCTGCCGATCGGGCGCGCCTGGGAAGCGTTGCGCGAAGACCAGATCGCCTGCCGCTCGCTCGGCATCAACACGACCATCACCAAGCTCACCGCGTTCTCCATCGGCGCGATGTTCGGCGGGCTGGCGGGCAGCTTCTTCGCCACCCGCCAGGGCTTCATCAGCCCCGAGAGCTTCACCTTCATCGAATCGGCCATCATCCTGGCGATCGTGGTGCTCGGCGGCATGGGCAGCCAACTCGGCGTGGCGATCGCGGCGATCGTCATGGTCGGCGGCTTCGAGGCGCTGCGCCATACCGAAGGCCTGCAAAGCTTCTTCGGCGAAGGCTTCGATCCCGCGCTCTACCGCATGCTGCTGTTCGGCGTCGCCATGGTCGGCATCATGGTGTGGCGGCCGCGCGGCATCATCGGCACGCGCACGCCATCGATCGCGCTCGGCAAGGCGCGTCCAATACCCAAAGATCTCGTTGAGGAAGGCAGCGCATGAGGGCCTGGCAAAAAGACCCTCTGCTCAAGGTGGAGCACCTTACCATGCGGTTCGGTGGGCTGCTCGCTGTCGACGACGTCTCATTCAGCGTCGGCCGGACCGATATCACGGCGCTGATCGGGCCCAACGGCGCGGGCAAGACCACGGTGTTCAATTGCATCACCGGCTTCTACAAGCCGACCGAAGGGATGATGCGGCTCACCCATCCCGACGGCCCGGCCTTCGATCTGGAACGGCTCGACGATCACGCCATCAATGCGCGCGCGCGCGTCGCCCGCACCTTCCAGAATATCCGGCTGTTCCAGGGCATGACCGTGCTGGAGAATCTGATGGTGGCGCAGCACAATGTGCTCATGCGCGCCTCGGGCCTGACGATCGGCGCCATACTCGGGATCGGCGGGTTCAAAAAGGCCGAGAAGGAAGCAGTCGACTTCGCGCGGCACTGGCTCGACCGGGTCGGGATCACGCGCCGCGCCGACGAGCCGGCCGGCTCGCTGCCTTATGGCGACCAGAGGCGGCTCGAGATCGCGCGCGCCATGTGCACGCGGCCGCTCCTGCTCTGCCTCGACGAGCCTGCCGCCGGCTTGAACGCGCGGGAGAGCGACGGCCTCAACGAGCTGCTCTATTCGATCCGCGCGCAAGACGGCATCGCCATCCTGCTCATCGAGCATGACATGAGCGTGGTGATGCGCATCTCCGATCATGTCGTGGTGCTCGATTACGGCAAGAAGATTGCCGACGGCACCACCGAGGAAGCGCGGAACGACCCGCGCGTCATCGCCGCCTATCTCGGCGTTCCCGACGAAGAGTTGCCGGTGGTTGAGCGCGAGGTCGGCCTATGACCGCGTCAATGCTGGAAATGCGCAAGATAACGGCTTGCTATGGCGTGCTGCCGATCCTGCATAGCGTCGATCTCGACATCAAAGAGGGCGAGATCGTCGCTTTGATCGGCGGCAACGGCGCCGGCAAGACCACGCTGATGATGACGATCTTCGGCCGTCCGCGCGCACGCGAAGGCCACATCTTGTTTCAGGGCCGCGACATTACCTCTCTCCCCACCCATGACGTGGCGCGGCTTGGCATCGTGCAGTCGCCGGAAGGGCGCCGCATCTTCTCGCGCATGACGGTGCTCGAGAATTTGCAGATGGGCGCCGTGGTCGCCGACGATCCTGCCTGTTTCGCCAAGGACCTGGAGCATGTGTACACCCTCTTTCCCCTGCTCAAGGCGCGCCAGCATCAGCGCGGCGGCACGCTGTCCGGCGGCGAGCAGCAGATGCTGGCGATCGCCCGCGCGCTGATGGGACGCCCCAAGCTGCTTCTGTTGGACGAGCCGTCGCTCGGCCTGGCCCCGCTGATCGTGAAGCAGATCTTCGCGGCCATCCGGGCGCTCAATGCCGACTATGGCCTGACCGTGTTTCTCGTCGAGCAGAGCGCCTATCATGCGCTTCGTCTCGCCCATCGCGGCTATGTCCTGGTCAACGGCAGGATCACGATGAGCGGGTCGGGCAGCGAGCTGCTCGGCAGCCCCGAGGTGCAGGCAGCCTATCTGGAGGGCGGCGCCCATAGCCCGGGCCAGCAAGGAGCACGTCCTTGACCTGGCTCTCCGACGACAGCCTGCGGGTGTTTGTCATACTCACTGTGGTGATCGGCGGCGGCGCGGCCTTTCTCGCCGGACGAGGCTTGGCGCGGTCGTGGAAGCCGTTTTGGCGCGTGTATTTCTATATGGCGCTGCTCGCTGCCGCGGTCCGCTTCTTCCATTACGCCCTGTTCGACGGCAATCTGCTGTCTCTCTATTATTATCTCGTCACTTATGCCGTGATGCTGGCGGCGGGCGCCCTCGGGTTCCGCGCCATGCGGACCACGCAAATGGTGACCCAGTATCGCTGGCTTTACGAGCGGACCAGCCCGCTCACCTGGCGCGACCGGCGGGCGTGAGCCATCTCGCCCTAGGGCGCATAAATTGATGTAGAGTGAGCCCGTTCGTGGAGAGGGAGGTCGCAATGAAGCGTATGGCCGGGCTGATCGGAGCCCTCGCGCAAGCCGTCTTGGTCGTCGGTTGCGGCAGCGGCGAAGAGAGCAACACCATCCCGGTTGCCGTCGTGGGCCCGGTCACGGGTCAATATGCCTCGTTCGGCGCGCAGATGAAGAACGGCGGCGAGATGGCGGTCGAAGACATCAACGCCGCCGGCGGCGTGCTCGGCAAGACGATCGATCTCGATATCGGCGACGACGCCTGCGATCCGAAACAGGCGGTGGCGATCGCCAACCAGATGACCGGGGCCGGGGTCGCGCTGGTGGCCGGCCATTACTGCTCCGGCTCCTCGATCCCGGCATCGAAGGTCTATGCCGAGAGCGACATGGTGCAGATCTCTCCGGCTTCGACCAACCCCGCCTTCACCGACGATCGCGCCGGCCCGAATATCTACCGCGTGTGCGGCCGCGACGATCAGCAAGGCGGCGTCGCCGGCAAATATCTCGCCAAGTACTTCGCCGACAAGAACATCGCCATCATCCACGACAAGACCGCTTACGGCAAAGGCATCGCCAACGAAGTCAAGAAGGCGCTCAACGAAGCGGGCAAGCAAGAGGCGATGAATGAGGCGATCACCGCCGGCGAGAAGGACTATTCGGCGCTGGTCTCAAAGCTGAAGCAAGCCAACATCGATGTGCTGTTCCTGGGCGGCTATCACACCGAGGCGGGCCTGATCGTGCGTCAGATGCGCGATCAGGGCATGGACACCATCCTGATGGGGGGCGACGCGCTCATCACGCAGGAATATTGGTCGATCACCGGACCCGCCGGAGAAGGCACGCTGATGACCTTCTCGCCCGACCCGCGCAAGAACCCGGCCGCCGCCGAAGTGGTCAAGCGCTTCAAGGACAAGGGCATCGAGCCCGAGGGCTATGTGCTCTACACCTACGCCGCGCTCCAGGCGTGGAAGCAGGCCGTCGAGAAGGCAAACTCGGTGGCCGCCGCCGATGTCGTGAAGGCGCTCAACGACACCGAGTTCGACACCGTGATCGGCAAGTTCAAATTCAACGACAAGGGCGATCCGAACCTGCCGCCTTACGCGGTCTATCGCTGGTCGAATGGCACCTATGAGGAGATCGACGAGGAGGATGCCCAGCCGGCCGGCTGATCCGACCGGTTATCTGGCGGCTAGGTTTTCCTGGCCGCGCGCTCGTCTGCTTTAAACTCGGCTTCGAGCTCTTTCTCCAGCCGAACCAAATCGGCGGGGAGCGGCATGCCAAAAACGCGCATCTCGTTGAGCTTTTCCCGGATCTGGAGGTAAAGCTCGTGCCGATCCTCGGGCTGATTCTCCATCTGATTGATGAGAAGCGCGAGTTCGGCCTTCAAATCCTCGAATGCCATGGCGGGCCGCCTCCTTGTCGTGGCGGGGATCGGACCATAAACGGCCGTGAGCGGCAAGCCCGCTCCTGGCCGCGCCGATTGCAGCCCGGCCATTTCCCCGGCATAGTTAAGCCCGGTGGGGCCGCATAAACGGGCGGGACAGCAAATGGAAAAATTGACGTTCGGCAACGTGGTCGGCTTCGTGCTCGCCGTCGCATTCGCGCTGGTGATCGGCATCGCCATGTGGGCGCTGTTGTCGGGCGACTACATGAACACGATCATGAACGAGCAGACCAGGCACACGCTCCGCATCGTCGGATTCGCCGGGGCGCTGGCCGCGCTCGTCACCTGGTGGGTGCAGAGCTTTGCCGCCAAACGGGGCTTCGTCGTCCGCTTCATGTTCGCCTTCTTCATCTTCGTGGTGGCGTTTTGCAGCTTCGGCGGGCTGCTGAGATTCATCTACATCCACGCCACCTATCCCAATCAGCAGGACTGGTCGCTGACCGGCATGTATTTCGCCTCGCTCAACGACTTCTACACATTCTTGCTGGATATGTTGTTGCCGCCGCGCCCGGCCTATGCCGCTCTCACCGTGGCCGCCGCGATCTTCGTCGCTTGGTTCGGGCCGCGCGAGGCCAGGACCGCCGACATCTGATTAACGGTCCGATTTGAGCGGCGGCGGGCCCTCTGCTAAAGGTTAGCGCCTCTTTCGCATCTTTCCTCGCGGAAAGGCTTCTTCGAACCGCATGATCCCCCGTTACAGCCGCACCGAGATGGCTCGGATCTGGGAGCCCGAAACCAGATTTCGCATCTGGCTCAGGATCGAGACCTATGCCGCCGAGGCCATGGCCGAGCTCGGGCTCATCCCCAAGCATGCGGCCGATGCGGTAAGGAAGCGCGGCGGCTTCGACATCGCCCGCATCGACGAGATCGAGCGGGAGGTGAAGCACGACGTGATCGCCTTTCTCACCTCGGTCGCCGAGCATGTCGGGCCGGAAGCGCGGTTCCTGCATTCCGGGCTGACCTCATCGGACGTGCTCGACACCTGCTTCAACGTGCAGCTGGTCGAGGCGGCCGACGTGCTGATCGGCGACGTCGACGGATTGCTCGCCGTGCTGAAGGCGCGCGCCTTCGAATATAAGGACACGCCGACGGTCGGCCGCAGCCATGGCGTCCATGCCGAGCCGACCACGTTCGGGCTCAAGCTCGCGGTCGCCTATGCCGAATTCGCCAGGGCCAAGGAGCGGCTGGTACGCGCCCGCGAGGAGGTCGCGACCTGCGCCATCTCCGGCGCGGTCGGAACCTTCGCCCATGTCGACCCACGGGTCGAAGCCTATGTGGCCAAGAAGCTTGGCCTCAAGGTCGAGCCCATCTCAACCCAGGTGGTGCCGCGCGACCGGCATGCCGCCTATTTTGCCGCGCTGGCCGTGGTGGCAAGCTCGGTCGAGCGGCTGGCGACCGAAATCAGGCATTTGCAGCGGACCGAAGTGCTCGAGGCCGAGGAATATTTCAGCGCCGGGCAGAAGGGCTCCTCCGCCATGCCGCATAAGCGGAACCCGGTGCTGTCGGAGAACCTGACCGGCCTCGCCCGGGTGGTGCGCGCCTATGCCCTGCCGGCGCTGGAAGACGTGGCGCTGTGGCACGAGCGCGACATCTCCCATTCTTCGGTCGAGCGGGTGATCGGCCCCGACGCCACCATCGCGCTCGATTTCGCGCTTCACCGGCTCACCTCGATCGTCAAGGACCTCGTGGTCTATCCGGAGCGCATGCGGCCAAAATCTCGACCGCCTCGGCGGACTGATCCACTCGCAGCGGGTGTTGCTGGCGCTGACGGAAGCCGGCGTGCCGCGCGAGGAGGCCTACCGGATCGTGCAGCGCAACGCCAAGCGCGTGTGGGAGGACGGCGCCGATTTCCTCGAGGCGCTGCTCGCCGACCAGGAGGTGACCAAGGTGCTGTCGGCCGAGCAGATCCGCGCCCAGTTCGATCTCGGCTATCACCTGAAGCACGTCGATACGATCTTCGCCCGCGTGTTCGGCACGAAATAGAACGCTACTTGCCGAAGCGGTAGTTCAGCCGGGCGGTGACCGATTGGATGGCGATGTCGCCGTCCATGACTGGCGTGCCGCCCCCTAGTCCCGACGGACAGTTGCAGCGCAGCGTCCAGTTTCCGGTATCGAGATCGGCGTAGTTATATTCGAGCGCGAGCGAGAAGCTTGCGCCGAGCGCGTATTCGGCCCCCGCTCCTACCGTCCAACCATTGGCCCAGCGATCCGACGAAGCCTTAATCAGCTCGACTTGGTCCAACAATGTCAGCGCGACATTGCCCCCGGCATAACCGCCCTTGGCATAGGCCAGCCAGCGATCCCACGCATATCCGATCCGTCCCGCCACGGTGGCGAGCACGTCAATCTCCGAGCTGTAGCGATCGATGGTGGGAAAGTACGGGCTTCGTCGGTTGCCGCTCACATCGGCTCCGGCGATCGACCCCTCAATGCCGATCACCCACGCCCCGGACTGATAGTTGAAACCCGCCTGACCGCCGCCGAGCAGGCCGCTGCCGTCCATGTCGAATGTGTTGATGACGGTGACAGAGAGGAGGGTATTGAACCAATTGGGATTCTTGTAACGCCAGTCGGTGTCGTTCCAGGCCCCGCCAAGTTGGCCGCCGACATAGAAGCCGCCCCACTCGGTGGCGGCTTCGGGCAACAGCTCGGCGGCGACGGCCGGGGTGGCGAACACGCCGACGGCAAGCGAAGCTGCCCGCAGCCAGCAACGACCACCTGAATGCATGATGTCCCCCAACGCGGCGCAATCACCGCGCGTGTCAGTCTATCGACCGCCCGGATAGCACCGCAACAATTCGAGAGAAGTGATGCACAACATGCGGGCAGCTGCTGGGTTTGCCCGGCAGCTCAGCGGTTGTAGTCGCTTCTCAGGGTGCCGCTCACGCCCTGCACATCGACGTCGTCGATCTGCTCGCCGTCGCTATAGCCATGGAAGATATGCGGCATGTAGCGATAGCGGTTTCGCTCTTGCGCCATCATGAAATAGCGCTTGCGGTAGAAGGAAGGCTTGAGCGCCACATAAGGCGGCATGTCGTGATACCAGTCGGCCTTGGGATAATATCCCGAGCGATAGGGATAAGGCGGAAAGATCGGAAACAACTCGTCGTCCTGCGCCTTCGCCCCACCGGGGCCCACCGCCAGCGCGCCAAGCACCGCAATCGCCAAAGTTAGAATCCGCAGCCGCATGGAAGCCCCCGAGTCCCGCTGCCGCCATATTGGCACAGCGGCGGTCTAGCGTCAGCCTAAGAATTATTGCTGGCAGCGGCGCGCAGCGTCGATTCCACGACCCGATTCACTCCGAAATCTGCAGGTAGAACACCAGCGCCTGCGCTGCGGCCGCGCCGGCGGCGAAGATGGCGGCAAAGCCGTTCAGCAGCGATTGCCGCTGGAGGGCGCCCGGAATCGAACTCAGGACCGCTGAGCCTGAACAGCGACAGCGGCCGGAACCGCACGCCCGCGCCGGCCAGCCAAAATCCGCATGAGATCAAGGCCGAGATCAGCCCGGCGATCTGGACAGTTTGGATCCAGTCGTCAGTCATCGCGGCAGGTCGGCGTCGCGCCTGGCGGCGGCGGCGGCTTGCGCGAACCAGCCGGCGTCGGTGCCGACCGCGACCACATCCCAGCGATCGGCGACCAGCGGCTTGGCGAAGGCGATGTCGTTGGCAAAAATCAGCGCGATCACAGACATCTCGCGGCATTTGCTCAGAACCAGAGTCATGGCCTCCTTGACCTCCGGCGCGGAAATGTCGAGCCGTCCGGTCAGCGCCACCGAGAGATCGTTGGGACCGAAACAGACCATGTCGACGCCGTCGAGGGCCAGGATCTCGTCGAGCTGATCGAGCGCGCCCTTGGTCTCGATCTGCGGGCAAGCGATGGTCCAGTCATTGGCGGTCTTGAAATAATCGCCGTCGTGGTCGAGCCGCGCGCGGTAAGGCCCCCAACTCCGTTGCCCCCGCGGGGGATATTTCACCGCCTGCACGAAGGCCTCGGCGTCCTCGACGTTGCCGATCAGGGGACACATGATGCCTTGGGCGCCGGCATCGAGCGCGCGGCCGATCAGGCCGGGATCGTTCTCGGCGACGCGGACGATGGCCGGTAGCCCGCACGCGCGCGCCGCGGTGAGGCAGCCAAGCAGCGCCTCGTTGCCGCCGAGCCCGTGCTGTTGGTCGATGGTGATGCAGTCCCAGCCCGCCTCGCCGATCAGTTCGATGAGGAAGGGGTTGTTGAGGGTGAGCCAGGCGTTGAACAGCGTGCGGCGGTCTTTCCGCGCCTGACGGAAGCGGTCCTCACGCGCGGCGCCGCTCACGCCTTGCCTTCGGCTTCGAGCTGACTGATCGCCTGACCCATCAGCTCGGCCATCTGGTGCCTGATTTGGTGATCGGACTGCGCGACGCCCTTGGCGTCGAAGTCGCGTCTGATCTTGCGCACGACGTCCTCCTCGCCGGGCTCCTCGAGGTCGGCCTTGATCACCTCGCGCGCATAGGCCTGGGCGGCGTCTCCGGAAAGCCCCATCAGCTCCGCCGCCCACAGGCCGAGCAGCTTGTTCCGCCGCGCCGTCGCCTTGAACTTGAGCTCCTCGTCATGGGCGAATTTCCGCTCAAAACCCTTCTCGCGATCCTCAAAACTAGCCATGTGGCTTGCGCCTCCTGTGAGCCCGTCAATTCGAAGCAAATTCCGCAAAAATCCTGGGGAAATGCCGCAGTCGTCGGGGCGAGAGATAGCGCTCAAAGCCCCGGAAATCAACCAGTTGCGGGGGACCGGCTTGCGTCCCGGCAGCCGTTGTATGCCCCCCTCCCTTACGCTAAGGTCGATCAAGACCCCTTGAATTGATTCCGGCAATGGCGATTTGCAAGTTGCGCGCGGCCTGGGTGACCCTCTCGCCCGCGCGTTTGGCGTTTGTCAGAAGCCAGTCCTGAGTGAGGAACTAACCATGAACCGCCGGCGGAAAGTGTACGAAGGCAAGGCCAAGATTCTCTATGAGGGCCCCGAGCCCGGTACGCTCGTCCAGCATTTCAAGGACGATGCCACCGCCTTCAACAACAAGAAGCACGACAAGATCGAGGGCAAGGGCGTCCTCAACAATCGCATCTCCGAATATCTGTTCCAGAAGCTCGGCGAGATCGGCGTGCCCACCCACTTCATCAAGCGGCTCAACATGCGCGAGCAGCTGATCCGCGAGGTCGAGATCATTCCGCTCGAGGTGGTGGTGCGCAACGTCGCCGCCGGCTCGCTGTCGACTCGGCTCGGCCTCGACGAAGGCACGGCGCTGCCGCGCTCGATCGTCGAGTTCTATTACAAGAACGACCAGCTCGGCGATCCGATGGTCACCGAGGAGCACATCACCGCGTTCGGCTGGGCGACGCCGCAGGAGATCGACGACGTGATGTCGCTGGCGCTGCGCGTCAACGATTTCCTGTCGGGCCTGTTTCTCGGCGTCGGCATCCGGCTGGTCGACTTCAAATGCGAGTTCGGCCGGCAATGGGACAACGAGCAGATGCGCATCCTCCTGGCCGACGAGATCTCGCCCGATTGCTGCCGGCTGTGGGACATCGAAACGCAGAACAAGCTCGACAAGGACCGCTTCCGCCGCGACATGGGCGGCCTGGTCGAGGCCTATCAAGAGGTGGCGCGCCGACTCGGGCTGCATGTCGACAACCCGACCCGGGCGCGAACCGGACCTGTCTTGGTGCGTTCCAAATAGGCCGGACGAAGGGGACATGAAGGCGCGCATCACTATCACGCTGAAGCCGGGCGTGCTCGATCCACAAGGCAAGGCCATCGCCGGAGCGCTGCATGCGCTCGGCTTCGGCCAGGTTGGCAATGTGCGGCAGGGCAAATATATCGAGGTCGAGGTGACCGAGAGCGACCCGGCCAAAGCCCGCGCCGAGGTCGAGCGCATGTGCGAGCAGCTGCTCGCCAACACCATCATCGAGAACTACGCTTATGAGCTCGAGGCGGCTTGATCAGCATTTTGTCGCTTTCTCGTCATTCCGGCGGACGCCGGAATTCAGAAATGTCTCTCTCGAACTTTGGGCTCCTGACTCGCGGCTTTCGCCGGAATGACGCATCGGATGGTTGAGAGATGAAAGCGAGCGTGATCGTCTTCCCCGGATCGAATTGCGACCGTGACGCCGCGGTGGCGCTCGAAGCCGCCACCGGCCAGGCGCCTTCCATGGTGTGGCACGGCGACTCGGAGATTCCGGCGAGCGACCTGATCGTGCTGCCGGGCGGCTTCTCCTACGGCGACTATCTTCGCTCCGGCGCCATGGCGGCGCACTCGCCGGTGATGCGCGAGGTGGTGACCCGCGCGCGCGCCGGCACGCCGGTGCTCGGCATCTGCAACGGCTTCCAGGTGCTGACCGAGGCGGGGCTGCTGCCCGGCGTGTTGATGCGGAACGCCACGCTCAAATTCATCTGCAAGGACGTGCTGCTCCGCGTCGAGCGGAACGACACCGCCTATGCGCGCCGCTACGTCAAAGGCGAGGTGGTCAAGTTCGCCATCGCGCATAAGGACGGCAGCTATTTCGCCGACGACGCCACGGTGAAGCGGCTCGAAGGCGAAGGCCGCGTCGCCTTCCGCTATTGCGACGAACACGGCAAGCCCACGGACGACGCCAACCCCAACGGCTCGCGCAACAATATCGCCGGCATCTACAACGAGACCGGCACGGTGCTGGGGTTGATGCCCCATCCCGAGCGTCTCGCCGACAAGGCGCTCAGCGGCACCGACGGCGCCAAGATGTTCCTCTCGCTGATGGAGACGCTCCATTGAACATCGCGGCGCGCGCGGCGAAACCAGGGGACGGCATCACCCCCGAGTTGGTGGCGGAACATGGGCTCAGCCGCGACGAGTACCAGCTCCTGCTGGGCGCGCTCGGCCGCGAGCCGTCGCTGACCGAGCTCGGCATCTTCTCGGTGATGTGGTCCGAGCACTGCTCCTACAAATCGTCGCGGGTCTGGCTGAAGAAGCTGCCGACCGAAGGCCCGCAGGTGATCCAGGGCCCGGGCGAGAACGCCGGCGTGGTCGATCTCGGCGACGGTCTGGCGGCCATCTTCAAGATGGAGAGCCACAACCACCCGTCTTATATCGAGCCCTATCAGGGCGCGGCGACCGGCGTCGGCGGCATCATGCGCGACGTGTTCACCATGGGCGCGCGGCCGGTCGCCAATATGAATGCGCTGCGGTTCGGCGCGCCGGACCATCCCAAGACGCGGCACCTGGTCGCCGGGGTGGTGTCGGGCATCGGCGACTACGGCAATTGCATGGGCGTGCCGACGGTCGGCGGCGAGACCAATTTCGACCCGGGCTACAACGACAATATCCTGGTCAACGCCATGTGCGTCGGGATCGCCGACGCCAACCGCATCTTCAAATCCGCCGCCAAGGGCGTGGGCCATCCCGTGGTCTATGTCGGCTCCAAGACCGGCCGCGACGGCATTCACGGCGCCACCATGGCCTCGGCCGAGTTCGACGACGCCTCCGAGGAGAAGCGCCCGACCGTGCAGGTCGGCGATCCGTTCACCGAGAAGCTGCTGCTCGAAGCCTGTCTCGAATTGATGACGGAGGACGCCATCGTCGGCATCCAGGACATGGGCGCGGCCGGCCTGACCTCGTCCTCGGTGGAGATGGCCGACAAAGGCGGCGTCGGCATCGAGCTCGAGCTCGACCGCGTGCCGACCCGCGAAGAGGGCATGACCGCCTACGAGATGATGCTGTCGGAAAGCCAAGAGCGCATGCTCATGGTGCTCAAGCCCGGCGCGGAGAAGATCGCCGAGCGCGTGTTCCGCAAATGGGAGCTCGACTTCTCGGTGATCGGCTACACCACCGACACCGGGCATCTGGTGGTGCGCCATCGCGGCATGGTCGAGGCCGACATTCCGCTGGCCGCTTTGGCCCACGCCGCGCCGGTCTATGAGCGGCCCTGGACCAAGAAGGAGCCGCAGGCGATTGTCGCGCCGGAAGAGGTGCCGGCGCCGAACAGCGTGCTCGGGGCGCTCGAGAGCCTGATGGGCTCGCCGCATCTCTCCTCGCGCCGCTGGATCTGGGAGCAATACGACCACATGGTGATGGCCGACACGGTGCAGCGGCCGGGCGGCGATGCCGCCGTGGTGCGCGTCCACGGCACGCAGAAGGGGCTCGCCATCTCCTGCGACGTGACGCCCCGCTATTGCGCCGCCGATCCTTACGAAGGCGCCAAGCAGGCGGTGGCCGAGTGCTGGCGCAATCTCACCGCAGTCGGCGCCGATCCGCTGGCGATCACCGACTGCATGAATTTCGGCAATCCCGAGCGGCCGGAGATCATGGGCGAATTCGCCGCCGCGGTCGAAGGCATGGCCGAGGCCTGCACCGTGCTGGCCTTCCCGGTCGTGTCGGGCAACGTCTCGCTCTACAACGAGACCAACGGCATCGCCATTCCGCCCACCCCCGCGATCGGCGGCATCGGGCTGATCCCCGACCTTGCGCAGATGGCCACCATCGCGCTCAAGCGCCCGGGCGACGTGCTGATGCTGCTCGGCGCCGAGGCCGGCCATCTCGGCCAGTCGCTGTACATGCAGCTCATGCTGGAGCGGACCCACGGCGCGCCGCCGCCGGTCGATCTCGACGCCGAGCGCCGCGCCGGCGACCTGATCAGAGGGCTGATCAGGGATGGATGCCTGACGGCGGTGCATGACGTGTCGGATGGCGGCCTGCTGGTGGCGATTGCCGAGATGGCCCTGGCCGGCGGTTACGGCGTCGAGCTCGACGCCATTCCGGCCCCCCTGCCGCCCCACGCGCTGTGGTTCGGCGAGGATCAGGGCCGCTACGTTGTGGCGGCGTCGCCGGACAAGGCCGACGCCATCCACAAGGCGGCGGCGGTGGCCAAGGTGCCGCTCAGGCTGCTCGGCAAAGTGGGCGGCGAGGCCATCGCGCTCGACGGCGAGCCTGCCCTACCGTTGGCCTCGCTCAAGGCCGCGCATGAGGGGTGGTTGCCCCGCTTCATGGCGCACGGCTAAAATCGCGCGAGATAAGGAGCATCACGATGGCCATGGCGGCCGACGATATCGCACGGCTGATCAAGGAGCGCTTTCCCGACGCCGAGATCCGCATCGAGGACCTGGCCGGCGACGGCGACCACTACGCCGCGACCATCGTGTCGGAGGCGTTCCGCGGCAAAACCCGGGTGCAACAGCACCAGATGGTCTACGACGCGCTCAAGGGAAATATGGGCGGCGCGCTGCACGCTCTTGCGCTCAAGACCGCAGCGCCATAGCTAATGTGTCAGCGTCAGAGAGGATCGAGACCATGAACCCCCAGAATGATGTGCAGGACTGGATCAAGACCGAGGTTGCCGGCAGCGACGTGGTGCTGTTCATGAAGGGCACCAAGTCCATGCCGCAATGCGGCTTCTCGATGCAGGTCGCTCAGATCCTCGGCCAGCTCGGCGTCGAGTTCAAAGACATCAACGTGCTCGAGGACATGAGCATCCGCGACGGCATCAAGGCCTATTCCAACTGGCCGACCATCCCGCAGCTCTACGTCAAGGGTGAGTTCATCGGCGGCTGCGACATCGTGCGGGAGATGTTCCAGGCCGGCGAGCTCCAGGAGCTGCTGACCGAAAAAGGCGTCGCCCACAATTCGCAGACGTTGCCGGCCTGACCGGCGCGCGGCGCCTACTCGCAACCGATAATAATGTCGCCCGGGTTGATCATCAGGATCACCGGCTTGCCCTCGTAGAGCTTCAGCGTTTCGAGCGAAGCGATGGTGACGCTCGCTTCGAGCGTAGTATCACCCGGCACCGAGACATAGACGATGGCGGTCACCGCGCCTTTGCGGATCTCCATGATCTTGCCTTTGATCTGGTTGCCGGTGCTGAACTTCATGTCGGCCATTTGCCCCTCCCGCGCTAGCTGAGGTTGCCGCAAAAACGCTGAATGCGGCGGCAAGCCTCTTCCAGCGACTTGATCCCGGTCGCGTAGGAAATGCGGAAGAACGGCGACAGCCCGAATGCCGCACCCTGCACCACGGCGACGCCTTCCTCCTCCAGCAGAGCGGTGGCGAAGTCGTCGTCGGTGGCGATCATCTTCCCGGCCTTGCTGGTCTTGCCGATCACTCCGGCGCAAGACGGGTAGACGTAGAACGCTCCCTCGGGCTTCGGGCAGGAAATGCCCTTGGCCTGGTTCAGCATGGCGACCACCAGATCGCGCCGCTCCTGGAACGACGCCACCCAGTCTTTGAGAAAATCCTGCGGGCCGTCGAGCGCCTCGACCGCGGCCCATTGGCTGATCGAGCACGGATTGGAGGTCGACTGCGATTGCAGCGTGGCGATGGCCTTGATCAAGGGCTCCGGTCCGCCGCCATAGCCGATGCGCCAGCCGGTCATGGAATAGGCCTTGGACACGCCGTTTAAGGTGAGCGTGCGGGCCTTGAGCTTCGGCTCGATCGCGGCCGGCGTGGTGAATTTGAATCCGTCATAGACCAGGTGCTCGTAGATGTCGTCGGACAGCACCCACACCCGCTCGTGCTTCACCAGCACGTCGGTCAGCGCCTTGATCTCGTCCGCGGTATAGGCGGCGCCGGTCGGGTTCGACGGCGAGTTGAAGATGAACCACTTGGTCTTGGGCGTGATGGCCCGCGCCAACGCCTCGGGCTTCAGCTTGAAGCCGTCTTCTAACTTGGCCTCGACGATCACCGGCTCGGCGCCGGCCAGCAGCACGATGTCGGGATAGCTCACCCAATAGGGGGACGGGATAATGACCTCGTCGCCCGGGTCGAGCGTGGCGAGCAGCGCGTTGTACAGCACCTGCTTGCCGCCGGAGCCGACGGTGATCTCCGACGGCTTGTAGGCAAGCCCGTTCTCGCGGTTGAACTTCTCGGCGATGGCGCGCTTGAGCTCGGGAATGCCGTCGACCGCGGTGTATTTCGTCTCGCCGCGCTGGATGGCCGTGATCGCCGCCTGCTTGACGTTATCGGGCGTGTCGAAGTCGGGCTCGCCGGCACCGAGGCCGATAACGTCGAATCCGGCTGCCTTCAGCTCGCGCGCCTTGCTGGTGATGGCCATGGTCGGCGAAGGCTTGACCCGTTCGAGCGTGCGGGCGACCAGTCCCATGTCAAATCTCCTGGAAAATGTTGCAGTGCAGCGGCGCGCGCACCCTAAGCAAGGCCGCGTTTGCCCGCAAGCCTTATGCCGCAAAAAGCCACAGGCGCGGGCATCGACCCGCGCCTGCTGCATTGTTAGGCAATCGAGATCGAGCCGTGTGACCCTAGGCGGCCTGGCGGTTGAGGCTGCCCTCGGCCAGCTTGGTCAGCAGCCGATCGGCGCTGTATTCCTGATCCAACGTCTCCTGCAGCAGACTTGCCGCATCTTTCATGCCGAGCTGCTTGGCCCAGGCGATCATCGTGCCGTAACGGGCGATCTCGTAATGCTCGACCGCCTGAGCGTCGGCGATCATGCTGGCATCGAGCACGTCGGGGTCCTTGGCCTCTTTCATGTCCTCCTCGCCTTCCTCGATGATGCCCTTGATGGCCGGGCAAGTCTTGGCGGAGGGCTTGAGATCACAGAGCGCGAACACCTGCTCGAGGCGCTCGATCTGGCCTTCGGTCTCCTTGAGATGATGCTCGAAGGCTTGGCGCAGCTCCTTGGAGTCGGCCTTCTTGGCCAGTTTCGGCAGAGTCTTCACAATCTGCTTTTCGGCGTAATACATGTCCTTGAGCAGATGGACGAACAGATCCTGCAAAGATTTGGTGGCGGGCATAGCGGACGTAGCTCCTCGGGTTGAGAGTTGAGCGGAAGGGCGGGCTCAGCCGCGGAAGGCAAGCCCCGCCCCTCCCCTATGAAGCTAACTTTCCGCGCCAGCACAGGTTCCCGCGCGCCGTCACCTCGCGGCCCTGTGCATAATCGCATTTGCGCCACAGTTATGGCGGGCAACCACAATCCGGCTAAAGCCCCGCCCCATTGGCATGGTTGATTTTGCTTGGTGCCGACAGACGAGGCTCAAGTCGATGATGAACCGACGCCAAGCTCTGCGCTCCCGTGAGCCGCTGGCAACTTCCGTTTTCCTTTCTCTGATCCTCGTCCTTTTCTTCACTTTGCCCGTCATTTTGGTGCGCGCCGAGCCGGTATCTTCCGGTGTCAGCGCCGCCACCGGCGAAGCTCAACGCGTCACCCCCGGCGAGATGAACACCGGCGCGCTGCTGCTCAAGGGCGACGATGGCGCCTTGGTCGAGGCGCCGCGGCTTCAGACCGACGTGGTCATGGCGGTCAGCGGCACCATCGCCCGCGTCACCGTCACCCAGCGCTTCGAGAACCCGTCCGACCGCTGGCTGGAGGGCATCTATGTGTTTCCGCTGCCGGAGCAGTCGGCGGTCGATGCGCTGCGCATGGAAATCGGCGACCGGGTGATCGAAGGCGAGATCAAGGGCCGCGACGAGGCCAAGAAGGCCTATGAGGCGGCGAAGGATGCCGGCCAGAAGGCGAGCTTGGTCGAGCAGGAGCGCCCCAACATCTTTACCAACTCGGTGGCCAATATCGGTCCGCACGAGGCGATCGTCGTGCGCATCGAATATCAGGAGACGGTGAAGCAGGACGGCGGCGTCTACGCCCTGCGCTTCCCGCTGGTGGTCGCCCCTCGCTATAACCCCAAGGCGGGCGATATCACCCCGGTCGATTTCGGCGGCAAGCCGGCGGGCGTCGATCCCGTGCCCGACCGCGACCGCATCACGCCGCCGGTGCTCGATCCGGCCAAGTCGCCGAAGATCAACCCGGTGTCGATCCAGGTGACGCTCAATGCCGGCTTCGTCCTTGGCGACATCAACAGCTCGTTCCACCAGATTGCGCTCGACCGGACCGGCGACGAGACGGCGAGCTTGCATCTCGCCGGGGGTACGGTGCCGGCCGACAAGGATTTCGAGCTGACCTGGAGTCCGAAAGCCGCCGCAGTGCCGCAGACGGCCCTGTTCCATGAGAGTGTCAACGGGCGGGATTACCTGCTCGCCATGGTGACGCCGCCGACTCTTGAAAGCGCCGCCAAGCTCCTGCCGCGCGAGCTGATCTTCGTCATCGACAATTCAGGCTCGATGGCCGGCACCTCGATGGTGCAGGCCAAGCAGAGCCTGCTCTACGCGCTCGACCGCTTGCGCGCCGGCGATAGGTTCAACGTGGTGCGGTTCGACGACACCATGGAGACCTTGTTCGATCAGGCCGTGGACGCCACGTCGGAAAATCTGGCGATCGCCAAGAATTTCGTGTCGCGGCTCAATGCTGAAGGCGGCACGGAGATGCTGCCCGCCCTCAAAGCAGCGCTCACGGACGCGGCGTCCTCGGATACCAGCCGGGTCCGTCAGGTGGTGTTCCTCACCGACGGTTCGGTCGGCAACGAGGATCAGCTGTTCGCCGAGATCGCCAGCCACCTTGGCCGCTCGCGCCTGTTCACCGTCGGCATCGGCTCCGCGCCGAACAGCTATTTCATGCGCCGCGCCGCCGAACTCGGCCGCGGCACGTTCACCCATATCGGCGCGGAGGAGCAAGTGCTCCAACGCATGAGCGCGCTGTTCGCCAAGATCGAGAAGCCGGTGATGGTGGGGCTCAAGGCCGAATGGCCGCAAGGCACCAGCGCCGAGGTCTGGCCCGATCCCCTGCCCGATCTTTATGCCGGCGAGCCGGTGGTGTTGTCGGCCAAGGTCGGCGCCACGGGCGGCGAGCTGCATCTCTCCGGCATGTTCGACGGCAAGCCGTGGACCGCGGCGTTGCGGCTGTCCGACGCCGTCGCGGGCGTCGGCGTCGCCAAGCTGTGGGCGCGCAGCAAGATCGCCTCGCTCGAGGCCAAGGCCTATGGCGACGTGACTTTCGGCGTGATCGAAAAAGCGATCGAGACCGTCGCGCTCGAGCATCATCTGGTGTCGAGCCAGACCAGCCTCATCGCCATAGACCAGACCAAGTCGCGGCCCGACGGCCAAGGCGTGGCGAGCGTCGACATGCCGGTCAATCTTCCCGAAGGCTGGGTCTACGACAAAGTATTTGGACCTCAGGGGCCGGCGCAGCACGCGATGAAAGCGGCCGGGCGAGCAGCCAACAACTATGACCCCTCAGTCGGCGGATTACAGAACTCGTTGATGCCGAGCGTTCTGCCGCAATTCGCCTTCGACGGCGGGGCCGACGCGGCCCAAGAAGCGGCGCCGGCGCCGATCGATGCGGCACCGGCCGCGACCGATCAAGCGGACCTGCCCGACACCTCGACCGTCGTCGCGAGCGGCTCCGACGCAAGTCAGGCGGATCGAACCTATCCGGTGCTGCCGCTCACCGTGGTGCCGAAGCAAGAGGCCGGTCCGCTCGCTTCGCTCAAGGCGCCGGATACCAACCAGCGGATTGCCATTCTCGCGCTCGTGCTCGCGTTTCTGAGCGCGGTAACGTTCATGTTCTGGCGTTACCACCGCCGCGATTATGCCTCCCCGCGGCGGATCGGGAGGAGGATCTGATGTCGCGACGGGGGTCGGCGCAGCTCCTCCTCCTCTTTCTTCGCTCGCGCGCAAGGCTCGGGTGGACGTTGGGGGCCCTGGTAAGCGTGTTGGTCGTCGCCGGCCTCATCCAGGCCGGCGGCGACTTCCCCATCCTCGCCAAGATGGGGGTCGCGCAAATGGTCCGGCAAAGCGCCTGGCATCATGCGCTCGCCGGCATGCCCGAGCAGGCCGTCTGGCCATGGTCCGACACACCGGCCGCGACCGACGCCAAAGTGCCGAGACTTGGCTTAAGCGCGGCGGTCGGCAAGGCGGCGGATCCGGTCATCGAACCGTCCCAACCGGCCGGCGAGAACGAGCCGCGCACCAAGCTCAGCGAGGTGGGCGTCGGCGACCGCATCACCGTCACCACCGCCGACGGTTCGTCACGCGTCTATCGGGTGACCGGCCGCGGGGTGGTCGATCCGCATTTGGCGGACACCGAGTCCGGACCGCTGGACGCCGATCCCACGCTCGTCACCTGCCTGCCGCTCGACCCGCTGCTGGCGAGCTCGCTCCGGCTGGTGATCCAGGCGATCAAGACCGAGCCCCCGGCGGCGCCGGCGGCGAGACCCGAGCAAAAGCTCTAAACCCTCTTTATCGAGTTATTGCCGCCGCTTCTTCTTCTTCGGGTGGCGCAGGCGCTGGCGCGGGCGCGGTGGCTTCTGCCGCGTCCGGTGCGGCGGCATCCGGTGGTGCGCCGGTCGCTTCCCCGGTCGGAGGCACAGCGGCATCTTGCGGCGTGGCCCCGCCCGGTGGCACGGCGCCGGGCGGCAGCGCCGCGGCAGGCTGCTGCGGCTGAGTCGACACGCCGCCTTCCGGGGCGACGCTGATACTGGGCTCGGTCGGGCGCCGCTCGGATTCGATCTTCTCCTTGAGCCGGTCGAGGCCGGTGCGATACTCGGCGCCGACGAAGCTATCGAGCATCAGCGCCTTCCAGCGCTTGAGCGGGCTCGTGCCGGAATCGTAGCCGAACGACCACGTGACTTTGCTGCCCGAGCCAGCCGGTCCGACGTCGTAAGAGCTGGTGCCGTCCAAGCCGTTGAAATTGACGGCAAGGTCGATATGCCGGTTGGGTTCGCTTTCGGTGATCTCCATGGTGCCGGTGCCGATCGACGGGACCTTGCTGGTCCATTGGATCTTCGCCCCCTTGCCGTCCGGCGGGCCGGAATAGCTCACGGCTAATTGCGGATCGCGAACGGCCCAGGGCGACCAATCGGCAAAGTTGTGAAGGTTGTTGAGATAGGGAAAGACCACCGCTTCCGGCGCATTGATCACCACCGAACGATGCACGGCAACATGGGCCGGGAGGCCGAGTGCGACGGCGGCCAAGATGCCAACGAGAAACACAAGACCTAGGAACAAACGCGTCATGGGACGCATCACCTCGCCTCCTAACTCGCCGAGTTGGCGACCGCCGTTAGCCGGAGGTTGGCCTCTCGCGCCAACAAAGTAAACCGCTCGCTTTTTCAGCAAAAACGATTACAGTCCGCCCGTCAACAAGAGGGAGGGGCTTGGAGATGAATCTCACACCACCAACTACAGCGGTGTTCATCGTATCGCTGATTTTGGCTGCCTTGGCCGTGATTGCCGCTCTGGGGGTCAACATCCCATTTATTTCCGAACACACCGTTTGGGTGGCGATCATTGCCTATGTGGTGCTGGCGGTCGGCAATTTGTTCAGAGGCGTCTAGCCTTTGCGGCCTCCGGACAGCCGGCGAGCGCTCCGGAGGCCTTCCACAACCCCTCGTAAATCTGCGCGACCCGTCACGCCTATCGGTGGAACATCGGCATCGCGCCCAATGCGATCCGGGTCGGGCCGAGCTGTCCTTCGAATACCGCTGACATAAAAAATGCCGCCTCGCCTAGCGAGCCGGCATGACGTCCCACGTCGACGGCGGGACGCCTTGACCTTGACCGTTCTAGCGGAAGGAACGAGGGAGGGCGGCGGTGACCGGCCGGCCCTCCCTCCCGATCCTACATGTCGTCGTCGTCGCGCGCCCAGGACGGCCGGTAAGGCTGCGGGCTCGGGCTCGGGCCTGAGCTCGGCGTCGGCCCCGGTGTCATCGGACGAGGTGCGCTGCTCGGCGTGGCCATGCCGCCGCCCATCGGGCTTGCCGGACGCGGCGCCATGCCGCCGCTCCCCATGCCGGGCGATGGCGGTGCGGCCGGCCGGACCGGCGGCGCAACTGAGGGCGCCATTGGTCTTGGCGCAACGGGCGCGGGCGCTGCCGGCTTTGGCGCGGCAAGTTTGGCGGCCGCGGGCTTGGCTGCCGCGGCGCGCTTGCGGGCCGGCGCCTTGCGCGCGGCGGGTTTGCGCGCCGGTTTCTTGGCCGGCTTCCTGGCGGTTTTGCGCGCCGAGGTTTTTCGCGCCGTCGTCTTGCGGGCAGTCGCCCGCTTGGCGCCGGTCTTCCTGGCGCCGGTCTTGCGCGCCGTCTTGCGCCCGGTACGCGAGGTTTTGCGCGCCGTCTTGCGGGTGGCGCGGGCAGTCTTCCGCGCGGTCTTGCGCGGACTGGCCTTCTTACGCGTTGTGCGTTTCTTCCCACTCGTTTTCGTTGCCATGGCTTTCTGCTCCGATCTGCTCTGATGCCGCACTCGACCGCTCAAACGGGCGCGTACCTGCACGAATCACGGGTCACTGATCCAGGCTTGCCGTCACACCCGGCGAGTCACTTGTTTTTTTCATTATACGATGATCGCTGGCGAAAGTGGCAATTTGGCGCGCTTCGTCCGCAAGAAATCGAACGACCGCCGCGCGCGGGAACAGGCATGATTCGGGTCGAAACAGCATGGTTTACAGCGCCGGCGAGAGAGCAATGGCGCTCGGTCATTCGGCGGCGAGCGCCCGCAGAATGGGCTCGATCCCCAAGCGGTGGCGGAAGTCCGGGTCGACGAAACGAGCCTTGACGCGGCCGTCCCGGCCGACCACGAGCGTCGCGGGGATCGGCAACAGCCAGCCGCCATTGCCCTGAAACCGCTCGAGGTCGATGCCGAACTGCCGGTAAGTTTCCTTGATCTTGTCGCCGACCCAGAACACCAGGCCGAGCGAGAGCGCATAGGCCAAATCGAGGTCGGTCAGCACCCTGAACGGCAGATTTCGGGTCTGCTTCAGGACTTCCGCATATTTCGCGGTCTCCGGCACGATCGACACGACGTCGCCCCCGGCCGCAACGATATCGGGATAGGCCCGGGCGAGCGCATGCAGCTCAAGCCCGCAATAGTCGCACCACGGGCCGCGGTTGAAGCTGATCACCACTGGGCCCTGCTCGAGCAGCGAAGCGAGACCCACCATTTGGCCATTGCTGTCGGTCATCAAAAACTCGGGGATCTTGTCGCCGATGGCGGGAACCAGCACGTCGGCGCTGTTGGCTTGAATGCGCGCGACCAGTTGATCGTAGGTGCTCTCGAGATCGGGCAGAAGCTTGCGGGATTCCCCGAGATAGAGCTTCAATCGCTCATCGAGCGGTGCCTCGAGGTCGTCGGCCTTGTGAAAGGCTTCGTCCAGGGCCTGCTCAAGTGACTTCGTCTCGGACAACTTCATTGCTCCAACAGGCGCGTGGGCGCGTGCAAGTCACAGGGTAAAAGCCAAATGGCGGAAAAGTCGAGGGGACGCTCGCATCGGCTCAGGGCGGCGGCCAAATTGGCGGCATTTGGCGCAAAGCGTGGTCGAAGGGCGCGGGCGAGATGCGCGCATCGCCGGTGAACGGATAGTCGAAGGCGAGGCCGAGCAGCATGGCCAGCGCCACCAGCTCGGCCAGCGCGGCGGTCATGAGAACCTGCGCCACCACATTGGTCGAGCCGAAGAACGCCGGGTAGCCCAGCGTGATGAGGCCCCCGATAATGATCACGAACCACAAGATCCACGGCATCGAGCCGTCCGAGCTGTCCAAGCGTTCGTTGCGGTTGTCGGTCATCACCGACAGAAGTCTTAGCGCGTTCTCATAGAGCGCAAGCTGTTGCGAATTGGCCGGGCTGACGGCGAAGATCGCCTGGCTCAGCCGATCGAGATCCTTGACCACGGCGTCGCTCGGTTCGCCGACGGCCATGGTCGCCCATTCATGCTCGCGCACGTCATTGGTATAGGCGACGAGGTGATCTCTGATCTCGGCGCCGCCCTCGACCGGCAAGGCAAAGCTGAGCCGGTGCAAGTCGACCACGGCCTTGGCCTCATCCCGGACCGCGGCTTCGGTCTTGCGGAAGTCCTCCCACACGGCGATCACCACGAAGGCCAACATCACGGCGTAGAACACGCCGATCACGGCAAATTTAAACCCGGCGACCTCATTGTTGAGACTTAACCGGTCGACGCCGTAGGCGGCCCGCGTGATCAGCATGAGGCCAATGCTGTAGACCAATGCACCCACGGTGAGCAGCACCGATATGCCCCAGAGCGGCGAGTCGTGAATGAGGTGAAGCAAGTGCATCTAAAGCGCCCCGCCTGCCGATTGCCGCTCCGTTGTAACCGAAACTGCGCGGCAAGGGCCAATTTCGGCGCGATGTGCTGAATCCCGGCTGGCTGACAGAAGCGGCCGGCGGCCCTAGCCAAGTGCCTTCGCCGCCGCCATATTCGGGCCATGCCTTATCGTGTCCCGAAGACCTTCGGCTCGCGCGCCGAGCCACGCGCCGTCACGGGCGAGGTGGCCGGCTCGCCGGGCAGCGGCCTGCCGGCAACCGGCTTGCCGCTCGGCGCCGACCGCCGGCCGCCCGGTTTCGGGGAGGCGCCGCAGCCGTTGATGCAGGAGCATCCACTGGTGACGGGGACCGGCGCGCCGGAGTTCACGCCCCATCGCCCGCCCCGCCCCGACAAGTCGGAAGGTGGCGTCCCGCTGCGCATCGAGACGGAGCTGGAGCCCAAGGGCGATCAGCCCTCGGCCATCGCCGAGCTCGTGGCTCAGGTGAATGCGCAGGAGCGCGATCAGGTCCTGCTCGGCGTCACCGGCTCGGGCAAGACCTTCACCATGGCCAAGGTGATCGAGGCGACGCAGCGCCCTGCCCTGGTGCTGGCCCCCAACAAGACGCTCGCTGCCCAACTCTATGGCGAGTTCAAGAACTTCTTCCCGGAGAACGCGGTCGAGTATTTCGTCTCCTACTACGACTACTACCAGCCCGAGGCCTATATCCCGCGCACCGACACCTATATCGAGAAGGACTCGTCGGTGAACGAGCAGATCGACCGCATGCGTCACGCGGCGACCCGCTCGCTGATCGAGCGCGACGACGTGATCATCGTCGCCTCGGTGTCCTGCATTTACGGTATCGGGTCGGTCGAGACCTACACCGCCATGACCTTCAGCTTGAAGCGCGGCGACAAGGTCGAGCAGCGCCAATTGATGGCCGACTTGGTGGCCCTGCAATACCGGCGCAACGATGCGAATTTCATGCGCGGGAATTTTCGGGTGCGCGGCGACACCATCGAGCTGTGGCCGGCCCACTTGGACGATCGCGCCTGGCGCATCTCGCTGTTCGGCGACACGGTCGAAAGCCTGACCGAGTTCGATCCGCTGACCGGCGCCAAAACCGACGAATTCAGCATGGTCAAGGTCTACGCCAACTCGCATTACGTGACGCCGAAGCCGACGCTGAAACAGGCGGTGCGCGGCATCAAAGACGAGCTGAAGGCCCGGCTCAACGAGCTGCATGGCGCCGGCCGCCTGTTGGAGGCGCAGCGGCTCGAGCAGCGCACGCTGTTCGATCTGGAGATGATCGAGGCCACCGGCTCCTGCGCCGGCATCGAGAACTATTCGCGCTATCTCACCGGGCGCAAGCCCGGCGAGCCGCCGCCGACCCTGTTCGAATATCTGCCCGATAACGCATTGGTGTTCGTCGACGAGAGCCACGTCACCGTGCCGCAAATCGGCGGCATGTTCCGCGGCGACTACCGGCGGAAATCGACGCTGGCCGAATACGGCTTCCGGCTGCCGTCCTGCATGGACAACCGGCCGCTGCGTTTCGAGGAGTGGGACGCCATGCGGCCGCAGTCGATCTATGTGTCGGCAACGCCCGCCGCCTGGGAGCTCGAGCAAACCGGCGGCGTGTTCGCCGAGCAGGTGATCCGCCCCACCGGCCTGATCGACCCGCCGGTCGAAGTGCGCCCGGCGTCGACCCAAGTCGACGATTTGATCGATGAAACCCGTAAGGTGATCGCGCAAGGCTATCGCGTGCTGGTCACCACGCTCACCAAGCGCATGGCCGAGGACCTGACCGAGTATATGCATGAGCAGGGCATTCGCGTGCGTTACATGCATTCGGACGTCGAGACGCTCGAGCGCATCGAGATCATCCGCGACTTGCGGCTCGGGGCGTTCGACGTGCTGGTCGGCATCAATCTGCTGCGCGAGGGCCTCGACATTCCGGAATGCGCGCTGGTCGCTATTCTCGACGCCGACAAGGAAGGCTTCTTGCGCTCGGAAACTTCGCTGATCCAGACCATCGGCCGTGCCGCGCGCAATATCGACGGGCGGGTGATCCTCTATGCCGACGGCATCACCGGCTCGATGGAGCGCGCCATGGCCGAGACCAATCGGCGGCGCGAGAAGCAGACGGCCTATAACGTGGCCCACGGCATCACGCCGGAAAGCGTGAAAAAGCACATCGGCGACATCATGGCTTCGGTCTATGAGCGCGACCATGTGCTGGTCGACGCCGGCGCGGGCTTCGGCGAGGACGATCAGGCGCTGATCGGGCACAATCTCGAAAGCGTCATCGCCGACATGGAGAAGCGCATGCGGGCGGCGGCGGCCGATCTCGAATTCGAGGAGGCGGCGCGTCTGCGCGACGAGGTCAAGCGCTTGCGCCAGATGGAGCTCGCCATCGCCAACGATCCGCTGGCGCGGCAAAGCGAGCTCGAGCAAATGCGCTCAAGTAGCGCGGAGCGCGGTAGCGCAGACATAAGTCGCCCGCATAAGCCGTCGCTCGACGAGATGGGCCCGCATAATCGCGAGATGCCGCTGCGGCGGGCGAAGCCGCGATCGAAATCGGGTAAGCCCGGCACCCACGCCTTCAAAGGCAAGAGCCGCTAAGCTCGCCGGCCGTCAACCTTTCTTCGGATTGCCGCCGCCTTGGCCAGGCTTGCCGCGCTGACCGGCCGAGCCGATCGGCGACGCCGGCGGCAGGACCTTCTTCTTGTCCTGTTTCGGCTTCTTCTTCTCGCGATTGCTTCTCTGTTGGCCTTTGGCCACGACGTCCTCCTTTTGAGTAAGCGGTGCACTGGGGCAAACACCTACGCGAGTCCGCTGTCTCCTTCTAACATTATTTGGTTTTGCGGCGACTGGCCTTGCGCAAGGGCTTCGGCGGTGGCGAGCATGGGCCGGAGATCGGGCTTCATCATCGCACCGTCTGCCTGCAGCTGATCCCCGGTCAGGCTAACACGGCCGGCGTGGCAAATAACACTGTCCGTATACGTTGCGACTCATGCTAGGCTCGGTACTCGGTCGTGAGGGGGAACATGACCAAAACCGAGACCATCATCAGCGACATCTACGACGCCTGGCGGGCGCAGGACCTGGAGTGGCTGGCCAGCTACCTGCCGGAGGATTTCGCGCACACCGTGTATATCCCGTTAGACGTGCATCCGCTCGGCGGGACGCGCCGCGGCAAGCTGGCCGCGCTCGAGCGGTTTTCGGTCATCGCCCATCAATTCGATTTCCTACGCTTCGATACCGGCGACCTGATGATCCAGAAGAACCGGGCCGGTCTCGAGATCCCCGTCCATTATCGCCACCGAGAGACGGGCGTACAGCTCGAGACCGTGATCGTGAACTTCTGGACGTTCGAGGACGGCTGGCCGGTCAGGCTCGCCGAGTATCACGATGTCGGCCGCATCCAGTCGTTCAGCGCCAATCTCGCGGCGCTGTCCGCCTGTGGCGCGACCGATCTCTAAACTCGACGAGCCGGCGAGCCGTTACCGTCTAGCGCTTCATCATGGCGTTGCGCAGCATGCCGATGATGGCCATCACCACCGCGCCGCCCACGCCGCCGCCGACGATGTCCTTCACCACGGCCGCGACATCCATGCCGCCGACATCGCCGCCGCCCGCGCCACCAAGGACCGCCGACAGGATTTGACCGACGAGGCCGCCGCCGATCGCGCCGCTAATGGCGTCGCCGGGCTTACCGAGACTTAGATCCTTGAGAATCGAACCGGCGGCAGTCCCGCCGACGCCACCTGCGACCGCCTGAATGATCAAGTCCGTGATCCAGCTTTCCATGGCATTCCCCCCTTGATGTGCCGCGCATCGCTCATGCCAGTCATGAGCGGATGCAACCGGCTTTCGGCACCCTAGAACCGCAGTATATCACGGTTTCGTCGGGGGAGATCGTCGTCGTTAACCTTGTGGTTGCAACCAAAGCGCTAGCGCGGTAGTTGCACCTGAACTCACCCCTTCGCGTTTTGTTGGCCAGACGCGAGCGGGGCACGAAAGCGAGGTGTAATGAACAAGACGAAGACCATCATCGGCGATTTCTACGATGCCTGGCGCGACCAGGATATGGACCGCATGGCGAGTTATCTTCCGCATGATTTTGCGCATGTGATCCACGTTCCGTCGGAGCTTCACCCGCTCGGCGGTGCGCGTCTCGGCAAGGCAGAGTCTCTCGCACGGCTCGCCCAGATTTTCGGCGAGTACGATTGCCTGTCGCTCGAGGCCAAGGAATTGATGATCGACGGCGACCGCGCCGCGGTCGAGATCCAGATGCATTGCCGGCATCGGGAGTTCGAGCACGGTGGTCAAAGCCACCAAAGCGAATTTCTGGACTCTGGAAAGCGGTTGGCCGGTGAGGCTTATCGAATATTACGTCGTCAGCCCATCGATCGAGGCTCATGACAGCGACGGCGAGCGATTCGCTTTATCCTCTGATCGCCCTTGATCCACGGCCACCGTCTGCGCAAGGGCTGAAAAAGGGCGCCCGCTCTTAGGAAGCGGACGCCCGTTAGGCCGGTACGACTAGTGGCAGCCCGCCATGCGGGTCATCGCTTTGTGAGCCGAACGCATCGAGCCGTAGGTGCCCATCACCTTGTAGCGACCGCCGGGTCCGCCCGCGCCCATGAACTGCATCATGACGCACCGCCCGCTCGAGATGTCGATGGCGACATAGAACGGGTTGGTGAATCCCTCTTGCTTCGCGACGGCGATGCCGGTGAAGGCGAGGACAAAAGCGGCGGCGATCAGAATCTTCTGCATTGGTCTATCTCCGATAGCGTGTTGGACGGGAGTCCCGTGCCGACGAAGATGCCCGCCGGTCCAGAACCGGCCAAAAGCTAGAAGCAAGCTCGGCCGGTTCCCAATACCTTCTGGCTATTATGGCGTTGCACACGGGCAATGCAGCGCGGCAAAAAAATGCGGGCGCCTTGATGGGCGCCCGCAATGCTTTGGAGGGTGAGGCCACACAGGGTGACCATTTGATTAGCGGCCGAAAGCGTGAACGGTGTTGTTGTTGAACTCGACGGCCATGCTCGGCGCGGCGAATGCGAACGCCAAGGCGAGGGCTAGAAAGATGGTTTTCATGGGGGTCTCCTTTCAGGGCTGCGGATTTGACTCGCTTAGCGGCCGAGATGGGTCGCGTAGGGATTCGGAAAGCCTTCGGCCATGGCGGGCGCGGCAGACGCGACGACCAGGGTCAGAACGATCAGAAACTGCTTCATGGCAATTCTCCTTCAGCGTGGGTTGCTGGCCTCGGACTTGAGAAGCTCCGGCCGGACGGCCATTCGATCCGTTCGGAACGACTGAAAGATAGGGTCGGATAGTCGTGTCCGGCCAATACCTTATCGCTATGGACGGGGTGCATTCGGTGCACCGAATAGCGTTCGGCTATCGAGTCCAAAGCCAACCGGCATTTCCGTTTAAGCTGGCTCCGGCCGATGCTCGCTAACATCGCCGCGGCCGTTCCTTTCGGCCGGAGCACCAGCCAAAAGGAGTCAACGGAGATGTTTCACTCAAGAAAAGCGGGCCGGTTCGGCCGTCTCGGTTCGATTGCCGGAATTGCGTTGGGCGCGAGCGTCATCGCCTCGGCCGCATTCGCCGGCGAATGTCCCCCCGATCAGAAAAAGCCCGACGCCCGCGCGCCGGTGACGGTCGGCCATGAGGGCGTCACCGACACCGTCATCGCCATGATCGATGTCGACAAGGAGCAAGGCGTCAAGGATCGCAAATTGCGCATGCGCAAGCTGACCATCGAGCCCGGCGCCAGCGTGCCGTGGCACAGCCACGGCGAGCGGCCGGCGATCATCTACATCATCGAAGGCGAGATCAACGAATATGCCAGCAACTGCGCCGTGCCGATCGTGCACAAGGCCGGCGACGTGATCGCCGAGACCAAAGAGGTGTCGCACTGGTGGAAGAATCTCGGCACCTCCACGGTGGTGCTGCTCTCGGCCGACCTGCTCAAGGATCCGAACGACAAGAATATGTAAGT
The DNA here is from genome assembly GCA_963812105.1 of uncultured Alphaproteobacteria bacterium. GTDB lineage: Bacteria > Pseudomonadota > Alphaproteobacteria > Rhizobiales > Methyloligellaceae > Methyloceanibacter. The sequence continues at coordinate 495,881 of CAWEUF010000009.1, forward strand.
CCGCTCCCCCCCTTGGATGTGGCGTCCCCCTCCCCCCAGCGGACGTCACATCCACTCTTCTTCGCTCATTCGAAGGCCCGTGCCATGACTGAGATGTCCCATGCCGTCAAAGCACCACTCGTCGAGGAGCACGAGCATTCCGCCGGCGCCCTGCTCCGCTTCGTCGTCATCGCGCTTACGGCCTTTCTGACCGTCGTCGATCTGTTCGCGACGCAAGCCATCCTCCCCTCGCTTACCAAGCATTACGGCGTCAGCCCGGCGGCCATGGGATTTGCCGTCAATGCCAGCACGCTCGGCATGGCCTTTGCCGGCCTCGCGGTCGGCTATTTCAGCCGTGAGATCGACCGGCGAAAGGGCATCCTCATCAGTCTGATCGTGCTTGCCATCCCCACCGCGCTGCTGGCGCACGCGCCGGACCTCACCACCTTCACCCTGCTGCGCGTGGCGCAAGGCCTGTGCATGGCGGCGGCCTTCACGCTGACGCTGGCCTATCTCGGCGAGCATTACAGCGCCGCCGATTCGGCCAGTGCGTTCGCCGCCTATATCACCGGCAACGTCGCCAGCAATTTGATCGGGCGGCTGATCTCGGCCGGCGTGGCCGACCATTTCGGGCTTGCGTCGAATTTCTATTTCTTCGCCGGCCTCAACCTGCTCGGCGCCGTGCTGGTCTATTTCACCATCGAAAAGACGCCGTGCATGACATGCATCGGCGCGCCAGCCGGCTCGCATTTCGACGCCTGGATCAAGCATCTCAAGAATCCGTCCTTGCGCGCGAGCTTCGCCATCGGCTTCTGCATCTTGTTCGCCTTCATCGGCACCTTCACGTTCGTGAACTTCGTGCTGGTGCAGCCGCCGCTCGGCGTCGGCGCCATGACGCTTGGTTTCGTCTATTTCGTGTTCCTGCCGGCGATGGCCATTACGCCGCTGGCGGGGCGGGCGGTGAGCCGGTTCGGCACCAGGCCGACCTTCTGGGGGGCGCTGCTGGTGGCGGCGCTCGGCCTACCGCTCTTGATCCTGCCAAACCTTCCTGCCGTGCTGATCGGCATGGTGCTGGTCGGAGTCGGCACCTTCTTCGCCCAGGCCTGTGCCACCGGATTTGTCGGGCGCGCCGCGACCTCGGATCGCGGCTCGGCCAGCGGCCTCTATCTCGCCTGCTATTTCTTCGGCGGCTTGATCGGCAGCGCCGTGCTGGGGGTGATCTTCGACATGTTCGGCTGGACGGCCTGCGTCGGCGGTATTGCCGTAGCGCTCCTGGTGGCGGCCCTGCTCGCGGTGTTCCTCAAGACGCCGATGACGCCCGAGCTGATTCGGCATTGACGGCCCCGCCTCTGGGCGGTTCCGCCTGGAGGACCCGGGCCTGTCGTTGGCGCGAGCCAAGCGATCCCAGCCCCGGTTCTAAAATGGCTCGCCCATTAACGCTTTTCTAAGCGTAACGCGGTGAGATGGACCCAGTCTCGCGTACCCAAGTCCAGTGTCAGTACCTAGTAGAGGGATTAAGTCATGCGCATTATCGTTGCTCTTGCCGTCATCGCGGCGTCAATCGCGTTGGGCGGCTGTTTTCATCACACCCAGCAGGTCTATAGCGCTGAGCTGCCCCCGCCGGACATGACGTCGATCAAATAGGTCGCCGGATAGACGAAAGGGTCCTGGCCTCCTCGTCATCCTCGCCCCTTGCATGAGGGTGATTTACACGGACGCCGAGCCCCTTACCGGTCGGCGCTTGGGTGGCTGAAGCCACCGAGGAGCCCCGGACGCCCGACCGGGCGTGAATTGCAAGATCCTGTCTCGCGTAGGAAAAGCCCGGCTGCGCAGCCGGGCTTTTCTTTTGTCCGGCCGTGAGTGGGAACCCTAGCCGAGATTTTAGAATGCGCCGTTGGTGCAGGTGCTGACCCAGACCAGCAGCAGGATCACCGCGCCAGCCGCGCCGGCGGCGACGAAGGCGTTGAGCCAGCTCCGTTTCCTGAGAGCGCCCGCGATATCGCCGTGGTGCAGCTCGTCGGAGACCCTCACCCAGAACATATCGAGCCAGACCACGGCGGCCAGGAAGGTCAGCGCCGCGCCGAGAAGCTGAATGGCCGATATGCCGGTGCAGGCGTCCATGACCGCCTCCTATTCGGCTGCCATCTTGCGCGAAGCGGGATCGCTTTCGGTGGTAACCGCCCCGCCCATCTTGGCCTCGGCAGCGGGCTCGGCTCCCGGGCTGGGCTCATGCAGGATGACGCCCTCGAGCGGATCGCAATCCGCCAGCCAGGCTTGCGCTTCCAGCGCGCGAGTCGTGCTGGCGTAGCCTGCTTCCCAGCGCGCGCAGATGCCCGCCGGCGAGAAATCGATATCCTTGATATGCGATTCATTGTCGAGGCGCGGCGCCAGCAACCGCACCACGTGCATCCGCGTGCGGCAGGAATAGCTGGCCAGCTCCTTCACCATCGGATCCCGCTTCGCGTCGTCCGGGAGGTATTTCAGAAGCTCGGTGATGACATGGCGCAGCTTGTGCGACTCGCGCTGGCGCACGATGTGGTTGGAGATGCGGCTGGAATATTGAATATCCTTGGTGCGGTGCAGGATCTGCCAGATGGTCTCCGGCTCCTCGCCGGTGGGATGCCACAGATGCACCGCGAAGATCAGCGAGTTGCGGCGCGGATGGTCCTCGAAGATGCGCTCGGCCGGCGTGTTGGACAGGATACCGCCGTCCCAATAGAGCTCGCCGTCGATCCGCACGGCCGGAAAGGCCGGCGGCAGAGCGCCCGACGCCATGATGTGGCTCGGGGTGAGCTCCATCTCGCGCGAGTCGAAATAATGCATCATGCTGGTGCGCACATGGGCGGCGCCGACCGTAAGCCTCGGCCGCTTCTCATTGATCAGCGAGAAGTCGACCAGCTGCTCAAGCGTCTTGCGCAGCGGCTCGGTCGAGTAATAGCCGGCGTGATCGGCGCCGAGCGGAACATGGGCGCCGAGGAAAGCGCGCGGGTTGGTCTCGAAGAAACCGGGGATGCCGTTGGCCAAGGTGCTCCATGAGGAGAGCGCATCGGCCACGCCGGTCCAGGCCGGAAACACCCCCCAGAAGTCCGAGCGCTCGACGCGACGCCAGAACTCCTGCAGCCGGGATAGCCGGTCCTCAGGGCGATTGCCGGTGATGATGGCGGCGTTGATGGCGCCGATCGAGGTGCCGATGATCCAGTCCGGCTCGACGCCGGCCTCATGCAACGCCTGATAGACGCCGCCCTGATAGGCGCCGAGCGCGCCGCCGCCCTGGAGCACCAGCACGACCTGACCGTTATGGTTGGCGCGGATCTGGTCGACCGCTTCGAGCGGCGTCAGGTTGGTAGGTTTGGTCATGGTTGCCTCCCGGCTTCCTGTCGGCCTAGGGCTTAGTGGGCGGTCCAACCGCCATCCACCGGGATCGACGCGCCGGTGATGGAGGTGGCGGCATCGGAGGTCAGGAACACCGCGATGGCGCCGAGCTCATCGGTGGTGGCGAAGCGCTTGTTCGGCTGCTGCGCCAACAACACGTCGCGGATCACTTGCTCGCGCGGAATGCCGTGCGCCTTGGACTGGCCATCGATCTGCGCCTCGACCAGCGGGGTGTAGACATAGCCCGGGCAGATGGCGTTGCAGGTAATGCCCATCTCCGCGGTCTCGAGCGCGGTGACCTTGGTCAGGCCGAGCATGCCGTGCTTGGCCGCGACATAGGCCGACTTGAAGGCCGAGCCGACCAGCCCGTGCGCCGAGGCGAGATTGATGATGCGGCCCCATTTGTTGGCGATCATGCCGGGTAGCGCCAGGCGGGTGGTGTGGAAGGCCGAACTGAGATTGATGGCGAGGATGGCATCCCACTTGGCGGTGGAGAACTCCTGCAACGGCGCCACGTGCTGGATGCCGGCATTGTTCACCAGCACGTCGAGCCGGCCGAACATGTCGAGCGTCATCTTGATCATTTCGGCGATCGACTCGGGTTTCGACATGTCGGCGGCGGAATAGGCGACCGGCACGCCGAAATCGGCGCCAATCGCCGCTTGCGTCGCGGTGATTTCCTCCGGCTTGCCGAACCCGTTGAGGACCACCGCGGCGCCCGCGGCGGCCATGGCCCGGGCAATGCCAAGCCCGATGCCGCTGGTCGAACCGGTGACCAAGGACACCTTGTCCTTGAGATGCTTCGACGGCGCGGCCAAGGTCCCGCGCTCGGACGTGACGATGTTCATGGGGTGGACTCCTTGTGCGACGATGGCTTGCCACGCGCCAGACCGGCGCCTCCTCGTTGCAATCATGCCTAGGCCCGGGTGGTACGGGAAATGCCCGTTAGCTAAGGAGTTGATAGGGGGGCGCTATGGCCGTCATGGCGTCCGGCAAGGGTAAGGGAACGGGCCGCTCCACCTCAATCACGTTTGGTCAAAAAATAGGCATGCGCGCCAAATCATCTCGACGGGGCCGCGTTCTCAAGCGTACAACACCACGCTAACAACGCGCGAACCAAGTATTTCCGAGCCGATGACTATTGGCATGGTTAGGCAACAGGCAGGAGCCTGTCTGACCCGGGCTGGCTGCCTGGGCGGGACCAGCATCGCCCTATCCCTTTCAGGCCTGGACTAAGGCGGCGGGGCGCAGTTCCCATGGAAATGCACCAAGTCCGCTATTTCCTCGCGGTGGCTCGCGTGCTCAATTTCACGCGCGCGGCCGAGGAATGCCACGTCGCCCAGCCGTCGCTAACCCGCGCCATCCGCCAACTCGAAGGCGAACTCGGCGGCGATTTATTCCGGCGCGAGCGTCCGCAAGCCCAGCTCACCGAGCTCGGCCAGCGCATGCTGCCGCTGCTGAAGCAATGCTACGACAGCGCCATCAGCGCCCGCTCGCTCGCTTCCGCTATCAAGAAGGGTGAAGTCGGCTCGCTCAGGCTCGCGGTGGCGCAAACCATCGATCCCTCCCTGGTCACGCCGCACGTGGTCGAGCTCGGCAAGCTGTTTCAGGGGCTCGAGCTGAAAATATTGCGCGGCAACAGCGAAGAGGTGCTGGGACATCTCAAACAAGGCGACGTCGAGCTCGGCATCGCCGCCGAAATCGGCGATGAGTGGGAGCGGCTCGACAGCTGGCCACTATTCACCGAGGACTTTCACCTCCTGGTCCACAGCATGCACGCCTTTGCCGGCCGGCCGACCATTTCCGTCGACGATTTGCGGCAGGAGCGGCTGGTGGTCCGCACCTATAGCGACACCAGCGATAAATTGCTCGACCTGTTGCGCGCGCGCGATTTCGACGTCACCCGCTTCCATGAGGTGAGCGCCGACGGCGACCTGCTGTCCTTGCTCGAAGCGGGTGTCGGCGTGGCGCTCGCGCCCCGCAGCACCCAAAGCCCGCCGACACTCACGCGCATCACCGTCGCGGACCTCGAGCTCAAACGCACGATCTCGCTCTACGGCGTCGCCGGACGGCAGCGCACCGCGGTGGCTTCGGCCATGATGAAGATGCTGCGCGCCTATGATTGGTCGGGCTACGCCGCCGCCTAATGCGCGGCCTTGAGCGCGGCCAGCAAATCCTCGATCGCCATGCGCTTGCGGTAGTCGGGGTCGACGAAGCGCGCCTTGACCTCGCCGTCGGTGCCCACCACGAAGGTGGCGGGGATCGGCAGCAGCCAGGTGTTGGTCCCCTGCGAGGGCTCGACGTCCCACCCGGCGCGGCACATCAGCTCCTGCATCTCGGCCCCGACCCAGAAGGCGAGATTGAGCGACAGCGCGTAGCCGTTGTCGATGTCGGTCAGGATCGGAAACGACGCGTCCGACTGGGCCTTGAGCTCGGAGGTGAAATGCTCGCGGTCGGGCATGATGGCGGCGACCTGTCCGCCTTCGGCGGCGATCTGCTCGTTCGCCTCCGCCAAGGCGCGGGTGTTGATGCGGCAATAGGGACACCAATGACCGCGATGGAAGGTCACGGCCACCGGGCCGGACTCCAACAGTTTGTCGAGGGTGACCAGTTGACCGGTCTCGTCCGGCAAGACGAAGGGCGGCATCTGCTCACCGGGCTTGGGAGCGTTCTCGCCGACGTCGTGCTCCCGCAGCCTCGCCACCAGATCGTCGACCGAGCTTTGAAACACGGGACCGAACGAGCGCACGGCTTCGGCGAAGGCCTGCAGCCGTTCAGCCAAAGACGCATCCATGTCGCGACAGCGGACGAAGGCCTCTTCGAGCAGTTCCGACAGCGGTTTCGAATTCATTCGGCAGTCCTCAGGCCCGGCGGCTGGCCACCGGCCGAAACTCGTAAGCTCTGCGGAAATCCCCAGAGTTCCCCGAGTGTTTTCATACCATCCGGCGGGCTCGGTGGGTAGACGGCACGGCATGATCGGCGCCAAAATTCACGGCCGCTATAGTGCTGAGTTCCTGGCGTTTTTAAGTGCCGCGAGCAGGTCCTCGACGGCCATGCGCTTGCGGTAGTCCGGATCGATGAAGCGCGCCGCGATGCGCCCGTCCCGGGCGATGACGAAGGTCGCCGGGATCGGCACCACCCAGGTCTGGTTGCCTTGGTAGTCGGGCACGTTGCGGCCGCCCGCCGCCAGGATCTGTTGCATTTCCTCGCCGACCCAAATGGCGAGATTGAGCGACAGCGCATAGCCGTTGTCGATATCGGTCAGCACCGGGTACTGCGCCTCGCCTTCGGCCTTGAACGTCGCCGCGAATTGCTGCCGCTCCGGCATGATCGCGGCAATACGGCCACCACCGGCGGTGATCTGCGCTTGGGCTTTGGCCAGCGCTCTGGTGTTGATGCGGCAATAGGGACACCAATGGCCGCGGTGGAAGGTCATCGCCAGCGGACCGTCCTGCAGCAAATCGTCGAGGCTGACCAGATGTCCGGTCTCGTCGGGCATGGCGAATGGCGGCATCGCCTCGCCGGGTTTGGGAGCTGCTTGACCGGCGTCGTAAGCTTTCAGGCGCGCGACCATGCGATCCACGGCTTCCTGATAGCCTGGGATCAAATAGCGGGTCGCCGCGCTGAAGGCTTCAAGCCGCTCATCCAGGGAGGCATCCATGTCGCGGCAGTAGAGGAAGGCCTCTGTCAGATTGGCGAAGGCCGGCTTGATCATACATAGGCTCCTCTGCGCCGGCGCGTCGCGGTACGCGGATTCCTTGCCGCGCCTCAGGTCAACCGCTGCCCGACGCTGGCGTTCCGCCAATCCAGGCCGGCACCCGCACGCGTTGGCGCCAGCCAGATCGATTTCGATCTCTCAGGCGCTTGATTTGGCCCGCGAAGTGCGGCCAGGTCCAATAGCGACCGGCTATAGTGTCAATCATCGATCAGCATTTCCTTCAGGCGCGCCAATAGGGTTTTCTGCGGGCGGGTACAAGGGCCATGACTGGCATGGTAACCGGCACGCCGACGCAGAGGTCAAGCAGATGTCCACGCTGATCACCTGGCTCGAAGCCGGCCAACGCCTTGCGGAGCGCATACCCTACAGTTTCGTGGCGCTGGTGGCGCGCGTGTCCGTGGCAAGCGTGTTCTGGCGCTCGGGCCAGACCAAGGTCGAGGGCTTTTTTCAGCTCAAGGACAACACGTTCTTTCTGTTCCGCGAGGAGTATAAGGTTCCACTGTTGCCGCCCGAAGTCGCCGCCTATCTCGCGACCATCGCCGAGCACGTCTTTCCGGTGCTGCTGGTGGTCGGACTCGCCTCGCGGCTGTCGGCGCTCGCGCTGATGGCCATGACGCTGGTGATCCAACTCTTCGTCTATCCCGACGGCTGGCCGGAACACATTCTGTGGTTCGCATTGCTGTTGCTCGTCGTCGCGCGGGGACCCGGCGCCATCTCGCTCGACCATCTGATCTGGAGCCGTACGCAAGCCGAGCCCGCGCCGGCGCGCTAGCGCAATTGGAGGGAAGCTTTGAAGACTTACGATGCGATCGTTATCGGTTCCGGTCAGGGGGGCGTTCCGCTCGCCACCAATCTGGCGGACCAAGGCTGGCGGGTGGCTCTCATCGAGAAGGGCCAGCTCGGTGGCTCCTGCATCAATTACGGGTGCACACCCACCAAGACGATGGTGTCGAGCGCCCGCATCGCTCAGGCCGCCAGGCGTGCGCCGGAGTTCGGCATTCACACCGGCAAGGTCCAGGTGAACATGGCCGAGATCGTCGCGCGCAAGAACGAGATCGTCGAGTCGTTTCGCTCGGGCATCGAGAATCAGGTCGAAAACAATCCCAATCTCACCCTCTATCGCGGGCATGGCCGCTTCACCGGCCCGCATGAGATCGAGGTCAACGGCGAGGCGCTCGCAAGCGACAAGATCTTCATCAACACCGGGACGCGTCCGCGCATCCTGCCGATCCCCGGGCTCGACCAGGTCGCGTACCTGACCAACCGCAACATCATGGAGCTCGACGCGGTACCCACTCATCTCATCGCGCTCGGCGGCAACTATCTGGGGCTGGAATTCGGCCAGATGTTCCGGCGCTTCGGCAGCGAGGTTACGGTGGTCGAGTTGAACGACCAGATCGTTCCGCGCGAGGACCCGGAAATCTCGGCGAGCCTGAAGGACGCGCTCGAGGACGAGGGCATGAATTTCCGTCTCGGCGCCCGCACCACCAAGATCGCCAAGGCGGCCGGCGGCGTGGAGGTGACGATCGAGCAAAAAGACGGCACCAGCGAGACGCTCAAGGGCTCCCATCTTCTCGTCTGTGTCGGGCAGACGCCGAATTCGGACGATCTCGGACTGGACCGGGCCGGGATCGAGACCGATCAGGCCGGCTTCATCAAGCACAACGGAAAGCTGGAGACCAACGTGCCCGGCGTGTGGGTGCTGGGCGACGTCAAAGGCGGGCCCGCCTTCACCCATGTGTCGTATGACGACTATCTCGTGATCTTCGACAATCTGGTGAACGGCAAGAGCCGGACCATCGACAATCGCGTGGTCCCCTACGCGCTCTATACCGAGCCGGAGCTCGGCCGGGTCGGCTTGAGCGAGCAGGAGGCGCGCAAGGCCGGATACAAATTGAAGATCGGCAGCGTGCCGATGGCCTATGTGGCGCGCGCCATCGAGCGCGGTGAAACCAATGGTCTCATGAAGATCGTCATCAACGCCGACAACGACCGCATCTTGGGCGCGACCATTCTCGGGGCCGAGGGCGGCGAATTGGTGCAAATCCTGATGGCGCTGATGATGGCGGATGCGCCCTGGACGTTGTTCCACAACGCCATGTTCATTCACCCCACTCTGGCCGAGGGCTTCTTCGCGCTGATGGCCAATGTCGAGGCCGCTTAGGTCGCAAACGTGCTGAGCTGCTAGGTGCTGACGCCGAGTTCGACGGCGATATTGGCGCCGAGCAGAGTCGCGAGCGCCTCGGCCGCGCTGAAATCGGTCGATGCTTCGGCCCCGGCTTCAACCGCCGCGCCAATGGTCGCTCCGCCCTTAAGCGCCGACAGGAACGCGTCGGTGCCGGGTTGCAGCCGCCGCGTCTCGACATCGAAATAAGGCCGGGACACCAGCGCCAACTCGGCGGCGCGGTGGCGGAGCGGCGTCACCGTCTCGGACTGGTTCGCCAGCCAGATTGACAGGATCGGAAAGGCCGAGGTCACAATGACCACCGAGGGATGCAGCGTCACGGTGAAGTCGGCCAGGCGGCCTTTATCGAGGGCGGCGAAGGAGGCCGGCGGCAGCGGGTCGCGATCGGCGGCGTGATAGGCGACACCGCGCGCATATTCGAGCCGAGCGACGTCGGCGAGATAAGGCAGCGGCGCAGCCGGCGTGAACCGGGCGATAAAGTCGGGGAAGCCATCGCCGTAGCGGAACAGCAGCGGCGAGGATGGCGGCTCCAGCGCCACGTAAGCACGCGCCATGGCGCGGAAGAAATCCTCCCCCACCAGACGCTCGACCACCGGAAAGCGCCCCTGCAAGGCCGCGATCAGGCCTGCGGCGACGGTGTTGCGGTACACGGCAAAGCGCCGCTCGGCCCGGCCCTGCGCCGCACCGTTGATCCCAGCGGGGACCGGCCTCGCCGTGGACAGCAAGGCCCCGGCGAACTCGGCTTGCACGTTAACGGTGCTCGGCATGGCTTTCTCCGTAGCGGCGCTCCGGCTCGGGTTGGACGACACGGAGCTGACGTTCGCGCCGGCGACGATCGCGCCGGTCGATCTCCGCGGACATTTCCTTTCGAGCGCGTGCGGCCTCCCTGGCCAGAACCGGGAATGACGGCACATCGTTGTCCCACTCGATCAGCGTCGGCACCGGGCCGAGACGGGCAAGCGTGCGGCGGTAGAGCAGCCACACGATGTCGGCGACCGGCGAGCCATGCGCGTCGATCAGCAGCCGTGCGTCGAGGTCGTCGCGATCCTCGGCGAAGCCGGCGAGGTGGACCTCGCCGACATGCTCCATGGGAAACGCGTCGAGATAAGCCATCGGCTCGTAGCCGTGATTGACCGCCGACACGTAGACATTGTTGACGTCGAGCAGCAGCCCGCAACCGGTGCACTGGACGATCGCGCGCAAGAACTCGGTCTCGCTCATGGTCGATGCTTTGAAGGCGACATAGGTCGAGGGATTCTCCAGCAGGATGGCGCGCTGAAGAGTTTCCTGCACCTCGTCGATATGATCGGTGACGCGGGCCAGAGTCGCCTGGTTGTAGGGGAGCGGCAGGAGGTCGTTGAAATAAGCGCCTTCATGCGTCGACCAGGCGAGATGTTCCGAGAACAGCGCAGGCTGGTAGCGGTCGATCAGATGTTTGAGGCGGCGGAGATGGTCTTGGTCGAGCGGGCCGGCGCCGCCGATGGACAGCCCGACGCCGTGCAGCGACACCGGGTAGAGCGCGCGAAGATCGGCGAGCAGGCGATGGGGCGGCCCGCCCTCCCCCATATAATTCTCGGCGTGGACCTCGAAGAAATCCAGGCCATGGCCGCCGCCGACGATGTCGGCTTCATGCGCGGGCTTGAAGCCGACACCGACGCTGGCGCGCTGGAGCGGCGGGGTGTTCCGGTCAGGCGCCGAACTGGTCATGGGCGCTCCGTTGGCGGCAGGAAACCTAAGAGGGCCGCTTGACGGGCTCGAGCGAGCCCGGCCCGAACGGCGTCTCGATCGTGGTGCAGGTGCCTTTGGGCACGAGCTTCCAGGCGTTGCCCTGATAGTCGACCTTGGCGGTCGCCGCGCAGGTCGTGCCGGGACCCGCGGCGCAATCGTTCTCGCCCTTGAGCGAGACGCCGTAGCATTTCTCCTTGTCGCCGCCTTCCGCCGCGACAGGCGCGGACAGGCTGGCAAGCGCCGCGGCTAGAGCACCGGCAAGCGCAAACGAGAGCGTGGCAGTTTTCGGTGTCATCGGGTTACTCCGTGGTGAAGCGATGCCCGATGAAACAATGCCGGCCGCGGTTGCGGAAATACCGTTGGCCGATGGACGCGATAGCCGCCGCCTATCGGCGCGTTGCCGGCAAAAGACCTTAGCCGCCGCCGCGCAGACGGCTCAGCAGCTCGGCGCTGGGATAGCCGTCGGCCGGGAGACCGTATTTCACCTGCATGGTGCGGATCGCTTGGCGCGACGCCGCGCCGACCACGCCATCGATCTTGCCGACGTCCAAGCCGAGTTTAGCCAGGCGCTGCTGGAGCTCCTTGGTCTCGGCCAAGCTGAGGCTCGCGGTCTCTCCCTTGCCGCGGCTCAGTGGAGGGCCTCCGGCAAGCCGGGTCGCGTAATAGGCCGCCGTGGTGGTGTAGACCAGCGACTGGTTCCAATCGAGATAGATGTCGAAGTTCGGATAAGCGAGAAACGCGGGCCCGTTCCGTCCCATGGGCAGCACCAGCCCGGAGGGCAGATCGTCGGCGGGGATCGGCTTGCCGTTCAGATAGGTGACGCCATGCTGCGCCCAGAACGCGCGCGGCTTCTTGATGGTCACGTCGGCCTGATCCCACGGCAGATTTGCCGGCACGCTCACCTGCTCGAGCCAAGGCTGATTGGCGCGCCAGCCCTTCGATTGCAGATAGTTGGCGGCTGAGGCGAGCGAATCGGGCGCGCTCTTGACCAGGTCGATCCGGCCGTCGCCGTCGAAGTCGACGCCGAACTCATAATAATTTTTCGGCTGGAACTGGAATTGGCCGACCTCGCCATGGGCGGGCCCGCGCATCTGTGCCGGGGTTAGATCCCCGCGCTCGATCACTCGGAGCGCGTAGATCAGTTGTTCTTGGAATTCCTCGGGGCGCCGGCAATCGAAGCTCAACGTGGCGAGCGAGCGCATGGTCTCCATGTTGCCCATCACTTTGCCGAAATCGGTCTCAAGCCCCCAAAAGGCGACGAGCACGGGACCCGGCACGCCATATTGCTGCTCGATCCGCCGGAAGGTGTCGGCATATTTCTTGAGCAGCGAGCCGCCGACCTGGAGGCGATTGGACGACACCATGCGGCCGGAAAATTGCACGAAGCTCTGCGCGAACACGCCCTGCCCGCGGTCCTTGGCGATGGTCGCTGGGTCGTAGCTGAGACCGTCGAGCGCATAGGAAACTGTCTGGGGTGAAATCCCCTGGGCCACCGCCTCCTTCTTAAAGCCTTGCAGCCACCGGCCAAATTCGGCGGGACTGGCGCAGGCGGCGAAGGCGTGCGGGGCGAATCCGATCAGCACCGCCGCGAAGACGCCAGCGCGAGCTGTCAGATGGATGAAACTCATCATGGGGTGTCTAGCCATGGACGCCACTCAAGCCAGTCGGGAGGTCACAGTCAAGTGACGAGGCGGTAAGGGGGCGGCTTCTATTGATCGCCCTTCTGATAAGTCGCCATGAGCTCTGCTTGCGCCAGGATATGGCCCGCCATCGCCGCCTCAAGTTCGGCCTTGGTGAGCGCTTCGGCCGGCAGCGAAATGTCGAGCGCGTAGAGCTTGTGGAAATAACGGTGGCGTCCGATCGGCGGACACGGACCGTGATAGGCGGCCTGCTTGCGGTCGTTAAGCCCGGTCACGGCGCCGTTGGGCAGGCCCGCCCGGCCTGCGTCCTCCGGTAAACCTTCGGTGTCAGGCGGCAGATTATAAACAACCCAATGCGCCCAAACATGTTTCGGCGCTTTCGGGTCGGGCGCATCGGGATCGTCGATGACGAGCGCGAGGCTCCTCGTGCCATCGGGCACATTGCCGAAGGCAAGCGGCGGCGAGACATCGCCGCCCTCGCAGGTATGTTTGGAGGGAATCTTGCCGCCGGGCTGGAACGCGGTTGAGGTCAGCGTGAGAGCCATGGCAGCGCCCGCATCGGCAACGAGCAACACTAGGGCGAGCAAGCCGGCCGCAATTCGCCGCAGGCTACGCACGCGCCAAGCGGAGTCGTTGCACCGCAGATCTTTCAGCTTGATCTGAAGAAGCACACCTAGTCGGTGTGCGGCGGCAGATCGCCCAGCCTCAATCTTTCCATCAGCACATCGATGCGCCGCGAGGCTTCGCGCTTGCTCAAGCCCTGCTGAAACGCCGCCGGCTCCTGCACTTCGTCGGCGAGCAATTTCAGATAGGACGCTTGAGCACCGGTCATCGGTTCTCGTGCTGTTGGGTTCGACGTGTCTGGGGAGAGCTGCTGGCTCTCCTGTATCTCCTGAGTCTTCTTTTTCTGCGTCATCGCAGTTGGTCCTAAGTCCTTTTCCTTGAGTGTTTCCTCGTGTCTCACCTTGAAACACGACTCATACAGTAATCGTTGAAAAGGGCAAGGATTAGGCGAGAGATGACAAAGAGTTAGGCAGATACGGCAATGCCCATGGAATCGGCGGGCGAGAGCGGTAGGCGAGCGGCAGTCAGCCCAGCGACTGGCTTTCTACGGGAACCTGGCCAATTTCGGCAGTGATCTCCGCAGTTACGCCGGGGCGCCGTCAACGTTAGGAGGCAACCTTAATAGAACATAAATGGCGCCGCCCATGAATCGCCCAGCTATTACCCCGCCACTGCCGATTTTTCGCCCTGTTGATCCGTAGCTTACCCCTCGCACTAACATGTGCGACCGGCTTGATTCTTCGTCGGTCCTATAAACCTCCCAAAACAATCGAATAGGAGCCACAACGCATGTTCGAAATGCGAGCCAAGATGATTACGGTGGGACTTCTCGGCGCAGCTGCCCTGCTTCCTGTCGACCAGGCCAAGGCCGACCAACTCGGCCACGCCTCCTGGTATTCGCTACCAGCCAATATCACCGCCAACGGGGAACGGATGAACCCCAATGAGCTGACGGCCGCGCACCGCTCGTTGCCGTTCGGCACCAGGGTGCTGGTCGAGAATCTGTCCAACGGCCAGTCCGTGGTCGTGCGGATCAATGACCGGGGGCCGTTTATCGGCGGGCGGATCATCGATTTGTCGAAAGCAGCGGCGGCCAGCATCGGCATGATCAACGCCGGCACCGCCAAAGTCAGGGTGACCACGGCCGGCGGCAGCGCGCTCGCCGCTTTGGGCGAGGCCACCACCAAGGCCAAAGACGGTGCATCCTTGGGGGCAACCGCCAAGGCCGACATCGCTCCGTCCAGGGCGCCCAAGCCCAAAGTCGTGACGCATACGGCCTCGCGCAATAAGAAGAGCGTGGGGGCGACGGCCTCAGTGTCGGCGAACTCTTCCGCCTCGAAGGTGAGGGTCGCAGCCGCGACTAAGCGGGCCAGGGGCGTGCGGAACGCTCGGGCGCGCGCTCAAATGGCTGCCTCGCAGAACGGAATTCGCGCCGCGGCCTTGCAGGCCTCCAGCCTGTCACGCCAGCCCGTCACGGTGGCGTCGAACGAGAATCCCTACGCCATCCTCGGCGCCACGCCGGGCTTCATGAAGCCCTCGCGGACGCGGACGCGCCGCGCCGGCTGATGACGCCGCGCCAGGCTTTGGCGCCTAGCTTCACCTCATAACGGCTGTCCGGGTCCGGGCCTATTTACCGGCCCCGGACGCCGGTTCGGTTCCTCGGGGCGCCACGTCTGACTCTATGTCAGCGGCGTCTCGAGGGCCTGCGTCGCCAGGCCGGGCTTGCGCCCGGCCTCGGTTTTTGGCGCGCTCAGCCCCTGCCGATCGAAATTCATTGCAAAAACATGACGATGCCCCGGCGAGAAGAATTTCTACTGTTGCAATGAAGAGACAGGCAGCGACCGCCAAAAATAGCATAGTCCAATGAGGCGAAGATTGCGCCGGAAGGCTCTAAGAACGCCGCAAATGACTTCGTAACCCACACGGGTCAGACTTAAGAGAGTGATTCGAAACTTTCCCGCCTCAACCGAGTTAGCAGGTCATATGTCCAGGCTTCCCGCCATTCGCCACTTTCTCCCGCTCGCAGCCATATTGGCGGCCGCCGGTCTCCTGTTGAGCTCGATGGCCTCCGTCCAAGCCCAGCAAGGGCCAGCCGACCGTGCCGAGCAGGGCTCCCCGAATGGCTATTCACCGCACCAATCGAACCGCGACGTCGGCTTCTACTCATTAAGGCTGAGCGACGTTTGGGGGCCGGCCCAGATGCCGCCTGCTCCCAAGGATTTCGGACCTCATTTCGACTTCCCCCCCGAACCGCTCAACGGCGCCCCGCTCCACGATCCCTATCCAAATTAAGCATTCGGATCAGCGGTCTCGGCGCGATCGCCGGCCCACATGGGTCTTGATGGGTCTTGCGCTTGGCGGGCCAGCGCCCCTAGAGTGAGGCGTTTTGCGGGCAGATTGCGAACCCGGGTGGAGATTTTCCGCAAGCGTTCCGTGGGCGACGCGGTTTCTTTTCCCGCTTTCTAGACTTGCCTGATTCCTCGGCGCGCCATTCGCGCGCGGAGTCATTGGAAGGGGAAAAGGAGCTTCCCATGCGTCAGACGGGAACGGTCAAGTTCTTCAATCATTCACGAGGGTTCGGCTTCATCACGCCGGACGATGGCGGCAAGGATGTGTTTCTGCATATCTCGGCGTTGCAGAAGTCGGGTCTGCCGGCGGTCGATGAGGGTGCGCGGGTATCCTTCGAAACCGAGCCCGACCGCCGTGGCAAGGGTCCGCAAGCCATCAACGTGCAAATGGGCGAATAGCTCTCCCCGATCTTCGAACTTTCCCTTTTTCGGCTTTGGCAGCGGCGTCGCGCGCCCTGCCGGCAGCGCCGTGACGCTTGTGCCCGCGATCCCAGACGGCAAGCCATGACAGTGACCGGGCCGCAAGCGCTGCAGAGCGTGCTCGACCGGCTCGGCCGCGAAGAGCCGGCGGCGCTCGCGCGGCTGTTCCGGCTGCTGGCAATCCCGAGCGTCTCGACCGATCCCGCCTTTCACGAGTTCCTGCGTCGAAGCGGCGGAGTGGTGCGCCGGCACATTACGCGAGATCGGATTCGACGCGCGGGTCGCGCCGACCTCGGGCAAGCCGATGGTGGTCGGCCATTGGCGCGGGGCGCCCTCACCCACACGGCGCCCACACGTGCTGTTTTACGGTCACTATGACGTGCAGCCGCCCGACCCTTTGGACGAGTGGACGGCGCCGCCGTTCGACCCGGTTCTGGTCGAGGATGCCCGTTACGGCCAGGTGATCGTCGCGCGCGGCGCCTCCGACGACAAAGGCCAGTTGATGACCTTCCTCGAGGCCGCCCGGGCGTGGCTCGAGGTGCACGGCGAGCTTCCGGTCGATGTCAGCGTGTTGATCGAGGGCGAAGAGGAGTCCGGCAGCCCGAGCCTCGCCCCGTTTCTTACCGCCCATGGCGACGAGCTTAGAGCCGATGTCGCGCTGGTCTGCGATACCGGGCAGTGGGACGCCGCGACGCCCGCGATCACCGCCTTCTTGCGCGGCCTTGCCTTCTCCGAGCTCACCATCAGCGGCCCGTCACGGGACTTGCATTCCGGCCTGTATGGCGGACCCGCGCTCAATCCGCTGCGCGTGCTGGCGGAGATCCTCGCCGCGCTGCACGACGACGATGGCCGCATCGCCATCGACGGCTTCTACGACGGGATGCGCGACCCCTCCCCGGCCCAGCTTGCCGCTTGGCGCGAGCTCGGCTTCGACGAGGCCGGTTTCCTCGCTGCGGTAGGTCTGAGCGAGGCGGCCGGCGAACGCCGCTTCGGCGTGCTCGAACAGCTCTGGTCGCGGCCGACGGTCGAGATCAACGGCATCGTCGGCGGCTATGGCGGACCCGGCACCAAGACCGTGATCCCGGCGCGCGCCACCGCCAAACTTTCCTTCCGCCTGGTGCCCGGACAGGACCCGGCACGAATTCTCGCGGGACTCCATCGCTTCGTCGAGCGCCGCTTGCCGGCTGACGCGCGCGCATCCTTCAGCCATGAAGGCGGATCGCCGGCGATCGGTTTCGATGCCGGCGCGCCGTCTTTTCAAGCGGCCACAAGCGCGCTCGAAGCGGAATGGGGCAAGACGCCGGCGATTGTCGGCTGCGGCGCGTCGATTCCCATCGTCGAGTCGTTCCGCTCGCGCCTCGGCATGGATACCCTGCTGATCGGCTTCGCGCTTGACGACGACCGCATCCATGCACCGAATGAGAAATACAATCTGACGAGCTTCAACAAGGGTGCGCGCAGCTGGGCGCGCATCTTGGCCGAGCTTGGAGCGCGCCGGTGACGCGCAAACTCAAAAGCTAGAAGCGGTAGATCAGCGAGCCGCGATAGGTGCTGGCGTCGGGATCGAACTCGACCGGGCCATTCGGGTAATTGACCGTCTCGGAATTGAAGTCGGTGAATTGGTAGTCGAAACGCGCGCTCCAATTCGGATTGAGAGCAACCTCGGCGCCGCCGCCCACGCTCCAGCCGAAGAAGTCGGCACTGCCGGAACCGCCGCCCGGACCGCTGATCGGCAGATCGGCATTGGCCCATGCGCCGCCGAACGTGGCGAACAGCAGCACCTGGGGCCTGACGGTGACGCCGGCCCGCAAGCGGAGATCGGCCATAGCGTCGATGCTCGGGCTGACCCGGTTCGAGCCTGAAATGATGCGGCTGCCGCTGATGTCGGCGGCCAGGATGTCGCCCTCGACACCCAACACGAACGGACCGCTCTGCCAGCTATAGCCGCCGATGGCGCCGCCCAGGATGCCGCTGGTATCGGCCGCGCCGCCGACGGGCGCGAGGTCGTAATTGACCGTTGCGCCGCCGATCGTGCCCCCCAGCCACCAGCCCTCGAACACGTCCTCGGGCGGCAACGGGGCCTGATCGTAGACCGGCGGGTAGGCCGTAGGCGGCAGGTCGGCGGCGAAGATGGGGCTTGAGGCCGTGGCGCTGGCCAACAACGCGGCAGCAAGAGCAAAAGCCTGGTTCAATCGCGTACGCATAACAGAGATCCTCACGATTTGGAGGCTCGGTTCCGTCACCGCGCCAGCGCGGAATGCGCTGGACCAAGCGCTCACGGCCCCAGGGTATCGCCCTACCCTTACCGTGGGTTAACGATGAACCGGGGCGAAACTTGGCAGGGTAAACGGCAGGTTAATGACCATCCCAAGGCACTTGGCGCGGCTGCCGGCTAGGGCCGCGCGAAACAAGGCAACGCAGCCTTGTTGCTCGATCCGACGGTCTCGAGGCGCGGACGCGGCCGTCGGACAGGGACGCCAGGTCGCCCGCGGCTAAATTCCACGTTGTTTGGCGATCGCGTCATAGGCCTCGTTGATGGAGGCGACCTTCTCAATGGCGATGGTGACGAACTCCTCCGGGACACCGCGTGCGATGAGTTTGTCGGGATGGTTGTCAGCGACCAGCGCGCGGTATTGGCTCTTCAGCTCCTCATTGCTGACCGAGGGCTCGAGACCGAGCACGTCGTAGGCGTCGCGCTCCGCGGCGGCGACATGGCGGGCCCTGATGGATTTGAATTGGGAGTCGGTAAACCCGAACCGTTTGGCGACCTGCGCGAGGAATTGGTCCTCCTCGGGGTGCAATGCCTCGTCGGCCTTGGCGATGTGGAACAGACCTTCGAGCACGTCCTCGAGCAGCTTGCGGTTGCCCTTGAACACGATGACGAGTTGCTCGGCACAGTCCTCGTAGCCCGCCACGTCCTGCTTGGCGCGATTGAAGACGCGGGCGGCCTGCTTCATTTCCGCGTTAGACACTTTGAACGCGGCTTTGAAGGCGCTGACTTCGTCCGCCGTGACCACGCCGTCGGCCTTGGCCATCTTGGCGCCGAGCACGATCACGCCGACGGTGAAAGCCACTTGATTTTCTTCAAGCTGATCCTGCCTTTTGTCCCGATCGGCGGGCGCGACTCGGTCACCAAGAAGCGCAGCGATCGGGCCAACGGCCAAGAGCTCGGCGGCGGCGAGTTTCCCCCAAATCGACATGAGCGATCCTCTACAAGACTGTGTTGCACCAGGGCGATAGTTGTCGGTACCAACCCTGACAGAAGGAGTGTTTCTTACCGCATTCTCACAGCTTTACCATCACGTGACGAGCGACGGTGTAGTCCTCTAGTGCATACATGGAAAGGTCCTTGCCATAGCCGGAGTGCTTGAAGCCGCCATGCGGCATCTCGCTCACCAGCATGAAATGGGTGTTGATCCAGGTGGCCCCGTATTGGAGCCGCGCCGCGGTGGCCATGCCCTTGCCGATGTCCGAGGTCCACACCGACGAGGAAAGGCCGTAATCGCTGTCGTTGGCCCATTCGACCGCCTGGTCGACATCGTCGAATTTGGTCACCGATACGACTGGGCCGAACACTTCCTTCCGCACGATCTCGTCGTCCTGCCTTGCGCCGGCAATCACTGTCGGCTCGAAGAAGAAGCCCTTGCCGCCCGGCGACTTGCCGCCGGCGGTGATCGAAACATGCCTTCCCTTGGCCGCCCGCTCGACGAAGCTTTGCACGCGGCCTTTCTGCGCCGATGAGATCAGCGGCCCGATCTCGTTCTCGTCGTCGTTCGGGAGATTGAACTTGATTTCTTTGACGGCGCTCGACAGGTCGGCGACCAAATTGTCGTAGATCTTCTTGCCGGCATAGATGCGGCAGGCGGCGGTACAATCCTGACCGGCATTATAGTAGCCGAACGCCTTCACCCCGGCGACCACGGAGGCGAGGTCGGCATCGTCGAACACGATCACCGGCGCTTTGCCGCCGAGTTCGAGATGCGTCCGCTTGATCGTCGCGGAGGCGGCTTGCAGCACCTTTCTGCCCGGTGCCGATGCTGCCGGTCAGCGAGACCATCGCCACCTTCGGGTGATTGATCAGGGCGCTGCCGGTGGTAGCGCCCTTCCCGGTCACCACATTCACCACGCCTTCCGGGAAAATGTCGGCGATGATCTTGGCAAGCTTCAGCGTCGTCAGCGGCGTCTGCTCGGACGGCTTGATGACGATGGTATTGCCTCCCGCGAGAGCCGGCGCAAGCTTCCATGCCGCCATCATCAGCGGATAGTTCCACGGCGCGATCGATCCGACCACGCCGATCGGATCGCGGCGGATCATCGACGTGAACCCGGTCATGTATTCGCCCGCCACGACACCATGCATGTTGCGGACTGCGCCGGCAAAGAAGCGAAAGCAATCGACCACGCCGGGCAGCTCATCCTGGAGGACGCGGATCCTCGGCTTGCCGCAATTCAGCGCCTCGAGCGTGGCGAACGCCTCCGCATCGGCGTCGATGGCATCGGCGAGCTTCAAGAGGAGGCCAGACCGCTCGGCGGGAGTCGTGCGCGACCAGGACTGGAACGCCTTCGCGGCGGCATCCACCGCGGAGTCGACCTGCGCCGGAGACGCGTCGGGAAGCTTGACGATGGTCTCCTCGGTCTTGGGATTGACCACGGCCTCTGCGGCTTCGGTGCCGTCGACGAATTTCGAGCCGATCAACATTTGCGTGTCGAGCATGAATTGTCCTCCACCTGCGGCGTGGTTCGCCGGCTATTTCGTTGAGCCGCCCGTGTGCTCGCCTTCGCGCGTCAGATAATAGGCGGCGAGGATCGGCAACATCGTAACAACAATGACAAACACCGCCACGACGTTGGTCACGGGGCGCTGCCGCGGCCGGATCAGCTCGGACAACATCCATATGGGCAAGGTCGATTGCTGGCCGGCCGTGAAGGTCGTGACGATGACCTCGTCGAACGATAGCGCAAAGGCGAGCATGCCGCCGGCGAGCAGCGCAGTGCCGATTTGGGGCAGAATCACATACCGGAAAGTCTGGAAGCTGTTGGCGCCTAGATCCATGGACGCTTCGATGAGATTGCCGGAGAGCCGGCGGAACCGGGCGATGGCGTTGTTGTAGACGACCACGATGCAGAATGTGGCGTGCCCCAATACGATGGTCCAGATCGAGAAATCGAGACCCATGATATCGAAGGCCGAGCGCAGCGATATGCCGGTGATGATGCCCGGTAGGGCGATGGGTAGAATGAACAGCAACGAGATCGTCTCGCGGCCGAAGAAGCGCGCGCGCGACAGCGCGGCCGCGGCGAGCGTGCCGAAGATGAGCGCAAGCACGGTGGCGATGGCGGCGACCTTGAGGGAGAGATAGAGCGGCGGCCAGATATCGGGCCGCTGCGACCAGGCGATGGCGAACCATTTCGTCGTGTAGCCGGGCGGCGGGAACTGGAAGCTCCTCTCCTCGGTGGTGAAGGCATAGAGGAAGATCAGCGCCAAGGGCAGATGCAGGAACAGCAGCCCGGCGATGGCCGACAGGCGCAAGCCGAGCGGTGTGGTGCGCTTGGCGTTAGAGGACATCGAAGGCCCCCATGCGCTTGGCCAGCCACAGATAGACGCCCATGATCGCCATCGGGACGACGGTGAAGGCGGCGGCCAGCGGAACGTTCCCCGCCGTCCCTTGCAGCGTGTAGACCGCCTGGCCGATCATGAGGCGTGAGTTACCCACGATGGTCGGAACGATGTAGTCGCCGAGCGTGAGTGAAAAGGTGAAGATGGAGCCGGCAATGATGCCCGGCAGCGCGAGCGGAAAGATCACGGTCCAAAATGTCTGTTTCGGCTCGGCGCCGAGATCGGCGGACGCCTCGATGTAGTTGAGGGGCACGCGCTCGAGCGCCGCTTGCGTCGGCAGGATCATGTAGGGGATCCAGATATAGACGAAGACCAGGAACGTGCCGATATAGCTGAACGACAATGACGGGCCACCGATCACCGGAACCGCCAAAACACCGTCGATAAGCCACGAAAGATGCAGGGAGCTGGCGAGCCAGGTCAGGATGCCTTCCTTGGCCAGAATGAGCTTCCAGGCGTAGACCTTGACGAGATAGCTCGACCATAACGGCATCATCACCGCGAGATAGAACAGCGCCTTGGTCCAGCCGCGCGCGTAGCGCGCCGCGTAATAGGCGATGGGGAAGGCGATGATCGCGCAGGCGAGCGTGACGAGAGCCGCCATCGACACCGTGCGCAAAATGATCTGAACATTGGCCTCTTCCAGAAGCTGTGCGTAGGTCGAGAGGGTGAACTCGTGGACGACGAGCCCGGAGTAATCGTCGAGCGAGTAGAAGCTCTGCAGCAGCAGCGCAAACAGCGAGCCGACATAGACAATGCCGATCCACAGCAGCGGCGGCAGCAAAAGCAGGAAGGTCAGGAGCTTGGGACGCGCAAAGAAGACGTCGGAGATCCGATCAAGGATTCCGTCCCCCCGCTCGACTGTCGCTACTTGGCTCACGCGCCCTGCTCCATGGTGACCATCGCCGATCTGGGCCAGATCAGTCGCACTTTGTCGCCTTGCTTGAAACTCATCCCGCCGGCAGGCATCTCGGCGCAAATTCGTGTGTCCGCAGTTTCCACGCTGAAGCGCGTGACGGCGCCTTGATAACTGATCATCTTGATCTCGCCGTCGGTATGGGCTTGACCCTCGCCGACCTTCTTGCCCGCCTGGAACACACCGATCTTCTCAGGTCTGAGGCTGGTCCATTTGGCAGTTCCGCCGTGGCGGGACGCAAACTCCGGCGAAAGCACGTTCGAAGAGCCGACGAAGTCGGCAACGAAGCGCGACTGGGGCCGTTCATAGACATCGTCGGGCACGCCCACCTGAACGATCTTGCCGTCGTTGAACACGGCCACGCGATCGGCCATGGAAAGCGCTTCGCCCTGGTCGTGTGTGACGAAGACGAAGGTGATGCCGAGTTCCTTCTGGAGGGCCTTCAGCTCTTCCTGCATCTGCTCTCTAAGCTTGAGATCGAGCGCGCCGAGCGGTTCGTCGAGGAGCAGCACCTTGGGTCCGTTCACCAGCGCGCGCGCCAGAGCCACGCGCTGGCGCTGGCCGCCTGAAAGCTGCGCCGGGCGGCGATCCTCGTAGCGCGCAAGCTTGACCATGGCGAGAGCGCCCCTCGCCTTGGCCTCACGATCGGCCCGGGGAACACCCTTGATCCGAAGGCCGTAGGCGACATTCTCGCCCACCGTCATGTGCGGAAAGAGGGCGTAGTCCTGGAACACGGTGTTGACGTTGCGCTTGTAGGGCGGCACGCCTTCGGCGGTCTCGCCGAAAATCTCGATATGGCCCTCGTCAGGCTGCTCGAAACCGGCGATGAGGCGCAAGCAGGTCGTCTTGCCAGAACCCGACGGACCGAGCATGGCAAAAAATTCGCCCTCAGCGATATCGAGGGTGACGCCGTCGACGGCTCGAATCGAGCCAAAGTGGCGGCAGCAGTTGACGAACCTAACGGCAGGCGACATGGGCTGCGCCATAGCGGGAGCGGCCCGGGAGACCCCGGGCCGATCGTTGTCAGACGCGTTACTGGCCGAGAATGGCGATGTAGTCCTTTGCCCATTGCGAATAGGGCACGCAGGCGCCCTCCTCTTCGCACTTGGCCGTCGGCGTACGCCAGAACCAGATCTCCTCGAAATTGTCGAAGCCGTTGGTCGCGCAGCCCGTGTCGGTCAACAGCTCATTACCCTTGCAGGCGGCCGGCACCGACGGCACCGAGCCGAACCAGGACGCGAGGTCGCCTTGCAGCTTGGGGCTGAGCGAATGCTCGAGCCATTTATAGGAGCAGTTGGGATGCTTGGCTTCGGAATGCAGCATCGTCGTGTCGGCCCACCCCGTCGCCCCTTCTTCGGGGATGGTCGAGGCGACAGGCTTCTTCTCGCCGGCCAGGAGATTGACCTGGAACGGCCATGACGAGGAGGCGACGACACCTTCGTTCTTGAAGTCGTCGACCTGCACCATGGCGTCGTGCCAATAGCGGCCGATCAGCGCTCTCTGAGCCTGAAGCAAGGCGATCGCCGCGGCATATTGTTCGGCGTTCAGCTCGTAAGGATTTTTGATGCCGAGCTCCGGCTTGTGCTTCATGAGGAAGACAGCCGCGTCGGCGATGTAGATCGGGCCGTCATAGGCCTGCACGCGTCCCTTGTTGCTCTTGCCGTCGGGAAGCGTTTGCTCCTCGAACACGACCGTCCAGCTCTTCGGCGCCTCCTTGAAAACATCGGTGTTGTAGGCGAGCACGTTCGGTCCCCATTGGAAGGGAACACCGTAATGCACGCCGTCGACCGTGTGCCAGGGCGCTTCCTTGAGTCGATCGTCAACCGTCTTCCAGCTCGGGATCAGGTCGATATTGATGGGCTGGACCTTCTTGCCGGCGACCAAGCGGAGCGACGCATCGCCCGAGGCGGTGACCAGGTCGAACCCGCCTTGGTTCATGAGCGTCACCATCTCATCGGAGGTTGCCGCCGTCTTGACGTTGACCTTGCAGCCCGTCTCCTTCTCGAAGGCGGTGACCCAGTCATAGTTCTTATCGGTGTCGCCGCGCTCGATGTAACCGGGCCAGGCGACGATATCGACTTCGCCCTCGCCTTCGCCGATGGCTGTCGGCGTCTCGGCGAGCGCGACACCGCCAGCGGCAAGCAAGGCAATTACAGCGACTGAGATACTATTTGCGGGTCTC
>CAWEUF010000010.1:0-281271 GCA_963812105.1 uncultured Alphaproteobacteria bacterium
CAATTCCTGCATCTCCACGCCGAGCTCGGTCGCGAGCGTTTGCAGATCCTCGTGGTTGGTGTCGACGAACTCGCCGCCGAGCTCGCAGAACATGCCCTTGTAGAAATCGTAGTGGGTGAACATGCGTCCACCCCAACGATTGCTCGCCTCGTAAACGATCGGCGTCGCGCCGGCGGCTTGCAGACGATAGGCGGCGGTCAGCCCGGCAACGCCGCCGCCGATGATGGCGACCGGCCCCTTGGGCGGCTGCTGTTTGGCGTAAGCGCTCCAGTCCAGGACCGGCGACAGCGCCGCGGCGCCAGCGGCGGCGGCGGATATCCGCAGCAGTCGCCGCCTTGTCAGAGCGGACGTTCGCGGCACAATCAGCGCATCATCGCGGACAGAAAGAGCCAAAGCCTTCTTGATGGCGGCGAATAGAGGCGTGCGCGACATGGCAGGAGACCCCAGTCGTTGTTGTGAACGACGAAAGCAAGAAACCTGCCTATCGAGCAGGTGAGCTATCGAAGTGTGTCACACTTGGTGGTCCTGTAGAAGCGCGGGATACTGCTCGCGCAGCAAGTCCGAAAACGCGGCGCGCTACAAAAATTGATGTTCGAGCGATCATTCGCTCTCAGGGCAGCAGGCAGGACGCGGGCAGCGATCTATTGGCCACCTCCCGCAGCGCGAAGCTCGATTTCAGGCGCGCAACGCCGGGAAGCCGGGAGAGCTGCTCTTTATGGATGCGCTCGAAATCGGCAAGATCGCGCGCCAGGACGGTGACGAGGTAGTCGTCCTCACCCGACATCAGGTGGCAAGAAGCGACCGACGGCGCGGAGGCCACGGCCTCCTCGAACGCCTTCAGCAGGTCCTCGTTCTGGCTCTTGAGACCGACCTGCACGATCACCGTCACCGAGAGGCCGAGAGCCTGCCGATTGATGCGTGCCTGGTAGCCTTGAATGACGCCCTTCTCTTCGAGCGCGCGGATGCGCCGGGCGATCGCCGTGGCCGAGAGCGGAATGCGCTCGGCGAGCTCGACCTGGCTCAGACGGCCGTCCTCGATCAAGGCTCCTAGGATCGCCCGATCTAGCGCGTCTATGTCAATTTCTTTCATTTTCCTGCGCTCATTGCATGTTTAACGCCGATATTATGCACAATATATCGCTTCTCCTGAATAAAACGCCAACAATCGTTCCCCAATTTGCGGCAGTCTTCATGGTGAGACAGCTAGCTCCTAAAACGGAGGCAATCATGCGCATCGGCGTTCCGACAGAGATCAAGAGCAATGAGTTCCGCGTTGGGCTCGTGCCGGGCTCGGTGCGCGAGCTCGTAGCGCGCGGCCACGACGTCCTGGTGCAGTCCGGCGCCGGCGCCGGCATCTTTGCCGCCGACGCGGCCTACGAAAAGGCGGGCGCCCGCATCCTCCCCACGGCGGAGGCCGTGTTCGCCGAAGCTGAGATGATCGTAAAGGTCAAGGAGCCTCAGGCAGTCGAATATCGCCGGCTCAAGCCGCACCAGATCCTGTTCACCTATCTGCATCTCGCGCCCGATCCCGAGCAGGCGCGTGGCCTGATGGCATCCGGTGCGACCGCGATCGCTTATGAGACCGTCACGGATTCAGCCGGAGGCCTTCCGCTCCTTGCGCCGATGAGCGAAGTCGCGGGACGCTTGGCGATCGAGGCCGCGGCCATCGCGCTGCGCCGTCCAACCGGCGGACGTGGCGTGCTGTTGGGCGGCGTCCCGGGCGTTCGCCCGGCGAAGGTTGTGGTGCTTGGCGGCGGTGTCGTCGGCACGCATGCGGCACGCATGGCGGTCGGCCTTGGCGCCGATGTGTCTATCATCGACCGGTCGCTGCCGCGGCTGAGACAGCTCGACGAACTGTTCGAGGGCCGCGTACGCACGCTGGCCTCGACCATGGAGAGCATCGAGACCGAAGTGCTGGCGGCCGATGTGGTGATTGGCGCCGTGCTGGTCGCCGGTGCGAGCGCGCCTAAGCTCGTCACGCGCGCGATGCTCAAGGACATGAAGCCTGGTGCCGTGCTCGTCGACGTGTCGATCGACCAGGGCGGCTGCTTCGAGACCTCACGGCCCACGACGCACGCCGATCCGACCTTCGAGGTCGACGGCATCATCCATTACTGCGTGGCGAACATGCCGGGCGCGGTGCCCGTCACCTCGGCGCAGGCGCTCAACAATGCCACCCTGCCCTTCGTGATCAAGCTCGCCAACAAGGGCGTGGCTGCCTTCGATGACGACCCGCATCTCGCCGCCGGACTCAATGTCCGCAACGGTCGCATCACGCATGCGGCGGTCGCCGCCTCGCTCGGCTTCGACCGCGGGCCGTCGACCAAGGGAAAAGTGCGCCTCGTCGCGGCTGAGTAAGCGCAACTAGATTTTTCCCGGACGCATCCCCCCGCGTCCGTTGCCGGTCCGCCTCCCTCCCCCCGGGACGGACCGGCTTTTCTTTTGGCGCCGCTTCGTCTCGCGATGCTACGGCAGAACGGTCATGCCTTTGTAGGTTCCGCCAGCGAGCGTGTCGGTGAGGTTGTCGTAGGAGTAGGTTCCGCCGCCCGAGACACCCTCATATTTGCCGGTGCCGCCGGCATGCTTGTAGACCCACTCCTTGAGGTCAGACCCTTCCTGCCAGGCCTCATAGATCTTGCCGTCCTTGACGGTGCGCGTGCAGGTTCCGGCGCCCTTCCAGCTTCCGTCCGGCAGGTACTCGTAGTTTCCGACACAGTCTTCGGTCGCCTTTGGCGCCGCGGAATCGTAGGGAATCTTGACGCATCGCCCGGCGTAGACGACCTGTTTGTGACCCTCAGCAATCTCCTTCTCGTCCCATTTGTCGTTGACGCAAGCGATGGCGCCTGATTCCTCGATTGTTTCGCCAGCCTTGACCACGCCGCTTAGGAGCATCGGCGTCAGGGACAGCGCAATCATAAGGGTCTTGCGGTTCATGGTTACCTCCATTGATGACCGGAGCGGGACGGTGACAGGACCAGCGCATCGGTCCTAGTATGTAACGGTAGCTAACCCCCGGATCTTCGCCGCTGGCGCGGGAGTTGGAATGTGACGGCAATGATCCTCAATTGCTGGAGCGAAGCCGACCAGCGGGCCATCCGTGAGCAACTCGACCGCATTCTCCATAGCGGCTCGTTTGTCCACTCGCGGCGCCGCCAGCGATTCCTGGAATATGTCGTCAACGAAACGCTCGCCGGGCGCGGCGAGCGGCTGAAGGGCTACAATGTCGGCTTGGAGGTGTTCGATCGTCCTGAGACGTTCGATCCGGTTGTCGACCCGATCGTGCGCATCGAAGCGGCGCGGCTGCGCGACAAGCTTCGCGAATATTATGAGACCGACGGTCGTGAGGATCCGATCCGTATCGACCTGCCGAAGGGCACGTACGCACCGCACATTGAGTTCAACCAGGCGGCGGCCGCGATCGCTTCCGGCCAACGGCCGAGTTCTGGCGTCTCTCGGCCGGCCGTTCGCAAGTGGCCCATCGGAGTCTTAGCTGCCTCCATCGTTGCACTCCTACTTGTAGTGCTCGTGGGGTTCAGCCTTTGGCGGTGGTGGACTCCATTCAGCCCGTTACCTGAAAAAGCTTCGATCGCGGTGTTGCCGTTCGAGAACATCGGCAACGATCCACAGTGGGATCGCTTTGCCGACGGTATTACCGAGGACATCGTCACAGACCTGTCGCACTCGAAGGACCTGTTCGTTGTTGCCCGGAACTCCACGGAAGTTTACCGCGGGAAGCCGACGGACGTGAGGAGCATTGGCCGCGACCTCGGCGTCCGTTATGTGCTCGAAGGCAGCATCCAACCCAGCGGCAACAGAATTCGTGTCACTGCCCAGCTCATCGACGCGAAAACCGGGGGGCATGTCTGGTCAAACAGCTACAATCGCCCCGCAACAGATCTGTTCGACGTGCAGAGCGACGTGACGGGAAAGATTGCCGGCACCCTCATCGGCTACGCGGGCGCGGTGGCGGATGCGGAGCGCTCCCTCATCAGGCGTAAGCCGCCCAGCGATTTGACGGCCTATGACACCTATCTCCTTGGAATGGAGGCCAAACATGGTGGCGCCGTCGGCGGTGTCACCAAGGAAGGCCTGGACGAAGCGGAACGATTGTTCCGAAACGCGATCGAGATCGATCCGCGGCTCGCGAGAGCCTATGTGGGGTTGGCATATATTTACGAGTATCGACTGGAGTTCGGCCTCGGCACGCCGGAAGACAATATGTCCAAGCAGATGGAGGCTGCGCACAGCGCCGCGCGTCTAGACCCGAGCGATGGAGAGACCCAGCTCGTCCTGGGACATGCCTTCGTTTATCAGGGCATGCCAGACAAGGCGCTTAAGCAATTCGCCACAGCCGAGGCCTTGGCTCCTAACAACGCAGACCTTCTCATTCTAATTGCCTGGTATCTTCCGCCACTGGGTCAGCCCGAGCGCGCTGTAGAGTTAGCGGAGAAAGCGCTGCAGCTGAACCCCAACTATCCGAACTGGTACAATCAGGGGCTTCGCTTACGTGTACTTCTTTGGCGGGCAGTTCGATAAATCGCGTGAAGTACACGAAGCTCGTCACCGACCCCTTCGCGACGGACTATGCGTATCCTCGCGGCGGCAAGCGCCATGACGGGCGACATGGGCGCGGCGAAAGTCGCTGCGGCGCAAGTCGCACGCCTCGATCCGAATTGGACTGTCGAGCAATATCTAAGTGATGGCGGTGGCTATCCGGACGATGCCGCCATGCTGTTCGTCGAAAGCGCCAGAAAGGCCGGAGTCACTGCGTGCGTGCCGGCGGATAAGGTTTCGTCACTGCCAAACCTCATTCCCATCAAGGCATGCAATGAGGAAAGAGCTCACCCAGCTGCCGGCTAGACTGCCTATTTCAAGCTCGGGAAATGGAACTCGGCGCCGGCGCGGATGCCGGTCGGCCAGCGCGCGGTTACGGTCTTGAGGCGCGTGTAGAAGCGCACGCCCTCCGGGCCGTAGACGGCGTGATCGCCGAACAGGGACCGCTTCCAGCCGCCGAAAGAATGATAAGCGACCGGAACCGGGATCGCCACATTGATGCCGACCATGCCGATTTCGATCGAAGCGGCAAAGGCGCGGGCGACGTCCCCGTCGCGGGTGAAGATGGCGGCGCCGTTGCCGTATGCGTTGCTGTTGACCAGATCGGCGGCTTCCGCATAGCCCTCAGTCCGCACCACGGACAAGACGGGCCCAAAGATCTCCTGCTGGTAGATGGTCATATCCTTGGTCACGCGGTCGAACAGCGAGCCGCCGAGGAAGAAACCGCGCTCGTAGCCCTGCAGCTCAAGCCCGCGCCCGTCGACGACGAGCTCAGCGCCTTCCTTGACACCTTGGCCGATGAGGTCGGTGATACGCTGCTTGGCCTCGGCCGTGATCACGGGACCCATCTCGGACTCCTTGTCCGTGGCCGGGCCAACCTTCATCGTGCGGATCCTTGGCGCCAGCGCCTCGACCAGCCGGTCCGCGGTCTTCTCGCCGACCGGCACCGCGACCGCGATCGCCATGCAGCGCTCGCCCGCGGAGCCGAATCCTGCTCCCATCAGCGCGTCGACGGCCTGATCCAGGTCGGCGTCCGGCATGACGATCATGTGATTCTTGGCGCCACCCAGAGCCTGCACGCGTTTTCCGGACGCCGAACCGCGCGTATAGACATACTCGGCAATCGGCGTCGAGCCGACGAAGCTCACCGCCTTGATGTCGGGGTGATCTAGGATCGTATCCACGGCTTCCTTGTCGCCGTGCACGACGTTGAGCACGCCGGGCGGGAAGCCGGCCTCCTGGAACAGCTCCCAGATCAGCATCGATGCGGAGGGATCGCGCTCGGACGGCTTGAGAACAAACGTGTTCCCGCAAGCGATGGCGACCGGGTACATCCACATCGGCACCATGGCCGGGAAGTTGAAGGGCGTAATGCCGGCGACCACGCCCAGCGGCTGGCGGTCGGACCAGCTGTCGATCTCGGGTCCGACGTTGCGGCTGTACTCGCCTTTCAGGAGATGCGGGATGCCGCAGGCAAAGTCGACGACGTCGATGCCGCGGGCGAGTTCGCCTGCCGCGTCGGCATGCGTCTTGCCGTGCTCGTTCGAGATCGCGCGGGCGATCTCGTCGGCGTTACGATCGAGAAGCTCCTTGAAGCGGAACATGTGCTTGATGCGCTTCAGCGGCGGCGTCGCGCCCCAGCCGACGGCGGCCTTCTTGGCGGCCGCGACGGCGGCATTCACATCCTCGGCGCTCGAGAGCGGCAGCTCGGCGGTCTGGTCCCCCGTGGCGGGGTTGTAGACCGGGGCCCGGCGCTGCGATGACGACGTGACCTTGTGGCCGTCGATGGCGTTCTGAATCGTTTGCATGGCCGTCACTGCTTCTCAATTCCCGGCCTTGAACACGCCAGAAAGGATGCCGATCAACTGGTCGATCTCCTTCGTTTCGATGATGAGCGGCGGCGAGAGTGCGATGATGTCACCGGTGGCGCGGACGAGCAGACCACGATTGAACGCCTCAACGAAGAGCGTGTGGGCGCGCTTTGACGGCTCGCCGGGGATGGGATCGAACTCGATGGCGCCGATCAGCCCGATATTGCGGATGTCGATGATATGCGGAAGGCCCTTGAGCGAGTGGACGGCGTCCTCCCAATAGGGCGCAAGCTCCGCCGCGCGCGTCAGCAGTCCCTCTTCCTTGTAGACCTCCAGCGTCGCGATGGAGGCTGCGCAGGCGACCGGGTGGCCCGAGTAGGTATAGCCGTGGAAGAAATCGATGACCTCCTCCGGACCGCTCATGAACGCGTCATGGATTTTCGTCTTCACGAATACCGCGCCCATCGGAATGGTGCCGTTGGTGATGCCCTTTGCCGTCGTGATGATGTCGGGCGACACGCCGAAATAGTCGGCGCCGAACGGTGTACCGAGGCGGCCGAAAGCGGTGATGACCTCATCGAAGATCAGCAAAATGTCGTGCTTGGCGCAGATCGCGGCGAGGCGCTTCAAATAGCCCTTGGGCGGGATCAGCACGCCGGTCGAGCACGCCACGGGCTCGACGATCACGGCGGCGATGGTCGAGGCGTCGTGCAACGCCACGAGACGCTCGAGATCGTCGGCAAGCTCGGCGCCGTGCTCGGGCTCGCCGCGGCTGAAGGCGTTGCGGGCCAAATCATGAGTGTGGCGGAGATGGTCGACGCCGGAGACAAGGGTGCCGAACCATTTGCGGTTATTGGGAATGCCGCCGACCGAGGTGCCGCCGAAGTTGACGCCGTGATAGCCGCGCTCGCGGCCGATCAGGCGCGTCTTCGCCGCGTTGCCTTTTGCCCGGTGATAGGCAAGCGCCATCTTCAGCGCGGTTTCGACCGACTCCGAGCCGGAGTTGGTGAAGAACACGTGGTCGAAACCAGGCGGGGCGATGTTGACCAGCTTAGAGGCGCACTCGAAGGCCTTGGGGTGGCCCAGCTGAAAGGTGCCGGCGAAATCGAGCTCGCCAACTTGCTTGCGGATCGCCTCGACGATCTTCGGGCGGCAATGGCCGGCATTGACGCACCACAGTCCGGAGGTGCCGTCGAGCACGCGACGTCCATCATCGGTGGTGTAGTGCGTGCGCTCGGCGCTGACGATCAGGCGCGGCGCCTTCTTATATTGGCGGTTCGCCGTGAACGGCATCCAGAATGCTTCGAGATCGTTGGTCGTGAGCCGTGCGCTCATGTCAGTGCCTGGTGCCTGTTGAGTAGAAGCAGAGCTCATGCGACCCGGGTCACGGCTTCGGTGAGGCTCGCCTCGAAGATGTCCATGCCGTCGCGAACAAGTTCATCGCTGGCGGTAAGCGGCACGAGAAAGCGGATGACGTTGCCGTAGGTGCCGCAGGACAGAAGAATGAGCCCGTTCTCGTTGGCAACCTTCATCAAGGTCTGAGTCAATTGCGGCGCCGGCTCGCCGCTGGCAACATCCTTCACCAGCTCGATGGCGCACATAGCGCCGAGCCCCCTGACATCCCCCACGCAGTTCAGGTTGGAGCGGCCCTTGATCTGATTGCAGCGGTCGAGAATGATCTTGCCGATGGCATTGGCACGGTCGCAGAGCTTTTCCTCCTCGATCGCATCCAGCACGGCGTGCGCGGCGGCGCAGGCGACGGGGTTGCCGGCATAGGTGCCGCCGAGGCCGCCGGGGCTGGAGGCATCCATAATGTCGGCGCGTCCGGTTATGGCGGACAGCGGCAGACCGCCGGCCAAGCCCTTGGCCATCGCCACAACGTCGGCCTTGATACCGGCATGCTCGAGCCCGAACATTTTTCCGGTGCGCGCAAAGCCGGTCTGAATTTCGTCGGCGATCAGAACGATGCCGTGCTCGTCGCACAACGCCCTGAGCGCTCGGAGAAACTCGAACGGAGCGATATAGAATCCGCCCTCGCCCTGCACCGGCTCGATGATGATGGCGGCGATGCTGGAAGGGTCGGCCGTGTATTTGAACACCGCCTTGAGGGCGGCAAGACTCTGCTCGCTGTCGACCCCGTGATAAAGGTTGGGAAAGGCAACATTGTAGATCTCGGCGGGAAACGGTCCGAAGCCCTTCTTGTAAGGTACGACCTTGCCGGTCAGCGCCATGCCCATATGCGTGCGACCGTGAAAGCCGCCGCTGAACGAGACGATGCCGGGACGGCCGGTATAGGCGCGCGCGACTTTCACCGCGTTCTCGACCGCCTCGGCACCGGTGGAGACCAGCATGGTCTTGGCCGGACCGGCGACGGGTGCAAGCGCATTCAGTCGCTCGGCAAGTCGCACGTAGGACTCATAAGGCGTGACCTGAAAGCAGACGTGGCTGAACGCCTTCATCTGCTCCTCGACGGCGGCCACGATCTTCGGATGCTGATGGCCGGTATTCACCACGGCGATGCCGGCAGCGAAGTCGATATAGCGCTTGCCGTCCTCGCTCCAGATCTCTGCGTTCTTGGCGCGCTTGGCGTAGATGGCGGTCGCATGGCTGACGCCGCGGGGTACCGCCGCTATCCTCCGCTCATGCAGCTCGGCCGAATTTGGCATGTGGGCGTTCCGTTCTCTCCCAGTGGAGTCTTCGACTCTTCTTAGTATGCGAGGCGTCAGGACTGGAGCACGACCGGGCTCGAGCCCCCCCAGCTCACCCAGACCTTCTCGCCCGAGCCGAAATCGTCCTGGTCGAAACGGGAGCGGTTGGTGCGCGAGATCCGGATCAAGCGGCCGTTTTCGAGCAGAACGTGAAAAATCGATATATCGCCGAGATAGGAGATATCCTTGATCTCTCCCTTGGCTACGTTATGGCCGGCAGGACACTCGGGCACCGAGGGCGGCGTCTTAGCTTCCTTGTGCAGGTTCATTTTCTCCGGCCGGATCGCGACCCAGACGGGCGACTTCGCCTGGCCGAGGACGGCATGGGGAACGTGAACGCGATATGGCTCCAGTTCGGGGCAGGCAACGGTGGCCTCGTCGGGCTTGTCGTCGATCAAGGTGCCCTCGAACATATTCACCGAGCCGATGAAGTCGGCGACAAAACGAGAGGCTGGAAACTCGTAGAGGTCGGAGGGCGTGCCGAGCTGGGCGATCGAGCCCTTGTTCATGACGGCAACGCGACAGGCAATCGCCAGCGCCTCGGTCTGGTCATGGGTGACCATGATGAAGGTGATACCTACCTTCTGCTGCAGCTGAGACAACTCGAAGCGCATGGCCTCACGTAATTTGGCGTCGAGCGCCGAGAGCGGCTCGTCGAGCAGCAGCACCTTCGGCTTTTTCACCAGCGCCCGCGCGAGCGCCACGCGCTGGCGCTGACCGCCCGAGAGTTGATCCGGCATGCGCGCGGCAAGATGGCCGAGCTGCACCAGGTCGAGGGCCTCCTGCACGCGATTGTCCCGCTCCGCCTGCGGCACGCGATCGATCTTGAGGCCGTAGGCGACGTTGTCGGCGACCGTCATATGCGGGAAAACCGCGTAAGACTGGAACACCATGTTCACGGCGCGTTTGTTGGGTGGAATGTCACCCATGTCTTCACCGTCGATCAGGATGTGGCCCTCCGTGGGCACTTCGAGGCCCGCGAGCATGCGCAGCAAGGTCGTCTTGCCGCAGCCGGACGGCCCGAGCAGCGCAAAGAACTCTCCCGGTTCGATGTCGAGGCTGACATTGTCTACACCGACCGTTGAGCCCCACCGCTTCGAAACGTTGCGGAAGCTGATGATGGGCTTGGCCGAGGCCGTAATGTCCTTGCCTACCTTTTGGTCCACGTCACTCATCCTTTGGTATTCTTCGCGGCTCTGCTCTGCATCACCATCATGATCACCATGAGCACGACCGTGAGCAGGATCAACATGGTCGATGCGGCGTTGACCTCTGGCGTCACGGAGAACCTCAGCATCGAGTAGACCTTGACCGGGAAGGTTACGGTATCCGGCCCCGAGGTGAAGAACGTGATCACGAAATCGTCGAGCGACAACGTAAAGGCAAGCAGGGCGCCCGCAATCAAGGCCGGGCGAATGTGCGGCAAAAGGACATCGCGAAACGCCTGCCAGTCGTTAGCACCGAGGTCGCGCGCCGCCTCGTCCTGCTCCTTGTTGAAGCTTGACAGCCTGGCGCCCACGACGAGCGCGACGAAGGGAAAACAGAACGATACGTGCGCGATGATGATAGAGCCGAGATTGAACGGCCAGATGAGATTGTTCGGCCAGGGCAGCACGCGCGTGAAGAACAACAGCATGGCAACGCCCATGCAGATTTCCGGCACCACGAGGGGTAACGTGAAGGCGCCCTCCACGACGGTCCTGCCGATGAAGCGGTAACGCCACAAGAGAACCGCGGCGAGCGTGCCGATGACGAGGGAGATCAGCGTGGCCACGAAGGCGATCGTCAGCGAATTGGCGAAGGCTGTAAGAAGGCTCTCGTTGCTGAAGAGCTTCTCGTAATATCTGAGCGTGAAGCCGCGCCACACAGTGGTGCGTTTGCTGTCGTTGAAGCTGAAGGCGATCAGCGCAACCAGCGGCGCGTAAAGGAAGAAGAACACGGCGAACAGCCAGGCTTGGATCTGCCACATGCGATTATATTCGAGAGGAGCGCGCCGCTGGGCCATGAGTCAGATACCGTGCCCGTCAGCGGGCTTGCCGCGGCTGAAATAGGCGCGCATGGCGATGGCGCCGAACGTTGCGTACATCAGCAGGAAGGACAGCGCAGCGCCGAACGGCCAGTCATTGGCACGCTTGAACTGGCGCTCGATGACGTTGGCGATCATCTGGCTGTCGGGGCCGCCGAGAAGATCGGGCGTCAGATAGGCGCCGAGCGCCGGCACGAAAGTGATGATGATGCCGGAGATGATGCCCGGCAGCGCCAGCGGCACCACGATCAAGTACAGAGTGCGGAGATGGCCCGCGCCAAGATCGAGGCTCGCTTCGATGAGCGATTTGTCGAGCCGATCGAGCGCGGCATAAAGCGGCAGCACCATGAATGGCAGATGCACGTAGACCAACCCGAGCACGACGGCAAAATTGTTGTAAAGCAACTGCAGCGGCGTGAATTCGCCGAGCGGCTGCAAGCCCACCAGGGTCATAAGCCAGCTGCCCTGGTTCCACAGCCATTCGAGGGTAAAATTCGCGTAGCCCTCGGTGCGCAACACCGACATCAAGGCGTACGTCCGGATCAAGAGATTGGTCCAGAACGGCAGCATGATCAGCATCAACATCCACGGTCGCCAGCGTTCGCTGGCAAAGACGATGGCCAGCGCCACCGGGAAACCGATGATGAGACAGAGCAGCGTGGTGATGCCGGCCACGAAAATCGACTTGGCGAAGATCCCGAGATAGAGCGGCTGCAGCGCCCGCACATAGTTGGCGAAGGTGCCGCTGATGTCGACCTCGGTCAGCCCTTGGTTCTGGCCGAAGCTATAGGCCCAGACGATCGCCAGCGGAGCAAGGAAGAACACCACCACCCAGACGACGGGTGGCAGTGCCGTAGCCAAGAAGGCGAGCCGACGCTCCTGTGTTCGGGTTGCCACCGCGGCGCTTCCTCGCTCGCTAGCTCGATTTCACTGCATCATGCCCGCAGCCTGGTCATCGCCTCATCGAGCAGGCGCGTAAACTCGGCCCCGAGATAATTCGGATACTCGCATTTGGCCATGACATCGGCCGGCGGAAAAATCACCTTGTTGTTCCTGTAGGCCTCCGGCATCAGCGCCACGGCGGCGGCATTCGGCGACGGATACAGGATCGTTTCGGTAATTCCTTTCCCGGTTTCCGGCTCGAAGATGAAGTTGATGAACTTCAGCGCGTTCTCCGGATGCGGGGCGCCTTTCGGGATGGCCAGCGTGTCCTGCTGCCGCATGGCACCTTCCTTCGGCACGACGAAGTCGATGTCGTCGTCCTCCTTCATGATCTGCGCGATGTCGCCGTTATACTCCATCACCACGTCGACCTCGCCCGACAAGAGAAGGTCCTGGCCGTTG
Source organism: uncultured Alphaproteobacteria bacterium (assembly GCA_963812105.1). Taxonomy (GTDB): domain Bacteria; phylum Pseudomonadota; class Alphaproteobacteria; order Rhizobiales; family Methyloligellaceae; genus Methyloceanibacter. The sequence continues at coordinate 12,444 of CAWEUF010000010.1, forward strand.
TCCTCGTGGAAGGATTTGATGTTGGGCTTCTGCTTGATGAGCAGGTCTTCGGCCTTCTTCAACAGCTCCGGCGACGCGTCGTTTAATGACTGGCCGAGATATTTGAAACAGTTGCGGAACAGTTCGCTGGCGTCAGACATGACGGCGATGCGGCCCTTATAGACATCCGAATCGAATAGCCACTTCCAGCTGTCCGGGATCTCTTTGACCTTCGACTTGCGATAACCGATGCCGATGACGAGCCAAGTATAGGGCAAGCTGTATTTGCGGCCCGGATCAAATGGCGCGTCGGTCATGAACTCCGGCGCAATGTTCTTGATGTTGGGGATCTTGGCGTGGTCGAGCGGCTCGAGCAGTTCGGCCTGGATCATGCGCTCGACGAATTCGCTACCCGGAACAATGACGTCGTAACCCGGGTTGCCGGCACGCAACTTGGCGAACAGCTCGTCGTTGGTCGCGAACAGGCTCATATTGACGTCGATGCCGCTCGCTTCGGCAAAGTCGTCCAGCGTGGTCTCGCCGATATACGTGTCCCAGTTATAGAAATTGAGCTTAGGCTCCTCGGCCGCCCAGGCCGAGCGCGTCTTGCTGGTGAGGCTGATGCCGATCGCGGCGGCGCCCAGACCCTTCAGTAGCGAGCGGCGCGATGTGCGTAATGATTTGGCTTGCCCGGTCATACTCACTCCTCCTTGCTTCTGAACTTACGGCTGGCTCGGCCCCGTTAGCTGCAAAGTCCGTTTTGCACCCGGCAAGTATGACGGCTTGCCGCCAATTTAGCCAAGCTCAATCCGTAGGCATCTTCCGCCCGGACCTGACCGATCATGCGTCAATCGCCCCCAGGCAGATGTATTTGATCTCCAGGTACTCCTCCAAGCCCTCGGCGGCGCCCTCGCGGCCGAGTCCGGATTCCTTGACGCCGCCGAAGGGTACGACCTCGTTGGAGAATATGCCTTCATTGACGCCAACCATGCCGGCGTCGAGCTTCTCGGCGACGCGCCAAGCGCGGCTCAGGTTCTGGCTGAACAGATAGGCGGCGAGCCCGAACGGCGTGTCGTTGGCGAGCTTGATCGCCTCGGCCTCGGTGTCGAAGCGCAGCAGTGCCGCGACGGGGCCGAAAATCTCCTCGCGAACGATCTCCATGTTGGGGGTCACGTCACCCACCACCGACGGGCGATAAAAGAGCGCCCCGGTGTTGTCGAGAGCGCCGCCGATAAGGATTTTCGCGCCCTTTTTGACGGCATCACCGACGAGCGTCTCGACTTTGGCGATCGCCGCGCTGTTGATCAGCGGGCCGATATTGGTCCCGGCCGCCATGCCGGGTCCGACGACGAGCTTCTTGACCGCGCCGACGAGTGCCGTGGCGAAGCGGTCGTAGATGCCGGACTGTACCAGGATGCGATTGGCGCAGACGCAGGTCTGGCCGGCGTTGCGGTATTTGGAGGCCATGGCGCCGGCGACCGCCTGGTCGAGATCGGCGTCATCGAACACGATCAGCGGGGCATTGCCGCCGAGTTCGAGCGTCAGCTTCTTCACCGTATCGGCGCATTGCCGGTAGAGGATCTTGCCCACCTCGGTCGAGCCGGTGAAGGAGAGCTTGCGCACCCGGCCGTCCTCGCAGAACACCTTGCCGACGGAGGGCGCATCCGCGGTGGTGACGATGTTGAGCACGCCCGCGGGCAGGCCTGCGTCCATCCCAAGCTTGGCGATCGCCAGCGCACAGAGCGGCGTCTCCTCGGCGGGCTTGACCACGATCGTGCAGCCAGAGGCGAGCGCGGGCGCAACTTTCCGGGTGATCATGGCGATCGGGAAATTCCACGGTGCGATCGCGGCGACAACGCCGATCGGCTGCTTAATCGTGAGGTACCGCTTGGAGGCGAAGGTCGTCGGAATGGTGCGCCCGTAAGCGCGCTTTCCCTCTTCGGCGAACCACTCGATGAAGGAGGCGCCATAGGCCACCTCGGCGCGCGCTTCCGCGAGCGGCTTGCCCTGCTCGGTGGTCATAAGTTGCGCAAGGCTTTCGGTCTCGGCGGTGATGAGATCGAACCAGCGCTTGAGGATGACTGCCCGCTCTTTCGCGGTCTTGGCCGACCAGGCGGGCAGCGCACGGGCAGCCGCATCGATGGCGCGCTTGGCGTCTTGGGCGCCGAGATCAGGGACGGTCGCCACTTCGGCGCCGGTCGCCGGGTCGGTGACGGGAAAAGTCTTGGCCGAAGTGACCCACTCGCCGTCGATCAGGGCCGCGGTCGGGAATTTCTTGGAGATCATGGTCATGGCAATCTCCGTCAGCGTATCGTGATCGATACCATCATTGCGTCAGCCTCACGCGACTCGCGCGTACCAGAGGTGATCGAGCGAGGTGACGATCCGCTCGAAGTTACTGCGCTCCGCCTGCTTTAGGCGAGAAAAGACGTCCTGGAAGGGCGCGCCGAAGGCTTCGCGAACGACCTCCGAGCGCTGAAAGAGATCGAGGGAGTTGACCCAGGCGGTCGGCAGCAGCGGCGCTTCGATCGTCTCCGCATTGCCCTCGACGGCCGGCCCCGGATCGATTTGGTTCGCGATACCGTGGTTCACGCCGGCAAGAATAGAGGCAATCACGAGATAGGGATTGGCGTCGGCGCCGGCGACGCGATGCTCGATACGGGTGGCGGCGCCGTTGCTGCGGGGAATACGCAGCGCCACGGTGCGATTGTTGAAGCCCCAGTGCGCCGCCATGGAAACATAGGCCTTCGGCACATAGCGCCGGTAGGCGTTGGCGGACTGTGCCCAGACCGCCATGAAGTCCGCCATGGTTTCACGCATGCCGCCCAGCGCATGACGGAACAACGGCGAGATCGGATCGCCGGCAAAGAGATTCTGCCCCGCCTTGTCGAGCAGGCTTAGGTGGATGTGCATGCCCGAGCCGGCCCAGTCGTGGTGCGGCTTGGCCATGAACGTGGCGTCGAGCTGGTGGGCCCGCGCCGCGGCCTTCACCGCGCGCTTCAGAAGCAAGCCATCGAGAGCTGCTGCGACCGTATCAGAGCGATCCTTCAGATTGATCTCGAACTGGCCGGGACCAGATTCCTTCATGACGGCGTCGACGGGGAGACCCTGGACCTCGCAGATACGGTAGATGTCATCGATGAAGGGGGACAGCACGTCCATCTCGTCAAAGCCGAAGGTGAGCGGCCGGCTCGGATCGTCGGAAAGACCTTCGGGCGTATGGAGCGCGAAGGCGCCATTCACGCTCCGCTTCGTGACGTAGAACTCGAGCTCCACGGCCGCCACGGGCGTCTGGCCGGCGCGCGTGAACCGCTCAACCTGGTCAATGAGAACCGCGCGCGGGTCGAGCTCATCCTTGACGTCAACGGCCATCACGGCTTGTGCATGCCTGCCGTCGCCGACGGGAATCGGGACCAGCGTTCGGCTGAGCAAGTAGCAGTGGTGGTCCGGGTCGCCGGTCTCCCACAAGCGGCCCGTCTCCTCCACGCAATTGCCGAGCGGGTCCATGACGAAGATCGAGGTCGGCATCATGAGCCCGTTCTTGGCGATGCCGGGCAAATCGGAACGGCGAATGCGTTTGCCGCGCGCAATGCCGTTCATGTCGAACAGGAAGGTGTCGATCCATTGCACCAATGGGTTCGCGTCGAGAAAGGCCTGCGCCTCGTCGATGGTGAGCCGCGCGTTCGTCATGATGCAAGGCCTTTCGCCGCCGCGCCGAAGCGGCGGAAAAGCGCCGTTGAGACAGGGTTCGACTTGGCTCCCCACTCGGGGTGCCACTGCACGCCCAAACAGAATGTCGCGTCGTCCGGTCCACGCACGGCCTCGACCAGACCATCCTCGGCGAAGGCTTCTGGCTTCAGCCCATCGGCGAGGCGCGCGATGCCCTGCCAGTGCAGCGAGTTGACCATGATCTCGTCGCTTCCGATCCAGTCGCGCAATCTGCCGCGAAGCGAAATCGGGTGGACGGGTCCGTACATCTCGTCGAGCGGAAGATCGTATCGCGCGCGGTGGTCGTTGTGCCCGTCCACGGCGTGAACGGCCTGATACAGGCTGCCGCCAAGCGCGACATTCAGCTCCTGGAAACCCCGGCAGATGGCGAATAGCGGCGTCTTGGTTTCGATTGCGGCCCGGATGAGCGGAAGGGTCAGCGCGTCGCGCATCGGATCGAGGGCGTCGGGTTTGATCGGGGGTTCTTTGCCATAATGCTCCGGTGCGACATTCGAGACGCTGCCCGACAGGAGGATCGCATCGGCCACCTCTAGGACAGCACCGATGTCCGCCATGCTGGCGCCAAGCGGGGCAAGCAAGGGTTGGCATTCCGCGACCTCGGCGATTGCCGCCGAATACTTGCGGCCCACGGCGTCAAAGGCGTGACCTTCTATCAGCTTCGTGCAGGCTGGGATGACGACGATCGGACGGCTCATGCGGCGAGCTCTCCGGCAACGTCGTTGAGGGTCAAGTCGAGCGCGCGGCCGATGGCCCCCTCCGCCTCATCGAACTGGTCTTGCGTCCAGATCAGCGGCGGCGAGGTGACCATGGTGTCGAACACGGCGCGCATGATGAACCCTTCGCGGAAGAAGTGATCGCGGCAGATGAGCCCGACCCGGCCCGGATCGGCGAAGCGACGGCGCGTCGCGCTTGTCGGCGACCAGCTCGATAGCGCCGAGCAGCCCGATCGAGCGAACCTCGCCGACCAGCGGGTGATCCTTGAATTTGCCGAGCATCTTGGCGAGCGCCGGGCCGGTAACTTCCTTGACGCGCGGGACGAGCCTCTCCCGCTCGATGATTTCGAGGTTCTTGAGCGCGACGGCGCACGCCACGGGGTGGCCGGAGAAGGTGTAGCCGTGATGGAAGTCGTCGTCATGCGCCATCAGCGCGTCGACGATCTTGTCGTCGACGAAGACGCCGGACAGAGGAATGTAGCCCGACGTCACCGCCTTGGCGAAAGTAAGGAGGTTGGGGCGGATGCCGTAATGCTGCGAGCCGAACCAACTGCCGAGGCGGCCGAAGCCGGTAATCACTTCGTCGGCAAGGAGAAGGATCCCATATTTGTCGACGATGCGTTGCACCTCGGGCCAGTAGCTCTCGGGAGCAATCTTGACGCCACCCGCGCCCTGCACGGGCTCGCCGGCGAAGGCGGCAACATTCTCAGGCCCGAGCGCCAGGATCTCATCCTCAAGCGCGCGCGCGGCGCGAAGGCCGAACGCCTCGGGCGACTCGCCCACCTCCGCCTCGCCGTACCAGTAAGGATCGACGATATGGCGGAAGCCTTCATAGACCGGATAGCTGTGCGCATGGACGTGGGCCATGCCGCCCATCGACCCGGCGGCGATCGTCGAACCGTGATAGGCGTTCTTGCGCGAGATGATGATGCGCCGCTTGGGTTCGCCTTTGAGGACCCAGTAATGCCGGATCAGACGGATCGCGGTGTCGTTGGCTTCCGAGCCCGACGAGCCAAAGAAGACCTGATTGAGGTTGTCCGGGGCCAGCTCCGCGAGCTTGCGTGACAGGGCGACAACCGGGGGGTGCGTCGTCTTGAAGAACGTATTGTAGAAGGGCAGCTCGACCATCTGGTCGTAAGCCGCCTGCGCAAGCTCCTTACGGCCATAGCCAACGTTACAGGTCCACAGCCCGGCCATGCCGTCGAGAATGCGTGTGCCTTCGCTGTCCCAGATATAGGGCCCCTCGCCGCGCACGATGACGCGCGCGCCGGTTGCCCGGAGCGAGCTGTGGGTGGTGAAGGGGTGCAAATGGTGGAGAGCATCTAGCTCTCTCAATTGCGCGGTTTGATATTGATTGGTCACTTGAAAAACCTCCAGCAGAGCGTGACCCGAAGGCCGGCAAATTAAAGCTGGAAGCTCAGGTGAGGCGTATAGCCGATACGGGCGCAGAGCAGCAGCAACTGCGCTTTCGGGCTCAGCCCGTTCAAACCCATCGCTGTTCTCGAGACACGCACGCGACCCTGCTCCTTCACGGTACCCGCCCGCGGGACCGGCCTTGACAGGGGTTCATGCGCGGGTATGGCTACACCGAAGACTGTATTGGCTACGGTGTAGAATTGTCAACGCAAACAGCACGAAAAAAGGCCGTTTCCCGCCCGCGCGGACGTCGCGGCCTCGACAAAAACGCCATCCTCGATGCCGCGTTCGACATGCTGTCGCGCGACGGCGAGGTCGGGTTTTCGGTGCGCAAGTTCGGGTCCCATATCGGTGTCGACCCAATGACTGTCCTGCATCATTTCGGCTCGAAGGACGAATTGTTGCGGCGGATCGCCGACCGGGCGCTGGCGACCGTCGAGCTGCCGCTGCCCAGCGCCGACTGGCGCGCCGATCTGCGCAGCGTAGCCGTGGCCTACCGCGATCTTGCCCATCGTCACCCGCGCCTCTTCCACTTGCACTTCCGCTTCCACGCGACCGGGCCCGCCGACCATGCTTCGAGCGAAGTGGTCTACCGCGCATTGCGGAACGCCGGACTGCCGGATGCCGAGGCCGCCGGACTGGGGCTCGCCTTTTACGCCTTCATCCTGGGCTATGCCCTGGCGGAGGCCGAAGGGCTGCTGCGCCCGATCGGCGACGAGGACGAAGCGGAGCTCCGAACTCTCGACCCCCTCGCCTACCCGGTGACGCTGGCGCTGATTCCCGCCTTTAAGGCGCTCGACCGCGACGCGGCCTTCAAAGCGTCGGTCGACGCGTTCATCGACGGGGTCTCGTGCCGCTGCAAGGCTCCGGCGGACATCGCTCGGTTACGCTAGCGTAGTCATGCAGCTGCGGCAGCGACGTCGCCTTTCAGTGCGGCGTCGAAGATCTTCCGACTCCCCTCCTTGGTCAGGGGAACGGGATTGCCGCCGGCGGTCGGATCGACCAGAGACATCTCGACAACCGTGTCGACGCGGCTACCGTCCACTTTCAGTCCGGTGAGATCGTGCGGCACGCCGGTCTTCTTGCGCAGATCGAGCACCGCCTCAAGGAAGCCGTCGAAGCCGCCGCCGATGCCGAGAAAGCCGGCGAGACGCACGATCTTCGCCTCGATCGCCGGGCGGTTGAAGACGAGCACATACGGCATGAACACGCCGTTGGTCATGCCGTGATGGGTGTGGTAGAGCGCGCCGATCGGATGGGACAGCGCGTGGATGGCGCCGAGGCCCTTCTGGAACGCGGCAGCGCCCATCGCCGCCGCGCTCATCATGTGGCCGCGGGCTTCGAGATCGTTGCCGTTAGCCACGGCCTTCGGCAGATTCTGGAACACGAGCCGCGTGCCCTCCACCGCGATGCCTTCGGCGATCGGGTGGTAGCTCGGCGCGCAATAGGCCTCGAGGCAATGGGCCAGAGCGTCCATGCCGGTGCCGGCGGTGATTGCGGGCGGCATGCCGACGGTGAGCTCGGGATCGCAGATCACCACCTCTCGGCATCATCTTCGGATGGAAGATCACCTTCTTGGTATGCGTCGCCTCTTGCGTGATCACGCCGGCGCGGCCGACTTCCGACCCCGTTCCCGCCGTGGTCGGCACGGCGACAACCGGCGCGATCTTGTCCGCATCCGCCCGCGTCCACCAATCGCCGATATCCTCGAAGTCCCAGAGCGGTCGGCTCTGCCCGGCCATGAAGGCGATCACCTTGCCGGTGTCGAGACCGGAGCCTCCGCCGAAGGCGACAATGCCGTCATGGTTGCCTGAGCGGAAGGCGGCGATGCCGGCTTCGACGTTAGAGTCCACCGGGTTGGGCTGGACCTCGGCGAACATCGCCGCTTGAAGCCCGGCCTCTTTCAAAAGGCCCATTGCCCGATCGGTGATCGGAAGCTTGGCGAGGCCCGCATCGGTGACGAGTAGCGGGCGCTCAATTCCGGCGGTGCGGCAGGCCTCGGCCAGCTCCTTGATGCGGCCAGCGCCGAAGCGGATGGCGGTCGGGTAGCTCCAATTAGCGGTTGGCACGCTCATGTTCTGTTCCGAGATGAAAAGAGGGTCAAACTTCGCGGAGGTGAAAGCTCTTCGGCTGGGTCAGCGCGTCGAAGCCGTATTTCGACAATGCCGCGCCGCGGCCGGTGTCCTTGACCCCGGTCCAGGTGAGATGCGGATCGAGATAGTCGCAACGATTCATGTAGACCGTGCCGGTCTCGATGCGCGCGCCAAGTTCGGCGGCACGATCCATGTCACGCGTCCAGATCGAGGCGGTCAGTCCATAAGGACTGTCGTTCATCAGCGTCACCGCCTCATCGTCGTCGCGCACCTTCATGATGCCGACCACCGGCCCGAAGCTCTCCTCCCGCATCACCTCCATCTGGTGGTTGACATTGGTGAGCACCTCGGGCGCGAGATAGGGCGAGCCCGGCCGGTCGCCTTCAACTTTCATGTTGATCAGCGCGGTGGCGCCCTTGCGTAACGCCTCGGCGGTCTGGTTCCGCACCGTGTCGGCAAAGGAGCCGCGCGCCATCGGTCCAAGCGTAGTCGACGCGTCGAGCGGATTGCCGACCACATATTTGCGGGTGAGATCGGCGAAGCCGGCGACGAAATCGTCATAGACCGCGGCGTCGACATAGATGCGCTCGACGCCGCAGCAGCATTGACCGGAATTGTAGAACGCGCCGTCCACCAGGTTCTCGATGGCATGATCGAGCTTGGCGTCGGCGCGCACATAGGCCGGGTCCTTGCCGCCGAGCTCGAGCCCGAGCGAGGCGAACGTGCCGGAGGCGGCGCGCTCGATGGCGCGGCCGCCGGCGACCGACCCGGTAAAGTTGATGTGGTCGATCTGGCCGGAGCCGATCAGCTTTTCGGTCTGCTCATGCGACAGGACGAGATTGTGGAACAGGCCTTTGGGCAGGCCGGCACGCCGGAACGCCTCGGCGATACGCTCGCCGACCAGCAAGGTCTGCGCGGCGTGCTTCAGGATGACGGCATTGCCGGCGAGAAGCGCGGGCACGATGGTGTTGATGGCGGTGAGATAAGGATAGTTCCACGGCGCGATGACCATCACCAGGCCGACCGGCTCGCGCGCGATGTAGCGGCGGAAGCCGCCCTTCTCCGGCGGGTAATAGGGTTTGAGCGCCTCCTCGGCCAGCGCCGCCATGGCGCGTATGCGCTCCTCGACGCCGCCCTTTTCGCCCCCATAGCGGACCGGCCTGCCCATCTGCCAGGCGAGTTCCACCGCGATGTCGTCGTTCATCGCCAGAAGCGCGTCGAGGAAGGCGAGCATGTAACGCGCGCGTTCGGCGACTGGAACGGTCTTCCACTTGGGCAGCGCGGCGCGGGCCGTCGATACCGCGCTCGCGATGTCAGCATCGCGCGCGACCGGGCGCTCGGCGTAGACCGAGCCGTCGACAGGAGAGATGATCTTGACGCTTTCCGACATGGTTCTCTGATGACCTCAATAGCGCTCGAAGCCGCGCTTTAGCTCCCAATCCGTGATGCGGCGGTCATACTCGAATTGTTCCCAATTTGCAGTATGTACATAGTGGTCGATGACGTCGTCGCCGAAGGCAGCGCGCAGCATCGTCGAGGTGTTCATCAATTCCGTCGCCTCGCGAAGCGTTTTCGGCACTTCGCGCAGTGACTTGTCTTGGTAAGCGTCGCCGACATAAGGCGCCTCGAGCTCCAGCTTCTGCTCGATGCCGGCAAGCCCGGCAGCGGTCAGCGCGGCAAAGGCTAGATAGGGATTGAGATCGGCGCCGCCAATACGGCATTCGATGCGGATGGCTTTGCTGTTCGCGCCGCACAGGCGGAAGCCGGCGGTGCGGTTGTCGAGCGACCAGATCGCCCTGGTCGGGGCGAAGGTGCCGACCTGGAAGCGCTTATAGGAATTGATGTAGGGCGCGAGAAACCAGGTGATTTCCCGTGCATAGGCGAGCTGTCCGGCTACGAAGTGGCGCATCAAGGCCGACATGCCGTACTCGCCGTTGGGGTCGAGAAACAGCGGCGTCTTGCCGCCGGCATCCCACAGCGAGGTGTGGATATGGCTCGACGAGCCGGCCAGGTCGTAGCGCCATTTGGCCATGAAGGTCAGCGCCTTGCCGAGCGAGTAGGCGATTTCCTTGCAGCCGTTTTTGAGGATGACGTGCCAGTCGGCCATGGTCAGGGGATCGGCGTAGCGGACATTGATCTCTTCCTGGCCGGGGCCCCATTCGCCCTTTGAGTTCTCCACCGCGATGCCGGCGCCCTGCAGTCCGTTGCGGATTGCCCGCATCACGCCCTCCTCCTTGGTCGTCTGGAAGACGTGATAGTCCTGGATGTAGCTGCCGGCCGTCTTGATATCCTGCCAGGCTTTCGCCTGCGCCGACTCGTAGGTCTCGTCGAACAGATAGAACTCGAGCTCCGAGGCGAAAAACGACGACATGTCCATCGCCGCGAGCCGCGCGATCTGCTTGCGCAGCATCGCGCGAGGCGCATGCGGGATCGGCTCGTGATGATGATGATCGACCACGTCGCAAAGCACGAGAGCGGTTCCCGGCAGCCAAGGAATTCGCCGGAGCGTCGCCAGGTCGGGCTTCATGACGAAATCGCCGTAGCCCTTCTCCCAGTTGGCTACCGCGTAGCCCGGCACCGGCTCCATATCGATGTCGTTGGCGAGCAAATAGTCGCAGCCGTGGGTTTCCTCGTGGGCGCCCCCGAGGAAGAACTCGGCGTGAAAACGCTTGCCGATGAGCCTTCCCTGCATGTCGGGAAAGCAGACCACGACCGTGTCGATCTCGCCACGGTCCGCCGCCCCCCGCAATTCCTGCAACGTCAATGTGCCTGCCATGCCGAAATCTATGTCTAGAGGAGGTTAGACGAGATCCGCGCGGCAAGTTTTGCCGCGCGGATCTTGATGTGCCCTGACGATCGATCAGTAGCGGTAGGGCGGGCCGGCCTTGACCATGGTCTCGTTGTACTTCTCGAGAATCTCCACGACCTTGGCGCAACGCGGGCTGGTCTTGGCGATCTCGGACCAGAAGGCTCCGGCCTTATCCTCGACCGTCTTCCATTCCTCATCGGGGATGGTGGTCAGCTCCAGCTTGCCGCCGGTAGTGCGGTAATGCGCCTCGCCCCACCAATACCAATGCAGGCGATAATAATGGGACCAGTCGATGCACATCTTGAAGAGCTGCTTCAGGTGCTCCGGCACCTCGTTCCATCTCTCGGTATTGACGAAATACGATCCGGCCCACGCTCCCGAAATATTGTTGGTCAGGTAGTATTTCGTGACGTCGGCCCAGCCCACCGTGTAGCACTCGGTGATGCCGCACCAGCAGATGCCGTCAAGCTCGCCGGTCTGAATGGCGGGCTGCACGTCTTCGTATGGCAGCGACACCGGCACCACACCGAATTGCTCCATGAATTGGCCGCCGGTCGGGAACATATAGACACGCAGGCCCTTGAGATCGGCCACCGACTTAATCGGCTTGGTGGTGGCGAAGTTGCACGGATCCCATGAGCCGGTGCTCAGCCAGGTGACGCCCTTCACCTCGCCATAGGCCTCCTCCCAGATCTGCTTCAGGCCGTACCATTCCCACAGCGTTGGAACGTCGAGCGAATAGCGCGAGGCGAAGGGGAAATAGGCCGCGAACACTTTGACGTCGACCGGCGCCGCCGCCGAATCGTCGTCGCTCTGGGCAGCGTCGATGGTGCCGGCCTGTACCGCCCGGAAGAGCTCGCCCTGGGGCACAAGCTGGTCAGCGGTGTAGAGCTCGATCACCATCTCGCCGTTGGCGGCCTTGTTGAAGACGTCGATCGAGTTCTTGACGACATGCTCGGCGAGAGCCGGGCCGGCATAGGTCTGCAGCCGCCATTTGATCGGCGCGGCTTTCGCGACATAGGGCGCCGCCACGGTCGTTGCAGCGGCACCGGCCGTGACAAGTCCGGCCTTCTTCAAGAAATCACGCTTACTGACTTTGGTAACCTTGGTCATCTTCGCCACTCCCTGTTGAACCACACACGAAGCACCGGCAGGGCATTGCCGAGACTTCCATCCTGCGACAAGCCTACTTGTCCATTTCCTCCCAGTTCGCCCACGACAACTTCGTTAGTCCTTCCATGATCATCTTCCAACATATTGCTGCGGCAACCATAGCGAAATCTGCGGGAAGATTATGAGGATGATCAAGGAGATCACCATCAGGGCAAAGAACGGGATGATGGACCGGTAGATATCCACCAAGGTGATATCGGGCGGCGCCATGGCGCGCATCAGGAACAAGTTGTAGCCGAACGGCGGGGTAATGTAAGCGATCTGGCAGGTTACGGTGTAGAGGATGCCGAACCAGATCGGGTTGAAGCCCAGCTTGATAACGAGCGGGATGTAGAGCGGCGCCACGATCACCAGCATGGCGGTATCGTCGAGGAACGACCCCATGATGATGAACGAGATCAGCATCAGGATCAGGATCGTCCAGGGATCGAACTCCCACGTTTTCACGAGCAGGGTCTCGATCGCCTTTACCGCGCCAAGACCGTCGTAGACGGCGCTGAAGCAGAGTGCCGCCAGAATGATCCACATGAACATGCAGGTCACCGACAGCGTGTTCCGGAGGGAGTTCTCCATGACCTGCCAGGTGAGTTTGCGTTCGATGAGAGCGGCAATCACGGTGAGAAGCGCGCCGACCGCAGAGCTCTCGACCAGGCTGGTGACGCCGGTCAAGAACATGCCCATCATCACGCCGAAGATGGCGAGCGGTATGATGCCCTCGCGGAGCAGCGAAATCCGCTCGCGCCACGTGATCTTCGAGCGTTCCTCCTCCGACAGGGCTGGTCCGAGCGCGGGGTTGAGCCGGCAACGGATGTAAATGTAAGAGGCGAAAATGGCCGCCATCATCAGCCCGGGCAGAATTCCCGCCAGCCATAGCTGCAGCACCGGCTGGCGCGCGATCATGGCGTAGAGCACGAGGACGACGCTTGGCGGAATAAGGATGCCGAGCGAGCTACCCGCCTGGATGACGCCAGTCACCATGACCTTGTCGTAGCCGCGGCGCCGCAGTTCGGGCAACGCGATGGTTGCGCCGATCGCCATGCCGGCCACCGACAGACCGTTGATGCAGGAGATCAGCACCATGAGACCGACCGTACCGAGCGCGAGGCCGCCGCTGATCGGTCCGAACCAGACGTGGAACATCCGGTAGAGATTGCTGGCGATGCCGGACTCCGACATCATGAAACCCATGAAGATGAAGAACGGCACGGTGATCAGCGGGTACCAGTTCAGCACCTGAAATGCCGCGTTGAACGGCATCTCGAAGGAGCCTTCACCCCATAGCCAGAGCGCGGCGGCGGTGCCCACGAAACCGATGACGCCGAACACGCGCTGCCCTGTCATGAGCAGCAACATCATCGTGGCGAACATGAAGACGGAGATGAATTCGGAGCTCATGCGATGGGCTCACCCCGTGCCTCTGCCACGTCCTTGCAGAAGGTCGCAATCGTCTGCATCAACATGAGGAAGATGCCGATGGTCATGATGACCTTGATCGGCCAGAGTAACGGCGACCACGACGAGTAGTTTTTCTGCTGATAGACGATGGCGTAGTCGGTGGCCGACAGGCCGCCGAGGAACAAAACGACAAGATAGAAAATGACGAACAGGATGGTGATCGCGTCCGTCACGGCGCGTGTTCGCGGCGGAAGAGTGGTGTAGAGCAAGTCCATGCGCACATGCGCGTTGAGCTGCATGGAATAAGCGCCACCGAGCAGATAGTAGGCCGATAGCAGGAACTGGGACATCTCCAGCGCCCAGTTGATGGGTACTCCGGCCAGAACTCTCGAGAGCGTTGCATAAATCAAGACCCCCCCGAGCACGAAGAACAGATACATCGCGAAGCGGCCGACGGCATAGTTCACCGCATCGACGTAACGGACGAAGAGCTTCACCGCCCTGGGCATCGAGCGCTTTCTGTTTGGGGCGTGTTGGCGATGTCAGCACTCATGCCGAGCTTCCATGGGGCACCGTCTTTGGTATGCAAGTTTCACACCGTGGCATGGCTCGCCCCGGTCAGACTCCGTTCCACCGCAACGAGGATCCGAGCTAGCCGGTCTGCCCAGCGTCGCTGACCATTCTCATCGTCGATTTCGTCGTTGCGAATTTCGATCATGGCCGCCGGCAGACCCGTTGGGCCGGCATGGCGCTCGACGGTGTAATAGACCTGGTCGGCCGGCGAATAGGGCTGGTTGATGCCGACGGTCAACGCTGGGTCGGTTTCGAGTGCATGGATCAGGGGATCGGCCAGGCGGCGGTCGTCGCCGAAAACGACGCCGATCTGCCAGGGGCGGCCCTTGCCGAAAAAGACCGGAGTGAAGGAGTGGATCGCCACGACCGCTGTCGGCCGATGCGCATCCACGCGGCGCTTGAGTACCGCGTCGATCGTGGCGTGGTAGGGAGCATGAATACGCTCAAGCCGCCGTCCGCGCTCTTCCTGGCTCAAGCCGCGATTGGCGGGTACCGGTCCCCTCTCCGTCTCCACGACGATCAGGCTGCCGGCGTCGTCCGAACGATTGCAGTCGATCACCAGACGCGAGGCATCGGGCCAGACGAGCGGCGCGTCGAGACGAGCCGACAGATGACGCGCCACTCCCAAAGCACCTGGATCCCATGCGATGTGCGTCTCGAGCAGCGCGGGGTCGACTCCGAAAGACCTAAACTCGCCGGGGATGCGATTTGAGGCGTGATCGCAAACGATCACGAACGATCCGGCACCTTCCGGATTTTCCACCACCACTACCGGGCTGCCCCCCTCGCTCATCTGTTCCCGTCTCCATCCGCTCGCCCCCGAATGGAAGTTGCACCTCAACGCGTCTCGGCAAGGCCATATTATCTCGTTGGTTAGGAAGGTCTAGAAATACCGGAAAGGTCTCGGGACGCGGGGCGCGTCGTGGGCCCAGATTGGTCCGGGAGCGCCGCTGCGATCCCGATCAGGCGGCGCGAAACAAGGCGACGCAGCCCATTGTCTCGATCTCGACCTGGTCGAAACGCTGCCGCAAGCCGTCGGTCAGGGACGCCAAGTCGTCCTCGCGATTGTTGAACACGCCCTTCGCGTTATAGAGGTCGAGCAGAGCACGCGCGGGCCGGTTCGGCGTGATGCCGCGCCCGAGGATGGTGGCGCCGAACAGCATCGCGCCATTGGCCATCAAGCGGCCGCAAATGGTCGACCGCCGCAAGTTTCTCGCTCATGCGGCCGGGCAGACAATGCAGCACATAGGTAAGGCCGACGGACGTGAAGGGCGGCACGTCGAGCTCGATCGGGGCGAGCAGGTTCGCCTGGTAGAGCGCCGGGTTGAAACGCGCGAGGCGTGGCCCCGCCCGGTCGAGACAATGGCGATTGATGTCGACCAGGGCGAGGCGGTTGAAGCGCGGCGGCGCGGCCCGGTCGAGGAAGAAGCCGGTGCCGACACCGGCCTCGAGATGATCGGCCGAGAGATGGTTGCGGTAGAGATCGAGCAGAAGCCGCGTCGGGCAGCGCCACGCAAAACGGTTGGAGAGGCCGTGCACCAGCACGTCGTAGATCGAGAGCATGACGGGCGTGTAGATCGCCTGTGCCTTGGCGATCGCGGCCTCATCCGGCGCATACTCAGCCCGTGGCGCGAGATTCTCGGTCATGGCGCCGATATGCCACCCGTCGCGCCGCAAAAAAAGGGCGCCGGAGACGGCGCCCTTTGAGGTGGGAAGTGCTTTTTGGGGAAGCTATGAAATCTAGAACACCGCCTTGACGGTCCCCACGACGCGCGCATCGCAGTTGTCGCGCCCACCACTCTGGGCAAAGCACTGTGCCTCGTTATAGTTCGTATCCTAGTAGCGCACGTCAGCAGACCAGTGCTCCATGAAGCCGAGGGTCAGACCGGCATTCCAATAGGTGTAATCGTCAGCGATGAGTCTTCGTACGACTGGAACCCGAGCAGAGCCGCTGACGGTGGGCGAGAAGAAGTTGAAAAGCTTCCTTGAGAAGGCATAGCCGACCGATCCTTCGATCGCATCCGATTCGACGCCCAGACCGGAAATTATCCGGCGACCAATAATTGGTAATGCCAAGGGTCCAGGGCGCCGCCCGCCCAGGTCGCACCGGTCTTCAACTCGAAATAGTCGATGCTCGTCAGCGCCCGGGAAAGGTGTAGTACAGGCCGCCGATGTTGAAGGTGACGGTCGAGGAGTTCAAGTTCCAGTTCGGCGTGATGCCGGCATAGTAGTCGATCTCGATGTCATCCCGCAGAATTCGGTATTGGATCCCCAGATGCCGGCATAGAACATGCCGTAAGTCAGATCGAACTCAGCCTGCACTGCGGGATCTCTTCCGTGTTTGAAATGCCGCGGAAGATGTAGTCCGTCGTGAACGCCGCGATCCCCGAGAGCGCCAGCTTGTTATCGCCAGCCTGGGCCGGCGGTCGCCAACCCGGCAGCGAGAGCCGCTCCCAGAACACACGCTTTAATGATTCCCACTTCCCTGCGCCGAGTCATTTTTGAGTCTCCTGTTTCGCTGTCCCCTGCGATCGAATTCGTCAGCGTCAGGATGCCGCTCCGCCCCCGAAATCCCACTGCTTGCGGTGCAACGTCCCCCGATCTGTTGTCACAATATGCCCCCGAGTTCTCGAAGCAATGGAAAAGCTCGCAATTTCGAAAACATCTGGGAAGGTGTGACTATTCTGCAATGGTCCAAGCCGTTTGACGCCACATTGGGCTAGAGCGCCGTAATGGCGCTACATGATTACTCATGAAAACTGCATAGAAGACCGGCAATTGCCTAAATCTCGGGCTAATATCAATCAGGCCGTCAATTCATTGGCTTGGCCGACTCACCTCCTATGCCATCTGCGGCCAGGTCGGGCCGCCCTTGTTCCAGCTAGGGGGCTCACTTAGAGTGACCTGAGGCACCCAAAATTCGCTTGCAATTCGATTCGGCGAAGGTCTCCAGCAAAACTGCATGGCTCAAAACGAGGATCCCGGCACCGTGCTCGTGACCGGCGCGGGCCGCCGGCTCGGCCGAATCATCGCGCTCGATTTCGCGAAATCGGGGCTGGCGGGTCGGCATCCACTATCACGCCTCCTCGGCCGAGGCCTTGGCGCTGGTGGCCGAAATCGAGGGAAAAGGCGGCAAGGCGGCGGCGCTCCCCGCCGATCTCGGCCATTTGCAGGCGATACCGCACCTGATCGAGGCATGCGCCAAAGCCCTTGGCCCACCCACCTGCCTCATCAACAACGCCGCGCGATTCGCGTGGGACAGCCTGGCCACGCTGGATGGGGAGAGCTGGCAGGCCCATCTCGACGTCAATCTCAGGGCGCCGATTTTCCTGACCCAGGCCTTGGCCAAGGCCCTGCCTGAAGGCCGCTCGGGCAATGTGATCAACCTCCTCGACCAAAAGGTGCTGCGCCCGGACCCCGAATATTTCTCGTACACCATTGCCAAAGCGGCGCTGTGGACCGCCACCCAAACCATGGCCCAGGCGCTGGCTCCGCGGATCAGGGTCAACGCCATCGCGCCCGGGCCGGTGCTCAGAAGTCTGGGGCAGAGCCAAGCCGATTTCGACCGCGAATGCCGCTCGACACTGCTTCAGCAAGCGGTCGGCGCCGAGGACGTCACCGCGGCCATCCGCTTCCTGCTCGACACGCCGTCGATCACCGGCCAGATGATCGCGCTCGATGCCGGCCAGCACCTCGCCTGGCACGGTAAAGGTGACGAGCGGTGACCGGAAAACGCCCGTTGGCAGGGCCTTGAACGAGGTCACGCTTAGACCTTACCTTCACCCTATAACCGCATGCTCCAAGCATGCGCCAAGACTTATGATCCCATGCCGTTAGAGAACCCCGACAGCGCCGGACCCTCGCTCCTTTCGCGTGCGCGAAAAGCGCTGCGCGGCGAGGAGACCGGTGCGCCGGTGATCGCCCGCTACGCCAAGTCGGCTCCGGCCGGACCCGGCGTCTACCGCATGATCGATGCGGCCGGCGAGGTGCTCTATGTCGGCAAGGCGCGGCATCTGAAAAAGCGCGTGCAGAGCTATGGGCGCGCCGCCGGCCACAACAACCGCATCGCCCGCATGATCGCCGACACGGCCAGCATGGAGTTCGTCACCACCGCGACCGAGATCGAGGCGCTGCTGCTCGAGGCGAACCTCATCAAGCGGCTGAAGCCGCGCTTCAACGTGGTGCTTCGGGACGACAAATCGTTCCCCTTCATCCTCATCGCCCGCGACCACAAGGTGCCGCAGATCTTGAAGCATCGCGGCGCCCGTAGCCGGCAAGGCGATTATTTCGGCCCGTTCGCCTCGGCCGGCGCGGTCGGCCGCACCATCAACACGTTGCAGCGCGCTTTCCTGCTGCGCTCCTGCTCGGATGCCTACTATGAAAGCCGGGTCAGGCCCTGCCTGCTGTACCAGATCAAGCGCTGTAGCGCGCCGTGCACGGGCGAGATCTCGCTCGAGGATTACGGCGTGCTGGTCGACGAGGCGCTCGCTTTCCTCACCGGCGAGAGCGACGAGGTGAAGCGGCGGCTGCATGCGCTGATGGACGAGGCGAGCCTGCGCCAAGACTATGAGCGGGCGGCAAGCTTCCGCGACCGGCTGACCGCGCTTTCCCACATCCAATCGCGCCAGGGTATCAACCCGCATACGCTGAAAGAGGCCGACGTGTTCGCCGCCCATCAGGAGGCCGGCCAGAGCTGCATCCAGGTGTTCTTCTTCCGCACCGGCAATAATTGGGGAAACCGCGCCTATTTCCCGCGCGCCGACAAGAGCGTCGCGGTGGAGGAGGTGCTCGAATCGTTCATCGCCCAGTTCTACGACGACAAGCTGCCGCCGAAGCTGGTGCTGCTCTCGCACGACATTCAGGGACGCCGGCTGCTCGCCGAGGCCTTGTCGTTGCGCAGCGGTCACAAGATCGGCGTGATGCGTCCCGTTCGCGGCGAGAAGCGCGAGCTGGTGGAGCATGCGCTGACCAATGCCCGCGAGGCGCTGGCCCGCCGGCTCGCCGAATCGTCCTCGCAGGCGGCGATCCTCCGACAGCTGGCCGAGCTGCTCGATCTCGACGACGCGCCCGAGCGCATCGAGGTCTACGACAACAGCCACATCTCCGGCACCAATCCGGTCGGCGCCATGATCGTGGCCGGGCCGGAAGGGTTCATCAAAGGGCAATATCGCAAGTTCAACATGAGGTCCGAGGACCTGGTGCCGGGCGACGACTACGCCATGATGCGCGAGATGCTGACGCGCCGGTTCAGCAAGCTCGCCAAGGCGAAGGGCGAATTGAACGGCTGGGCCGCGCCGGACCTGGTGCTGATCGACGGCGGTCCCGGCCAGCTCGCCGCTGCCTATGCGGTGCTGGACGAGCTGGGCCTCTCCGAGATCAAGGTGGCGGCGGTGGCCAAGGGCCCTGACCGCAATGCCGGCCGCGAGCGCATTCATCTCCGTGGGCGCGACCCTCTGCTGTTGGAGCCGCGCGATCCGGCGCTGTATTGCATTCAGAGGCTCAGGGACGAGGCGCATCGCTTCGCCATCGGCGCGCATCGGGCCAAGCGCAAGAAGGCGATCACCGCCTCCCCGCTCGACGAGGTGCCGGGCATCGGGCCAAACCGCAAGCGGGCCCTGCTCCAGCATTTCGGCTCGGCCAAGGCGGTCAGCCGCGCCGGCATCGCCGACCTGGAAAGCGTCGGCGGTATCAGCGCGCAAATGGCCAAGACCATCTATGATCATTTCCATGAGCGCGGGTGACTGAAGTGGATGGACGGTCCGACATGGCGCAGCGAGGCGTGGCGGGAACCCCGCGCGAGTCACAACGCGCCCGGTTCGGCAGCCTGCCCAATATCCTGACCTATGGCCGCATCGTCGCGATTCCGGCGCTGGTCGCCTGCTTCTTCGTGACCGGCGATTGGGGCCGCTGGACCGCGATGTGGATCTTCATCGCCGCCGGTGTCAGCGATTTCCTCGACGGCTATCTCGCCCGCGCCTGGCAGCAGCAAAGCAGCCTCGGCCGCATGCTCGACCCGATCGCCGACAAGCTGATCGTGGCAGCGGCATTGCTGATGCTGGCCGCCGACCAGACCATCGCCGGGTGGTCGCTGTGGGCCGGCGTGATCATTCTATGCCGCGAGATCCTGGTATCCGGCTTGCGCGAATTTCTCGGCACGCTGGCCGTCAGCGTGCCGGTGACACAGCTCGCCAAATGGAAGACCCTGATACAGATGGTGGCGATCGGCTTTCTGCTGGCGGGCAGCGCCGGCGACAAGATCTGGCCCTACACCACGTTGTTCGGGCTTTCGCTGTTATGGATCGCCGCGATCTTCACGCTCTATACCGGCTACGATTATCTGCGCGCCGCGATCCGCCACGCCATGACCGAGGAGTAGCGCGATGCGCGTGCTCTATTTCGCCTGGGTCAAGGAGAAGGCGGGCATCGCCGCCGAGGACATCGACCCGCCGAAAAGCGTCACCACCATCGCCGAGCTGATCGACTGGCTGAAGGCGCGCGGGCCGGAATTCGCCAATGCGTTCGCGCGCTCCGAGGTGATCCGCGCAGCGATCGACCGGACCCATGTCCGCCACGACGCCAAGATCGTAGGCGCGCGCGAGATCGCCTTCTTCCCGCCGGTGACCGGAGGCTGATGTGATCCGCGTCCAGCAGGAGGATTTCGACATCGGCGCGGAGATCGCAGCGCTCAAAGCCGGGCGGAGCGATATCGGCGCGATCGTGACCTTTATCGGTACGGTGCGCGACCAGCATGGCGCGGTCGCCGAGATGACGCTCGAACATTATCCCGGCATGACCGAGTCGGAGCTCACGCGCATCGAGGCCGAAGCTCACGCGCGCTGGCCACTGCAAGCGAGCCTGATCGTGCATCGCACCGGCACGCTCAAGCCCGGCGACAACATCGTGCTGGTGATCACGGCGTCGGAGCATCGCGACGCGGCGTTCGACGCCGCGAAGTTCCTGATGGATTATCTCAAGACCGGCGCGCCGTTCTGGAAACGCGAGTCGGGCGCGAGCGGCACGCGCTGGGTCGAGGCATCATCCAGCGATACCGACGCGGCATCGCGCTGGACAAAGCGGGCGGCGGAATAGATTTCGCTTTGCGCTCAGCTTGCTCGCGTCATTGCCCGGCTTGACCGGGCAACCCAGTCAATTCCGGCATTGCCAAGCTGGAGCAGGACTCTTCCTCGAAAATTGGGTATTGAATCCGACTGGCATCGTTGACAGCACACGAACGGTTCAGTTTGCCGAAGCAAGACACAGCGACGAAGCGTGACCAACCTATTCTCCAGGTTCGCGATCTGGTGCGAACCTTTGGCGGCATCGTTGCCGTCAACGACTTCAACCTCGATGTTTACCCGGGATCGATACACGGCCTGATCGGTCCGAATGGCGCCGGCAAGACGACGACCTTCAACGTCATAAGCGGCTTCTATGCGCCGTCCCGCGGCACCGTCACCTATCTCGGGCAAGACATCTCCGGGCAAGGGACCTGCAGCATCGCCGAGCTGGGGCTGATCCGGACCTTCCAGGGCACGACCCTGTTTCATCAGCTGAGCGTGCTCGACAATGTTCGCCTCGGTTGTCACCGCAGCGCCAAGGCCAATCTCGTCCGGCGTATCTTCGGCAGCGACCGCGCCATGGAAGAAACCGCGAACGAAAAGGCGCGCGGCATCCTCGAGTTCTTCAGCCTGCAGGATCTTGCCGACGAGCTCGCCTCCAACCTGCCGCACGGTCACCAGCGCGCGCTGGGCATGGCCGTGGCGCTGGCCGCCGACCCCAAGCTCATGCTTCTCGACGAGCCGTTCACCGGCATGAATGCAAAAGAGACGCGGCGCATGGCGTCGCTGGTACGGCGGCTGCGCGACGAGCGAGGCGTGACCATCATGCTCATCGAGCACGATATGCAGGCGGTGATGGGATTATGCGAAATCATCACCGTCATGAACTTCGGCACGCGCCTGGCGGAAGGAACGCCAGACCAGGTGCGTGCCAACCCCGCCGTGATCGAGGCCTATTTGGGAAGCGCGGCCGATGCTGCTTGAGATCAGCGACGTGCATGTCCACTACCACAAGGTGGCGGCGCTCAAGGGCATCGATATGGCCGTGCCCGACGACGGCATCGTCACCATCATCGGCGCCAATGGCGCGGGCAAGAGCACGACGTTACGCTCCATTTCCGGGCTGGTGCAGATCAGCAAGGGCGAGATCGTGTTCGCGGGTCAGCGCATCGACGGGCTGCCCCCGGAGAAGATCGTGGCTCTCGGCATCGCCCATGTGCCTGAAGGCCGCCGCGTGTTTCCGAACCTCACGGTTGAGGAGAATCTGCGCACCGGCGCGTTCCTGCGCTCCGACAAGGTGGAGATCGACAAGGATCTGGACGGTGTGTTCCAGCACTTTCCAAGATTGAAGGAGCGCCGCAAGCAATGGGCGCAGTCCCTCTCCGGAGGCGAGCAGCAGATGCTCGCCATCGGCCGGGCGCTGATGTCGCGGCCGAAAATGCTGGTTCTCGACGAGCCCACCATGGGTCTCTCACCGGTTATGGTGCAGGAAATCGCCAGGATCATTCGCGAAATCGTCGCGCGGGGCGTGCCCGTGGTGCTTGTCGAGCAGAACGCCGAGCTCGCGCTCAGGCTGGCGCGCTTTGCCTACGTGCTGGAGACCGGGCGGATCGCGTTGCAGGGTCCGGCGAACGAGCTGCATGACAACAAGCATGTGAGGCGCGCTTATCTTGGCGGCTGAAACCTGGAGCATCCAAGAACTCCTTCAGGCCGGCTGGAGCGAAGCCGATCTCGCCTGGGAAACGACGGCGGAACGAACCGCCGAGGCGGTCGCGCGCGAGGACCACGCCAAGGCGAAGGATAGCGCCGGCGAGGCGCTGCAGCTGGCGCGCGCGAACTTCGCGTCGAACGATCCTCGCCTCGGCACCAGCCTTGCGAATTACGGACTGTGTCTGAGCCCGTCAGGCCGAAGCGAAGACAGCATGTTTCTGTTTCGCGAGGGGCTCGATGTCTGGCGCCAATCGCCCGGATGGATCGCACATATGGAAGCGCCACGCATGGCGCGGAGCTCGCTGTTCCATATGCGCATGGAAGCGCGTCATCGCAGCACCTATCGAGCCAGATGGCAGGAACGCTGGCGGGAAATCGCCGCGGAGGCGACGGCACGCAGCGAGGCGTTGATCGTATCTCCGGGCGTACGAGCCGCCACCGCTGCCGACGCCTTTGCGCGCTGGCGGCGCGAACGTCCCGCGATGCTCAATGATACGCGCAAGCTGATGGCAGCGGCGTTCCTGCTGCTCGCCCCGCTTGAGAGCGACAAAATCGCTCAATAACGCAAACCGCGCGGACGGTTGCCGGTCTACTCAGCCGGCTGCTCTGCTGGAGCGCGCTCGGGCTTTCGCCCAACAATCCATTCCTTGGTCCTGACAACCAAGCTCTCCAGCCCGTTCGGCAGAAACAGAATGAAGAGGATCAGGATCACGCCGTAAAACATCGGCCGCATCTGATCCACCCCGAGAGCGCGCAAAACCACTTCGTTGAGAATCGTCAGCGTAACCACGCCGAGAATCGGCCCATAGAACGTCGCGGTCCCGCCGACGATGGCCCAGATCAGCACGTAGGTCATCTCCTCCACGCTGAACCGGTTTGGGTTCACGGTGCCGACATAGTGGGCATAGAGCGCACCGGCGAGGCCGGCAAAAAACGATGCGATGACAAAAGCCAGAGTCCGGTAGCGGAAGGTGTCGACGCCAACGGATTCAGCGAGCTTGTCCTGCCAGTGAATGGCGTGGAAGGTCAGCCCGATGCGCGAGCGCTCGACGCGATAGAGAATGACCAGGGAAATCGCCACCACGATCAGGCAGAAATAGAAATAGGTGACCGGGCTGTAGAAGTCGATCGAGAGCGCGTCGATATTGGGCAAAGGTGGAATGAGTTTGATGCCTTTCGGCCCGCCGAACAGCCAGGTGAGCTCGCTCCACTTCCACAGCAGCCGGATGATCTCGCCCGCGGCGAACGAGCCGATCAGGAAGTAAAAACCCTTCATGCGGAATAGCGGGAAGCTTAACAGGAAGGCGACCAATGCCGCCATCGCGGCTCCCACCAGCATGGATAGCGGCACCGGCCAGGCGAGATCCTTGGAGACGAGCGCCGAGCCGTACGCGCCCACCCCCATGATGACCACATGGGCGAGCGACCACTCGCCGGTCAGCGTCAATAACCGGTAGCTGGTGACCAGCAGCACGTTGATGACGAGAAAGACGAGGATTTCCTGCTGCGACAGGGAAAGCAGATGCGGCAGCAGGATCAACGCCGCCGCAAGCAGGACAATTCCGAGCGCCCAGAGGAGCCCCCTACCCAGCCCGCGCTCAGGCACGTTCCTTGGCTCCGAACAGACCGGTCGGCTTCACAATCAAAACGGCGAGCATCAGCAGCAGGCCCACGATACTGGCGAGCGTCCCGTCGTAGATCGTGGTCACGAACGTGCTGACAAAGCCGTAGAGAATGGCCGCCAGCACCGCGCCCTCCAGGGAGCCAACACCGCCGACGATGATGATGATGAAAGCCGTGATGATGACGGGATGGCCCATATAGGGCGTCGGGGCGACCAGTGGTGCGGTGAGCGCGCCGGCGACACCGGCGAGAGCCGCGCCGATGAACATGGCGAGTCTGGCGGTATCGTTGATCGACATGCCCTGAAGGGCGGCGGCCTCGCGGTCCTGCGCGCAAGCCCGCAGCGCCCAGCCGAACTTGCTCTTGCGCAAGAATAGCCACAGCGCAGTCAGCAGTACGACCGTGGCGACAATGACGTAGAGCCGCTGATAGGTGAGCACCACACCGTCCGAAAAGACGATCTTCCCTTGAGTCGAAGGCGGCACATGCTCCATCTGAACGCCGAAGCCGAGCACCGCGATCGTCTGCAAGATCAGGAGAAAGCCGATCGAGGCGATCAGCCCTCCGAGCGGATTGTCGCGCAAGGGTCGGAACAGGCCGTATTCCATGAGCAGCCCAAGCACGCCGACAAAGATGAGCCCGATGACGACGGCGACAAAGAAGGGAAGGCCTAGGTCGGCATAAAGCGCAACGACGGCATAGGATCCCGCCATGTAAAGCTCGCCATGGGCGAAGTTGATGACCCCCATCACGCCGAAGATGAGCACCAGGCCCACGGCGATGAGCGCCATGTAGCTCGAGGCATAGGTCGCGTTCACGACGGTCTGCAGGAACAGATCAAGACTCATCGCCCAGCTCCGCGACGGATACTAGCCACACATATCTGCCACAGGCTGGCGCGGCGCGGGCATCCTTCATCTATATGCGCCCTCGGCGCGGCGAGCGGCAGTCATACGGTCGTGAAGCCGATCAACAGTGCCACGCCGGAAGCAAGACAAGCCTACTTGCGCTGGAAGTACATCTGATCGAGCGCGGTCATGTGCTTGATCAGGAGATCCTTGTGCTTGCCCCACCAGTCGGGAATGGACTTGTACTGCTGAATTCTGGCTTTGCCGTCCTTGATGACGACGACCGGCCAGTTGCCGACCAGGGCATTGTCGATGCCGAACAGGTCTTTGCCCCACCACTCCGCCTCGCCGAAGATATGCTTGCCTTTGCCGCCCGCCTTCATGGCGGTGAGCACGGGTTCGGGGTCGGCGGTCCCGGCCTTCGTCGCCGCATCCGACCACAGATCCATGATGGAGGCGTATTCCCACGACACGGCGCTCCACTCGCCCTCACCGAAGCGCTTCTTGTATGCCTCGTAAAATCCGTTGGGATCCTTGAAATTGATCTGCGGCTCGTTGAGCGCGGGATCGTCGAAATCCGGGAACTGGAAGATGAAGCCCTCCATGAACTCCTTGGAGGTCTTGTCGATCATCTTGCCGTAGAAATCGGCGGTGCAGGAAATGATCTGGCCCTTGAAGCCTTGCTGGAACGCCTGCTCCGTCAGCGGATGCACGTAGTCGGCGTAACAGGTGTCGAGACAGAGGATGTCAGGCTTGTCGGCCAGCATCTTCGACATGATCGGAGCAAAGTCGGTGGTCGCCGGGTCGAAGAAGATCGGATCGCCGAGAACCTTGATCCCCGCCGCCTCGAACGCTGCAAGATAGGTCGCGACCGACGGCTTGCCGAGAGAGTCGTCTTGGGCGCAGATGACCGCGGTTTTCAGATCCGGCTTGTTTTCCGCCAGCCACTCGACGCCGGTGACATTGTAGATTGGATGCACTTCGCAGGGCGCGACCAGCATCGTCGTCTCAGGCGTGAGGTCGCTCGGCAGCAGGGTCGAGACGAGCATCTTCTCCTTTTCGGCGACGGGCGACGCGCCAGGCCACGGATCGCCACCCAGCATCATGATGAACTTGACGCCGTCCTCCTTGATGAGCTTCACGGCACCGGTGCGCGCCTTGCCCGGATCATACTCGTCGTCATAGGCGACGAATTCGACATTGTAGTTTTCGCCCCCAATCGGGATGCCGCCCGCGTCATTGACCCGATCGGCCCAGATATGCAGGCCGTCGAGGCCGGGCTTGCCCCAGGCCGCTACCGCGCCGGTCAGCGGCGCGAGGAAGCCGATCTTCACGACTTTGTCGGCGCCGAAGACGATCTTCGGCATGGACACGCTGGCCATGAGCGCGGCGGCAGACGTGGTGGCAAGGAATTGGCGGCGGTTCATCGCGTCAAACGCATTTGTCGTCATATTGCACCCTCCGACTCGAACGGGGGTCCGACCGCACGAGCGGCCGACCCGCTTCACGCTCCTTGCCCGTTTGCGCCGCCGCTGGTGAGGGCAATGCGAAATGAAAGCTTAGACCCGTTCCGGACCGCAGGACAATAGGACCCACTTTGGTTTCGCGACGTAGCGAATTTTTCGCAGGGAGTGGCCGAGGCTTCCTACTAGATGTAATCTTGGGCCCCCAGGTCGGAATGAGCGAGGGAGTGAGTCATGACAGGTCGTGTCGCCGTCATCGGAGCGGGGCCATGTGGCCTCGCCCAATTGCGCGCATTTCAGCAAGCGAAGATGAAGGGTGCGGACATCCCCGAAATCGTTTGCTTTGAGAAGCAGAGTGATTGGGGCGGCTTGTGGAACTACACTTGGCGCGCCGGACTCGACGAGCATGGCGAGCCGGTGCACGGCAGCATGTACCGCTATCTGTGGTCGAACGGACCGAAGGAATGTCTTGAGTTCGCCGACTACACCTTCGATGAGCATTTCAAGCAGCCGATACCGTCCTACCCACCGCGCGAGGTGCTCTACGACTACATCGTCGGGCGAGCTAAGGACGCGAAGGTCAGGCCGTGGATTCAGTTTTCTACCGCGGCGCGCCTCGTCAGCTACGACAAGGCTTCAGGGAAATTCTCGGTGACCGTCGAGCATCTGCCCGACCACAAGATGAAGACCGAAGAATTCGACTATGTCGTCGTCGCGACGGGCCATTTCTCCGTACCGAACGTGCCGCAGTTTCCCGGCATCGAATCCTTTCCCGGACGTGTCCTGCACTCTCACGACTTCCGCAGCGCCAACGAGTTCACCGGCAAGGATCTGCTGGTGGTGGGCGCAAGCTACTCGGCGGAGGACGTCGCGCTGCAATGCCACAAATACGGAGCGAAATCCGTCACCATGTGCTGGCGGACTCAGCCGATGGGATTCAAATGGCCGGCGACAATGGAGGAGCGGCCGCTGCTGACCAAAATCGTCGGCAATACGGTTCACTTCAAAGACGGCTCGACCAAGGACGTCGACGCCATCATTCTATGCACCGGCTATCAGCATCACTTCCCGTTCCTGGCCGATGAGCTGAGACTGCGCACGCACAACCGCATGCATCCGCCGCATCTCTACAAGGGGATCATGTGGCTCGATAATCCGAAGGTCATGTATCTCGGCATGCAGGACCAGTTCTACACCTTCTCGATGTTCGACGCGCAGGCCTGGTACGCGCGCGACGTGATCCTGGGCCGCATCAAGCTGCCGTCGAAGGCGGAGATGGCGAAGGACGACGCGGCGTGGGTGAAGCGCGAGGAAGCTCTGAAAAATGCCTTCGAGAAGATCGACTTCCAGGCCGACTATGTGCGCGATATATGCGCGGTGACCGACTATCCGAAATTCGACATCGACATGACGGTCGACGAGTTCAAGGAATGGGAGCACGACAAGGGCGATTCCATCGTCGGCTATCGCAACAAGGCGTTCAAATCACCGTGCACGGGAACGCTGGCACCGACGCATCACACGCCATGGCTTGAAGCGCTGGACGACTCGATGAAGACCTTTCTTGCGGTCAAGGGGAAGGCCGCGGCCGAATAAGCCTGCGCTTAGGCTCAGGACCGTACCCGCAGCTTGTCCGGATCGAAATGCGGGAAGCGCACCACGCGTGCGGGCAGGCGCTTCTGCTGGCCGTCGAGCTTGCCGACCTCCAGTGGCGTGCCCGGCTCCCCGCTCGTAACGTCAACGCGGGCGAGCGCGATCGTCTTTTTCAGGACCGGCGAGCGGGTGGCGCTGGTAATCACGCCGACCTGGGCGCGGCCGTTATGAACGCAGTCGCCGTGTCCGACCGCCTCGTCGCCCTCCATTTCCAGGCCGACAAGCATGCGCTGCGGGTGAGCCTTCCGCCGCATCAGCGCGTCGCGTCCGATAAAATCGTCGTTCTTCGACGTCAGCGGCACGGTGAAACCGATCCCGGCCTCGAATGGATCGGTCTGGTCGCAGAACTCGTGATCGGCAAAAGCGAGCCCCGCCTCGATGCGGAGCATGTCGAGCGCCTGGAGGCCGAGGGGCATCAGGCCGTGCGGCGTGCCCGCCTCCCAGATGGCGTCGAATACGGTGAGTGCGTCCTTGGGATGGCAGAAGACCTCGTAGCCGAGCTCGCCGGTATAGCCGGTACGCGAAACGACGACCGGCACGCCGTCAAAGCCGCCGATCCGCCCGATGGTGAAGCGGAACCAGCCGAGCTCGTCCATCGCGGGCTGGGCCGGCGGCGTCCAGATGATTTCGCGCAGGATGTCGCGGCTCTTCGGGCCCTGCACGGCGACGTTATGCAACTGATCGGTGGAGGAGCGCACCCACGCCTTGAGGCCGAGCTTTTCCGCCTGCTCGCGGAGCCAGATGCCGCCATAGTCGACGCCGCCGATCCAGCGGAAATTGTTGTCGCCGAGGCGGAACAGCGTGCCGTCGTCGATCATGCCGCCATGCTCGTAGCACATGGCGGTATAGACGACCTGTCCGACGGCGAGTTTACGGACATTGCGGGTGAGCGCGTATTGCAGCAGCGACTCCGCGTCAGGGCCGGTGACTTCAAACTTGCGCAACGGCGATAGGTCCATAATGACCGCGCGCTCGCGGCAGGCCCAATATTCGGCGACCGGCCCCTCGTTAGAAAACCGGGTCGGCAGCCAATAGCCGCGATATTCCGCGAAACTGCGCGTCAGCGCGGAGAAGCGAGGGTGAAACGCCGTCTCGCGCGTAAGCTGGGGCTCGGCATCGGGTGTCATTCTATAGGCCACCGCTCTGGAGAAGCTCTGCTTGTCGGAATAGGTGCGCACATGAATATCGGTGGGGTTCCAACCGTTGGCCGGATCGATGTCGTCGGGGCAGGCCGAGGAGATGCAGACGATATCAGTCAGCGCGCGCAAAAGCACATAGTCCCCCGGCCGCGACCACGGCTCATCGAAATAGAGCACGTTGTTGGCGTCGACGCCGGTATTGTAGAAGAAGTTGAGCGCCATCCAGCCCGGGCGCGGGGCGATGCCGTAGGGGGCGAGCTGCGCGTTGAAATTGTCCGTGCAGTTGACGTGGCCGGGATAGCCTTGGTCTTCGTAAAAGCGCGCGTAACAGGCGAGCCCGAAAGCATCGTGGCGTCCGACCGTGTCGCGCACCACTTCCACCAGCGGCTGCATCCCCTGATCGAAGGATTTGGAGAACAGGCCGGGAAGCGGATAGCTTTGCCCCGCCAGCGAGCGCGTCGTGGTGACATCGAGCGGGTGCTCAATTCCCTTATCGAGCTTGCGCGCGGCAAAGCACTGGAAATCGGTACATTGCCGCCCGGCGACGTCGATGATCTGGATGAATTCGCCGGCGCGCACGACATAGGCCTCGGCGGTCGCCCTGTTGACGCGGATGTCCTGAAGCGGGTCCGCGAGGGGCTCCGGCAGCGGCGTGTCGTGCGCCACGCGCAGGCGGCTGCGCCTGATATGCACGCGGATCGGCGTCGCCGTATCTTGCGCGCCGGCCGCCATGGGCTCGCCGGGCGCGGCGACGATCAACAGGCCGTCGCGCGCGACGGTAAATTCGCCCGCATCGCCGGGGCGGGATTCGCCGCCGAACAGCGTCACGGCGCGGGCGCCGGCAAGATCGATGCCGCGCCGCTCGAGCCCGGCGCGGACGGACCGCGCGCCATCGCCGTCCGCACTGAGAATCTGCTTCAGGCCGCGCGCATCGCCGTCGCCGCGTGCGCCCAACATGGCCGGATCGATGGCGCCGGCGGCATCGGCCGCGACCAGCTCGCAGCGCTGCATGCCTTCCACGTCGACCACGCGCACCTGGTCGCCGGCGTGGATCGCCACCGCGATGGCGCCGCCGCCTTGCACCGTGTAGCGCTCTTCGCCAGGGGGGAGCGCGCCGGGCCGCATGATGATCGAGGGCCGCGGTTGCGCGGGACGGATAGCCTGGTCGCTGGACACACTCAACACTGTGTTCCGTCATTCGGCTAAAGCTGCCGGCACGGTAACATGACCCCGGCCCGTATCAAGGGTGCATCGGCCGGGAATCGCGGAGACCTAGCGGATGATGCGGGCGCCGCGCGGCAGCACCTTGACGTAAGGCCCCCACACGCAGACATCGCCCCAGCCGCAAATGCCGCCGGCGCAGGTGCGCTTGTAGGAGCAGGAGCGGCATTTATAGACCGGGCGGCAGCCTTGGCAGAGCGCGATGCGCTGGCAGTCGCGCCACACCAGCGCGCTCGCCTCCTCGGCGGGCCACGCCGAAAGCCCGGCGGCAACCGCGCCAACCAGGCCAAGCAAGACAAGAGCTTTGCGCATTTGAGGCCCCCTTTTTGCCGCGGCCAGTCGTTGCCGACTCGCGCGCGGACAGCCTCCATCCCCGCCCAGAGAGTGCCCGTTGCCGGCCCAAGGATCAAGCGCCACCGAGCCATGCGAATGTATCGCCGCGGCGCGTATTGGCGTCCGGCTGATGTCAAACAGCGGTCCCCTCATAGCTCCGAGGGGGATGGCGCGCCGAAAGACGCAGTCCGTATCGGTATCGCGATCCGCGAGGGACCGCGCGGGCGCCTTCCGGCGCGCCACATCGCGGCGTTCTCATTACGGCATCGGGCCCCGCTTTAGTCCGGTCTGTCGCGCATCGAATGCGCCGGCCGAGCCTTCAGCCAGCTCCTGGCAGGGACTCGTAGTGGTCCCGGGGGGAGACCCGATGCCGCCCGAGTGCTCATGCTGCGTGCACGAACCCGCGGGCGCCGCGCCTCGTCCCGCGATCAAGACGCCTCATGAGCGCGCCCTCGAGTGGACGAGGCGGGCGCATGATAGACGAGGTTTGGTGCGCGGGAGTTGTGCGGGGATACTCAGCGCCATGCACTCGTCACCCCGGCGAAAGCCGGGGTCCAGGGCAACGCACACGGAGCGAAAAACCCTGGATACCGGCTTTCGCCGGTATGACGGAGTTTGTTTCAGACGCTTTCCACTCCACAATGTCGTTCGCTATGACTCAGCACATGGACGCTCAGCCTTGCGTGTACATTCTGGCGAGCAAACGGAACGGCACGCTCTACACCGGCGTGACCAAGTTTCCGATCCAGCGAATTTGGCAGCATAGAGAGGACCTGGTCAGAGGCTTCACGAAAAAATACGGCGTGCATCGCCTGGTCTATGTCGAACTGCACGACACGATGCCGGCGGCGATCCAGCGCGAAAAGCAAATCAAGGAATGGAAACGAGCCTGGAAGATCGAGTTGATCGAACAGACGAACCCGACTTGGCGCGATCTTTACGAGGACATCTGGCGGTAGTCCGGGCGCCTCGCCCGCTCGTCATCCCGGCGCAAGCCGGGATCCAGAGCAACACGCACGGAGCGAGCGGCCCTGGATACGGCTTTCGCCGGTATGACGGAGGTAGCCTGTTGCTGATGCTTCCCACTCAACCCATTCTCGTCATCCCGGCGCAAGCCGGGATCCAGAGCAACACGCACGGAGCGAGCGGCCCCTGGATACCGGCTTTCGCCGGTATGACGGAGTTTGTTGCTGGATGCTTCCCACTCAACCCATTCTCGTCATCCCGGCGCAAGCCGGGATCCAGAGCAACACGCACGGAGCGAGCGGCCCCTGGATACCGGCTTTCGCCGGTATGACGGAGTTGTTGTGGGTGCAGGAGTCAAACGCTAGCGGTACAGGACCACGCCGGTCGAGGGGTGGCGGTGCTCCCAGCCCTCGCGCTCGAGCGAGGGCGTGTCGTCGGCGGCGAGCGGATAGCCGACGCAGAGATGGCCGATGAACACCCAGTCGCGCGGCACGTCGAGAATCTCGGCCATGCGCGCCGGCGCCAGGATCGACACCCAGCCGACGCCGATCCCTTCGGCGCGGGCGGCGAGCCAGAAGGTGTGGATGGCGATCGCCACCGAATAATCGAGCGCCTCGGGCATGGTCGCCCGGCCGAGCCCCGCCCCTTGCGCGGTCGAGCGGTCGGCGAACACGGCGATCTGGCACGGCGCGTCGTCGAGCCCGGCGAGCTTGAGCCGCGCATAGAGCGCGGCGCGGTCGGGCGTCTGCGTCTCCAGCGCGTCCTTGTTGCAGGCTTCGAAGCAGGACCGGATGGCGGCGCGGGCGGACGCGTCCTCGACGATGACGAAGCGCCACGGCTCGGACAGGCCGACCGACGGCGAGAGACAAGCGAGCCCGATCAGATGCTCGACCGCGCCTTCGGGCAGAGCGTCGCGCTTGAAGCGGCGCACGTCGCGGCGCCATTTGAGCAGATCGTAAAGACGCTCGCGAAATGCGGCGTCGAACTCCGGCGGCCCGTCCCGCCGCTCTGCGACTGACGCTTCACCCACGCGATCCATGGGGCGAGGTTAGCATGGAATCGTGAGCTGCCTCTCAGGCGCTAGACGCTGAGCTTCGAATGCATCGACTAGCTTGATCCTAGACAATTCGCGATGCTCAACGCTGCGTTGAGGCTGCGACCATTCGAGCAGCTGTCTTGCACAAGGATGACAGTTCGGCTTATCTGTTTGGACGAGTAATCGCGAGCTCAGCACTGGAATCGCGTCATCGGTGTGCCAGCGTTTGATCGTAGATCGGCGCCGCACTGGACGTCAGATGCGATTACGCATAGCCTGAGCGCTTGCGAGATACTGCCGAGCGTCGCGATCTCGTCGATGTGGCACAGTCTGGATAGACGGAGCATGACCGATCTGCGTGCTCATCGACAACTGTACGAGTTCGCATGACATCGCCTGCCGCATCTCATGTCGTAGACCCGGTCATAGGGAACTTCGAAGTCACGAGCATCGCACGATCTCATACGAAGTTGCGAAGCTTCCGCACAGCTGTTATTTCATCGTGGATGGTTCACTTGGCTCGCTGCTATTCGCACGGAGAAATCGAGCGTTTCGGCTCAGCATCGTCTGCAGACAGCGGTCCTGTGGCTGACGGCACTGACATCCACGCATTCAGTGCCGATCAGTAGCTCGCAGCGATATGCGAATCAGAACGAGACTCATCGATAAAGCGTTGCCTAATGTAGAGCGGCAGACTTCATGACGGTTGGCGGACATCGTGCAGTTCGATGCAGAAGTATCGCTCTGTGCCAACTGACGCATCCGGTTCGCGGCATTCGCATATTGACCGCTGAATGCTTCACATCGCACTGAGACCAGCTTCGCGTACTCGAGCTCCAGATCGATGCCATAGCGTTTCAGCCGATTTCGAGTCGTTATCCTCGAGCTCGCAGCAATGCTCTGGCCGCGAACGGTTCAGACGCTTGCCGCTTTGCAAAGAGGCTCGAGAGCATGACTGATGGCAGCGTTCTCAGCGAGCGGTGTCGCACGCCTGCACCGCCCGCTAATGCGCCTCGACGCTGCGCGAGACGGACTCGTCGGGGATCTTCAGCTCGGGGTGGGCGCGCTGGAAGCGGCTGTCGGCCTCGGTCTCGGCGGCGTCCTGAGTGAGCGCGGTGATGGTGTAGCGTTGCACCTCGATGCCGTCCTTCTCATAGCGGACGGTGAAGGCTTGCTTCAGCGGTGGGCGTCCCATGGCAGTCGTCCTTCCAGGTCTAGTCTCTCACCCCCGTGAAACGAACCCCGGCCCCGCGGCCGGCCCTCATATCCTCAGGGCGCGATACACCGTCCAGGCGGCGAGCGCCATGCCGAACAGCGCCACGACAATCCCCGGCGCGACGCTCAGAAAGCCGATGCTCTCGCCGGCCGGCGCGGCGCCGAATTTGAAGCCGCCGGCCGCGCCGATCACGAACAGCCGGTAGCCGACCAGGATCGACAGCAGCGCCACGGCGAAGGCGCCGGCGACGGCGCAAAGCGTGATCCAGGCGCGATCCATGATCCCTCCCCTACCCCGCCGCCATGGCGGCGCGGATCTTGGCGGGGTGGGTCAGCGCGGTGTAGTCGTCCATCAGGTTACGCGTGATGTCGCCGACCTTGAATGTGTATTGCCCGATCTCGGACACCGGCGTGACCTCGGCGGCGGTGCCGCAGATGAAGCACTCGGAGAAGCCGGCGAGCTCCTCGGGCAGGATCGCCCGCTCGATCACTTTCAGCCCGCGCTGCTTGGCGAGGCCGATCACGGTGCGCCGCGTGATGCCGTCGAGGAAGCAGTCGGGCGTCGGCGTGTGCAGCACGCCGTCCTTGACGAAGAAGATGTTGGCGCCGGTCGCCTCGGCGACCTGGCCGCGCCAGTCGAGCATCAGCGCGTCGTTATAGCCTTCGCGCTCGGCGCGGTGCTTCTCGATGGTGCAGATCATGTACAGCCCGGTCGCCTTGCTCATGGTCGGCGCGGTCTTGGGATCGGGCCGGCGGAACTCGGCGAATTTCAGACGCAGACCTTTGGCGCGCGCGGCCGGATCGAAATAGGAGCCCCAGTCCCAGGCGGCGATGGCGACATTGGTGTTCGTCTGTTGCGCCGACACGCCCATCTGCTCGCTGCCGCGCCAGGCGATCGGGCGGACATAGGCGTCGGTCAGCTTGTTGGCGCGGACCACCTCGCGCGCCGCCTTGTCGAGCTCGGCGACCGAATAGGGAATGTCGAAGTCGAGGATCTTGCGCCGATTTGTGCAGGCGCTGATTGTGCTCCGATGAGCTTGAAGATCTCGCCGTCATAGGCGCGCATGCCCTCGAACACGGCGGAGGCGTAATGCAGGCCGTGGGTCAGCACATGCAGCTGCGCGTCGCCCCACGGGATCAGGGACCCGTTGAACCAGATAAAGCCTTCGCGCTGATCGTAAGGGACGGTCGCCGTCGCCATAATCATTCCTCCGCAAGCAGGCCAGCCGTCTTAGCGCGGCCTGGCCAAGGCACGAGAGCCACCGAATGCGCCTCTCATAGCACCTTGCAGGGCAATTGCGCGAGCACGCGCCGAGGCGTATCTATGGCTCGAAATAAGTCAACATGGCTGACATAACCGAGGGCGAAAAATAAGTCAACATGACTGACCTAAATGAGCCCATCGAGACGGCGGCGAAAGCGCCTCGCGCCAAGCCGCCGCGCGGCAACGGACGCGCCGCGCGCAAGCGTCCCCTGCCCGAGGCCAAGCTGCTCGAATTCGCCGAGCTGCTGTTCTTCGCCTATCGCGATTTCACCCGCGACCCCGATACCATCCTGAAGGATTTCGGCTTCGGCCGGGCGCATCACCGCGTGCTGCATTTCGTCAACCGCCATTCGGGCTTGCGGGTGGCCGACCTGCTCGACATTCTGACCATCACCAAGCAGAGCCTGTCGCGCGTGCTCAAGCAGCTGATCGACAAGGGCTATATCGTGCAGCAGGCGGGCGCGTCGGATCGCCGCGAGCGGCTGCTGTTCCCGACCGACAAGGGCCGCGCTCTGGCCGAGCGGCTGGCCGCGCCGCAATCGGTGCGGCTGGCCGAGGCGCTGAAAGCGGCCGGACCGGGGGCCGAGGCGGTTTTGCGCCGTTTTCTCGAAGCCATGGTCAATGCCGAAGAACGGCCTAAAGTCTCCACCATCATGGCCGCCACTCCAGTCCCGCTCAAGGAGGGCGGCAAGGGGGAAGGCTCATGACCATGCCGACGCCGATCAAGACCCATCGCGGCAGCTCCAGCCCCGACGATAACGCACCGCATATTCTGGTGGTCGACGACGACAGCCGCATTCGCGATCTGCTGGCGCGCTATCTGCAAGACAACGGCTTCCGCGTGACCACCGCGGTCGATGCCGCATCCGCGCGCGCCTGCATGCGCAGCCTGTCGTTCGACCTGCTCATTCTCGACGTGATGATGCCGCACGAGTCGGGCCTCGAGTTCGCCCGCTCGCTGCGCAACGAGTCGCAGGTGCCGATCCTGATGCTGACCGCCCGCGCCGAGCCCGAGCAGCGCATCGAGGGGCTGGAGACCGGCGTCGAGGATTATCTCGCCAAGCCGTTCGAGCCGCGCGAGCTGCTGCTGCGGGTGAGCAATGTGCTGCGCCGCGGCGGCGCCTCGCCCTCCACGGGTGAAGTGCGGATGGGCGATTTCGTGTTCCACGTCTCGCGCGGCGAGCTGAGGCGCGACGGCGAGACGGTCAGGCTCACCGAGCGCGAGCGCGAGCTGTTGCGCTATTTCGCCCAGCGGCCCGGCACGCCGGTGTCCCGGCTCGAGCTGGCCAAGGACGCCGACTCGGGCGGCGAGCGCGCGGTCGACGTGCAAATCAATCGGTTGAGGCGCAAGATCGAGCACGACCCTGCCAACCCGGTCTACCTCCAGACCGTGCGCGGCAAGGGCTACATTCTCTATTCCGAGTGATGGACGCCATCCCCAAACCGGTGACTGTTCCCGGCCAGCGCCCCCGGCCGCTGCGGCGCCTGTTCGCCGCGTTCGGCGATCGCATGCCGAAGGGCCTCTATGCGCGCGCGCTGATCATCATCATCGCGCCGATGGTGCTGCTGCAATCGGTGTTGACCTTCGTGTTCCTCGAGCGCCACTGGCAGACGGTGACCAAGCGCCTATCGACCGTCACGGTGCAGAACATCTCCATGATGATCGACCTCTACCAGGAGAACCCCAAGGAGGGCGACGCTCTGGTCAGGCTGGCCGAGCAGAATCTCGGCATCAGGGTCAGCTTCATACCCGGCGAGGAGCTGCCCCAGGTGCGCTCCAAGCCGTTCTTCGACCTGCTCGACTCGACGCTGTCCGACGAGATCACGCGCCAGATCGGCCGTCCGTTCTGGATCGACACGGTGGGACGGTCGAACCTGGTCGACATCCGCATCAAGCTCGACAACGCGGTGATGCACGTGCTGGCGCGGCGCAGCCAGACCTATGCGTCCAACTCGCAGATCTTCCTGTTGTGGATGGTCGGCACGTCGCTGGTGTTGCTGACCGTGGCAATTCTGTTCCTGCGCAACCAGATCAAACCGATCCTGCGGCTGTCGGAGGCAGCCGAAAGTTTCGGCAAGGGACGGCCGCCGCCCGACGATTTCCGCCCGCGCGGCGCGCGCGAGGTGCGCCAGGCGGCGCTGGCCTTCATCGAGATGCGCGACCGCATCGAGCGCCATGTCGAGCAGCGCACCGTGATGCTGGCCGGCGTCAGCCATGACCTTCGCACCGTGCTGACGCGCTTCAAGCTGCAGCTGGCGCTGTTCGAGGAGACGCCGGAGCTCGAAGCGATGCGCGACGATGTCGACGAGATGCAGGCCATGCTCGAGGATTACCTGGCCTTCGCCAAAGGCGATTCCGGCGAAGAGATCGTGCGCGCCGATATCGGCGAGATCCTGGGCGAGGTGAAGAGCCAGGCCCATGGCGGCAAGGACATCGCGGTGGAGGTCAAGGAGGCGCCGCTGGTGGTTCCGGTGCGCCGCCATGCCTTGAAGCGGGCGATCGCCAACCTGGTCAACAACGCGGCGCGCTTCGCCGAGCATGTCAATGTCAGCGCCGCCAAGCACAACGGCGCGCTCACCGTCGAGGTCGAGGATGACGGCCCGGGCATTCCCGAGGCCGAGCACGAGCAAGTGTTCCGGCCGTTCTACCGGCTCGACCATGCGCGCAATCAGGATTTCGGGATCGACCGGGCTGGGCTTGGCCATCGCCCGCGACATCGCCCGCATTCACGGCGGCGACATCAAGCTCAGCCGGTCGCAGCTCGGCGGATTGAAGGCTGTGCTAAAAGTGCCGGTTTAAAGTCTGGGACGATAACCATTGGGAGGAAACGATTTATGCGACGCATGATGGTCGGAGTTGCGACGGCGTTCGCCATGACGATGGCGGGACCGGCTATGGGAGGCAATCCTGACGGAATTCAGGAAGACGAGCAGCCCGGCTCGGAGATCGAACTCGATATCGGCGGGGGCGAAGCGACGATCGAGCGCAAGAGCGGCGCGCCGGTGTTCCGGCCCGGCGAGGTTCCGCTGGGCGGGGACGCGCTCGACGTGCCGAACGACCCCGATACGCCGGAAGCCGGCGATCCGGTCGATGCGGAGTTGCCGGGCGAAGGGCCTGAGGATCTGTCGGGCCCGGACGATGACGATAGTCTTCCCGACTGAGACCTAACGGCGGCCGTTCAATGCACGGGGCTCGAGGCCGGTCCCGGCGCTTGCGGACTCGCTTCGGGCTGACCGCGTCGCCAGCCGCGCGGCATGAAGGCGCAAGCCAACCGGCATGCGTCTTGGCACGCTTGCTCGACAGCGGAAAGCATGCGCTCGCCTTTGGCCAGCCGCTGGTCGAGCGCGGCCATGGTCTTGTCGAGCGACGGCGACGGATCGTCGAGCCAGACCTGAAACACCTTGCCGTAGATCGCGGTGAGGCCCGCGACGCGGAACGCGCCGGCCGGTCCGTCGAGCTTGGCGCCGGCGCCGGCCAGCATCCAATATTGCGAGGCGAGCGAGCCGCAGAGCAGGGTCGCAGCCTCGCCGGGGCGGCAGCATAGATAAGACGAGATGCGCTTGAGCGCCGGCTTATAAGGCTGCATCACCTCGAACCTGGTCATGATGACGTCGAACAGGCGGTCGCGCGGCGTTTGCGCCTCGCCGGCCGGTCGCGCTCTGGCAAGCACGTCCGCGTCGACCTCTTTCTGGAAGGCGCGAATGAGGTCGCTCTTGCACGAGAACTCGCGCCGCAGATCGGCGAGGCTGAGATTGGCGGCCTGGGCGATGTCGGCGAGGCTGATGGCACCCCAGCCGCGCTCTCTGGCGAGATCGAAGGCGGCCCGCACCGCTTTGGAACGCTTGGAGAAATCGTCGAACATGGGCTTACTCCTTTGCCCAAACATAGGCGCTTTTGGTGACCATCGAAAGGCGTCCGGGCCTCATGGTTCGAGACGCGCCCGTCGGGCGCTCCTCACCATGAGGAGGATGCGCCTCACCCTGAAGAAGGCGCGAACGCGCCGTCCCGAAGGGTGAGGCCCCGCTACTACGATGACAATTCTTTCGAGCGTTTGGCGGCGGCAGCCACGGCCCGGGTGAGAAGCTCCTGCATGCCGTCCTTCCCCATCAGCACTTCGAGCGCCGCTGCGGTGGTGCCCTTGGGCGAGGTCACCTTCTCGCGCAGCTCGTGCGGCGACAGATCGGAACGCCGCAACAACTCGCCCGCGCCCTCCACCGTCGCCCGCGCCAGGCGGCGCGAAAGCTCGGCGTCGAGGCCGGCGGCGCGGCCCGCCTCGGCCAGACATTCGGCAAGCAGGAACACATAGGCCGGCCCGCTGCCCGACACGGCCGTGACCGCATCGAGCAGGCTCTCATCATCGATCCACACCACCTCGCCGACCGCTTCGAGCAGCATGCTGCATTCGAGCGCCTGGTCGCGCGTGACGCTTTCATTGGCGCAAGCGACGGTGACGCTGCGGCCGACCGAGGCCGCGGTGTTGGGCATGGCGCGCACGATGGCCGTGCCGGGCGGCAACAACAGGCCGAGGCTGTGCAGCGTGCGTCCCGCGGCGATCGACAGCACCACGCTCCGCTCGCCGATCATCGGTTCGAGTTCGGGCATCAGCTTGGCGGTGAGGTCCGGCTTGACGGCGAGCAGGATCACCGAAGGCGGCGCCGGCAGGTCCGGTGCCGTACCGGCGGCAATGTTGTGGCGCGCAGCGAGCGCCTGGACCTCCGGCGGCGGCGCCGGGTCCTGGATGAAGACGGTGGCCGGGTCGAGGCCCTGCCGGAGCCAGCCCTCAAGCAGCGCCCCGCCCATTTTGCCCGCGCCCACCAAGAGCAGCGGGCCGGCGAGGCTGAGTGTCATGCGTGTCCTTGCGTTTCGAACAGCGTGGCGGCGAGCGCGTCCTCTGGCGACTTGCCCGCCCACACGACGAATTGGAAGGACTGATAATAGCGCTCGCAGGCCTCGAGCGCAGCCCTCAGCAGCGCCTCGCATTGGCCGACATGGGTGTCGGCGCCGGCGAGCAGCAAGCCGTGGCGGTAGAGCAACAGCCCATCCTCCTTCCACAAGTCGAAATGGCCGAGCCAGAGCTGCTCGTTGATCAGCGCCATCAACTTGTAGATCTCGCCGAGCCTGACCTTGGGCACCTTAAAATCGAAGGCGCAGGCAAGATGCAGCGCCTCCAGATCGTCCCGCCAGGTGAGCGAGATGTGATAGTCGCACCACGTGCCGGACACCGTGAGGGTCAGTTCGTCAGGGGCAGAGCGCTCGAAGGTCCAATCATGAATGGTGGCAATATGCTCGACCATGTCCACCGGGTTGGTGAAATGGTCGTAGATCGGCTGTGTCGTCGCCATGCATGTCCTCGGTGGCCCCGGGGTAGGTTGCGCGTTTCAAGCTGCCCGCTCGCGCGAATCACTTTGTGAATCAGTTATATAATGGGGACTGTGAAAGAACCAACGCGGGCCGAGTCCCGAACCGGAATCGGCTGAAGATAGTTGTGGATTGAGGGCTTGGCGGCGTCAGGCGACTCGCGACGGAGCCCTCATGGGAGCGCCGGCCCGCCAGTCAAGCCCTTAGTCGCGTCACGCTCCGATCGATTTCGTGGCGCAAGCGGCGGCGCGGTCGAGCAACAGGCGGCGCTCGCGTTCGTTTCGGGTGAGCGACGCGGCACGCTCGAATTCGCCGCGGGCTTCGTCGAAGCGGCCGAGCTTCTGGAGGAGATCGCCGCGCACGCTCGGCAACAGGTGGTAGGTCTTCAGCGCCGGCTCCGCCGTCAGGGCATCGACCAGAGTGAGACCCGCCTCAGGGCCGAACAACATGGCCAGCGCCACCGCGCGATTAAGCTCGATCACCGGCGACGGCGTGACCTCCCCGAGCTTGGTGTAAAGCCCGACGATTTGCGCCCAGTCGGTGTCATCGGCCGTGCGCGCGCGCGCGTGGCACGCAGCGAGGGCAGCTTGCAAGGCGTAGGGGCCTGGTTCGCGCCGGCCGGCGGCGGTCAATGTCTCCCCCCGCTCCAGGGCGGCAAGACCGCGGCGGATGAGAAGCTGGTCCCAACGCGAGCGGTCCTGGTCGAGCAACAGCACCGGCTCTCCCGATGGCCCGGTGCGGGCGCTTAAGCGCGATGCCTGGATCTCCATCAGGGCGACGAGGCCGTGCACTTCGGGCTCCTCCGGTGCGAGTTCGGCCAAGATGCGCCCGAGACGCACCGCCTCCTGGCAGAGCTGCGGCCGCATCCAATCCTCGCCGGCGGTCGCCGAATAGCCCTCGTTGAAAATGAGATAGATGACCGACAACACCGAGGACAGGCGCGCCTCGAGTTCGGCCCCGCGCGGCACCTCGAACGCCACTTTGGCGTCGCTCAGCGTGCGCTTGGCCCGCACGATCCGCTGCTGGATGGTCGGCTCGGCGACGAGAAAGGCGCGCGCGATCTCGTCGGCGGTGAGGCCGCCGATCAGCCGCAGCGTGAGCGCCGCGCGGGCCTCGGGAGACAAGATCGGGTGACAGGAAATGAACACGAGGCGCAACAGATCGTCGCCGACTTGATCGTCCAAGGCCGCGTCCAGGTCGGGCTGCGCGGTCGCCTGCTCCACCTCGAGCTCGTAGCCGAGCTGCTCATGCTTGCGGTCGCGGAGCTTGTCGCGGCGAAAGACATCGATGGCGCGATGCTTGGCGGCGGTCATCAGCCAGGCGCCGGGCTTGTCGGGGATGCCGGCGGTGGGCCATTGCTCGAGCGCCGCCACCAGCGCGTCCTGGGCCAGTTCCTCGGCGCGGCCGATATCGCGCACCATGCGGGTGAGACCGGCGATGAGCTTGGCCTGCTCGATCCGGAAGACTGCCTCGATGGCGCGATGGGTGTCGGTCGCCGTCATGGCGACCGACTATGGCCGGATCGTTGGCCGCCGCAAGCCGGACATTGGGGTTTCACCTCGCCACGGGAACCACCAGGAACATGCCGAAGTCAGTCGTCGGGGAAGGGCAACCGCGGCACCAGCCGCGCATAGCCCGCCAACACCATCCGGGCATAGTCGACAACGCGCGACTTGGTGAGATAGCGATCGTAAAACCGCCGTCCATTGTCGGCGATAGCCTTATATCGGTCCGGCTCCGCCGAGGCCTTGGCGAGAAGCCCTAACACGTCTTCGTTGCTCGAAATCGGCACAAAATGAGTGCCAGGTTCGAGAAGGGAGAAATAATACAGCACATGGGGAGACTCATACTTCGCCAGCACGGAGTTGCTCCGCAGGCTTATCGCCACTCGCGAGCAACATGCCCCGTTTCCGTCCATTGAGAGCATGAAGCGACTGGAAAACTGTTCAGAGTAAGGGATGTTTCCGCCGGGCCCACCAATGTCCAGCGCCAGGATTGCCTTTCGAACCTCGTCGTCGTTGCCGATTCCGACGATGTTGGGAAGAAAGAATCGCACGGCGGCATGGCCGCGAAAGAACTGTGCTGCATTTATGCGCGGCACTTCGCCGAGCTGGATTTTTTCCAGAGTGATAAAGCCCCCTGTCGTTGATCCTGCGAACACGGCCGTGTTGCTCTTCGCTTCGAAGGCCAGGGTGTCGATGAATTTCGAGTCGGCGTAAAACTCACAATGAAGGAAATCGGGATCGGGGAAGAGGATGCTGCGGCCGCCCTTCCTCTTTTGGAAGGCGAGCAATGGTACGAGGTCATTCTCAACCGCATAGTCACCGGCACAAAAGCCAAATGTCGTGGCAAAACCCGAGCGTTTATCGACGATCTCTTCGATAAAATCGCGATACAACGCGACGCGCGGGAGAAAAAACCGGCTGATTTCGCAGTCCGGCTTCGGCCACGTCCGAACCTTTCCGCGCGCAACGTCGAAAATGAAAATGGTTGGTTCAGTCTGATT
The DNA here is from genome assembly GCA_963812105.1 of uncultured Alphaproteobacteria bacterium. Lineage (GTDB taxonomy): Bacteria > Pseudomonadota > Alphaproteobacteria > Rhizobiales > Methyloligellaceae > Methyloceanibacter. Next base: position 55,718 of record CAWEUF010000010.1, read on the forward strand.
GAGCCGATTCAACTCTTCAGTTGTCTGCTTGGCGTGGCAAACAAAGTTGCGCCAAGGTGACAGCTCCCTGGTGGCCACGCGGCTCAGCTCAGAGCGCACTTTCATTCGGGAAAAAAACACGCTCAACACCTCAGAGCCGGGACTCGCGGCAGCGGCTTCCCCTGACCGAGTAGGTCCGACCTTCGCACTCGGCATCCGCCAGCCCAAGAGAGATGCGCTGAAGCCAACTGATCGGCCTGAGTGTTATCACCCGAATGCTCGGAGAGCTGGCGCGATGGGTGTCGGTCGCCGTCATGGCGACCGACTATGGCCAGTTCTCTTCGTGCCGCAAGCCGCGTCAGATCGCGGCCGCCGCCTGCTCGCGGGCTTGCTCGCACAGCTTCTCGCCAGGTCCGGCGATTTGACGGACCTCGCACTCGCCTTCCCAGCCCGGCATGTGCGTTTTATGCAGGGCCATGAAGCGCTGGGTCCATTTCATCATTTCGGCCTTTGACGGCGCCTCGAAGATCGCAAAGCCGCCGACCACCTCCTTGGCCTCGGTGAAAGGACCATCTGTGACCGTCACCTTGCCGTCGGCGAGCCGCACGCGCATGCCTGCCGAGGTCGGGTGCAGTCCGACGCCCTCGACCATTGTGCAACCGTCCTTGGCCATCTCTTGAATGAGCTGGTCCATGGCGTCCATGAGGCGCCTTGGGCGGCATGGTCAAGTTTGCTTCGTTCGATTTCACCATCGATAGGAATCGCATCGTCGTTACTCCTGGTTAGAATTCGGATTAGGCCTGAACCTTCTGGCCGGGGAGTTCCAATTCCCGGAACCGGTCGAGCGCCTCGCTCTCGCCGAAATCCTCGAGCTCGAACAGCTGCCGGACCTCAATCTCGCAATCGCTGCCGTCAAGCGTCGGGTTGGGGAATCGCCTGGACCATTCGATCGCCTCCTCGCGCGACTTCACCTGGATCATGGTGTAGCCGGCAATCAGCTCCTTGGCCTCGGTGAACGGCCCGTCGACGACGGTGCGCTTGCCGCCGGCATATTTCACGCGCCAGCCTTTTGCGGTCGGCTGCAGACCACTGGCGTCGAGCAGCACGCCGGCCTTGGCCAGCTGCTCGTGATAGTCCGCCATGACGGCGAACATCTCCTCGGTCGGCTTGACGCCGGCCTCGGACTCCTTGTTGGCTTTGACCAAAATCATGAAACGCATAGTCGGTGTCTCCTTCCGTTGCCGAGCCCTGGCGTTCGGCGACCGAATGCCGGCTCTATCCACACGTCGAACGGCGGCGGCCAAAATCGACATGTCGGAGCATTTTTTTTCGGCAATTTGGAGGAGGCCGATTAACCCTTGTCGGCCAAGCCTTTGACGATGGCGGCCTCCAGCGCGGCGATGCGCTCTTTGAGGGCTTCGTTTTCCTCGCGGGCCTTTTGGGCCATGGCCTTGACCGCCTCGAAATCCTCGCGCTGCACCACGTCGAGATCGCGCAACACGCGCTCGGCCTGGGCGCGGACCACGTTTTCGACCTCCTTGCGCACGCCGTCGGCAGCGCCCGCCGCATCGGTGATGAGCTTGCCCAACTCGTCGAAGAACCGGCCTGTGGTTTGCGTCATGGCAAGACTATGGGATGCCCTCGCCGGTGGCGCAAGCCGCCGCACGCCAAGGGGCGGCGCTCCGCGCGCTTGACAGGGGCGCGGCCGGCGGTGAAGGGTCGCGGAGTTCCCACCATTTGCGCCGCGGCTAAGCCTCCATGGAACTCTTGGTCCTCCCCTACCCCATGATCGATCCCATCGCGATCGAGGTCGGGCCGGTCGCAATCCGTTGGTATGGCCTGGCCTATATGGCCGGCATCCTGCTCGGCTGGCTCTACGCGCGCCGCCTCGTGGCGCGGGCGGATCTGTGGGGCGGCAAGCCGCCGATGACAGTCGCCCAGGTCGACGACTTTCTCCTGTGGATCACGCTCGGCATCGTGGTCGGCGGGAGGCTCGGCTTCGTGCTGTTCTACGAGCCGAGCTACTTCTGGCAGAACCCAGTGGAGATTCCCGCCGTCTGGCATGGCGGCATGTCGTTCCATGGCGGGCTGCTCGGCGTGGCGCTGGCCGTCTATCTGTTCGCCCGCGTCAAGCGCATCAATTCGCTGTCGCTCGGCGACATCGCTTCGGCCGCGACCCCGTTCGGACTGTTCTTCGGCCGGATCGCCAATTTCATCAATTCGGAAGTGGTGGGACGGGTGAGCGACGTCCGCTGGGCGATGGTCTTTCCCGGCGCGGGCGACGAGCCGCGTCATCCGAGCCAACTCTACGAGGCGTTCCTCGAAGGCATCGTCCTGTTCATCATCCTGCGCATCGCCACGCATCGCTTTGACGCGCTGACACGGCCGGGCACGGTGTTCGGGCTGTTCCTGGTATTCTACGGCATCTTCCGCAGCACCGCCGAGTTCTTCCGCGAGCCGCATGCGGGTCACCCGATGGATATCGGCATTTTCACGCCCGGCATCGTCTACTCCATTCCCATGATCCTGCTTGGCGCTTGGCTGATCTGGCGGGCGCGGCGGCAGCCGGCTTTGGCATCATCGTGATGGGCGCGCAACGTAAGCCCCACGCGACCGAGGTCACACCGCTTGCGGCCGTGCTGAGCGAGCGGATTGCCCGCGAGGGTCCGATCAGCGTGCACGACTATATGGCAGCTTGTCTCGCCGACCGGAGCGCGGGCTATTACGTGACGCGCCAGCCGATCGGCAACGGACGGCGACTTCATCACCGCGCCGGAGATCAGCCAGATGTTCGGCGAGCTGATCGCCATCTGGGCGGCCACGATCTGGCACACGATGGGCGAACCCGCCAGGGTCGTCGTCGCGGAGCTGGGACCTGGACGCGGCACTTTGCTGGCCGACGCCCTGCGGGTGTTCAAGGCGGTGCCGGGGATGATGGACGGACTGTCCATCGCCCTGATCGAAACGAGCCCGGTGTTGCGCGACGTGCAACGCGAGACGCTGCGCGGCTGCCCTGCCCCGCTCAGCTGGTACGAGTCGATCGAAGCTGTGCCGCAAGGCCCGCTCATTGTTATCGCCAATGAATTCGTCGACGCGCTGCCGGTGCGCCAGTTGGTGCGGCAAGGCGGCGTGTGGCACGAACGCTGCGTGACGCTCGGCGACAACGGCGCCTTCGCCTTTTGCGCCGGACCGGCGGTCGACCGCGACGCGCTCCCATCGCCGGTGCGGGGCATGGACGCAGCCGACGGCGCCGTCGTCGAGACACGCCCCGCGGCAGCCTCACTTCTGTCGGCACTCGCCGCGCGGGCCAAGCAAGCGCCCGTTGCCGCCCTGATCGCCGATTACGGGCACGACATGTCCGGGCCCGGCGATACGCTGCAGGCGGTGCGGCAGCATCGTTTCGCCGATCCGCTCGCCCTGCCCGGCGAAGCCGACCTCACCGCTCATGTCGATTTCGCCGCGCTCGAGGAGACCGCAACGGGCCTTGGTCTGGCCGCCTACGGGCCGATGCCGCAAGGCGAATTTCTGCTCAGGCTCGGTCTCGCCGCCCGCTGTGACAGCCTCTTACGGAACGCGACGGACGCTCAGAGGGTTGCGGTTGTGTCGGGCGCGGCCCGGCTTGCCGACCCGCGCCAGATGGGGCTGTTGTTCAAGGTGCTCGTCCTGCAATCGAGCGGGCTTGCCCCGCCGCCTCCGTTCGGAGACAGTTAGCTTCCGATTCCGCGCCCCACGATGGTCACACCCGACAAAATGAAGCTGAGCGCGTCGAGCCTCGCGGCGGTCGACGGCGTGAGCCACGGATTCTTCACGCGCCAGGGCGGCGTCTCGAGCGGCATCTATGCCTCACTCAATTGCGGACCGGGCTCGCGGGACGACGGCGCCAATGTGACTGAGAACCGGGCGCGCGTGGCCGAGCTCCTGGGCGCGGAGCCAAGCCGCCTGATCACCGTCTTTCAGAAGCACAGCGCCGATGCGGTGGTGGCCGACAGACCGTGGAAGGACGGCAAGACGCCCGAGGCCGACGCCATCGTGACGGCCAAGCCCGGGCTGGCCATCGGCATTCTCACCGCCGATTGCGCACCGGTTCTGCTGTGCGACGGCGACGCCCGGGTCATCGGCGCGGCGCATGCCGGCTGGCGCGGGGCGCTGTCGGGGATCATCGAGGCCACGGTCACGGCCATGACCAAGCTCGGCGCCTCCCCCGAGCGCATCACCGCCGTGATCGGCCCCACCATCTCGCAAAAGGCCTATGAGGTCGGCGCGGACTTCGTGGAGCGGTTTCTCGCCGACGAGCCGGCAAGTTCGGCCTTTTTCATCACCGACGAGTTCTCCGGCGAGCCGCATTTCGACCTGCCGGGCTATGCCGCCGAGCGGCTGGCGCGGGCCGGCGTCGGCGTCATCGCCGATCTTGGCCATTGCACCTATTGCGAGGAGACGCGGCTGTTCAGCTATCGGCGGTCGCAACATCATGGCGAGGACGACTACGGCCGCCAAATTTCCGCCATCCTGCTCACCTGACTAGCGCTTAAGATGGCGCAGATCGGGCAAAAAACCGGCCCACGCTATAACTGGACGCGAACCGGCCCGGGCAGGTAAGCTGTTGTTAGAAGGGTTGGGAGTCCCGTCACGACAGGTCTGTCGCGAGCGGTGCTGTGCGGCCAACAGAGGGAGAATTTTGTTGGGCGCGGACACACGTCACGTGCGCGGCTGCCTCAGGCGCATCGCATCGATAGCGCTCGCCGCCTTTGCGCTTGCCTCATTGGCTGGCTGCGGTGGCGGTCCGGGCGCGCCGAGCAGCGGCGGCATCTTGAGCGGCGCAACGGGTTGGTTCGGCGGCCCGACCAAGATCGCCGTCGCCCCGATCATCGGCACCACGCCCGAAGTCGCCCAGGAAATGACCGCCGCCTTGGTTGCGGCCGGCAAGGACCGCAACCTCACGCTCCTGACCGATGGCGGCAAAGCCACCTATACCTTGCGCGGCTATCTGATCGCCTCGAGCGAGAAGCGCGGCTCGAAGGTCTCCTACATCTGGGACGTCAACGACGCCCAGGGCTCGCGCGTCGCCCGGATCTCCGGCGACGAGGTGATCGCGTCGCGCTCGGGCAGCGATCCGTGGAGCGGCGTCGACAGTGCGGCGATCCGTAGCATCGCCGGCAAGACCACCTCGCAACTCGCCGCCAGCCTGTCACGGGGCAGCGGATCGGCGAGTGCGGTGGCTGCAGCCTCGGACAGCGCTCCAGCTGCGACCGCGTCGACGCCCGCGGCGATGCCGACGCCGAGCGTGGCAAGCCCCAGAAACGCCGGCGTGGTGGTGGCGCCGGTGGCGGGCGCTCCCGGCGACGGCCAGCGGTCGCTGACCACGGCCCTGAAGAAGCGGCTCTATGCCGGCGGGGTTAAGCTTGCCAACGGCACCGCGGCGAATGTCTACATGGTTAAAGGCAGCGTAAAGCTGGTCGAAGCCAGCGGCGGCAAGCAGAGCATCCGCATCGACTGGCTGGTGCTGGACCCCAGCGGCAAGAAGCTCGGCACGGTGTCGCAGCAGAACACCATCCCGAAGGGGTCGCTTAACGGCCCGTGGGGCGCCATCGCCGATGCCGCTGCCGGCGCCGCCGCCGACGGCATCATTAAGCTCCTTCCCAAGTCGAGCTGAGCCCTCATCCACAGCCTTGCGTCACTGCGCGAGTTTACAGCAGCCGTAGCCGCTTGTTAAAAGCCGCTTGGCGCTGAGAGCGAACGGCCATTGCGGCTCACGCTCGGTGGCTAAGGAGCGATCGATGAAACTGGTTGCAGGCAACAGCAACCGCCCCCTCGCCGAGGCGATCGCGGCCTACCTCAAGACCCCGCTGGCCAGATGTATCGTGCGCCGGTTCGCGGACGACGAGATCTTCGTCGAGGTGCAGGAAAACGTCCGTGGCGAGGACGTGTTCATCATCCAGTCGACCTCCGCGCCCGCCAACGACCATCTGATGGAGCTCCTGATCATCATCGATGCGCTGAAGCGCGCCTCGGCCCGGCGCATCACCGCGGTCGTTCCGTATTTCGGCTATGCGCGCCAGGACCGCAAGCCGGGGCCGCGCACGCCGATCTCGGCCAAGCTGGTCGCCAATATGATCGTCGAGGCCGGCGCCGACCGCGTGCTCACCCTCGATCTCCATGCCGGTCAGATCCAGGGCTTCTTCGACATTCCGACCGACAATCTGTTCGCCGCGCCGGTCATGGTGCAGGACATCAAGCATCTGTTTCCCGCCGACAACCTCATGGTGGTGTCGCCCGACGTCGGCGGCGTGGTCCGGGCGCGCGGACTCGCCAAGCGCATCGATGCGCCGCTCGCCATCGTCGACAAGCGGCGAGAGCGGCCGGGCGATTCCGAGGTGATGAACGTGATCGGCGACGTCAAAGGCCGCACCTGCATCCTGGTGGACGACATCGTCGATTCCGGCGGCACGCTGGTGAACGCGGCCGAGGCCCTGCTCGATCAGGGCGCGACGCTGGTGACCGGCTATATCACCCACGGCGTGCTGTCGGGCGGCGCGGCCGCGCGGATCATGGCGTCGCGGCTCAAGGAGCTGGTCATCACCGACTCGATCCTGCCGAGCGAGGCGGTGAAGAACGCGCATAACATCAGGGTGCTGCCGATCTCGCCCCTGCTCGGCGAGGCGATCGCGCGCACCGCCGAGGAGCAGTCGGTGTCGAGCCTGTTCTATTAGGCCGGGCCCTCGAGCGCCGGCTAGTGACCGCCCTCATATTTGAATGAGACGCTGAGCTTGGTGCGGTACGCTTCGACCTTGCCGTCGGCGCTGATGACGAGATCTTGCGCAATGACCTCGGCCACCCGCAGCTCGCGCAGATGTTCGCCGGTGAGTTCGATCGCCATCTTGGCGGCATCCTCCCAGGAGGTCTTGCTGGTGCCGATCACTTCGATGACTTTGTAGACGCTCTGGGGCATGGCGACGCTTCTCCTTACGTTAAGCCTGCGACATTTGCGGCGTGGTCGAGCCGCTCTCTAGGTGCTTATGACACTCAGTCTACGCCGAATAGCCATCGGGGTCAGCGGCAGCTTGGCCGAAAACGACCCGAAAGTGGCGCCGGCCCGGGTCGAAGTGCCGGCCGTCGGCGCGTTGCCGAAGCAGCCTTGGCGCACCAAAAAGTGGTGATAGAACATTGTCAGGCGCCCGGCTTAAGGGCTATAAGCCTCCTCGATTTTCCGTTGCGGCCTGCCGCCGCACGTTCGACCTTACGGGGCCGCTTTCCGGCCCCTCATTATTTGAGAGCTTTGGAGGCTAGCGATGGCTGAGGCAATCGAACTCAAGGCATGGGCGAGAGCTCGCTCAGGCAAAGGCGGCGCGCGCGCCGAGCGGCGCGAGGGGCGCGTACCCGGCACCCTCTATGGCGACAAGCGGGACCCCGAGACCATCTCGGTGGAGTACCGCGCCATCAACACCCAACTCCACACCGGCCACTTCCAAAGCACGATCTACGTGCTCGACGTCGACGGCACGAAGACGCGGGTGATCCCGCGCGCGGTGCAGCTCGATCCCATCCGCGACTTTCCCATCCATGTCGACTTCCTGCGGCTCGGCAAGGACGCGCTGGTGACGGTCGAGGTGCCGGTGCGGTTCTTGAACGAGGCCGCCTCGCCCGGCCTGAAACGCGGCGGCGTGCTCAACATCGTGCGCCACGAGATTCAAGTGCGCTGTCCGTCCGACGCCATCCCCGATCATTTCGAGATCGACCTCACCGGGCTGGAGATCGGCGATGCCGTGCACATCTCGGCGCTCAATTTGCCCGAGAACGTGAAGCCGACCATCACCGAGCGCGACTTCACCGTGGCGACCATCGTCGGCCGCGCCGCTGACGAGCCCGTGGCCGGCGCGCCCACCGCCGCGGCTGCGGAGCCAGGCGCCGCGGGTGCCGAGGCTGCCGAGGGCGCCGCCGAAGCGGGCGACGACAAGGACAAAGACAAGGAGAAGCCGAAGGAGCAGAAGAAGAAGTAATCTCTCTGGTCCGGCGCCAGTACTCGCGCTTGCCTTCGTGCTTTTGAGCCTTCGTCAGGATGGCTTTGAATGAAGCTCTTTGTCGGCCTCGGCAATCCGGGCCAGGAATACGCCTTCAACCGTCACAATGTCGGCTTCATGGCGGTTGACGCCATCGCCGCTGCGTACGATTTCCCCGCTTGGCGCAAGCGCTTCTCCGGTCTTGCCGCCGAAGGGCGGTTGGGGAAAGAGCCGGTGCTCCTGTTCAAGCCGCAGACCTTCATGAACGAGTCGGGCCGCGCCGTGGGCGAAGCCGCCCGCTTCTACAAGCTCGAGCTCAGCGATGTCGTGGTGTTCCATGACGAGCTCGACCTCGCGCCCGGCAAGGTGCGGGTGAAGACGGGCGGCGGGGTGGCCGGCCATAACGGTCTCAAATCCTTGAGCGCCCATATCGGCAACGATTATGTGCGCGTGCGCATCGGCATCGGCCATCCCGGCCGCAAGGATCGCGTGACCGGCCATGTGCTGCACGATTTTTCCAAGACGGACCATGACTGGCTCGAGCCCCTGCTCGGCGCCATCGCCGAAGAGGCGCCTTATCTCGCCGAGGGCGCCAGCGACAAGTTCCAGTCCCGCGTGGCGCATGCGGTGCAGGCCGAAGCCGAGGAGAAACCGGCGCCGCGCGTCAAGCCTGCGGCCCGCCGCAAGGAGACGGCCTCTGCCGCCAAGGATCACCAGCCCGAACAGGGGACGTTGGCCGAGCGGCTGCGCCGCTGGTTCGGCTCGTGAAGGCTGACTGACCATGGGATTCAAATGCGGCATCGTCGGGCTGCCCAATGTCGGCAAGTCCACCCTGTTCAACGCGCTGACCGAGAGCGCCGCGGCCCAGGCCGCCAACTATCCGTTCTGCACCATCGAGCCGAATGTCGGCGAGGTGCCGGTGCCCGACCCGCGGCTCGACCGGTTGGCGTCCATCGCCAAATCCGCGCAAGTGATCGCCACACGGCTCACCTTCGTCGATATCGCCGGGCTGGTGCGCGGCGCCTCGAAGGGCGAAGGGCTCGGCAACCAGTTTCTCGCCCATATCCGCGAGGTCGACGCCGTCGCCTATGTGCTGCGCTGTTTCGAGGATAACGACGTGGTCCATGTCGAGGGGCGCATCGATCCGATCGAGGACGCCGAGACGATCGAAACCGAGCTGATGCTCGCAGACCTCGATAGTTTGGAGCGGCGTGTGCTGGTCCTGGAGAAGAAGCTTCGCGGCCAGGACAAGGAAGCCAAGAAGACGCTGGAGCTGGTCGAACGGGTATTGCCGCTGTTGCGCGAAGGGAAGCCCGCGCGTTTCGCCAAAATCGCCGACGACGAGCGCGCAGCTTTCCAGGCGCTGAACCTGCTGACCTCCAAGCCGGTGCTCTATGTCGCCAATGTCGACGAGGGCTCGGCCGCGAGCGGCAATGAGCTGTCGGCGCGTGTGGCCGAGCGCGCCGCCAAGGAAGGCGCCGGCTGCGTGGTCATCTCGGCCAAGATCGAGGCCGAGCTGGCCGAGCTGGCGCCGGGCGAGCGCAAGGCCTATCTGGCCGAGCTTGGCCTTAACGAGCCCGGCCTCAACCGGCTGATCCACGAAGGCTATAAGCTATTGGGCCTGATCACTTATTTCACCGCGGGGCCGAAGGAGGCGCGGGCCTGGACGGTGCCGCAAGGCACCCGCGCGCCGCAAGCCGCCGGCGTGATCCACACCGATTTCGAGAAGGGCTTCATCCGCGCCGAGACCATCGCCTATGACGACTATGTCAGTCTCGACGGTGAAGCGGGTGCGCGCGACGCCGGCAAGCTCAGGCTCGAAGGCAAGGACTACGTCGTCAAGGACGGCGACGTGCTGCATTTCCGGTTTGCGAATTAGGCTTTCCTGCTCGGGTTGGGCTTGCCAAGCGCGGGCTGTGCTGCTGCGGGCATCGACAGCGGCGGGGTCACGCCCATCGACACATAGACGTTCATCAGCCGCTCGACGCCGCCTTCGGCCGGCTTGACCCAGTCCGACGGCACGTAGATCAGCGCGCCGCCGAACGGCACCGGCGCCGACGGCACCAGCAGGCCGAGATAAGCGTGCTCGCCGATCATCACCGGCTCGGGCGACGGCATCAGGCCGAGCACAGCGGCGCCCCCTTCCCCACCGAAGAAGCACCACACCGGGCGCATGCTCTTGAGATCGCCTTGATCGCCGCGGTCGACCAGCGACACGAAGCGCTTCGACAGATCGTAGATATTCGAGATGAGCGGGATGCGCATGATCAGCCAATCGACGCTGTTCAAGATGAATGTGCGCAGTCCCGACTCGACCAGCAGGCCGAGCACGAAAATGGCGCCGAGGATGATGGCGAGGCCGAGCAGATAGGCGGCGGCGGAGCTCGGCGAGATGTCGAGCCCAAGCGAGGTGCCGAGCCCGGTGATGAGCCGCCCGATCAGGCTGCCGGGGCCGGCATAACTCGCCACCAGCGACGCCATCCACGCGGTGACGAACACCGTGACGGCAATCGGCAGAAGGGCGAGAACCCCGGCGAGAAAGGTGCGTAAGATGCGGCCCAAGCCCTGCCCTCCCGCGATGGACTAGCGCCCGATCGGGCCGCAGAGCTTCGCCGCGCCGCTCCCTCGCGTCAACTGCTTCCGGGGGTGCTTAACCGGCGCGCTTCAGCGTGTCGGCGGCCGCTACCTGGCGCAGGAAATTCTCCACGGTATGGCGGAGCTGCTCGGCCTGGCGCGACAGATCGCGCGACACCTGGAGCATCTGGGTGGCCGATTGGCTGGTCTCATCGACCGCCTTGGTCACGCCCGGCATATGCGCCACCACGTCCTCGGTGCCGCGCGCGGCTTGGCGCACGCTGTGCGAGATCTCGGAGGTGGCCGCCGATTGCTGCTGCACCGCGCCGGCGATCTCCTGGGTGTTCTTGTTGACCTCGCCCATGGTGGTGACGATCGATTGCATGGCGTCGACCGCCCCATTGGTCGAGGCCTGGATGGCGGCGATCTGCTGCTTGATGTCTTCGGTGGCCTTGGCAGTCTGGTCGGCCAGCGTCTTCACCTCGCTCGCCACCACGGCGAAGCCCCTGCCCGCCTCGCCGGCACGCGCCGCCTCGATGGTGGCGTTGAGCGCAAGCAAATTGGTCTGAGCCGCAACATCTTGAATAAGGCTCACCACGTCGCCGATCCGCTGGGTGGCGGTGGCAAGCCCCTCGACCTTGAGATTGGCGGTGCGCGCATTCTCGGTCACCTGACTGACGATGCGGCTGGCGGTCGAGACGCGCGTGCCGATCTCGCCCACGGACACGGCAAGCTCCTCGGCGGTTGCCGCCACGGTCTGCACATTGGCCGAGGCTTCGTCCGAGGCCGAGGCGACCACGCCCACCCGCTCATTGGTGTCGCTGGCGAGGGTGGAGAGCGAGCGCGCCGTCTCGTCCATCGACCGTGCGCTCTCGGCGAAGGCGCCGAGAATGCCGGCAATCGAGCCGCGGAACTGGTGGATCAACTCTTCGGTCCGCTGTTGGGAGGCGAGCCGGCCCTGAACTTGGCTGTCCTGTTCGGACTTGTGGCTCTCGCTCCAGCGGATGGCGTCGGACTGGAAAGCCTTCAGCGCCTTGGCGATGTCGCCCACTTCATCGGCGCGGGCGGCATGGGGCACCATCCCTTCCATGTCCCATTTGATGAAGCGCAGGATGACATTATTGAGGTCGGACAGCGCTTGCGCCGTGGTGCCGCCGAACACGTAGCCGATCCCCGCGCCGAGCGCGCCGGCGACGATCAGCGACAGCAGTGCGGCGAGCACCGTGGATTGAACCATGGCCGCCAGCACATAGGACACGACCACGGCCATCAGCGCGGCGGCGGCGAAGGCGAGCGTCATTTTCAAGCGCAGAACCATTTGAAATCTCTCTCGAATTTTGTTGTGGCGCTGACCGGAACTCCACTACGGCGTTCGAGCCTCGCCCAGTAAGAATAGGCGAATCCCGAATACCAACGATGCGGCGTAAGCCTCTCCGGTTGTGGTTAAAACTCCCTTAGGACCGCACACTTTTGGTTGCGGAAACCGGGAGTTTCTAGCGGAGCGCCGCGGCGATATTGCCGCCGTCGACCGTCTCGATATGGCCGGTGGTCTTGCGCGCCTTGGCGAGCGCGACGAAGGCCTGGGCCACATCGTCGGCGGTGACCTCGGCGTGCAGCAGATTGCCGCTCATATAGTCGGCCTCCGACACGCCGCGCGCCTTCGACCGCGCGGCGATCATGGCATCGGTCAGCAACCCGCTCCTGACGCGGTCGGCGTTGACGCCGTTGGAGCGGATCCCGTCGGCGCCGTAATCGAGCGCGTATTGACGCATCAACAGCATGGTCGCGGCCTTGGGCAGCCCGTAAGGGCCGAAATTGGCGCCCGGATTGACCGCCTGCTTGGACAGATTGAACAGCAGCGCGCCGCCGGTGCCCTGCTTCAGCATGATGGCCACCGCTTCTTGCGCCACGGTCTGATGGGCAAAGAAGTTGAGCTCGAAACTCCGGCGCAGCAGCTCGTCGGACACCTCGCCGATCCGGCCCTGCCACGCGGCGCCGGCATTCGACACCACAATGTCGACGCCGCCGAAGCGCTCGCAGATGGCGGCGAAGGCCGCCTTCACCTGATCGGGCTTGGTCACGTCGCATTCGAGCCCTAGGCCCTTCACCGCGCCCGCGGCCTTTTTTGCCGCCGCGCCGTCGATGTCGACGATGGCGACGGCAGCGCCGTCGGCGGCAAGCGCCTTGGCGGTGGCGGCGCCGATCGCGCCCGCACCCGTCACCAAGGCGACCTGCCCGGTCAGCGGCTTGACCACGGCGCCTTTCAGCTTGGCCTGTTCCAGGCTCCAATATTCGAGCGCGAACAGATCGCTCTCGGGCAGCGGCTCATAGCGGCCGATGGCCTCGGCATCGGTCACCACCTTGACCGTGTTCTCGGCGAGATCGGCGGCGATGGCGGCATCCTTGGCCGTACGCCCCAAGCCGAACAGGCCGACGCCCGGCACGAGCACCACGCGCGGGCTGCCGTCGAGCTTGGATTTGACCCCTCCTACGGCCGCGTTCTCGCGGGCGAAATAGGCATCGTAGTCGGCCACGAATTTGGCGACCGCCGCGCGCACCGCGCCGGCAAAATCGTCAAGCTTGCCGGCCTCAGGCGCGGGAACGACCAACGGCCGGTTCTTGGTGCGAATGATGTGGTCCGGCGTCACCACGCCGCGCTGGCTATAGGACTGGAGCTCGGCGCCGTTGACGTAGCTCAGGATCTCGGGCGCGGTGCGGAGCTCGGCGATGAAGCGTACGGGCTCGGCGCCTTCGCTTCTTGATGGCGGCGGCGCCGCGAATGATCGGAGCGATTTCTGCCGCCACGGCGGTGGCGGCGGCCAACGGCCGCGCCGGAAAGACGATCGGCCGGCCCTGCCGCAACCGGCTCTCGGCCAGCGACACCATCTCGATCATGCGCTCATAGGCCTCGCGCGCGCTCATCGCCGAAAGTGAAGATGCCGTGCTTGTGCAGGATGAGGCCTTCGACGTCGGGCTTCTCCTCGAACACCCGCGCGGCTTCCTTGGCGAGACCGAAGCCCGGCGCGATATAGGGGACGATCCCCATGCGCCCGTCATAGACCTCGCGCGCCAGCGCCTCGCCATCGGGCTGATCGACCAGCGACAGCACCGCGGCGGCGTGGGTGTGGTCGACGAATTTATGCGGCAGAAAGGCATGGAGCAGCGTCTCGACCGACGGGTTGGGCGCGGACGAATCGAGCAGGTTCAGCCGCTGCACATTGACCATCGCCTCGTCGGACAGCGCCTCGAGCGCGCGGAGCTTGAGCAGCGGCTCGAGCTTGACCGCCGGCAAGCCCCAGGGCTCGATATCGGCCATGTCGGCGCCGGAGCCCTTGACGGCGATCACATCGTGCTCTTGCCCGAGATCGTCGCGCGCCTTGGTCTTGACCGAAGTATTGCCGCCGCCATGCAGCACCAGCAGAGGGTCGCGGCCGAGCAGGCGCGTGGTGTAAACGCGGAGCGCGACATCTTCGCTCACGCCCTTGGCGGCGTAAGCGTCGATCGCCTCGCGCGCGGCTTCATCGTTCCACTGGCTTTTCATGGGGCGCGTTGTGGCAAGTTTCGCCCCGTGCGGCAAGGACTGCTTGATGCCGCGTCCAGCTAGCCGCGAAGCGCCGCTTGCACCGCGTCGAGCACGCGCTCGAACTGACCGAACACCCAATAATGGCCGCCGCCCTGAACGACATCGAGCCGGCAATTGGGCAGCGTCTCGGCCAGATAATAGGCGGCGCCCGGCGGCACGATCGGATCGTCGCTGCCCTGCCAGACGATGGTGGGCACGTCGATATCCTCGAGCGGCAAACCCCAGGGCGCGCAGAACAGGCGCAGATCTTGACGGGCCCCGGCGATGCCGGGCCGCAAGCCCTCGCGGAGCGCCGTTTGCAGATTGGCTTTCACCTCGGGGCGCGTCAGTACGATCCGGTCGGAGCGAGGGACGCGCTGCATCAGCGCGCGGTAAGCGACCCCCGGCGCAAAGCGCACCAGGCTGCGCAGCGACCAGAAGAACGAGGCGATGGCGGGGGGCGAGCGGCCGATCCGGGTGAAGATCAACCGATGCAGCTTCGACATGCGGATGCGGCCGTGACATTCGGCGATCGGCCCGACCGGGCTGATCAGCGCCAGCAGAACGGTGCGCTCCGGCATGGCGGCAGCGGCGGCGACGGCAAAAGGTGCGCCGCCCGACACGCCGATAATCGCCAGACGGTCGAGCTGAAGCGCATCGGCGAACGCCGTCATGTCGTCCGCCGACTGCGCCAACGTCGTCCTGCGGCGAAAATCGGACAGGCCGTAGCCCGGCCGTTCGGGCGCGATTATGCGCAAGCCGCGCGCGCGCGCTGCTTGATCGGTGAGAGCGAACATGAAGCGCGAGCCCGGCGTGCCGTGCAGGGCAAGCACCGTCGCGCCTTGCGGGTCGCCAAATTCGGCATAGCCGATGCGCCTGCCGTCGGCGAGGCGCTGCACGCGCGACGTCCGGTCGGTCGCGGCCGGCTGGTCCGTTATCAGCACGCTATCCATCGCCGTCGGCTATGTCCGTTGCGCGCCTCATCAATACCATAATGACCCGCTCAATCGTCGCCATGGGGGGGCTCGATGCGGCCCGCGGATCGCAAGGAGACATGTGATGACGGCGTGGGAGATCAAGGGGCGCGAATTCGGCAATTGCAACTGCGACTATAGCTGCCCCTGCCAGTTCAATGCGCTGCCGAGCAATGGCCATTGCCGCGGCTTGGCCGTCTACGACATCGAGCAAGGCTTCCACGGCACGACGCGGCTCGACGGGCTCCGCGCCGCGGGGATTTTCCGCTGGCCCGGCCCCATTCACGAAGGCAAAGGCGAAGGCCTGCACATTATCGACAAACGCGCCACGCCGGCGCAGCGCGAAGCGCTGTTGCGCATCCTGCGCGGCGAGGACACCGAGCCGTTCGCGACCGTCTTCAACGTCTTCGCCTCGACCTGCGACAGGCTGCACCAGCCGCTGTTCGCCGACATCGAGTTCGAGATCGACATCGAGGGCCGCACGGCGCGCGCCAAGATCGAGGGCGTCGTCGAGATGCGAGGCGAACCTATCCTGAACCCGGTCACCGGGGCCGAGCATCGCGTCCGCATCGTGCAGCCGAACGGCTTCGAGTTCGCCGAGGCCGAGATCGGGCGCGGCTGGTCGAAAACCCAAGGGCCGGTCGCCTATGAGCTGTCCGACAGTTATGGCCAATTCGCCGAGATCCATCTCTGCCAAACCGGCATGGTGCGCTGAGGCCGTGAGCGCCACGGCCGTCGAGGCCCTGATCCGGCGCGAGGACATCGTCGTCCTGGCGGCCCTCGTCGTGCTCATTCTGCTCGCCTGGCTTGCGCTGCTGACCGGCGCCGGCACCGGCATGGACCCGTTCGCCATGAGCTCGTGGCTCGTGCCGGTGATGCAGCCGGCAGCCGCCCCGCCCTGGTCGCTCACCCACTGGCTCATCGCGTTTTTCATGTGGGCGGCAATGATGGTGGCGATGATGCTGCCCTCGGCTTCCCCCATGGTGCTGCTCTATGCCCGCGTCGCGCGCCATGCCGAGGCCCAGGGCCACGACCTTCGCGCGCGCGCCGCCATCCCCGCCTTCGCCTCCGGCTACCTCGCCATTTGGATTCTTTTCAGCCTGTTGGCGGTCATTGCTCAGTGGGGGCTTGAGCGCCTGGGCGCGCTGTCGGCGATGATGAGCGTGAGCGCAGGGGCTCTGTCGGGAGGGCTGCTGATCGCCGCCGGTCTCTACCAGCTCACGCCGCTCAAGGCGACCTGCCTCAACCATTGCCGCGCGCCGGCGTCGTTCCTCGCCGCTCATTGGCGCAAGGGCGTTGGCGGCGCCTGGCGCATGGGCTTCGTCCACGGCCTTTACTGCGTCGGCTGCTGCGCCGCGCTGATGGCGTTGTTGTTCGTCGGCGGCGTAATGAATCTGATCTGGATCGCCGGGCTCACACTGCTCGTGGCGATCGAGAAGCTCGCGCCGTTCGGCGCCGCCGCGGTGAAGATCGTGGGGACAATCCTGATCGCCGGCGGCGTAGCGCTGGTGTTGGCAGCGTGGTGAGGGCTAGCGCGAGTAGAACTCGATGACCAGGTTCGGCTCCATGATCACCGGATAGGGCACGTCGGAAAGCGTGGGAACCCGCGTGAGCTTGGCCGTCATCTTGCTGTGGTCGACGTCGAGATAATCGGGCACTTGGCGCTCCCCGCTCTGGGCCGATTCGAGCACCATGCCGGCGTCCTTGGCCTTGTCCCTCACCTCGACCACGTCGCCCTCGCGGCAACGATAGCTCGGGATGTTCACACGCCGGCCATTGACGCGCACATGACCGTGATTCACGAATTGGCGCGCCGCGAATACAGTCGGCACGAATTTGGCGCGATAGACGATGGCGTCGAGCCGCCGCTCAAGCAGGCCGATCAGCTTCTCGGAGGTGTCGCCGCGGAGCCGCGCCGCCTCGCGATAGATGGCCTTGAACTGCTTCTCGGTGATATTGCCGTAATAGCCCTTCAATTTCTGCTTGGCGCGGAGCTGCTGGCCATAGTCGGACAGCTTGCCGCGCCGGCGCTGGCCGTGCTCGCCGGGACCGTATTCCCGCTTGTTGAACGGGCTTTTCGGCCGACCCCAGATATTCTCGCCGAGCCTCCGGTCGATCTTGTGCTTGGCGTGAATGCGTTTCGTCATGCTCTAAGACTCCAAAGTCAAATCAGGCGCTTCGCGGGCTCATCATCCCGCGCCTGCCGTGAAAACCCTTGCTGGTGAAGGCGGCGGACCGCCGGGATATTCTCCGGCGTCCTCGAAACCCAGGAAGCCCAGGCTTCGCCCGTGCTCTGTTACACGCGAATGCTGGAAAGTGTCAATTGGCGCCGGAAACCGCCGGTGCCGGCGGGGACGCCGTCGAAGGTGGCGATGCGGGCGCCTGGGCCGACTGAACATAGGCGTTGATGGCGTTCTCGACCTTTTGCTTCTGCTCGGGCGGACATTGCGGCCGTTTCGGCGCCACCAGATCGGCGCCCTGACTGGGCTGGTCTTCACCTTGGGCGGCCGTAGCGTCGCCCTCGTCGGGGACTTCGGTGATCCTGGCGTTGCCCGAGAAATAGGAGGAAGAGAACTTGTGCAAGGCGTTGATCAACAACAGCTGCTGCTCGCTCCACACCTTCTTGGCGATCTCGCTCTGCATCATGGCCTGATAGTTGGCCAGCGCCAGGTTCTCGAGCTGGCAGGCCTCGGCATAGGCCGAGCGCGTGGCGGCGCGGATCACGCGGCGGGCATCCTCGTCAGGGATGAGAAACACGTTCGGATCGGTCTTGTCGATCTTGACCGGCTTGCCGTCGGGCCCCGGCTGCTCGTCGGGAATGATGGAGAAGGCATAGGTCATCAACACGCGCACGGCGCTGTCGCTGAGTCCGCCCTTTTTCTCGCCCTCGGGCGCGGCGGCCTTGGTGCGCTGGCCGAGCTCCTCGGCGACCGGCCGTACGCCGCTGTCCTGGGCGCTGAGCGGTGTCCCGATCAGCAGTGCCAGAACCGCAGCGGTTGCGGCCCCGCCCCACTGAAACCACGCCATATGCATCGGCAGCCCCTCATTTCCGGTGGCGGAAGCTAGCATCGTCAGGGGCCATCGCAATAGGAGAAACGGGGCGGAACTATGACAGTTTTTTTCCGCCACCCGGCCGCTGCCCCGACAGCGACGCCACGATGCCGCGCCAGGTGCGCACATCTTGCTCCGTGGCCGCCATGCGGTGAAACATGTTGCGGATGGCGCGCACCATGGACGGGCGCTTCTCGGGCGGATACAGGAAGCCGGTGCGATCCAATTCGCCTTCGAGATGATCGAACAGGCCAAGCAGCTCGGCGCGCGTCGCCGGCCTGGTGTCGGGGAAGGCGATCCCCTCGGTGGCGGGTCCGTCGAATTCGGTGACGCGTCCGAGCGGCGGGGCGGCGCTTTCGGCCTTCAGCCATTCATAGCCGAACAGCAGCACGGCCTGGGGCAGGCTCAATGAGGCAAAGCCCGGACTGACCGGCGCGGTCAAAATCGCATCGGCGAGCGCGATGGTATCGTTGTCGAGGCCGCTTCGTTCGGGCCCGAACAAAACGCCGGTGCGTTCGGCGCTGTCGCGGCGGCGCCTGAGTTCGCGGCCGGCGCTTTCCGGACTGAGCACCGCCTTCACCATCTCGCGCGGCCGCGCCGTCGTTGCCAGCACGAAGTTGAGCTCGCCGATGGCTTGCTCGACGCTGTCATAGACCGTGGCTTGCTCGACGACGAACGCGGCCCCGGCGGCGGCGGCGTGAGCCTTGTCGTTAGGCCAGCCGTCGCGCGGCGTGACCAGCCGCAAATCGGTCAACCCGAAATTGGCCATGGCGCGGGCAGCGAACCCAATATTCTCGCCAAGCTGCGGGTTCACCAGAATGATGGCCGGAGGCGTGACCGCGGCTGCGGCGCCGGTGCCTTTCGGGCGTGCAGCCCTGCCTCCGGTTGAGGCACGCGTCACTCTTGCTTTCACCATTGAAGCACGATGCTATAGAGAGGCGGTTGCCCGCAATGGGGGGCGGGACCGCTCGGAATGGTCAGTCCACACCTTGCCCCTTCCCGCGCCGGAGATTCGACGTGAGCAAGATTAAAGTAAAGAACCCGGTCGCCGACCTTGACGGGGATGAGATGACGCGGGTCATCTGGCAATTGATCAAAGACAAGCTGATCCTTCCCCATCTCGACCTGCCGCTGCTTTATTTCGACCTATCGATCGAGAATCGCGACCTGACCGACGACCAGGTCACCATCGACGCCGCCCACGCCATCATGGCCTGCGGGGTTGGGGTCAAATGCGCGACCATCACGCCCGACGAGGCGCGGGTGAAGGAGTTCGGCCTCAAGAAGATGTGGAAGTCGCCGAACGGCACCATCCGCAACATCCTGGGCGGCGTCATCTTCCGCGAGCCGATCATCTGCAACAACGTGCCCCGGCTGGTGCCGGGCTGGACCAAGCCGATCGTGATCGGCCGGCACGCCTATGGCGATGTGTACCGCGCCACCGATTTCCGCGTGCCGGGCAAGGGCAAGCTCACCATCGCCTTCGAGGGCGAGGACGGCACGCGCATCGAGCACGTGATCCATGAGTTCGAGGGCTCGGGCATTGCGCTCGGCATGTTCAATCTCGACAACTCGATCCGCGACTTCGCGCGCGCCTCGCTGAATTACGGGCTGCACCGGAACATGCCGGTCTATCTGTCGACCAAGAACACCATCCTCAAGGCCTATGACGGCCGCTTCAAGGACATCTTCGCCGAGATCTTCGAGACCGAGTTCAAGGAGAAGTTCGCCAAGGCCGGGCTGACCTACGAGCACCGGCTGATCGACGATATGGTCGCCGCGTGCCTGAAATGGTCGGGCGGCTATGTGTGGGCGTGCAAGAATTACGACGGCGACGTGCAGTCCGACACCGTGGCGCAAGGGTTCGGCTCGCTCGGGCTGATGACCAGCGTGTTGATGACGCCCGACGGCAAGACCGTGCTGGCCGAGGCGGCGCACGGCACCGTCACCCGCCATTACCGGCAACACCAGCAGGGGCGCGAGACCTCGACCAACGCCACCGCCTCGGTGTTCGCCTGGACCGGCGCGTTGAAGCACCGCGCCAAGCTCGACGGCAATGACGAGCTCATGGGCTTCGCCGAGACGCTGGAGCGCGTGGTGGTCGCAACCATCGAGGACGGCTTCATGACCAAGGACCTTGCGCTCCTGGTGGGGGCCGACCAGCGTTGGCTGTCGACCTCGGGGTTCCTCGACAAGATCGGCGACAATCTCAGCAAGGAAATCGCCGACCGCGCCGCGGCCTAGGTCTCGGCGTCCTGCTTGCGGAGCGCTGGGGAAGCAGCGCTGGTCTTGCGCTTGCGGGCTTCGCCCGGCGCGGCAGCGCCGGAGGTAGCGCGCGTCTCGGCTACCTTGCGGATATGGCGCAAGATTTCCGGATGGCTGCGCCCCAGGCGCGACAGCGCCTCGGCATCGAGCACATAGATCCGGCACTTGGTCTTGGCCACCACGTCGTGCTTGTGGCGGCGGTGTTCGAACAGCGCCATCTCGCCGAAGAAATCGCCGCTCTTTGAGCACCACCCGCTTGTCGCGCCCGATCTCGACCTCGGCCTCGCCGCTGGCGATCAGATACATGGCGTCGCCCGTGCCGCCGGCACGCACGATGGGCACGCCGGGCAGAAAGTTCCGCGTGTAAAGCAGCTTGGTGATCTCGGCGATCTCGCTCTCGTCCATGGCGGCGAACAGCGGCACGCGCGCGACCATGCTCCAGGTGACGACAAATTGGTGGCGGCTCAATTCCTGACTGAAGCCGGTGGCGATGATGGCGACGGGCAGCGCGATCATGCCGACGCCGAGCAGCATGACGACGCCGCCGAGCATCTTGCCGAGCGGGGTAACCGGCACGATGTCGCCGTAGCCGACCGTGGTCAGGGTGGCGAGCGCCCACCACGCGGCCGCGGGGATCGAGCCGAATTTGTCGGGTTGCGCCTCGCGCTCGAGGAAATAGGCCGCGGTGGAAGCGAACAGCAGCAGCACCAGAATGATGAGCAGCGCGCCGAGCAGAGCGCGGTACTCGTCGGCGATGACGCGGCCGAGGGTCTGCAAGCGCCGGCGAGTAGCGCACGAGCTTCAGCAGGCGGAACAGGCGCAGCACCCGCAGCACCCTGAGATCCACCGGCACCAGCCAGGTGAAATAGAACGGCAGCACGGCGAACAGGTCGATCAGCATCATCGGCCTGGTCGCGAATCTCAATCGCGCCCGCCACGGCTTCATGCGGCTCAGCATCGGAATGTCCACCGCGCTCCACAGCCGCAGCAGATATTCGATGGTGAACACCGCCACCGAGAAGATATTGAAGGCGTGGAAATAGGTGCCGTAGCGCTCGGCGAGATGGTCGACGGTCTCGGCGGCAAAGGCGACGGCGTTCAGGATAGATCAGAACGACGATGAAGGCGTTGACATAGCGGGCCAGCGGGATGGGCGTCGCCGCCCACTTCGAGAATGTCGTGAACCTCTCGCCGCCAGCGGCGCCAGGCTGACTCCGCGGCCATGGCCTAGGCGCTTCCGCTCGCCGCGGCGCGGGCGTCGCCGACGCCCGCGATCTTGGCCGCGATCGCCTCGAGCGCCGCTTCCGCGCGGGCGCCGTCGGGACCGCCGGCCTGCGCCAGGTCGGGGCGGCCGCCGCCGCCCTTGCCGCCCAGCACTTCGGCGCCGACGCGGACGAGATCGACGGCATCGTGGGTCGCGGTGAGGTCGGCGGTGACGCCGACCACCAGCGCCGCCTTGCCCTCCTCGCTGACGCCGATAATGGCGACGATGCCGGAGCCCAATTGCTGCTTGCCGTCGTCGACCAGGCCGCGCAAATCCTTCGGCGCGACGCCCGGCATGACGCGGGCCAGCAGCTTGACGCTGCCGAGCTCCCGCACCGCGGAGGGAGCCGCGGCACCGCTTCCGCCGCCGCCAAGGGCAAGCTCGCGCTTGGCGTCGGCGAGCTGGCGCTCGAGCTTGCGGCGCTCGTCGATGACGGCGGCGAGACGCTGGATGACTTCGTCGGGGCCGACCTTGAGCAACTCGGCCGCCTCGCGCACGCGCGCTTCTTGCGTATCGAGATAGGCCCGCGCCGCCTGGCCGGTGAGCGCCTCGATCCGGCGCACGCCGGAGGCGACCGCGCTCTCGCTGACGATCTTCAGCAGGCCGATATCGCCGGTGCGCGCGACATGGGTGCCGCCGCACAGCTCGATGGAATAAGCGTGACCGGCGCGTTCGCTCGTTTGCGTCCACGCCCATCGAGACGACGCGAACCTCATCGCCATATTTCTCGCCGAACAGCGCCAGCGCGCCTTTCGCGATCGCCTGGTCGGGCGTCATGAGATGGGTCTCGACTTCAGTGTTCTGCACGATCATGGCGTTGACCAGATCCTCGACCCGCCGGATCTCTTCGTGAGTCATCGGCTTCTGGTGCGAGAAATCGAATCTGAGGCGCCCGGGCTCGACCAGCGAGCCCTTCTGGGCCACATGGGGCCCGAGCACCTGGCGCAGCGCCTCATGCAAGAGATGGGTGGCCGAGTGATGCGCGCGGGTCGGCGTGCGGTGCGCATGGTCCACGTCGAGCTGGACCTCGTCGCCGACTTTCAGCGCGCCTTGCTCCACCACGCCGTCATGCAGGAACAGCCCATGCAGCTTCTTCTGCGTGTCGCCGACCGCGAATTTCGCGCCGCTCGGCGCCGACGAGCGTGCCGCGGTCGCCGACCTGGCCGCCGGATTCGGCATAAAACGGGGTCTGATTGACCAGCACGATGCCGCGCTCGCCTTGCTTGAGCTCGTTCACGCGCGCGCCGTCCTTGACGAGCGCCACGATCTCGGCCGAGGCGGACTCGGTCTCGTAGCCCAGGAACTCGGTGGCGCCGAGTTCCTCCTTCAGCTCGAACCACAGCGCATCGGTCGCGGCCTCGCCCGAGCCGGCCCACGATTTGCGCGCCTCGGCGCGCTGCCGCTCCATGGCGGCGGCGAAGCCTTCGGCGTCGACGCCGAGCCCGCGGGCTTTCAGCGCATCCTCGGTGAGGTCGTAAGGGAAGCCGTAAGTGTCGTAGAGCTTGAAGGCGACCTCGCCCGGCAAGGTATCGCCGCGCTTCAGCGTCTTGGTCGCGTCGTCGAGCAGCTTCAGTCCGCGCTCGAGCGTCTCGCGGAATCGGGTCTCTTCGAGCTTCAGCGTCTCCTCGATCAGGCTCTGGCCCCGCTCGAGCTCGTGATAGGCGCGGCCCATCTGCTCGATCAGCGCCGGCACCAGGCGATACATCAGCGGGTCCTTGGCGCCGAGAATATGGGCGTGGCGCATGGCGCGGCGCATGATGCGGCGCAGCACATAGCCCCTGCCCTCGTTGGACGGCAGCACGCCGTCGGCGATCAGGAAGGACGAGGCGCGCAGATGATCGGCGATGATGCGGTGGCTCGGCGCGTGCTCGGCGTCGGCCGGCACGCCGGTCAGATCGACCGAGGCCGCGATCAGCGCGCGGAACAGATCGATGGCGTAATTGTCGTGGGTGCCTTGCAGCACCGCGGCGATGCGCTCGAGCCCCATGCCGGTGTCGATCGAGGGATGCGGCAGGTCGACGCGCTTGCCGCCGGCCAGCTGCTCGTATTGCATAAAGACGAGATTCCAGATCTCGACGAACCGGTCGCCGTCCTGGTCGGGGCTGCCGGGCGGGCCGCCCTGAAGCTTCGGTCCATGATCGAAGAAAATCTCCGAGCACGGGCCGCACGGGCCGAGATCGCCCATCGACCAGAAATTGTCGCTGCCGGCGATGCGGATGACCTTGGATTCGGGGATGCCGGCGATCTTGCTCCACAGCTTCGCCGCCTCGTCGTCGTCGGCGAACACGGTGATCAGCAGCCGCTTCGGGTCGAGCGCGAAATCCTTGGTGAGCAGCTCCCAGGCGAGCAGGATGGCGCGCTCCTTGAAATAATCGCCGAACGAGAAATTGCCGAGCATCTCGAAGAAGGTGTGGTGACGGGCGGTGTAGCCGACATTGTCGAGATCGTTGTGCTTGCCGCCGGCGCGCACGCATTTCTGGGCCGAGGCGGCGCGCAGGAATTTGGGCTTCTCGGCGCCGGTGAACACGTTCTTGAACGGCACCATGCCGGCATTGGTGAACATCAAAGTGGGGTCGTGGCGCGGCACGAGCGGCGCCGACGGCACCAGCTCGTGGTCGTTGTTGGCGAAGAAATCGAGAAAGGCCGCGCGGATCTCGTTGGTGCTGGTGTGGCTGAGGCCGGTGTGGCCGACGCGCGCGCCGGAGGCGCCCGTGGCGGGCGTCTGGTTCGCCCGCGAGGTCTTGGTGGAGGTCTTGGCGGAGGTCATGGCGGGGTGGCGGGAGACCTTATGGCGGGACCGGCGCTTTGACTGACCCTAGCCGATTCGGCTGGAGCCACGCGCCGCTTGGCCGCTCCCCAGAAGCAGGACCGGCTCAGCGTCCAAGCTGAGACATAAGGTCAGGACAGGAGGCTGTCTAGCGCCACCCTCTATATTTGGGCTACCCGCGCTTCGCGCTGCTTGAGCCCGATTGGGCACCCGCGCTTCGCGCTGCTTGAGCCCGGCTTCCTGGCGCTAGCCCTGCTTGGCAGCCAATCACCCGCGGCGGCCGCGCCTGGCGGCGCCGCCGGCCAGCGGCGTCACCGTGCCGTCGGCTTCGGCGCCCTCGGCGCCATCGCTTTCGCCCACCTCGCTCACGGTCTCCGACCCGCCCTCCAGAATCTGGCTGGCCAGCAAACCGGCACTCTGGCGCACCGCCCGCTCGATCTTCTGGGCGGTCTCGGGATGCTCCTTCAAATAGGTCTTGGCGTTCTCGCGGCCCTGGCCGATGCGCTCGCTATCGAACGAGAACCAGGCGCCCGACTTCTCGACGATGCCGGCCTTGACGCCAAGATCGACCAGCTCGCCGGTCTTGGAGATGCCCTCGCCATACATGATGTCGAACTCGACCTGCTTGAACGGCGGCGCCACCTTGTTCTTGACCACCTTCACCCGGGTCTGGTTGCCGACCACCTCCTCGCGCTCCTTGATGGCGCCGATGCGGCGAATGTCGAGCCTGACCGAGGCGTAGAATTTGAGCGCATTGCCGCCGCTGGTGGTCTCGGGCGAGCCGAACATCACGCCGATCTTCATGCGGATCTGGTTGATGAAGATCACCATGCAGCGCGACTTGGAGATCGAGCCGGTGAGCTTGCGCAGGGCCTGGCTCATCAGCCTGGCTTGGCTGCCCGGCAGCTGGTCGCCCATCTCGCCTTCGAGCTCGGCCTTGGGCGTCAGCGCCGCGACCGAATCGACCACCAGCACGTCGATGGCGCCGGAGCGCACCAGCGTGTCGGTGATCTCGAGCGCCTGCTCGCCGGTGTCGGGCTGGGAAATCAGCAGCTGCTCCAAATCCACGCCGAGCTTGCGGGCATAGACGGTATCGAGCGCGTGCTCGGCGTCGATGAAGCCGCAAATGCCGCCGCGCTTCTGCGCCTCGGCGACGACATGCAGCGCCAGCGTGGTCTTGCCCGACGATTCGGGCCCGTAAATCTCGACGACGCGGCCGCGCGGCAGCCCGCCGATGCCGAGCGCGATGTCGAGCCCGAGCGATCCGGTCGAGATCGCTTCGACCTCGACGATCTTCTCGTTCGCCCCGAGCCGCATGATGGAGCCTTTGCCGAAGCCGCGCTCGATCTGCGAGATCGCCGCTTCCAGCGCCTTCTCTCTATCCATCTCAGCTCCTTCGACGAGGCGCAGCGCGACATTCGACATGAGGATTCTCCCTTATTTCACAGCCCCGCGGGGCTCGCAAACGATGCTCTCGGCTCGCACCGTCGCCCGGCGTGCCGTTCGGCCCGGGGGATGGCTCGGTGCGGAGCGAAGGTGCGAGCTGAAGGTCAATGTACATGGTTTGTTCTTTGTTCGCAATCTGTTCTTTTCGCGGCGGCAAAAAATGCCGCCTTGCGGCCGCTTCGGTTTAGGACGGCTCGCGTTCGTGGACCGGCGCCTTGGTCGCCGGTTCGGCGCGCAGCGCAGCGTCGACCGCGTCGCGGTAGCCGAACCGATCGATATAGGGCTTGAGCCGGTCGACGATCTTGCGCTTGAGGGCAAGCGGCATGTCGTAGCGCGAGACCTTGTGCTCGGAGCGCTCGGCGAGAAATTCGCGCATCGGCGCCTCGGCCTGGTCGAAGTTCGGGATCTCGAGGCGGGTGTAGATGTCGCGCATCGAAGCCACCGGGTCCTTGACGAAATCCTCGTAGCGCAGCTCGACCAGCCGGTCCTTGGGGATCAGATGGCGATCCTCCTCGTAGTCCTCGGTGAGCCGCGCGAACATGTCGAGCACGTAATCGTCGAGCCAGGGATCGAGATGCGGCGGGTTGTGCAGGCCCTGCACCGAATAGAGCGCGCGCCACAGCTTGACCGTCGATGGAAAGACGTTGAGCGGGTTGCGGGCGAGATAGACGAAGCGCGCGTCGGGAAACAGCTTGGTGAGCAGCTTGAGCCGCGCGGCATTGGCCGGGGTCTTCATCACCAGCGGCTTGCCGTCATGCTTGAGCGCGAGCCGGCGGTAGAGCCACATATAGGCATCGGCCCATTTCTTCCGCTCGGGTTCCGCGACGCCCTTGAAGTCGAGAAATTCGCTGTCGGCGGGGCCCAATCTCGGCCAAGCGCACGTGAGGTAAGGCGTCCCCTCGCCCAGCATCATCATGCCGAATTCTTCCTCCTGGGGCCGGTCGAAGCCGACCGGAACGTCGTCCTGCGGCCGCTTCTTCGGCAGCAGACGCCGCATCACCCTGGAGAGAACCTTCTCGGTCAGCAGGAAATGGTGCGGGAAGAAGCACTCGAAAGTGGTCGGGTAAGCGAGATTGGGGTCGACCGAGAACAGATCGTGCAGCAGCGTGGTGCCGGTGCGCCAATGGCCGAGGACGAAGATCGGCGGGGACTCGAGCTTGAGCGTCTCGGCGGCGTGTTTGTATTTCGCCTCCGAGAGCCAATAGAGCAGCGAGTTCCACGGCACCCACAGAAACAACAGCAGCGTGTCGGGAATGCAGTTCAGCGTGAAGCTGTAATTGCCGCGCTTGAACAATTTCATCAACGCGCCGAAGCGCATGCCGAACCAGAAATAGATCAGCCGGCCGCCATAGCGCTCGATGGTGAGAGCCGGCAGGCGCGGCTTGGCCCGGTGGCGTCTCGACACTGCGCCGGCTTCTTCCGGCGGTACGATTTCGTAATCCGGCACGCGAACGCTCCAACTCGATCAGCGTTGAAAAATGTCATGCCCGCGCAGGCGGGCATCCAGTAACCCCGGTATTCGCGACTATGGGTGGTTACTAGATTGCCCACTCAAGCCGGGCAATGACAAACTGAGGCCGGTCGGGCGCGATTAGGCCTCGAGCGCGGCTTTCACCGCCGCCGCCAGCTGCTTGAGATCGAACGGCTTCTGCAAGAACATAAAGTCCTCGTTCTCGGCGAGGTGCTGGCGGAATGAATCCTCGGCATAGCCCGAGATGAAGATCACCTTGAGGTCGGGGCGCTGGCGGCGAAGGTGGCCGCACAGAGTCGGTCCGTCCATTTCGGGCATCACCACATCGCTCACCACCAGATCGACCTCGCCCTGATGGCCGGCGAACATCTCGAGCGCCTCGGCGCCGGTGGTGGCCTGCAGCACGTTATAGCCGCGCTGGCCGAGCGCGCGCGCGGCGAAGCTCCTGACCGCGTCCTCGTCCTCGACCAACAGCACGGTGCCGCGCCCGGTCAGGTCCTTCGGCTTCTCGGGACGGCGCTCGATCTTGCCCTGCTCGACGTCCGCCGCAGTCTCGATCGAGCGCGGCAGGTAGACGCGCATGACGGTGCCGCTGCCCTCCTCGCTCTCGGCGAAGATGTAGCCGCCGGT
The DNA here is from genome assembly GCA_963812105.1 of uncultured Alphaproteobacteria bacterium. GTDB lineage: Bacteria > Pseudomonadota > Alphaproteobacteria > Rhizobiales > Methyloligellaceae > Methyloceanibacter. The sequence continues at coordinate 83,695 of CAWEUF010000010.1, forward strand.
CTGCTTGACGATGCCGTAGACGGTCGACAGGCCGAGCCCGGTGCCGCGGCCGACCTCCTTGGTGGAGAAGAACGGCTCGAAGATCTTCTGCTTCACCTCCGGCGTCATGCCGGTGCCGGTGTCGCTCACCTCGATCAGCACATATTCGCCGGGCGGGATGTGGCGCTGGCCAAGCTCGCGCGAGTCCGGCTCGCTGATATTGGCGGTGCGGATGGTGAGCTTGCCGCCCTCCGGCATGGCGTCGCGCGCATTGACGGCGAGGTTGATGATCACCTGCTCGAATTGGTGGAGGTCGGCCTTGACCGCCCAGAGGTCGCCGGCCTGGTCGAGCTTGAGCTCGACATTCTCGCCGAGCAGCCGGCTGAGCAGGATGGACAGATCCGACAGCACGTCGCCGAGCTGAAGCCGCTGCGGGCGCAAGGTCTGTTGGCGCGAGAAGGCGAGCAGCTGGCGCACCAGGCCGGCGGCCCGGTTGGCGTTCTGCTTGATATTCATAATGTCCTGGAAGGCGGGATCGGTCGGCCGGTGGTTCATCAGCAGAAAGTCGGAGAAGCCGATGATCGCCGTCAGCATATTGTTGAAGTCATGGGCGATGCCGCCGGCGAGCTGGCCGACCGCCTGCATCTTCTGGCCTTGGGCGATCTGCATCTCGAGCGCGCGCTGCTCGGTGGTGTCGATGGCGTAGGCGATGGCCGCTTCGTTGTCGCCGTCGGTCTGCTCGATCGGGCTGAGATAGATCCGGCCGCTGCGCTCCTTGTCGCCGGCAAAGGCGATGTCGACGGGCTCGATCAATCCTTGCCGGGCGAAGGCGGCATCGAGCGCATGGCGGAGCGCCTGATGGCTGTCGGGCTCGACCAGACTGTCGAGGGTCGTCTTGTTGCCGTCGTCGCCGGCGGTGCCGAACAGCCGCATGAAGGCAGCGTTGGTGGCGCTGATGAAGCCTTGCGCATCCACCGTGGCAATGGCGATCGGGGCCGAATGGAACAGCCGCGCAAATCTGAGCTCGGCGGCGCCGGCCTCCTCCGCCTCGCCGGGGCCGCGGTTCAACACCAGAGCATGAGCAAGCCCGCCGCTGGTGCCGGCCCGGGGCAAACGATGCAGCACGCGCACCGGCAGGCTGGTGCCGTCGGCCTTGACCAGGTCGAGGTCGAAGCGGCGCGTCGCGCCCGGCGCCTGGCCGCGGCCGTTCGGCGCGATCAGCGCCGCGCTGTCGGCCGACATGATCTCGGCAAGCTTGAGCTGACGGCCGGCGACCTCCGACAGATCGAGGCCGAGCCACTGAGCAAGGGTAGCGTTGAGATATTCGATCGTGCCGTCGGAATCGGCGGTGAAGAAACCGGCCGGCGCACTGTCGAGATAGGCGATCGCCGCCTGCACCTTGGCGAAGCTTGCCTCCTCGCGCGCGCGGTCCATGGTGATCTCGTCGACCTGCCACACGGTGAGCGCGCCTTTGCGGCCCGAGCGCGGGTCGGGCGGCATGGGCTGGACCGAGATGCGGAACCAGCGCGGCGCAATCCCCGCCTCCTCCTCGCCTTCGCCGGGCGGCGGCAGGCGGAACTCCTCCTTCAGGCTGCGGCCCTGCTGGGCGGCGCGCGACAGACGAAAGATCGCCTCGGCAAGATGCGGGTTGCCGGCAAAGGCGCGGTCCGGCGCCGGCACGCTCGCTTCCAGGTCGAGGCCGAGCAGATCGCGATAGGACTCGTTGGCATAGAGCACGCGCCCCGAACTGTCGGCGATCAGCGCGCCTTGCGGCAGGTTGTCGACAAAGGCCTTGGTGACGTCGTTGCGCGCGTGCCGGCCGCCGAAATGCAGGATGCCGACGGCGCCGGCGAACAGGCAGAACACGCCGACCACGGCAAGCCCGGCCAGGATGGCAAGCACGAACGGCTCGGCCATCTCGCGCGATACCATGGCGAGCCCGACGGCGGCGACCGCCAGCGCCAGCGCCAGCAGAACCACGAGCGCCACGCTGCCGTCGCGCGAGGGCAGGTCGGCGGCGGGCGAGGCATAGCGCATCGGCGCGTCGATATCGGTCATGGCGGCCAAAATAGCCGATTCGAATCTTGTTTAGGGACAATGTCACGAGAGGCGGGGCAAACCCATGCGTCCTTTACGACTCTGGCTTTTGCCGCGGCGCCGGGAACGGACCTGGGCGCCCGGTGCCGAAACGCCTTATTCGGACCGGCTGTGCGTGGTTAATGAGCTGTTAACGCGGTTTGAGTAGGAACCCTCGTCTATGGACGATCCCAACAACCTCGTACTTGCCGTCGCCGCCATTCTGTTCGCGATCGCGCTCGCCGCGCTCCTGGTTTGGGCGTTCAGGACGTTCTTCGGCGGCCAGTCCGGCACCCACGGCTTCGTGCGCCCGCGCGACAAGCGGCTCGGCGTGGTCGAGACGGCTACGGTCGACGCCAAGCGGAAGCTGCTGCTGGTGCGCCGGGACGAGGTCGAGCACCTGGTCATGATCGGCGGCCCGGTCGATATGCTGATCGAGACCGGCATTAAGGGTCGGCCCCATCTCGAGCCGCCGCTGGGGGATGTGATCATCGCCAAAGCCGAAACCAGGCCCGACCCCGACTTCGCCAAAAAATAGCTGTCCCCCGGCATTTTTCGATTGACTGTTGCCCAAATGCCACGGTCGGTTTCACTTGTGATCGGCGGCAGATTGAGGTAAACAAACAGTCCGAGCTTACGGCCGCCCTGTGTTGTTGGGGTAGGCGGCGAGAAGACGCCGGTACTCTCACCGCTCGTGTCGTAAGAACGCCGGCAGTTCCCTGCTAATGGTCCGACACCGACTGGTTCACACCAGTCATGTCAGTCCCCCAAACCTCTCCACTCCCCGCCCTCCAGCGGGGAGTTTTTTTATCTGAGGCGTGGTACCGGAGCGCATGGTTTACCGACTTGCCGTGCTGGCAGCTCTCTCGACCGCGACGCCCGCCTTCGCCGGCGATGCCATGCCGGACGATTTCGTCTATCTCCACGATGTCGACCCGACCATTCGGCAGGACATGCGCTATGCCGGGCCGCACAACTTCACCGGCAAGCCGGTCGACGGCTATGCGGCGGGAGAATGTGTGCTGGTGCGGCAGGCGGCAGACGCGCTGAAGCAGGTGCAGGCCGACCTCCGCGCCAAGGGCCTCACGCTCAAAGTCTACGATTGCTACCGCCCTGCCCGCGCCGTCGCGGCGTTCGTCGATTGGGCGAAGGAGCCGGACGATCCGAAGACCAAGACGACCTACTATCCCAATCTCGACCAAGACGCGACCTGTTCCCCGACTACATCGCCACGCGCTCCGGCCATTCGCGCGGCGCGACGCTCGATCTGACGCTGGTGCCGATCGACTACAGCGCGCCGCCAGCGGGAGAGGCCAAGCCGCGATCTTGCACCGCTCCGCAAAAGGGCCACGCGCCCGACGGCAGTGTGGCTATGGGCACGAGCTTCGATTGCTTCGACCTGAAAGCGAATACCGCTGCGCTGGGCTTAAGCTCGGAGGAGCGGGCAAATCGCGATCTGTTGGTCGCGGCGATGCAAGCCCGCGGCTTCAAGAACTACCCTATGGAGTGGTGGCACTTCACGCTCGAGGCCGAGCCCTATCCCGACACGATCTTCGACTTTCCGATCGCGCCGCGGCCCGCCGATTGACTATTCGTCGCGGTAGACGCGCTCGCGCCGCTCGTGGCGCTCCTGGGCCTCGACGCTCAAGGTGGCGATCGGGCGCGCATCGAGGCGCTTCAGGCTGATCGGCTCGCCGGTCTCCTCGCAATAGCCGTAAGTGCCGTCGTCCAGCCGCATGATGGCGGCGTCGATTTTGGCGATCAGCTTGCGCTGCCGGTCGCGCGCTCTAAGTTCGAGCGCGCGCTCGGTCTCGGAGGTCGCCCGGTCGGCGATGTCGGCGTGCTGCGCCGAATCGTCGTGCAGGTGCTGGAGGGTTTCCCTGGTCGAGCGGAGGATCTCGTCCCGCCAGTTGAGCAGCTTCCGGCGGAAATAGGCCCGCTGGCGATCGCTCATGAACGGTTCGTCTTCCGATGGACGATAATCCTCGGGAATTTTTCTTTTGGCTGCCCGCATGAGAGTCATTTCCTGACGCATCCGTTTTCGTCATTGGGCGTTAACGGCCCTGCTCCCTTGTCCGGCTCGCTCATCGGCGATCCCCGCCGGGCAGCCACGTATTTACGGAAGCGAGTCGACAAGTCAAGACTGAGACGCAGCTTGACAAAAGGGTGAAGCATCTGAAGCGCATAGATTGCAATTCCGTCATATTACGGGGGGTCTGGCCTAGCCCATTTCTTAGGCAGTCGTTAGCGGGCGGCGGGCTACGCCCCACGCGGGACGAGAGCGCAAAGGACGGTTCGAGGCGTGCCGATTTCCACCTATAGCAACGCCGCGGGCGATGCCTTGCGCAGCATCGGCGACTTCGCCACCGGCCTCGTCACGCCCAGCGTGAAGCTCGGCGTGACCGGGCTCGCGCGTTCGGGCAAGACGGTGTTCATCACCGCGCTGGTGCACAATCTGATCGCCGGCGCGCGGCTGCCGTTCTTCGATGCGGCAGCCCAAGGGCGCCTGTTGCGAATCTATCTTGAGCCCCAGCCCGACGATGCCGTGCCGCGCTTCCAATATGAGAAGCATCTCGCCGACCTGACCGGCGATCCGCCGCGCTGGCCCGAGAGCACGCGCCGCATCAGCCAGCTTCGGCTCACGCTCGAATATGCCTCGACGAAATTCTGGAAGCGGCAGCTCGGCCGCGAGCGGCTGCATATCGATATTGTCGATTACCCGGGCGAGTGGCTGCTCGATCTGCCGCTGCTCGGAATCGACTATCGGGAATGGTCGCGGACCGCGCTCGAGCAGAGCCGGACGGCGGCGAGGAAGAAAATTGCCAGGCCATGGCATGCCTCGCTCAGCGTGGTCGCTCCGACCGATCCCGCCGACGAGGCTTTGGCGGGCACACTCTCCGATCAGTTCAAGGCCTATTTGCGCGAGACGCGCGCCGACCCGCATGCGCTCTCGACGCTGCCGCCGGGCCGCTTTCTCATGCCGGGCGATCTCGCCGGCTCGCCGGCGCTCACCTTCGCCCCGCTCGATCCCGGCGGGCATGACAGCTTCTCGCGTGGCTCGCTCTGGGCGATGATGGAGCGGCGCTACGAGGCCTATAAGTCGCATGTGGTGCGGCCCTTCTTCCGCGATCACTTCGCGCGGCTCGATCGCCAGATCGTGCTGATCGACGTGCTCGCGGCGCTGAACGGCGGTCAGGCCGCCATGGCCGATCTCGAGCGCGCCATGACCGAGATCCTCGAATGTTTCAGGACCGGATCGAACAGCCTGTGGTCGAGCCTGTTCGCCCCGCGCATCGACCGCATCGTGCTCGCCGCCACCAAGGCCGACCATCTCCATCAGCAGAGCCACGACCGGCTCGAAGCGATCCTCGCCAGGCTCGCCGGCCGGGCCATGGCGCGCGCCGAGTTTGGCGGCGCGGAGGTCAATGTGCTGGCGATGGCGGCGATCCGCGCGACGCGCGAAGGCGAGGCGCGGCGAAACGGCGAGACGCTGCCTTGCATCATCGGCTATCCGCTGGCCGGCGAGACCATCGGCCGGCGCAAATTCGACGGCCACGAGGAGTTCGCCATCTTTCCCGGCGATCTGCCGTCCGACCCCGGGGCCGCGCTGCAAGGCTGGCCGACCGAGCAGGGCGAGATGCGCTTCGTGCGGTTCAGGCCGCCCAATCCTCATCGCCGCCCTTCCGGAGGCTTTGCGCCGTTCCCAAATATCCGCCTCGACCGCGCTCTTCAGACGCTGATCGGAGACTATTTGGCATGAGCAAGAAAGCGCACCGCAAGCCCGCCGCCTTCCGCGTCGAGGAGGTCGATGTGTTCGTGCCGCCGGCCCCACCGGTCGTGGCCGAGCCGGAGTCGCTGCCGGTCGTGCGCGGGCGCACGATACCCGACCTCGGCCGCGGGCTAAGATGGGGCAGCATCCTGCTTGGCGCGCTTGGCGGTCTCGTCAGCCTGCTCGCTTCGCTGTGGCTGTACGATTACGTGCTGGCGCTGATCGCGCGCGACGACTGGATCGGCTGGGCGGCGGCCGGGCTATTGGCGCTGGTCGTGTTCGCGCTGCTGATGATCATCCTGCGCGAAGTCGCCGGGCTCGCGCGGCTCGGCCGGCTCGGCAAGATCAGGCACGAGGCCGACAGTGCCGCGCGGCAGAACGACAAGAAGCTCGCCATCGACGTCGCCGATCGTCTGAAGAGTCTCTATGCCGGGCGCAAGGATCTTGCTTGGGGCCTCAACCGTCTCGCCGAGCATGAGCACGACATCATGGATGCGAGCGAGCTGCTGCGGCTCACCGAGCGCACGCTGGTCGCGCCGCTCGATCCTTATGCCCGCACCATCGTGGCGGCGTCGGCCAAGCGGGTGTCGGTGGTGACCGCCGTCAGTCCCAATGCCGTGGTCGACATGCTGTTCGTCGGCGGCGAGAATCTGCGCATGCTGCGCCGGCTCGCCACGCTATACGGCGCGCGCCCGGGCACGCTCTCTCTGCTCAAGCTCGCACGCATGGTGGTCACGCATATCGTGCTGACCGGCGGCATCGCGCTCGGCGACGACCTGATCCATCAGGTGATCGGGCACGGGCTCACCGCCAAATTATCGGCGCGGCTCGGCGAAGGCCTGTTCAATGGCGCGCTGACCACGCGCATCGGCATCGCCACGATCGATGTGTGCCGGCCGCTGCCCTATATCGAAAGCCAGAGGCCCCGCTTCCGCGAACTGGTCGCGGAGGTGGCAGGCATGGGCTAAGCAGCGGCGTCCTTGTCCACCAGCCGGCACCCGTCGACCGCGATCTGCTGCGAGCGGCCGTCTTTGAATTTGAGGGTGACGGTGACCTTGTCGGGGCACGTGAGACCGCCGGCGAGAATGCGGAAGCCCGTGTCTCGCTCGCTCGACACCTGCGACTGCGGCAGGACCGCGGGCGTGTTGAACTCATAGGCGACGGCCGCCAGCCGAACCTTCATGTCCTCCGGCGGCTCGAGCCAATACTCGAAATGATAGAGCGGCCGGGCGCGCTCCTCGCCCTTGATCTCGGTCGCCTTGGCCTTGACCCAAGTTTCGACGTCGCCGCTGGTGGGGAGCTCGATCGGCGCGGCGCGCGCGCGCGGCGCTGCCGGCGCCGCGGCCGGAAGCGATGCGGTGGCGTCCGCCGGCGCGGCGTCAGAGTCTCTCGGTCGGGTACGGCACCGGCTCGACTGCATCCCACGGCAGCACCTCGCGTCCGGCGGAATTGGCGGCGAAGGCTGTGGGTCTGTCCGGCTTGGCCTCGTCGCGATCCCACGGCGTCAACGGGATGTCGGCGAGGCCGTCGAGCCGGGGCGGGCCCGCGGGCGCAACCGGCGAAAGCGGCTTCGCCGCCACCTTCGTTTGATGCGACGGCGCGTTCGCGGCCTCGAGCTTGGCGATAACGCTCTCGCCGCCTTCGGACGCTGCCGCCGGTCGCGGGGCTTCAGCGTCGCCGCCCTTGGCGAGACGGATGAGGAATAGGCCCGGAATCCCGACCGCGCCCGCGCTAAGCGCGAGAATGGTCTCGAACGCGATCAAGCCCGCAATCAACGCTAGACTGATTGTGCGGGCCCCACGCTGGTTGCCCCCGGCACGCATGGTTGGATCCGTAAATTGCCGCAAAGAAGCGCGCAGCACCTGTTGCGCCCTGAGCGCTCAGTGTAGCCATCTTGCACATCAAGGGAAGCGACTAGTCGACCCACCTGGCCAGCACCGGACCGTCCGGCCCAAACACCGGATCGAACTTGGGCAACGGCACCCAGGGGATGTTCTCGAGCGCCTTCAGGCGGTCTGAGTCCGTGGCGCGGCACAGATCCCAGTCCTGGCCCTCGGGATAGGCGCCGACCACGACCAAATCGTCGCCGGCGATCAGGCAATGGCCGACACCGGCCGGGATCGCCACCGCGTCGCCGGCCGCGAGATCGACCAGCAGTCCCTGCGGACCGCCCAACTGGACCTTGGCCGAGCCTCGCGCGATGCCCAGCACCTCATGAGCGGTCGAGTGGTAGTGGTGAAAGTCGTAGATGCCGTCGACCCAGGCGCCACTCCAGCCATTCGACTTGAACAACGCCTCGAAGGCTCGTTCGGGTTTGCTGGCATGTTCGAGCGCCAGGACATGCCGGTAGAGAATGAGCGGCAGCTTGCCGTTGTTCGGAACGAGGCCGTCGTCGACGAAGAGATGCGCCTCGACTTCGTGCGGGAACGCCGCGCGCGGCGCAGCCGGCGTGTTCGCCACATCCGTTTCTGGAAGCAGATCTCGTTTGACCCCCCGCGCCATGGCTCGACCCAATCCGCATCCTCCATTCCATCGCCATCTGAGCTTCCCAACAACGCCGGCCGCGACCCGTCGTTCCCTGCTCGGTGGATAATGGGGATAATCGCCGGCTCGCGGATGCACAGCGCGCGGGCTGATGTATGCTTCTTTTGTGAGCGGCCCGGATGTGGAAGGCGCCGGCGGAGAAATCCGACGGCTCCGGGAAACAGTCGGAAAACTCACGGGGCAGGCAAGCCCACGGTCGCCCATTGCCATGGGCGGCTCAAGGCGGAGAGGTGAGTAAGCGCAAAGTGCCACGGTCTGGCGGCATCGCCGCAATACCGTGAGGCGGAGTCGCCGGGGTATTTTGCGCCGCAAGTCTCGCCGCTAATTGGTTTCGGCCCGGCCAGGGCGGAAGCCACGTCGTAGCAACGCGACGTAAAATAAGGACCGTGGTCGGGTCACGCCGCCGCGTCATGGGGAACCATGAGGTCGAGCGCGTGATCCAGAGACCGAAAGGTCTCGCGGTTGCCGGACTGATCGTCCCGAACGGGCGTGAGGCTCGACATTCGCACAGGGAGGCGGGGCCCCAAAGCTCCGCCTTTCCTGCGTTTGGCGCCCTGCTCCCGCCCTCGTCTCGCCTCTTTACGCCCCAGCCACCCCCGCTAAGATCGCCCCGCCATGAGAGGGACCAGATCGAATGAAGCGGCCTATGCCGCTATTGCCGTGGCCGCGGCGCTGCTCGCGCTATCGGCCTGCAGCACCATCGATCAGGTCAGAAGCAAGGACGGCGCCAGCAGCGAGAAGGAAGCGCGCGACGTGGCGAGCAACGACCCCTTGGCCAGACCCATTCAAGTCGCCTGGACCTCGGCGCGGGCGACCCATTGCGGCTTCATCTTCGATCCCGACCAGCTCAGGTCGAACTACCTGGCGGCCGAGATTCAATCGGGGATCCCGCAGGAGGAAATGAAGAAGATCGCGCGGGCCTACGACTATACGCGCGAGTCCACGCTCGCCAGCATCAAGGACAATCTCGGCCTACTGCAACAAGGAGCGCACCGCCGCCATCCGCAGCGACCTCAACCGCTATCTGGCCGGGGACTACGCGCCCTCGGCGCGGATGGGCCGCTAAGGCTTGGGCTTGGGGCGGGGTGCAGGCGGCGGCGAGCGATCGGCAGGCGCGGCGGCGGGCTCCGCCTTCGACACTCTGATTGCGTCGGCGAGCTTCAGCAGCGGCGCTGCCGGTTCCTCGCCAGCGAGGAGATAAGATAGGCCGCCGTGCGACCAAGCTACCCCGCCGATGCCGCCATAGCGCTTGAACGCGGGCGCCTGCGTCCCCTCCCCCTTCCTGACGTAAAGCGCCAGCGGCGCACCGCGCGATCCCAAATATAAAATCTGCGCCAAGGGCTCCGCGCCGAACTGCAACAGTTGCGCCCGCGTGAAACGGAATCCCAGCGGGGTGAGGTCGGGCAGGTCGAAGCGCGGCCCGATGGCTTGCGCGAGCTGGAAGGCGATCAGGTCGCGATTGCCTTGGCTGTCGAGCCCGACCTCGATACTGGCACGGCCGAGCAGCGCATGCGCGCGCGCGGCTTCCTCCTGCCAGGTCGGGGGAACGCTGCCGACAAACTCCGGATCGGCCGGACCGAGAGCATTGCGGGCGACCTCCGGCATGGCGAGGGGCCAGCCATAACCCGCGACGATCAGGACCAGCGCCGCGGCGATGCCCGCGGCAGAGAGCCCGGTCTTGACCAGCGTGTCGCGCGGGATGAACAGGCCCGGACCCTGCGGCACCGGTTGCGTCTCGGCGTCGGCCTGTTCGCCGGCGAGGATCGCGTCGAAGGCGGCTTCGAGGCGGCTATGGGCGTCCTTCAGCGCATCGACGCGCTTGGCGATGACGTCGTCCTGCGCGAGCACCTTGTCCACGGCGCTCGACTGTTTGCGCGCGAGTTGCCCGTCGACATAGGCAACCAGCAATTCGTCGCTGAGTTCGGTCATGACGGTCCGTTCCCGGGATAAAGGGTTGCGACGGTGGCGCTCGCCGGGATCTGCTGATCCGCGCTCAGACGGTCGGCGAGGCTGGCGCTGATGCGCACCAGCCGCGCGCTGATCGTTTCCGACGGCACGTCGAGCACGCGGCCCGCGTCGATGGTGTCGAAGCGCTCGCCATAGACGAGCAGCAGGGTCAGACGCTGCTGCGGCGGCAGGCTGCGCAGGAAGCTCGCGGTGAAGGCGTCGAATGCATCGCCCTGGTCCTTACCGAACAGCAGCGCAAAGCTTGCATCGTCGGTCTTGGCCTGCCCCATCGGGTCGGCGTGGTCTTTCAGCTCGTTGAGCCACTGAGAATAGATCTCGGCGAAGGCCCAGCGGTCGAGCGCGGTGCCGCGCTGGTAGCGATGCTGCTCGATCAGCATGCGATTGAGCGCGCGCCCCAACAGCGCCGTGCCGTGCTTCCGCTCGCCGACCAGCAGGTCGGCGAAGCGCTTGAGCCGCGGCAGCATGGCGATGAGGCCGGGCCGAATCGAATCGTGGAATTCCTCTGCCTGCACCTGAAGGTCCCCCCGCCGCTTGGGTGAGTGCTGGCCGCGTGGGAACACCCCACGCGAATCAAGAGGATAGCATAGTTGGAGGCCCCCCAAGACCGGCGGATTTCCTCACCTGCGACAAAAAGCGCTTGCGTCCGGCCGCAAGCTGCCCAATCTTTGCGCAAGTGCGGGGATAATGCTCAATGTCGGTCGTGCCGCATCGTTCCGAAAAGACGGGGACGCCGCCTGCCGCGCCTTCGGGTCAGCGCGCCAAGACGATTGCCTCGAGCGCGCTCAAGATCGCCGAGCGCATCGCCAAGCTTGCCGATGAGACCGCCTCCCAGACCAAGAGCGCAACGCAGACGGCAGTCTCCGCCGGCAAGACCGGGTTGCAACGCGCGGTCGAGATCGGCCGCGAGAGCCTGCTGCCCGAGATCGAGCGCACCGGCGCCACGCTGAAAGAGCGCACGCGTCCCGATCGGCTCAAGCACGACTACCGCGAATATCTCTTGATGCTGCATGAGCGCGTGCTCGACCCGCCGATCGAGTCGCTGTTCTTCAATCCGACCAAGGACCCGGTCGCGCTCACCGACCTCACCATTCGCGGCAGCAACCGCGAATACGGCCATGACTATCGTCCTACGCCATGCGCGTTGTTCGAGTGGACAATCGCCGCGCTCAACCACGATCTGTCGCGTCTCACCTTCGTCGACTACGGCGCGGGCAAGGGACGCGTGCTGCTGCTCGCCTCGCAGCATCCGTTCGCGGCGATCGGCGGCATCGAGTTCGCCGAGGAGCTGCATGACGCCGCGATCATGAACATCGCGCAGTTTCCGCGCAGCCGCATGAAGTGCCGCAATGTGGAATGCGTGCTCGACGATGCGAGCCAGGTGGGGCCGCCCGACGGCGAGGCGGTGCACTATTTCTTCAACCCGTTCGCGCGCGAGCTGTTCGCCGAAGTGTTGAACAATATCGTGGTGTCGTATCGCAAGCGCCCGCGCCGGATCTATCTCATTTTGGTGGATCAGCCCGACGTGGCCGATCTCATCGACCATAGCGGCGTGTTTCAGAGGCATGAGTTGCCGCTGGTCGAGCGCTACAAGGTGAAGCTGTTCAGCCCGTACGAGGTCGCGCTGTACCGCTCGCTCGCCTGACCCGATCACCCGCGTCACTTCACGCCGAGCTTCTTCTGCAGGCTCGACGACGAGGTGGTGTATTGGAAGATCAGCTTCTTGTCGGGATAGACATATTTGTGGGCTTGCTGCGCCATCAGCGCCGCCTCGTGGAAGCCCGACAGGATCAGCTTCAGCTTGCCGGGATAGGTGTTGATGTCGCCGATGGCGAAGATGCCCCGCTCGCTGGTCTCGAATTTCGCGGTGTCGACCGGGATCAAATTCTCTTCGAGATTGAGGCCCCAATCGGCGACCGGGCCGAGCTTCATGGTCAGCCCGAAAAACGGCAGCATGACCTCGGCCGGCATCTCGAAGCTCGCGCCGTCTGGGCCCTTGACCGTCACGGCGCGGAGCTTGCCGCCCTCCCCGTGCAGCTCGGTCACCTGACCGAGCTTGAAGCTGACATCGCCCTGCTCGACCAGCGCCAGCATCTTCTGCACCGAGGCCGGCGCGGCGCGGAATTCCGAGCGGCGGTGGAGCAGCGTCAGCGACTTGGCCACCGGCTGCAGGTTGAGCGTCCAGTCGAGCGCGCTATCGCCGCCGCCGACCACCAGGACATCGCGGCCCTTGAAGTGCTCCATCTTGCGCACCGAATAGAACACCGAGGTGCCCTCGTATCGCTCGATGCCGGGGAGCGGCGGCCGCTTCGGCGTGAATGAGCCCCCGCCAGCGGCGATCACCACCACCTTGCATTCGAGCACGGTGCCGGCGTCGGTGGTCAGCCGGAAGCCGCCGTTCAGGCGCTCCAGGCTCTCGACCCGCTGATTGAAATGGTATTGCGCGCCGAACGGCTTGATCTGATCCATCAGCCGGTCGGTCAGCTCCTGGCCGGTGACCACGGTCAGGCCGGGAACGTCGTAGATCGGCTTCTCGGGATAGAGCTCGGTGCATTGGCCGCCCGCGCGATCGAGAATGTCGACCACGTGCGCCTTGATGTCGACCAGGCCGAGCTCGAACACGGCGAACAGGCCGACCGGCCCGGCGCCGACGATCACTGCATCTGTCTTGATCACGGTGTCCGACATGGCGCGCTCAGAATTGCTTGTCGGGAATGCGGACCACCAGCCCGTCGAGCGCATCGGTCACCTTGATCTGGCAGGACAGCCGGCTCGCCGGCCTGACGTCGAAGGCGAAATCGAGCATGTCCTCCTCCATCTGCTCAGGCGTGCCGGTCGCTTCGCGCCACGCGTCCTCGACATAGACGTGGCAGGTGGCGCAGGCACAGGCCCCGCCGCATTCGGCGGCGATGCCGGGCACCGCATTCTTCACCGCGGCCTCCATCACCGTCATGCCGGGCTCCGCCTCGACCACGCGCTCAGTCCCGTCTTTCTGGATAAAGGTGATCGTGGCCATGACATTGGCGGGCTTCGGTAGTCCGATCTCGGGGACCGGGCGGCGATCTGATCGCGCCCGAAAGATGAAGGCGCGAGAAGGTGTGCCCGCCCGCGGCCCTGCTCTATAGGCCAATTGAAAGTGAGACTCCAGCGCCTTCGCGGCACTGGCTGTGGGGTTCGCGCGCTCAGCGATCCTTGAGCAGCGCGCCGATATAGGTCTCGGCCTCGCGCAGCGACGACTCGATGTCGCGCAGCCGGAGGTCGCGCGCCTCGATCAAGGTTTCGCCCGACATCGCTTCGGCGCGCTGGGCTGCTTCGGCGGTACGCCAGGCGCCGATCGCCGAGGCCGAGCCTTTGAGCGAGTGAGCGGCGTCCTTCCAGTCCTGGTCGGACTGGGCCGCGCGCAGCCGCTCCAGATAGACGAGCGACTGGGTGCAGAACAGTTCGAGCACCTCGCGTTCGAGCGCGCGCTCGCCCAGCGTGTAGCGGGACAGATGCACGAGATCGACCGGCCGGGAGGACGGTTTGCGCGCCTCCCCGGACGGCGCGGTGTCAGCCCAAACCGCCATTTCGCTTGCCATGAGGCTCAAGATCTCCCTCGTTCAGTGCCCAGTCTCGGGCTCCTCTAGCGGAGCTTTGTGGACGCAGTTCGGGTGTCGTACGGAGGACGGGAGGCGGTTCTGTGACGGCTTTGCGTCGATGGCCGTGTCACCTTCCTGCAACCACGGCCCCAACTGTTAGCTGATTCGGGTTCCGTGGGCAGTAGAATTTATGAGCAATATTAAAGCCTTATGGCGCGTCAACCATAACCGTCGATTAAACTTTTTTTAGCCCTAAAAATTCGTTAACGATTACAGGAGAGGGGGAAATGCGTCGGGGGCCCTTCCGGGTAGAATTATATCCGGAAATCAGGGCCGTTCCGCTATGACGCTCCGCGCCGCTGCTGGTGGGTATCGGGTGCAAGGCGCAAATTCTCTCGTGAGTTTTCGTCGGTTGCGAGGAACGCGTTATGGCGCAAGAGCAAGCGAAGTCTGACGACGCGGCCGCGGGGGCCAAGGACAAAGCGGAAAATCCACTCGAAGCGATGACCCGTCGCCGAGAGGAAAAGCCGAGCGATGGGCCGCTCGAGCGCACCCTTCCCAAGCGAACGTCTTTAGCGGAACGCCTCAAGGCGGAGCAGCGCAAACGCGAGGGATCGCCCGGTCTGGCCGAGCGCGCTGAAGCGAAGCGCGAGGAGCCGCCCAAGCCGCCTAAGCCTGCCGAGGAGGCGCCAAGGGAAACACCGCGGCCGCCGCTCGAATTTGCCGAGGCCTCCGGCCAAAACCAAGGCTCGGCAACAACGCCGCCCAAGCAATTCGTGCGGACGCGCCGGCCGGCCGGCCCGCCGCCGCAACGCCGTCTCGCCACGCCCGCCAATGACGACGTTCCCTCGATCGGCGGCCTGATCTTCGCGCTCCAGCAGCGGCCGTCGCGGACCCCGTTCCTGATGGCGCTCGCCGTCTCGGTGGCTTGGTTCATCATCGGCGGCTTCTTCGCCTTCGGCCTCATCTCGGCCCAGGTCAGCGCGGGCGGCGTTTCCGGCCTGCTCGGTAGCGCCTCGGCGCTCACCGCCGCGGTCGCCATTATCGTGCCGATCGTCATCTTCTGGTTCCTGGCGCTGCTGGTCTGGCGGGCGCAGGAGCTTCGCCTCATGGCCTCGGCCATGACCGAGGTGGCGGTCAGACTGGCCGAGCCCGACCGGCTGGCGGAACAGTCGGTAGCGTCGGTGGGGCAGACCATCAGGCGCCAGGTGGCGGCCATGAACGACGCCATCTCGCGGGCCATCGGCCGGGCCAGCGAGCTCGAAGCCATGGTGCATAGCGAGGTCGCGGCGCTCGAGCGGTCCTACGGCGAGAACGAGATTCGGGTCCGGGGCTTGATCAGCGAGCTTGCGACCGAGCGCGAAGCGCTCGCCAATAATAGCGCGCGGGTCAGCGAGGCGTTGAAGGGCGTCGGTGCCCAGGTCGCGCGCGACATCTCCAATGCTTCAAGCTCGATCGACAAGAAGCTCGCCGAGCGCGGGATGCAGCTCACCGAGCTGTTGGTCGCGCGCTCGAGCGAGGCGGCCGAGCAGGTGCACAAGGCTCAGGCGCGCGTGACGGAGGCCGTACCCGGCCTGCTCGAACGCCTGGGCAAGGAGCAAGGGCGCCTCACCCAGGTGATCGACAGCGCCACCCAGAATCTGACCGCGCTGGAAAGCGTGGTGGTGCAGCGGACCACGGCGCTCGACAAGACCATGAAAGAGCGCACCGAGGCGTTGCAGACCTCGCTCGCGACCCGCATCAAGGGGCTCGAGACCTCGGTCGCGCAAGGCGCGATCCTGCTCGATCAGACGATCAAGGATCGCACCGAGGCCTTTGCCGCCTCGATCAGCCAAAACACGGCCGGCCTCGACAAGACCTTGAGAGATCGCACCGACGGGTTCACCGCCCTCCTCTCGCAAGGCGCGGTGCTGTTCGACAACACCTTGAAGGAACGGACCGACGCGCTGACCGTCGCTATCGGCCAGGGCGCGCAGACGCTCGACAAAACGCTGAAGGACCGGACCGACTCCTTCACCAATCTCGTGTCGCAAGGCGCGGTGGTGCTCGATCAGACGCTGCAAGAGCGCACCAACGCGCTGGCGACCTCGATCGGCCAGGGCGCCGACATGCTCAACAAGACGATCGCCAACCGCACCGGCCAGTTCAACGCCATGATCGAACAAAAGGCCGCGCTGCTGGACACCGCTCTGGTCGAGCGCGCCGGAGCATTTATGGTGGCCGTCGACGAGCGGGCTTCGGCGATGGACAAGGCGCTGTACGACCGCACCGCTCAGTTCATCACCGCCATCAATCAGGGCGCCATCGCCCTCGACAAGACGCTCGCCGAGCGGTCGGAGACCTTCACCAGCTCGCTGTTCCAGCGGGTCAAGGCGCTCGAGACCGCGATCAGCCAGCAGACCGCGACGCTCGACCAGACCATGATGGAACGGGCGCAGGCGGTGATCGTGGCGCTCGCCGAGCGGCTGCATGCGATCGACTCCACCTTCGGCCAACGCACCGCCGAGACCGACCGCATGCTGGGCGAGCATGCGCGCGCCACCGCCGAGACGTTCGGCAACCAGACCGCGCAGCTCAACCAGGTGCTTGCCAACAACGCGCAGATCATGCAGCAGACCGCCAATCAGGTCGGCGCGCAGTCGAAGGAAGCGGTGTCGGTTCTCACCAGCCAAACCCAGACGCTGCGCGAGGTGTCACGCGGGCTGCTCGAGCAGATCCACGGCCTCACCCAGCGCTTCGAGAATCAGGGTCAGGCGATCCTCACCGCCGCCAAGGCGCTCGATTCGTCCAACACCAAGATCGACTCGATCCTGGAAGGCAGGCATCAGGCGATCATCGCGCTGCTGCACACCGTCAATACCAAGTCGAAAGACCTCGACAACATGATGCGGTCCTACGCCGGCATGGTCGAGAACGCGATGAGCCAGGCCGAGGCCCGGGCGAAGCAAGTCGGCACGGCGCTGGCCCGCGACACCTCCGGCCAGGCGCAGGCCGCGCTGGCGCAGATCGAGCGCCTGCGCGAGGAGGCGCAAGCTCATACCGCGCGTGCCGTCAACGACCTCAAGGGCAGCTTCGAGACCGTGATCACCCAGATCGGCCGGCAGCTCGAGCAGATGCGCGGCACGTTCGACAACACGTCGCGCGGCATGCGCGAGGCGGCGCAGCAGACGGCGACCGATCTCGACAGCCTGCGTCAGGAGATGCAGAAGCGCATGGAGGCGTTGCCCGAGCACACCGCGCAAGCGACCGCCGCCATCCGCAAGGCGCTCAGCGAGCAACTGAGAGAGATCGAGGCGATCACTCCGGCGCTACCACGCCCAATGCCGGCCCCTGCTCCCGATCCTTATCGCGCCGCCGCCCCGATGCCGCAATTCGACGAGCGCGCACGCCAGCGCCCGGACGGCGATATCGGCCAAGTCGCGGGCGGTCTCGCCCAGCAACTGGCCGGCGTTCCGTCCTATGCGCCTCCGCGCGGCCCGGCCCCGGCAGGCGGCCAGTGGTCGGTCGGCGATCTCTTGACGCGCGCGTCAGCGCCCGACCAGGGCTATGGCGGCGGTCCCGGCTTCGCCCCTCGCGCGCCGGCGCCGGCGCAGCCGGGCGGTCAGTTGCGTCTCGATGAGATCGCGCGCGCCATCGACTACCGCACGGCGGCCGAGGTGTGGCAGCGCTTCCGGGCCGGCGAGCGCGGCGTGCTCGGACGGCATATCTACAATCCCGACGGCCAAATGACCTTCGACGAGATCGCCCGCCGCTACGGCCTCGAGGGTGATTTCCGCATGACCGTCGATCGCTACATCGCCGACTTCGAGCGGTTGCTCGGCGAAGCGGAAGCGTCCGATCCCGACGGGCGGATGTTGCAGAACTACCTGACCTCCGAGTCGGGGCGCGTCTACTTGTTGCTCGCGCACGCGAGCGGACGACTCCGCTAGGCTGCAAGTTTAGGCTCCCCCAGCCTGGCCCCCGCCCTCCCTCAAGAGGAGGCGGGGGCGCCTGGGTGGCGCTAGGGGCTCAGGCGGGGCAAGAGAGGGTGGATGGCTTTGGGTTCGACGACAGCCGACATATTTCACTTCGTGATGATCAAGCCGTCGCATTACGACGACGACGGCTATCCCATCCAATGGGTGCGCTCGGCGATTCCGTCCAACACTCTGGCATGCCTGTTTGCCCTTGCCGATGACGCCCGTCGGCGCCAGGTGCTCGGTCCTGGTGTCGATCTCCGGCTGCACACCTATGACGAGACCAATCGGCGTGTTCGACCGGACCGGATCATGCGAATGATCCGCAAGGAAGGCGGACGGGCGCTGATCGGGCTGGTCGGGGTCCAATCGAACCAGTTTCCGCGTGCCGTGGACCTGGCCCGGCGCTTCATCGCCGGCGGTCTGCCGGTGTGCATCGGCGGCTTTCACGTGTCGGGCTGCATTTCGATGCTGCCCGAGATGCCGTCCGAGATGGTGGAGGCGCAGGCGCTTGGCATTTCCCTTTTTGCCGGCGAAGCCGAGGAGCGCCGCCTTGACCAGGTGCTGCAAGATGCCTGGAACGGCAAGCTCGCACCCCTCTACAACCATATGAAGGATCTGCCGGCGCTGGCCGGCGAGCCGCCGCCGATCCTGCCGCGCAAGCATGTGCGGCGCACCGCGGGGTCGCTGTCGAGCATCGATCTCGGGCGCGGCTGCCCCTATCAGTGCTCCTTCTGCACCATCATCAATGTGCAAGGCCGCAAGAGCCGATTTCGCTCGGTGGACGATCTCGAGAAACTCGTGCGCGAGAACGTCGCCCAAGGCATCAAGCGCTTCTTCATCACCGACGACAATTTTGCCCGCAACCGCGACTGGGAGAAATTGGTCGACCGCCTGATCGAGCTCAGGGCCGAGGGATTGAACATCGGCTTCACCATCCAGGTCGATACGCTGTGCCACCGCATTCCCAATTTCATCGAGAAGACGACCAAGGCCGGCGTGCGGCGGGTGTTTATCGGGCTGGAGAACATCAATCCCGACAATCTGATGGCGGCGAAGAAGCGGCAGAACAAGATCACCGAGTATCGCTACATGCTGCAGAAATGGCGCGAGCACGGGGCGACGACCTATGCCGGTTACATCTTAGGGTTTCCCGGCGACACCAAGGAATCGATCCTCCGCGACATCGAAATCATCAAGCGGGAGCTGCCGCTCGACGTCCTCGAGTTCTTCTTTTTGACTCCCCTGCCCGGCTCGGAGGACCACAAGGTCCTGCTGGAGAACGGTGCCTGGATGGATTCCGATCTGAACAAGTACGATCTGGACCATCGCGTCAGCCATCACTCTAAAATGTCGGACGAGGAGTGGGAGGACGCGTATCGGGCGGCGTGGCTCGCCTATTACACGCCGGATCACGTGCGTTCCATCCTGCGCCGCGTGGCCGCCAACAGACTGGGCCGGCCCGCCACCACGCTGTCGACCATTCTGTGGTTCTACCTCATGATCGCCTTCGAAGGCGTTCATCCGCTGGAGGGTGGAGCGTTTCGCATGAAGTTCCGGCGGGACCGGCGCTACGGCCTGCCCCGGGAGAATCCCCTGATCTTCTATCCACGCTATCTCGGCGAGATCGTCCGCAAGGCGTGGGGATATTGGTCCGTTTACCGGCAGCACAAGAAGATCCTGAATGAGTGCCTTCAGGCTCCCGACCGCTGGACCTATAGCGATCTCGCCATTGCTCCGCCGCGCGAGGATGAACTCGACTCGCTGGAGCTGTTCAGCGCCACGCGTGGGGGCGAAATGGCGGTCGCCAAAAAGCGCAAGGAAGATGCCGCGCGCACATCAGTGCGCCCTGCCGCGGCCTAGGACTCTGTCGGGGCAGTGGCGGTCGAGCACCCGACGGGCAGAACCTTGAGACTGGGCCTCGGCGCCGGCGCGTTGGCAGCCATCGTGGCGACAATCGTTTCATTTGCGGTGGGAGCTTCGCCGCTCATGAACGGCAGCTCCCCGGCTGAGGGTATTTCCCCGCAAATCTCACTGTTCCGTCAGGCCGTGATCTACGCCAAGGACGGGAGTCCAAAGCTCGTCGACGGGCGCTGGAATCTCAGCCAGAGCGAAGCCAAGCTCGGCATAACGCTGTCCGCTGACGAGACGTTACAACTGATGGCGTGCACGGGGCAGCTCGTGTGCGTGACGCCGGCGATCCACGACGAGGAGCAGGACACAATTGAAACCAAAGTTTCTGCGACCGCGGTGAGCGTGCTCAGACCGGACTTGCTGGTGACGGCGAAGCACGTCTTCTTCAAAGGCAAAAGAGCGGTCGCGCCCTTTGGAAATTGTAGCTTCCGCAGCTATTCGCGCAGAAAGGTCGCCATTCCCGTTGTGGTCGAGAAGGACCAAAGGAGGGGATACACTTTCAACAACGAGGATTTCATGGTCCTTCGCCTCAAGCGCGAATTGGAGGGCTGTAGCCCGTTTGCGATAAATCGCTCGGATTCGTCGCTGCTCGAGGGGGACCCAGTTCTCGCCGTTACCGGTCACCAAATTCATACCTTAAACAAAATTTCGGGCCGAGAGCCGGTGGTCGCCAAGGGAAACATCAGAGATGCATTCTCCGGCCAAGTCCTCGGCGGGCCGCCGTTCTACTACGCCGACATTGATCTCGATGTGGGAGGTTCGGGCGGCGCGGTGTTCGCCCTAAGGGATGGACGCCCGGTTGCAGATGACGAAGGTCGCCTCATCCTGAGGGGAATATCGGTGGCCTACGGACTTCAGGCGAAGAGCGGCAAGCCCTACAGCGCAGAGCGAAACTTTACGATCATCGTCGGCCTTCAGGGCGATTTCAGGGATCTCGTCAAGGGCAAAGCCGCCAAGCCGGCTGCGGTGGAACCGGCGTCCTGCCCCGACGGCGGGGCGGCCAAGATCGATGTGATTTCGCAGCCGGTTTCGTCCACTCAGTCAGCAGCGCTTGCACCCACCCTTCAGCAATACGCCTGCGGCCGCAAAGCGCCCAACCGCAAAGCTGCAAAAACGAAAAACTGTGCCGAGCTCACGAGAGGACTCAAACTAGCCGCAGCGCAGCGCGTAAAACAAAAACCCGAATTCAGACTGAAGAACGACACCAGCTGCAAGATCTGCTTCACCTATGATCGTTGCAATGATTACGGATGTTGGGACGAAGCGGTGAAGGCCAGCGGCAAATCAATGCTGTTCGCCGGCGTGAGAGAGCGGGCACCCGTGATCAAGAACCCGCAATTCTGCAAGTGAGCAGGATGGCGAGTCTGCGCTAGCCGCGGCGGGAGGCGACCCAGGTCGTGGTGTCTTGCAGGACTTCGGTGAAGGCCTGGTTCAGCGCGGCGATGGCGTCGCCGGGCGCATCGGAGGCCGCCGGCACCCGCGCGTTGAAACCCTTGCTCGCCACCACCCTGCCGGTGTTGACGTTGATCAACTTGGCGAAGATGTCGATCTCGGCGGCGGCGCGGCCGGCGGACACGTCGATCTGGAACGCGCGCAATTCGGTGGCGAGCGCGTATTGCCCGGTCGAGGCGCTGACCGATTTGACGGCGCCGGAGTTCTGGAAGGTCTCGATCATCCGCGTCTGCACCAGGCGCGGCAGCCGGTCGCTCCAGGCGATGCCCTTGTAGTAGGACACCTGGTCGGCCTTGGGCCGCACCATCAGGCGGCTGGTATCGAGCGCCGACGCGGCACTCGGCTCGTACACCAGGAGCTGCCAGGGAGCGGGCTTCTTGGCCCCGCTAAAGGAGTGGGTTGCCACCAGGTCATAGGTGGTCGGCGGCTTCGAACCGGCCGCCAAGGCACAGCCCAGGAGCCCCAGGCATAGCAAGCCTATAGCCAGCGTTGGCGCAGACCGCGACATGACCGATCGCCCCCGGTTAGGTGACACTCCCCGTTGGCCTTCGAGGATGCGTTATCGTCCCTTTGGAGTGTATTCCGGGACCTGGTTTCCACCAAGCAAAAAGCCCTTGGGATCGGCCTCCAACTTCTCAAGAATCCGGTTCAGCGTGACTGCCACGCGCCGTCCTTCGCGCATGAAACTACCGAATTCCTGAATACTTTCCCTGGCCTGGCGGGTGAGCCCATCCATGTTATCTCCGAGCGAGACTTCGAGCTTGCTGGACAACGACTTGAACGACTGGGCGCCGTCTTTGACATCGCTAATAGCCTGGCCGATTTCTTCCTTTTTTTCGGCCAGCATGGTGGTGACTTGCTCGACATTGGTCATGGTCGTGGTGATGGCCTTTTCATTCTGGTCGAGCAAGCCGTTCAACTTGGAAATGAAGACATTGGCGTTGTTGAGCGCGGCCGAGCCAGCCTCGAATACGCCCTGGCCGGAACCGGGATCGGCTTGAATGATGGGGATCGGAGCCTCGGCGGTCGCCACCAGGAAGGGCGAGTCGGGCGTGCCCGGGGTAATCTGCACCCCGCTCCCGCCGGTCAGCCCCATCGACTGAATGGTGGCGTGGGAGTTCTCGCGCACCGGCGTGTCGTCGCGGACGCTGATCAGGACCTGGACCTTGCGGGCATCCTCAGGATCGAGCGCGAAGGTCTGGACCTCGCCGACCCTGATGCCGTTGAAGCCGACGCTCGAGCCGGTGGTGAGACCCGCCACCGAGCTTTCGAACACGATGTAGTAGTTCTTGCCGCCACCGGCGAAATTGCTCATCCAAAATACAAAGATGAAGCCGAGCGCCAGCACGCCAAGCACGAACCCCCCGATCATCAGGTAGTTAGCTTTGGTTTCCATCAATCGGGTTCCTTACAACTCGGCACGCCTCAGGCAGGGATTCTCGGCCGCTCTCCCGGGCTCGCCGCGCGGGCCCGCTCGCCGCAGAAATAGTCCTTGATCCATGGGTGGTTCGGATGGCGCTGCAATTCGGTGGGCGATCCCGTCCGCACGATCTTCTTGTCAGCCAGCACAGCCACCCGGTCACACACCGTGAAGATGGTATCAAGATCGTGGGTGACCATATAGACCGTTAGCCCAAGTGTCTGTTGTAGCTTACGAATCAGGTGGTCGAAATCCGTGGCGCCGATCGGATCGAGGCCTGCGGTGGGCTCGTCGAGGAACACGATCTCGGGGTCGAGCGCCAGCGCTCTGGCCAGCCCTGCCCGCTTGCGCATGCCGCCGGACAGCTCCGAGGGAAATTTGTAGGCGGCATTCGGCGGCAGTCCGACCATCGACAGCTTGAGGAAGGCGAGATCGTCCATCATCGCCTGCGGCAGTTCGAGATGCTCGCGCATCGGCACTTGGATGTTCTGGAGCACGGTCAGCGACGAGAACAGCGCGCCGTCCTGGAACAGAATGCCCCAGCGGCGCTCGATGTCGAGACGATCCTGCGGCGACAGCGTCTTGGTGTTCTGCCCGAACAGCCCGACATCGCCGGCATCGGGGATCACCAGGCCGGTGATCACGCGCATCAACACCGACTTGCCCTGGCCCGAGCCGCCGACGATGGCGAGGATCTCGCCGCGATAGACGTCGAGATTGAGCCCGTCCCAAATCTGATGGCTGCCGAAGCTCTTGGCGAGCCCGCGCACGCGGATCACAACCTCTCGTCCGTTATCGACGATCACACTCCGATCCCCGACAGAAACATGGCGAACACGGCGTCCAAAATTATCACCAGGAAGATGGCCTTGACCACGGCGGACGTCACATGGGTGCCGAGCGACTCGGCGCTGCCCTCGACCTTGAGCCCTTCCAGGCAGCCGACCAGGCCGATGATCACCGCGGCGAACGGCGCCTTGATCATGCCGGCCATGAAGTGCTGGAAGTCGACCACGTCGCGCAGCTTGTCCATATAGTTCGAGGCGTCGAGGCCGAGCACGGCGAACGCCATCAGCCCGCCGCCGGCGAGCCCCATCAAATCGCCGATAAATGTCAGCAGCGGCAGCGCCACGACCAAGCGCCAAAATGCGCGGCAGCACCAACGTGTCCATCGGATCGATGCCGAGCGTGCGCATGGCGTCGATCTCCTCGCGCATCTTCATCGAGCCGATCTCGGCGGTGAACGCCGAGCCGGAGCGGCCGGCCACCATGATGGCGGTGAGCAGGATGCCGACCTCGCGCAGCGCCAGGATCGCCACCATGTTGACGGCGAACGGCTCGGCGCCGAACGGCTTCAACTGCACCACGCCCTGCTGCATCACCACCGCGCCGATCAGGAAGCAGATCAGCGCGATGATCGGCACCGCGCGGAAGCCGGCATGGTCGAGGTGATGAATGAACGAGGTGGTGCGGAAGCGCCACGGCTGGCGGAACAGGCGGATGAATGCGGCGGTGACCTCGCCGAGAAAGCCGGTGAGCTGGACGGCGTCGGTCCACACCCCGGTCACCGTCTTGGCCATGTCCTCGGTGAAGAACTGGAGCGCGCTGCGCTTCTCGACCTTCGGCCGCTCGGCCCGGCCCTTGCTCCTCACCTCCTCGATCAGGATGCGGAAGGATTCGGTGGCGCCGGCGTAGCGCGTGCGCAAGCCGCTCTTCTCCCAGGCGGCGGCGGTGCGCTGCAACAGCAAGGCGCCGGCGGTGTCGATCTCGGCGATGCCGGCGATGTCCATCTCGCCGGTGAAGTCGGGCGTGGGCGGGATCGGCACGCGCAGGCGCTTCAGCGCCCGGTCGAGCTGGGTGGCCTCGGCCACGGTCCAGGCGCCGGTGGCGACCAGGCGGAAGGTCGTGCCCCTGAGCTCGACGCGGAAGCCCGGGGCGCGGGCTTGGGTCGGCAAGACAACCTGATGGTCGCGCTTGAGCATGGAACGGCTTAGCTTGCTGGAGTTGACACGGAAGAGCCCGCGGGAGCCTCCTGTTTTTGACCGAAAATCCGGGAGAAAGAAAGGCGTGATGGCGGAACTTGGGGCTGGGCTTAACGGGGCCGCTTCGGGCGCGGTTCGCCTTGCCGTCGGGGTCGAGCGCTGGCCGATCAGAGGGGGCTTCGCCATTTCCCGCGGCGCCAAGCACGAAGCGGTGGTGGTGGTCGCCACCATCAGCGACGGACGCCATATCGGGCGCGGCGAATGCGTGCCCTATGCCCATTACGGCGAGAGCGTGGAAGGCGTGGCGGCGGCCATCGAGGCCTGCGCCCCCGCCGTCGCGCGATGGGCTGAGCCGGGTCGGAGCTCGCCGCCTTGCTCCCCGCCGGAGCGGCGCGGAACGCGCTCGATTGCGCCCTGTGGGATCTGGAAGCCAAGCGGTCGGGCCGAACCGCCGCTTCAATCGCCGGGATCGGTGCGCTTCATCCGGTGCTCACCGCCTTCACCCTCTCGCTCGGAACCCCCGAGGCCATGGCCGCGGCGGCGCGTGAAGCGCGCGACCATCCGCTGCTCAAGCTCAAACTTGGCGGCGCTGGCGACGTCGAGCGCTTGCGCGCCGTGCGCGCGGCGGTGCCTCAGGCTCGGCTCATCGCCGATGCCAACGAAGCATGGCAACCGCATGAAACCGAATCGCTTCTAGCCGAAGCGGCGGCAGCAGGTGTCGAGCTGGTCGAGCAGCCTCTACCCGCCGGCCACGACGAGCTGTTGGCGCGCATCGCCCGTCCGGTGCCGGTCTGTGCCGACGAGTCGGTGCATGACCGCGCCTCGCTCGACGCGCTCTGCGCACGCTACGACGCGGTGAACATCAAGCTCGACAAGACCGGCGGGTTGACCGAGGCGCTGTTGGTTGCCGAACGCGCCCGCGCGCTCGGGCTGAAGATCATGGTGGGCAGCATGGTGGCGACCTCGCTGGCCATGGCCCCTGCTTTGCTGCTGGCGCAAGGCGCCGAGTTTGTCGATCTCGACGGCCCGTTGCTGCTCGCCCGCGACCGCGAGCCGGGGCTGGCCTATGACGCCGGCATGGTGTTTCCGCCGCAGCCGTCATTGTGGGGCTGAGCGGCGAGTGCGCCGACCACAAGCCCGCCGCGCCAGCGCCGCATCAGCACAAAAGCGCAGGCCGCGCCGATCAGCGCGAGCACGGCCATGACCGCATAGGCTTCGCCGGCGAAGGCGCGGTAGAGCGGGCCGCAAGCGAGCGTGACGGTGCCGAGCACCAGCCCGGCGACGATCGCGGCATAGACCCCTTGCGCCGTGGCGGCGCGGTCCGGCGGCACCGCATGGGTCAGGAAATGGATCGCGGCGAGATGGGCCGCGCCGAAGCTCATGGCGTGAAGGGTCTGAAGCAAGACGGTCGGCCACAGCGGCGGGTCGAACGCCATCACCCCCCAGCGCATACTCGCCGCCAGCCCCGCCAGCATCAACAGCCGCGCCGTGCCGCAATAGGCGATGACACGGCCTGACACGGCGAACAACGCGACCTCGGCCACCACGCCGACCGACCACAACATGCCGATCGCGCCGTCTGGGATGCCCTGCGCCCGCCAGTTGAGCGAGCCGAAGCTGTAATAAAGCGCGTGGCTCGCCTGGATCAGGCTGGCCGCAAGCAGGAACCACAGGAATAGCGGCGCGCGGACCAGGTCGAACGCATCCTTGAGCTTGAGTCCGCGCAGCACCGCCGGCGCCGCGGCCCCCTGTCCGCCGAATTCAGGCGGCAACAGATGGGCGGCGATCACCAGCAGCACAGTGGCGGCGACGAGCAGCGGCAGCACCACTCCCGGTCCGGCCTGGCCGATGATCACGCCCGCGCCAAGGCTCGCCACGATGAAGCTGAGCGAGCCCCACAGCCTGACCCGGCCATAGTCGAGCGTGCGGTCGCGGATGCCGGCCACCGCCACGGTCTCGACCAGCGGCATGATCGTGGTCCAGTTGATGGCCAGCAGGACGCTGGCGAGCAGCATCTGCCAGAACCCGTTCGCGGCCCACAGCAGCAGGAACGAGAGCAGCGAGCCCCAGGCCAGCGCGATGAGAATGGTGCGCCGGCCGCCCACCCGGTCGGCGGCAAAGCTGATGACCGGCGTGAACAGGATGCGGGTGAACAGCGGGGTGGCGAGCAGCACCGCGATCTGATCGGCGCCGAGGCTGCGCCAATTCAGCCAAATCGGCAGATATGGCAGGTAGCAGCCCACCACCAGAAACAGCGCGGCGTATAGAAATCCCAGCCGCCAAGCGAAGGAGAAGCGCGGCAGGCGCGGCAACGGCAGCTTCACCATGGCGGTTAACGAATCCCCAGTCCTTCCCTTGTACACTTCGCCACCCCGAATCACGCTAGCCTCACACCCTATGCCGGAACGCGCTCCACACGGCACCAGCCCATCGCCTCTCGACGCCGCGCGCCAGCCAAGTCTTGCCCAGGCTTACGCGGCGCTCGACTCCTTGCTGCGCGCGAGCCCGCGCGGCCGCTGGTTCCTGGCCGAATTCGCGCGCCGCAATCGCAGCGCCGAGACCGACTTGCTGCTGGAAGCGATCGCCAGGATCGAGAAGGCGGTGCTCAAGCCGCCTGCCCGGCCCGCGGCGCCCAGCAACGTATTCGCCGAACTGGTCGAGATGAGCGAGGCAATCGCCCGCACCAGGCGCGAGATCGCCCAGATCAAGCCGCCGCATCAATTCGACAAGCAGCTCAACAGCGCCACGGCCGAGCTCGACCACATCGTCGAGGCGACCGAGAAGGCGACCTCCGACATTCTGGAAGCCGCCGAGGAAATCCAGGAAGTGGCCTGGATTCTGCGCGAGCGCGGCACGGATATCGAGCTGTGCGACAAGATCGACCAGCGCGCCACCGACATCTACACCGCCTGCTCGTTCCAGGACATCACCGGGCAACGGACCGAGAAGGTGGTCAAGGCGATCCGCTTCATCGAGCAGCGGATCAACGCCATGATCGAGATTTGGGGCGTCGACGATATCGCCTTCAAGGTCGACGACATCGCCTCGAAGATGAAGAGTTTCGCCGAGACGGTGCGCGACGACGACACTCTGCTGCACGGCCCGCAACGGAGAGGCGACGGCCTGAGGCAAGACGACGTCGACCGCATGATGACAGGCCGCGAAATGCGGGCGCAGGAAGCGGTCTCGGCCGCCGCGGCGTCGCTGCTCGAAGCCGACGACCAGCTTCCGCCGGAGGCCCCGAGGCCGGCCGGAGGGGACAGCGGCGGGTTTGAACAGCCCGAGCCTTTGACGGTCGGCGAACTCACCGCCATCCAGCGGGCCGCCTTGTTCGGCTAGCAGTTTTTTCGAATAAATTTCAATGCGTTAGAAAAATTTTAGGGGACCCTGGATTGGTCCTCTTGAAAGTTTTTAGGCCGGTAACCATCTTTGGGTGGACGCGAGTTCCCCCAAAGCGTCCCCCAAACT
Source organism: uncultured Alphaproteobacteria bacterium (assembly GCA_963812105.1). Lineage (GTDB taxonomy): Bacteria > Pseudomonadota > Alphaproteobacteria > Rhizobiales > Methyloligellaceae > Methyloceanibacter. The sequence continues at coordinate 111,798 of CAWEUF010000010.1, forward strand.
GACGCATGATAATGAGACGGCCCGGTCCCCCCCCGACCGGGCCGTTTTCTTTTGCCGCCAGCGGCCAACCCGCTTCGCGGGCAGGCCCAGATTGTGGGCCGCCAGCACGTTCTCGATGAACTGCCGCGCCGAATTCTCCCAGCTATAGCGCAGCGCATGCGCCCGCGCCGCGCCGGCGTCGAGCTGGAGGGCGCCGAGCGCCGCCGCTCTCAAATCGGTATTCAGCAAGCCCGCCCGCTTATCGGTGATCACGTCGATCGGGCCCGGTGCCGGAAAGGCGGCCACCGGCACGCCGGAGGCCAGCGCCTCGAGCAGCACGAGCCCGAACGTGTCGGTCAGGCTCGGGAACACGAACACGTCGGCGGAGGCGTAAGCTTGCGCCAGCGCCTCGCCTTCGTGCGGCCCGGCAAACAGCGCATCGGGATAGAGCCGTTTCAGCTCGTCGGTCTGCGGTCCGCTGCCGACCAGAACCTTGCGGCCGGGCAGGTCGAGATCGAGAAAGGCCTTGATGTTCTTTTCCACGGCGATGCGGCCGACATACAGAAACACCGGCCCGGCGCCGAACAGCCGCACATTGCGCGGCCTGAACAGCCCGGTGTCGACGCCGCGCGACCACAGCATCAGCCGCTCGAAGCCGCGCGCCTTGAGGTCGGATTCAAGCGAGGGGGTGGCGACGAAGGTGCCGGCCGAGCCGTTATGGAACCGGCGCTGAAAGCCGTAGAGCCAAGTCTCCGGCACGGGCAGCCGGGCCGAGACATATTCGGGGAAGCGGGTGTGATAGCTGGTGGTGAACGGCCACCGCCTCTTCCGGCAATAGCGCCGCGTCATGTAGCCGATGGGTCCCTCCGTGGCGATATGGATGAAATCGGGACGCTCACGCTGGATATGGCGGTCGATCGCGCCCGGGCTGGCCAGCGACAATCGAATTTCGGGATAGGTCGGACAGGGCAGCGTGCGGAACAGCGGCGGCGCGAGAAAGCCGACCTCGAAGCCGAGCGCGGGCGCCTCCAAAGCGAGCCGCTCATAGGTGCGCACCACCCCATTGACCTGGGGCGCCCAGGCATCGGTTGCGACCAGCACCCGCATCAGGCGGCAGCCTCGAGCTCCTGGACAAGAGGCTGGGGCATACTCATGCCGTGGTGCGGGTGCGTCCAGCGGATGATCTCGAAGATTCCCTCTTCGGTCTCGGCGACCGCGGTGCAGCTTTCGACCCAGTCGCCGGTGTTGATGTAGATGATGTCGCCGACCTGGCGCATGGCGGCGTGATGAATATGGCCGCAGATCACCCCTTGCGCCCCGTGGCGGCGCGCTTCCTGCGCCAGCGCCGTCTCGAACTCGCCGATATAGTTCACCGCGCGCTTGACCTTCTGCTTGAGATAGGCCGACAGCGACCAATACGGCATGCCGAACCAGCGGCGAATGACGTTGAAGTGGGTGTTGGCCCACAGCGCCAGCATGTAGCTCCAGTCGCCGAACAGAGCGAGCCACTTGGCATAGCGCACCACCACGTCGAACTCATCGCCGTGCATGATGAGATAGCGCCTGCCGTCGGCGCCGACATGGATGGTGTTGCGCTCGATGGCGATGCCGCCGAAATTCATGCCGCAATAATCGCGCATGGCTTCGTCGTGATTGCCGGGAATGAACACCAAATCGTTGCCCTTGCGCACCTTGCGCAGCAGCTTTTGCAGCACGTCGTTGTGGGATTGCGGCCAGTAGATGCCGCGCCTGATGCGCCAGAAATCGACGATGTCGCCGATCAGGTAGAATTGGGAGGCGTCGTGGCAGCGGAGGAAATCGAGGAAGGCTTCGGCCTGACAGGCCTTGGTGCCAAGATGCAGATCCGAGATGAACAATGCGCGGTAACGCCTCACCCCCGGTTCATGCAGCACGTCGTCTTCGCCCCGCTTGTCCAACACGATGCAAGCGGAGTTAAAGTGATTTTGTTGCAGGTGTGTGACAAGGCGGGGCGCGAAGGCGCGAAGGTTAACGCAGGAGTCCTAGAACGGTAGGTCGCTCTCAATATTCGGAGTGAGGCACTGCTTGAGGAACGCACTCGATCGACAACATGAAACAGAATGTTGCATTAACGCGCGATCCCCGTAAGGAAAACGAAGCCGGAATAACCGCTGCGGATTTCCCGTTCCACGATGCCGATCCGTTCGGTCTTTATGCCGTCAGCATGACTGGCAAACACGCTTTCGATCAATTCGGCGGAAAGACTGAGACAGGGAAATGGGCAATCCGCCACGAGATATCCGGCCGAACGTACGAGGAAGGCTGCCGTTAAAGCTCCCCCGGGCTTGACGCAACGGGCAAAAGCAGTACAGGCCGCTTCGAATTCGTCCTGCCGCCCGGTGATCGATTCCGCGCAGAAGAACATGGTAGCGGAGTGCCATGCGCGTTCGGGCAGATCGAAAATTGAGCCCTGCCTTAAGACAGTCTTGGTGCGGAGGGCGGGCATGGGATCGTCTGGCACGTCATAGTCCGGCTGATAGGCGTGGCGCGCTACGGACCAAAAGTGCTGCCATTGCGGGCGCATCTCCGCGCGCAGCATTTCAGCTCCCAGCCAGGCGATGTTGCTTTCTGCATATTCCCAAACCGTGAGACTTCGCGCCCTCGGCAACGCGCAGAAAAGCGGAATCAGGTTTGGGCCAGTACCCACATCGACCACATCAAGGTCCGCCCCAACCGGCGGCGCATGCTTCATCGCTTCGACCGCGCAGCGGATGACCCGGTCATCGTCGGGATGTGGCTCGCCGTAATAGTGCTGGAAATAGGCTTCGGAATCGAAGCGCGCCCATTGGTAATCGGCATTACCAGCCGGCGACGGTGCGGAATCGTTCTCGGGCGGCCGGTTCGCTGACACGGCAAGCTCCTAGGATGATGCAGAGCCTAGATTCCGTGACTCGCAGGCCAAAGGCAATCGCGCTGGACGCTTACCCGGTGGCGCCGTGAGGCGATACAAGCTGCACCGGCATCAATGAGGGCTGGAGAAACTTGGGCTCGAACGTTTTGAGGAATTTCTCTATCTGATCGGCATCGGCGGGTCTGCAAAAGTAATAGCCTTGCAGTTCCGTGCAGCCCAACTTCGACATGATCATCGCCTCGAACTCTGTTTCGACGCCCTCGGCAACGATATCCATGCCGAGACCACGCCCAATCGACACAACCGATTGGACAATGGTCCTCGAGATGTCGACCCGCGCGATGCGGCCGACGAAGGAACGGTCGATCTTGATCTTGTCGAACTTGAAATTGCAGAGATAGGCCAGGCTCGAATAGCCGGTGCCGAAATCGTCGAGCGCGGTCTTGAAGCCGATCGAGCGCAGCGCATCCAGGATCAAATTGGTATGCTCGGTCGCCTCCAGCAGCACGCCTTCGGTGATCTCGAGCACGAAGCATGCGGGATCGACGCCATGTTCGTCGATAAGCCGGCGCAAAGTGGCTTCGAGATCCACATGGCGGAACTGCACCGGCGAGAGATTGACCGCGATCTGGAGATGAGGCCAGCGCTTCCAATCCGCCATGGCGTGGCTCAGAACCCACTCGCCGAGCGAGGGCAACAGACCCGCGTTCTCCGCGATCGGGATGAAATCCGCGGGCGACATATCGCCATGCAGCGGATGCCGCCAACGCAGCAACGCCTCCAGGCCGATGATCTCGCCCGTATGGCAGGAAATGAGCGGCTGATAGTGCAGGCAGAGCATGTCCATTTCCATTGCGGCCCGCAGATCCAGTTCGATAGCGCGGCGGCGCTCGACCTGCTCGGCCATTTCGTCGGAGAACAGTACCGCGCGATCACGGCCCCGGTCCTTAGCTTCGTATAGAGCGATGTCGGCGTGACGCATCAGATCGTCGGCGGTGAGGCCGTTGTCCGGCGCGACCGCGATGCCCACCGAGGCCGTTACGCGAATGTTCTGGCCGTTGATGGGGAAGGGCAAGGCGAAGGCCTGGGCAACGCGTTCGGCCAGCGCCGAGCTCGCTTCCACTCCGGCAGGCGCGCAAAGGATCACGAACTCGTCGCCGCCAAAGCGCGCCAGAAAGTCGTTCGGTCTAAGGCATTCCTTCAAACGCTGCGCCACCAGCTTCACCAATTGGTCGCCGGCGTGGTGACCTAGCGTGTCGTTGATGTCCTTAAAGCGGTCGACATCAAGATAGGCGGCGACGGCGCGATTGTCGTGGGTCGCAAACAGACGGCCCTGCAGGAAATTGTCGATCTTCTCCACCATGTGCACACGGTTGGGCAACCCGGAAAGCGCATCATGCTTCGCTTCGTGCCTCGCCTGGGCCTCTTGCTCGGCCAACTCCTCCGACGTGCGGCGAAGCCGCCGCAGCATCGTGTTCGCCAGCACGGCGGCGGCGAACACGCCAAACGCCACCAGCGGCAGAATCGTGATCAACAGCACCTGGCCGGGCCGCTTGGTCGTCCAATTCAGATAACCGACAGGGATGCCGTCATCGCCAACGAACGACTCGGTGACGATGCCGTCGACCTTCGCCGCCTGAGGCGCCAGCGCCAGATCGGGCAACAGCAGCGAATGACCGACGTCGGCGATGAAGGCTTCGTCGATATAGGTGATGCTGAGCAGCAGGTTGGGCGTGCCCTTGAGCAGAGTCGGATCGATATTGGGTACGATTGTCATGCCGGCAACGACAGCTGGCCGTCCACCGATCGACACGATGTGCCCAGCCCAGCGCGCGACCTGGACGCCGGTTAGAACGCGATAGCCGCCCTTCGATTCGCTCAGCACGTCGGGACGGACTTTGAGTTTTGAATGATCGTCACGACGTATCTCGGCGATGACCGCATCGAGTTCCGGGCGGCGCCGCTCAAACGCGGTAGGGTCGAGGGTTTGCGCATCGCCGAAGGCGTAGATCGGCTGATCCTTGGCGTTCAGAATATAGACCTCGTCATGGGCGTAGGTCTCGGTCAGGAAGACGCCGAAGTTCGCATCGGTGAACTCCATGTCGAGGACCCGGTCGGTGATCTTGACGACCGGATCGTCCCACCAGGCGATGCTCTTCTGCTCGTTGAGCGCGCGCGCAATGCTCTGGTTGAGCGCGTTTTGCAGCAGCGTGCGCTCGATCTCGTATGCGGTTTGATTGGCCGACCAGCCAGCATAGGCGATGATCGCAATTAGGATCAGGCCGAAAAAGGCAATCGCGACGCCGATCGTTCGGGTGAGGCGGCGGAAGTCGCCGCTGAAATGCTTGGTGAGATCGAGTGCGGACAACAAATTACCCCGACGCTGAAGGCCACAGGATTTAGACGCTGGGACACTAGGATTGAATGTTACGGCCTAAGCGCCGAGACCCGAAACCCTTGCACCAGAACGACTTAAGTCGACATTGAGAGTTCCACTAAAATTTTAGCGGGCAGCCATCTTTCTTGTTCAAATCCCGCAAGCCGTCCGCTTCGTGCCAAGCGCAAGTTAAGGTTAATCGGTGCACCCGGTTGCCGCGGAGGCCTTTACCTTCTATTAAGGTTAAGCGTTAGGCGGGGCGCTTTTTTTCAACCTGCCGACGATGCGGTTGGCAATTTTCAATGTTCCGAGACCCGATCATGCCGGCAAAGCTGGCCATACGCTCCCGTGCGGACGCACCGCATTTGAAGAAAGCCGCGCTCGCGATTGAGCAGGCCGCGTGGAGCAATCTCGGCTATCTCAGTTATACCCGGTCGCACTACGAGTACTACGCCGAGTTGCTCGACGCGTATCCCGAGTTCCAACTCTGTCTCGTCGACGAAGAAACCGACTATCCGGTAGCGGTGGCAAGCAGTGTCCCTTTCGTCTGCTCGGCGCCTGACGATCTACCGCCGGAAGGATGGGACTGGCTGGTCGAGACGGCCGCTCGCACCAAGGATACGCGCGCCAATATGCTTGGCGCGCTGGCCGTTTCAGTCCCGGCCGTGCATCGCTCCAAGGGCTATGCGCGCGTGATGATCCGCTCCCTTCTCGAACTCGCAGAGAGTAAAGCATTGGCTGGAGTCGTGGTGCCCGTACGCCCGACCGCCAAAGTGCGCCATCCTTGGGTCTCTATCACGGACTACATGGCGTGGACCGACGAAAGCGGGCAACCCTACGACCCGTGGCTCCGCAGCCATCTCTCGGCCGGCGGCAAGCTGGTCGGGCCGTGCGAGCGTTCGATGGTCGTTCGCGAGCCAATCGCGTTCTGGGAGAACTGGTCGAAGGAGCGCTTCGAGAGATCGGGCGCTTACGCGCTTGAAGGCGCGCTTGCGCCAGTCAGAATTGACCTCCATAGCCAGACCGGCACATACGAGGAGCCGAACGTCTGGGTATCTTATACGGCCTGAGGCCTGTTCTTGGCACGAAGCCGACAGGGTGAACCTCAAGCGCCCAGGTCAGCTAGTTACCCCGGAGCCGTCACGGGTAAGGGCTGAGGTCGTCGGTCCATGACACCGACGCTGAAGGACAAACTTCAAGTCGCGCTCGGTTCTTCGGTAGTAGAGACGCATCCGCTCGGCGTCGGGTTCGGGCTCACGGGCTCGCGCGTCAAGCTCGCCGACGGGCGGCGGCTGGCGGTGAAGGCGCTCGAACAGGCCGGCGGACGCCAAGCCACGCTCGACATCGAAGGCTTCATGCTGGGCGAGCTCAAGCGGCTGTCGGATCTCCCCGTCCCGCGCGTCCATCATGCCGAGCCCGATCTGCTGGTGATGGACTTCATCGATAACGACGGCGGCGCGATCACGCCCAGCGTCGAGCGCCACGCCGGCGAGCTGATCGCCAAGCTTCATGCCACGCCGCGCGAGCGGTTCGGCTATGCGCGCGACACGCTGATCGGCCCCCTGCCCCAGCCCAATCCGGAGACCGACACCTGGGTGCCGTTCTTCCGCGACCACCGCCTGCTGGTCATGGCGCGGCTGGCGCATGCGGAAGGCAGCCTGCCCGCTGCGATGCTCGGCCGCATCGAGCGTCTCGCCGAGCGGATCGACGATTATCTGATCGAGCCGGCCTTCCCCAGCCTGCTGCATGGCGATCTGTGGACCGGCAACGTGCTGGTGCGCGGGGACAGGATCGCGGGCTTCGTCGATCCGGCGATCTCTTTTGGTCACCCTGAGATCGAGCTCGCCTTCGCCACGCTTGTTCGGCACGTTCGGCAAGAGCTTCTTCGAGGTCTATGAGGAGCTGATGCCGCTCGAGCCCGGCTTCCACGAGCTGCGCTCAAGCCTGTACAATCTCTATCCGCTGCTGGTGCATGTCAGGCTGTTCGGAGCGGGCTATCTCGCCGGCATCGACGCCACGCTGGCGCGGCTCGCGCTCTAGCGCGGCAAATCCGCGCTAATCGGCGACAAATCTCGCCATTCGCCGCGTAAATCTCGGCAAAAAAGAACCGGCCCGGACGGCGCCGGGCCGGTCTTCCCTGCGAAACGAGCCGAGCTCCAATTTAGCGGGCTGGCTCGCCCCCCCATCATTGTCTCTAAGCCTTAGATTCCCCGTCAGGTCCCTCTAAGCTTCGCCTTCGATTAAGCGACTAGGCCCCCCAGCCCCGTCCCCCATTCGTGATGCAAAGCTAGCGCAGCGCCGCGTCAGGCTTCAACATTGTGCAGGCGCGAGACCGCAAAACGCTCAGGCACTGTGGCGCAAATGCCAATGGCGGCCGCCAGGCCCGGTCGCAATGCCGATTTTCTGTGATTTCTCAATATGTTGCTTGGTCACCGCCGGCGCGCTGCGAGGGCGATGCGGGCTCGTCTCAGGGCGGGCGGATGGACATCGTGGCGCGCCAAAGGGGTAAACTTTGTCGGACCTTGTTGCAGTTCGGCAACGGGCGCGCGGCCGGGCCTCCGAGCGGTGGCCGAGTGATTCATCTCGGCACCGAAGGGTGCGCCCCAGCAAGCGCCAAGGCCTTGCGGGCCTTGGCATTTCTTCGCCGGATCGAGCGCGCGCCGCGCCTCAGCGATGGAGGGAAAAGCTCGCCGCCAGATGATAGGCGCCCGACTTGTTGTCCAGTTGGACGATGTTGATGGTGTGGCCGGCGTCCGAGACATTGATGCTCATCCGGCCCGAGAATTTGTCGCCGCTGATGCGGGCATGGACAAGATGGCCGATGGCCGAGCCGCTGACGCTGCCCGAGGCATCGAAGGTTTTCTCGTTCCAGGAGCCGGAGATCTTGCCGCCCTTGTATTTGAACTTGGTCTTGGCATCGAATTGATTGTCCACGCCGGCGCACAGCAGGGTCTGCGTGACGGTGGTGCCGGCCACGTCATAGGCCACCTTGCAATCGACCTTTTCGGGGTCGCCCCGGCTCGGCGTGACCATGCCGGCGCCGGTCCAATCGCCCTTCAATTGATCGAACGGATTGCCTTCTCCCCGCGGCGGAGCCTGCTCGGCCGCCGCGTCGGCCGGTCCCGATACCAGGGCCAGCAGGAGAAGCACCAGAACCGGCGCGACTTTTGTGATCGAAATCGTCAGCAAGCGAGGTGCCATAAACCTATCCCTCTGGTTGGTTCGCTGAGAATTACGCCCCGGCCAGCGCCAGGGCCATGGCGGGGCCGTTGCCGCCCCCCGCGCCCGCGTGCATCATGCAAAAAAAATCGGACCGGGGGAAGATCGGATGAAGCTGCTGCGATATGGCGAAATTGGGCGGGAAAAGCCGGCAATTCTCGATGGGAACGGCGCGATCCGCGACCTCTCCGGGGTCGTGGCGGACCTGGCCGGCACGGCGCTCGGCCGGGAAAGCCTGAATCGTATCAAGGCGCTCGATCTGGCGGCGCTGCCCATGGTCGAAGGCGCACCCCGCCTCGGCCCGCCGGTCGGGCTCGTGCCGAAATTCCTGGGCATTGGGCTGAACTATCGGGACCATGCCGAGGAGACCGGCATGCCGATTCCCGAAGTGCCGATCGTGTTCGCCAAGGCAAGCTCCTGCGTGTCGGGTCCTTATGACCCCGTGCTCGCGCCGAAGGGCTTCGAGCGGATGGACTACGAGGTCGAGCTCGCGGTGGTGATCGGCACCCGCGCCAAGAACGTGGCTGAGACCGGCGCGCTCGACTACGTCGCCGGCTACTGCATCGGCAACGACATCTCCGAGCGGAGCCTGCAGAAGGGCGGGCCGGGCGAATGGATCAAGGCCAAGAGCTACGATACGTTCGGCCCGCTCGGTCCTTGGCTCGTCACCACCGACGAGGTGCCCGACCCGCAAAGCCTCGCCCTTACGCTCGACCTCAACGGAAGCCGCATGCAGACCGGCTCGTCCTCGACCATGATCTTCGGCGTGGCCGCGCTGGTCGCCTATATCAGCCAATACATGACGCTGATGCCCGGCGACGTCATCACCACCGGCACGCCGCCCGGCGTCGGCATGGCGCGCAAACCACGCGTGTTCCTCAAACCGGGGGATGAGATCCGCGCCACCATCTCCGGCCTGGGCGAGCAACTTTTCAAGGTTGTGGCCGAGGATTAGCTGGCCGACCTCACCCCTTGGGCCACAGCGCGTGGAAATGGTGCACCGGGCCCCTGCCCTGGCCGATGTCGAGCGTATTGGCGGCGGCGATCGCCGCGGTGACATAGGCCTTGGCATTCGCCACCGCCTCGCGGAGTGAGGCGCCCTTGGCCAACTCGGCGGCGATGGCCGATGACAGTGTGCAGCCGGTGCCGTGCGTATTGCCGGTGGCAACGCGCGGCGCCGCCAGGCGCAGCTCCCCTGCCTCATCGATCAGAATATCGACGGCCTGGTCGCCTTCGGCATGGCCGCCCTTGATGAGCGCGGCTTTGGCGCCGAGGCTCCTCAACGCCACGGCCTGGGCCGACATCTCCCGCTCATCCCTGGCCTCCTCACGATCGAGCAGCTTGGCCGCCTCCGGCAGATTGGGCGTAATCAGGGTCGCGCGCGGCAAGAGCACCGTGCGGAGCGTCGCGATGGCGTCTTCGTCGAGCAGCACATCGCCGGAGGCCGCGACCATGACCGGATCGAGCACCACCGGGACGCCCGGCAGGGTCTCGAGCGCTTCGGCAACCGCCTCGATCACTTCGCCGGTCGCCAGCATGCCGATCTTGACGGCAGCGACCTTCAGGTCCCGCGCTACGACCCTGATCTGCCGCGCCACAAAGTCCGGCGGAACGACCAGCACGGCCTCGACCCCTTGGGTGTTCTGGGCGGTCAGCGCCGTGATCGCGCTCGCGCCATAGACGCCGAGCGCGGAGAAGGTCTTGAGATCGGCCTGGATGCCGGCGCCGCCGCAAGAATCCGAGCCGGCGATGGTCAAAGCGATGGCGGTCATGACCCCTCATTATCGGCGGGAGGCGCAAAAGGCGAGCGGCCAATTCAGCCGATAGCGGCAAGACCTGGAAATGTTTCGAGCATCCAGGCCGCGATCAGGGACATGGAGTTGGTGAGAAACAGGATGCCGGTCAGCACCAGGAGGCCGCCCATGACCTTCTCGACCGAAGCCAAATGGCCGCGAAAGCGCTGCATGGCGCGCATGAAGGGTTTGATGGCGAGCGCCGCCAGCACGAAGGGGATGCCGAGCCCGAGCGAATAGACCAGCAGCAGGGTGACCCCTTGGCTCACCGAGTCCTCGCCGGCGGCGATGGCGAGGATGGCGCCGAGCACGGGGCCGATGCAGGGGGTCCAGCCGAAGGCGAAGGCGAGGCCGATGACATAAGCGCCGATCAGGCCGGCCGGCCGCGCGTCGGCGTGATAGCGCGCTTCGCGATGCAGCAGGGGCAAGTGGATCACCCCCAAGAAGTGCAAGCCGGCAATGATGATGATCACGCCGGCGATCTTGCTGAGCAACGGCAGATTGGCGACGAGGAGCTGGCCTGCCACGGTCGCGGAAGCGCCGAGGATGACGAACACCGTGGTGAAGCCGAGCACGAAGGCGACCGACGACAGCACCACCGTGGTGTAGACGTGGGACGGCGTCTCGTCCTCGCCGGTGAGCTGGTCGAAGGTGGTACCGCCGAGGAAGCAGAGATAAGGCGGCACCAGCGGCAACACGCAGGGGCTGAGGAAGCTCAGCAGCCCCGCGATCAGCGCGCCGACATAGGTGACGGTCATTCAGGCACCTCGACCAGGAATTCGTCCTCACCATGAGGAATAATCGCCGCGCCGCAAGCCCCAAGGCATCACTTAATCGTCACTGTTGAAGGACTTGCGAGTTTACGCGGCGGCGGCGCGGGCCCGCTTGGCGGCAGCCCTGATGGCGGCGATATTGTCTTTATAAGCGCCGCCCTTGAACACGCCCGAGCCCGCCACGATCACATTGGCGCCGGCCTCGACCACCAGCGGCGCGGTCTCGGCATTGATGCCGCCATCGACCTCGAGGTGAATGGGCCGGGCGCCGATCAATTTGCGGATGGCCCTGATCTTGTCGAGCTGCGAGGGGATGAAGGCCTGGCCGCCGAAGCCCGGGTTGACCGTCATCACCAGGACGAGGTCGACCTTGTCCAGCACATATTCGATCGCGTCCTCGGACGTGGCGGGCGTGATCGAGACGCCTGCCTTCTTGCCGAGGCTCTTGATGAGCTGAAGCGATCGGTCGAGGTGAGGCCCGGCCTCGGCGTGCACGGTGATGAGGTCCGAGCCGGCGGCCGCGAAGGCTTCGATGAACGGGTCGCACGGCGCGATCATCAAATGGACGTCGAACAGCTTGTTCGAATGCGGGCGGAGCGCCTTCACCACGTCCGGGCCGATGGTGATATTGGGCACGAAGTGCCCGTCCATCACGTCGACATGAATCCAGTCGCAGCCCGCCTGATCGATGGCGCGCACCTCCTCGCCGAGCTTGGCGAAGTCGGCCGAGAGAATCGACGGGGCAATGATGATGTCGCGGGCCATTGGCGTATGGGTATCAGGGCCGGTTGAACAGCACCACTCTAAGACACATTCCGGTTAACTGGAATTTGCCGCAACGACTTATCCGCAGGCGGCGCGGGCGCCGCTGCGGGAAAGCGCCAGGACCGCCGGCAGATCGTGGCCTCCGAGCCACTCCAGAAAGGCGCCGCCCGCGGTCGAGACATAGGTGATATCGGCGGCGACTCCGGCATCGTTGAGCGCTCGCACGGTATCGCCGCCACCGGCCACGCTCACCAGCCTGCCCTCCCGGGTCAGGCGGGCGACCTCGCGGGCAAGCGCCAGGGTTCCGGAGTCGAAGGGCTTGGTCTCGAAGGCGCCGAGCGGGCCATTCCACAGCACGGTCCGGACGCCGGCGAGACGCTGCTTGAGATTGGCGAGGCTTTGCGGCCCGGCATCGAGGATCATGGCGTCGGCGGGCACCTCGTCGACCGGACAAATCCAGGACTCGGCATTCTCCTCGAGCTTCATCGCCACCACCTCGTCGACCGGCAACACGATCTCGCAGCCCGACCGCTCGGCCAGCGCCATGATGTCCTTGGCGGTCGGCACGAAATCGGGCTCGCATAACGACTTCCCGACCTCCTTCCCTTGCGCCAGAAGGAACGTGGTGGCCATGCCGCCGCCGACCACGAGCTGGTCCATGCGGGTCACGAGATTGGTCAGGGCCTCGATCTTGGTCGAGACCTTGGCGCCGCCGACAATGGCCATGACCGGCCGTTCGGGCATTTCGAGCGCTTTGCCGAGCGCGGTGATCTCGGCCATCATCAACAGGCCGGCATAGGCCGGCAAGAGGTCGACGATGGCCTCGGTCGAGGCATGAGCCCGATGGGCCGAAGAGAACGCATCGTTGACATAGAGGTCGCCATGCTCGGCGAGACTCTTGGCAAAGCGTGGATCGTTCTTCTCCTCGCCGGGGTAGAAGCGAACATTCTCTAGCACGGCCACGTCACCCGGCCTCAGCGTTGCCAGCCCCCGCCTCACCTCCTCGCCCATGCAATCGCCGATGAAGCGGACAACGGTGCCGGGCATCAGCTCTTGCATCTTCTTGGCGACGGGTCGCAGTGAGGAGTCGGCTGAGATCGTCCCCTTGGGACGGCCGAGATGCGACAGCACGATCACCTTGGCCCCTTCGCGGGAAAGCTTGGCGATGGTCGGCAACACGCGCGTGATGCGGGTCGGGTCGGCGACAACGCCGCCTTCGATCGGCACGTTGAAGTCGACACGCACCAGGACCCGCTTGCCCACGACATCGACGCCGTCGATGGTCCTGATGCGAGAGAGGTCGATGCCGCCGGCAGCACCCTTGTCGAGGGCGCCGGACGATTTGTTCATATCAGGCGACCCATGGCGACCGCTGTGTCGGACATGCGATTGGAGAAGCCCCATTCGTTGTCGTACCAGGCGACCACGCGGCAGAACGTGCCGTCGACCACATGGGTGCAGGTCAAGTCGAAGATCGAGCTCAACGGATCGTGGTTGAAATCGGTCGAGACCAGCGGCTTCGCATTTGCCCCCAGAATGCCCTTGAGCGGGCCCTTGGCGGCCGTGACGACCGCCTGGTTGATCTCATCGACCGTGGTGGGGCGCGCCGCCTGGAAGGTCAGGTCGATCAGGCTCACATTCGGCACCGGCACCCTGATCGAGGCGCCGTCGAGCTTGCCCTTCAACTCGGGCAGCACCAGGCCGACGGCCTTGGCGGCGCCGGTCGAGCTCGGAATCAAATTGATGGCGCTGGCGCGCGCCCGGTAGGGATCCTTGTGCAGCGTATCCACCGTGCGCTGGTCGCCGGTATAGGCGTGCACCGTGGTCATGTAGCCGTGCTTGATGCCGATCGCCTCGTTCAGCACTTGCGCCACCGGAGCGAGGCAGTTGGTGGTGCAGGAGGCGTTGGAGACCACATGATGCTCCTGGGTGAGCTTGTCGTGGTTGACGCCGAACACCACGGTGAGATCGGCGCCCGAGCACGGCGCCGAGACCAGCACGCGCTTGGCGCCGGCGGTCAGGTGCTTGGCCGCGCCGTCGCGGTCGGTGAAGCGGCCGGTGCATTCCATCACGATATCGATGCCGAGGTCGCGCCACGGGAGCTTTTCCGGCGTCGCCTCGGACAAGACCGCGACATCCTGGCCATTGGTCTTCAGGTGCTTGTCGGCGACGTCGATCCGCCCCCGGAACCGGCCATGCACGCTGTCGAACTCCAGCAGATGGGCGTTCATCTCGGCCGAGCCGAGATCGTTGATGGCGACGAAATCGAGATCGTCGCGCCCGGACTCGAGAAACGCCCTCAAGGTAAGCCTGCCGATCCGCCCAAATCCGTTAATGGCCACGCGCTTGTTAGACATTCTCTCCTTACCTTTTCGTCTTGCCGGTCAGATCACGCGCGGCGGCCGCGACGGCCTCGGCGGTGATGCCGAAATGCTTATATAGGTGTTGGGCGGGCGCCGAAGCACCAAATCCATGCATGCCGATAAAGACGCCGCGCGATCCGAGCCACCGGTCCCAGCCGAACGGGGAAGCGGCCTCGACCGCCACGCGTGGGGCCGAGCCCAGCACGGCGTTGCGGTAGTCCTCCGCCTGGGCCTCGAACAGCTCGAAGCACGGCATCGACACCACCGCGGCGCGGACCCCTTCCCCCTCGAGCGCCTTGGCGGCCTCGACCGCCAGCGCCAGCTCTGAGCCGGTGCCGATCAAAGTCACGTCGCGCCCGCCTTTGGGCTCGATCAGCACATAGGCGCCCTTGGCCGAAAGGTTTTCCTTGGTATCGGCGGTACGGAGCAGCGGCACGCCCTGGCGGGTCAGCGCCAAAATCGTGGGCGTCTGCTTGGCGAGCAGCGCCAGCTCCCAGCACTCGGCGCATTCGACCGAATCGGCCGGGCGCATGACGTTGAGATTGGGCATGGCGCGCAGCGCAGCCAGATGCTCGATCGGCTGATGGGTCGGCCCGTCCTCGCCAAGACCGATCGAATCGTGGGTCATCACATAGATCACCCGCTGCTGCATCAGCGCCGACAACCGGATCGACGGGCGGCAGTAATCGGTGAACACGAGGAATGTGCCGCCATACGGCACGATGCCGCCATGCAGCGCCATGCCGTTCATCGCCGCCGCCATGGCGTGCTCGCGCACGCCGTAATGGATGTAATTGCCGGCGAAGTCGCCGGGCTTGATGATCACGTGCTGCTTGGTCAGGGTGCCAACGGAGCCGGTGAGGTCGGCCGAGCCGCCGATCAGACCGGGGATCAGCGGCAGGAGCTTCTCCAGCACCTTCTGCGAGGATTGCCGCGTGGCAAGCTTGGCGGCCTCGCGGCTGAAGTCCGACTTGAGCGAGGCCACCGCGGCCACGATCGCAGCCTTGACCTTGTGGTCGATCGGATCGGTCAATCCGGCGCGCGCTGCCGCATCGAGCCGCTTGGCCGCTTGCGCCCAAGTGTCGTAGGCGGCGTGATGCCTGGCGCCCGCCGCGCGCCAACCGGCCAGGACCGGCTTCGGCACGTCGAACGGCTGATGCCGCCAGTCGAGTTGCTCGCGCGTGCCGGCAATCTCGTCGGCGCCGAGCGGAGAGCCATGCGTGGCGGCGGTGCCCGCCTTGCTCGGCGCGCCGTAGCCGATCACCGTGCGGCAGGCGATCAACGAGGGCTTGTCGGTGACTGCCAGCGCATTCTCGATGGCGAGCGCCACCGCTTCCGGGTCGTGGCCGTCGACGCGCGCGCAATGCCAATGCGACGCCTTGAAGCGCTCGATCTGGTCGTCGGAGACGGACAGGCTGGTCGGGCCGTCGATCGAAATCTGATTGTCGTCGAACAGCACGATCAGGCGGCCGAGCTTGAGATGGCCGGCGAGCGAGATCGCTTCGTGGCTGATGCCCTCCATCAGGCAGCCGTCGCCCGCCACGCAATAGGTGTGGTGGTTGACGATATCGTCGCCGTAGCGGGCGTTGAGCAGCCGCTCGGCGAGCGCCATGCCGACGGCGTTGCCTAAGCCCTGGCCGAGCGGACCGGTGGTGGTCTCGATGCCGGGAGCGTGGCCGTATTCCGGGTGCCCCGCCGTGCGCGAGTGGAGCTGGCGGAAATTCTTGAGCTCCTCGATGCTCATCTCGGGGTAGCCGGTGAGATAGAGCAGCGCGTAGAGCAGCATCGAGCCGTGCCCGGCCGAGAGCACGAAGCGGTCGCGGTCGGGCCAGTCGGGGTGGGCGGCATCGAACTTCAAGAAGCGGGTGAACAGCACCGTGGCGACGTCGGCCATGCCCATGGGCATGCCGGGATGGCCGGAATCGGCCTTTTGCACCGCGTCCATGGCCAGCGCACGGATGGCGTTGGCCATGTCCTTGTGGGACGCCTCCAGTAACGCCTGATCCTGCATCAGGGCTTCAGCCATCAATTCTCCCCGAAAGAATGAAGTTCTAATACGCGCGGACGCCCATTGCAGCCTTGACCGCGTGATACCCAACAAGAAGCTGGGTCAGCGCCAATGGGTGGCTCTTGGCGCCGTTGGCGAGGTCGATGCGACCGACCTGGTCGCGCAAATGGCCCGCCTCCGGAATCAGGTTCCACAACAGATCTTCGATCCGCTCGGCCCTCTTGTCGGAGATATTGCCGTTAATCTCAAGCACGTCGACGGGCTTGCCGTCGCGGTCGCGGGCCAGCTCGAGATGCAGGCCGGCATTGCTCGACCCGTCGAATAGCGGGGTGAAGTCGGGATGGGGCAGCGTCGGGCGCAGGATATGGCGGACGTCGAGCCTGGTATCGGAGCCGTTGGCGTCGGCCGACCGCTGAAACCTGATGACGATATCGGCGAAGGTGCGCTGCGGATGGATGAAGTTCGGGCTGTCGATGCCGCGCCGTTCCAGCTGGGCCTTGACCTGCTCCGCCGTGTAGCCGCGCTTGGTCGTGTCGCGGTGCATCTTCCACTTCACCCGGAGCTCCTCCTGGGGATCGAGATAGATCTTTACGTCGTAGCAATCGCGCATGGTGCGCGTGGTGTAGCCGAGCAGGCCCTCGGCAATCACGAACTCCTTGGGCCTGACATATTCCGGCGGCTCGAACGTGCCTTGCCGGTGATCGTAGACCGGCTTCAAAATCGGCTCTCCGGCGCGCAACAGGCGCAGATGCTGCTCCAGGACGTCGACATAATTGGCGCGCGGGTCGAGCGCCGACAGGCCCGCCGCGGCGCGCGCCTTGCGATCGTAGCGGTGATAGTCGTCGGTGCAGATCACCGTGCAGTGTGCTTCGCCCAGAATTTGAGCGACGCCTACCGACAGCGTTGACTTGCCCGACGCCGAATCACCAACGATGCCGAGTATGATCGGGTGATCGACTCGCTTCGACATTTAGCACTCCAGGCACTCCTCCCAACGGTCGGGATTCAAGCGACGTCGCGCGCGGCGACACTCGCCAGGCGCTCGCTCGGCATGTAGGTCGTCAAGATCTGCCGTTCGCCGGTTGCTCCCGTTATCATCATGGTCTGCACCTTATAATGGGTCTTGGTCCGCTCGACACCTTCGAGCATGAGACCGGTGGTGATCCCGGTGGCGCAGAAAAACACGTCATTCGTTTTGATTATCTCGTCACGCTCATACCATTTCTCGGTATCGATGCCGGCCTCCTTCACCGCCCTCGCCTCGGTCTGAAGCTGAGGATCGAGCCGCGCCAGGAACTCGCCGCCGATGGCTCTGATGGCGCATGCCGACATAACGCCCTCGGGTGTGCCGCCTGTTCCCATCAAAGCGTCGATGCCGGAGCCGGGAATTGCCGCCATCAGCGCGCCGGCGACGTCGCCCGCGGGATAAAGCGCGACCCGCGCGCCGGACGACAAGATGCGGTCGACCAGCTCGCGGTGGCGCGGCTTCTCGAGCACGAACACGGTGAGGTCGGAGACATCCTTGTTGAGAGCGTCGGCCAGCGCGGTGAGCTTCTTCTCCACCGGCCAGCGCGGATCGATCTTGCCGCGCGCCGGCGCGCTCGCCACGAACTTCTCCATATAGAAGGCCGGGCCTGGGTTGAGCATGGCGCCGCGGGCCGCAACGGCGAGCACCGCCAGCGCATTGGTCTGGCCGCGCACGAGGTAGCTCGTGCCCTCCACCGGATCGACCGCCACATCGGCCTTGAAGGCGGCGCCGGGGCGCCCGAGCCGCTCGCCGCGCTGAGGCTGGGGCGCCTCGCCGCGGGTGGCCTCACCGATGGCCACCACGGCGTCGATATCGACATCGCCAAGCGCGGCCCGCATGGCATCGAGCGCGGCCCGGCCGGCGTCCTGGCTGTCGCCCCGGCCAATCCAGTTGAAGGCGGCACAGGCGGCCGCCTCCGTGACGCGGCGGAGTGAAAAGATGAGTCCCGGACCTTGGGTCTCCATAGAAGCTCCTAAAAAAGGCGAACCCGGCCAGGTTAGCCGGGCGCTAAACGCGGGGTCCCTCGCACTATATCTTATGGTTCGGCGCCCACCTAGATTTCAAGGGCTTAGGCACAGCCAACTTCCGATTTGATTCAACGGGCCATCCGCCTCGGATCCAGGCCATCGCGCAGCGCGTCGCCGAGGACATTGACGGAGATCAGGACGGCGATCAGCACCAGGCCCGGAATGACCGTAATCCACCAGGCGCCGGCGAATATCAGGTCGTAGCCCGACCGGATCAGCGTGCCGAGCGACGGCTGGGTGACCGGCATGCCCAGGCCGAGAAAGGACAGCGCCGCCTCCGCCATGATGGCGCCGGCCACTTGCGTGGTCGCCACCACGATCAGCGGCGACAGGATATTGGGAAGGATATGGCGTCCCATGACGCCGAGGCTGCCGGCGCCGAGCGCCCTGGCGGCGCGGACATAGTCCTTGGCGGCCTCGACTTGGGTCGCGGCCCTCGCCGTGCGGGCGAAATAAGGCCACTCGGCAAGGCCGATGACAAGCACCAGCAGCGGCACGGCAAAGCGGCTCAAGCTCTCGCCGCCAAGGCCGGCGCGGAACAGGGCTAGCGCGATGATGGCCATCATCAGGGTCGAGAGCGACAGCTGGATGTCGGCGGCGCGGGTCACGAACGTGTCCGCCCTGCCGCCGGCATAGCCGGCCAAAAGACCGAGCGGAATGCCGATCGCCGCTTGGATGGCGACCGCGAGCAGGCCGACGATCAGCGAGATGCGCGTGCCGTAGAGGATGGCGCTGAACAGATCGCGGCCTTGCGCGTCGGTGCCGAGCAGGAAGCGGGGATCGCTGCCCTCGAGCCAGGACGGCGGCAGCCCAGCGTCGAGCACATCGAAGCTCGTGAGGTCGAACGGGTTCTGCGGGGCGATCACCGGCGCCAGCGCCACGGCGACGGCAATCGCACTCAGCGTGAGCGCGGCAAGCGCGCCGCCCGGATGCTCGGCGGCAAACGCAAGAAGCTCGCGGGGGCCGGATGCGCAAGGCCGTGGTTGCGCTCATCGCGTCCCCTCGAGGCTGATACGGGGATCGAGCATGAGACTGACGATGTCGACGATGGTGTTGGTGATGACGAACAGGAGTCCGACAAAGACGAGGTAAGTGGTGATCAGCGGAATGTCGGCGCGGGTCACGGCTTCGAGAAACAGGAAGCCCATGCCGGGCCATTGGAACACCGTCTCGGTCAAGAGCGTGTAGGCGATCAGCGTGCCGATCTGGAGACCGCCGATCGCCGCGAGCGGGACCAGCGCATTGCGGAGCGCATGGTTGAGCCAGACCCTGAGCGGCGAGGCCCCCTTGGCGCGGGCGGTGCGGACATAGTCATGACCGAGCTCATCGAGCATGGCGCCGCGCACCAGCCTGATGAACAGCGGCAGCATGATCGAGGAGAGCGTCAGCGCGGGAAGGATCAGGTGCTCGAGCCCATCGAGGGTCAGGAGGCCCGTCTCCCAAAACCCGAGGCGCACGGTCTCGCCACGGCCGAAGGCCGGCAGCCAGCCGAGCCACACCGCGAAGATGGTGATGAGGAAAATTCCGGTGAGAAAGACCGGGATCGAAATGCCGAGAACGCTCAAGCCCAGAACGAGCCTGGCGCCAAGCGCGCGCGGGCGTACCGCGCAATAAATTCCGGCCGGCACGGCGAACAGCAGCACGATCAGGCTGGCGCCGAGCACGAGCTCGAAGCTGGCTGGAAATTTGGCGAGGACCACCTCGAGAGTGGGTCGCTTGTAGATAATGGAGGTGCCGAGATCGCCTTGCGCCGCGCCGCCGAGATAACGCGCGAGCTGCACCGGCCAGGGCGCATCGAGGCCAAGCTTGTGGCGAAGCTCCTCGCGCTCGGCTTCGGGCACCGCCTCGCCCATGATCTCGCGCAAGGGATCGCCAAGGGCGGTACGGACGGCGAAGGCGATGACGAGAATCGCCAGCATGACGAGCAGCGCCTGGAGAGCGCGCCCGGCAATGAAGCTTAAAGGTGCGGCCAGCCCTCGCATCGCCGTCTGGATTGAACCCCCCGCTGTTTCAGGAGTTTACAATGATCGCCGCTAGATTGCGCAGTTCCGAGCCCAACGGGACAGAATGGTGCAAACCGTGGCGTTCTGCCCATTAAAGCGGCAATCACGGTCAATTCTGCTTCGCGCCACGCCGGCTCGAAGCAAATTCATCTGGCACGAGCGTTGCGGTAGTACTCAATGGAACACACATCCAAGCCCGATCACTCGGCAAAAGGCCTGGCAGCATGACCATCAAGATTCACCTGGGCTATGAGATTTCGTACGACTGCGCGCAGCCGACGCCAATGATCCTGACATTGAGCGTCCATCCGAGCTTGCGGTCCAATCTGCTCACGCCGGACCTGATGCGGATCACGCCATTCGTCCCGGCCACCGAGTATTTGGACCGCTACGGCAATATCTGTCACGTGATCCGGGCGCCGGCCGGGCGGCTGACCATCAGTGCCGATTTCCTGGCGCTGGACAGCGGCAAGCCCGACGATACCGCGCCGGGGGCCGTGGCCCGCCCGCTCGAGACCCTGCCGGTCGACACGCTGGTCTATCTGCTCGGCAGCCGCTATTGCGAGACCGATCTCCTGTCTGAGTTTGCCTGGTCGACCTTCGGCAAGATCCCGCAAGGCTGGACCCTGGTGCAAACCATCGTCGATTTCGTGCACGACCACATCGAGTTCGGCTACGCCCATGCCGATGCCACCATGACGGCGTACGGCGCCTTCAAGGCCAAACGCGGCGTGTGCCGGGACTTCGCCCATCTCGCGGTGACGCTGTGCCGCTGCATGAATATCCCGGCGCGCTACTGCACCGGCTATCTCGGCGACATCGGCATTCCCCCCGACCCAGCGCCAATGGATTTCAGCGCCTGGTTCGAGGCCTATATCGGCGACCGCTGGTACACCTTCGACGCGCGTCACAACACGCCGCGCATCGGCCGCATCCTGATCGCCCGCGGCCGCGACGCCACCGACGTTGCGATCGTCACGTCGTTCGGTCTCCACACGCTGGCGGGCTTCAAGGTCATCAGCGACGAGGTAAGTTCGGTGGACGTGGCGCGCAGCGCCTAGCACTTGTCAGGCGCCGGCGCGGGTCAGCCCATAGGCGACCGAGGCGGCGACCGCTGCCTGCCACGGCACGAATAGAAGCGCGATGACGTCGAGCCTTGCGGCCGGATACAGCAGCAGGCCGAGCAGTGCGCCGGTACCGACAATCAGGCCCCAGGCTTCCGGGCGCCTGATGGCTGGGGCGGCGATGCCGGTGCCGAAGGCGGTGAGACCGCCTCCGATCGCCCCGCCGACCAGTCCCGCCAAGATCCATCCCAGCATTTCGCGGCTCGCTTTGGCGCCTTCGACCGTTCCGAACAGCTCGGAGCCGACCACCGCCGACATCACGTCGTTCGCCGTGTTGACCGCCGCGAGCCAGCCCATCAGCGTCAGCGCCATGGCCAGCAGACATTTGCCGAAATCGCGGTTGGCCCACAGCCACAGCATGATGGCGAGGCCGGCACCGAAGGCAATTCCGGCATGAAGCGGAATGCCCTCCGCGTTGATGAGAATCTCGGGATCATCGAGGCGAAGGTCGGGCAACGGCGACGGCAGGCTCGAGATCAAGCCGGTGAGCAAGCCGACACCGGCCATGATGACCAGGGCGCGGAGTCGCGCCGGCGGCCTCGGAAGCGTCGCTGCGCCAGCAGTCAAGCTCATCCCTGCCCCCCGAATTGCAGGCGAGCGGATAAGTCGCGAAGTGTAGCAGTATGCTATGCTTCCCGCCACGCCTCAGCATCAGGAGAAGACCCATGCGTGGCTTCATGCTGGCGATCGGCCTCGCCTTCCTTTCCGCCTCTTTCATGACCTCCGCCCGGGCGGCCGGCCCAGGGGAGACCTGCGACGGGCTTGCCGCCCTTCGTTGCGATGACGGCCTGTGGTGCGAACATCCTGCCGGGCAGTGCGGCGTCGCCGACGGCTCCGGAACCTGCGTCAAGGAGCCGGGAGCCGTGTGCACGAAGAATTATCTCCCGGTGTGCGGCTGCGACGGCAAGACCTACGGCAACGATTGCGAGCGCCGGGCGGCCAAGGCGCAACTCGATCATATCGGCGAGTGCGAGAAGTAGCGCCGTCAGTTGCTCGCCGACTTGCCCGTCTCGGCCACCGATTTCAGCTTGGCCAGGCCCTTGTCCATGTCGTCGCCGATCATCTTCTTGCCGTTCATTACCAGGCACATAGCCTTCTCGAGGAAGTTATGATGGTCGGACATGGCCCAGGTGACGGCGGTGCCGTCGCCTGCCGGCTTGAAGGTGAAGTCGGAGTTGCTGCTGCCCTCGAACGGCTTGACGAAATCGACCCTGAGCTTGACGGCATCGTTGGGCTGGCTCTCGACCACGGTCATCTTACCTTCACCCACCTTGTCGTTGCCGGACCAGGTCATCGCCGCGCCCTGCCCTGACTCGGGACCCTCGAAGCTGATCTTGGCATCGGGATCGAGCTTCGCCCATGGCGACCAGGCGTCCCATTTGTGCAGGTCGTTGACCTGCGCGAATATGTCGGCCTGAGGCGCGGCCACAGTCGCGCTGCGCTCGACGCGGAAGTCGGACGGTTGCAACGCGACCACCACGATGAAGCCGACGATGAGCACCGCGAGCGCGATGAGGATTTTCTTGAGCATGGCGATTTCCTCCCAAGACAAGGGCCGTGAGCAAACGGCTGTCAGCTATTCGATGACCAGATCACCGAGATAAGGCATGTCGATGACATTCACCACCGCGCCGAGCTTGACGTTGTTGCGCGCGGCCCAGGAGAGATGCTGCCAATGCAGCGGGATCAGCGCCGCGTCGTCATAAAGAATGCGCTCGATCTGTTGCAGCACGGCGGCGCGCGCCTTGGGGTCGGTCATGGTCTGGGTCTCCAGCGTCAGCCGGTCGACCTCCGGATTGGAATAATTGCCGGCATTATACTGGCCGTAGCCTTTGTCCGCATCAGGCGTCATCACCAGGAACTCGTAGAAATTGCCCGAATCCTGGGTGTCCGACTGCCAGCCAATCATCATGATGTCGCCGGCGCGCTCGTCGAAGCGCTGCCAATATTGCGCCTTGGGCATGGTCTGCAGATCGACCTTGATGTTGATCTTGGCGAGCATGGCGGCGACCGCTTCGGCGACCCTGGCGTCCTCCACATAGCGATTGTTGGGGGCCATCATGGTCACCGAGAAGCCGTCCGCGTAACCGGCCTCCTGCATCAGCGCCTTGGCCTTGGCGAGGTCGTAGCGCGGCACGAGCGCGGGATCGTGGCCGGCATAACCCGGCGGGCTGAGCTCGCCCGCCGCCGTGGCGAGCCCGCGCATGATCTTATCGGCGATGCCTGTGCCGTTCACCGCGTAGACCATGGCCAGACGCACCCGCTTGTCCTTGAAGGCCGGGACACGGTCCTGGTTCAGCTCGAGGGTCAGCACCCGCGTGCTCGGCATGGTGATCAGCGTGCAGCAGGCCGCATTGTTGAGGCGGGCCAGGTCGGTCGGCGGCACCGGCGCGATAAAGTCGACATCGCCGGCAAGCAGCGCCGCCACCCGCGTCGCCGGCTCCTTGATCGGCGTGAACACGATCTCGTCGACATTGCCGGGCGAGGCCTTGTCCCAATAGTCGGCGAAGCGCTTGAGCTTGAGCCGCACGCCTTGCTCACGCTCGGTGACGATGAATGGGCCGGTACCGCCGGCATGGGTCGAGGCGAAGGACGCGCCGTGCTTGACGATCAGGTCCTTGGGCCGGCCGCGCTCGTCGGTGCCGGTATAGAAGTCCCGGTCCATCGGGAAGATGTAGGTGGCGAGGTTGAGCACCAGCGGATAAGGGCCTTTGGTCACCAGATCGACGGTGAGGTCGTCGACCGCGCGCGCCTCGCTGAACGGCTCGAACAGCGCCTTGAAGTCTGGGCTTTGCTTCAGCCGATTGAAGGTCCACACCACGTCCTCGGCCGAGAGCGTGCGCCCGGATTGGAACGTCACGCCCTCGCGCAGGTGGAACCGGGTGGTGCGCTCGTCGATCGTCTCGTAGCTCTTGGCGAGGCGCGGCTCGATCGACAGGTCCTGACGGAACCGGATCAGCGGATCGAACAGGAGATGGGACAGCTGGAGTGTCGCGCCCGACAACTGCTCATGGGGGTCGAGCGAGGTCGGGTCGGAGTCATAGGCCATGCGCAGAGTCTTGGCCTGCGCGGCCTGGGGGGCCCACGAAGCAAGGGCGGCGATCAAGGCGGGAATGAGCAACAGACGCATGGATGGAGGCTTTGTCGCCTGAAAGAAGCCTCGCCGTCCACTCCCCTTTGCCTCGGCGGCAACGGCTCTATAAAGTCCGCCGGTCTTTTGCAGAGCCCGGGGTTTTGTTGTCGTGCAAGGGTTTTTCGTCACCGGGACCGACACCGATGTCGGCAAGACCGTCGTCTCGGCCTGGCTGGTTGCGCGGCTCGGCGCCAACTACTGGAAGCCGGTGCAGGCCGGTAACCATCCGGAGACCGACTCCGCCATCGTGCGCCGGCTGACCGAGGTCGCGCCGGAGCGCATTCTGCCCGAGGCTTATCTGTTGCCCGAGCCGATCGCCCCGCATGAGGCGGCGCGCCGGGCGGGCGTGGCCATCGACATGCAGAAACTCGTTCCCCCGCCCGGCGACCGGCCGCTGGTGGTCGAAGGCGCGGGCGGCGTCCTGGTGCCGCTCACCGACCGGGCCTTCGTCATCGATCTGGCGCGCGAGCTCGAATTGCCGGTGATCCTGGTGACCCGCTCCACGCTCGGCACCATCAACCACACGCTCCTGTCGCTCGAAGCCATCAGGCGGCGCGGACTTCACCTCGCCGGCGTGGTGGTGAACGGGCCCGAGACGCCGCATAATCGCGCCGCGATCGAGCGCTACGGCCAGGTGGAAATCATCGCCGAGATTCCCTGGCTCGATCAGATGACGCCGGCGGCGCTCAGGGCCATCGAGCCCGAGCTCGACCTCGGCAAGCTGGCAAAAGCAGTTTCATGAACGACGATCCAAAATCCGGAAGGCAGGAGCGCCGCTCGCTTGCCACCGATGTGCTGGCGCGCGACCAACGCTATGTCTGGCACCCGTTCACCCAGCACGGCACCGAGAGCGAGCCGATCGTGCTTGCCGGTGCCAAGGGCGCCTCGCTGTTCGACGCCGAGGGCCATGAGATCCTGGACCTCGTCTCTTCGTGGTGGACCTGCACCCACGGCCACTCGCATCCGAAACTGAACGCGGCGCTGGCCGAGCAAGCGAGCAGGTTCGAGCACGTGATGTTTGCGGGCTTCACGCACCAGCCTGCGGCCGACATCGCGGCGGCGCTGGCCGACATCCTGCCCGGCGATCTCAGCCGCGTGTTCTTCTCCGACGACGGATCGACCGCGGTCGAGGTCGCGCTCAAGATCGCCTATCAATATTGGATCAATCGCGGCGAGCCGCGGCGGCGCATGCTGATCGGGTTCGACGGCGGCTATCATGGCGACACGCTCGGCGCCATGTCGGTCGGGCGCGGCTCGCAAATGTTCAGCGCGTTCCGCGACCTGATGTGCAAGGTGATGGTGCTCCCCTACCCGGCGACGTTCGAGGGCGACGATGTCGTGGAGGAACGGGAAGCCGGGGCACTGTCGGCATTCGAGGCGCTGCTCGCCGATCGCGGCGATACGGTTGCGGCGTTCATCATCGAGCCTTTGCTGCAAGGGGCCGGCGGCATGCGGGTGTGCCGCCCGAGCTTCCTCCAGCGTCTGGTCAAGACGGCCCGCGACGCCGGCATTCTGGTCATCTTCGATGAGGTGGCGACCGGCTTCGGGCGGACCGGAACGCTGTTCGCCATGGAGCAGGCCGATGTGGTGCCGGATCTGGTCTGCCTGTCGAAGGGACTCACCGCCGGCTACATGCCGATGGCGGTGACCGTGGCGCGGGAGCCGATTTTCGAGGCGTTTCTCGGGGAAGGCTTCGAGCGGGCGCTGCCGCACGGCCATTCCTTCACCGCCAATCCGCTGGCTTGCGCCGTGGCGCTCGCCTCGCTTGCGCTCTTCGAGCAGGAGAACACGCTCGAGCGGATCGCGCGGATCAACCGGCGTCACCGGGATATGATGGCCGATCTGGCGCTCCGGCCCGATGTGACGCGGCTTCGCCTGATCGGCTCGATCCTCGCCTTCGACCTCAAGTCCGGAGGCGCCTACCAGTCGGCCGAGAGCCGAGCCTTGCGCAGCTGGTACCTCGCGCACGGCCTCAACATCCGGCCGCTCGGGCCGACCATCTATCTCATGCCGCCCTATTGCATCACCGATGAAGAGCTGACCCGCGCCTATCAGGGCATGGTCGAAGGGCTGGACCGGCTCGCCTCGGGCGCGTTGAGCGCGCCATAGACGATGTGCCAGGTAATGCGCCCGCCGAATTTCGCATCGGTGGCGCTAATGGCACGACGCAGAGCGCCCGCCGATAGCGGGGCATAGCCCTCTCTGGGTGTCAGGCCGCCGACAGCCTTCATGCGGCGCAGGAAAGACAGCGTATCGGTGTCGGGCACGATGCGCTCTTCCTCAAGGGTCCCAGGCAACGCCGAGATCTCGGCAAGCCCGCTCGGCAGGCCTTCGCTCGCCAGCACGGCGCGCCATTCGGCGAAGCTGTCGGGCCCAAGCGTGGCATAGAGCATGACCCCGCCAGGGGCGAGAAATTGCCTCAAGCGCTCCACGCTCGCGACCGGATCGTCGAGCCAATGCAGCGTCATGCTGGAGACGATGAGGTCGAGCCCGGCATGACCGCCGGCCTCACCGGCATCCATCACCTCGAAGCTGACATGGGCGGTACCCGATAGGGCAAGGTTCCGCCGGCATTCGGCAATCATGGCGGGGGCGACGTCGGTGAGCACGAAGCTTCCATTCGGGTAGCGCTCGATCAGATGCCGGCTGAGCAGGCCGGTGCCGCAGCCGAGTTCGAGCACGCGGGGGGCATCGAGTGGAGGCAGAAAGCGCGCAAGCCTGTCGGCAACCGAGCGCTGGAGACCGGCGTGAAGCTCATAGCTCCCGGCCCGCGCGCCGAAGCGCGACGCGATCTCGGCGCTACGACGGGAGAGCATGGGCGAAGTCAAGGACATGGCGCGCGACCATGCGCGGATGCATCAAGGGAAGAACGTGGCCGCCGTCCGGCGACCAGATCAGGCCGGCGTCCCGCCAGATCGCCTCGCTCATCGATGGCGGCACGATGGCGTCGTCGCGGGCGGCAAGGGCAAGAACGGGACATTCGAGCTCGTCTTTAGCGGTTCGCGCATCCCAATGCATCAGCCAATCGAGCCCTTCGTCGAGACGGGCGACGTTGAGCGCCTCGGGCAAGGCAAAACCAGCCGCGCCGCAGGACCGCCAGAACGCCTGAAGGGTACCGTCCGGGTCCCGTTCAAGGCCGCGCTTGAGCGCCGCGACGCGGGACGGCGCGACGTGACAGCAGAAGCAGTCGAAGCCCTGAACGCTCACGAGGGCCCGGAAGCGGCCTTTGGCCTGCCGCAGCAGCCACAGCAGGCCGAGCGAATGGCCGACAGCGACGGCATCTGACGGCCACTCCGCTTCGCCCTTTGGGCCGCCGGCGACGAAGCCGAGATCGACCAGGGTGACTCCCGCGCCATCGAGGTGGCCGACGACATCGGCCCACATCCCGGCATGAAAGCCCCAGCCATGAACGAATACGAAATGCATGGGTCGCTTCAAACCGCCCGCGCCCGGCGTGGTGCATCCTCGGTCGAGAGGGCATCTAACAGGCGATCGATATCAGACTCATGATGCGCCGCGGTGAAGGCGACTCTGAGGCGCGCCGAGCCGGCGGGAACCGTCGGCGGCCTGATCGAGGTGACCCACAGGCCGGCCTGGCGGAGCCGCGCGCTCGCGGCGAGCACGGCCTCGGCCGATCCCAAAATCACCGGCACGATCTGCGTGGTCGAGGCGCCGGTGTTGAGACCGGCGGCTGCGGCGCCGGCGCGAAAGCGCTCGGCTAGGCTCGCGACCCGGGCGCGCTCGGCAGCCATGCCGGGAACAACATCGAGCGCGGCGTCGATAGCGCCAAGCACCGGCGGCGGCAGCGCGGTCGAGTAGATCAGTCCGGCGCAGCGATTGACCAGATAGTCGCGCACGGTTTCGGTCGAAGCGACAAAGCCGCCGAAGCTGCCGAGCGCCTTGGAGAAGGTGCCGATGACGATGTCGGCTTCGCCGGAGAGGCCGGCCCCACCCTCCCCGAGAATGCCGGTGGCGTGGGCGTCGTCGACGATCAAACAGGCGTCATGTGCGCGGGCGAGCGCGGCAATGTCGCCAAGCGGCGCCACATCGCCATCCATCGAAAATACGCTCTCGGTCAGGATGAAGCGGGGCCTGCTATCTCCTTGATACTGAGTCAGAAGCTCGCCGAGATGAGCGGCGTCGCAATGGCGGTAGCGGAGTTGCCGCACCCCCGCCGCCTGACAGCCGAAATGCATGCTGGCGTGATTGAGGCGATCGGTGAACACCAGAGGCTCGTCGCCGAGCACGGTGCGGTCGAGCAGCGCCTGGAGCACGGCGGCGTTGGTCTGGAAGCCCGAGGCCATCACCAGCGCGGCGGGCTTATGCTTGAGACGCGCGACCTTGGCCTCGATCGGCACGAACGGGTCGAGATTGCCGGTGACGAGGCGCGACGCGCCAGAGCCCACGCCGTAAGCCTCGGCCCAGTCCTTCGCCCTGCCAATCAGGGCGGCGTGGAAGCGGAGACCGAGATAATCGTTGCTGGAGAAATTGATGTAAGGCCGCCCTTCGACGCGGATCTCCCGCGCCTCCGGGGCAGCGACCGCCGTCAATGAGCGCTCCAGGCCGTGTTGGGCACGTTCCGCGAGAAAGGCCTGGTACCTGCTTTCGCTCGCCGTCATGATCCTGTATTAGCGAAGGGCCCACCCTCCAGCAATCGCAACGCATCGCCCGTGGCAGAACCCCGCAAAACCGCGAATCCTATCAACGGCAACGCCCACTCGGCGGAGACCTCGCGCGAGCCTCAGCCGGCGCCTGACACGCGCCACGATTGGAGCGCCCAGGAGGTTCTTGACCTGCTCACCGCGCCGCTGCTCGAGCTGGTCGACCGGGCGCGGGCGGTGCATCGGCGTCATCACGCCGACGGTGAGGTGCAGCTCGCAAGCCTGCTCTCGATCAAGACCGGGGCCTGCCCGGAGGACTGCAAATATTGCGCGCAGTCGGCCCATTACGCCAAGACCACCGGGCTGAAGCGCGAGACGCTGCTCGATGTCGACGACGTGCTCGAAAAGGCGCGGCGGGCCAAGGCAGCCGGCGCCACCCGCTTCTGCATGGGGGCGGCTTGGCGCGAGGTGAAGGACGGCCCCGCCTTCGACAGCGTGATTGCCATGGTGCGAGGCGTGCGCGATCTCGGCATGGAGGCTTGCGTCACCCTCGGCATGGTGAGCCAAGCGCAGGCCGATCGCCTCGCCGAAGCGGGCCTCACCGCCTATAACCACAATCTCGATACCTCGCCCGAGTTCTATGGCGAGATCGTCACCACGCGGACCTATCAGGACCGGCTGGATACGCTGGCGCGGGTGCGCCAATCCGGCGTCCAGGTCTGTTGCGGCGGCATCATCGGCCTGGGCGAGACCGTCGCGGACCGGGCGCGCCTGCTCCAGACGCTGGCCAATCTCTCGCCTCATCCGGAAAGCGTGCCGATCAACGCTCTGGCCGCCGTAGCCGGCACGCCGTTAGGCGACCAGCCGCCGGTCGATCCGCTCGACCTGGTGCGCATGGTGGCGGCGGCGCGCATCATGATGCCGCTGTCGCGGGTGAGGCTTTCCGCCGGCCGGCGCGAGCTCACCAAGGAGGCCCAGATCCTGTGCTTCCTCGCCGGCGCCAACTCGATCTTCTACGGCGACAAGCTGCTGACCACCGCCAATAACGACGCGGCCGACGACCTTGCTTTGATCGAAGAGGCAGGGCTGAGGGTTCAGGCCCCTTCCACCGCCGGCTGCTAGCTGCGAATTTTCGGCACCTCGCCCGGGTGGGTGAAGTACGTGATCATCAGCATCGACATCAGGATGGTGGAGAACAATCCCGCGAGCGTGCCTAGCCACACGGGAGCCGTCAGCTCACTCTGCTGGGCGACTTCCGTCGCGGCCGAGCTGCCGGCAAGGGAAGCAATCAGGGCATACATGAGCACGAGCGTCGGAATGCGCGAGCTGTCCGGCCCTAGCGCCCCTCCGCGCCGCACGACGAAATCGCGGAGGACAGCGGCGACGATGGTGCCGAAAAAGCCTGCCACGATGGCAAGATACCATTGATTGGAGAAGAAATCGGCGAGCCCGAGCCCGGTCAGGGCTCCCACTACGGTGCCCACCAAGATCACGATCAAGAGATTGGCCGACGTCATTCTTCCGTCCCCCCTTAAGTTCAGTTGAGCTTTAGCCCAGGCAGCGGAGTATGCCTCAAGCGTCGGTCCGGCGAAAGCGAGCCCCTCTGCGCTGAGGACGCTTGCGTTGCGCGCCAGCTGACATTAGGCAAGGTACTCACTTTCCTGAGTTTTCCACCCTTATGTCCCGTATCGTCTATGTAAACGGCAGCTACCTGCCCGACGCCGAGGCAAAGGTCTCGGTGTACGACCGCGCCTTTCTGTTCGGCGATGCCGTCTACGAGGTGACCGCCGTTCTCGACCGCCTTCTGGTCGATTTCACCGCCCATCTCGCCCGCCTCGACCGCTCGCTCACGGAGATCGCCCTTCCCGCCCCGCTGAGCCATGACGAGCTGCGCGTCGTGCACAAAGCGCTGATCGAACGGAACGACCTCGATGAAGGCATCGTCTATCTCCAAATCAGCCGGGGGCCGGCCGACCGCGACTTCGCCTATCCCGAGACTGTGGCACCCACAGTGGTCGCCTTCACCCAGAGCCGGAAGCTGGTCGCCAATCCCTATGCGGCGACCGGGGTCAAGGTCGTCACCATCCCCGACCTTCGCTGGAAGCGGCGCGACATCAAGTCGACCTCGATGCTGGCGCAGGCCATGGGCAAGCAGGCAGCCAAGCTCAAGGGCGCTTACGAGGCCTGGATGGTCGAGGATGGCTGCGTGACCGAAGGGACCTCGTCGTCAGCCTTCATCCTCGACGACGCGGGCGTGATCCGCACCCAGCCGCTCGGGCATCACATTCTGCCGGGGGTCACGCGCCGCGCCGTGCTGAGACTTGCCGCGACGCAAGGCGTGAGCCTCGATGAGCGGCCGTTCAGCGTGGCCGAGGCGCTGCGCGCCCGCGAGGCGTTCATGACCGCGGCCTCGGCTTTCGTGCTGCCGGTGGTGGAGATCGACGGCATCGTCATCGGCGACGGGCGCCCAGGCCCGGTCGCGCGCGCCTTCCGCGATCTCTATATCGAGGAGGCGCGGAACTCCGGGGTCTAACGGCGCTGGTAGGAATGACGCTGCGCTTCTCCCACACTCCCCAACTCGCTTAGGCCCATGGCAAAAGCTCCGGCAGCCGACCTTGATCTCCCAAGGCCTCAACACGTCGCGGTGAAACGGGTGGTCGCGCTGATGAATGCCGGCGCCGGCGCCTTCAACCTGACGCTTGCCGCGAACGTCAAGACGCGCTGAGGGCCTCTTTTGCGCTGCATGGTATGGCGGCCGAAATCCGATTTGTCGACGGCGAGGGGCTGCGTGGAGCCGTCGAGCGCGCCTCGCGCAAGCGCACGACGCGGCGATATCGACGCCGTGGTGATTGGCGGAGGCGACGGCAGCATGCGCACTGCTGCAAGCGTACTGGCCGGAACAGTTCCGTGCCACTCGGCGTGATCCCGCTCGGCACGCTCAACCACTTCGCCAAGGACCTCGGCATTCCCTTGGCGGTCGAGGAAGCGGCGGCAACCATCGCCGCTGGCCGCACCCGTATCGTCGACCTCGCCGAGGTCAACGGCGAGACCTTCATCAACAATTCCTCGATCGGCATCTACCCTTACATGGTCATCGATCGGGAACGGCGGATGGCCCACCACAAGCTGGCCAAATGGATGGCCATGGTGCCGGCGTTCTTCCGCATGTTCCGGCATTTTCCGCGGCGGCGCCTGCGCATCTCGGCCGAGGACTTCGCGCGGCCTTACCGCACGCCCTGCCTGTTCGTCGGCAACAACGAATACGGCATTGAGCTGTTCACCTTCGGCCGGCGCCAGCGCCTCGATACCGGCAAGCTCTGGTTCTATGTGGTGAAGCCGCGCAATCCGGCCGAGTTCTTCGCGATGGTTTGGCGACTGTGTTTCGGCCACATGGATCAAGCGCGCGACCTCGACACATTCGAACTCGCCGAGGCCGAGATCGGCGCCAAGACGAGCCGGCTGCCGGTGGCGCTCGACGGCGAGGTCAAGATCATGCACACCCCCCTGCGCTATCGCTCGCGCCCCGCCGCGCTCAAGGTCATCGTCGCCGAGCCGGCTCCAGGGTAGCCGCCGGAGCCCGCGCGTTCGCGGACCCCGGCATACGGAAAACGAACAGCTTAGCGCCGTGCCGTCTTCTTCTTTTTGGCTGCACCGCGCCGCTTGGCGGGACTGGTCTTGCGCTTCACGGTGGCGCTCGAGGCGGCGGCGCGCCGGGCCGGCGTCTTGGTCGCCGTGCGTCCGGTAGCCCGGCGATTGACCCCGCCTTCGGCCAACCCGTTCAGCTTCTTGTCGGCCGCCTTCTCCTCCTTGAGATTGGCATTGAGCAAGCCCACGACATTGTCGTGGCCGAGCTCCTTGGCCCAGGCAATCAGAGTGCCGTAGCGCGACATTTCGTAATGCTCGACCGCCTGTGCGCTGCCGATGATGGCCGCGTCCAGCACCTTCTTGTCGTCGACCTCGCCGGCGACTTCGTCGGCCTCCTTGATCAGCCCGTCGATGGCGGGACAGTCCACGCCCTTCGGCTTATGGCCGAGTTTCTCGAACACCTGCTCCAGGCGCGCGACTTGGTTTTCGGTCTCGCGCAGATGGTCGCGCAAGCCGGTGGTAAGCTCGCGATTGGTCGCCTTATCAATGAGTTTCGGCAACGCCTTCACGATCTGATTCTCGGCGTAATAGACGTCCTGCAAGGTGTGCAGGAACAAATCCTCCATCGATGTGATGTCCTTACTGAACAGCCCCATGGGGTTGGCGTCCTTTCCTGGTCTTGGGTCATAGCTGCAATCAACTCCGACTAAGAAGCGGAGCGTTCAGGGACATAATTTCGAACAAAGACGGAGGTTCCAAACGGGCCGGGGCTCTGCTTGAGCGGGCGCGAATCGGATATGCTCGGGACATGTTCCCTCGCCCCCATCCAAGCGACGTCAAACGCAAGCTGATCGAGTTCGCTCCCGAGATCTGGCTGGCGCTCGAGCTGCTGGCCAAGGACAGCGGCAGAGACATCCAGGAGCTCGCCGAGGAAGCCTTCGCCGACCTGCTCGGCAAATATCACCGTCCGGCCTCGCTGAAAGAGGCGCTGCGGGAAAGCGCTCGCCGGCTGCCGGCCAATGACGACATGCCGCCGCCGCGCTGAGGCTAGACCGGTCGCAAACTCCGGATAATCGGCGGCACCGCCGCCCAAAGTGGCCCCGCTGCAACGACTTGGCGCGTGACCCGTGGGGACGCTAGAACCGTCTCTTCGCGTCAGGCCTGAGGATCACCGTGCCAATAGACAGCGCCGCAGCAGCCGCGTCCGCACATTTCGACGGCACCGGCGCAAGCTTCGCCTGGTCGATTCCCTTTGTCGGACTCATTCTCTCGATCGCCTTCCTGCCGCTGATCGCGCCGCGCCTGTGGGAGCATCATTTCGGCAAGGTCGCGGCGTTCTGGGCGATCGCCCTGCTCATTCCTTGCGCCGCGGTATTCGGCATCACCGCCGCCGTCACCGAGGTGCTCGACACGATCCTGCTCGATTATTTGTCGTTCATCCTGCTGCTGTTCGCCCTGTTCGTGGTGGCGGGCGGGATCCGCGTGAGCGGCAATCTCGTCGGCACGCCGGCCACCAACACGGCGATCCTCGCCGTCGGCACGGTCTCGGCGAGCTTTCTCGGCACGACCGGCGCATCGTTGGTGCTGATCCGCCCCATGATCCGGGCCAATCAGGATCGCGCCTACAATGTCCACGTCTTCGTGTTCTTTATTTTTCTGGTGTCCAATATCGGCGGCTCCCTCACGCCGCTCGGCGACCCGCCGCTGTTTCTCGGCTTTTTGAAGGGCGTCGATTTTCTGTGGACGCTCGAGACCATGCTCAAGCCCATGCTGCTCGCGGGCGGTCTCCTGCTTGCGCTGTTCTATATGATCGACCGGCTGGCCTGGAACCGCGAATGCGACGAAGTGAGAGCCAAGAGCCGGGTGCCGCGTCAGCTCCGCATCGAAGGCCTGCACAACGTGCTCTATCTCCTGGTCGTGGCGCTCACGGTGCTGGTGAGCGGCATCTGGAACAAGGACGCGACCATCGGGCTCGGGCTCGGCCTCGAAATGCCGGTCAACGGCTTGATCCGGGACATCATCCTCATCGCCGTTAGCCTGTTGTCGTGGTGGACCACGGCGCGGGCGATCCGCGTGGAGAACGCGTTCACTTGGGCGCCGATGCAAGAAGTGGCCATGCTGTTCGCCGCCATCTTCATCACCATGATCCCGATGCTCGCGCTGTTGCAGGCGGGCAGCGAAGGGCCGTTCGCGCCGCTCCTAAGCCTGGTCTCGACGCCGGACGGGCAGCCACACGAAGCGGCCTATTTCTGGCTGACGGGCGGATTGTCGAGCTTCCTCGACAACGCGCCGACTTATCTCGTGTTCTTCAATCTGGCCGGCGGCGACGCGCAAACGCTGATGGGCCCCCTCGCGCTCACCCTGCTCGCCATCTCGGCCGGCGCCGTGTTCATGGGCGCCAACACCTATATCGGCAACGCGCCCAATTTCATGGTGCGGTCGATCTGCGAGGAACGCGGCATCAGAATGCCGAGCTTCATCGGCTACATGCTGTGGTCCGGCGCGATCCTGTTGCCCCTGTTCGGGCTGGTCACCTGGGTGTTCTTCTTGTGACCGGGCTTTAGCCTTTGAGCCGCGCGAGGATGGCTTCGAGCGCCGCCACGGCCTCGGCCTTGTCGTGCTTCTGCAAATCGAGCAGGACCTTGAAGCCGTCCGCCTCCTCGCGGATCACGGTGCCTTCGCTGGCGAGATCGTCGTAAAGGCCGAGCACCTTGTAGCAGCGAACCGGCTCGGCAAAGCCCTTGGCCTTGATCGGCGTCTGCTCCTCCGCGGCCACCTCGTCCTTGACCAGGGAATAGGTCTCGTGGCCGATCAGGATGCCGTCGATCTCCGAGCCGGATTGGAGGCGCGCCGTCAAGTTCACTGCGCTGCCGATGATGGTGTAGTCCATGCGGTCCTCACCGCCGAAATTGCCGACGGTGCAATATCCGGTGTTGATGCCGATGCGCAGATGAAAGGGCTGCTCGGCACCGAGCTCCACCCATTCTTCCCGCAGCTCGCGCAGACGCCGCAACATGGCGATGGCCATGCGCACACAGGCCCGCGCATCCTCCTTGACCCCTCTGGTTTCCGGATCGCCGAAGAACACCATGATGGCGTCGCCGATATATTTGTCGATGGTGGCGCCGTGCTCGAGGGCGATATTCGACATCTCGGTGAGGTAGCGATTGAGCAGATTGGTGAGGTCCTCGGATTCGAGCTTGTCGGTGGTCTGGGTGAAATTCACCACGTCGGAGAAGAAGATGGTCAGCTTCTTGCGGCTGGAGGTGATCTCGACATTCTGCGCGCCGGTGAAGATCGAGTGGTAGATCTGCGGCGAGAGATATTTCGAGAGCTTGGTCGACAGCGCGTCGAGCTCCTTGTTCTTTTGCGTGATGATCTCGTTGGCGTGCCGCTGCTCCTTGCTGAGCGCGTTGAGCTGCTGCTCGTTCCGGTCGCTGAGTTTCATCAGCCGGCGCGTGGTGCGGAACAGCTTTTGATAGTCCTTGAGCAGCTCCTGATAGAGCTTGCCGGCGGCGGGGTCGGCCAAACGGCCCTGATCGAGCAGCCGTTGCGCGGCGGCGATGACCTGCTCCTCGGCCGCGAATAGGTCATCGGATGACATCAGTCGGGCATTTTCTCTAGATGGAACTTGGCGTTTTCGAGATCCTCACCGAATTCCTCGCCAAGCTCCTGCATGGTGTCGTCTTCCTTGTCGTAATACCAATAGACGTCGACCGCCGCGCCGTTCTTGGCGGCGGCATCGAGCTTGTCCATCAGCATCATGACCGCCTTGGCGCTCGAGCTGTTGAGATAGATCAGCTCGAAATCGAAACGGCAGGTACCGCTGCCGAGACCGCCGAGATAGGAGTCGAGCGCGGAGAACACCGGGCCATAAAACTCGGTGACGTCCTCGGGATAGGACTCGCCGGTGAGCTTCAGGTGGTTGGTTCGGAAATCGAAGGCGACCGCCGGAGTGCGCGAAGTGGCCTCAATGTCGAATTTGTCTCGCATGTCCCGGCCTTCAGATCGTTGCTTTGAGCGCGAAAAACGCGCTGCCGTTGCCGAGGTCGATGAAATCGAACTCCAGGGGTTTGGAGGCGCGCCGGGCGATCTCCATGAAACCGAGCCCTGCCCCCTTGCTGCCGACTTCGGGCTCGGATCGCAGCTGCTCCTTATAAAGCACCTTCAGCTCATCCTTGCTCATGTCCCTGATCCGGGTGAGCCGCGTGTTCAATCGGTCGATGTCCCTGGGCTCGATAAGGTTGCCGGCGCATACGACGTAATCGTCCCCTTCCTTGCCGATCGTTAATATGCCGTAGCGGATTTCCTTGAGCGCGCTGGCCTCCGAGGCAGGCGGCAGCGCGGCGTGCGACTTCTCGGCGGAGTAGCGAATGATGTTCTGCATCTGCTCGACGAAGACGGCGAACACGCTTCGAAGCGTCTTGGTGTCGGCGTCGTCGATGGTGAGCTTCTGCTTGAGCGCTTCGCCGACGCCGCTCAGGACCGGTTCGGTGACATAGCCGCTATAGGCGAAGATGACTCCCTGGTTGTGGAGCATCGCTCGCATGTCCATGAGTTGGGAAGCGAGCATGGGCATCTCCTAAGAGTGGGGGACGAAACCCAACACCGTGAGATCGTCGCGGCGGAGTTGCTGACCCTGGTAGGTGGCAATGGCGTGGCGCAGGGATTCCTCCTGCTCGCTCATGGGAACGCCGCGGTTTTTCTTGAGCAGTTCCTGGAAGCGCCGCTTGCCGAACGAGCGGCCGCGCGGGCCGCCGATCTGATCGATCAACCCGTCGGTGGTCAGATAGAAGGTGTCGCTGCTGTCGAACGGCAGGGCGATGTCGGTGAAGGTCGTTTCGAGCGGGTAGCGGCGGTAACCGAGCCCCTTGCGATCGCCCTTGATCTCGATCACGCCCTTCTTATTCGCCCGCCACAGCGAGAACCGCGCGCCGGCAAACGTCATCGTGCGCTTCTTGGGATTGATGAAGCAGATGCCGGCTTCAAGCCCGTCGTCGGTCTCGCCCCGTTGCGCGTCCTGGCCGAGCAGGCTTTGCACTCCGCGATGCAGCCCGGTCAGCACCTGACTCGGATTGTCGGTATCGGCGCTGCGCAGCATGCGGTCGAGCAGGCCCCAAGCGATCAGAGTCATAAAGGCGCCCGGGACGCCGTGACCGGTGCAATCTCCGACCATCACGGCATAGCCGTCGCTGATGGGCTGGAACCAGAAGAAGTCGCCGCCGACGATGTCGCGCGGCTCCCAAATGAGGAAATGGTCGGCGGCCACCACGCCGAGCTCCTCGCGCGCCGGCAACACGGCCGCCTGGATGCGGCTGGCATAGCGCAGGCTTTGCAGGATCAGTTGATTGGCGGCGGCGGCCCGCTGCTCGCTGTCCTTGACCTCGGTCAGGTCGCTATAGACGGCGACGGTGCCGCCGGTCTCGGTGCGCCGCTCGCTGATCTGCAGCCAGCGTCCGTCGGAGCGGCGCTGCAACAGAGGCAGGCCGGGATGGCGATGCTCGGCAAGCCGCTGCCGGATCCAGCCCTCCTCCCGGCCCTTGGCGTCGTGGATGAGGCCATGCGCGACCGCGCTGCGGATGATCTCCTCGAACGTCGTGCCCGGCTTCGGCGCACCGCCGCCGAGGTCAAATAGCTCGGCATATTTGTGGTTGCCGAGCACCAGCCGATCCTCGTTGTCGTAGAGCGAAAAGCCTTCGGAGATGGTATCGATGGCGTCGGTCAGGCGCTGCTCGCTTTCCGCCAAGGCGGCCTGCTCGGCCGTCTTGCGCGCAGTGACCTCGCTCCAGGAGCCGATCACTTCGAGCGGATTGCCGTTCTGGTCCTTGACCAGGTGCTGCTCGTCGCTCACCCAGCAATAGATGCCGTCGGACTTGCGGAATCGGTACTCGGCGACGTTCCGGCCTTGCTCGAATAGCTTCGCCTGGCCCGCCTCGACCTCGGCGAGGTCCTCGGGATGGACCCGCGAACGCCAAAACTCCGGGTCCTTCAAATATTGGTCGGGCTCGTAGCCCAACACCCGCTTGATGTTGTCGCTGACGAAGGTTGGCGCATAGGAACCGCCGGCCTCGAAGCTATAGACCACCGCCGGGGCGCCATGAAGCAGCAGGTCGAACCGCGCCCGCGCTTGGTTCTCGGCCTGCTCGGCCTGCTTGCGCGAGCTGATATTGCTCCATGAGCCGACGATCTCGATCGGCTCCCCGTCGTCGCCGCGCAATAGATATTGCTCGTCGCTCACCCAGATGTAATTGCCGTTGCGCTTGCGGAAGCGGTACTCGGCGGCGTGTCTGCCCTTCTCGAACAGCTTCGCCTGCTCGGCCTCGACCGCGGGCAGATCCTCGGGGTGGACGTTGTTGCGCCAGAAGTCGGCGTGCTCGAGATATTTCTCGGGGCAATAGCCGAGCAGGCGCTTGATGTTCTCGCTGACGAAGGTCGGCGCGTAATCGCCGCTTGCCTTGAAGCTGTAGATCACCGATGGCGCGCTTTCGAGCAGAGCCGATAGTCGCGCACGGGCGGCGTCCTCGGCCGCTTCGGCGCTCTTGCGGTCGGTGACGTCGCTCCACGAGCCCACGATCTCGAACGGCTCGCCATTCTCGTCGCGGATGAGATGCTGCTCGTCGCTCACCCAGCGATAATGTCCGTCTTTCTTGCGGAAGCGGTATTCGGCGGTGTGGCGGTCGCGTTCGAACAGGAGCGCCTGTTCCGCCTCGACTGAATCGATGTCGTCGGGATGCACGCGGGCGCGCCAGAAGGCCGCATCCTTGAGATATTCGTCCGGGCAATAGCCGAGCAGGCGCTTGATGTTCTCGCTGACGAAGGTCGGCGCGTAATCGCCGCTCGCCTTGAAGCTGTAGATCACCGATGGCGCGCTATCGAGCAGAAGCGCAAGCCGTTCGCGGGCCCGGTCCTCGGCCAATTCGGCGGCCTTGCGCGCGGTGATGTCGCTCCACGAGCCCACCACCTCCGACGGCGCACCCTGCTTGTCACGGATGAGATGCTGGTCGTCGTTCACCCAGCAATAGGAGCCGTCTTTGCGCCGGAAGCGATATTCGATCGCGTGGTGGCCCTGTTCGAACAGGGCGTCCATCTCGCCCTCGATGCGCGGAAGATCGTCGGGATGCACGCGCTCGCGCCAGAAATTCGGATTTTCGAGATATTCGCTCGCGGCATATCCGAACAGCCGCATGATGTTCTCGCTGACAAAGGTCGGCGCGAAATCGCCCTTGGCTTCGAAGCTATAGATCACCGCCGGAGAGGCTTCGAGCAGCCGGGACAATCGGATCGCGGCCGCAGCCTCGACTTCAGCCAAATGCTGGCGTTCGTCCTCGTCTCGCTCGCGCGTCGCGTCGGCCAAGACACTCTCGAAGATATCGGCCACTTTGCCAGAATCGGCGTCGGCTCGCAGCATTTTACCAAGCGCCGTGGCAGCAATCTCGGCGTATTTTCTGGACGAGGTCATTAAAGGATTGTGTCGAGCGGTGTTAAAGGGCGGAGGGAACGGCTTACAGCGTAAACGATATTTTCGAGCCTACCAGCGTCTGTCAATGGCACGACTTGGCCATAGCCCCGCGAGTCATGTGACGGTTGGATGAACGCGGCAGAAGGTCTGCCCAGTAGGCCGGCCTGCAGAACGCCGGAGAGCCGATCGTCCGCCGGCAACGCGAGGCAAACGACCCCCGTGCCCCGGCCGGGTGCGATCCGGAGCACGGAGGGGTATCCTAACTATGGGCCGCGCCTGATTTGCGCCGCGCTCCAGCGCGGACCCGCCATTCGCGACTGAGGAGTGCAGTCCTTACTGCGCAGGTGCCTCTGGGGCCGGTGCCTCTGGCGCCGGTGCTTCAGGCGCTGGTGTTTCAGGCGCCGGTGGCGTTTCGGCGGCCGGCATTTCCGATTTGCCGAGCACGCAATTGATCAAAGTCCCGTCGTACTTGCAGTCCCGGCTTTGCGCCCGAACCACAACAATAACGGCGGCAATAACAATCAAAATTAGAAGAATTCGCATTCAAGCACCCTCCCTTTTGCGCTGGCGTAAAGTATACGAACGGGCGGCAAACAAAAAGGGCTCCGGGCCGGATTTCATGATGTCGTCATCCGCCCTGTCCGGGGCTCGGCAAGGCCCGTAAAAGGGCGCTAGCCGCGGTTTCAGCCCCGTTCCCGACCCTATTGGCCCTAATAAAGGGGGCGTGGCCCGATCGCGGCCCCGTACCCCAAGCCCCAAGCACCGCTGTTTGTACTTCACGCAGAGTCTCCTTAGATCAGTGCCGATGATGGATCGTGAGCGAAGATCGCCATTTTGCCGCGTGGTCTCGCGCCAGGACGTCCTGCGCGCCGCGCTGATGCTGGCAGCCGCTCCCTTGCTACGCTTCGTGCCGGCACAAGCAGCCGAGGGGATGGCGGTCAGCGAGGTCGCGCCTGGCATATTCGTCCATCAGGGACGCTACGAGTTGCAGTCGCCCCAAAATCGCGGCGACATGGCCAATGCGAGCTTCGTGGTCGGCAGCGACGCGGTCGCGGTGATCGACACGCTGGGCAGCGCGGTCGCCGGGCGCGAGCTCAGAAATGCCATTCGCGCGGTGACCGACAAGCCGATCCGCTACGTGATCAATACCCACATGCATCCCGACCACGTGTTCGGCAATGCGGCCTTCAAGGAGGACAATCCGGCGTTCGTGGGCCACTACAAGCTGGCCCGCGGGCTGGCCACGCGGGCCGACCGCTATCTCGCCATCAACAAGCAGATGCTGGGCGACGAGGCGTTCGAGGGGACTGAGATCATCTTGCCCACGCTCGCCGTCGAGAACACCACCACGCTCGATCTCGGCGGCCGCACGCTCACGCTGGAGACGCAGCCGACCGCCCATACCGACAACGATCTCACCATCACTGACAGTGCGACCGACACGCTGTTCCTCGGCGATCTCCTGTTCTCGGTCCATGTGCCGACCCTCGACGGGTCGATCAGAGGCTGGCTGGCCTTGCTCGACCGGCTGGCGAGCAAGAACGCCGCGCGCGTCATTCCCGGTCATGGGCCGCACGCCATGGAGCTGCCCGAGGCGATCGAGCCCGAGCAGCGCTACCTCGCCGCCATCGCCGGCGATGTCAGGCGCTTGATCGAAGAGGGCAAGACGCTCGAGGAGGCCACCAAAACCGCGGGATTTTCCCAGCGCGATTCCTGGAAATTGTTCGATCACTATCATGTCCGCAACGTCACGGCGGCCTTCGCAGAACTGGAATGGGAGTGATATGATGGGACGAAGCCAACACAGGACGGTGCCATGCCCCTGCCCTTCAAGCGTCCTAGCCTATGCCGCGCTGGCCGGACTGCTGCTGTTCTCGGTCGCCGCGAAGGCCGACGAGGACGTCTGGCCGATGCTCAAGAGCCAAGCGTTCGGCGACCGCGCCATTGCCGAAGACGGCATGGTGGTGCTCGAGATTCCGGGTACGGCCGAAGACGCGGCGCTGGTGCCGCTGACCGTGCGCGTGCCGCCTTCGGTCAAGCAGAACCTCAAATCGCTGACCCTGTTCATCGACAAGAACCCCGATCCCAAAGTGGCGACCCTCAATTTCGGGCCGGCGGCGGGCAATGGCGGCGAGCGTAGCTTCTCGACCCGGGTGCGGATCGACAATTTCTCCTATGTGCGCGCCGTGCTCGAAACCGAAGACGGCACGCTGCATATGGCGAGCAAATTCATCGCGGCGGCGGGCGGCTGCGCCGCCATGCAGGCCAAGGATCCCGACAGCGAGACGGTCGATCTCGGCAAGATGATCGTCAGGACCTTCCCCCCTGCCCTCGAGTCGAGCCCGATTTGGTCGGCTCAGGTGATGATCAAGCACCCGAACGCCAACGGCATGCAGCTCGACATCAACACCGCAAATTTCATCCCCGCGCGTTTCGTCAGATCCATGACGGTCAAGCGCGGCGGGCAGTTGGTGTTTGACATGCAGAGCACGTTCTCGCTGTCGACCAACCCGAATTTCCGCTTCACCTTCGGGCGCGGCGCCGACAACAGCCTCGATGTCGCCATCACCGACACCGACGACACGCGGTTCACCGCGCAGTCGGAGCCGAGCGGGTCGTAGTTATTCGGCCGCTGACGGCTTGCTGGAATAGAAGATGTGCGCCTTGAGCAGGAACTCCTCGGGCTTCTTGAGGAAGAGCTGCTTGGCGGTCTCGTTGCCGAAGCAATAGGTGCTGCCGGCATAGACAGTGTTGATCGAGCAGTCCGTCTTGATTTCCTTGCCGAGCGCGAGCCCCATCACGCAGTCATTATCGAACTCGCCTTCCGTTGCGGCGAAAGCCGGCAGGCTGAGGCTGAGGCTGACCATGGCCGCAATCGCGGCCAACCGCATCGTTTTCGGCATTAATTTTTCCTCGCAGCGAAGGCTGGTGGGCGCAGTAGGACTCGAACCTACGACCCGCTGATTAAGAGTCAGCTGCTCTACCACCTGAGCTATGCGCCCTAGATCCGCCTCTGTGTGGGAAGGCGCACCTTGAGGGTGTCGCCACCCAAGGGTGCTCCCCTTAACACTGCGCTCGCTTGCCTGTCCAGGGTCGGCCCGCCGGTCACCAAAACGGGCCCATCTCCTCCCGCCTCAGCCGGACGTCCCGGTTGACATGGGCGTTCAGCACGAAACCCAGGCCTACCATCATGGTCAGCATCGAGGTGCCGCCATAAGACACCAGCGGCAGCGGCACGCCCACCACCGGCACCAGCCCGGTCACCATCGCCACATTGATGAACACATAGGCGAACAGGCACAGACCCATGCCGGCGGCCACCAGCCGGGTGAACGTGCTGCGGCATCTGAGCGCCATATAGGTGATGAACAGCAGCGCGAGAAGGTAGAGCACCAGCAGCACGGCGCCGCCGATGAAGCCCATCTCCTCGGAGAACATGGTGAAGATAAAGTCGGTGTGCTTCTCGGGCAGGAAATTCAGCTGGGCCTGGGTTCCCTGCATGAAGCCCTTGCCGGTGAATCCGCCGGAGCCGATGGCGATCTTCGACTGCAGGATGTGGTAGCCGGACCCGCTCGGATCGCGCTCGGGATCGATGAAGGTCAGAATCCGTTCCTGTTGATAGTCGTGCAGCCGCTCCCACACATGGGGCAGCACCGCAATGACGCCGACAAACGCGGCGAGGAAGTAAATCCAACTCACGCCGGCGAGAAACAGCAAGCCGCAGCCGACGATGCCGAACAGCGCCGCGGTGCCGAGATCGGGCTGATCCAAGGCCAGAATGATCGGGGCGCCGATCATCAGCAGCGGCGGCAGCACGGCGTAAGGCCACGACACCTGCTTGGGCGACAGCCACTGGTAATAGCGGGCGATAGCCAGAACGAGCGCGATCTTCATCAATTCGGAGGGCTGGAAGCTGAACTCGCCATAGCCCAGCCAGCGCTTGGCGCCACCGCTCTCCACGCCGAACAGGATCACCGCCGCCAACATCAGCAGCGCAACCACATAAAGCGGGTAGGCAGCGCGCAGCCACCAGCGGATATCGGACAGCGCGACGGCGAACAGCAGCCCCAGGCCCAGGCAATAGCGCACCACGTGGCGGCTGGCCCACGGCTCAAGCGCGCCGCCCGCCACCGAATAGAGCGCCGCCACGCCGATCATGGTGATGGCGGTGATGAGCAACAGGAAAGGCCAGTTCAGCGCGATCAGCTTGGCCTTGAGCTTGAGCTGGGGCTGCTCGAAGCCCTCCGCGAACAGCGTCTTCATCGGGGTCGTTCCGCGGCGGCGATCACCGCCGGATTGCGCAGCAGAATTTCGGTCATCACGTCGCGCACCACCGGCGCCGCGGCGCGCGACCCGCCGCCGCCATGCTCGACCACGCAGGCGGCCGCGTAGCGGGGCGCGTCTGCCG
This sequence comes from uncultured Alphaproteobacteria bacterium, assembly GCA_963812105.1. Classification (GTDB taxonomy): domain Bacteria; phylum Pseudomonadota; class Alphaproteobacteria; order Rhizobiales; family Methyloligellaceae; genus Methyloceanibacter. The sequence continues at coordinate 156,333 of CAWEUF010000010.1, forward strand.
GCGCGTAGGCGATGAACAGAGCATGGGTTTCCCCTTCCCAGCCCTTGAGCTTGTGCTGGTTCTTGGCGCTGATCACCTGCGAGGTGCCGGTCTTGCCCGACATCTGCACGCCGGGAATCGCCAGCGCCGAGCGGACGGCGGTGCCTTTCGGCTCATTGACCACGCCGAACATGCCGGCGCGCACGATCTCGAGATGGACCGGATCGATGTCGAGCAGCGGCGGGGGCTCGACGACGCGCTCGCCGGGCATCAGCAAGCGCGGCGACACCGCCCTTCCCGTGGCAATCCTCGCCGTGGCGACGGCAAGCTGGAGGGGCGTGGTCGCGACATAACCCTGGCCAATGCCGCAGCTAATGGTTTCGCCCTCATACCAAGGCTGATTGAAGTACCGGCGCTTCCAAGCCTTATCCGGAACGATGCCACGCTTTTGTCCGGTGAATCCGATGTCGTGAATCTGGCCGAGGCCGAGCAGGCGCGAGGTGACGGCGAGGCGATCGATGCCCACGCGCTTGACCGTCTCATAGAAATACGTGTCGCAGGACTGCTTGATGGCGTTGTGCACGTCGATGCCGCCGCCATGGGTCTTCCAGCAGCGGAAGCGGTGGCGCGCGAACACGTAGCTGCCGGGGCAGTTCATGGTCTCAGTTGGAGTGATGACGCCGGTCTCGAGCCCGGCGAGCGCGGTGACCACCTTGAAGGTCGAGCCGGGCGGATAGACACCGCGCAGCGCCCGATTTTCGAGTGGATGGTCCTTGTTTCGCGCCAGCTCCCGCCACCGATCGCGGTTGACCTTGAAGGAAATCTCGTTGGGATCGAAGGTCGGATAGGAGGCCATCACCAGGATGCCGCCGGTCACCACGTCGAGCACGACGATGGAAGCCACGCGCAGGCCCTCGATGCGCTTGAGCGCGATGTCTTGCAGCTCCTGATCGATGGTCAGCACCATGTCCTTGCCGCGCACGCTCGGGGTCGCGCCGAGCTGGCGGACCACGCGGCCATGGGCATCGACCTCGTATTTGATGTTGCCCGGCTGCCCTCTCAGCTCAAGGTCGAGGCCCTTTTCCAGCCCGGCCTTGCCGGTGCGAAATCCGGGCACCCGCATCAGCGGATCCTCGTCGACCTCGTCCTTGTCGGCCATGCCGACATAGCCGACCACATGGGCCATACCGCGGCCGTGGCTATAGCGGCGGTACGTCGCTCGGTCGGTGCGGACGCCGGGCAGCTGCGGGGCCAGCACGCTCAGCAAAGTGAACTGCCGCCAGGTCAGCCCCTCGGTGACGAGCACGGGGAAATATCCGCTCTGGCGCCGCGCCGCCCGCCTGACGCGATCCTTGTCGGCGGCAGAGATGGGGATGATCTTTGCAACAGCGGCGAGCGTCGCCGACAGGTCTTCGCAGAACGCCGGGATGACGATGACGCGGAAATTCTCCTTGTCGGCCGCCACCGTCCTGCCGAAGCGGTCATAGATCGATCCGCGCGCCGGCGCCACCAGCTGCATGGTGATGCGATTTTCGTCGGATAGCAGCCGGTATTCCGAGGTATCCAGGATCTGCAATTGGCGCAATCGCCACAACAGCAATCCGAACAATCCCGTCTGGCCGGCCCCGATCAGCACGGCGCGCCGCGAGAAGCGGTGGCGCAGCTTCACCGCAGGATCCCGCGGCTTGGCGTTGCCGACGAGGTATTTGAAGGTTTTCCGCGCCGAGAACTGACGCCGAGGCGATGGCTTATAAGGAGACGGCGGTCGCTTCACGACCACCTCCCATAGAGCGTACGGCCGGTTCTGAGCTTGCCTCGCCTGATCCACAACAGGCCGCGCAATACCACCGGGAAGAGCGCGATGGAGACCAGCGCGCCAAACCCGATCGGCCACCAGTCGATCCAGCGAACGAAATAGAGCGAGGCGAGCACCCAGCCGAACGAGGCGATGACGGCGGCAACGCCGGCCCAGACCAGCCAAAGCTGGTTCTGGTCCTGGCCGTCGGCGAGCGGCGGGACGCGACCGCCGGCGGTTGAGCCGATCAAGCACATGAGCGCCCAAAATCCGAGCGGGCCCCCGCTCACGATGTCGGTCAGCAGGCCGAGCAGCATGGCCAAGTAGGGCGGCAACACCGTGCCGGGAAGAGCACGCCAGCAAAACACCATCATCACCACCACCAACGGCAGGATGAAGGTTGCGTCCGCCGGAAGGCCCCACGGTACTGCGGTCGCCAGCACCGCAAAGAGCACCGACAGAGCTGGCAGAGCTGCGGTCATGGCTGGGCTTGCGCTACGCCTTCGCCGGGTGAAGCGCCGTCGGCCGCGCCGGCATGCTTGATCGGGGCGTCAATCGGCAGCGGATCGACCGCCGCGGTCGGCGTCGGAGGCGGCGCCTGACCGTTCTCGGGCAGTGGCGACAGCGGGCTTGCCACCGGAACGGCCGGCGGATCGGTTCGCGTCAGAGCCGGCGTATCGAAGAACAGCACGCTCACCACATCGAGCGAACTCAGCTCGGCATGAGGACGTACCTTCAGCGCGCCTAACGATCCGGTCACCTCGCCGACCCGTAAGCCGCGCGGCAGCACGCCGTCGGCGCCCGAGGTGTAGACCTCGTCGCCGGCATGAGGCGAAGCGCCGTCCGGGAAGAATTCGAGCTTCAGCTCGCGGCTGTTGTCGCCCGATGCGAGCGCCCGCACTCCCGCGGTGCCGACCAGCACCGGAATGCGGCTGTTGAGATCGTTGAGCAGCAGCACGCGCGACACCGAGCCGCCGGCATCGACGGTACGTCCTATCAGGCCGTCGCCGTTGATCACGGCGTAGCCGATGCGCACGCCGTCGTCCCGCCCGAGATTGATGAGCGCGCTGCGCAAGAACGGACCCCGCGCATCGGCAATGACGCTGCCGGTGACGAAATGCAGGGCCGGCTCATCGACGGCGTTGAGCAGCGAGCGGAGACGGGCGACGTTGCGCTCGAGCAGCTTGGCCCGCCATTCCCATTGCTTGAGCTCTTCGTTCTGCGCCTTCAGCCGATCGATCTCGCCGAGCATCCCGACATAGGAGCGCACGCGCGCCAGGCCATGCCGACCCATGATGACCGGCGCCGAGGCCGCTTCCAGCAAGGGGGCGCTCAGATCGACCAAGCGGTCGCGCACGTCGGCGACCGCGCCGTGGCCGATGCGGCTCAACACCAAGAGGACGGCACAGAGGAAGTAGAGCGTGAAATTGAGCAATTCGCCGGGCGCCCGCCAGGATCGGCGTGGCCGCGGTTTGAACGGTGAATGGCCCGCGCGCATTGTTCGCGTCTTCCTTGCAGGAAACGCCTCCAGCGTTTCCTCGTCATTTTAGGGTTTGCGCAGCCGGCAAACCCTCCGCTACGGCCGCCTCACGGCTTGACCAAAAAATCCGCCATGGTGTCGAGCTGCTCCAGGGCCTTACCAGTTCCTCGCGCGACACAGCGCAAAGGGTCCTCAGCAATCGTGAATTTGACTCCGGTCTCCTGCGTCAGTCGCGCATCGAGCCGGTCGAGCAAGGCGCCACCGCCGGTCAGGTAGATGCCGGAATCGCAGATATCGGCGGTGAGCTCGGGCGGGACATCGGCCAGCGCCTGCCTGATGCCGCCCACGATCTGCTGGATCGGCAGGTTCAGGGCTTGCGGCATGTCGTCGGGCGTCAGGGTGATGTCGGCCGGGAAGCCGCGATGGAGATCGCGACCCTTGATGTGGATCGGCATGCGCTCGCCGTTGACCTTGGCGATGGCGCAACCGGACTCCTTCTTGATCGCCTCGGCGCTGGTGGCGCCGATCAGCAGATTATATTTGAACCGGACATAGTTGACGATCGCTTCGTCGAACGAATTGCCGGCGCTGCGCACCGAGCGCGAATACAGCACGCTGCCCATCGACAGCACGGCGATATCGGTGGTGCCGCCGCCGATATCCACGACCATGGAGCCACGTGCCTCTTGGATCGGCAAGCCGGCGCCGATGGCGGCGGCGATCGGTTCCTCGATCAGATAGACGCGGCGCGCGCCGGCCGACAAGCCCGCTTCATGCACGGCACGACGCTCGACCGGCGTGGCGCTGGCCGGCACGCAGATCATGATGCGCGGACTGGTGAACAGCCGACGCTTGAGCACGCGGCGGATGAAATGTTTGATCATCTCTTCCGCGGCGGCGAAGTCGGCGATCACGCCGTCGCGCAGAGGCTGGATGGTTTCGATCTTGGTCGGGGTGCGTCCGAGCATCGACTTGGCTTCGTAGCCAACGGCAATGACCCGTCGCTCACCGTCCCGCTGTGTTGTGACAGCGACCACGGAAGGCTCGTCGAGCACGATCCCCCGTCCCGGCACGTAAACCAGGGTATTCGCCGTGCCAAGGTCGATGGCCATGTCCGTCGAGACAAAGCCTAAGACCCGCGAGAACATACGCCCGCCCCAATCTGGCTCCCCGCAACGAGCCATCAACGCCACTGAGCCGCGCTCAGCGGGCGACGAGGTCTGGATGACAGATTTTTTGCCGCTGCCGAGCGCGGCGCTATGTTGCTGCAAATCTGAGTCGGGGGCAATGCGTTGGAGCCCCAATTTGAAAAAAACAATTCGCTTGCGTCGGCCAGCGAGCGGCACCCAGTCGAATTGTGGCAAAGGCGCCGGCGATCGCCCCAGCGCCCCGGCCGAATTAAAGGGCACCGTGAAGGTTTGGGGCCAATCCGGCCTTCCAGCATCGAATTCCGGCGCGAACGGCGAGCCGGCCTCGCCCGGCCGGCCGCCTCGACCTTGGGCAATCGCTCGCGCCGCGCGATTCGGCCGCAGCCCACTCAGGATGCGAGCATGGTTTCCGGCTTGCGGCGGGCCTCGCGCGCCAGCAATTTATTCAGCGCACTGACATAAGCCCGCGCCGAGGCGACCATGGTGTCGGTGTCGGACCCCCGCCCGGTGACGGTCTTGCCGTCGGCCTCGAGCCTGACGCTCACTTCGGCCTGGGCGTCGGTGCCTTCGGTCACGGCGCTCACCTGGTAGAGCGGCAGCCTGGCCTCGTGCGGCACGATCGCCTTGATCGCCCTGAACGTGGCATCGACCGGCCCGTCGCCGGTCGACTCGTAAGTGTGCTGCTTGCCGTCGACATCGAGCGTGATGGTCGCCTTCTGCGGACCGCCGGTGCCGGCGATCACGGTCAACGCCACGACCTTGATGCGGTCGTGGGCGGATGCGATCTCCTGATCGACCAGCGCTTCGATATCCTCGTCATAGACGTGCTTCTTGCGGTCGGCGAGCGCCTTGAAGCGGACGAAGGCATCCTCGAAGGCGTTGTCGCCGAGCTCATAGCCGAGATCCTTCAGCTTCTCGCGGAAGGCGTGACGCCCGGAATGCTTGCCCATCACCAGCGAGGATTCCTTCAGGCCCACGCTCTCGGGCGTCATGATCTCGAAGGTCTCGGCATGCTTCAGCACGCCGTCCTGGTGAATGCCGCTCTCATGGGCGAAGGCGTTCCGGCCGACGATGGCCTTGTTGTACTGCACCGGGAACGCCGTCACGCGCGACACGAGCTTCGAGGCGCGGGTCAGCATGGTGGTGTCGATGCCGGTCCAGAACGGCATGACGTCGCCCCGCGTCTTGATGGCCATGACGATCTCTTCCAGCGCGGCGTTGCCGGCGCGCTCGCCAAGCCCGTTGATGGCGCATTCGACCTGTCGCGCCCCTCCGCCCACACCCGCCAGGGAATTGGCGACCGCCAGGCCGAGATCGTTGTGGCAGTGCGTGGAGAACACGATGGTGTCGGCGCCGGGCACGCGGCCGACGATCATGCGGATCAGGCTGGCGAACTCATCGGGCGTGGCGTAGCCGACCGTGTCGGGAATATTGACGGTGGTGGCGCCGGCCTTGATGGCGGCCTCGACGCAGCGGCAGAGGAAGTCCGCTTCGGTGCGGGTGGCGTCCATCGCCGACCATTCGACGTCGTCGGTATAGCTCCGCGCGCGGGTGACCGAGGCGGTGACCCGCTCCAGCACCTCGGTCTCGTCGATGCCCATCTGATATTTGCGATGGAGCGGCGAGGTGCCGATGAAAGTATGGATGCGGCCGCGCAGGGCGGGCTTGATCGCCTCGGCGCAGCGGTCGATGTCCTTGAACTGCGCCCGCGCCAGGCCGCAGATCACGGAGTTTTTGGCGCGGCGGGAAATCTCCTGAACGGAGTTGAAATCGCCTTCCGAGGCGATCGGGAAGCCCGCCTCGATGATATCGACGCCCATCTCGTCGAGCAGTTCGGCGACCTCGAGCTTCTCGTCGAAGGTCATGGTGGCGCCGGGGCATTGCTCCCCGTCGCGCAAGGTGGTGTCGAAAATGACGACGCGATCCTTGTCGTCGCGCCGCCCGGTGTCAGAGGCGTTGGCCTGGTTGGACTCCATCGGTCTCGTCCTTAAGCTTTGGGCGCCAGTCTAGCACGACCGGCAAGCCGCTTGAATTGTCTCGGGTTTAGATTGCCATCCCCTGAACGCCCGCTCGCCTAAAGCGAGACTGCCCGCGCTCAGGGGCGTCTAAGGACGAGGCCGAGCAGGAGCAGCGCGCGGGCGGACGCGGCCGGAAAACGCGAAATCGCGCCGGTCTCGATGCTTGTCTGCCCTATCAGTCGCTGCATAGGTCACCTGTCGTTCAGGCGGAAAATAGTGCGAAGCGCCCTCCAGGGCAAGGGCGGTAGCCAGCTCCTGGCAGGGCCTCGTAGTGGACCCGGGGGGAGCCCGACGCCGCCCCGAGTGCTCACTCGCGTCGAGTGAAACCCGCAGGGACACCGCACCTCGTCTGCACCTCACGACGCCTCATGAGAACGCCCCTTAGAGGACGAGGTGGGCGGAGTCCAACCGCTGCTGGCCACGCGGGGATAAAGTCGGCGCAGGCCACAAGTGACATCGCATCCGGTCGGTTCTCTCCGAGACAGTTTTTACTGAACCTTTGTCGGCCCCACTGCGACCAACAAGCCTCACTGAAGCAATCTCGACAGGAGAACATCGATGTTGAAAACAACCATGATGATAATCGCGACGATGGTGCTGGTTGGCGTGTCTGCATTGCAGGTGCAAGCGGCGACATCCCACGACGTCACCCTCGAGACCAGCGACCGGTCGGCCGAACTGGAGGGGACGTGGCAGCTGGCCCATGTGTCGCAGTGGGGCCATCACCATGAATGCAATCCCAGCCCCTGCCGGAAGTTGAAAGATCGGCACAAGCACGGCACCGGATCCGTGACCGAGTAGAGGCTGCAATAAATAGGCCCCGTCCCGCGGCGGGGCCTTTCCCTGCCCTGTCTCGGTCGCGCGCAGGCCGAGGATAAAGGCGCCCTACTTGCCGCCCAGCAGTTTCATGGCCACGCGCGGTATCGAGGAACTCGACCAAAGAAACCACTTGGCCGTTCTCGACTTCGAGGAACTGAGCGATTTCGGTGATGGACTCTTCTTTGGTGTCCGCCTGGCGCATGGTGGCGCGCCAGCGGACGGCGGCCTTGTTGCCGGCGACGAACAGATCGAGAATTTCAAAATCGCTAACCGCGAACTTGGCGATCATCGACTCGAACCGGGCCATGATGTTGGCTTGGCCCGTCACCAGCGCCGTCAGCGCCCCCCAGGCGGGAGACCCCGCGATCCGAAAGGTGGCGTGGTTGGCGTAGCCGCGCCGAAGCGCGTCCATGTCGCCCGCGACCCTGGCGGCGCACAGCCCTCTGACCAGAGCTTCGATCTCGCCGCGATCACCCATGATCCCCTCCTATACGGCCGAGCCTATCTCACAACGCCTCATGGTGACTCCTCGGCGACCTAGGCGGTGGCCGCCTGGATGAGTTCCGCGTTCGACGAAAAAAATCCCCCTCGCAGGATCGGAACACGTCGCCGCGCTCGTCGTTTGACGATCGATGAGCCGCTGCTCTGCTTAGCCGTTTCATACTGAGCGGCGAGAAGCGGCGGCATTACAACCCAAGGAGTAATGACATGCATGCTGCAAAACTCAATCTGTTCGGCGCGACTGCGTTGGCGCTCGTGCTGAGCTTGTCCGTGGCCCAGGCCGAACCACCGGCAGCGTCCGGCAATGCCGGCGGCGCTATCACCGGCGGCGCCCAGATGAACAAGGGCGGACCTGCCGGCGGTGCCCTGAATAACAGCGGACCGGATCTCGGCGTGCAAGGCGGCGCGAATGCCGGCGCCGATGTCGGCGCGGAGACGTCAGGCAAGGGCGCGAAAGCCGGTGCCAACGCCGGCGCGAATGCCGGCGCCGAGACGTCGGGCAAGGGCGCTAAAGCGGGCGCAAATGCCGATGTCGACGGCAACGCCGGCAAAGCGGCCAAGAGCGACTCCGACATGACCACCGGCGGCAAAGCCGGCGCGAATGCAGACGGCCAGGCCAACACGGGCAAGAAAGGCGCCACCGCCGAGGGCCAGACCCAGACCGACGGCAAGGCGGGCGGCAAGACCAAGCTCGGCTCGCAGGAGGTCGGCAAGGTGCGCAGCTACTTCCATAGCAACAAGCCCCGCGCCAACCGCGTCGACAGGAACGAGGTCAACGTCTCGATCGGTATCGCTCTCCCCGGCACCATCGCGCTCTACGACCTTCCGCCCGACATCATCGTGGTCGAAGGCGCCTGCCCGATTAAGTATTTCGTGTGGGACGACGATGTCGTGTTGGTCAATTCCTGCTCGAGACAGGTGGTTGAGATCATCGTCGACGTCGCGTAGATCGCGAATCGAGATCATCGGAGAGACGGCCGCTTCGGCGGCCGTCTTTTTTTGCGCTCTGGTTCCCTCGGTCGCCCCGATGCCGCGCCAATGGCGGCCCGGCGCCGTCTGGGTTTTGTGGAGAAGGGGCGCCGGGCCTGACCAGCCGGAGGAGCGCGAACTCGAGAGGCTGGCTGCATCAGCAACCAAACATCCGCTCCCCGTGTTCCTCATCCGACAAAAAAACGTTTTGCTGCGGCGACGCGCCACGCCATCTGTGACCGCGGGGGGCCAACATCGGCTTTAGGATCGACCTGCCGAGCGGCGCCCCCTACAATCCTGGCTGCTCGGCCGTTCCGAGCCAAGGCGGGTAGGCTGACGGGGAGTCTGGTTTGGAGCAAAGAGGGACTCTGGTTCTCTGGCAGGCCGCCCCCGACCCGCCGCCGAGCGACGCGCGGCGCAAATCTTGGGTCCCTGCCCTGCGCCTCGCGGCCAGCGTGATCCTGATTGCCGTTCTGATCAGAGCGGTCCTGCTGCTGGCGATCGGCCTTGCCGCCCATAGCAGCCTCTGGCAGTTGCCCAACGGAGAGGTGCTCGAAGGGATCCTGTCATCGTGCCAGTTCGAGCATGCGCGCCGGGACGGGACCGATGCCGAGCATATGATCTGCCCGACGCGCCTGCCGGCGCATGACTTTCCCAGCGTGCTGCGCGATGCCGTGATCGCCAGCGAGGATGAGCGCTTCTTTTCGCATGGCGCTCTCGATTTCCGCTCCAGCGTGCGGGCCGCGTGGCATTCGATGTCGGGCGACCGGCAGGGCGGCAGCACCATCACGCAGCAGCTCGCGCGGTCCCTCATCCTGAGAAAAGAAGACAGCTTCGAACGCAAGCTGTTGGAGGCCGTGGCGGCGATCCGCATCTTTGCGATGCTGCCGCGTGATGAGATCCTCACCCGCTACCTGAATGCGGTGCCGCACGCGCGCAACATGACCGGGTTCGACGATCCGGCGCGATACTATTTCGGCGTGGGCGTGCAACAGCTGACCCTGGCCGAGGCGGCCCTTCTGGTCGGCATGCTGCCCGAGCCGAACAATCGCGATCCCCGCAAGGCCCCGACCGACGCGTTCGACGCCGCGGTCGGCGTGCTCAAGCGCATGCTGCAGCAGCATAAGATCACGGCAGACCAGGCCGCGGCAGCGGAACAGGAGCTGAGGCGTCGCGTGCTCGGCGGCAATCTCCGCCGCGGCGATCAATCCTACGCGCGGATCGAATACCGGCCCTATCGCGATCTCGCTTTGCGCGAAGCGCGAAACAACGGCATCGCGCTTTCGGGCGACTACCGGCTGATCGTTCATCTCGATGCCGGCTTCCAGCAGAATTTGCTGGCGCAGATGTGCTCGATCAGCGGCTCGCATCAAGCCGCCGGCTTCTTCATGCGGCCGTCGGGCGAGGTGCTGGCGACGGCCGGGTCGTGCCGCTACACCGGCGCGTGGAACCGCGCGACCGACATCGAGCGGTCGATCGGCTCGACCGGCAAGTTGTTTCCGCTGATCGGCGCCCATGAGGCCGGGCTCAGCCTGAGATACCCGGTCTCAACCCGGCCGTTGCGCAAACCCAACTGGCCGGCCGAGCCCAATAGCAAGTGCTTGGCGCGGAGCAAGGTCAGGTTGGATTTCGCCCTGACCTATTCCTGCAACCGGCCGTGGGCCGCCATGGCCATGCGGATGGGACCGCGGCTCGACGACATCATCGCGCGATTCGACCTCGCCGCGCCGAAATCGGCGGCGCTGGTGCCGCTGGGCGGCATCAACACCTCGCCGATGAAGCTGACGCGGGCCTATGCGACGCTGCAGAACGGCGGCGTGCTGCCGCAGGTGCGCTTTTTGCGGGCGGCGATCGGGCCCAAGGGCAACGTCATCGGCATGCCGGCGGCCAAGGCGGAACGGCGCGCGCTGTCGCGGGCCACCGCCTCGGCGACCCTTCAGGATTTGCGCGGGCCGGTGAAGCGCGGCACGGCGCGCGCGGCGAATTCGCCGCATGCGCTGGTCTATGGCAAGACCGGAACCTCCTCGCACAACATGGACGCTCTGTTCGTGGGGCTGACCCGGGATTTCGTCGGCAGTCTATGGCTCGGTCACGACCGGCCCGCCCCGATGCGAGGGGTCCATGGCGGGGGCGCACCGGCGCAGGCCTTCGCCAAGCTCACTGATCTCTATTATCTGCGGCTGGCGCAAGCCCGCTTCGCCAGGCGGCAGGAGGAAGAGGCCGGCGGCGAGTGGGGCAAGCTCAGGGGTCTCGCGCCGAGCGAGCCGATGCTGCGCACACTGGCGGTGTTGGGCTCGATGGCGATGTCGTGCTGGTTGCTGGCGCTGATGTTTCGCCGGCGCAAATACCGGCCGGCGGACGCGGCCGTCGCGGCGGACAGCCCCGTATCGGCACCGTGGCCCAATGCTGCGATCGAACCGAGCACGGTGGTCCCGTTCAACGATCGGTCGCTGGCGGGCGGCTCTCCCGATCATCGCCGCTGAGCGCCAGCGTTCCTCGAGGTTATTTCTTGTCGTTGCGGCGGCGCTTGGGCGCGGCGCGGCGCGGCGGCTGCGGAACGCCGAGATCGCCGTCCGGCAAGGCGACGAAGATCAGCACGCCGAGCACCGCCATATAGAAGCGGAAGGCGGCGTCCTGGCCGTTCCAGGTCTGCGACTGCCACATGGCGAACCACTCGCCGGCAACCACCATGAAGCCGAAGAACCAGACGAGGAACGCGAGGGTGCAGGCGGCGATGACCAGGGACTTGGCCTCGTTGAACACCGCGCCGGGCGCGTTCCGCACCTGGATGAGGCGAATGGCCCCGGCGAGGAACAGAACGCCGGTTGCGCCTTCCGCGGCGATGATCAGCCCATAAGCGAGCTGCCACAGCACCGGATTGGTGATCGACCGATACATCAGCGCGTTGCCGGGAAAGGTCGTGTCCATGCTCAGCACGTGCTGCACGAACAGATAGTTGGTGCCGTAATCGGTGAGGTTGTCGAAGGCGACGACCAGGCAGAAGGCGGCGAGCGCGAGGCTCATTACGATCTTGGCGTAGCGCGCGATCAGCATGGACTGCCCTCTCCCGCTTCCCTGTCATTGCCCGGCCTGACCGGGCAATCCAGTACGCCCTGCATTCGCAAATCAACGAAGACTAGTGATTACTGGATTCCCGCTTTCGCGGGAATGACACCTGGAGAATTGGAGCAACCCTCAGTTCTTGCTCTTGTCGACCATCTTGCGCTCGGCGATCCACGGCATCATGGCGCGCAGGCGCTTGCCGACCTCTTCCATCTGGTGGCTGTCGCATTTGGCGCGCATCGCCTTGAACGAGGTCTGGCCGACCTTGTTCTCCAGCATCCAATCCTTGACGAACCTGCCCGACTGGATGTCGTCGAGCACCGCCTTCATCGCCTGCTTGCTCTCGGGGCCGACCACGCGCGGTCCCGAGACATATTCGCCGTACTCGGCGGTGTTGGACACCGAGTAGTTCATATTGGCGATGCCGCCTTCGTAGATCAGATCGACGATCAGCTTCACCTCGTGGACGCATTCGAAATAGGCCATCTCCGGCGAATAGCCGGCCTCGATCAGCGTCTCGTAGCCGTTGCGCATCAGCTCGACCAGGCCGCCGCACAGCACCGACTGCTCGCCGAACAGGTCGGTCTCGCATTCCTCGCGGAAGGATGTCTCGATGATGCCGGCCCGGCCGCCGCCGATCGCCGCGGCATAAGACAGCGTCAGGTCGTGGGCGTTGCCGGTCGAATCCTGGGCGATGGCCATCAGGCAGGGGACGCCGGCGCCGCGCGAATATTCGGCGCGCACGGTATGGCCCGGGCCCTTGGGCGCGACCATGCACACATCCATGTCGGCGCGCGGCTCGATCAGGTTGAAATGAATGTTGAGGCCATGGGCGAACAACAGCGCCGCGCCCTGCTTCATGTTGGGCTTGAGGTCGTTCTCCCAGATGCCGGCCTGGAGCTCGTCCGGGGTCAGCATCATCACCACGTCCGCCCATTTGGCGGCGGCGGGAACGTCCATGACCTTGAGCCCGGCCTTCTCGGCCTTGGCGGCGGATTTGGAGCCGGGCCGCAGGCCCACGGCCACGTCCTTGACGCCGGACTCCTTCAGGTTCAGCGCATGCGCGTGACCCTGGCTGCCATAGCCGATGATGGCGACCTTCTTGCCCTTGATCAGATTGAGATCGGCATCCCGATCGTAATAGACGCGCATACGAATGGTCCCCTGCCCTAAGATTGGCTGCTCGTGTCGGGCGCGTTTGTGCCGCCCGGCCGATGAAAATTCAAGTGGCGTTACATGCGTTCGGGGCCGCGCGAGATGGCGGCAAGGCCGGTGCGGGCGACCTCGACCAGGCCGAGCGGCTGAAGCTTGGCGATGAACTGCTCGATCCTGGCTTGCTCGCCGGTGATCTCGAAGATGAAATGGCCGGAAGACGAGTCGATGATCTGCGCCTCGAACGTCTCGGCCAGGCGCTGCGCTTCGGCGTGTTTCGCGCCTTTGCCGGCAACCTTGATCATGGCCAGCTCGCGCTCGAGCGAGTTGCCCAGCACCGTCAGGTCGGTAACGCTGTGGATCGGCACCAGCCGCTCCAGCTGATGCTGGATCTGCTCGATCACCATCGGCGGGCCCGAGGTGACGATGGTGATGCGGCTGAGATGCGCCTCGTGCTCGGTCTCCGACACGGTGAGCGAGTCGATATTGTAGCCGCGGCCGGCGAACAGGCCGATCACGCGCGCCAGCACGCCCGGCTCGTTGTCGACCAGCACGGTCATGGTGTGGGTCTCGGGCTTCTCCTCGCGCGTGTCGAGGGAATAGGCCGATCCGGGCTGGGTGCTCACACCATCACCTTGCCTTCCTCGGTGATGGCGTTCTCGAGGTCCTGCTCGGTCAAATCGTCGCCCAGCAGCATGTGATTATGCGCTTCGCCCGACGGGATCATCGGGAAGCAATTGGCGTGCTTGTCGACCCGGCAGTCGAAGATCACCGGCCTTTTCACGGCGATCATCTCGCGGATGGCGTCGTCGAGCTCGGACGGCTTCTCGGCCCTGATGCCGACCGCCTGATAGGCCTCGGCCAGCTTGACGAAATCGGGCAGCGCCGCGGTGTAGGAATGCGAATAGCGCCCGCCATGCAGCAGCTCCTGCCACTGGCGCACCATGCCCATATATTCGTTGTTCAGGATAAAGATCTTGATCGGCAGGTCGTACTGCGCCGCGGTCGACATCTCCTGCATGGTCATCAGCACGCTAGCTTCGCCGGCGATGTCGATGACCAGTGAGTCCGGATGCGCCACCTGCACGCCGACCGCCGAGGGCAAGCCATAGCCCATGGTGCCGAGGCCGCCCGACGTCATCCACCGGTTCGGCTCCTCGAATTTGAAGAACTGGGCGGCCCACATCTGATGCTGGCCGACCTCGGTGGTGATGTAGGTGTCGTAGCCGCGGGTCAGCGCGTAGAGCCGCTCGATGGCGTATTGCGGCATGATGACGTCGTCGCGCTTCTTGTAGTGCAGGCATTTGCGCGCGCGCCAGCGGTCGATCTCGCCCCACCAGGAGGCCAGCGCCTTCTTGTCCGTTTTCGGCTTCTTGGCGTTCCAGGCGTCGATCATCTGCTGCAACACATGGGCGCAGTCGCCGACGATGGGCACGTCGACCCTGATGTTCTTGTTGATCGAAGAGCGGTCGATATCGACGTGGATCTTCTTCGAGCCGGGCGAGAACGCGTCGACCCGACCGGTGATGCGGTCGTCGAACCGGGCGCCGATGCAGATCATCACGTCGCAATCGTGCATGGCGTTGTTGGCTTCGTAGGTGCCGTGCATGCCGAGCATGCCGAGCCACTGCTTGTCCGAGGCCGGATAGGCGCCAAGCCCCATCAAGGTCGAGGTGATGGGGAAACCGGTCATGCGCACCAGCTCGCGCAAGCGCTCGCTCGCCACCGGCCCCGAATTGATGATGCCGCCGCCGGTATAGAACAACGGCCGCTTGGCGTTCGCCATCAGCTCGATCGCCTGCGCCACGGCGCGCTCGTCGCCGTGGACGCGCGGGTTGTAGCTCTTGTGCTGCGAGTTGGTCAGCCCGGTATACTCGCCCTTGGCGAACTGAATGTCCTTGGGGATGTCGACCACGACCGGGCCCGGGCGGCCGGTGCGCGCGACATAGAACGCCTCGTGCAGCACGCGCGACAGAGCGTTCACGTCCTTGACGAGATAATTGTGCTTGGTGCAGGGCCGGGTGATGCCGACCGTGTCGCATTCCTGGAACGCGTCGTTGCCGATCAGGTGAGTCGGCACCTGGCCGGTGATGCACGACCACCGGAATGGAATCCATCAGCGCGTCGGTCAGGCCGGTGACGGCATTGGTGGCGCCGGGACCGGAGGTGACCAGCACCACGCCGACCTTGCCGGTCGAGCGCGCATAGCCTTCAGCGGCATGGACCGCGCCCTGCTCGTGGCGAACGAGAATGTGCTTGATGCGATCCTGCTGGAACAGCTCGTCATAGATCGGCAGGACGGCGCCGCCCGGATAGCCGAAAATATGCTCGACGCCCTGATCGGCGAGAGCCTGAAGCACCATCTGGGCGCCGGTCATTGCGCGCGACATTGTCATAGTCCCACTGAAAAAACCGGCCTCGCGCCTTCAGGTCCGCGGCCGGTCAGAGCTCGACGAATAGCGGAAAAGTCTAAATAAGGCGCGCACCCTAGGACTTGCAAGATAGAGGGTCAACGCCAAATGCGAATGAATGAGAAGATTCGTACCTATTTTCTTTCCGAAAATTGCTTCTTTGTCGGAAACGAAGCTATTTTGTTACTCTCCCTGACCGCTGCCGGCATAACGGCCGGCACCGTTACTCCAGCGCCCTAGACAAGCCAAGCCGATCCGCCTATGTCCCATTCGCTTCAGGGACCGCGGCGCTGCTTTCGGCGTTTGACGCGACATCTTTCAACGCCACTCCCCATCTTCCGTTTAAATGCAGCAGTCCGCACGCTCAGACATTCCCGCCGCCAACGGCGCTGATACTCCAGCGCTGTCGCCGCGCACATTCTGGGCCCTCACCTTCGGCTCGATCGGCGTCGTTTATGGCGACATCGGCACCAGCCCGCTTTACGCGTTGCGCGTCGCGCTGTTCGCCGCCAGCGGAGAACAGGGCGCGGTTTCGCAGGCGGCGGTGTATGGCGTGCTGTCGCTGATCTTCTGGTCGTTGATCATCGTCGTCACGCTCAAATATGTGCTGATCCTGTTGCGCGCCGACAATAACGGCGAAGGCGGCACGCTGGCATTGACCGCGCTAGCCTTCCGGGCGTTGGGCCGACGTACGCCGCTCGTGCTCGCGGTCGGCATCGTCGGCGCGTCGATGTTCTACGGCTCGACCCTGATCACCCCGGCGCTCTCGGTGCTGTCGGCCGTCGAGGGCCTGACCGTGGCGACGTCGGCGTTCGGGCCCTATGTGCTGCCGCTCACGGTGGTGATCCTGATTGCCCTGTTCTCGGTGCAGTCGCACGGCACCGCGCGGATCTCCGCGTTGTTCGCGCCGATCACCACGGTCTGGTTCGTGGTCATCGCCATCGCCGGCGCGGTGGAGATCGCCGCCAATCCAACGGTGCTGGCGGCCATCAATCCTTATTACGGCATCAAATTCCTCCTCGCCCACGGCATTGTCGGGCTGGTCACGCTCGCGGCGGTGTTCCTGGTGGTGACCGGCTCGGAGGCGCTCTACAACGATCTCGGCCATTTCGGCCGGAAGCCGATTCAGACGGCGTGGCTCTATCTCGTGCTGCCCGCGCTGCTGCTCAATTATTTCGGGCAAGGCGCGTTGGTGCTGGCCCATCCCGAGACCATCCTGAATCCGTTCTATCTGCTGTTCCCGGATTGGGCGCTCTACCCGATGGTGGCGCTGGCCACCGCGGCAACCGCCATCGCCAGCCAAGCGGTGATCAGCGGCGCCTATTCCATCACCCGCCAAGCCATGCAACTCGGTTTCCTGCCGCGGATGGAAGTGCGTCACACCTCGGAGTCCCAAGCCGGGCAAATCTACATGCCGCGGGTCAATTGGCTGCTGCTGACCGGCGTGCTGTTGCTGGTGTTCATGTTCCGCTCATCGAGCGAACTGGCCGCAGCCTATGTGCTGGCCGTGGCAACGACCGAATGGACCGCCGGCGTACTCGGTTTCATCGTGATCTGGAAATTGTGGCGTTGGCCGCTATGGGCGGCCGCCGGTTTGATGATTCCGCTCGGATTTATCGATTTGACTTTTATGATGGCGAGCACGCTGGAGCTGTTCGAGGGCGCCTGGATGCCGGTGCTGGTCGGGGCCGCCCTGGTGGTCATCATGTACACCTGGCGGCGCGGCACGCGGCTGCTGGCGCAGAAGACCAGGCGCGTCGAGGTGCCGTTCGCCCCGCTGGTCAAGAGCCTCGAAGATCGGCCCCCTCACATCGTGCCGGGCACCGCCGTGTTCCTCACCAGCGATCCCGAATTCGCGCCGACCGCGCTGTTGCACAACCTCAAGCACAACAAGGTCCTGCACGACCAGAACGTGATCTTGACCATCGTCAACGAGGACATTCCGCGGGTCGATCCCAAGGACCGCGTGGAGATGGCGCCGATCAGCGACCGGTTCATGGGTCTGGTGCTGCATTTCGGCTTCGTCGAGCGGCCGAACGTGCCCAAGGCGCTCGCCATCGCGCGCAAGCAAGGCTGGCAATTCGACATCATGTCGACGTCGTTCTTCCTGTCGCGCCGCTCGGTCAGGCCCGACCCGCGCTCGGGCATGCCGCCATGGCAGGACCGCCTCTATATTTTCCTCGCGCATAATGCCGACGACGCGTCGAGCTACTTCCAGCTGCCCACCGACCGCGTGGTGGAGATCGGCACGCAGGTCACGGTCTAGCGCTGCGCACACTTGACCGCGGTGGCCGCGTCGGGTGCCCATTCCCAGTCCATCATGAACCGCCTGGCCCAAGTCATTTGCCTTTTGGCATAGCGGCGGGTCTCGGTCTTGGCCTTGGCGACCGCGTCTTCCAAGGTGCTCGCGCCGGCAAGATAAGCGCCAAGCTCGCGGACGCCATGCGCCCGCATCGCCGGCAGCCCGGGATCGAGCCCAAGGGCGAGCAGCGCCGTCACCTCCTCGAGCGCGCCCTCCCCGATCATCGACTCGAAGCGCGCGTCGATCGTCGCATAAAGCGGCTCGCGCTCAGGCGCGACCACGAGCTTCAGCACGCCATGCGGCGGAAGCGCCGGGGTGGCCGAAGCGCCCTGCCATTCGGCTAGCGAGACCCCCGTGGCATCGATGACTTCGAGCGCCCGGGCGATGCGCTGCGGATCGGTGGGCTTAAGCCGCGCCGCCATGGCGGGATCGCGGGCGGCAAGCTCGCGATGGAGGTGTTCGACGCCCTGCGCCTCGGCCCGTTCGCGCCAATGCTCGCGGATATCGGGGGGAATGTCGGGGATCGCCGCCAGGCCCTCGGTCAGCGCCTTGAAATAGAGGCCGGTGCCGCCGACCAGGATCGGCACGCGCCCGGCGGCCGAAGCCTCGGCGATGGCGCGGGCGGCATGGTCGAGCCAACTTCCGACCGAACAGGCCTCGGCGGCAGAGCTGGTGCCGTACAGTCGGTGCGGCACGCGCGCCATGTCGGCGGCCGAGGGCCGCGCGGTCAGCACGGCCAGCTCGCGATAGACCTGCATCGAGTCGGCGTTGATGACCGTGCCGCGCAGTTTCTCCGCCAGCTCGAGCGCGGCGGCCGATTTGCCGCTCGCGGTCGGCCCGGCAATCAGAATGGCTGTGGGCACGCGGGCGATGCGCCGGCCCTAGGTCGTCGGCACGGCGACGAAACGGAGCTCGCCCTTGGTATCGGACAGCAGCAGCAGCACCGAGCGCCGCCCGGATTTTTTCACCGCGAGCAATCTCGCCTTCACGTCCTGCGGCTGCTTGACCTTCTCTTGCGTCACCTCGACGATCACGTCGCCGGGCTTCACGTTTTTCTGCGCCGCCGGGCTGTTGGGCTTCACCTCGGTGATGACCACACCCTCGATCGCCCGGCCGATCTTGTAACGCTCGCGCAACTCGTCGGTCAGCGGCGCGATCGACAGGCCGAGCAGGTCCTCCCGCTCAGGCTCGAGCGCCGGCGCATCCTCGCTCTTCACCGCGTCCTCGGCCTCCTCGCCTTCCGGCAGGCGGCCGACGATCACGGTGAGGTCCAAGTGCTTGCCCTTGCGCAACAGCTCGACCGCGACGTTCTTGCCGATGGACGTGGCGGCGACCGCGCGCGGCAGGCTGCGCATGTTCTCGATCGGCTGGCCGTCGAAGGTGAGGATCACGTCGCTCGGCTGAAGGCCGGCGGCGGCGGCCGGGCTGTCGGGCGACACTTTGGCAACCAGCGCGCCCTTGGGCGCTTGCAGGCCCAGGCCGGCGGCGATCTCCTCGGTGACGTTCTGCACCTGTACGCCGAGCCAGCCGCGCCGCGTCTCGCCGTATTGCTTGAGCTGGTCGATCACCTGCACCGCGCTGTTCGACGGCACGGCGAAGCCAATGCCGATCGAGCCGCCGGTCGGCGAGATGATCGCCGTGTTCACGCCGATGACGTGGCCCTCCATGTCGAACAGCGGACCGCCGGAATTGCCACGATTGATGGCGGCGTCGGTTTGCAGGAAATCGTCATAGGGCCCGGCATTGATGTCGCGCTTGGTGGCGGAGATGATGCCCACGGTGACGCTGCCGCCCAGCCCGAACGGATTGCCGATCGCCATCACCCAGTCGCCCACCCGCATCTTGCCCGAGTCGCCGAAGGTGACTGCTTTGAGCGGCTTCTTGGGCTCGACCTTGAGCAGAGCGAGATCGGTCTTGGGATCATGGCCCAAGATCTTGGTGACCTTCAGCTTGGTGCCGTCGGTGAAGTTGATGATGATCTCGTCGGCGCCCTCGATGACGTGATTGTTGGTGACGACCAGGCCGGAGGGGTCGATGACGAAGCCGGAGCCAAGCGAGCTCACTTTGCGCGACACGCCTTCGCTATCCTCGTCATCGAAGAAATCGTCGAAGAACTCCTCGAACGGCGAGCCCTTGGGGCCCGGGCCCGCTCGGCGCATTGTCCGCCGTCCCTTTGAGCGTCTGGGTGGTGGAGATATTGACGACGGAATCCTGGAGGCCCTCGGCGACATCGGCGACCGAATCGGGTCCGCGCGCGAAACTCGACGTGACGAGCAGCGGCGCGCCGGCGAGCAGCAGCGCCAACGACGCCGCGATCAGACCGAAACGCCGAACGCTCGGGACGACTTGAAGGCGTGGTGGCATCGATCGATTACTCCCGGCTCGCCGCCGATCAAACCTGGTGCGGTCATCTTAGCGGAAATCGGCAGGGGTGAGCAGATTCCGTGCGCCGAAAGGGCGACTAACCGCGCACGATCCAGATGACGAGCACGCCCGCCGCGACCGCCATCGCCCCTGCCAAGCGCAAATTCGACTCAGGCATGCCGGCGGTCGCCTCCAGGAACTTGCGGCCGAGACCCGGCGCGAGCGCCCATAGCGTCCCTTCAATGACGAGGACCAGTCCGAGAGCGACGGCAAGGGTGTTCATTGCGCCAGCGTCATAGCGACCCGCGCAGGCCTTAGCCTAACGGGCCTGCGGCGCTTGCGGCAGGCTGCTGTCAGCCGACACGTCGCGCTCAGGCGCCGACGTCCCCTCACCCAAAGCACCCTGCTCCAACGCATCGCCGGCGTCGTCGCCGGACGGCGCCTCCGGCTTCTCGGTCGGATTGGCCGGCGCCGGGGCAGGTTGGCCGGTGCCGGACTGACCGGTCTTGCCGAAAGCGTCGTTGAAAAAGCGGAAGAATTGCGAATCGGGGCTGAGCAGCAGCCTGGTGTCGCCCGCCTTGAACGCCATCTCATAGGCCTGCATGGACCGGTAGAAGGCGAAGAAGTCGGGGTCCTGGCCGAAGGCGTCGGCGAAGATGCGGTTCCGCTCGGCGTCGCCGGCGCCGCGGATGCGCTCGGACTCGCCGGTGGCATCGGCCTTGATCACGGTGACTTGGCGGTCGGCGGTACCGCGAATGCGGCGGGCGGCGCCCTCGCCTTCGGCGCGGAACTCGGCCGCCTCGCGCTGCCGCTCGGTCTGCATGCGCCGGTAGATCGCCTGCATATTGGCCTCGGGCAGGTCGACGCGCTTGATGCGCACGTCGACGATCTGGACGCCGAACGGGCTCGCTTCGTCGTTCACCTGGGCGGCGATCGTCTTCATCAACGACTCGCGCTTGTCGCGCACCACCGAGGTGAAGGTCGAGCCGCCGAGCACGCGCCGGAGCGAGGCTTCGAGGATGGCGCCGATGCGGGCGCTAGCGATGCGCTCGTCACGCAGGCTTTGGAAGAACAGCAGCGGATCGACGATCTTGTAGCGGGCGAAGGCATCGACCACGAGCCGCTTCTTGTCGGAGGCGATCACCTCTTGGCTCGCGGTGTCGATGTCGAGGATGCGCTTATCGAAGAACTCGACGTTCTGAATGAACGGGACCTTGTATTTCAGGCCCGGCTCGGTGATGACCCGCTTCGGCTTGCCGAATTCGAGCACCAGCGCCTGCTCGGTCTGGCTGACGGTGAACAGCGTCAGATAGGCGACGAAGGCGGCGAGCCCGAGCAGGACCAGCGTGAAGGTGAGGCTGCGGCTCATGGCTGGGCCTCCTCAGGCGGGGAGGGTTTCTTGACGGTGAACTCCGAGAGCGGCAGGAACGGCAGCACGCCGGGACCCGCTTTGTCGTCGATGATCACCTTGTCGGTGTCGCCCAGCACCTTCTCCATGGTCTCGATGAAGATGCGCTGCCGGGTGACATCGGGCGCCTTCTTGTACTGCTCGTAGACCTGGAGAAACCGGCTGGCATCGCCGCTGGCCAGGGCGATGACCTGGTCGCGATAACCTTGCGCGGCTTGCAGGATGCGCTCGGCCTCGCCGCGCGCCTCGGGGATGATGCGATTGGAATAGGCTTCGGCCTCGTTCTGCAAGCGCTCCTGGTCGGCGCGCGCGGCCTGCACGTCGCGGAAGGCGTCGATCACCTGCGACGGCGGGTCGACCTTCTGCAATTGGACCTGGGTGACCTGGACGCCGGCGCCGTAGGAGTCGAGGATCTTCTGCATCAGCTCCTGCACCTCGGCCTCGGTCTTGGCGCGGGCTTCGGTCAGGATCGGCTCGATGTCGCTCTGGCCGACGATCTCGCGCATGGCGCTCTCGGCCACCGCCTTCACCGTGCCTTCGGGATTCTGGATGTTGAACAGATAGTCGGGCGCGTCGGCGATCCGCCAGAACACGACGAAGTCGACATCGACGATGTTCTCGTCACCCGTGATCATCAGGCTTTCCTCGGGTACGTCGCGGATCGTCGACGTGGCGTCGCGGACGTCGGAAGAGCCGCGCATGCCGACCTCGATACGGTTGATGCGGGTCACTTTCGGCAGCTCGACCTGCTCGATCGGATAGGGCCAGCGGAAATTCAGGCCGGGCGGGAGCTGGCGGACATATTCGCCGAATCGCAGCACGATGCCGAGCTCGTCGGGGTTCACCCGCACGGTGAAGCCGAAAAAGCCGATCAGCGCGACCAGCACCACGGCGAGCAGGATGGCGAACGGGCCACCCATCCGGCCGCCCGGCATGGCCTGGCGCAGCCGGTCCTGGCTCCGGCGGAGGATCTCTTCCAAGTCAGGCTGTTGGCCGGGGCCTGGCCGCGGGCCCCATGGCCCACCGCCGCCGCCTTTCCAACCGCCGCCGCCGCTCTGATTGCTCCAAGGCATGATGAAGGTGATCCCGAGATCTGATGAAGGGGTGGCGCCGACCGGCCGAGATGGTGAGACGCTAGCCGATCAGACTAGCCGCAACAAAATGGCGGTCCTGCGACAAGATTAGGGGGTTATAGGCCACTCATCCTTGCGGCGCAACGTGCCCAGCGGCGTTCACCTTACCCGCTCCAGCACCACGAAACTGAAGGCGTGGTCGTCCTTGGGGCCGGCCTTGTGCGCCTCGCGCGATATCTCGCGCCATTCGTTCGGGTCGAGATCGGGGAACCAGGTGTCGGCCTTGGGCGAGGCATGGACCTCGGTCAGATAGATGCGGTCCGCTTGCGGCAAGACCTCGCGGAACACGTCCTCCCCGCCGATGATCATGATCTCGGAGGCGCCGGTCCGTGCCGCCGAAGCCCGCGCGGCGTCGAGCCCCTCCTTCAGGCTGTGGGCCATCACCGCATCGGGCGGCGCGACGAAGCCACGGTCGCGGCTGAGCACGATGTTGAGCCGGCCGTCGAGCACGCGGGGCAGAGACTTGAAGGTGCGGCGGCCCATGAGAACAGGCTTGCCCATGGTGATCTCGCGGAAATAGCGCATGTCGCTGCGCAAGTGCCAGGGCAGCTCCCCGCCCCGGCCGATGGCGCCGTTCTCGGCCTTCGCCACTACCAGCGCGATGATCGGCGCATCCGCCGTTACCCGGCCAGCGCTCACACGGCCACCTGGGCGCTGATCGCGGGGTGCGGATCGTAGCCCACCAGCTTGAAGTCCTCATAGGCGAAGTCGAACAGCGAGCGGATCTCGGGGTTGATCTCCATGCGCGGCAGCGCGCGGGGCTGGCGCTTCAACTGCTCGTCGGCCTGATCGAGATGGGTGAGATAGAGATGGGCGTCGCCGAAACTATGGATGAACTCGCCCGGCGCGAAGCCGGTGACCTGCGCCATCACCAGCGTGAGCAGCGCATAAGACGCAATGTTGAACGGAACGCCGAGGAACACGTCGGCCGAGCGCTGGTAAAGTTGGCAGGAGAGCCGCCCCTCGCCCACATAGAACTGGAACAGGCAATGGCAGGGCGACAGCGCCATCCGGTCGAGCTCGCCGACATTCCAGGCGCTGACGATGTGGCGGCGCGAGTCGGGATCGCGCTTCAGTCCGTCCACCACTTGCGCGATCTGATCGATGTGCCGGCCGTCGGGCGCCGGCCATGAGCGCCACTGGCGGCCGTAGACCGGACCGAGCTCGCCCTGCGCGTCGGCCCATTCGTCCCAGATGGTCACGCCGTGCTCGTTCAGATAGCGCACATTGGTCGAGCCTTGCAGGAACCACAGCAGCTCGTGGACGATCGACTTCACATGCAGCTTCTTGGTGGTGACGAGCGGGAAGCCCTTGGCGAGATCGAAGCGCATCTGATGGCCGAAGATCGAGAGCGTGCCGGTATTGGTGCGGTCGTCCTTGCGGATGCCGTGGTTTCGGACATTGGCGAGAAGGTCGAGATATTGGCGCAAAACGGGTTCATTCTCCTATGAGAGCCGGTCGCGGTTCGCGCCCGAGCCGGTCGCTTTCACGATAACATCGGCTCGCCGATTCGCGCCCGGCGTCGAGGCGGGATCAATCCTTTTTTTTGCCGCCGTGGCAGCCTATATTGAGTCTGCCGGCGCAAGCCGGATATGGCGATAAACAGTCTTCGTAATAAGCCCATTCGGACCCGGGGGCAGTACCCGGCGCCTCCACCAGGATTGAGAAGATGCGCGATCAACGGTCTTCGACTTCTCAATCGTGGCGGGGGCGAAATAGGCTCGACGAGGGTGTAAAGGTCGTGCTTTCGCCCGGCATGGTACCGCCGTTATCGGGCCAACCCTATAGTTGCCAATGACAACTATGCGGAGGCTCGTCTCGCCGCGTAAGCAGCGCGATAGCCTGAAAATAAAGTCCTAGCCGCTTCGCGGCGACTAGGCGCGGTTCGGAGGGCACCGGCCAACAGAAGCCCTCCACTTTATGACGGGGTGGATGACTGCCTCACGTCGCAAGAGGGTAGGCGGCGGTTGCCATGGCAGAAGACGAAATCAGATACGACCTTCTCACCCAGGACGCATTGCGCGGCGTGGTGCGCCAGGTGTTGACCCGCGTGCAGCGCGACGGCCTCCCCGGCGAGCACCATCTCTACATCGCCTTCGATACCGGCGGCGAGGGCGTGTCGGTGTCGAAGCGGCTCAAAGAGCAATATCCGGAAGAAATGACCATCGTGCTGCAGTACCAGTTCTGGGACCTGCAGGTGACCAACGAACGGTTCGAGGTGAAGCTGTCCTTCTCCAACGTGCCCGAGCGCCTGGTGGTGCCGTTCAGCGCGGTCAAGGCGTTCTACGATCCGTCCGCCCAGTTCGGTCTGCAATTCGGCAAGCCCGGCGCGGCCAACGACTCGGCCCGCCAGCATATGGCGGCGGCGCTGCCCGATCTGGTCGGTGAGCCGGACGAGCCGCGCGGCGCGATCGAGCCGGTCCATGAGGAGCCGAGCGAGGGGCAAAGCGCCGAAGTCGTGATGTCGCGCCCGCCCGCCGAGGTGGTGCATCTCGACCGCTTCCGCAAGAAATAGCCGCCCGCCTGCTCCGTCCTTGGTCTTCCTTTGCCCAATATTTCAGCATGGCACCGGTGAGTTCGTCATTGACCTTGGCCGGGACAACGATTTGGACATGGCATGATTTCTGCCTAAAATTATCGCCGCGTCGGCCGTTTGGAGTTGGGGATCGCGTTTGAACAAGATTGATGCCGTTCGACCGGTGCGAGACACCAAGGCCCAGGCGGCGCTGGCGCCGGTGCAAGAGTATTTGGCGGAACTGCGCGAGCGCGTCTCCGAGCTGACCGGCGGCAAGCCCGCCGACTACATCCCCGAGCTCGGCAAGGTCGACCCTGATCTGTTCGGCATCGCCATCGCCACCGTCGACGGGCAGACCTATGCCGTGGGCGACTCCGAGGTCGCCTTCACCATCCAATCCGTATCGAAGCCGTTCATGTACGGTTATGCGCTGCAACGCTACGGGCGCGCGGCGGTGCTGAAACGTGTCGGCGTCGAACCGACCGGGGAAGCATTCAACTCGATCGTGCTCGACGAGGTCATGAACCGCCCGTTCAATCCCATGGTCAATGCCGGCGCCATCGCCGTGGCCGAGCTGATGGACGGCGAGACCCAAGACGAGCGCGTCGCCAATATGCTCGGCCTGTTCTCCAGCCTCGCCGGGCGCGAGCTCGACATCGATCAGGCGGTGTTCCGCTCAGAGCAGGCGACCGGCCACCGCAACCGGGCCATCGCCTATATGATGCTCAACTCGGCGATGATCGAGCGCGACCCGAACGAGGTGCTCGATCTCTATTTCCGCCAGTGCTCGGTCAACGTCACTTGCCGCGATCTGGCGATCATGGCCGCGACGCTCGCCAATGACGGCAAGAACCCGCTCACCGGCGAGGCCGTGTTCGACATCCAATATGTGCGCGACATGCTGTCGGTGATGAATTCGTGCGGCATGTACGACTATGCCGGCGAGTGGGCCTATGAGGTCGGCATGCCGGCCAAGAGCGGCGTGTCGGGCTGCATCATCGCCGTCATCCCCGGCCAGATCGGCATCTGCGTGTTTTCTCCGCCCATCGATTCGCAAGGCAACAGCCTGCGCGGCATCCGGGTGTGCCAGGAAATCTCCAACGAGTTCGAGCTGCATGCGTTCAACAACCGCACCAATGTGCGCAGCGTAATCAGGCGCGACTACCGCGCCGATCTGGTGCGCTCGAACCGGCTGCGCACGCCCGAGGAGCGCGCGATCCTGGCGGAGCGAGGCGGCAAGATCGCCGTGCTCGAAGCGCAAGGGCCGCTGTTCTTCGGCTCGGCCGAGCAGCTGCTGCGCCGGATGACGCAGCTCGCCGCTGAGGCGAGTTACGTCGTGGTCGACTTCAAGCGGGTGCATCTCGCCGATACCGCGGCGCGCAAGCTGATCGTACGCGCGGCCCGTGCCATGGCCGGCGGAGGAACCGAACTGCTGTTCGCATCGATGGCCGCGGACGGCCCGCTCGGCGCGCTGGTCCAGGCCCTGTCCGAGCGCGACAACGAGCATCTCGTGCGCATGTTCCGCGACACCGACGCGGCGCTCGAATGGTGCGAGGATAGGGTGCTCGACGACGGCGCGCGGGGCTCGATCGGGACCAAATTCGCGCTCTCGGAGATCAACCTGTTCAAAGGCTTGAACCCGGACGAGTGCCGCATGGTCGAGTCCATCGTCCAGCCGCTGATGTTCGAGAAGGGCGACATCATCATCCGCGAGGGCGCCGAGGCCAATCTGTTCTTCGTGCTGGCGCGCGGCACGGTCAGCGTCCAGATCCGCGTGCCCGGCCGGGGCGAGCGCCGGAAACGGGTGGCCTCGATCGGCCCGGGCTTGAGCTTCGGCGAGATGGCGCTGCTCGACGGCGGCAAGCGTTCGGCCGACATCATCGCCGACGAGCGGGTGATCTGCTACGGCCTCAGGGTCGAGCAGTTGCGGGAGCTGACAGCCGAGCACCCCAACATCATGATCACCATCCTCAGCAATCTGACGCGCGAATTCTCCGAGCGCCTGCGGCATGCCAACGAGGAGATCGGCGTGCTCGAATAGCGGCTAGGCCTCGGCCGCGGCCGTTTGCGGCTTTCTGCGCGGCTCTTTCGACGGCTCAAGCGGCACGTTCAATTCCACATAGAGGCCGGTCGGCCTGAACTCGATTTTGCTTTCGCCGCCGAGATTGTGGCGGATGCCTTGGTCGATCAACCGCATGCCGAACCCGCCGCCGCGCCTGGTCGGAACCGGATTGAGGGTGGCCCGCTCCTCCCAAGTGAGCATCAGCCGGCCGCCGCGCGCGGTCTTCCAGTTGATGCCGAGCTGACCGCTATTCGAAGACAGCGCCCCGTACTTCACCGCGTTGGTGGCGAGCTCGTGCAGCGTCATGGCGAGGATCGAGGTGCATTGCGGCGGCAAGAGCACGTCGTTGCCTTTGATCATGATCTTCGGACCGCCTTCGCGGCGATAGGGCTCGAGCTCGCGCTCCACCATGGCCTTGAGGCTGGCGCCCGACCATTGCGACTCGAGCAGCAGGTCGTGGGCGCGATGAAGCGCTTGGAGCCGCTCGGCGAGCGTCTGAGCCATGGCTTGCGCCGGCCGCGAGGTCGCCTGGCGCAGGCTCGCCTGCACCAGCGACTGCACGATGGCGAGTGCGTTCTTGACCCGGTGATTGAGCTCGCCCACCAGCATCGACTGGCGCTGCGCCGTGCGCCGCCGTTCGGTGACGTCGCGGAAAATGAGCACCGCGCCGGCCAGCGAGCCGTCGAAGCCGAGAATGGGCGCGCCGCAATGCTCGACCGGCAGCTCCTGCTTGTCGCGGGTGACCAGCAGCGCGCCGGACTCAAGCCGCGTCACCGCCCGCTCGCGCAGCGCCTTCAGCGCCGGGTCGTCGACCGGCTTGCGCGTGCTCTCGTTGATGACGCGAAACACCTCCCAGATCGGCCGGCCGCGGGCTTTCTGGCCCGACCATCCGGTCATCTCCTCGGCGACGGTGTTGAGCAGCAGCACGCTACCGTTGGGATCGGTGGCGATGACGCCATCGCCGATACTGCCAAGGGTCGTGCTCAGCCATTCGCGCTGCCCGCGTAGCTCCATCAGCGCCGCGTTGCGGTCGCGGTCGGCGCGGCGCACGGCGCCGATCGTCGTCCAGGCGAACAGAGCAAGCACCAGGATGCTGGCCACGGCGAAGATGGCGAGCGTGGCGGCGCTGTCATAAAAGGTCGCGGCCTCGGCCTGATGCGCGAACCAGCCGATCACCAGCGGCAGGACGATGATGCCGGGCAGCAGCCGGCGCAACATCTCGCCGGCCGGCGATTGCTCGACGATGGCGGCGGCGATGCCGTATTCGGGCGACGCCGCGAGCAGGCCGATGCCGAGCAGGAAGCCGCATAGCGCGCCGTATAGCGACATGTCGGTGAACGGGAACGGATAGTAATAGGTGGCGACGCCATAGGCGTAGCCGGCCAGCACGATCAGCACCTGCGACAGGATGATGAGGGCGATGATCTGGCTGAAGGCCGAGGAGATGCCGCCCTGCTTGGCGTAAAGCAGCGCCAGGCCGAACATGATCAGCAATCCGGTTACGCCGGGCGCGAGGTGCATCTCTTCGGCTTGGGCTGCGCCGGCGGCAACGCTGTCGCTGCGCACCAGCGCTTGGTCGAGGCCGAGATCGAAGCCCAACAGATCCTGGCTGAGGATGGCCAGGCCGAGCACCACCAGGGCAAAGCCGATCAGCCGCGCCAGCGGGCGGATGGCCCGGAAGGTGAGACAGAACAATCCGACGGCGCCGGCGACAATGCCCCCGGCCGCGGCGGGAGTCATGCTGGCGAGGCCGGGAAAACTCCCGGTCAGCCGTGGGATGGGGAGTTGCCAAACGAACAGAATGAGGCCGCCGATCAGCGCGACCAAGAATGCCGCGCAGCGCGCGATCAGCAATGACATGCGCTCCGCGCGTGGCGCGGGCAGCGCCATTCTCACTGGAACTTCAGCCACTCGCCTTCCTCACCCAAGTTCGCGGAACGGAACCC
This sequence comes from uncultured Alphaproteobacteria bacterium, assembly GCA_963812105.1. Classification (GTDB taxonomy): domain Bacteria; phylum Pseudomonadota; class Alphaproteobacteria; order Rhizobiales; family Methyloligellaceae; genus Methyloceanibacter. The sequence continues at coordinate 185,398 of CAWEUF010000010.1, forward strand.
GGAAGCTTTGGGCGCTCCTCGGCAGAAGGCCGCAACGCAGCGAACGAGCGCGTTCTCCCACCCCGTGAGCGTGTTATAGCGTAGCCCCCATAGTGCCGGTAGGACATTCGATGCCAGCGGGATCAGGATAGAGTGTCCTGGTCGCCGACCGACATCGACAGGAGATTTGAGCATGCCTCAGGACAGAGGTGCCAAGAGCGGGTCCCCAACTTCCACGCGCATCGAGACCGATGCCCTCGGACCGATCGAGGTGGCGCACGACCGCTATTGGGGCGCGCAGACGGAACGCTCGCGCCGGAATTTCAGGATCGGCGAGGAAAGCATGCCGAAGCCCCTGATCCGGGCGATCGCCCTGGTCAAGAAGGCTGCGGCCCTCACCAACCGCGAAATCGGCTTGCTGGAGGCGCGCCTGGCAGAGGCCATCGCCGCCGCGGCCGACGAGATCATCGAAGACAAACTTGATGCTCATTTCCCCCTGGTCGTGTGGCAAACCGGCTCGGGAACCCAGAGCAACATGAACGTCAACGAAGTCATCGCCAACCGAGCAAGCGAATTGCTTGGTGTTGCTCTCGGCTCAAAGCGGCCAATTCACCCCAATGATCACGTCAATCTCGGTCAATCCTCCAACGATGTCTTTCCCACGGCCATGCATATCGCCGCGGCTTGTGAAATCGCCTACCGGCTAAACCCTGCGCTGGCCCGGCTTTACCAGGCGCTCAAGGACAAAGCTGAGGCGTTTCAGGACATTCTCAAGATCGGCCGCACGCATTTGCAGGACGCTACTCCCCTCACTTTAGGGCAAGAATTCGGCGGCTATGCGGCGCAGGTCGATCATGGCATCGAACGCATCAAACTCACCCTTTCCGGCCTCTACGCGTTGGCGCAAGGCGGCACGGCGGTGGGCACCGGGCTCAACACCCACGCTCTGTTTGCCGAGGCGTTCGCCGCCAAGATCGCCGAGATCACCAAACTCCCGTTCGTCAGCGCCGAGAACAAGTTCGAGGCGCTGGCCAGCCACGACGCCCTGGTGTTTGCGCACGGTGCGCTCAACACCGTGGCCGTGTCGCTGTTCAAGATCGCCAGCGACATCAGGTTGCTGGGCTCGGGCCCGCGCACCGGCTTCGGCGAATTGCTGCTGCCGGAGAACGAGCCCGGCTCATCGATCATGCCGGGCAAGGTGAACCCCACCCAGTGCGAGGCGGTCACCATGGTGGCGGCGCAGGTCATGGGCAACAACACGACCGTCACCTTTGCCGGCAGCCAAGGCCATCTGGAGCTCAACGTGTTCAAGCCGGTGATCGCCTACGCCACGCTGCAATCGATCAGGCTGCTCACCGACGTCGCCGACTCGTTCCGGGAGAAATGCATCGTCGGCATCGAGCCCGACCGGGAGTGCATCAAAGCGCATCTGGAGCAATCGCTGATGCTGGTGACGGCGCTGGCGCCGCATATCGGTTACGACAAAGCGAGCGAGATCGCCAAGGCGGCGCATAAGCGCGGCACCACGCTGCGCGAGGAGGCGGTGCGGCTCGGTCATGTGCGCGAGGAAGATTTCGACCGCTTGGTGCGGCCCGAGGACATGGTCGGCCCCAAGCACTAGAGCTTGAACATGGCGCAAGCCCGCAACAAGCGCTCGCTCACCATCGCGCGGCACCGCACCTCGGTCACGCTCGAGGACGCGTTCTGGGAGGCGTTAGCGGACATCGCCCGCGCCGAGGGCAAATCGGTGGCGGCGCTGGTCGGCGAGATCGACCAAAGCAGAAGCGCGCGAGCGAACGAGCAGCCTAGTCTGTCGGCGGCGATCCGGCTCTACGTGCTGGAGCGGACGCGCGGGCGGGCGGTCTAACCGGCGCTCTAGCCGCCGCCGAGCATGGGGATGCCCTTCTTCCAGGCATCGGGCGGCTCGACCGGACGCTTCCTGACGCGCCGCTTGGCCGCCGGCTTTGGTTGGACCGGGGCCACCTCTTCGACCGCGGGCGGAGCGACTTCGGCGTCCGGCGTGACCGCCGCCTCGGATTGCGGCTCGGCCGGCTTGGTGCTGTCCGCGGGCGCGGGCGGCGCCGGGGCCGGCAGGGCAGACGGCACCGGCTTGGCCGCAGCCGGCTCATCGACCGAAGCCGAGGTCGACGGCGGCGCCTGCGGCTCCTCGGAGGGAGGCGGAAAAGCCTCGGCCGCATCGGCCGGCTCGATCTCCTCCCCGCCACCCTCCCGAAGAAGCTCGGTGGCGGACGGCAACACCTCGGCCGAGCGCGCCGCTTGCGGCATGGCCGTCGCGGGCGCTTCGATTTCGGCAGCCGGCGGCTCGGGCGCCGCGGCTTCGCCGATTGCGTCGAGTTCGGCCGGCGGCTCGACCGGCACGGCGGAGGTCTGATCGTCCGGCGGAATTTCGGCCGAGGGCATCGTCCTGCCGCTCACGTCAAGCGTCTCCAGTTGCTCGACCCCTTCCTGCATGCGCCGCATGGTGAGATAGGCCTCGATCGCCGCGGTATCGACCGCCGGCGAGATGTCGCCGGCCTTGTCCAGGGCGCCGGTAAAGACGAGGCTCACCGGCGGCACGTCGTGGTTGCTCGCGCCGGCGAGGCTGACCGCCCATTCGCTGTCGAGCTTGAGGCTCGCCAACTCGACATAGAAGTTGATCTTGGTCTCGGCGTTGGCGCTGGTCAGCGTCGTCGGGGTGAGGCGCAAGGTGCCGTTCTTGATGTCGAAGGCAAATTGGGCCGGCGCGTATTTGTAGGTGCCCTTGGTGATCTTATCTCGCACGTTCTGGGCCTCGGCGGCGATCGCGTCCTTGTCGGCGTCGATGGTCTTCTTGGCGGCAGCGGCGGCCACCCGACGCAGCGGATCGGGCGACAGCGCCTGGAGCGCGCCGGCGCCAAGCGAGAACGCGCCCTGCCCGCTCAGTCCGGCGACCAGGCCCGGCGGGCTCAAGCCTTCGCCCTGAACGGTAAAGGCGAGATCGAACGGGCCCTTGGCGAGGCTCGAGCCGGTGAGGCTGGTGGCAAAGTCCTCGAGCTTGCCGCCCTTGAGGTCGGCACGCGCGGTCAGCTCCGCGCCGTTGCCGCGCGGCGACAGCGTGCCGGAAGCGGCAAACTCCCCGCCGAACAGGCGGCCGGTCAAGTCGGTGATCGACAATCCGTCCTTGCCGACCGAAGCCGCCAGCGTGGCGCCTTGAACCGTGAGCGCAGAGCCGAGGGTCAGCGTGTTGGCCTTGAGCGTGATCGAGCCTTCGGACTTTTCGACCGGCCCAAGCGCAAAGCCGCGCGACGGCCAAAACTCCGACACGCCGCTGCCGATCGAACCCAGCATCTCCTCGGTCGAGGGCGTGCGGTGCCACGCCACCAACACGCCGAGCAGCGACGGCAGCGAAATGGTGTCGGCGCTGCCTGACAACGCGAAGCGCGTCTTGGCGCCACCGAGCTCGAAATGCGCGCTGCCGGTGACATCCTCGCCGGCGATCGCGCCGGTGATCGCCTTGAGATCGACGGCGGGGCCTTGCTTGACCAGCTCGAAGCGCAATTTCAGTGGCAGGCCCCCGGCGCTCGGCGGCGCCTCGAAACCGATCAGCGTCAGCGCCTGGCTCGCATCTTGGCTCACCATCGCGCCTTTGCCGGTGAAGGCAAATCCACCCGGTTGCAGCGACCCCTGGCCGGCGAAGGCGACGCCCATCGATCCGGTCTCGAGCGCGGCCTTGCCGATGATCTTGTTGTTCGGCACGCCGGAGAGCTTGACCGTCAGCTTGCCGCTATTCTGGCCGGCAGCGGTGAGGCGTTCGACCGGAAGGTCAGGGAACAGCAACACGAGAATGGCTTGCGGCCGTTCGCCCGTGACGTTGCCGTCGATGGCGATATTCGCCTCGCCGGGCTTGGCGGGATTGCCTAGGGCGCGGGCCACGAGCGACACGTCGGAAGCGCCGGCCTTGCCGCCCAGTTTGATGGAAGCGCTGGTGGCCTCGCCCTCGCGCGAGGCGACCAGGCTGACCTTCACGTCGAGCGGCGCCAGCGCCGATAGATGCTTCGACCGGCCCACGTTCTCGGGCAGTCCGAACAGATTGGCGGCGATGCGCACGCTGTCGGCGGTGGCGGCGGAAAGCGCAAAATCGACGCGGCCGGCGGGCGCTGCGCTCACCCGCTCGATGCGGCCTTTGCCGTTGATGGCAAGCGCGCCGGGCGCGGCGAAATCGAGTTGCTCGACATCGAGGGTGTCGCGCTGGAAGGCAAAGCGCGCATCGAGCTTGCCGGCGGGAATATTGGGCAGCAGCAGCTCCCCGACGCGCAAGGTTACGCGCATGTCATCGCCGCGGATCTGGCTGAACAGGCTCTGACCGGCATCGGCCGCGCCGCCGGTGCCGGCGGACGGCAGCCACGCCTGCCACAGCGGCCCGTCGCCGATCATTTCGCGCAAATCGAGCCGGTCGCTGTCGAGGTCAATTTCGATCGACCGGCGCTCGCCGCCTTGCAGCCGCAAGCCGCCGTGGAACTTGGTGCCGCTCAGCTCGCCCGATGCGTCGGCCAGCTTGAGCGCGCCGTCGCCGATGGTGGCGGTGGCCGTGAAGGTAAACTCGCCGACCGAGGCTTGTCCCGACATGTCGCGGTCGCCCACCGCCCAGCGGGTGAGCGGCTTGAGCTTCGCGCCGGCGAGCGTGACCGGACCGACAAACACCGGACCGAACTCGCCGCGGGTAAGGCGGCCGGCGGCCTCGATGCGATTGTCGCCGGGGAGCACGGCCTTGAGGCGCTCGATCGCGAGCGCACCGTCCTTGCTGGCGAGTGCGAGATCGACTGCGCCGACCAGGTCGCCGCCAAGTCCGGCCTGCTCGATGGCGAAGGTCAAGGTGCCATCGCCGAACTCGGCCGCCTGGCCGAGCATCTCGTTGGCGAACATGTAAAGCACCGCGGCCGGGGTGGGCCGTTCCTCGGCGCCCGGCACCGCGAGCAGCGCATCGAGATCGACAAAGCCCGCTGCAAGCTCGGCCTTGGCCGAGATGCGGTCGGCAAAGTCGAGCACCACGCTGCCTTTGAAAATCTGAGGATGACCGTTGGCCTGGATGGTGAGATCGAAATCGGGCAGTTCGGCTTGCTCGGGCGTGGCGGTGATCGCCCCCTTCAATTCGTAGCGGGAAATCTTGTCGCGCGAGGCGGTCGCGGCCGGCTGCTCGGCAGTTTCGGCTTCGGCCCCCTCTTCCGTTCCGTTGGCGGCGACGACGGTTGCGGCGCGCACCACGATGGCGCCGTCGAACCGAGGCTTGGCGCCGAGCCCGGAAACGCCGCCGTCGATGCTGTAGGTGGTGTTGCGGTCGAAGTCGCGCAGCGAAGATTTGATGCGGAACACTCCGGCCGCGTCAGGCTCGCTGGTCGAGAAGCGCAGCTCTTGCGGGCGGCCGGCAAAGAGGTAGCTGGCCGAAACCTTATAAGGTCCCGACAGCGACTGGGCGCTCAGTTCGCCGCCGACGTCGGTCAGGGTGAACTGGGGCAGCCCCTGCTTGGTGATCTCGATCCGGCCGCCCGACACGCCGACCTCGTCGAGCAGCACGCCTTTCGGGGCGAAGGGCAGCGCCACGCCGCGGCGTCCTACGTCGCTCCAATTGCCGGTGCCGTCTTCCTTGAGATCTAACCGCAGGATCGGATCGACCATGGCGATCTTGCGGGCCTCGATGGTGCCGCTGAGCAGCGCGCCGATATTGAGCCAGGCCTCGAGCGAGCGGGCTTCGAGGAACGGCCGGTCGAGTCGGCCCTCCTGATCGGCGACCCTGATGTCGTCGAATCTCAGCTCGGGAGACGGCAGCAGGACGAGATGGACCTTGCCGCCGACCTTGACCTGGCGGCCGAGCAGATTGGTGGCTTGGGTCTCGAACACGGACCGGTAGTCGTTCCAGTCGATGAAGAGCGGCGCGGCAAACAGCGCGCTCAAGACCAGAATCAACACTGCCGTCAACGTCAGTAGGAGCGAGTTCACCGCCGTCCAACCCAAGGCTCTGGCGCGTGCTGTTGAGCAGCTAAGCGCCGAGGACCCCGGCCCCCCTGCGACGCGCCGTTATGGTAACGCAAAAATCTTGCCAGGATTGAGGATATTCAGCGGATCGAGCGCCTTTTTTATGGCAATCATCGCCGAAATGCCTGCCCCATGCTCGGCGGCGAGATAGGAAATCTTGCCCTGGCCTACGCCATGCTCGCCGGTCGAGGTGCCGCCATAGGCCAGCGCCCGCTCAACCAGCCGATCGAGAAAGGCCTGCACCTTGCGCCGCTCCTCCGGATCGGCGGGGTCGATCAGCGGCATGACGTGGAAATTGCCGTCGCCGACATGGCCGACGATCGGGGCGAGCAGGCCCAGCCGGTCGATGTCGGCACGCGTGGCGGTGACGCAGGCGGCGAGCGCCGAGATCGGCACGCAGACATCGGTGGACAGCACTTCGGCGCCCGGCTTCAAGCCGCGCGCGGCCCAATAGGCGTCATGCCGCGCCTGCCACAGTCTGGTCCGGTCCTCGGGCCGCTCGGCGTAAGCGTAGTCCCCTCCCCCTTCGGCGCGGGCAATCTCGGCGAAGGCTTCGACCTGCTCGCGCGCCGAAGCTGCCGTGCCGTGAAACTCGAGAAACAGGGTCGGCGTCTCAGGCAGCGTGAGATGCGAATAGGCATTGCAGGCTCTGATCTGCACCTCGTCGAGCAATTCGATGCGGGCGAGCGGCAGCCCCATCTGCAGCGCGGCGATGGTGGCGTTGCAGGCGCCCTCGATCGACGCGAAGGGACAGACCGCGGCGAGAATGGTCTCGGGAATGCCGTGCAGCTTGAGCGTCAGCCTGGTGATGACACCGAGCGTGCCCTCGGAGCCGACCAGGAGGCGGGTAAGGTCGTAGCCGGCGGAAGATTTCCGCGCCCTGCCGCCGGTGTGGATGACGCTGCCGTCGGCCAGCACCGCGGACAGGCCGAGCACCGCGTCGCGCATGGTGCCGTAGCGCACGGCGTTGGTGCCGGAGGCGCGCGTCGCCGCCATGCCGCCGAGCGACGCATCGGCGCCGGGATCGACCGGGAAGAACAGACCTCGGTCGCGCAAGTGGTCGTTGAGCTGCTTGCGGGTGACGCCCGGCTCGACCTCGCAATCGAGGTCGGCCTCGTGCACGACGAGGATGCGGTTCATGCGCGACAGATCGAGCGAGACGCCGCCGAACGGCGCATTGACGTGACCCTCGAGCGAGGTGCCGGTGCCGAACGCGATCACCGGCACGCGGGCCTCGGCGCAGAGCGTCACGATGTCGGCGACCTCGGCTTCGCTCTCGGCGAACAGGACGGCGTCGGGCGGCTCGCGCTTGAGCCAGGTGAGCGTGTTGGCGTGCTGCTCGCGCAGCGCCTGGCTCACGGAGAATCGGTCGCCGAAGCGCGCGGCCAGTTGGGCGAACAGCGCGCGCTTGCCTTGGTCGGCCATGACTGCGGTCATGGGCCCAGTTTATAGGGTGCTTCGCCGGGATCGATGAAGCTTTTCGGACGGCGCGATCAGGTCTCGACCAGGAAAATGACCGCCGCGAAGTGGCAGCTTGCCGCCGACAGCACGAAGCCGTGCCAGATGGCGTTCTGATAGGGCAGCCGCTCCCACAGATGAAACACCACGCCGACGGTGTAGAGCACGCCGCCGATCGTGAGCAGCGTCAGCGCGACGCCCGGCAGCGCCGACATCAACGGCTGCCACGCGGCAATCACCGCCCAGCCTTGCACCAGATAGAGCGCGGTCGACAACCCGTCGAGAAAGCCCGGCGCGAACAGTTTGATGGCGATGCCGATGGCGGCCATGGTCCACACCACGGCCAGCAGGCCGAACCCCCAGGGCGTTTGCATCTTGATCAGGATGAACGGCGTATAGGTCGCGGCGATCATCAGGAAGATGGCGGCGTGATCGAGCCGGCGCAGGACCTCCTTGAGCTTGGGGGGGCGGACCACCAGATGGTAGCCCGCGGAAAAGCCGAAGGTCGCCACCAAAGCGAGCCCGTAAATGGTCAGGCTCACGCCCCACGAGAGGGTCTCGGATTGCACGGCGAGGATGAGGAGCGCGGTCAGGGCGAGGAGACTGGCGGTGACCCCGACGGCGTGGATGCAGCCGTCGGCGATCCGCTCGCGGAGGGTGTAGTACGGCATTAGCGCGCGGGGCTTCAGCACGGCGATACGCTCTCGATCCATTGCCTATAGGTAAGGTTGAACGCCACCTTACCAAGCCCTGTGGCGAGGATGAGGCGGCAAGCTTCACATTAGGCTAACGGTCGATCACGCTTCCGGGTTCGGCAACGCATCGCCGGCGCGCTTGGGGCGCGCCGGTCGATCCCGGGTCATGACAGGCTAACAGGCGTTATTGGCCGCAGACGGCCGAGCCCGTGGTGCAGACATACGGCACCACCACGCCGGTGAAACAGGTGGTGAAGAATCGCTCGGTGATGATGTCGGGCTTGAGCACGGCTTCCGGAGGGGGCGCGCCGGGACGAACGGCCTTCCAGAACGGATCGCCCTTCACCTTTTTGGCGTAGAGCGTGATGTAGCTCCATCGCTTGGAGCGTTTCAGCTCTGCGGCACTTTTCAACACCAACGCCTGCGAGCTTTTGGCCGCCTCGGCCTTGGAGCCGGCGCTGTGCGTGGCCTTGATCAACTGGCAGGCCGCCTCGGCGGGTTGAATTGCGCCTAAGCCGAACGCCGCAACAATAAGCGCAGCTATACCGATCCTCGAAACATCAAGCATATTCCCGTCTCCCAACCGATGGAGCTAAGCGTCTTTTGGCAGTGGCCTCAAACAACCGCAATGGGCATAGCAAAGTTTCCCTGCGGTTTTTTGTCAGACGCGGAGCTTGGCGTTGTCATGAGCGTGGCGTCAAGTCTTGGAGCCCATCAATCGCCGTCGCCCTTGCAGGGCGGTCCTTCCGGGCACGCGCCGGGACGGTGCCGGTGGACATCGATCGGCGCAATGTCCTGATCGTCCGACTCGATCTGGTCGGTCGCTTCGCCCGGGTCGTCACCCTCAGAACTTGCCGCGGACGGATCCGCGGTCGCATCGGTCGCACCGGCGTCTTCCGCTTTGCCTCCGGACTCAGACGGCCCGGAGGCCAGGCTTGCGCCGCTCAGGGACAGAATCAGGCAAAGCGCGATCGCAATGCGGGGGGTCATGGCGATGGGTTTCCTTCCGGCTGGTTGGCGCACATGGTTTTGGCGAGGGTCACAAGGGGTGCGAAGCGCGGATCGCTCTCGATCTCCTCGGCCACCTTCTCGAATTCGGCGAACGCTTCCGGCTGCTGAAAGTTCTTCCGCGTGCGCGCGATATAAAGTTTGATTTCAGGATATTCGTAGGCCTCGACGATATATGCGCCGAAAAAGTGGCCGATCAGCTCCTCGCTCAGCGCGCCGCGCCGCATGAACAGGCCGAGGTCGGAGAAAAAACCCAGATACTCGTTGATGGCCACGTGGCTGAAGCTGCCGCCGTCGTTCTTGTAAAGCTTCTGGCACGACTCGATCGCGCCGGCGATTTGCAGGTAGGATTTCTCCTGAAAGTAGAACTCGCGGTAGAGTTCGCGCGCGAGTTTGATCTCCTCGGTCTCATGGGTGAGACGGGTGGCGCGGTAATGCAGCGTCACCACGATCAGCTGGGCGATGATGAAGCTGATCACGGCGAACAACAGCGCGGCCCATTCGCGGCTGAAGATCCCCTTGGGCGTCGGCGCCTCGGCCGCGGCAGCGGCGGCTTCGGCGCTGGCGGTGGCGTGGTCTAGCGGGCCTTCCTCGTCCAAGGGCAGAGACTCACCTAGCAGGGTTGCAACCGGGCCGGGCGAGCCCTAGCTGCGCATTTGGCGGGCAAAATGACACGCTGTCATATGACAGGAACGGGCCAAGCCCAAGGGCTTTGCATCAGGCACCCTGCTTTTCTTTCCCAGCGCCGCCAATGGTATAGTTTTCGACTCAATGACGAAGATTCGCTCCTCCGCCGCGGAAGCCCTGCCCCCACCAGATGAGGAGCAGCTGTCCACCTCACAGCGCGCCATGCGGCTCCGCCCTGGCCATTATCTCGACGCGCTCAACCCCGAGCAGCGCGAGGCGGTCGAGACCCTGGACGGCCCGCTTCTGGTGCTGGCCGGGGCCGGCACCGGCAAGACACGCGTGCTCACGACCCGCATCGGCCATATTCTGAGCCAGGGCCGGGCGCGGCCCGGGGAAATCCTCGCCGTCACCTTCACCAACAAGGCGGCGCGCGAGATGAAGGCCCGCATCGGCCAACTGATCGGCGGCGTGGTCGAAGGCATGCCGTGGCTCGGAACCTTCCACGCCATCGGCGTCAAGATCATGCGCCGCCATGCCGAGCTGGTCGATCTCAAGCCATCCTTCACCGTGCTCGACACCGACGACCAGATCAGGCTGCTGAAGCAATTGCTCGACGCCGAGAATATCGACGAGAAGCGCTGGCCGGCGCGGCTGCTGGCGGCCATGATCGACGGCTGGAAGAATAGAGGGCTGGTGCCCAAGCGCGTGCCGGAGGGCGAGAGCTTCGCCTTTGCCAACGGCAAAGCGCGCGAGCTGTACGCGCTGTATCAGACGCGCCTCAAGGAGTTGAATGCCGCCGATTTCGGCGATCTGTTGCTGGAGAATTTGCGGCTGTTCCAGGAGCAGCCCGACGTGCTCGCCAAATATCAGCAGCGCTTTCACTTCATGCTGGTCGACGAGTATCAGGATTCCAACGTCGCGCAATATTTGTGGCTGCGGCTGCTGGCCCAAGGCAACGGCAATATTTGCTGCGTCGGCGACGACGATCAGTCGATCTATGGCTGGCGCGGCGCCGAGGTCGACAACATTCTCAGATTCGAGACCGACTTCCCCGGCGCCAAGATCATCAGGCTCGAGCGCAACTATCGCTCGACCGGACACATCCTCGGAGCGGCGTCCGGCCTGATCGCCCATAACAAGGGACGGCTCGGCAAGACGCTCCGCACCGACGGCGATCTCGGCGAGCCGGTCGAGATCGAAGGCTGCTGGGACGACGAGGAGGAAGCGCGCGTCATCGGCGAGGACATCGAGCAGATCCAGCGCCGGGGCCATGCTTTGAGCGAGATCGCCATTCTGGTGCGCGCCTCGTTCCAGATGCGCGCCTTCGAGGACCGCTTCATCACCCTCGGCCTGCCCTATCGCGTGATCGGCGGCCCGCGCTTCTATGAGCGGCAGGAGATCAAGGACGCCACCGCCTATTTCGAGGTCACCCTCAACCCCGCCAACGACCTCAAATTCGAGCGCATCGTCAACACGCCGCGCCGGGGCTTGGGCGAGTCGAGCTTGAAGTCGCTGCATCAGCTGGCCCGCGCGCAAGGCGTGCCACTGTTTCAGGCGGCGCGGCTGATCGTCGAGACCGAAGAGCTGAAGCCCAAGGCGCGCAAGTCGCTTGCCGATCTGATCGCGGCGTTCGACCGCTGGCGCTCGCTGATCGACACCATGCGCCACACCGAGCTCGCCGAGCTGATCCTCGATGAGTCCGGCTATACCGCCATGTGGCAGGCCGAGCGCTCGCCGCAGGCGCAGTCCAAGCTCGAGAACCTCAAAGAGCTGATCCGCTTCATGGAGGAGTTCGACACGCTGGCCGGCTTCCTCGAGCATGTCTCGCTCGTAATGGACGCGCAGACCGAAGAAGGCGCCGACCGCGTCAGCCTGATGACGCTGCATTCCGCCAAGGGGCTGGAATTCGACACCGTGTTCCTGCCCGGCTGGGACGAAGGGCTGCTGCCGCATCAGCGCAGCCTCGACGAATCGGGCCGCTCCGGCCTCGAGGAAGAGCGGCGGCTCGCTCATGTCGGCCTGACGCGGGCGAGGCTGCGCGCCAAGATCACCTTCGCGCAGAACCGCCGGAACCACGGCACGTGGCAGACCGCGCTCCCCTCCCGCTTCATCGACGAGTTGCCGGCCGACCATATCGTCGTTGCCGAGGACAAAGGCCTGCGCGGCTACGGGCCGAGCCGGTTCGACAGCGCCGAGACTGTGTTCGCCAGCGGCTTCTACGAGACGCCGGGCTGGCAGCGCGCGCAGCGGAACCGGCCGCGCGGTGCGAACGCGCCCCGCTCGCGCGAGCCCATGACCATCGACGGCACGCTGGTGGCGGCGAGCACCGCCGAGGGCGCCGGGCTCGCCATCGGGGAACGGGTGTTCCACCAGAAATTCGGCTATGGCCGCGTGGCGCAGGTCGACGGCAACAAGCTCACGGTCGATTTCGACAAGGCCGGGCAGAAGAAGGTGGTCGACACCTTCGTCGAGCGGGTGTGAAGGCGCCCATGCGGTGTTGCGTCGTTCTTGCCGTGGCGATGACCGGGCTGGCGCCGGTCGCCGGCGCCGAACCGCTCTGGACGGTCGAGGCCGCGCAGATCGCCTATCTGGTCTACGGCGAGCCCGGCAGGCCGGTGCTGTCGATCTCGTGCGGACAGGCAGAGGGAGAAACCGGACGCGACGAGACCCGCATCGAGGTCGAGGTCGAGAAGGGCAACAAGCCCGGCAAGCACAAGGTCGTGCTTCGCGTCGACGAGGACAAAGGCCACCAAGCCGTGCCGCTCACGCCGCTGATCTGCGGGGGCTCGAACGCATGCCAAAATCAGCCGGACGGCGAGGTCTATCGTTACGAGACGAGCGTACCGAGCAAGGATCTCGCGGTCGACATCGCCAGCAAGGCGAAAATGCTGTCGATCGATGCGCCCGGCGCCAAGATCACCGCGCCGGCCGACCCGGTCGCCTTCAAGAAATTCTCGATCGGTTGCCTGAATTGGTGAGTGCTGCGGACCCTTCCCTGGCGAGAACAAAACGTGTACATTGGCGCTGGCGCAACAGAGGGAGATGGGTCATGCGCGCTCTCGCCATTTCAGCCATGATTATGATTTCGTTTGCTTTTCTCGCTCCGCTAGGGCCATCGGCGGCGGTCGCCCAAGAGGTCTGCCGCTGCAAAGGCTGCGGCTGCAAAGGCGGCCCAGGCTGGCGCGGCCCTGACGGGATGTGCGTCTCCACCGCCAAGCTTGCGGAAATCTGCGGCACGCCGGCCGGGACGCCGTGCAAGCAAGAGGCCGCCGCGCGGGTCTGCTTCGGCAAGCAGTCGTGAGGCGCCGCTCCGTCGAGCGGAACTCAGGGCTCGAGCCCCTGACCCGCTCGACGAAGCCGCCTGTCAGCACACCGCGTTAGCAGCGGTCAGCACACCCAGACATAGCTGCAGCTCAGGCTGTCGCAGAGATATTCGTAGTGGCAGAAGCCGGCGTAGTTGCGCGAGGTCGGCTTGGCGCTGCGATTGGCGGCATAGCCGTCCGCTTCGACCACGATGGCGTCGACGTCGTAGAACACGGGCTTGCCGTCAGCACTCGCCTTGGGATCGGCCACCGGCGCGTCGATCGAAGCGAGGAGCCTCGCCGCGGCCATCAGCATGTCGGGGTCCTTGGCGGACCGGCCGATGACGATCAGCGTATTGGCGACGCCGGCCTTGGTCTGTCCGGCGGCGATTTGCGCCGCGCTCATCTTGGCGTCGTCTTCGGCGAAGGATTTGAGCGGAATGGCGGCGCAAACCAGCAACGCCGCGACGGCGCAAACAATTGACAGTGCTTTCATGAGGATATTCTCCGGGTGATGCGAGCTCTTCTGACTTGAAAGCAGAGCAAGCAAGCGGGAGCCGACAAAAGCTGCGCCGACCTGTCTGCTCCCACCGCAACTCTCCTTCGGCTCGATGGAGAGTCAAGTTAACTCTAGGTAGGACAGACGCGTGCGGCACTACCCAAATGGGTAGGGACGACGGGCGCCGGCGGCGAAAATCTCTGGATTTGCGCGCGGGCGCCGCTCGGCCCTAAGCTCCCTCGCCATGCAAGCCTTCAGAGCGCGAGCGTAAGCCTTGGTCGAGAACGCGGCGGCGCCGTCACCAGCCATCATCCATCAGGCGAGCATCGAGGCCGAGGCGTTGCTTGGCGAGCGGATCGTCCGCGCGCTGGAAGAGGCGGCGGAGCCCGCTCCGGTCGCGGTCGGACTGTTCGAGCGCGGACCAGGTCGCTGCGAAATCTTCGCCCATTACGATGCGCCGCCTCGGCGCGAGGCGCTGCTGGCGCTGATCGCGCAGGCCGGCGGAAACGGGAGCTCGTCCCTCACCATCGAGGAAATCGCGCCCGCCGATTGGGTGACCCTGTCGCAAGGCCAACGCGGTCCGGTTTCTGCCGGACGCTTCGTGGTCCACGGCAGCCACGACCGGAGCAAAATGCCGCGGCGCCGCCATGTCATCGAGATCGACGCCGGCCAGGCGTTCGGCACGGCTCATCATGCCTCGACGCGCGGCTGCCTGCTGGCGCTCGACGATCACCTCAAGCGCCATCGCCCGCGCCTGGTGATCGATATCGGCACCGGCACCGGCATCCTTGCCATCGCCGCCGCCGCGCTCAAGTTGAGGGTGGTGGCGAGCGACAGCGATCCGGTGGCGGTCATGACCGCGGCCGACAATGCACGACAGAACGGCGTGGCGCCGTCGCTGCGCGTGCTCCAGGCGCGTGGCTTTCTGCATCCCTTGCTGTGGCGGGCCAAGGCCGATCTGGTGCTCGCCAACCTGCTCGAGCGCGCGCTCTACGATCTCGCGCCAGAGCTCGCGCGCCATGTTCGACCCGGCGGCACCGCGATTCTTTCCGGCCTCACCCTAACCCAGGCGCGTGCAATCGAGGCGCGCACCCTCGGCCATGGTTTCACCCTCAAAAAGCGAATCATTCTCGAAGGATGGGCGACCCTGGTGATAACCCGTCGCAGCGCGCACATTGTGCGCGATTGATCGCAACGGAGCTTTGCGCTTACAACAGCCGGCATGTATCAAATTTTCGAAGACGTCAGTTCACCGGCCGCGAGCGGCGAGCGGGTCAAGGCGTTGCAACGGGAACTGAAGTCGAAGAGGCTCAAGGGCTTTCTCGTTCCCCATAGCGACGAGCATCAGAACGAGTTCCTGCCGCCTGCGGCCGAGCGCCTGGCGTGGCTGACCGGGTTCACCGGATCGGCCGGCGTGGCCGTGGTGCTGGACAAGTGGGCGGCACTGTTCGTCGACGGGCGCTACATCCTGCAGGCCCGGGCGCAGGTCGACCCGACTCTGTTCGAGGTGTTGCAGACGCCCGAGGCCAAGGCGTCGGCTTGGATCGCCGACAATCTTACCAAGGGTGCGGCGGTCGGCTACGATCCCGCGCTGCATACCATCAAAGAGATCGAGCGGCTGACCGAGACGCTCGCCAAGTCGGGCATCAAGCTCAATCCGGTCGAGGTCAACCCGATCGATGCGCTGTGGCAGGACCGGCCCAAGCCGTCGCCCGCCCAGATCGTGCCGCACGGCGTCGAATATTCCGGGCGCAGCACCTTCGACAAGATCCGCGACGTGCAGGCGCACCTCAAGGAGAGCAATGTCGACGCAGTGCTCCTGACCCTGCTCGATTCGATCGCCTGGCTGTTCAATATCAGGGGCGGCGATCTCAAGCACACGCCGGTCGCGCTCGCCTTCGCCATCGTGCCGGCCACAGGGCGCCCGACCCTGTTCATCGATCCGGCCAAGGTCGGCGACAACGTCAAAGGCGAACTGCGCGAGCTGGTCGATCTCGCCGAGCCGGCCGCGCTCACCGAGAGGCTCAAGGCGCTCGGCCAGGCCAAGGCACGCGTCAGGCTCGATCCCGACACCGCGCCGATCCGGTTCGCCCAATTGCTCAAGGCCGAGGGTGCTCAATTCGTGCCGGGCGCGGACCCGTGCATCGCGCCCAAGGCGATCAAGAACGAGGTCGAGATCAAAGGCGCGCACACCGCGCACCTGCGCGACGGCCTGGCCATGGCGCGGTTCCTCGCCTGGCTCGACGAGGTTGCCGAGTCCGGCAAGATCGACGAGGTGGCCGCAGCCATGAAGCTCGAAGATTGCCGCCGCGAGTCCGGCCAGCTCAAGGATATCAGCTTCGACACCATCTCCGCGGCCGGACCGAACGGCGCCATCGTCCATTACCGCCCGACCACCAAGGGCAAGCGCGCGCTGCAAACCGGCACGCTCTATTTGATCGATTCCGGCGCCCAATACCGCGACGGCACCACCGACGTGACCCGCACCGTCGCCATCGGCACGCCGACGGCGGAGATGCGCCGGCATTACGGGCTGGTGCTGAAGGCGCATATCGCCATCGCCACGGCGCGGTTTCCCAAGGGCACGCGCGGCCAGGACCTCGACCCGCTGGCGCGGCGGCCGCTGTGGGAGGCGGGGCTCGATTTCGACCATGGCACCGGCCATGGCGTCGGCAGCTATCTGTCGGTGCATGAGGGGCCGCAGCGCCTGTCGCGGCTCGGCACGGTCGAGCTCGAGCCCGGCATGATCCTGTCAAACGAGCCAGGCTATTATCTCGAAGGGCAATACGGCATCAGGCTGGAAAATCTGGTGCTGGTGACGCCGCCCGCGCGCATCCAAGGAGGCACGCGCGAGATGATGGGCTTCGAGACCCTGACGCTGGTGCCGTTCGACCGAAGGCTGATCGACCCGAAGCAGCTCGTGCCGTGGGAGCTCGCCTGGCTCAACGCCTATCACGCCCGGGTCAGGCGCGAGATCGAGCCGGTGCTGCTCAGCGACGACCGGGCCTGGCTCCGCCACGCCACCGCCCCGATCGGCTAGATGGCGATCGAGGTCTTCGTCTCGGCCGCGGCGGCAACGCTCACCACGGCGGCGTTCCTGCCCCAGGCGCTGCACATCATCCGCTACAAGGACACCCGCGCGATCTCGCTGATTATGTATGTGGCGTTCGCCACCGGGGTGTTGTTGTGGATGGTGTTCGGCCTGCTGATCGGCAATTGGCCGATCATCGTCTCCAACGCCATCACGCTCGGGCTGGCGCTCGCCATCATCGCCATGAAGCTGAAATATGGCTGAGGCTCAGCCGATCAGCTTCAGCCACTCGTCCTCGGTCAGCACCTTAACGCCGAGCTCCTTGGCATTTTTCAGCTTCGAGCCGGCGCCGGGCCCCGCCACCACGTAATCGGTGTTCTTGGAGACGGAGCCGGCCACCTTGGCGCCGAGGCGCTCGGCGCGGGCCTTGGCCTCCGAGCGGGTCATCTTTTCCAGCGTGCCGGTGAACACCACGGTCTTGCCGGAGATCGGCGAGGCGTGATCGATCGCCTCGAGCTGCTTGCGGGGTCACCTCCTTGAGAAGGTCCCTCACCACGTCGACATTATGCTTCTCGGCGAAGAAATCGGCGATGGCAGCCGCCACGGTCGGGCCGATGCCTTCGATATTGTCGAGCTCGGTAAAGGCCTCGCCTTCCCGGTTGGCGCCGGCGGCGCGCATGGCGGCGACGAAGGCTTCGGCCGTGCCGTAGTTCCGGGCCAGGAGCCGGGCCGTGATCTCGCCCACATGGGGAATGCCGAGCGCATAGATGAAGCGGTCGAGCTTGACGGCGCGTCGCGCCGCGATGGCGTCGAACAGTTTCTGCGCCGAGGTCTCGCCCCACCCTTCCCGCTCCATGAGCTTCGATGAGGCGCGCTTATCGCGCTTGGCGAGCGTGAAGATGTCGGGCGGCGACTGGATCAACCCGTCGTCGTAGAACGATTTGATGTGCTTCTCGCCCAGACCCTCGATGTCGAAGGCGTTGCGCGAGACGAAATGCTTGAGGCGCTCGACCCGCTGCGCCGGGCAGATCAGCCCGCCGGTGCAGCGCCTGACCACATCCTCCTTGCCGGTATTGGGGTTGATCTCGCGCGTGGCGTGGCTGCCGCAGGCCGGGCACACAGTGGGAAATTTGAATCGTTTCGCGCCCTTAGGCCGCTTGTCTTGAACCGGCCCGAGAATCTGCGGGATGACGTCGCCGGCCCGTTGCACGATCACCGTGTCGCCGATCCGCACGTCCTTGCGGGCGATCTCGTCCTCGTTATGCAGGGTCGCGTTCTGCACCACCACGCCGCCGACCGTGACCGGATCGAGCTTGGCGACCGGCGTGAGCGCGCCGGTGCGGCCGACCTGGATGTCGATGTCGCGCAAGATGGTGGTCGCCTTCTCGGCGGGGAATTTATGGGCGACGGCGAAGCGCGGCGAGCGCGACACGAAGCCGAGCCGCTGCTGGAGGTCGAGCCGGTCGAGCTTGTAGACGATGCCATCGATGTCGTAGTCGAGGCCCGACCGGCCGCTTTCGATATCGCGATAGGTTTCAAGCATTTCCTCGACCGTGTGGGTCAGCCTGATGAGCGGGTTCAGCGGGAAGCCCCAGGCCCGCAAGATCTGATAGGCGTCCCATTGCGTCTCGGCCGGCAGGTCGGCCACCTCGCCCCAGCCATAGGCGAAGAAGCGCAGCGGCCGCTTGGCGGTGATCGATGAATCGAGCTGGCGCAGCGAGCCGGCCGCGGCGTTGCGCGGATTGGCGAACAGGCGTTCGCCGCGCTCGGCCTGGTCCTGCGTTCATGCGCTGGAAGGCGGCGCGGCTCATATAGATCTCGCCCCTCAACTCGAACGGATCGGGGAAGCCGCGCGATTTGATGGTCTTGGGGATGTCGCCGATGGTGCGGACATTGGCGGTGACGTTCTCGCCCTCATAGCCGTCGCCGCGGGTGGCACCCTGGACCAGCCGGCCCTCCTCGTAGCGGAGCGTGATGGACAGGCCGTCGATCTTGGGCTCGGCGGTGAAGGCAAGACCTTCCACCGAGCGTCCGAGAAATCGTCCGATGCGGTCGAGGAAATCGCGCAAGCCCTCCTCGTCGAACACATTGCCGAGCGACAGCATCGGCACGCGGTGGGTAACCTTGCCGAACGCCTCGACCGGCGCCGCGCCGATCTTCAGCGAGGGACTGTCGTCGCGGACGAGATGGGGAAAGCGCGCTTCGATCGCGTCGTTGCGGGCGCGCAACGCGTCGTATGCCGCGTCGGAAATCTCCGGCTCATCGTTGCGGTAATAGAGCTCGTCGTGACGGCCGATCTCGGCGGCGAGCCGTTTTAGCTCGGCGGCGGCTTCGGCCTCGTCGAGCGTGTCAACGGGCTTCTCGACAAGCCTGTCGCCCGTACCAACCTTCTTGTTCGCTTTCGACTTGCTCATGGACTTCGATCATGCCGAGCGGGTCATCAGCCGATCGGCCGCTTTGCGCGCCTCGTCGGTGATGGTCTGGCCGGCCAGCATGCGCGCGATCTCCTCGCGGCGATGCTCGCCTTCGAGCACGGCGACGCGGGTGGCCATGGCCTCGCCGTCCGGGCCGCGCACCGCCTCCTTGGCGATCAGCAAATGGCCGGCGGCGACGGCCGCGACCTGGGGCGCGTGGGTCACCGCCAGCACCTGGGCGCCGGCGGCGAGCCGTGCCAGACGCTCGCCGACGGCCGCCGCGGTCGCCCCGCCAACGCCGGCGTCGGCCTCGTCGAACACCAAGGTCGGCGCCGAGCCGCGGGCGGCAAGCACGACTTTGAGCGCCAATATGAACCGTGCCAGCTCGCCGCCCGAGGCGACCTTCAGCAACGGGCCAGGCTCGGTGCCGGGATTGGTCCTGACCCAAAAGGCCACGCGGTCGATCCCGCTCGGCCCGCCTTCGGCGAGTTCGACGGTGTCGATATGGGTGATGAAGCTCGCTTTTTCGAGCTTGAGCGGGCCGAGTTCGCCCGCGACCTCGTGATCGAGCCGCTTGGCCGCGTGGTGCCGTGCCTTGCTCAGTCCGGTTGCCAAGGTCTCATAGACCCTGCGGGCCGAAGCGGCGGCCTTGGCCAGCTCGCCAGCCCGCGTCTCGCTGGTTTCGAGCGCCGCCAGCTCGGCTTCGAGCCGCGCGACCAAGGCCGGCAGATCGTCGACCATGACCTTGTGCTTGCGCGCCAGCGCGCGGAGCGCGAACAGCCGCTCCTCGGCCTGCTCGAGCTCCTTGGGCTCGAACGAGGTGGCGGCCAGCGCCTCCTCGATCTTGGCCTGGGCGGCATTGGCCTCGGTCAGCGCGCGTTCGAGCGCGGCAGCGACCGGGGCGAGCAGGTCGGGGATCGTCGCCGCCTGGCGTTCGATGCGGCGAAGCGCCGCCGCGAGGCGCGCACCGCTGGTGCCCTCCCCTTGCAGGGCATCGAGCGCCTCGGTGAGCTCGGCGGCAATTTTCTCGGCGTTCATCATCAGCTGGCGCCGGGAGGCCAAGGCCTCCTCCTCCCCGGCCTGCGGATCGAGCAGCCGAAGCTCCTCGAGCGCGTGGCTGAGATAGTCGGCATTGGCGCGCGAGGCGGCGATCTCGCGGTCATGGCGGGACCGTTCGGCCTCGGCGGTTTGCCACGTGTCGTAGGCCTCGGCGACGCGCGCCGCCTCCCCGCTCAAGCCGCCGAAGGCATCCACCAGGTCGCGATGGCCGGACGGATCGATCAGGGCGCGGTCATCGTGCTGGCCGTGGATCTCGACCAGCGCCTGCCCCACTTGGCGCAGCAGCTGCACGCTCACGCTGGTGTCATTGATGAAGGCGCGGCTGCGTCCGTCGGCGCCCTGGACCCGGCGCAAGATCAGGGCGTCATCGGTGGCGATGCCGTTCTCGGCCAGGAGCGCGAACACCGGATGGCTGGTGGGCAGGTCGAACACCGCCGTGACCTGGCCTTGGCTCGCGCCGCGGCGTACCAGCGAAGTGTCGCCGCGCCCGCCGATAGCGAGCGAGAAGGCGTCGAGCAGGATCGACTTGCCGGCGCCGGTCTCTCCGGTCAGCACCGACAGGCCTTGGCCGAATTCGAGGTCGAGTTTGTCGATCAGGACGATGTCGCGGATCGACAGGGCGGCTAGCATGGCGGGTGCTTCAGGCCGGCTTGCCGTCGCCCTTCCAGGTCTGGGTGATCCAAGACCCTTCGTGCTCCTGCGGCTTGAGGCCTTGTTTTCCCAAAAGCGCGTAAGCGTGCCGGTACCACTTGCTGTCCGGGAAGTTGTGGCCGAGCACGGCAGCGGCCGTTTGGGCCTCGTTGACGATGCCTAAGGCCATATAGGCCTCGGTGAGGCGCATCAAGGCCTCTTCCACCTGCTCGGTCGTCTGATAGTCGGTCACCACGCTGCGGAAGCGGTTGATCGCCGCGAGGAAATTGTTGTGGCGGAGGTAGTAGCGGCCGACCACCATCTCGTTGGCCGCCAGAAGATCGCGCAGAATACGCGCCCGGTTCTGCGCCTGAGCCGCGTAGCGCGACTCGGGATAGCGCTGCAACAGGGTGTCATAGGCGACCAGCGCCTTGCGGGCGGTGGTCTGATCGCGCTTCGGATCAAGCACCCGGTCGTAATAGGACATGGCGATGATGTCCTGGGCGAGGTCCGATTCCTGAGTGCCGGGGTGAAGCGTGAGGTAGCGGTCGGCAGCTCCGATCGCCTCATCATATTTGGCGGCCTTGTAATAGGCGTAGGCCGCCATGAGGATGGCCCGGCGGGCCTCCTGCGAATAAGGGTGATTGATGTCGACTTGTTCGTAGGCCCGGGCGGCATCGCCGTATTTGCCGGTATCGACGAGCACTTCGGCCTTTTTATAGATGACATCCGGCGGGTCGTTATTCTCCGGGACCTCCGCCTTGTTGCCGCCGAGCCAGCCGAACGAGCTGCAGCCGGCGAGCAGACCGGCCATAACCACAACGCAGGCGACCCTGGCCGGCGCCCAAAGACGCGCCGACACGCGCTGCGGCTCAACCCAACCGGTCATGCGACCCCTCAAAACCGTCCCCTCGCGCGCAGATGGTTGCCGCAGCCCGGAGGCTGCCGGCCAAAGCTAGCGCAGCTGTTACCACCCAACTAGCGGATTATGGTGATTTTTTGCCCCGTCACGCGCAGACGGCGCATTGCCGGGACTTAGCGGCGCCAAGCTGCACGCAAAGGTAGCTGGAAAGCAGTCCGACGGCCGTGTCCGATCAGCTCCGCTCGGCGGCGAAGTTGGCGGCCGCAAGGCGATGGCTGAGCTCGGCATGACGAACCTCGCGGTAACGCGGGGCTTCGACCATGGTCCAGGCCTCGGCATCGGCGAACAGCGCCTTGAGCACCAGCGCATTCAGCCGGTGGCCGCCGCGATGAGAGCGGTAAGCGCCGAGGATCGGTGCGCCCGCCAGAGCGAGGTCGCCAACCGCATCGAGCGCCTTGTGGCGCACGAACTCGTCGGAGAATCTCAGCCCTTCGCGGTTGATGATGCGGTCGTCGCCGATCGCCACGGTGTTTTCCAGCGAGGCGCCAAGGGCGAGACCGGCGGCCCATAGCCGCTCGACATCTTTCATGAAGCCGAAGGTGCGGGCCCGCGCGAGCTCGCGGCGGAAGGAACCGGGGTTCAGGTCGATTTCGATCTTCTGGGTGCCGATCAGCGGCGTGTCGAAATCGATCTCAACGTCGAGACGGAAGCCGTTATGCGGGGTGAGTTCGCCATAGGCGCCGGCGTCTTCCACCGCGACCCGCTTCAAGACTTTGAGGAAGCGGCGGGGAGCCTCAAGCTCGGCAAGACCAACCTCGTCGATCGCCTCGACGAAGCGCGAGGCGCTGCCGTCCATGATCGGGACTTCGGCGCTGTCGATTTCGATCAGGGCGTTGTCGACGCCAAGACCGCGCAGGGCGGCCAGAAGGTGCTCGACCGTCGCCACGGAGGCGCCATTGCCGTCACCGATGATGGTGCAGAGCGTCACGCCGGTGACCGACCGCTGGTCGGCTACGACCTCGGTGCCCTCGCCATGACCGTTGGAAAGAAGGAAACGGATACCAGTGTCGCCATCAGCCGGACAAAGAGAGATGGAAACTGGCGCCCCGCTATGAACCCCGGTGCCGGTGAGTGAAATCTCGCTGGCAAGCGTAGTTTGGCGTGCCCCTATGAAACCCTTCATGGCCCCCGTCGGCCCCCGAGCCGTCTTCTGAGTTCCCTACTAGCCCGAGGAGAGAACCCCCGAGCCCCCCATTGATCAGCTCTCCCTGGCACTTTAAGCTGGACCTTATCGGTCCTTGGATTGTGCCTTTTTGGTCCTGCTGATCAATCTAACAAGAAGCTTAACGCTGGGACTCAAGGGCGACAAATCACGGTTTCTTTCACTGTATTACCGGCCGGGCAACCTCATAACTCATTGATGTAACTCGGTTTCCATCGTTCGTCGGTGGTCTGACGAGCATTTTGGTTAACCGCTGGCGCTCCGTCTAGTTCGCCCGGCGGCGCAGGAAAGCTGGGATCTCCAAATCGTCATCCATCAGTGATTCGCTTGCCGCTTCAGCCATTTCGACCGGAACCGCCCGGACTTGCGCCTCGATCCGTTTAGGCGCCGCAGGGGCGGCCGGCTCGTTGCGCGGCCGCTCGATCCGGATGCCCCGTGGCGCCGCCGAGGGGGTTTGCAGCTGGGGTCTCGGCGCTTGAGGCTGGGGGGTCTCGCCCCAGGCCTGACCGAATTCCGGCTCGCGCTTGGACGGCATCTCGGCGTCAGGCTCTTTGCGGGACCGGCCGACATTGGCCAGCCGCTCGAGGAAGCCGACCTTCTTCTTCTGCTCCCTCAGTCCAAAGCCCGGCGATTCGCCCGACTTGGCCTTGATCGCGTTTTGCGCCACCACCGGCAGCTCTTCGATGCTCGGCATGCGCCGCACCGGACGCCTGACGGCAGAGGGCTGCGCCGGCTGGAACGGCCGAGACGGCGCTTGCGGCGCGGGCTTCTGCTGAGACATGCCAAGCGGCAAGCCAATCCCGGTTGCCTGAGTGGGGCGCTTCTCGATGGTCACGTTGCCGGGCGCGCGCCACACCGGCGGCTCTTTCACCACCTCGCTCGGCGCCAACACCAGGCTCGGCTCGTCGAGATCGACCGCCGTTCCCGGCAGCGTGGCCAGACCGGCGAGACGTTCGCTCAATCTGCTCCGCTCTGGCGCCGGCGCGTGCCGCGACGCTTCGATGACCGCGTTTTGCGCCGACACGGACAGGCCGATGCCGGTCGCTACCACCGACACACGGATCGACCCGTCGAGCTCGTCGTCAAAGGTCGCGCCGACAATGATGTTGGCGTCGGGATCGGCTTCGGCCCTCACCCGGCTCGCCGCCTCGTCGACCTCGTAGAGGGTGAGGTCGTTGCCGCCGGTGATGGAGACGAGCAAGCCGCTCGCGCCCTTCATGCACACATCGTCGAGCAGCGGATTGGAGATGGCGGCTTCGGCGGCTTCGATCGCGCGGCGGTCGCCGCTCGATTCGCCGGTGCCCATCATCGCCTTGCCCATGCCGGCCATGATGGTGCGGACGTCGGCGAAGTCGAGATTGATCAGCCCTTCCTTCACCATCAAATCGGTGATGCAGGCGACGCCCGACCGGAGCACGTCGTCGGCCATGGAGAAGGCGTCGGTGAAGGTGGTCTTCTCGTTGGCGACGCGGAACAGGTTCTGGTTGGGGATGATGAGCAGCGTGTCGACGAATTTCTGCAGCGCTTCGATACCGGCCTCGGCGGCGCGGAGCCGGCGCG
Organism: uncultured Alphaproteobacteria bacterium; assembly: GCA_963812105.1. GTDB lineage: Bacteria > Pseudomonadota > Alphaproteobacteria > Rhizobiales > Methyloligellaceae > Methyloceanibacter. The sequence goes on from CAWEUF010000010.1 coordinate 209,753, forward strand.
AGCCCTCGAACTGGAACGGCTTGGTGACGACGCCGACGGTCAGGATGCCTTCCTCGCGCGAGGCGCGGGCGATCACCGGTGCTGCGCCGGTGCCGGTGCCGCCGCCCATGCCGGCGGTGATGAACACCATATGGCAGCCGACCAGATGGGCCTTGATGTCGGCCATCGCCTCCTCGGCGGCGGCGGCGCCAATCTCGGGCTTCGATCCGGCGCCGAGGCCTTCGGTGACGTTGGCCCCCATCTGGATGCGGCGTTCGGCGGCCGAGCTCGCCAGAGCTTGCGCGTCGGTATTGGCGACCACGAACTCGACGCCCTTGAGCCCGCGTTCGATCATGTTGTTGACGGCGTTGCCGCCGGCCCCGCCGACACCGAATACGGTGATGCGCGGCTTGAGTTCGGTGAGATCAGGAACTCTGAGGTTGATGGTCATGGCCGTCTTCCGATCCTTCATTGCCCTTTGCTCGGCTCGCTTCGGCGCGTCCCCGCGATGCGCTGTTCAAGCCCTCTTCAGCGATCAAAAATTGTCCCTTATCCAGTCGCCGACCTTGGCGAAATAGCCCGTGCCGGTGCGCAAGAACCGCTGCTCGGCGCGGCCGGCCAGCCGATCGTCGCCGCGCGCCCAATGCAGCAGAAGCCCGATGCCGGCGGCGAAGTCCGGCGCCCCGGCGACGGCGGGGAGCCCGCTCATCGAGCGCGGACGGCCAAGCCTGACCGGGCGCCCGAACATGTTGGCGGCAAGCTCCGACAGGCCGGTGAGCTGGCTGCCGCCTCCGGTCAACACCAGATGCTGGGTGACCTCGGCGGCGGGACCGGCTGCGGCCAACCTCCTGCGCATCAGATCGAGAATCTCCTCGACGCGCGGACGGATGATGACGGCGAGCTGCGCCTTGGTGATTTGATTCAAGCTCGGCTGCGGCAGGCCGGTGACCGCGGGGTAGGTGATGATTTCCCGCTCGTCGGACAGCGTGGCAAACGCGGCGCCATGCAGCGTCTTGAGCCGCTCGGCGTAGTCGAGCGGGGCTGACAGGGTGCGGGCGATGTCGGTGGTGATGCCGTTGCCGCCGAGCGCGATGGCGTCGGCATGGATGAAGTGACCGTCGACCAGCACCGACAGCGTGGTGGTGCCGGCGCCGAAATCGATGCAGGCCACGCCGAGCTTGGCCTCGTCAGGGGTGATCACCGAGAGCGCGCTGGCGTAAGGCGCCGCCACCAGGCTGGAGACGCCGAGATGGCAGCGCTCGACGCACAGCATCAGATTGCGCATCGCCACCTCGTCGGCACTCACGGCATGGAGGTCGACGGCGAGCCGCTCGCCGCACATGCCCTGCGGCTCGCTGATCGCGCCATTGCTGTCATCGAGGCGGTAGCTCAGAGGCAGCGCGTGCAGCACGCTGCGCCGGTCGCGTCCGGCATATTGGCGGCCGCCGGCCAGGAGCCGCTGGATGTCGTCCTCGCGCACCGCGCCGGACGGCAGCGCCACGCTGGCCGAGAAGCTCTCGCTCTTGAGCCGGCCGCAGGTGACGGACACGTGCACGTCCTCGACGGTGACCCCGGCCATGCGCTCGGCGGCATCGACGGCCGAGCGAATGCAGGCCTCGGCGCTGTCGAGATGGGCGATCATGCCGGCCTTGAGGCCTTCGGCGCGGGTGTGATCGAAGCCCAGCACTTCGAACTGCACCGCATCGCCCTTGCCTTCGAACCAATCGGGCACCGGCGAAGTCTTGGCGATCAGGCAGCAGATCTTGCTCGTACCGATGTCGAGCGCGGTCACGATGCGCTGGCGCTTACTTCTTATGGTGGTCGTGTATCCCATTCCCCCTGCCCTCAAACCCCCCTCAAACTCATGTCTTGCCTTTGGCCGGCGCGACCTTGGTGCTCGCGGTCGGGACGTCGGCCTCAGGCGCAGCGCCCGGCTGATTGGCCGCCGCCGTCTCGCGCAGGCGTACGGTGACGCGATCGAGCAGGCGCAGATCGACGGCGGCGATATCCCGCTTGAGCACGCCCTTGTCCCGATCGAGCTTGGCGAGAGAGGTCAGCGCCTCGGCGATATTGTCGTCGGGCAGCATGATCTCCAGCCCCGAGGCCAGCTTCAGCGTCCAGCGACGGTCGCCGACCCTGATCGCGGCGATGAGGTCCTGGGTAAGCTCGCCGAACGGCGTCAGTTGATCGAATAATTGCGCGGCATTCTTGCCGGCGCCCTCGCCCACCACCAGCGGCAGGTCGCGATAGGCTTCGCGCAAGGCTGGCGCCAGCATGACGCCTTCGGTATCGACCACATAGGTCTGGCCGTGGTTCTGCCAAACGGCGTAAGGCGTGCGCTCCTCGACCACGACTTGCAGCGTCGAGGGCAGCAGCCGCATGACTTGGGCGTGCCTGATCCACGGCACGGCCTCGAGCCGTGTCTTGGCGGCGTCGGTGTCGAAGCCGAGCATCATGGTGTCGGGTCCGGCGCCAAGCGCGGCGGTGATCGCGGCATCGGTGGCATGGAGCTTGCCGGTGACGGTGATGCGCGTGACGCCGAAGCCGGCGGCGATGGCGAGATGCTCGATGCCGCCGGTGAGCGCGTCATAAGCGCGGGTGGTCTGGCCGCCGATCACGGCGCCATAGACGAGAGCGCTGCCGAGAAAGAGCGCGCTGAGCGCGAGCCATTTGCCGCGCGCGTGCTGGCCGATGCGGCCGAGCCTGATGGAGCGCGGGCTGCGGGCGATGAGGCGGCGAGTTTGGACCACGACCGGCAAACGGTTGGACGGCTTGCGCGCGGAGGCGATGCCGCGCGCCAGCAGGGCCTCTTGCGAGCCCCGTTTCCTGGCCATTCCCCTTGCGGGGTTCACCGATCGCACGACGCGTCCTCCACGATCCAACGGACCAGCTCGCCAAACGAGCGGCCGCTATGGGCAGCAAGCTCGGGCACAAGCGACGTCGACGTCATGCCGGGCTGGGTATTGACCTCAAGGCAGATCAATTCCCCCGTACCCTCTGGCCGGTCGTCGAAGCGGAAGTCGGAGCGACTGACCCCTCGGCAGCCCAGTGCCCTATGAGCCGCCAAGGACAGCTTCTGTACCAATTGGTAAACATTTGGTTTAAGCGGCGCCGGGAGCACGTGAATTGAGCCTCCCGGGGCGTATTTCGCGTCATAATCGTAGAAGGCCAAACCCTCCGCCGGACGGATTTCGATCACCCCCAGGGCCTCCTCGCCCATGACGGCGCAGGTCAGCTCCCGGCCGGGGATGTAGCGCTCGATCATGACCTCCTCGCCGAGCGTCCATTCGGCGCTCATCAGCTCCTGGGGCGGATGGGCCTGATCCTCGCGCACGATATAGACACCGACGCTCGACCCTTCGGTCGGCGGCTTGATCACGTAAGGGGGCGGCATGGCGTGGGCACGGGCGGCCTCGGCGCGGGAGATCACCCGGCTTTCGGCCACCGGCACGCCGGCGGCGGCGAGCACCGGCTTGGAGCGCTCCTTGTGCATGGCGAGCGCGGAGGCGAGCACGCCGGAATGGGTATAGGGGATGTTCATGGTCTCGAGCAGGCCCTGGATGCAGCCATCCTCGCCGTAGCGGCCGTGCAGGGCATTGAAGCAGACATCGGGTTTGAGCTCGGCGAGCCGGCCACCGACATCGCGCCCGACATCGAGGCGGGTCACGCGATAGCCTTGCCCTTCGAGCGCAGTGGCGCAGGCCGCGCCGGAGCGGAGCGAGACCTCTCGCTCCGACGACAAGCCGCCCATCAGGACGGCGACGTGAATTTGCTTATCGGGCATGGCGATCCCCGTGTTGGCAGGCTTGATCATGGTAGGCCGAGTGCTCGTCATACCGGCGAAAGCCGGTATCCAGCGAAAAACCTAACAAGCCATCCGCAGAAGGGGAATCAGCGATTCTGATGCTGGATTCCGGCTTTCGCCGGAATGACGAACGAGAAAGTCACGCTCACAGTCAGGCCGGGACGCCGAGGCGCTTGATCTCCCATTCGAGCTCGACGCCGCTCGTCTCCTTGACCCGCGCGCGCACGGTCTCGCCGAGCTCCTCGAGGTCGGCGCCGCTGGCCTTGCCCTCATTGATGAGAAAATTGCAGTGCATCTCGGAGACCTTGGCGTCGCCGACCATCAAGCCGCGGCAACCGGCCGCGTCGATCAACTGCCAAGCCTTCTTGCCCGGCGGGTTCTTGAAGGTCGAGCCGCCGGTGCGGCTCTTGATCGGCTGCGCCTGTTCGCGATAGGCGGCGATGTCCTCCATCTCGGCGAGAATCTTGGCGGGTTCGCCGGGCTCGCCCTGAAACAGCGCCTCGGTGAAGATGAAGTCCTCGGGCGCGCCACAATGGCGATAGTCATAGTGAAGCTCGGCCACCGGCAGCACATGGACGTCGCCCGTGCGATCGACGGCGCGGGCCTCGATCGCCACCTCTTTGGTCTCGCGGCCGTGCGCGCCGCCATTCATGCGCAGCGCACCGCCGACGCAGCCGGGGATCCCACGATAGAAGGACAGGCCGGCGATGCCGGCATCGGCCGCGGCGCGCGCCACTTTCACGTCGGGCACGGCGGCGCCGACGCGCAAGCGCGAGCCCGCCTCGATCTTGATCTCGCCGAAGCCCCGGCCGAGACGGATCACCACGCCGGCGATGCCGCCGTCGCGCACCAGCAGATTCGAGCCGAGGCCAACCACGGTGACCGGCACGTTGACCGGCGTCCGCTTCATGAAATAAGCGAGGTCGGCCTCGTCGGCCGGCGAATAGAGGACCTCGGCAGGGCCGCCCACCCTGAACCAGGTGAGGTCGGCAAGCGAGGCGCCCGATTTGAGCTTGCCGCGCAGCTCAGGCAAGGCGGCAACGAGCCGGTTCTCGAGATCGCTCAAGCGCGCCCCCGATGCTGCGCGAGGTTGTTCGGCAAGGCGTTGATCCAATCGGTGATGGTGCCGGCGCCGAGGCCGACCACCACGTCGCCGGGCTTGGCGACCGAGGCGATGGTCTCGACCAAGGCTTGATCGTCGTCGACGGTCAGCACATGAGGGTGACCGTGACGGCGCAAGCCCGATGCGAGCTCGTCGCGGTCGATGCCCGGGATCGGCGCTTCGCCCGCCGAATAGACCGGGGTGACGACGACGATGTCGGCGTCGTCGAGGCAGGCGGAGAACTCGTTGAACAGCGCCTGCAGCCGCGTGTAGCGATGCGGCTGCACCACGGCGAGGACGCGGCCCTTGCCGGCCATGCGCGCGGCGCGCAACACGGCGGCGATCTCGACCGGATGATGCGCGTAATCGTCATAGACGGCGACGCCCTGCCATTCGCCGACGCGGGTGAATCTTCGCTTCACCCCGGAGAAGGCGGCAAACGTCTGGCGAATGACCTCGTCGCTGACGCCGGCTTCGGTCGCGGCGGCAAGCGCGCCGAGCGCGTTCAGCGCGTTGTAATGGCCGAGCACCGGCAGCGTCAGATCCTCGAGCTTGCGCGCGCCGCCCTTGACCGCCGGGCCGAGATCGGCATCGAAGGTGATCCGGTTGTGATCGGGACGCAAATTGACGAGCCGGATATCGGCGTCGCGCGCCACGCCATAGGTCAGGGTGCGGCGGCCATTAGCGGCGCCGCCGAGCTTGGCAAGCAGCTCGCGCACCACCGGGTGATCGATGCAGGCGACCGCCAACCCGTAGAACGGGATCGCATCGATGAACTGGTGAAAGGCCTGGTGCAACGCCTCGACCGACGGCCAATAGTCCATGTGCTCGGGGTCGATATTGGTCACCACGCCGATCTGGGTGGGGAGCTTCAGAAACGTGCCGTCCGACTCGTCGGCCTCGACCACCATCCATTCGCCCCGGCCGATCCGGGCATTGGTGCCCCAGCCATTGATGATGCCGCCGGCGATCACCGTGGGATCGAGATCGGCGCATTTGAACAGGTCGGCGATCAGCGAGGTGGTGGTGGTCTTGCCGTGCGTGCCGGTGACCGACACGGTGGCGCAGGGCCGCATCAGCTCGGCCAGCATTTCGGCACGGCGGATGATGGGCATGCCGCGCTCCCTGGCCGCCTCGAACTCGGGATTGCCGGCCTTCACCGCGCTCGAAATCACCAGATAGGCCGCGCCTTCGACATTGGCCGGGTCGTGGCCGATTTGACAGGGGATGCCGCGGGCGCGCAGGCGCTCGAGATTGGCGCCGTCCTTGAGGTCGCTGCCCTGCACGCGGTAGCCGCGGGTGTGCATCACCTCGGCGATGGCGCTCATGCCGATGCCGCCGATGCCGACGACATGGAACAGGCCGGCCTGGTCAGGGTGCGGGAGATGCATGGCCGAACTCTACACCACCTGTGCCTCTTAAGCGCGCGAGCTCCTCGGCAAGATCGGCAAGCTTGCTCACCGCCTCGGTCGGGGCAAGCGCCTTCGCCTTGGCCGCAGCGTCGGCCAGAAGCTCGGGCGCGCTCGCCAACCGCTCGAGCTCGGCAGCAAGGCGCTCAGGCGTCAGCTCGCTCTGCTTGATGCACCAGCCGCCGCCGCCCTCCTGCAGCCTGGTGGCATTTTCGAGCTGATCGTTGTCGAGGGCATGCGGCAGCGGCACCAGCAAGCAGGGTCGGCCGATCGCCATCAGCTCGGCCACGGTCGAAGCCCCGGCCCGGGCGATGACCAGATGGGCGGTGGCGATGCGCTCGGGCAGGTCGCGGAAGAACGTGGCGAGATGCGCGGCGACGCCGGATTCCTGATAGGCCGCCCGCAAGGCGTCGAGGTCCTCTTCGCGGGCCTGCTGCACCACGGTCAGGCGCCAACGGAGCGGCGACGACAGCAGCGGCAGCGTCTGGGGCAGAATCTCGGAGAAGAAATGCGCGCCCTGGCTGCCGCCGAACACCAGCAGCAGAAAGCGGCCGACAGGCTCGGGCGCCACATAAGGCACCTCACGATAGGCCAGCACAGAGTCGCGCACCGGCGTGCCGGTCAGTTGCGCGCGGGATTCAGCGCTGCGGTGCATCCGCTTGGTCGGCGAGAACGACAGCGCCACGCGATCGGCGAAGCGCGACAGGAACCGGTTGGCCCGCCCCATCACCGCGTTCTGCTCGTGGATCGCAGTCGGGATGCCGAGCGAGCGCGCGGCCATGATCGGCGGCAGAGTGGGGTAGCCGCCGAAGCCGATCACCGCCAACGGATCGATCTCGCTCAACAGGTGACGCGCCTTCAGATAGCCGTTGAACAGACGGCCGAAGGTCTTGGCCATGGCCACCGGCGAGCGGCTGGCGAAGGTGGCCGACGGGACGAAATGGATGGCGCGCGCCGGAAATTCGCTCTGGTACTTCTCCACGCGCTCATCGGTCGCGAGCTCGACCTCGTAGCCGCGGCGCTTGAGCTCCTGCGCCAAGGCGGCGGCGGGAAACAGATGCCCGCCCGTGCCGCCCGCGGCGAGAAGGATCGGGCGCGCGGTCACGCCGCGCGCTCCCGCATGCGCTCCGACTCGGCGTGAGCCTGGGAGTCCGCGCTCCGCGTCAGTTGACCGGCCATGGGCCGCTTGCGCGTCAGACCGAGCAGAAAGCCCATGGTCAGCGCCATGGCCAACAGCGAGGAGCCGCCATAGGAGATAAAGGGCAGCGTCATGCCCTTGGCGGGGAGCAGGCCGACATTGACCGCCATGTTGATCAAGGCCTGCAAGCCGAACAGCATGATGAGGCCGGCCACGGCGTGGCGGATGAAGCCATCGGGCTCCTGCGAAGCCTTGGACAGGCCGCGCAGCACGATAAAGGCAAACAGAGCGAGCAGGATGAGGCAGGCGATCAGGCCGTACTCCTCGGCGGTCACCGCAAAGATAAAGTCGGTGTGGGAGTCGGGCAGCACGTTCTTCACCGTGCCCTCGCCCGGGCCCCGGCCGAACCAGCCGCCATGCAGGAAGGAGTCGAGCGAGCGGTCGGCCTGATAGGTGTCGCCCGAAGCCGGATCGAGGAAGCGGTCGATGCGCGAGGCGACGTGCGGCACGAGGAAATAGGCCGAGAGGATACCGGCGACGCCCGCGGCGCCGAGCGCCACGATCCACACCATATTGATGCCGGCCATGTAGAACAGTGCGCCCCACACCAGTGTGACGAGCAGCGTCTGGCCGAAATCGGGCTGCATGACGAGCAGCACCGCGAAAATGGCGTACAGCGCGACGGCGAGCTGGATGCCCGGGATGTCGCGGCGTTTCTGGCTCTCGTTGAACAGCCAGGCGGTGAGCACGATGAAGGCCGGCTTCACGAATTCGGACGGCTGGATCGAGACGGCGCCGAGCTGGAGCCAGCGCTTGGCGCCTTTGATCTCGGGCCCGAGCACGAGGATGACCGCCATCAAGGCGATACCGGCCAGGAAGATGACGAGGCTCGCGCGCCTGATCTGCTTCGGCGTCAAGGTCGAGGCCGCGAACATGATGGCCACCGAGGGCAACAGCAGCGCGGCGTGGCGGCGCACGAAATAGAACGACTCGAGATCATATTTGGCGGCGATCGGCGGGCTGGCGGCGAGCGACAGCACCAGGCCTGCGCCCATCAGCAGCAGCAGGGCGAAAAACATCAGCCGGTCGACGGTGAACCACCAATCCGACAGAACGCTGCGATCGGCGCGGGTGAGCCTCATGCCGCCTGCCCCTGCTTCACGCTCTCGGCCCCATCGAGCGCCATGACCAAGTCCCGGAACGCGTCGCCGCGCTTGGCGAAATTGTCGAACTGATCGTAAGACGCGCAGGCGGGCGACAGCAACACGACAGGCTCCCTGGCAGCGGACCGGCCGGCGTCGGCCGCAGCTTGCTCGACGGCGCGAGCGAAGCGTCCCGCATTGGACATGGTCGACAGAGTCCCCGAGCTGGCGGCCAAACGCCTCGGCCGCCTCCCCGATCAGATAGGCGCGGGCGATCCTGGGGTAAAAAGGTTCAAGCCCTGCTAACCCTCCCTCTTTCGGGCGGCCGCCGATGATCCAATAGATGTCGGTGAAGCTCGCCAGCGCCTTGCCCGCGGCGTCGGCATTGGTGGCCTTGGAGTCGTTGACGAACAGCACCTTGCCGCGGCGCGCCACCTGCTCCATGCGGTGGGCGAGGCCGGCGAAGCTCTTGAGGCCTTGGGCGATGGCGGCCGAGGCGAGCCCCTGCGAGCGCGCCAGCGCGTAGGCTGCGGCCGCGTTCTGCCAATTATGAGCGCCTCTGAGCGCGCCGATGCCGGCGAGATCGATGCGCGCCAGCTCGCTGCCCTCCTCCATCTCATGCAGCACGCCGTCGATGGCGTAGACCCCGGTCGTCACGGGTTGGCCGACGGCGATGCGCTTCACCGCGAAGGGGCCGTTCAGGCTGTCGGCGATGGCGCGCGACGGCTCGTCGTCGACGCCGATCACCGCGGTGCCGCCAGGAGGAAGATGCGTAAAGATCGAGGATTTGATGCGCGCGTAGTTTTGCAACGTGCCATGGCGGTCGAGATGGTCGGGCGTGACGTTGAGCAGCGCCGCGGCATCGGGCGTGATCGACGGCGCGAGCTCGATCTGGAATGACGACAGCTCGATGACATAGGTCAGGTCGGGCGCGAACGGTTCGAGATCGAGCACCGCCTTGCCGATATTGCCGCCGAGCGCCACGCGCCGGCCTGCGGCGGCGAGCAGATGGGCGGTCAGCGCGGTGGTGGTCGACTTGCCGTTGGTGCCGGTGATGACCACGACCTTGCCTGGCGCTTGGGTCCGCGCCCGCTCACGGAAAAACAGTTCCATGTCGCCGATCACCTCGATGCCCGCTTGACGGGCGCGCTTGACGCTCCAATGCGGCGCGGGGTGGGTCAGCGGAATGCCGGGCGCGAGCACGAGCGCGGCGAGTCGCGACCAGTCGGCCGCTTGGAGGTCGCTCACGGCGAAGCCCGGCCGTCTGCGGCTTCCTCGCGGGCGCTCGCCTGATCGTCCCACAGCACCGGATTGGCGCCCCCCGCCCTCAGCGCGCGGGCCGCAGACAGGCCGCTCACGCCAAGGCCCTGGACCGCAACGTCCCGGCCGGCGAACATCGTCACGGGAATCATAATGGAGGAACTTAGCGCAATTTCAGCGTGGCGAGGCCAGCAAGCGCAAGCACCACGGCAATGATCCAGAACCTGATCACCACGGTCGATTCCGGCCAGCCCTTCTGCTCGAAATGATGGTGGAGCGGGGCCATGCGAAACACCCGCACGCCGAACAGCTGGTACGAGGTCACCTGCACGATCACCGAGGCGGCTTCGAGCGCGAACAGGCCGCCGACGATGGCCAGCACCAGCTCATGCTTGGTGGCCACCGCGATGGTGCCGAGCGCGCCGCCGAGCGCCAACGAGCCGGTATCGCCCATGAAGATGAGCGCTGGCGGGGCGTTGAACCAGAGGAAGCCCAAGCCGGCGCCGACCAGCGCGCCGCAGATCACCGCGAGCTCGCCGGTGCCTTGCACGAAATGGATTTGCAGATAGTCGGAGAACAGTACGTTGCCGACGAGATAGGAGATGAAACCGAAGGTAGCGGCGGCGATCATCACCGGCACGATGGCGAGCCCGTCCAGCCCGTCGGTCAGGTTCACGGCGTTGCCGGCGCCGACGATGATGAAGGCGCCGAACGGGATGAACAGCCAACCGAGATCGATCAGCACGCTCTTGAAGAACGGAATGGCCAGCGACGTGGCGAGCGGCTCCTGGCCGACATAGACGATGACCGAAGTGGCGACCACGGCGGCGGCGGCCTCGATGATGATCTTGATACGGCCGCGGAAGCCGTCCGCCGACTGCCTGGTCACTTTGAGATAATCGTCGTAGAGGCCGACGGCGCCATAGACGAGGGTCAGCAGCAGCACCACCCAGACATAAGGGTTGCGCAGATTGCCCCACAGCAGCACGGAGACGGTGACGCCGGACAGGATCATCAGCCCGCCCATGGTCGGCGTGCCCTGCTTCTGGAGGATATGGCGCTCGGGCCCGTCTTTGCGGATTGGTTGGCCCTTACCCTGGCGCACGCGCAGGGACCGGATCACCTTGGGTCCGAACAGGAACACGAACAGCAGCGCCGTAATCAACGCTCCGCCGGTGCGGAAGGTGATGTAGCGAAAAATATTGAGGGCGGCGATCTCAGGGGTGAGCTCGGTCAGCCAATACAGCATGTGCTCTCCCCCTTCCCCACCCAGTCTAAGCCGAAGTGGCTGCCGCGCCGAACCGGCGCTTCAACGCCTCCACAAGCGGGGCCATACGGCTGCCGAGCGAGCCTTTGACCATGATCGCGTCCCCCGGTCCTACCGCGCCAACCAGTTTGGGCCCAAGCTCTTCCGCGGTTTTGGCGTAGGCGCCGCGGCGGCCGGCCGGCAAAGCCTCGTACAGGCCGCCCATCAGCTCGCCGCAGGCAAAGACTACATCTACCCCGGCTCCGTCAATGAACTCCGCAAGATCTTGGTGAAGCTTGGCCCCCTCCGGCCCAAGCTCGAGCATATCGCCAAGCACGGCCACCCGGCGGCTGAACGCGCTGCGCGGCGTAAGGCCGAGCGTGGCTAGCGCGGCGCGCATGGAAGCCGGATTGGCATTGTAGGATTCGTCGATGATCGCGAGCGATCCGCCTTCGGCTTCGATCAGCGTGCGCGCGCCGCGGCCTGGTTGAGCGTGCAGCGCGGTGAGCGCGTTTGCGCGCAGGCGCAAGATCGGCGCCGGAGATTTTCGCCGCAGCCAGCACGGCGAGCGAATTCTGCGCCAGGTGCCGGCCGGCCGCGCCGAGACGATAGCGGATGGTCTGCCCGAGAATGTCGGCGGTGACGTCCGAGCCGTCGGGTCCGAGCTCGACGCCGATAAGCCGCGCCTCGGCGCCCGGTGTCTCGCCGAAGCCGACGATCTTGGCGCCGTGTTCGAGAGCGCGGTCCTTGAGCCGTTGGTAATGAGGATTGTCGCGATTGATGATCGCGGTGCCGTTCGGCTCCAGCCCGCGGAAAATTTCCGCCTTGGCGTCGGCGATGTCCTCCACCGAGCGGAAGAAACCGAGATGGACCGGCGCCACGGTGGTGACGATGGCGATGTGCGGCCGCACCAGGCGGGTCAGGAGGTCGATCTCGCCCGCGTGGTTCATGCCGATCTCGAACACGCCGAAGCGGACGCCTTTCGGCATGTTGGCGAGCGACAGCGGCACGCCCCAATGATTGTTGAACGACTTGGCCGAGGCGTGCACGGAGCCGCTCGGCGCAAGCGCCAATTTCAGCGCCTCCTTGGTGCCGGTCTTGCCGGCGCTGCCGGTAACGGCGATCACCACCGTGTCGGCGGCGCGCGCGCGGGAGGCGCGACCGAGATCGTTCAACGCTTCGAGCGTATCGCCGACGCGGACCAGCCGCTCCTCGTCGCCCGGCGGAAAGGTCTTATCGACAATGGCGCAGGCCGCGCCTTGATCGAGCGAAGCGGCGACGAAGGCATGGCCGTCGCGATTGGGCCCGCGGATGGCGACGAAGCCTTCGCCCGTCCCGATGCTCCTGGTGTCGATCGAGAAGCCGGTCACCGGCGTTTCGGGCGCGCCGAGGCTGGCACCCCGCGTGGCGGCAACGATCTCGCCTAGGGTCCACAGCGGCTCAGCCACATTTCGCCTCTTGCTTCAGTGCGGCTTGAACCGCGTCATGGTCGGAAAACGGAATCACGGTGGCGCCGATGGTCTGCCCGGTCTCGTGACCCTTGCCGGCCACCAGCAGAACATCGCCGCGCTCGAGCTTGCCTACGGCCTCGGCGATCGCCGCCGCGCGGTCACCGATCTCGATAGCGCCGGGCGCCGCGTTCAAGATCTCGCCGCGGATGGTTGCCGGGTTCTCGCTGCGCGGGTTGTCGTCGGTGACGATGGCGAGATCGGCTTTGGCGATGGCGACCTTGCCCATCTCCGGCCGCTTGCCCTTGTCGCGGTCGCCGCCGCAGCCGAACACCACCACCAGTCGGTTCTCGACATAGGGACGCAACGCATCGAGCGCCTTGGCGAGCGCATCGGGCGTGTGGGCATAGTCGACGAAGATCGGCGCGCCGGCGCGTGCCGTGCCGGCGAGATCGAGCCGGCCGCGCGCGCCTTGCAACGCGGCCAGCAGCGGCAGCACGGTCGCGGCGTTCGATCCCGTGGCGATGGCCAGGCCGGCGGCGACCAGTGCGTTGGAGGCCTGAAAGGCGCCGACCAGCGGCAGGCGCACAGCATGTCGCTTGCCGTCATGCTCGACGACGAGAGACTGAGCGAAACCGTCGCGCTCGGCCGAGACGAGCCGCAAGGTTTCTCCGTCGCGACCGACCGAGATGAGCCTGAGCCCCCTCGCCTCCGCTACCGCCGCCACGCGCCGCCCGGCTTCGCTATCGACATCGACGATCGCGGCGGCGCCTTCAGGCAGAAGCTCGGTGAACAGGCGGAGCTTCTGCTCGAAATAATCCTCGAAGCTCCGGTGATAGTCCAAATGATCGCGCGAGATATTGGTGAAGGCGCCGGCGGCGAATGCTGATGCCGTCGATGCGGCGCTGTTGCAGGCCGTGACTCGAGGCTTCGAGCGCAAGATGGGTGACGCCATCCTTGGCGAGCGCGGCGAGGATCGCGTGCAGCTCGATCGGATCGGGCGTGGTGTGCTTGAGGATCTTGGTGCCGGACGGGCTGACCACGCCGACCGTGCCGAGACTCGCCGCGGCAAATCCTTGCGCCGCCCAAAGCTGGCGCACGAACGACGCCACCGACGTCTTGCCGTTGGTGCCGGTGACGGCGACCGCGATTTCCGGCTGAACCCCGAAGAAGCGCGCCGCGATCAGCGCAAGGCGGCGGCGTGGGTCGCTGTCCTCGATGATGACCGCGGACGAATTTGTTGGGCGCGCGCCCGATGCCACCAGCACCGCCGCGGCGCCGCGCTTGAGCGCCTCCTCGATGAAGCGGGCGCCGTCGGTGTTCACCCCCGGCAACGCTGCGAACAAATAGCCGGGCTTGACCTCGCGGCTGTCGGCGGCAAGGCCCGCGATCGGCACGCGGTCGAGGCCGGCAGGCAGCGTCGCCTCGCGGCCAAACAGCTCACCCAGAGTCATGGTCAGACTTGCGCCCCGAAAAGCGGCGTTTCCTTGAGCATCTCAAGGATGCGGCCAACCCCTTGATGGGCAGGCGTCTTTTAATAGGAGGCGAGCACCTTGGCGTCAAATTTGCGTTGATCGGCCTCAAGCTGCGGCGTCACGCCAAGGATCGGCGCGATCCGGGCGACGATCTTGCCGACGACCGGCGCGGCATTGACGCCGGCCGTGGCTTGGTTGCTCGATTCGGGCACGCGCTGCGGCTCGTCCAGCATCACCAGCACGACATATTCCGGGGCGTCGGTCGGAAAGGCGGCGAGGAAGCTCGTCAGCAGCGCCGAGGTGGAATAGCGCCCGTGCACCACCTTCTCCGCCGTGCCGGTCTTGCCGCCGACCCGGTAGCCTTCGGCATCGGCGCGCTTGGCGGTGCCTTTCAGCACATTGAGGCGCATCAGCTTCACCATGGACGCGCTGGTTTCCGGCTTGAGCACCCGGTGGCCCTCGCTCATGCCCGCCTCGCGCGAGCGCGGCAGGAAGGTCGGCGTCACGGCCATCCCGCCATTGACCAGCGGCAAGGTCGCGGCAGCGAGCTGGAGCGGCGTAACCGACAGGCCATGGCCGAAGGCGATGGTCATGGTGTTCAGCTTCTGCCAATGGGCGGGGATGATGGGCGCCGCGCTTTCGCCGAGCTCGGTCGGAACACGGTCCAGCAAGCCGAGCTTCTTGAGGAAGGCGCGGTGGCGATCGACGCCCATGTCGAGCGCCATCTTGGCCGAGCCGATATTGGACGAATAGATGAACACCTCCGGCACGCTCAAGGACCGCTTCTTGCCGTGGAAGTCGTCGATGGTGAAGGAGGCGTAGTGGATCGGGCTGGACGCGTCGTAGTGCGAGCGCATGGAGGCGAGCCCCGTGTCGAGCACGCCGGCCACGGTGAACACCTTGAACACTGAACCCATCTCATAGACGCCGAAGGCGATGCGATTGAGCCGGTCCTTGTCGAGCGCTTGCTCGCGTCGGTTGGGGTCGTAGTCGGGCAGCGAGGCGAGCGCCAGCACCTCGCCCGAGTGGACGTCGATGACGATGCCGGCCGCGGCCTTGGCGCGATAGGTGGCCATGGCACTGCCCAGCTCCTCGCGCAGCACATACTGCACCCCGAGATCGAGCGAGAGCTCTATCGCCTCGTCGCCGCTCATGGTGAGCTGGGGATTGTCGTCGATAAATTTCTCGATGCCGGCGAGGCCCTTGTTGTCGACGTCGACCAGGCCGACCACATGGCCGGCGGTGCCGCCGACCGGGTAAACCCGGCGATATTCCTCGGTGAAGCCGAGACCGGGCAGCCCAAGCTCGTGGATCTCGGCCTGCTGCTTCGGCGTCAGCTCGCGCTTGATGCGGACGAAGCGGCCGCCCTGCCGCAACCTGGCGCGGAGGTCTTTGGCCTTAACGTCGGGGAGCACCGTGGTGATCTGCTCGGCCAACTCGTCGATGTCGATCACGCGGGCCGGGTCGGCGTACAGCGTTGCGCCCTTGATGTCGGTGGCGAGCAAGCGCCGGTCGCGATCGAAAATATCGGGGCGATGGACCGTCGAGGAAATGTCGTAGAGGCCGCCCGCGTTCTGCCCGGTGTCGGCGAAGCCCAGCGCCATCAGGCGGCCGCCGATCGACAGAAAGCCGAGCGCAAAGGCGAGACAGGCGAGCCGGAACCGGTAGCGGCTGCGCGCGAGATAGGCCCGCTCGGCGCGAGCGGTGGCGGGATCTGGTCTTGCGGCGTCGGTCACGGGGGCTCTTGCGGCTATTGGGCGGACGCTTCGACCGGGCGCACCACCTGGGCTTCGGGCCACGGCGCGGGCTGCGCCATGGCGTCGGGCATGCTGGCCAGGGCCGGCGCCGGTTTTACGGGCTTAGGCTTTGCGGCGACCGGAACGGGCTTCGGCTCCTCGACGCGGGACCGATCGAAATCGCGGTCGGACACGGCATCGACGGTGACGAGCTGAAGCGCCTTGGCCGGGGCTAGCTTGAGATATTTCTGGGCCAGCCGCTCGATGCGCTCGGGCCGGTTGAGCAAGCTCCACTCGGCGCGCAGTACGGCGATGGCGTCGCGCTCCTCGTCGATCTTCTTGCCGATCGAAGCGAGCTCGGCGTCGAGGCCGCGCGCCTCGTACTTCACCTGGTAGATCACATAAGCCAGGGCGACGAGGCCCAGGACGAGACAGATATTGACGAAACGCAGCATTTTGGAACTCGCGAACTGAAGTCGGCCCTCACATGCAAAGACTGAGCCGC
Organism: uncultured Alphaproteobacteria bacterium; assembly: GCA_963812105.1. Lineage (GTDB taxonomy): Bacteria > Pseudomonadota > Alphaproteobacteria > Rhizobiales > Methyloligellaceae > Methyloceanibacter. The sequence goes on from CAWEUF010000010.1 coordinate 225,998, forward strand.
GGCACCCCGAGCGCGGCAGGGTCGAGAGGATGGGCGGGCGCCTCGGTGCGCTCGGCTGCCCTGAGGCGCGCCGAACGGGCCCGAGGATTCCGTCTGATCTCGGCCTGATTCGGTTCTAACGGACGCCGGTTAAGAAGCCGGAAGCTTGGCGCTAGAATTTCGTCCTCGGCCTCCGGCAGATGGCGGGAGCCGCGCGGCGGCGGCGCGCTGCGGCTGGCAAAAAACCGCTTGGCGATGCGGTCCTCGAGCGAATGGAAGGTCACGACCACGAGCCGGCCCCGCGCCTTCAACAGCCGTTCGGCGGCGGACAGGCCGCGTGCCAGCTCGTCAAGCTCGCGATTGAGATAGAGCCTGAGTGCCTGAAAGGTGCGGGTGGCGGGGTGCTTGGTCTCGTCGCGCTTCCTTCCGATCACCCGCGCGACGATGTCCGCGAGCTCGGCCGTCCGCGCAATCGGCGCATCGCCACGCCGTGCGACGATCGCCTTGGCGATGGCGCGGGCGCGCCGCTCCTCGCCCAAAATGAAAATGATATCAGCGAGTTCGCTCTCATCGAGCGTGTTGACGAGGTCGGCCGCGGTCGGCCCTTGCCCGCCCATGCGCATGTCGAGCGGGCCGTCCTTGGCGAAGGAGAAGCCGCGCTCGGCCTGATCGAGCTGCATGGAGGAGACGCCGAGATCGAGCACCACGCCGCCGACGGCGTCGACTGCTTCGTGGGCGGCGACCTCCTGCATTTCGCTGAAGCGCGCGTGGGCCGCGACCAAGCGCCCGGGATAAGCCTCGATCAGCGCGCGGCTCAGTTGAAAAGCCTCCGGGTCGCGATCGATGGCGATGATCTTGCAGTCGGCGCGGTCAAGGATGGCTTGGCTGTAGCCGCCCGCCCCGAACGTCCCGTCGACGATGATCTCGCCGTCCTTGGGGTCAAGCGCGGCAAGCACCTCGGAGAGCATCACGGGAATGTGGCGGGCCGGTCCGCCGACGGCAGGCGAATTCCTGCCGCGACCCGCCATCATTCCCGTGCTCCCTCTGGCCCGCCGCTTCCGCGGCGCCCCGCGCCGAGTAGTTTGCGAAGGTCGCGCACTTTCTGGCGCGCCCCCGCGAGATGAGTTTCAAATCGCTTCGGCTCCCACATCTGGAACTTCTCGCCGAGGCCGACGAAGGTGATGTGGCTGGTGATGCCGGCATGCTCGCGCAAGCGTTCCGGCAGAATGGTGCGTCCGTCCTGATCGATGGACAGGATCTCGCTGGTGCCGAACAGAGCGGTGGCGAGTTGGTCCTTCTCGTCGGAATAAGGTGCGAGGTCCTCGACCAGGGCGTTGATCTTGTCGACCAGACGCTGGCCGCCGGCGTCGAGCGCGGGCGCGTCGAGCGAGGGATAGCAATAGATGCCGTCGAGGCCGTCTTTGGCGAGGACTGTGCGGAAGGAAGCCGGGACCGAAACGCGGCCTTTGATGTCGATCTTATTGGTGAAAGCCGAGACAAACTGGTCCATCTCCCCCTCATGCGCACCCGGACCGACGAGTGACTAACGAGCCTTGAGTGCGATGACCCCCCGGATCGGAGAAATTGGTGGGAGAGGCGGCGCAGATCCCCCCGTGGCCTCTAAGGAGCGCGACCAGCCTCCCCCACTTACTCACCGAACGGGCAATAATGGGATATCATGGGATTTTATGGGCGTCAATGGAAAGCGCCGGGAGGCGCGCGTCATCGCTGGGGATAACGCCGCCAAACTGCCATGTCGCTTCTTCACTTTTGGTTAACCAGCCCGATTGCCGCTTTGCGCCGAAGCGGGGTACAACGGCAAACGGACGGTGGTGATCGCGTTTCCGCTGATTCGCGGGGGACGCAGCCGCGCAACGGGGCTCAAGCCCTGCGTTGCGTCAGGACGGGAGACCCCGCGGGTCTGAGGGTGGATGGTCAAGAGAGAGCTGACGCTTGGCCTTGCGGCGCTTGCCCTTGCGCTCGGCTCGTGCGGACTCAGTGCCGGCGATGCGGTCGATGGTCCTTACGCGCGGCTCGGGCCGCCTGACGCGCCGGTCAAGCTCTACTACACCGAAGAGGGCAAGGGCTCGCCCCTGCTCCTCATCCATGGCTTCGGCGCGAGTACCTTTACGTGGCGGTTCGTGGCCCCCGAGCTCGCCAAGAGCCACCGGGTCATCGCCGTCGACCTCAAAGGCTTCGGCCAGTCGGACAAGCCGTTCGACGGACGCTATTCGGTCTACGATCAGGCCGAGCTGCTGGCCCAGCTCATCGAGGACAAGGACCTGCGCGACCTGACGCTGGTCGGTCATTCGTTCGGCGGCGGCGTGGCGTTGCTGCTGGCGCTCGAGGCCAATCAGCGGCTCGACGGCCGCATCACCCGGCTCGTGCTGCTCAACTCGATCGCCTTTCCGCAGAACATCCCGGTCTTCTTCCGCCTGCTCGACGTGCCGCTCGTGTCGCAAATCGGGGTGCGGATGGTGCCGCCTTCGGTGCAGGCCCGGGTCGCCTTGCAGATCGCTTATTTCGACGACAGCAAGATCGATCCGGAGGAGATCGAACTCTATGCCGCGCCGCTCAAGACCGCGGCCGGCAAGCACGCCATCATCTACAGCGCGCGGCAGATCGTGCCGGAGGACATCGCCGAGCTGTCCGAGCGCTACAAGACCATCGAGCTGCCGACGCTGATCCTATGGTGCGACCACGACCGCATCGTGCCGCTCGAAGTCGGCATCAAGCTAAGGCGCACGCTGCCCAACTCGACCTTGCGGCTGGTCGAGGAGTGCGGGCACATGCCGCAGGAAGAGCAGCCGGCCTCGACGCTCGCGCTGATCAAGGGCTTCATCGGCGGCTGACCACACCGGCGCCCCACGATAAGCTTGCCTTATCGTGGCAATAGGCAAATACGATTTGCCCTGATGGTGTGCCGCACCCATGGTGCCGCCTGCTGTGCAATGAAGACCTTCAAGAGTCTGATCGGAGAAAAACATGGACGCTAAAGTTGATGATGCGGGGAAGTGCCCGTTCACGGGCGGCGGCCGCGGACACCGGAACCGCGAGTGGTGGCCAGACCAGCTCGACCTGAGTGTTCTCCACCACAACTCTTCCCTGTCCGATCCAATGGGCGAGACGTTCGACTACGCCAAGGAGTTCAAGAGCCTCGATCTGAACGCGGTGATCAACGACCTGCATGCGTTGATGACGGACTCGCAAGCATGGTGGCCGGCCGATTTCGGCCATTACGGCGGCTTGTTCATCCGCCTGGCTTGGCACAGCGCCGGGACCTATCGCACCACCGATGGCCGGGGCGGCGCCGGTGCAGGCCAACAGCGCTTCGCGCCGCTCAACTCCTGGCCGGATAATGCCAATCTCGACAAGGCGCGCCGGCTGCTGTGGCCGATCAAGCAGAAATACGGCCGGAAGATCTCCTGGGCCGATCTGATGGTCCTCGTCGGCAACGTCGCCTTGGAGTCGATGGGCTTCAAGACGTTCGGCTTTGCCGGCGGCCGCGCCGATGTCTGGGAGCCCGAGGAACTGTACTGGGGTCCTGAAGGAACGTGGCTGGGCGACGAACGCTACAGTGGCGAACGCGAGCTTGCCGAACCGCTCGGCGCGGTCCAGATGGGCCTGATCTACGTCAATCCCGAAGGTCCAGGCGGCAAACCGGATCCGATCGCGGCGGCCAAGGACATCCGCGAAACGTTCTTCCGCATGGCAATGAATGACGAGGAGACCGTCGCGCTGATCGCCGGCGGCCACAGCTTCGGCAAGACCCACGGCGCCGGCGATCCGTCGCTGCTCGGTCCCGTGCCGGAAGGCGCGGCAATCGAGGATCAGGGCCTCGGCTGGAAGAGCAAACACGGCACCGGCTTCGGCGGCGACACCATTACCGGCGGCCCGGAAGTCACCTGGACGCAAACCCCGACCAAGTGGAGCAACCACTTCTTCGACAATTTGTTCAAGCACGAGTGGGAGTTGGAGAAGAGCCCCGCCGGCGCCTTTCAGTGGAGGGCAAAAGGCGCGGAAGCCGATGTCCCCGACGCCCACGACCCGTCGAGGAAGCATGTGCCGACCATGCTGACCACGGACCTCTCGCTACGCTTCGACCCGGCTTACGAGAAAATCTCGCGGCGCTTCTACGAACATCCGGACCAGTTCGCGGACGCGTTTGCCCGCGCGTGGTTCAAGCTCACCCACCGCGACATGGGCCCGAAGGTGCGCTACCTCGGTCCGCAAGTTCCGGCCGAGGACCTGATCTGGCAGGACCCGATTCCCGCGATCGATCATAAACTGATCGGGGACGAGGACATTGCCGCGCTGAAGGCTAAGATCCTCGCGTCCGGCCTGTCGGTGTCCGAGCTCGTCGCAACGGCTTGGGCGTCGGCGTCGACGTTCCGCGGCTCCGACAAGCGCGGCGGCGCCAATGGCGCGCGCATCCGCCTCAGCCCCCAGAAGGACTGGGAGGTCAACAATCCGCCCGCGCTTGCCAAGGTGCTGTCGACTCTCGAAAGCATCCAGCAGGCGTTCAACGGCGCGCAGAACGACGGCAAGAAAGTCTCGCTCGCCGACCTCATCGTGCTCGGCGGCTGCGGCGGCAATCGAGAAGGCCGCGAAGGATGCCGGCGTCGACGTCAAGGTGCCGTTCACGCCGGGGCGCATGGACGCCTCGCAGGAGCAAACCGACGCGCCCTCCTTCGCTCCGCTCGAACCGCGTCAGGACGGCTTCCGCAATTACACCAACCCCAAGAAGCCTCACTTCATGGCGCCTGAAGAGGCCATGGTGGATCGGGCGCAACTGCTGAAGCTGACCGGCCCGGAGCTGACGGTGCTCGTCGGTGGCTTGCGCGTGCTCGGCGCGAATGCCGGCGGCTCCAAGCACGGGGTCTTCACCAAGAACCCGGGGACCCTGACGAACGACTTCTTCGTCAACCTGCTCGACATGAGCACGTTTTGGGAGCCCGCTGGCGACGGCGTCTACGAGGGCCGTGACCGCCAAACGACGGAGTTAAAGTGGACCGCGACCCGCGTCGACCTGATCTTCGGGTCGCACTCGCAATTTCGCGCCTTCGCCGAGGTTTATGCCTGCGCAGACTCGAAAGAGAAGTTCGTGAAGGACTTCGTGACGGCGTGGACCAAGGTAATGAACGCGGATCGTTTCGACCTCGCCTGATCCGATGACATGATCCAGGCTAATGCGAATTGGGCCGACGCGTCTCAGCGCCGGCCCAACTGCGTTAAGGCTCTCGATGGTGCTAGCGCGCGGCGCCCCGCACGAAATGCATGACGAGGGACACCAGCAGCAGCACCAGGAACACGTAGAAGATGATCTGGGCGATGCTCGCCGCAGTCCCGGCAACGCTGCCGAAGCCCAGTGCAGCCGCGATCAGCGCGATCACGAGGAACGTCAAAGCCCAACCGAGCATGATGGTCTCCTTTCGCTTCCGTGGGTTCTCTCAGTGAACGCACGATCGCGGCGGAGAGTTTCAATCGAGGGAAGGGCCGGAAATTGGAGGCCGGCGTGCGGGGGTCACCCACACGCCGGCCGTAACATGTCACCAAGCCTGTAAGCCGGGTTCTGTACCCCGTGAGGGGTGATGGCCATTCATCTCGGGCGCGTCTTGCGGCGCGCCTCTTGCAACCAACCCGGGCGACTCATCTGAAAGCAGACTGAAGCGGTCACCCGCTTCGCGCCGCCCCTATTCGGTCTTGCTCCCGGTGGGGTTTGCCGTGCCGTCCTTGTTGCCAAGAACGCGGTGCGCTCTTACCGCACCCTTTCACCCTTACCTACCTCCGCCAAGGCTTCGGCAGGCGGTTTGCTTTCTGTGGCACTGTCCCTGGGGTCGCCCCCGCCGGAGGTTATCCGGCACCGTGCTTCCATGGAGCCCGGACTTTCCTCTCCGCCTCGATACGCAAAACATGAGGCAAAGCGGCCATCCGGCTTGCTGACCAGGCTAATAAGGGGGTTGGCGGGGGGGCCGTCAAGCGCCGGCCAAGACCAGCGTTACCGCCGCCGCCGGGCCGTTTCGGACCGGTCAACCTTGCCAATTCGTAACGGCATTTTGATAGCGGCTCAGCCGCTTATTCCCATATTCTGGGCCTGGATCGGGGCCGCTTCCCGGCCTCCCCATACCCTGATGGGCTGTCACGATCCTGTGGCGCGGTTGACCCAAAGACTGTGAGTGGTAAGTGGCTTACATGTTACCGGGCATGACCGAGGATTTGATCTCCCGCTGGCTCGCCTCGTTCCCCGAGCTGGGGGAACTCGAGGACGAGCATCGCCGCGACCTCCTCGCCGCCACTCAGTTCAACCGCCTGCGCGGCGGCGACATCGCCTACCGGCAAGGGCAGTCCTGCCAGAACTACGTCATGTGCATCGAAGGCCAGACGCGGGTGTTCAAGACCTCCGAATCCGGGCGGGAAATCCTGCTCTATCAGGTCGGCCCGGGCGAGACCTGCGTGCTCACCACCTCGTGCCTGATCGCCGGCAATCCGTTTCCGGCAGAGAGCACGGCCGAGACCGACGTGTTGCTGGCTGCGCTGCCGGCCAGCGTCTTCCATCGCTTGATGACCACCTCGCCGCGGTTTCGGCATTACGTGCTCAGCAATTACGGTGACTTGCTGTCGAGCCTGATCACGCTGGTCGACGAGGTGGCGTTCGCCAGCCTCGATTTGCGGCTCGCCCGCCGGCTCCTGGCCGAGGCCGATGCGCAGGGCGTGGTGGCCAAGACCCACCAGCAGCTTGCACTCGATCTCGGCAGCGTGCGCGAAGTGATCAGCCGTTATCTCGCCGAATGGGAGCGCATGGGCTGGGTGCACGCCGCGCGCGGGTCGATCGAGGTCAGAAACCGCTCCGCGCTGGCAAGCTACGGCGGCAGCGACACGCCGTGAGGGGGATCACGAGGCTCTGATTTGGGCCGCAAAGTGACTTGGGTTACAGACTGATCAATGGCCTAGTGCTTAAACAATAAGCAGAACTACAAAACCCCAAAACGTCCAAGGAAATCAAGATTATGACCGACTTCAACGTTCATCGGCTTTTGGCGCTGCCGGTCGGCATCGCCGTTATCGCCGTTGCTTTGGCCTTCGCCTCCCCTGCCCCGGCGGCCGAGTTCGACGACCAATGCGCCATGGGTCTCGCCTCCGGGCAGAACGTGAAGACCGACTGCGCGGTCAATTGGACCGACGAAGACGGACACGTTTATTGCTTCTCCTCCGACGCGTCGAAGGAGGCCTTCCTCAAAGATCCCGGCCGGCAACATTAAGAAGGCGAAGGAGTTCCTGGCGTCGAAGCAGGCGGCAAAGGCCGCCGGCGCCAAGGAGTTCACCGAGGAGGATGTCAACAAGCGGGTCGAGGAAGTGATCGCTGAGCGGTCGAAGGACGGCTCCTTCGTATTCCACGATCCCAAGCTCGGTGCCGACCTCAATCTCAATTTCGAGCAGATCAAGAGCGTGCGCGGCATGGAAGGCTATGGCTGGTTCGCCAATGCCATCTTCCACGACAAGGACACGCCGAAAAAGCAATACGCCATCGACTTCTGGTTCAAGCCCGACGGCGACAAGCTGACCCTGATGGATATCAGGGTGCAGAAGGGCCCGAAGCAGGACGGCGACGGCTATTACATGATCACGCGCATGCCGGTCGCGTGGTGGTGGCTGCCGGTGCAGGAGCATCCGGGCGACATGGAAGTGCGGCGCGCCTGGCACGTGATGAGCGCGATCCACAATTACATCGCCGAGAACAAGGATGAGAACGGCGACCTGGTGGTCAAGGACGACAAGACCGGCGAGATGGTCCCGCTCGAATTCGTCGAGATGCATCAGCCGGTCCGGCACATGAAGAAAGACGGGCAGTATTTCGCCTGCACCGACTTCCGCAAGCCGGGTAGCCAAGACGAGTATTACGACATCGATTTCTGGGTGGACGACAAGGACGGCAAGCTCCAGGTCGCCAACGTCAAGATGCACAAAGTGCCAGTGCAAGAGGACGGCATCTGGACCCAAGTGCCGCGCTACACCTTCGACGGCATGGATTTCGACGTCACCAACTAGCGCATCGGGTTAAGCGGTTGGCACGGCCCTGGCGGCGTCGAGCAGCCGTCGAGCGTGACGATGGTCGACTTGTCGGCACGGCCGTCGATGCGCTCGGGGCGGAAATGGCGCTGGAAGGCTTCGACGACTTTCTCCAGCCCGGTGCCGTAGGTGGTGGTGACCTCGACGCCATAGCCGAATTCGAGCAGGCCGCGCTGCAAGGCGGCGACGGTCTCGCCCTCGTCGCCGGGACCCAGGCCGGCATCGCCCTCGAGCGGCGCCGGCGGTACCCACAGGCCGATGCCCGCTTGCGCCAGCCGCTGCCAATCGAACTTCTCGCCGGGGTCGCGCTTCCGGCCCGGCGCCACGTCGGAATGAGCGAGCACGCGGTGGGGCGGGATGGCGTGGCGGCTTAGGATATCGAGGCACAGCGCTTCGACCGCCTGCATCTCGGTCTCGGGGAAATCCGGATAGTCGAAGTCGTGGCCGGGATTGTGGATCTCGATGCCGATCGAGCAGGAATTGAGGTCGGTCTCCCCCGCCCACATGCTCTGGCCGGCGTGCCAGGCGCGCTCGGATTCGGCACGAGCTGGGCGATCCGGCCCTCCTCGTCGATCAGGTAGTGACACGAAACGCCCGACTCCTGCCGCGTCAGCCAGTCGAGCGCGCCCTCGGCGGACTCCATGCCGGTGTAATGGAGAAGCAGCATGTCGGGCTTCAGCCCGCCCCGCCGCGCCTCGCGGTTCGGCGCGGGACACCACAACGTGGCGAGCGGACTGTCAGGGGCGGCGGTCATTGTTATGCGATGTCATTGCCCGGCTTGACCGGGCAATCCACTAAGGCCCGGCTCCGGCAAGATAATGGAGGACAGCCCACTTGCGCGGGAATGACAACAACGGAGACGGCAAAACGCGCTACATCCCGCGCTCTTTGGCGATCTGGTCATAGGCCTCGTTGATGGCCGCGACCTTCTCGGTGGCGATCGACACGAACTCCTTCGGCACGCCCCGCGCGATCAGCTTGTCGGGATGGTTCTCGGCCACCAGACGACGATAATGGCTCTTGAGCTCGTCGTTGGTGACTGACGGTTTGACGCCCAGCACGTCGTACGGGTTGCGCTTGGAGGCGACGATGTGGCGGGCCTTGATATAGGCGAACTCGGTGTCGGTCATGCCGAAGCGCTTGGCGACGCCGGCCAGGAACTGTTCCTCGCGCGGGTGCAAGCTGTCGTCAGCCTTGGCGATATGAAACAGACCGTCGAGCACGTCCTCGAGCAGCTTGCGGTTGCCCTTGAACATGGTGGCGAGCTGTTCGGCATAAGCCTCGTAGCCGGCCACATCCTGCTTGGCGAGATTGAACACGCGGGCGACGTTCTTCATCTCGCCGTCCGGCACCTTGAACACCTCCTTGAAGGCGTTGACCTCGTCCATGGTCACGACGCCGTCGGCCTTGGCCATCTTGGCGCCGAGCGCGATGACGCCGACGGTGAACGCCACCTGGTTCTCGGCCGGGCCGTCCTCTTCCTTGTCGCGATCAATGACGTAATGCCCCGCCACCCCGCCGAGCAGGGCGCCAATCGGGCCTCCGATCGCAAGCCCCGCGGCGGCACCGGCAAGCTTGCCCCAAACCGACATGACCAAGTCCCCCAAGCGTTGTTTCTTTGCCTAGAGCATAAGGACTTTTCGGCGTGGCCGCATGTAGAGAATCAGCCTGCCGCCAAGCGCCCTTGGCTTCACCCGAATTGCGGTCAGGAACCGCGGAAATTGGCCAAGATCGACAGCTTGGGCTCGTCCACTTCGAGCCCGGCCTTCAACCTTAGCTCGACGTGCCAGGAGCGGGCGAAGGTCCAGGCCGCCAGCCACAGAGTGGCGGCGGCGTTGATGGCGGTGCAGACGTAAAGGAAGGTCTCCCCAAGACCGAGCCGCGCGACGGCGGCGACGATGCCGGCCTGGAACACGATGCCGAACCCGCCGGCCACGACAATGGCGGCGGCGAGCTGAGGTGATGAAGATGGTGAACAGGCTGCCGCCGTGGCGCGCCGGTTCCTTAGGGGCTTCGGTATCCATGCTCTTTCACTTGAGACTGCCAGGTTGGCGACCCTCATAGCCGACCGGAGGCGGTGGTTACAAGTAGCTCATTCACGTCACGCGCCGGCTGCCGAACTTGGCGTTCGAAGGGAACCTCGTCTCGGCTCTCTCGTTGACTAGCCACACTGTATTTTCCAGCCGCCGGTGGCGGCAACCATATGGAGCAACGAATATGAGACGAGACCTAATCGGGATCGCCCTCGGGCTGTCCGCACCCTTCTTCCTGAGCTCGGTCACCCTCGCCGCGCAAGCGCCGACCACAGCCGATTTTGTGAACACCGTCGCGATCAGCGATATGTTCGAAATTCAATCGGGCCAACTTGCCGCCGACAAGGCCCAGAACGGCGACGTGAAGTCGTTCGGGCAGGAGATGGTCGATGACCACTCCAAGACCAGCGAGCAGCTGAAAGACCTCGTCAAGGACGAGGACATCAAGGCAGAGCTTCCGGCCGCGCTCGACGACAAGCATCAGGCCAAGATCGACAAACTCAAGGGCCTGTCCGGCAAGCAGTTCGACAAAGCCTACGTGGACATGCAGGTGAAGGCCCATGAGAAGGCCGTTTCGCTGTTCGAGGCCTATGCTGCCGCAGGCGAGAATGACGATCTGAAGGACTGGGCCGGGGATACCGTGCCGACCCTGAGGGAGCACCTCAAGGAGGCTCAAGACCTCAACGCCAAGGTCGACCAGGTGGCCGAGGCCAATGACACCGACAAGGCCGACGACCGGGCGATGCGCGACGACACCGCCATGGCCATGACTGACGACGACGCCAAGGCCAAGCCGGTGCAGAAAAGCAATATCAAATACGTCACCCGCCAGGCTCCAAGCGATTGGACGGCCGAGGCCCTGATCGGCCGCACCGTCGAGAACAGCAATGGCGACAACCTCGGCGAGATCAACAACGTGATCATCAACGAGAAGGGCGACGTGGTTGCCGTGGTGATCGGCGTCGGCGGCTTCCTCGGCATCGGCGAAAAGAATGTCGGCGTGCCGTTCGACGAGCTGGACTTCAAGACCGCCGAGGCCATGAAGGACCGGACCGCCGAAACGCGGGACGAGAAGGCTGAGCGGAAAGAAGAGGCCAATCAGGCGCGCTTCGACACCGAACACAGCGACATCCGCATCGTGTTGAACACGACCAAGGAAGACCTGGAAGCCGCGCCGGCTTTCGCTTGGCTCGACGAGCAGAACAACGACAATGCCAAGCGCGAGCGCGTGGTACAGTAGTCCTTGCGCTTCAGCTTAAGTCGCGGGCGGCGCTAGAGCCGCCCGCTTTTTTTTGCAGGTCACCATGTTTTTCGACGATTGGTTTGGTCTCATTCGCGTTGTGGTGATCGGCGTCACAGCCTACGCCGCGCTGGTGATGCTGTTGCGCGTATCGGGCAAGCGCACCCTCGGCAAGATGAACGCATTCGATCTGGTGGTGACGGTGGCGCTGGGCTCGGCCTTCGCCACCGTGGTGCTCGACAAGTCGGTGCCGCTCGCCGAGGGCGTGATGGCGTTCGCGGTGCTCATCGCCCTGCAATACGTCATCACCTGGCTGTCGGTCCGCGTGCGGTGGGTCCGTGCGCTGGTCAAGAGCGAGCCGACGCTGCTGGTCAGCGATGGCGCCTATCTCGACAACGCGATGAGCGCCCAGCGGGTGACCCGCGAGGAGGTCGAGGCGGCTTTGCGTGAGCAAGGCGTGTCCGGCGTAGAGACCGTCGCCTGTGTGGTGCTCGAGACCGACGGCACGTTAAGCGTCATATCTGAGCGTAGGCGCAAGCAGAAGCCGCGCGCGGCGGCCTAATCACACCATCTTGGCGAGGATCTTGCCCATCTCCTCGAACGAGAAGGCGCGCAGGATCTCGTTCCGGACGCTGCCCAGCGAGGACACGCTGAAGGACAGCGCCGCCGCACTCTCGTCGTTAGGCGCCTCGAACACCGCGATGACATCGTAGCGGCCGATGGTCCAGCACAGTGTCTTGATGGTAGCGCCGCTCTTGTCGGCCATGGCCTTGAACGCGTCGGCCCGGCCGATCGTGTCCTTGATGTTGCGCATGCCTTGATCGGTGAATCTGACGAGAAAGATGTAGGTCTGCATGTCGGGTCTCCTCCGGGGTGGACGGGGGGTCACGCGAAGATCAGCTTGAGCAGGAAGGCGAGCGCGATGACGCCGACCGCGGCATTGATCTCGCGGGCACGCCCGGCGAACGCTTTCAGCGCCACATAGGCGATGAAGCCGAGGCCGATGCCGGTGGCGATCGAATAGCTCAACGGCATCATCAACACGATGATCAGGGCCGGGATATAGTCGGTCGGATCGTCCCAGGAGAGCGCGCCGAGGCTCGCCGCCATCAGACAGGCCACGAACAACAGAGCCGGCGCCGTGGCATAAAGCGGCACGGTCTGGGCCAGCGGCGCGAGGAACAAGGCAAGCAGAAAGAGCAGCGCGACCGTGACGGCGGCAAGTCCGGTGCGGCCCCCCTCCTCCACGCCCGCGGCGCTCTCGATATAGGCGGTGGTGGTCGAGGTGCCGAGCGCGGCGCCGAACGCGGCCGAGCCGGAGTCGGCGAGGAAGGCTTGGCGGGCCCGCGGTAGTCGCCCCTCCTGGTCGAGCAGGCCGGCCTGACGGGCCACGCCGATCAGCGTTCCCGCCGTGTCGAGAATGGTCACCAGCAGCAGCGTCAGCACCATGGTGATGAGCCCAAGCTGGAACACGCCGGCGACATCCATCTGGAGGAAGGTTGGCGCGAGCGACGGCGGCGCGGCGGCGACGCCGTGCCACGGCTCGAGACCGAGCGCGACCGCCATCAACGTGACGGCGATCACCCCGATAATGATTGCGCCCGGCATTTTGCGCACGGCAAGTCCGGCGATCAGCAGAAATCCCGCCGCGGCGAGCCAGGCTTGCGGCTTCGACAAATCGCCGAGGGTGACAAGCGTGATCGGATCGGCGGCGACGATGCCGGCATTCTCGAGCGCAATGAGCGCCAAGAAGAAGCCGATGCCGGCGGCGATGCCGAGCTTCAGACTCATCGGGATGGCATCGATCAGCCAGGCCCGCAACGGGGACAGCGACAAGAGAAAGAACAGCACGCCGGAGACGAAGACGCAGCCGAGTGCGAGCTGCCAGTTGCCGCCGAGCTCGGGCACCATGGTGAAGGCGAAATAGGCGTTGAGCCCCATGCCGGGGGCAAGCGCGATCGGGTAGTTGGCGTAAAGCCCCATGATCAGGGAGCCGGCCGCCGCGGCGAGGCAGGTGGCGACGAACACGGCGCCATGGTCCATCCCCGCTTGCTGCAGGATCGCCGGGTTGACGAACATGATGTAGGCCATGGTGAGGAAGGTGGCGAGGCCGGCGCGGAGCTCGGTGGCGAGGCTCGATCCTGACGCGGCAAGGCCGAAGAAGCGGTCGAGCGCGCCCGCAGCCCCGGCCGGCGCAGGCGACTTTTCGACAGGCTTGCGGGAGCTTCCTTTGCGTTTGGCAGCCGCCATTCCTATTCCACCTTCCCATTTGCCATAGCTTTGGATTACGGAATGCTTGCGCGGTCCTGGCAATGGGAGGCGCCCGGCTTATCCACACCTGCCGGATAGGCGCGAGGTTCATGGACTAGAAATGACCCCTAGCCGGCTTCTCCTGATCGGGCTCACGTTTTGGGGCCTCGCGATGATCGTCCCCGATCTGCTCAGGGTCGCCCAGCCGCTCGGCTCGTTAGGCTTCTTCGCTAATAACGATGGGCTGATCTACGACCCGAACGGGCCGTTCGACGACGACGCCTCGTCACCTGCCTGGCGCGCCGGCGTCAGGGCCGGCGACCGGCTCGACCTCGAAAAGATGCGCTGCAGGCTCGGCGCGATAGCAACCTGCGGCGACGCGCTTGCCGTGATCGGCGGCGTCGATTTCCAGTTGCCCGGAACTGCGGTCACCCTCGACCTCATGGCCGCCGACGGCAAGCCGGCCCGGCAGGTGACGCTGATCGCCGCGCAGCGGCCGACCAACTTCCTGGTCCGCGCGGTGAACCTGCTCTGCCAGATCGCAGGCGTCCTGGTGATCATCGCGGCGGCGTGGCTGGTCTGGACCAGACCGTCGGCGATGAGCTGGGGGTTCTTCCTCTATGTGAACTGGTTCAACCCCGGCCAGGTCTACGCGTTCTACGCCATCCTGGCGCAATGGCCGCTCGCCCTGCTCGCGCAAGACGTGGCCGCCGTGTTGGCGCAAGCGGCGGGATATGCGGGTTTTCTCCTGTTCGTCCTGCGCGTTCCCAACAACCAGACAGAAGCGCGCTGGCGCCCGGTCGAACGCGCGCTGCCGTTCGTCGCCGTGGCGCTCGCGCTCGTGCTGCTCGCGTCTTATGGCGCGGTGTTCGGTCGTCCCACCGAGATGGTGACGCGGGCCTCGATCCTGGTGGGCTTCGCCGTCGCCGCCGCCGCGCTGGCGATTCTCCTGACGCGCCGGCGCTCGCAAACGCCGCAGAACTATCAGCGCGTGCGTTGGGTGATCTGGGGCTGCCTGATCGGCCTGCCGTCGTTCCTGCTGGCGGAACTTGCTTCGACCACGACGATCTTCGAGACGCGCTGGGGAGACTTCACGCCGAGTGAGGACATTACCGGCCTGCTCTATCTCGTGAACGGCGTACTCTGCTTGTTCGTGTTCGAGGCGTTGCGGCGCACCCGGGTCGTGAGCGTGACGATTCCCCTCCGCCGCGTCACGATCCTGGGCCTCTGCCTCAGCGTGCCGGTGCTGCTGTTGCATCACGAGGTCGAGCGCATCCAGGAACTGCTGAACCTGCCGGGCTGGGCGTGGGTCGCGCTCGGCGCCGCGGCCGTATACGCCCTGTCGCGCCTGCACGAAGGCGCCGTTCATCTCGCCGACCGCTATTTCAACCGCGCAGTCGAACAGGCCGAGCAGAAGCTCGGGCAAGCGATCCGCAACGCCAAGACTCCCGCAGAGATCGACCGGCTGCTCGCGGACGATACCTACCGGGCACTGAAACTCGCTTCGGCCGCGTCGTTCCGCCTGAAAGGGCCGGTGTTTGCGCGCAACGGCAACGGCAAGGGTTGGGATCGCGGCAAGACAACGAAGATCAAGGCGGCCGAGCCGATGCTCGCACCGGCACCCAAGGGGAAGCCGTTTCCGCTCAAGGATGAGGACGTCGACGGGCTCGATCTCCCCTCCGGTCTCAGCCGCCCGGTGCTGGCGGTGCCGGCGGTAAATCCCGTGCGCTGCTTCGCCGTGTCCCTGTATGGACCGCATTTGTCCGGCACCGACCTCGACGCCTATGAGCGGGCGATGTTGTCAAGACTCGCCGCCGATGCGGCGGCCATGTATGCCGAGCTTGAGAATGGCGAGTTGCGCGGCGAGATCGCGCGGCTTGAACGCAAACTGGACGCTAAGCCCGTAACGAGGCGCCGTAGCCGATAAGCTGAAGGAGCGAGCATGGCCATCTACGAGCTCGACGGGGAGAAGCCGGAGTTCCCGGCCGACGGCCTTTATTGGGTGGCCGACACGGCTACGGTGATCGGCAAGGTCAAGCTCCATACCAATGTCAGCATCTGGTACGGCTCGGTGCTGCGCGGCGACAACGAACTGATCGAGATCAACACGCGCTCGCAGATCCAGGACAACGCCACGCTGCATACCGACCCTGGCTTTCCGCTGACCATCGGGCGCGACTGCGTGATCGGCCACAACGTCGTGCTGCATGGCTGCACGATCGGCGACGGCAGCCTGATCGGCATGGGCGCGATCGTGCTGAACGGCGTGAAGATCGGCGCAAACTGCCTGGTCGGCGCCGGCGCCCTGCTCACCGAGGGCAAAACCTTCCCCGACAATTCGATGATCCTCGGCGCGCCGGCCAAGGCGGTGCGTGGCACCGACGATCAGATGCGCGCCATGATCGCGCGGGGCGCGGACGTCTATGTCAAGCGCTGGAAGCGTTATGCCGCCGGGCTGAAGCGTCTCGGATGAGCTCAAGCCGCAAGTGGCAATTCTTCATCGATCGCGGCGGTACCTTCACCGACATCGTGGCGCGGGCGCCCGACGGCAGGCTGCTCACCCGCAAGCTGCTGTCGGAGAATCCTGACAGCTACGAGGACGCCGCGCTGGCGGGCATCGCCGATCTGGTCGGGAGCCAGCGCGGGCGCCCGCTGCCGGCGCAGTCGATCTCAAGCGTCAGGATGGGCACCACCGTCGCCACCAATGCGCTGCTCGAGCGCAAAGGCGACCCGGTGCTGCTCATCACCAGCTACGGATTCCGCGATGCGCTCGAGATCGGCTACCAGGCGCGGGCCAAGATCTTCGCCCGCCGCATCGAGAAACCGTCGATGCTCTATACCCGCGTTGCCGAGGTGCCGGAGCGGGTCCATGCCGATGGCACGATCGAGACGCCGCTCGATCATGCCGCGACGGTGGCGGCGCTGCGGGCCGCGCGCTCCGAGGGCATCTCGGCGGTCGCGATCGTGTTCATGCATGCTTACGCCTATCCCGAGCACGAGCAGGCCGCCTCCGAACTCGCGCGGGCAGCGGGTTTCACGCAAATCTCGGCGAGCCATGACGTGAGCCCGCTGGTGAAGTTGGTCGGGCGCGGCGACACCGCGGTGGTCGACGCCTATCTCTCGCCGCTGCTGCGCCGCTATGTCGACCGGGTCGCCAAGGCCCTCGCCGCATCGGGCCGGGACAAGCCCAGGCTGTTGTTCATGCAGTCATCCGGGGGGCTGACCTCCGCCAATCTGTTCAGAGGCAAGGACGCCATCCTGTCGGGCCCCGCGGGCGGCGTGGTGGGGGCGGTAGAGACAGCGCGAGCGGCCGGCTTCGCCAAGATCGTCGGCTTCGACATGGGCGGCACCTCGACCGATGTCTGCCACTATGACGGCGCCTACGAGCGGAGCTTCGAGAGCCAGGTGGCAGGCGCCCGGGTGCGCGCGCCGATGATGCTGATCCACACCGTGGCGGCGGGCGGCGGCTCGATCCTGCATTACGACGAGGCCCGGTTCCGGGTCGGCCCCGATTCCGCGGGCGCCGATCCCGGCCCGCTCTCTTATCGCCGCGGCGGCCCGCTGACCGTCACCGACGCCAATGTCATGACGGGAAAGCTCCAACCCGAATTCTTCCCGCGCATCTTCGGCCCCGAGCAGAGCGAGTCCCTCGACGACGCCGCGGTGCGCAAGGCGTTCAAGTCGCTGGCCAAAAAGCTCGGCGACGGCCGCTAGCCCAGAAGAGATCGCCGACGGCTTCATCAGAATCGCGGTCGAGAACATGGCGAACGCGATCAAGACCATCTCGGTGCAGCGCGGTTATGACGTGACGGAATACGTGCTCAATTCGTTCGGCGGCGCCGGCGGGCAGCATGCCTGTCTCGTGGCCGACGCGCTCGGCATCAAGTCGGTGCTGCTCCATCCGCTGTCGGGCGTGCTGTCGGCGTTCGGCATGGGGCTCGCCTCGCTCAGCGCCACCCGCACGCGTACCGTGCTCAAGCGGCTCGACGACGACGGGCTGGCCGAGCTCGCCACGATCCGCGCGAAGCTGGAAACCGACGCGAGGCAGGAGCTTGAGGGCCAAGGGGTCCCGAGCGGCGAGATCGCGGTCAGCGCGCAGGCGCATCTCCGTTATGCCGGCACCGACAGCGCGCTACCCATCCCGCTCGCCAGCTTGCGGGGCATGCGCGCGCTGTTCGAGATTTCCCATCAACAAAGGTTCGGCTTCATCAGCCCCGAGAAGGACATCGAGATCGAGGCGATCGAGGTCGAGGCCAAAGGCGGCGGCGAGCCGATCGCCGAGCCTGATCTGGCTGAGCAGGCCACGCATTCTGCGTCCCCGCAAACGACGGCGGAGATATTTACGCACGGCAGCTGGCATGAGGCGCCGATCTTCCTGCGCGCCGCGCTTGCGCCGGGCCACACCGTCCCAGGACCGGCGCTGATCATCGAGGACCATCAGACCGTGGTGGTCGAGCCGGAATGGCAGGCCGAGGTCACGCCACGCAACCATCTCCTGCTGACCCGCATCGCCAAGAAGAAGGCGGCGCGGGTCGGCAAGCAGGCCGACCCGGTCATGGTCGAGGTGTTCAACAATCTGTTCGTGTCGATCGCCGAGCAGATGGGTTACGCGCTGCAAAACACCGCGCGTTCGGTCAACATCAAGGAGCGGCTCGACTTCTCCTGCGCCATTTTCGACGCCAAGGGACGGCTGATCGCCAACGCGCCGCATATTCCGGTGCATCTCGGCTCGATGGACCGGAGCGTGGTGACGGTGCTGCGCGAGGTTGGCGACGACCTCAAGCCCGGCGACGTCTATATGCTCAACGCGCCGTATAACGGCGGCACGCATCTTCCCGACATCACCGTGGTCACGCCGGTATTCGGCGAGAACAGTCCCGATCTTCTGTTCTTCGTCGCGGCGCGCGGCCATCACGCCGATATCGGCGGCATCGCGCCCGGCTCGATGAGCCCGAAGGCGACGCGCATCGAGGAGGAAGGCGTCTATATCGACCCGTTCAAGCTGGTGGCGCGCGGGCGCTTTCGCGAGGACGAGGTGCGCAAGCTCCTCACCGAGCCCCCCTACCCGGCGCGCAATCCTGAGCAGAACATCGCCGATCTCAAGGCCCAGGTCGCTGCCAACGAGAAGGGCGCGGCGGAGCTGCGCACCATGGTCCGCCATTACGGGCTTGGTGTGGTGCGCGCCTATATGGGCCATGTGCAGGATAACGCGGCCGAGGCCGTGTCGCGCGTGATCGCCACGCTCAAGAGCTCCAAATTCGAGGTCGAGACCGATCAGGGCAACGTCATCAAGGTCGCCATCAAGATCGACCGCAAGGCGCGCAAGGCGGTGGTCGACTTCACCGGCACCAGCGCGCAAACCGCCGACACGTTCAACGCACCGGAGCCGATCACGCGCGCTTGCGTGCTCTATGTGTTCCGCACGCTGGTCGATGAAGACATCCCGCTGAATGCCGGCTGCTTGCGTCCGATAAAGATCGTGGTGCCGAACGGCTCGATGCTGAAGCCGCGCTACCCCGCAGCGGTCGCGGCGGGGAATGTCGAGACCAGCCAAACCATCGTGAATTGCCTGTACGGAGCGCTGGGCGTGCTCGGCTCGGCGCAAGGCACCATGAACAATCTCACCTTCGGCAATGCCCGCACCCAATATTACGAGACGATCTGCTCCGGGGCGCCGGCCGGTCCGGGCTTCGACGGCGTGCCGGCGGTACAGACTCACATGACCAATTCGCGGCTGACCGACCCCGAGGTGCTGGAGCTCCGCTATCCCGTGCTGCTGGAGCGGTTCGAGATCGTGCGTGGCTCGGGCGGCGAAGGCGAATGGCGCGCCGGCGACGGGACCGTTCGGGTCATTCGCTTTCTGGAACGCATGGACTGCGCCATTCTGTCGGGATTCCGTAAGGCGCGGCCGTTCGGCCTCAAGGGCGGTGCACCCGGCCAGCCCGGCGAGAATTGGGTCAGGCGGAACGACGGACGGCTCGAGCGGCTGAAAGGTTCCGACCAAACCGTGCTAGACCCCGGCGAGGCCATCATCATCAAGACGCCCACGGGCGGGGGTTTTGGCGCGTCATGAGAAACAGCAGCGTTCTGATCTCGGGCGCCGGCATTGCCGGGTTGTCGCTGGCAATCCTGCTCAAGCAGCAGGGCTACGAGCCGCTGGTGGTCGAGCGCAACAAGGAGCTCCGCAGCGAAGGCTACATGATGGACTTCTTCGGCTCGGGATGGGACGTGGCCGAACGCATGGGATTCGCCGACGAGCTCCGCGCCATCCATTATCCCATCGACGCGCTGCAATTCGTCGACAGCGACGGCAAAGATCTATGAGTCGGTGCCGATCGCGCGGATAGGACATGCGCTCGGCGGCAAATATGTCTATCTCCGCCGCTGCGATCTCGAGCGCATCCTGTTTGAGCGCGCGCAAGCAGCGGGCGTCGCCGTTCGGTTCGGTTCGGTGGTGACGGGCTTGCGCGAAACCACCAACGGCATGCGCGCCACGTTCGTCGACGGCGCCGAGGCGGATTTCGCGCTGGTGTTCGGGGCCGACGGCGTACATTCCGGCGTGCGCCGGCTGATTTTCGGCGAACAGCGGCAATTCGAGCGCTTCCTCGGCGGCTACGTGGCGGCCTTCCACCTCAAGCGCCACAAATTCGATATCGGCCGCGCGCTGAAACTGCACGAAGAGCCCGACCGGGTCGCCGCGTTCTATCCGCTCGACGATCGGCGCATGGACGCGACCTATGTGTTCCGCCACGACGACGTTCAGGTATTGCCGGAGGACCGGCTCTCCTTCGTGCGGAAAAAGTTCAAGGGCGCGGGCTGGATCGCCGAGGCGATGCTCAAGGCCTACCGGGGCAAGGAGCCGATCTATTTCGACTCGCTCACCCAGATCGAGATGCCGCATTGGCATCAGGGACGCGTGGCGTTGGTCGGCGATGCGTGCGGCTGCCTGACGCTGCTCGCGGGCCAGGGCTCGCACATGGCGATGGCCGGAGCCTATGTGATCGCGCGTGAGCTCGAGCGGCATGGGGGCGACTACGCTGCCGCCTTTGCCGCCTATGAAGCGATGCTCAAGCCGGAAGTTGCCAAGCGCCAGAAGGACGCCGCCGCCATGGCGCACTATTTCATCCCGTCGGCGCGCTCGTGGCCGTGGCTGCGCCGTCTCGTCATCAAGCTGATGTTCAGCCCGCCGGTATTGCCGCTGGTGTTCCGCTGGTTCGGGGCGCGGAGCGTGCTGGAAGGCTATTCCTAGCGCCGGCCTGATCAAAACCGTCACGGAAGGCGGGTTTTCGCACCCCCCCCTTAAAGTAGCCTTAAGCGTGGCCTGCTACCCTGTGCTGAAGCTGCTTAGGGCGCTTCAATGTTCAAAGTTCTGTCCTGCCTCAGGGACCAACACGACTACCGGCTGGTCCTGCTTGCGGCCTTGATTTGTGCGGTTGCAAGTTTCACTGCTTTCCACATTTACGCGAACGCCAGGGACAGCCAGGGCGGCAAAAGGCTGGGCTGGGTCTTTCTCACGGGTGTCGCCACCGGCGCCGGCATTTGGGCAACGCATTTTGTGGCAATGCTCGCCTTCAAGACCGGCCTTCCCACTGCCTACGATCCCGCCCTTACTTTAGCATCCTTGTTGATAGCCATTTCCGTCACTGCCGCCGGCTTCTTCATCGCGGGACTGGCGAAAAGCCCGCTGCTACCCGCGATTGGGGGCGTCGTGATCGGATTGGGCATCGGGACCATGCACTATACCGGCATGAGCGCGTATCTCACGACTGGAACGGTCAACTGGGATGCCGAACTCGTACTCGCCTCGATTGCGCTCGGCGTGGTGTTCGGCGCTGCCGCGCTTGTCAGCTTTCAGTCTCGCTCCCGCATCCGACTGTTCGCTGCTACCAGCCTCCTGACTCTTGCGATTTGCGGCTTGCACTTCACTGCGATGGGCGCGGCAATCATAACGCCCGATCCAACCATCATCGTTTACCCGTCTTTCATGGACAACACCACGATGGCGCTTGCCGTGGCAGGAGTCACGCTTCTGGTGATGCTGGCGGGACTTGCCGCCGGGCTTATCGAAAAGCAGACAGTGCAGGAGTTTGTGGTCCGATTGCACGAACTCGCTGACGCTGCCGCCGAGGGTATCATCGTCGCCAAGGATGGCGAGATCATCAACGTCAATCAGCGGATCTCTGAGCTCACGGGGTGGGCCGGGCCCGACATGCTGGGCAAGAAGGTATTTGGCGATCTTCTCGTCGCCAGTCGCGAAGCGCGCAGTACGGTTGATGATCGCCCGATCGAGACCTTGATGATAACGGCCGCGGGCGATGCAATTCCCGTGGAGGTGATCTGGAAACCGTACCGATCCGGGTTGCGGGCAAACGAAGTGTATGCCGTCCGCGATTTGCAGGAACGGCGGCTCGCGGAGAAGACCATCCGCCATCTCGCCCACCATGATGCCCTTACCGGGCTCCCCAATCGTACGAGCTTGAGGCAACGACTCGACGAGAAGTTAGTCGATGCTCAGTCGGGCGGCTGGACTTTTGCCGTGCTCTGTCTCGACCTCGACCGCTTCAAGGAGGTCAACGATCTCTATGGTCATGCGGTAGGCGATCAGGTCCTCCGCCTCGCCGCGGACCGGATGAGTGCAGCGTTAGGCCACGGGGAGTTCGCCGCGCGTGTCGGCGGGGACGAGTTTGTAATCCTCCAAAGCGAAGGGCTACAGCCCGAGCTCAGCCGCTGCGCTCGCAAGCAGGTTAACTGAGGCGTTCGCTGCTTCCTTTGAGATCGACGGAACCGCTACCGATGTTGGAGTAAGCATCGGGATAGCCCTCTATCCCGATGACGGCATCTCCGCGGAACAAATCCTCGCCAATGCCGACATGGCACTTTATCGCGCCAAAGGTAACGGGCGCGGCAGCGCGTGTTTCTTTGAGCCCGACATGGACCTAGCAGTCCGCCGTCGGCGGCGATTGGCCCAGGAGCTAAGGGTGGCTGTCGCGGAAGATCAGCTCGAATTGCTCTACCATGCGCAAGTGAAGATCCCGTCGGCGGAACTCATCGGATTCGAGGCCCTTCTGCGCTGGCATCACCCCGAGCAAGGCATGCTTTCTCCGCTCGAGTTCATCCCGATCGCCGAAGAAACTGGCCTTATTGTTCCGATCGGCGAGTGGGTGCTGAGGACGGCTTGCCATGAAGCCGCCGGGTGGCCGCGCCCTTACAAGATTGCAGTCAACCTTTCGGCAAAGCAGTTCCAAGGCCACGATCTGGCAGAAGTCGTGCACCGCATTTTGCTCGAAACAGGACTGTCGCCAAGCAGGCTGGAATTGGAGATTACCGAGACGGCGCTGTTCGATGACCTGCAGAAGGCATTAGACGCCCTTCGGCGCCTGCGGGCTCTGGGGGTCTCCATTGCCATGGACGATTTCGGCACCGGCTATTCTTCGCTGTCGTCACTCCAGGCATTCCCCTTCGACAAGATCAAGATCGATCGCCAATTCGTCGAGCAGCTAAGCGACAAGAAGCACGCCGCGATGATCGTGAGATCAGTACTCGGCTTGGGAAAAAGCTTGGAGATTCCGGTCCTGGCCGAAGGCGTCGAGACCGCCGACCAGCTCGAATTTCTCAGCGCCGAGGACTGCGGACAAGTTCAGGGCTTTTACTTCGGCCGGCCGGCCTCGGCGGAGCACATCCGTAAGAAGTTGGAGGCAGGCTTCGCGGAAGTGGAAATCTTTGCGGAGTTCATCCCCGACGGGGCGGACGCCAAGGTCACCCCGATTTCAGAAGCTAGGCGCAAACAGGGCGGATCGCGTCCTCGGTTCGCCTGAACGCTGTGCGAGAAAAGGCGCGGGACCGAAATCCCGCGCCCTCTCTGCTTGTTGCCTCTCTACTCGTCGCTCGTTCGCAGGCGTTCGCCGATGCTAAGAGGTGGCGCCGCGCGCCCGCTCGGCCATGAACTGGTCGAACTCGGCCTTGTCCTTGGCCTGGCGCAGGCGCTGGAGGTAGGACTGGAACTCGTTCGCCTCCTCTTCCAGCCGCCGCAAGGTTTCCTCGCGGTAGTCGTCGAAGGCGTGGTTACCGGTCGAGCGGAAGGCGCTCATGCCGCCGCCGAACTTGCGCGCCTCGCCCGCGAGATAATTCTTCCATTGCATCTTATTTCCGCATCCCATGCGTCCACTCCAGATCAGATAAGCCAACACGCCGAGGCCAACGGGCCACCAGAGAATGAAGCCGACGATCATGGCTGTGATCCATGCCGGCTTGCCGTACTCGTCCAAGGTCGCAACCAGGTGCATCAGGGTCCTTCCTTCGGTGTGAATGTTATTCACATTCACATAGATGCTCCTGCCCGGCCCGAAGTCAAGGCCCGTCACAAAATGTGATCGGCCATGCCGACCGAGCCGTGGACAGCACCCGGTTAGGGGTTGGGTCTCGCCGCCGGCAAGAATATTCTAAGGTTCAGCGGACTAAGCTCTTGTCCAGCAACGGGGTCGCGGGGGGAGTTCACCACATGGCGTTTGTCGGTCGCGGGTTCGGGGCGGTCGCCGCAGCTGCGGTGCTGCTTGTCGCCAGCGCCGGAGGCCATCTGGCGCATGCTCTCACCCTGAAAGACGCGAAGCCCCATCACGGCGTGGCCGCCGCCCATACCATGCCGATCCAGGGCATCGACGTGTCCTATTGGCAGGGCGATATCGACTGGGACCGCGTGCGTGCGGCCGGCGTCAAGTTCGCCTATATCAAGGCGACCGAAGGCGGCGACCATCTCGACCCCAAATTCCTCGACAATTGGTACGCGGCGAAGCGCGCCGGGGTCGCGCGCGGCGCCTATCACTTCGTCTATTGGTGCCGCCCGGCGAACGAGCAGGCATTGTGGTTCATGCTGAACGTGCCGCCCGACCGTGACGCGCTGCCGCCGGTGCTCGACCTGGAGTGGAACAGCCACTCCAAGACCTGTCCCGGCAAGGTGGCCCGCAAGCTCGCGCTCGAGAAGATCAAGATCATGCTCGACGCCATGGAGGCGCATACCGGCAAGCGGCCGATCATCTATACCGACCCTAAATTTCACCGCGAGGTGCTCGACGGCGAGTTCACCGACTATCATTTCTGGCTGCGCTCGGTCGCCGCCGAGCCGCATGAAATCTACGGCGCCCGGACTTGGGCGTTCTGGCAGTTCACCACCACCGGCAAGGTGCCGGGCGTCGACGGCAAGGTCGACCGCAACAGCTACAACGGCACGCGCGCCGATTGGGATCGCGTGCTGAAATGGCTGGAGGCCGGCAACTGACCTGAAACTGCCAGCGTCTCCGCGTTTCTTCCCCAGAAAACCTACCCCCCCCCCCGCAAGCGCCTTAGGCCTCATCGCCTCTTCGCAAGATGCCGAGGCCCTTGAGATAGACCAGCATGGCGCTTTCGAGGATCTCGTCGGGGCTCATCGGCACTTTGCGCGCCTGAAGATTGCCTTGGGCGAACAGCGTGGCGACGCCGTGCGAGATGGCCCAGATATGCAGGCTCATCAGCTTGATCGGCGGGCGCTCAGCTTCCGGGAGCTGGCGGCATAGAGCGGCGGCCGCCTGCTGCAACACATCGAAGGCGCGCTCGGCGGCCGGAATCGGCTCGGCCGAGGCCGCGGCGATGCCCGCCTCGAACATCACGGTGTAGCTCGCCGGCTCGTCGCGGGCGAAGGCGAGATACGCCTTGCCGAGTTTGTCGAAGGCCGACAGCGGCGTGGGGATGCCGTTGTCCCAGGCCAGGTCGAGCCGCGCGGCGAAGCGCTCGAAGCCCGAGCGCGCGACCTCGGCGAGCAGCGCGTCGCGATCGCGGAAATGGCGATAGGGCGCGGCAGGGCTGACGCCGGCGAGCCGCGCCGCCTCGGTGAGGCTGAAGCCGGCCGGTCCATATTGCTCGATCAGCTTGCGCGCAGCCTCGAGCAGCACCTCTTTGAGGTTGCCGTGATGATAGGAATGCGGGCGCCGCCAGCGGTCCGAGGGACTCATGTAAAGGGCTTTTACATGAACCGGCGACCCACCGCCAGAAGAGGCGGGGACGACGAGACCCGGCGGCAAAACGCCGCCTTAACGCCTTTGCCTCATCCGCGGCTCTAAAGCATGATGGAACAGGCCGCGGGAGGGAGCGCTTCATGAACCAGCGCGCGAAGGCAAAGCCGGCAACCGTCCAGGCCGCCCAAGTCGGGCAACTTTTTCGCCGATGCGGCGCCGGCGATCGGCGGCATCCTCAGCGTCCTGATCGCCTACATCTTCCAGCAGCAACTGTTTGCCGACCTCAATTTCTACCCCCTCACGCTCCTGCTGTTCGTGTGGCTGTTCGGCGCCATGGTGTGGTGCGCCTTCAGCGTGATGCGGCATGCCGAGGCGCTCGCCGAAAAACTCGGCGAGCCGTACGGCACGCTCGTGCTCACTTTGTCGGTGATCATCATCGAGGTCGCCCTGATCGCCTCGGTCATGCTGCATGGCGAGAACAACCCGACGCTCGCCCGCGACGCCATGTTCGCCACGCTGATGATTGTGCTCAACGGCATGATCGGCGCGGCGCTGATCATGGGCGCGATCCGCTACTGGGAGCAGGACTACAATCTGGCCGGCGCGCGGGCCTTTCTCGCGGTGATCGCCTCGCTGGCGGTGTTCGCGCTGATCCTGCCGAACCACGTCAAGACCGAGCCCGACCCGAGTCAGGCGCCTTACAAGACGCTGATGTTCGCCGGCATCACCATTCTGTTCTACATCGTGTTCATCATCATCCAGACCATGCGGCACCGCGCCTTCTTCGCCGAGCCTGGCGGCGAGGACGCTCCATCCGGGCCCGAGCACCACGCGTCAGGGTCGCTCGGCTATCATTTGGCGATGCTGCTGGTCACCCTCGCTATTGTGGTGGCGCTGGCCGAGTACCTCGCCATTCTGGTCGATTTCGGCATCGAGGATCTCCAGCTGCCCGATGCGCTCGGCGGCGTGCTGGTCGCGGTCCTGGTGCTGTCGCCGGAGGGCTTGAGCGCGTTCCGCGCCGCGCTCGATAACCGGCTGCAACGGGCGGTGAATGTGTGCCTCGGCTCGGCGCTCGCCACCATCGGCCTCACCATTCCGGCGGTGCTGACCATCGGGCTGATCACCGGGCGCGAGGTGCATCTCGGGCTCGACGGGGTCGAGGCCGTGCTGCTGGTTTTGACCCTGTTCGTCAGCGCGCTCACCTTCG
This sequence comes from uncultured Alphaproteobacteria bacterium, assembly GCA_963812105.1. Taxonomy (GTDB): domain Bacteria; phylum Pseudomonadota; class Alphaproteobacteria; order Rhizobiales; family Methyloligellaceae; genus Methyloceanibacter. Next base: position 252,758 of record CAWEUF010000010.1, read on the forward strand.
GCGGCGCGCGCACCAATGTGCTGCAAGGCGTGGTTCACCTCGCGCTGTTCATCGTGTTCGTGGCGTTGATCTTCAGCCCGTGAGCCGTGGGTCAGGACCGGCTGCGGCTCGGGTCGTGGCCGTAGATGTTGCGGGTGCGGACCAGCCCATTCTTGCCATGCAGCAGCGCCTCGGAGCGCTCCTTGCGGGCGATCGATTTTGCCCGCTCCCAGGCCTCGCTCTGCGTCTTGAACACCGCGAACGGCTGGGACGCCCCCTCTGCCGTGACCGCCCAGCCCTGCCCAAGGCTGACCACGTGCTGGTTCCGGCCCATGGCTGCCATGCCCTCACCCGAGTCGCCGCAATCCGCACTATAGTCGAGTCGCGAACCCACAGAGAAGCGAAGCCAATAGTTGTCCGCTATGCTAAATCGGTCGCATTGAAGTCCGCTCGCGATGGTTCGCCCGCGCCCCTATGGAAGCACGTCTGATCCCCACAGAGCCTCTCAAAGTCGGCTGGCGCGAATGGGTCGGATTGCCCGACCTTCGCGTCAGCGCGATCAAGGCCAAGGTCGATACCGGCGCGCGGACCAGCGCGCTGCACGCCTATAACATCGCGCCGTTTCGCCGTAAGGGCGCGCTGTGGCTGCGGTTCGAGCTGCACCCGATTCAGCGCAGCGAGACGATCAAGGTGGTCTGCGAGGCGCGCGCCGTCGACGAGCGCACGGTACGCAATTCCGGCGGCGGCGTGGAGCGCCGCTACATCATCAGGACGCTGCTCAAGCTCGGAGAAAAATCTTGGCCGATCGAACTCGCGCTTGCCAATCGCGACCAGATGGGATTCCGCATGCTGCTCGGCCGCACGGCGTTGCAAGGGCGCGCGCTGATCGAGCCTGGCCGGTCCTATCTGTTCGGCGCGCGGCCGGTGAAGCCTGGTCCAAGACGCAAGCTCTCAACTCTTCGCGCGGGCAAATTACTGCGATAACCCCCAATTCATCCGCCACGAGACACTCATGAAGATCGCGTTGCTCGCGCGTAATCCGCACCTCTACAGCCACCGGCGCATCTGCGAGGCAGCGCGCGCCCGCGGGCACGAGATCGAGGTCATCAATACGCTCAGGGTGTCGATCAACATCACCTCGCGGCGGCCGGCTCTCTATTACCGCAAGCGGCGCTTGGAGGATTTCAATGCGGTGATCCCGCGCATCGGCGCCTCGGTGACGTTCTACGGCTTGGCCGTGCTCAGGCAATTCGAGGTCATGGGCGTCTATCCGTTGAACGAGTCGGTGGCGATCGGCCGCTCACGCGACAAGCTGCGCTGCCTGCAGCTGCTGGCGCGGCGCGGCATCGGGCTGCCGGTCACCGCCTTCACCCACGATCCGAAACAGGCCGAAGACATCATCGATCTGGTCGGCGGCGCGCCGGTGGTGATCAAGCTGCTCGAGGGCACGCAAGGCATCGGCGTGGTGCTCGGCGAAACGGTGAAGTCGGCGAAATCGGTGATCGAGGCGTTCCAGGGCGTCAACGTCAATATCCTGGTGCAGCAATTCGTGGCGGAGGCCGACGCGACCGATATCCGTGCGCTGGTCATCGGCGAGCGGGTGGTGGCGGCGATGAAGCGGTCGGGACCGCCCGGCGAGTTCCGCTCCAATCTGCATCGCGGCGGCTCGGGCGAGATGGTGCGCATCACCCCGCAGGAGCGGAGTGCCGCGGTGGCGGCGGCCCGCACGCTCGGCCTCAATGTGTGCGGCGTCGATATGCTGCGCTCGAAAAACGGGCCGCTGGTGCTCGAAGTCAACTCGTCGCCCGGCATCGAGGGTCTGGAAAAGGCGACCGGGGTCGATGTGGCCGGCCTGATGATCGATTTTCTCGAGCGCCATGCCGCCCCGGGCCTGACCCGCACCAAAGGCAAAGGCTGACACGCTGCCCCCGAGGCTGCCCGCCGGCGCAACATGCGGCACGAACCCCCCTTCGCAATCCAGTTTCTTGGGGTAAAGTCGGCACGCCGTTCGGGAGATTTGAGCAATGATCGTAAAGCTTACCGGCAGCGCGCTTGCCACGAAACGCAGATTCCCCTTTGTCCTTATAGGCTTAGCAGGCCTCGTCGGCCGGCAGTTTGGCCGCCTCGGGCGCCGAGGAGAAAAAGCCCTCGCCCTGCACCGAAGACGCCATGATCGTATTCGATGCCTCGGGGTCGATGTCCGGTAACCAAACTCTGGGCATTCCCAATTCGCGCGCCCGCATCGACGAGGTGCGCGCGGCGCTGGCGCACGTGCTGCCGAACGCCACCAAGCACCGCAAGGTTGGGCTGATCACCTACGGTCCGGGCCCTTACAACCAGTGCAACGTCAAACTCGATCTCAAGCCCACGCCCGACGCCGCCAGTCTCATCATGGGCGCCGTCAATGCGCTGGTCCCAGCCGGCAAGACGCCGCTCACCTCGGCGGTCGAGCAGGCGGCGGAAGTGCTGAACTATCGCAGCAAGCCCGGGGTGATCGTGGTGGTGACCGACGGCGAGGAGACGTGCGGCGGGTCGCCCTGCACACTGGCCAAGCAGCTTCAATTGCTTGGCGACCAGCTCACGGTCCACGTCATCGCCTTCCGCTATGACGGCTACTCCTGGACCGGCGGCAACAGCGTGATGGATTTGATGTGCCTCGCCGACGAGAATCACGGTCTCTATTCCAAAGCCAACTCCGAAGAGGAGCTGGTCGAGGCGCTGGAGAAGACGCTGGATTGCCCGATGGTCTCGCAGGCAAGTCCCGTTCACGTCATACGATGAGCGGTCCGCTGCACGCCGCGCAATAATGCCTTGGGACTATTGGTCTTGGGCCGCCACGTCGATGTAGAGCACGCCGCCTTCGATCGAGGCCTGCTCGCCGCCCTTCATGTCATAAAGCTCGCCATGCTCACTTCATACGATGAGCGGTCGTGCGGCGTGATGCTCATGCGCGGCGTCCTCAGTCTTGCCGTCCTCGCCTTGACCGCGGGCGGGGTCGGCGCTGCTGACGCCGAGGACCACCGCCTGCTCGACCGGTGCTGGACGCCGCAAGCGCTAGCCGCCACCCAAGCCGAGCTGAAGCCGCTCCACGCGCATACCAAGCTCGATCTCACCGCGCTGAAGCAAGTGCAGCTACCTGGCGCCTCGCCGGTGCCTCCCGAATTGCGCGGCTCGATCAGAAGCGTCGAGCTTCCCTTCGGTGAGAAGCTGATCGCGCTGACCTTCGATCTATGCGAGACCGAGGGCAACGTGGCGGGCTATGACGGGCCGATCGTCGATCTCCTCCGCGCCCAAGGGGTGAAGGCGACGTTCTTCGCCGGCGGCAAATGGATGGAGACGCATGAGGAACGCACGGCGCAATTGATGGCCGATCCGAACTTCGAGATCGGCAGCCATGGCTTGCGTCATCTCGACTTGGCGAGGCTGAGCGGCGCGGCCCTGACCGACGAGATCGTGCTGACCGATGCGGCTTACCTGCGGGCGCGCAACAGCCTACTCGCCAGACACTGCGTTGGTCCGGACGACCCGATTCAGACCTTGCCAGAGCGCACCGCGCTCATGCGCTTTCCTTATGGCAGTTGCAACGCGGCCTCGCTCCAGGCGGTGGCCGAACAGGGCCAACTCGCCATTCAATGGGACGTGATCACCGGCGATCCCGACCCCCACCGCTCGGCCAAGGCGATCGCGGCGACCATCCTCAGCAAGGCGCATCCCGGCGCGATCATCGTCGCCCACGCCAATGGCCGCGGCCGGCACACCGCCGAAGCGTTGGCGCTCGCCATTCCCAAGCTCAAGGAGGAAGGCTACCAGTTCGTCACGGTGAGCGAGCTGTTGGCCGCGGGAAAGCCGGTCATTGCCGAAAACTGCTATCTTGACCGGCCCGGTACGAGGCCTCGCCTGGCGCGGGCCAACCGGCGCAAGAGCCATGACGCTGTCACCCTTTTCCGCCGCAAGAATTGAGCTTCCGGGAGCGCGCCTGGTCGCGCTCGAACCAGCCTCGGCCGCCCGCCTCGCCGAGGCGATCGTGGCGATCCCGCCTTGGTCGGCGATGAATTACCCGGCCGACGCCATGGCGCGATTCCTGGCCACGTCCGGCGACGGCGCGTCCCGCTATTTGGTCGAGGCCGGCGGCATGGAGGCCGGCGCGGTGTCGATCCGCCATCCCTGGCTCAAGGGACCTTATCTCGAGCTGCTGGCGCTGCTGCCGCCGTTCCAGCGCCGCGGCATCGGCGCCGGCATTCTTGACTGGTTCGAGCGGGAGGCGTCAGGGCTCGGTGCGCGCAATCTCTGGGTTTGCGCCTCATCGTTCAACGACGGCGCGTTGCGCTTTTACGGGCGTCATGGCTTCTGTCCCGGCGGCGACGCTGCCGGGGCTGGTGGCCGACCGCTATGATGAAATCCTGCTGCGGAAATTCCCGCTGCACGCCGCGCAATAATGCCTTGGGACTATTGGTCTTGGGCCGCCACGTCGATGTAGAGCACGCCGCCTTCGATCGAGGCCTGCTCGCCGCCCTTCATGTCATAAAGCTCGCCATTGTCGAGCTCAACTCTGCAGCCGCCGGCGCAAGCCGGCTCGACCGCGGTGTCCGGCGCGATGGTCAACTCGGTGCTGTCGCTACCGGCCTTGATGGTGACGGTATGGGGTTTGGGGTCGATATTGGAAATGGTGAGAGCCTGCGCCGGAGGCGCAATCAGAAAGCCCAGAACGCCTAAGCCCAAAATGGCGGCGATCCTCATCGCGAGTTCCCCTCTCAATGGGCGGTCAACGCTTCCGGACGCAGGTCTCTTCCCCCGCAGAACAGGATGAAACTGGATTAACCCATAACAGCGCCGGGATTGTGGTACGGCCGCGGCCAAACTGTGCCTCGGCGACTCGCGGCCTTGTCCGGCCGGAATAAACGGCTGCGGGCCGCCGCGATTGGCGCATTTACCACCATCACGATCTGCGTTTGCAACTCCTCGGCGGCCGTGAAAAATGACTTTCCGGTGGCTTGTGAACCAAGTCCGGCCGGCCGCGTTTACTGGCGTTGGTCGTTGCGGGACAAGGTTATTGTGCAGTGCAACAAGGAAACGCCTTGGCGATGACCGAACGGCCTCTTACACTCGACGGACGGCTAGAGGGCACGCCGCCGATCGGAAAGGAGCTTCCGATGGAACTCACAGCCACGGTGACCGCCATCATGGCGATAATGTCGTTTGGCTTTCTTGCGGCAGTCATCCTCGGGATGATCTAGGGCCGCGGGGCCTATTCTTTCACAATTTGAGTCGTTGGCGCTGGGCGCAGCGAGTGCGCTTGCCCAACCGCGCTAGGCCGCAGCCTCGGCCATGAGCTTGGGATCGTAGTTGAGGATCGGCGCCAGCCAGCGCTCGGCCTCCTCTTGGCTCCAGCCCTTGCGCTTGGCGTAGTCGGCGACCTGGTCGCGGCCGATCTTGCCGACGCCGAAATAGCGGGAGTCGGGATGGGCGAAATAGAAGCCTGACACGGCCGCCGCCGGCCACATGGCATAGCTCTCGGTGAGCTTGAGCCCGGTCGCCTGCTCGGCCTTGAGCAGCTCGAACAGCGTCCGCTTCTCGGTATGATCGGGCTGGGCCGGGTAGCCCGGCGCCGGCCTGATGCCGGTATAGGCCTCACCGATCAGCTCGTCGTTGGTGAGCGTCTCATCCGGCGCATAGGCCCACAGCTCGCGGCGCACTTTCGCGTGCAGCGCCTCGGCAAAAGCCTCGGCCAGGCGGTCGGCCAGCGCCTTGACCATGATCTTGGAATAATCGTCATTGGCGCGCTCGAACCGCCGCGCCACATCCTCCTCGCCGATGCCGGCGGTCACGGCGAAACCGCCGATATAATCGGCAATGCCCGACTCCTTCGGCGCAATGAAATCGGCGAGCGCGAGATTGGGCTTGCCCTGCTCGCGGGCCATTTGCTGGCGGATGGTGTGCACGGTGGCGAGGCGCTTGGTGCGCGCGTCGTCGGTATAGAGCTCGATATCGTCGCCCACGGCGTTGGCTGGCCAGAAGCCGACCACGGCATTGGCGGTGAGCCAGTTCTCAGCGATCAGCTGCTTGAGCATGGCTTGCGCGTCGTCGAACAGGGGCCGCGCCGCCTCGCCATATTTGTCGTCCTTGAGGATGCGGGGGAACGTGCCCTTCAGCTCCCAGGCATGGAAGAACGGCGTCCAGTCGATATAGCGGGCAAGCTCGGCGAGGTCGTAGGCTTTGAAGCTGCGCGTGCCGAGAAAGCTCGGTTTGGGCGCCGTGTAGCCTGCCCAGTCGAGCTTGAGCTTGTTGGCGCGCGCGTCGGCGAGCGAGGTGCGGCGCTTCTCCGCCTGGCCGCGCGCATAGGATTCCGTCACGCCGGCATATTCGTCCCGCACCTTGGCGATCGCCTTGGGCCGTTCCTCGGGCGACATCAGGCTCGACACCACGCCCACGGCGCGCGACGCATCGGTCACGTAAATGGCCTGGCTGCGCTTATAGTTCGGGCTGATCTTGACCGCGGTATGCACGCGGCTGGTGGTGGCGCCGCCGATCAAGAGCGGCAGGTCGAAGCCCTCGCGCTCCATCTCGGCGGCGACATGGCACATCTCGTCGAGCGACGGCGTGATCAGGCCGGAAAGACCGATGATGTCGGCCTTCATCTCGCGCGCGGTGTCGAGGATCTTCTGCGCCGGCACCATGACGCCGAGATCGGTCACCTCGTAATTGTTGCACTGAAGCACGACGCCGACGATGTTCTTGCCGATGTCGTGGACGTCGCCCTTGACCGTGGCGAGCAGCACCCTGCCGGCCGGCTCGCCTTGAGCGAGGCCAAGCTCCTGCTTCTCCTTCTCCATGAAGGGCATGAGATAGGCCACCGCCTGCTTCATCACGCGGGCGGACTTCACCACTTGCGGCAGGAACATCTTGCCGGCGCCGAACAGATCGCCGACCACGTTCATGCCGGCCATCAGCGGACCTTCGATGACGTGGAGCGGGCGGGCGGCCTTGGCACGGGCTTGTTCGGTGTCTTCGTCGATATAGGTGCCGATGCCGTGCACCAGCGCATGGACCAGTCGCTCATCGACCGGCTGCTCGCGCCAGGAGAGATCGACTTCCCGCTTCTGCGCCTCGCCGCCCTTGTAGCGCTCGGCCGCCTCGAGCAGGCGGTCGGTGGCATCGGGCCGGCGGTTCAAGATCACGTCCTCGACCAGCTCGCGCAGCTCGGGATCGATGTCGTCGTACAGCGCGAGCTGGCCGGCATTGACGATGCCCATGTCCATGCCGGCTTGGATGGCGTGATAGAGGAACACCGAGTGCATCGCCTCGCGCACGCGGTCATTGCCGCGGAAGGCGAAGGACAGGTTCGACACCCCGCCCGAGACGTGGACGTAAGGCAGCTCGGCCTTGATGCGGCGCGTCGCGTCGATATAGGCGCGGGCATAGTCGTTGTGCTCCTCGATGCCGGTGGCCACCGCGAAGATGTTGGGGTCGAAGATGATGTCCTCGGGCGGAAAGCCGGCCTGCTCGGTCAGGAGCTTGTAGGCGCGCCGGCAGATCTCGAATTTGCGCTCCGCGGTCTCGGCCTGGCCCTGCTCGTCGAAGGCCATGACCACCACGGCCGCGCCGTAGCGGCGGATCTTGCGCGCGTGGTCGAGAAAGGGGCCCTCCCCCTCCTTCATGCTGATGGAGTTGACCACCGCCTTGCCCTGCACGCATTTCAATCCGGCCTCGATCACCGTCCATTTCGAGGAATCGATCATGATCGGCACGCGCGAGATGTCGGGCTCGGCGGCGATCAGATTGAGAAACGTCACCATGGCGGCTTCGGAGTCGAGCATGCCCTCGTCCATGTTGACGTCGAGCATGTTGGCGCCCAACTCGACCTGCTGGCGCGCGACTTCCAGCGCGGCGGGATAGTCGTTCGCCTCGATCAGCTTGCGGAAGCGGGCGGAGCCGGTGACGTTGGTCCGCTCGCCCACCATGACGAAATTTTGCGCGCCGTTGCTCATGTCAGCCCTTAGCCATGCACGAAGGGTTCGAGGCCGGAGAGGCGGAGCTTGTGGGCAACCTCCGGCACGGGCCGCGGCCTATGCTTCGACACGGCGAGGCGAATGGCGCGGATGTGGTCGGGCGTGGTGCCGCAGCAGCCGCCGACGATGTTGATCAGCCCGTCGCGCGCCCATTCCTCCAGCAGACCGGCCATGTATTCCGGGCTCTCGTCGTACTCGCCCATCTCGTTGGGCAGGCCGGCATTGGGATAGACGCTGACATAGGTGCCGGCGACATGCGCCATCTCGTCGACCGAGGGCCGGAGCTGCTCGGCGCCGAACGAGCAGTTGAGCCCGATCGAGAACGGCTCGAGATGCTGCATCGAGTACCAGAACGCCTCAGGGGTCTGGCCCGACAGATTGCGCCCGGAGAGATCGGTGATGGTGCCGGAGATCATGATGGGAAGCGTGACGCCCATCTCCTCGAACACCTGCTCGACGGCGAAGCCCGCCGCCTTGGCGTTGAGCGTATCGAACACCGTCTCGATCAGGATGGTGTCGACGCCGCCGTCGATCAGCCCGCGTGTCTGCGTGGCGTAGGCCTCGACCAGCTCGTCGAAGCTCGACATTGCGGAAGCCGGGATTGTTCACGTCGGGCGAGATCGATGCCGTGCGGTTGGTGGGACCGATGGCGCCGGCGACGAAGCGCGGCCGGTCAGGCGTCTTCTTGGTCCAGGCATCGGCCGCCTCGCGCGCGAGCTTGGCGGCGGCGACGTTCATCTCATAGGCGATGTCCTCGAGCCCGTAATCGGCCTGGCTGATGGCCTGGGCATTGAAGGTGTTGGTCTCGAGGATGTCGGCGCCGGCTTCGAGATAGGCGTCATGGATCTCGCTGATGATCTTGGGCTGGCTGAGCACCAGCAAATCGTTGTTGCCCTTGAGATCGTGGGTGTGGTCCTTGAAGCGCTCGCCGCGATAGCCGGCCTCGTCAAGCTTGTAGCGCTGAATCATGGTGCCCATGGCGCCATCGAGAATGAGGATGCGCTCGCGCGCCTCCTTGTTCAGGGCTGCGATGCGCTGGTCGCGGGTCATGAGGTCACCTTGGCGTCGGCGAAGGCCTTGGCCGGGCGCAAGCCCAGCAAATAGCAAATGGCATAGACGAGATCGGCGCGGTTCAGCGTGTAGAAATGAAACTCGGTGATGCCCTGGTCGACCAGGCCGAGCACCTGCTCGGCGGCAACCGCGGCAGCTACCAGATGGCGCGTCTCCTGGTCGTCGTCGAGATCTTCGAATCGGCGCCCCAGCCAGTCAGGCACGCTGGCGCCGGATTTCACGGCAAAGCCGGAGCATTGCTTGAAATTGTGGATCGGGATGATGCCCGGCACGATGGGGATGTCGATGCCGGCGGCGCGGACCCGGTCGAGATAGCGGAAGAACACCTCGTTATCGAAAAAGAACTGGGTGATGGCCGTGGTCGCGCCGGCATCGATCTTGGCCTTGAGCATGTCGATGTCGGCCTCGATGCTTCGCGACTCCGGATGCTTCTCGGGATAGCAGCCGACCGAAATCTCGAACGGCGCAATTTTCTTGATGCCGGCGACGAGATCGGCGGCGTTGACGTAGCCGCCCAGGCGTCGGCTCGTAGCGCTCGCCGACGCCGCCGGGCGGATCGCCGCGCAGCGCCACGACATGGCGAACGCCGAGATCCCAATAGTCGCGGATGATCTCGTCCATCTCCGGCTTGGTGGCGGCCACGCAGGTCAGATGCGCGGCGGGCTTTAGCGTGGTCTCGCGCAACATGCGCGCCACCGTGGCGTGGGTGCGCTCGCGCGTCGAACCCCCCGCGCCGTAAGTGACCGAGACATATTTCGGACGCAGCGGCTCCAGCCGCCCGATCGAGCGCCACAGCGTTTGCTCCATCGCCTCGGTCTTGGGCGGGAAGAACTCGAACGACACCTCGATGTCGCCGCGGCCGAGAAAGCGGCTCTTATGTTCGGTAGAGGCGAGCATCAGGCGGCGACCTCCACTTTGGAGCCGGCTTTGCGCTTCTTGCCGGCAATCGCCGGCTTCTGGCCAAGCCAAAGCGACACGGTGAGTTTGCCGCCGGACGGCTCGGGCTTGAGCTCGCGGAAGCGCCCAAGCTTGAGCCCCGCGTCTTCGAGCACGCGGCCGAGCTGATCGCGGGCAAAGCCGAGCCGCCGATGAGCCGACTGCTCGCGCAGGAACTCAAGCTCATGCGGCGCGAAATCGACCACCAGCAATTTGCCGCCGGGCGCCAGCAAGCGCGACGCCTCGGCAATCGCCGCCGTCGGATCGTCGAGGAAGTGGAGCACTTGATGCAGCACCACCGCGTCGGCCGCCCCGTCGGGCAGCGGCACATTATAGAGATCGCCATGCCGCACCTGCGCATGACTAAGGCCGGCCCGCTCGAGCTTCATGCGGGCATAAGCCAGCATGGCGTGATTGAGGTCGAAGCCGAGCGCGCGCGAGGCGCGGCCGCCGAACAGTTCGAGGATGCGGCCGGTGCCGGTGCCGAGATCGACCAGAAGATTGAACGGCCCCTCGCCCAGCGCCTGGTCCACGGCCGCTTCGACGTCGCGCTCGGCGACATGCAGCGCGCGGATCTTGTCCCACTCGCCGGCATGGACCTTGAAATAGGCTTGGGCCGCTTCGGCGCGGGCCTTCTGCACGGCTGTGGCTCTGGCGCGGTCGCGGGCGAGCGTGAGGTCGCCCGGATCGAGACTGGCGACGATGGCATCGGCGAGCACCGCTTCGGCGCCGGACTCGGCCAGCCGGAAAAACACCCACGAGCCTTCGCGGAAGCGCCTGATCAGGCCGGCATCGGCCATGAGCTTCAAATGCCGGCTGATGCGCGGCTGGCTCTGGCCGAGGATCTGGGTGAGGTCCTTGACGTTCAGCTCGCTGGCGGCAAGCAGCGCCAGAATGCGCAAGCGCGTGGCCTCGCCGGCGGCGCGCAAGGCCGCCAGCGCGGCGGCGCGCGACAGGCCTGGAGTTGGCACTCTGATCTCGGTATCACCTGACATAAAGATATGTTTATACGTCTTGGAGCTGGATGGCAAGCAGGGCTTGGCGTCGAGCCGACCGAGAGGTCTCGCCATATACACGTTCAACTTGTAATTTATCCTCTTAGCTTGGCTTGGTTGTAGTGGGCGGTGGGGGGGACCATGGCGATCAATCGCGGATTTTTCTTCGATCAAGTGAACCTCCGTCTGTTCGACGGCAGGGTCCCAGCCAGAGCACGGGAGACGCTCGAGCAAATCCTCGACTATTGGGAGAGCAACAGCCCAAGGGCCGACGATCGCTGGCTGGCTTATGCCTTAGGGACCGCGCATCACGAAACCGACCGCACGTTCGGCCCAATACGTGAATATGGACGCGGACGGGGAAAGAGATACCCGCCTTATTACGGTCGCGGGCTCGTCCAGCTCACGTGGGACTACAACTACAAAAAGATGAGCCCGAAGGTGGGGGTCGACCTGTACCGGAACCCAGATCTGGCGCTGGAGGTGAGATACGCCATCCCCATAATGTTCATCGGCATGAAGGAGGGTCTCTTCACCGGCAAAAAATTCGCCGACTATTTCAGCCCGGCGAAGGAGGACTGGACCAGCGCGCGGCGAATTATCAACGGCACCGACAAGGCGAAGCTGATCGCCGGCCACGCCAGAAAATTTTCCAGCGCCATCAGTTACACGACCGGAGCCTAGGCCTCGCCACCGGCGAGTTTCTTGTGTTTGATGCGCTAGCGCGGACGGGCTACGCTGCCTGCAATCGGCAATTCCAACAGCTTCGGGGAAGACATGATCGCTATACGCAAGAGCCTTTTGCTTCTGATGCTTGGATTTTTCGCGACCGCACCGCTCGTCGCGCGCGCGGAGACGAAGGACGATCGTCTGAAGGAGGTCATAGCCGGCAGCCACAGATCAGAGGAGAACAAGGCGCGCGACAAATATCGCCATCCGTTAGAGACGCTCAGCTTCTTCGGCATCAGGCCGGATATGACGGTGGTCGAGATTTATCCGGGCCGAGGCTGGTACACGGAAATCCTCGCGCCCTATCTCAAGGATAGCGGCACGCTCTATGCCGCCGAGCACCCGGGCGACCCATCTTACGAGGCGGTTCAAAGGTCGCTCGAAGCATTCGATCAGAAGGTGAAGAGCGCGCCCGAGCTTTACGGCGAAGTGAAGCGGACGAAGCTGACCAAGGACGGAGACATCGCGCCTCCAGGACTCCGCCGACCTCGTCGTCACCTTCCGCAATGTGCATAGCTGGATGGGAGCGGGCACCGAGGATGAAGCCTTCGCCGCCATGTTCAGGGCGCTCAAGCCCGGCGGCGTGCTCGGTCTCGTACAGCATCGCGGCGATCCTGACGTGGCGCAGGATCCCAAAGCCGGCTTAGGCTACGTAAATCAGGACTATGTGATCAAGCTGGCCAAGAAGGCGGGCTTTGAGCTTGCGGAGAAATCCGAGATCAACGCCAATCCGCAAGACACGAAGGACTATCCCAAGGGCGTGTGGACGCTGCCACCCTCGCTTCGCCTCGGCGATGAGGATCGTGAAAAATATTTGGCGATCGGCGAAAGCGACCGCATGACGCTGAAATTCGTGAAGCCCGCGAGTTAAGCGCGGGCGAATTTCTTGTATTTGATGCGCTTCGGCAGCACGGCGTCCTCGCCGAGCCGGCGCTTCTTGTCTTCCTCGTAATCGGCGAAATTGCCCTCGAACCATTCCACGTGGCTGTCGCCTTCGAACGACAGGATATGGGTGGCGATGCGGTCGAGGAAAAAACGATCGTGGCTGATGATCACGGCGCAGCCGGGAAAATCCTCCAGCGCGGCTTCGAGCGAGGACAGCGTCTCGACATCGAGATCGTTGGTCGGCTCGTCGAGCAGGATGAGGTTGGCGCCGGATTTCAGCATCTTGGCGAGATGGACGCGGTTACGCTCGCCGCCGGAGAGTTGGCCGACCTTCTTCTGCTGGTCGGCGCCCTTGAAATTGAACCAGCCGACATAAGCGCGTGACGGCACCTCGCGGGTCCCGAGCTTGATCACGTCGCTGCCGCCGGAGATCTCCTCGAACACACTCTTCTTGCCGTCGAGCGCATCGCGCGACTGATCGACATAGCCGAGCTTGACGGTGTCGCCGATGCGGATGGCGCCGTCATCGGGCTTGTCCTGGCCGACGATCATGCGGAACAGCGTGGTCTTGCCGGCGCCGTTAGGGCCGATCACGCCGACAATGCCGCCGGGCGGGAGCTTGAAGGAGAGACCGTCGATCAACAGCCGGTCGCCGAAGCCCTTGGCCAGATGATCCGCCTCGATTACCACATCACCGAGCCGCGGGCCTGGCGGAATGGTGATCTGCGCCTTGCCCGACTTGTCCTTGCCGGCCTCGGCGACAAGCTCGTCATAAGCGCGGATGCGGGCCTTGGACTTGGCCTGGCGCGCCTTGGGGCTCGCCCTGATCCAGTCGAGCTCGCGCGTCAAGGTGCGCTGCTTGGCCTCCTCCTGCTTGCCTTCGACGTCCAGCCGCTTCTGCTTCTGCTCGAGCCAGGACGAGTAGCTGCCTTTGTAGGGAACGCCCTGCCCGCGATCGAGCTCGAGCGTCCATTCGGTGATGTCCTCGAGGAAGTAGCGGTCATGGGTGACCATGATCACGGTGCCGGCATAGTCGCGCAGATGATGCTCGAGCCAAGCGACGCTCTCGGCATCGAGATGGTTGGTCGGCTCGTCGAGCAGGAGGATATCGGGCTTGGCAAGGAGCAGCTTGCAGAGCGCGACGCGGCGCTTCTCACCGCCGGACAGCGAGGCAACCTTGGCGTCGCCCGGCGGGCAGCGCAGCGCATCCATGGCCTGCTCGACCTGGGCGTCGAGGTCCCACAGGCCCTGGGCGTCGATCGTGTCTTGAAGCTGCGACATCTCGTCGGCGGTCTCGTCGGAATAGTTCATGGCCAGCTCGTTATAGCGGTCGAGCTTCGCCTTCTTTTCGGCCACGCCTTCCATGACATTGCCGGTCACGTCCTTGGTTTCGTCGAGCACCGGCTCTTGCGGCAGATAGCCGACGGAAACGCCCTCGGCCGCCCAGGCCTCGCCCACGAACTCGGTCTCCTGGCCGGCCATGATGCGCAGCAGCGTCGACTTGCCCGCGCCGTTGACGCCGACCACGCCGATCTTGGCGCCGGGCAGGAAGGCAAGCGTCACGTCCTTCAGCACCTGCTTGCCGCCCGGATAGGTCTTGGACAGCTTGTTCATGACATAGACATATTGGGGCGTGGCCACGCGCTCGCGAGGCTCCTGATTGTTTGCGCTTCAGTGCGCGGGAACCGTTGGCATCCGATGGGGGCCTCTCGGCGCTTGCGGGGCTAATGGGTTTGACCGGGAAGTCAAACGGCGATGCTTCGAGCCGTGCTATCCGCCGATTTTGGGGGTGGCAAGCCACTGGTTCCCAATACCAGGACGGACGAACGGCCATATCGCCGCTCTCCTAGCCGTTCGCGCAACGTAGGCGGTCGCAGATACTGGCCGCTTGGGCCGCATATCTGTCGCATTGAAATTTTCGGTACCGCATTCTGCCTGGCTGGCTGCGCAACGCCCCAGGCCACGATCACGAATTCCGGGTTTGGGCCTTCAGGGCCTGCAGCGATGCCAGGTCGTAGGTGTAGGCATCGGCGCAGACGAGGATCGAGCTTCGACCAAAAGGCGTTTCCGCGACTTTGATGTCGGACAGCGGCCGAGTTCATAGCTACAACCGTCGACACCGAGCACGGCCCGGCAGGCGTCTTCATCAAAGGCATTCTTGAGCACGTTGTGCTGCGTCGATGCAGAACGATCTCGCCCTGCGGGTTGATCAGAATGCCGGATCGTATGCCCGGAACGCTTGTTCGCTGGCCTTCGGCCCGCGCTCCTCGAGGCCGGTCGCAAGCCAGATATTGGCGCTCTTGGCGATGGCACCAAATTTCGACGCCTGCGCTCCGGGGATGGGTTCGGCTTCACTGAATGCTTTCGGGTTTAGCCAGCCAAACGATGACGCCTCGGGAAAGACGACCAGCGCCGCGCCCAGTTGCTTAGCCTGCTTGGCAAGCTCCTCCATCTTTTGGAAGTTGCCGACATCGGCCGAGTCGAGCTGAACGAGAGCAACGCGAGCAGACGTGCTGTCATCGCCGTCGGCATAAGCAGGGGGCGCCCCGACGAAGCAAACAATCAAGGCATAGAGGAAGCGAGCCATACGCCAATTCCCTTCTTACCGCGTTGGATCGTATCCTAAAGCGTATCACCGTGTTAGAAAAGCTGCGGCAACCGTTCCTTCAGCTTGGCGGCGAGCGCATCGAGCGGGTTCTCCTTGATCGGCTCGATCTCGGACAGCGCGCGGGCGAACGAAGACGGCGTCAGCTCGGCGATGGGCAGCACGCGGCACCAATTATTGGCGACCAGGAAGGCGCGGTAGTTCTGCTCCTCGTCGGTGAAGCGATGCGCGGCGGGCGCCACCCCAACCACCGGCAAGCGAGCCGAGACGGCTTCTGAAATCATCGTGCTCGAATCCTCGGTGCAGACGATGATTTCGGCCGCGGCGAAGATCTGCGGCAGCGTGCCCGGCCCTGCCGTGCGGTAGTCGATGAACCGGGCGACCACGCTCTCGTCCTTGGCAAGCGCGGCGATCTTGTCGGCGACGTGATCCGGCGTGCGCCGCGAGGTGGACATGAGCCAGCGCGTGCCCCAGACTTTCGAAATCTCGGCGGCGAAGGCGAGCAGGCTCTCCCATTCCTTTCGCCGGTAGCGGAACGGCCCGGCATTGCCGCCGATGAGCAGGCCCGCGAGCTTGGGGCGACGCTCAGGCCCGTAGCGCGGCACCGACGCCGGGACGCCCGAGCGCATCGGGGTCGATGGCGGAGGGCTTGAGCACGACCATATGCCGGTTGCTGTCGGCGTCGCGGTCATAGGACGACACGATCAGGTCGAAATTCTCGGGGCCCAGTCCGCGCAGCAGCGAGCCGCAGAAGATGCTTGGGATGTCAAGGAAGCGCGCCACGCAGATATTTGGCATCTGGGTCTCGCCGCCGGCCGAGACCACGAGATCGGCCTTGGGCAGCGCGTAGGCATCGATGCGATAGGCCATGCGCAGCATGCGCGGCGGGAAGAAGCTCTTGGCGGCGATGCGGCGGCGCAGCCAGCGCGTGGGCACGATCCATTTGCGCTGGACCTCGACCCGGGTGACTTCGACCGGGCGCAGCCTGGCGAGTGCCGCGATCACGCCCTGGGCCAAATGGTAGTGGCCGGGCCTGGTATCGGCGAGAAAGATGATTTTGAGCGGCGTTTCGGCCATTTCCAAGCCCTTGGGCAACGAGGCGAAGCCCCGCGTCATAGCGCACCCTTGCGGCAGGCTCCAAAGCCTCGTTTCTAGGCGCCTTGGCAAAGGCGCGGGAGCCAAGCACAATCGGCGGCGTCAGGCGAGAACCACGGAGCTAACAGGTGACGGGCAGACCGGCGAATAGCGAGGCTGACTGGATTCTCAAAGCCATGGTGGCGGTCGCGTCGTCGGACGGAGGTCTCGACGAACGGGAAACCGGCCTGATCCAGCAGGTCTATCAGGACCAGTCCGGACGCGCGATCTCGACCGATGAGATCGCGCGGGAGGCGGATGCCTTGGCTAACGGCGACACGCTCGGCGAGTTCGCCGCGGCCGCCAGAATATTGGACGAAGATTCCAAGGAGGAAGTCATCAGGGCGGCCTATCTCGTGCTGCTCGCCGACGACCGGATCGCCGGAGAGGAGCGCAAGAAGCTCAAGGACATCGCCGCCGCGCTGCAAATTCCCGAGATCCATTTCGGCGCGATCCTCGAGGACCTCGCCATCTGGCTGGCAAAGCAGCGGAGCTAGGGCCGCGGAGCTTCCGATACCTTGCGGGGAGAAACGCGGCTGACTAAGGTGCCGCCAACCAAGAGCGACCACGCTCGACATGTCGACGGCGGGGCGTCAGATGATCATCTCGCACAAGCACAGATTCATCTTCCTGAAAACGAGAAAGACCGCCGGCACCAGCATCGAGCTTGCGCTCAGGCGCAGCTGTGCGGGCCCGACGACATCATCACTCCGATGTCGCCGAACGACGAGCCGTTCCGCGCCAACGGGGCCGGGCCCGCAGAATTGGCGCGTGCATGGCTGGTGGCAGAGCCAGCGGCCGCTGTTCGAGCGCTATTGGTTCAGGGCCAATGCCGGGCGATTACGGCTTCTACAATCACATCCCGGCCAAGGAAGCGCGCGCGCTGCTCAACGACGACAAAATCTGGCGCAGCTATTTCAAGTTCACCTTCGAGCGCAATCCGTGGGACCGGCAAGTGTCGGCCTATCATTTCCGCTATCGGCGTCACCGACAATCCGCCGCCCTTTTGCGAGCTACCTGCATCGCAAGCGGCGCGCCTGGATCAACAATTACGAAATCTATTCGATCGACGGCGAGCCGTGCGCCGATTTCGTCGGCAGGTTCGAGAGTCTCGACTGCCGATTTCCGCAGGGCTCTGAAAGAGATTGGTCTTGCTTTCGATCAGGAGCTGCCGCGCGCCAAGGCGAACTACCGCCGCAGCCAAAAGCATTATCGCGACTATTACGACGATGAGACCCGCGCCATCGTCGACGACTGGTACGCGCCGGAAATCCGCCTGCTCGCTTACGAGTTCTAGCGCGCCATGATCATCTCGCACGAGCACAAGTTCATCTTTCTCAAGACCAAGAAGACGGCCGGCACCAGCATCGAGCTGGCGCTCAGCCAGCTGTGCGGGCCCGACGACGTCATTCCGCCGATCACCGAGAGCGACGAGGCGCTACGCGCGCCGGGCAGCGGCCCGCGCAATTGGCGCATGCATGGCTGGTGGCAGAGTCCGCGGCCCCTGTTCAAGCGCAGCTGGCTGAAGGTCGGACCGCAGGATTACGGCTTCTACAATCACATGCCGGCGGCCGAGGCGCGCGCGCTCCTCAACGACGATTCGGTTTGGCGGAGCTATTTCAAGTTCGCGTTCGACCGCAATCCGTGGGACCGGCAAGTGTCGGCCTATCATTTCCGCTACCGCCGCAAAACGACCCCGCCGCCGTTCCCCCAGTTTCTCGAAGACCGCAAGAGGGCCCGCCTCAACAATTTCGATATTTACAGCCTCGACGGCGAGCCTTGTGTCGATTTCCTCGGCCGGTTCGAAAACTTGGAAGAGGACTTCCGGCACGTTCTCGGCGAGATCGGACTGAGCTTCGACCATGCTCTGCCCCGCGCCAAAGGGAGCATCCGCAAGAACGGCAAGCACTACCGCGACTATTACGACGATCATACCCGCGATGTGGTGGGCGATTGGTACGCCCGCGAGATCAAGCTGCTCGGCTACAGCTTCTGATCAAACAATGATCATCAGCCACCGGCACAAATTCATTTTCCTGAAAACCGAGAAGACGGCCGGCACCGCTATAGAAGCGGCGTTGTCGGAACTGTGCGGATCTGACGATGTCATCACGCCATTCCGCGAGGAGAGCGAAGGAGACCGCAAGGGCTTGGGTCCGCAAAATTATCGTATCGATCATCCGCTGAAGCCGGGACGGAAGTTGTGGCGCAAGTTGTTGATGCGGCCGGAGCGCTATTATCATCCCAGCGTCGGCTATTACGAGCACATGCCCGCCTGGCGCGTGCGCGCCTATGTGGGCGAGGAGATTTGGCGGGACTATTTCAAATTCGCCTTCGTGCGCAATCCGTGGGACCGGCAGATCTCCCAATATCTCTATAAGACCAAGACTCTTGCGAAGCAGCCAAGTCTCGACCGGTTCATGGCGCGCAAGAAGCGCGCTTATGTCACGAGCTACGAGATTTACACGATCGAGGACGAGGTCGCAGTCGACTATGTCGGCCGCTACGAATCTCTCGATGCTGACTTCAAGACCGCGCTAGGGCATGCCGGCGTGAAGCGGGAGCTTGAGATTCCACGCACCAACATCACGCGCAGCCGGAAAAGGGACTTGGCGTATCAAAGCCATTTCACCCCGCACACCCGGGATCTGGTCGCGGACTGGTATGCCGCTGAGATCGCCATGTTCGGCTACAGTTTTGAGAGTGGTGGGCCCGGGAGTTGTGCCATGGCTGCGACGGAACAATGCCTTAGCGCAGGATGCGGGCGTAATAGCGTCCGCTAATTGCCAACAGCGCAGCTCACCGCTACCTAGAAGCGCCATGTGGTAGCCTGCATCGGGAAAAATCGAGACGCAAGGCAATCGACCATTCACTTACACCGCCGGTCTAGCCGGCAGGTGAACATGGAAATTCCAACCTCTATCCGAAAAAATCGAGACTTTCAGCAGTTCGACGTCGTGGTGATCGGTGGCGGGCATAACGGACTCGTCTGTGCCGCCTATCTAGCCGGGGCCGGACTTAAGGTCATAGTGCTGGAACGACGGGCCGTCGTCGGTGGCGCCGCCGTCACGGAAGAATTTCATCCCGGCTTTCGCAACTCCGTTGCCGCCTACACGGTCAGCCTGCTCAATCCGAAGGTCATCGCCGATCTGGAGTTGCATCGGCACGGGCTGAGGATTGTCGAGCGGCCTGCGATGAATTTCTTGCCGCTCCCGGACGGCGGCTATCTGTTGACGGGCGAGGGACGCACCAAGGGCGAAATCGGCAAGTTCAGTCCTGCCGACGCGGAACGCTACGATCGCTATTGCGCGGAGCTCACGGTCGTCGCCGATATCTTGCGAGACTTGGCCCTGCGGGCGCCACCGAATGTGGTGAAGGGCTTCGGGCGGCGCGGCTTGCGGGAGCTTTTGCGCGCCGCGGCGCTCGGCAACACCATGCGAAAACTCGATCTGGAGCAGCAACGCCTTCTCCTCGATCTCTTCACCAAGTCCGCCGCGGAGTTCTTGTCTGAGTGGTTCGAGACCGACCCAATCAAAGCATTGCTCGGATTCGATTCGATCGTGGGAAACTACGCCAGCCCCTTCGATCCCGGCACCGCCTATGTGCTGTTGCACCATGCCTTCGGCGAGGTGAACGGCAAGAAGGGCGCCTGGGGACATGCCATCGGTGGCATGGGCGCGATCACCCAGGCGATGGCGAAGGCTGCCGAGGCACGCGGCGTGACTATCCAGACCGAGTCAGAGGTCGCCGAAATCCTGATCGAACAGAACAAAGTGCTAGGTGTCGCGTTGAAGGACGGTCAGATCGTCAGAGGCAAGGCGCTTGCCGCCAATGTCAATCTCAAGCTGCTCTATACGCAGTTTCTGCCGGACCACGCGTTGCCACCAGAGTTTTTGCAACGCATGCAAAACTTCAAATGCGCCTCAGGCTCGTTCCGCATGAATGTGGCGCTGTCGGAGCTTCCGAGCTTTACGGCTTTACCGGGAAAGAAGGCGCAGGCTCACCACGGCGCCGGCATCATCATCGGGCCGAGCCTTTCCTACATGGATAAGGCGTATCGCGATGCAAGGGAGCATGGCTGGAGCCGCGAGCCGGTCATCGAGATGGTCATCCCCTCGACACTCGATGACAGCCTCGCCCCGCCGGGCGCTCATGTCGCCAGCCTCTTCTGTCAGCACGTCGCGCCGGAATTGCCAGATGGCCGATCGTGGGACGACGCGCGGGAGGAGGTGGCCGATCTCATGATTGAGACGGTCGATCGCTATGCGCCCGGCTTTGCTGCGAGCGTGGTGGGGCGCCAAAGCCTGAGCCCTCTCGATCTGGAGCGTAAATTTGGTCTTGTCGGGGGCGACATATTTCACGGGGCGCTGTCACTCAATCAGCTCTTCTCGGCGCGGCCCATGCTCGGTTACGCGGATTACCGGGGGCCGATCCGCGGACTGTATCATTGCGGATCGGGGGCGCATCCAGGTGGCGGCGTGACCGGAGCGCCGGGCCACAACGCGGCGAGGGCAATTCTTGCGGACCTGAAACCGTTCTATCGGCCTTGATGCGAAGTCTCAGCGGACGCCCCCACGACTGCGTCTCTTCCGGCGCGGCTTCCTGTCATTGCTCACCGGGTGGCATTTGAGGCACTTGCAGGCGATGGGCTTTATTTGGTCGTCGAAATACTCCTCACCGTAGTGGTAAGCGAGTTCCTCGCCCTGCTTGATGGCGCGCTTGGCCATCACAAACACGCGACCCTTGCGAATTTCAATTTCGCAGTTGGGCCGGCAGGAGTGGTTGATGTAGCGCGCGAGGTTCTTCTTGTTCGAGCCGTCTATCGTTTTTTTCTCAGTGACTTTGAAGAGGTAGCGGCTGCGGCTGTTATTCCATTCCGCCTCTGTGAGCGTGCGGCCGGTATATTCGATAATGCATGCGCCTCTGGCGATGCCCTCGAGTGCAAACAAACCACGCCCCGCACTGGCCCGCTTAACCACAAGGCGGTACCCTCCGGGAATGAATTTTGATTTCGTCACTAAGTCCCAGGGGGTAAGTCGCGCAGCGAGTAGCGCCTAGGCGGGATGTTTGCGGAGTGGGCCAAGCGCGAGTGGGGTTCTAGTTCAGCGCGCCGATATCTGTCAAATGCATGTCCGTTGTGGGTCAAAAGCGGACGTCAACTTCGTTGGCCAGCGGTGCCCGCTAAGTGCAATTAGTAACGGACAGTTGGCGGCGCGAATTGCGTCGATCAGGGCGAGAAAGGTGGGTGCCAACCTCGGACCACGCACGCGTGATCAGCGCATCTCCGGCGAGTTCGGCCACGCAAACCTTCGATGAACTTGCAATTGATTGCCGCCGTTCTTGCGGAACATCTGTTCCCGCACCTGACCATCTGGTGCGGGAACCAGAGTTAAAAGCTCAATAGAACCAACGCCGACTTTTGAAAGTGGTGGGCCCGGGAGGGCTCGAACCTCCAACCAGACGGTTATGAGCCGCCGGCTCTAACCAATTGAGCTACGGGCCCCACGCCGTTCACACGATCCGCTCAAAGTCCTTGGCGGAATTCCGCCTCATAGCAGAGTTCGGGGCCCGCGCGAATTGCCGGAAGTTAATTTGCGCTGGCCGCGCCGCCAGGCAATGCTGAAGCGGGCTGGCAACTCGCGGAGCGCCAATGTCACTTTCCTCCCCCAAATATCCCCTCGCCCTGTTGCTGCTCCTCGCCGCCCCGCTCCAGCCGCTGCCCGCGCTTGCCCATGACCACGTCGAGAAGCGCACGCTGTCCCTCACCGCGTCCGGCGCCATCAAGACCACGCCCGACAAGGTGGATATCTCCACCGGGGTCACCTCCGAAGCCAAGACGGCGCGCGAGGCGCTGGACCAAAACAGCGAGGCCATGACCAAGGTGGTCGAGGCCCTGAAGGAAGAGGGCATCGACCCCAAGGACATCCAAACCACGAATTTCTCGGTCAATCCCGTCTATGACCAGAGGCCCTACGACAAGCCCCAGCCGCCGGTGGTGGTCGGCTACCGCGTGACCAATCAGGTCCGCATCTCGCTGCACGATACCAAAAAGCTCGGCGCCATCCTCGACAAGGTGGTGACGCCTCGGCTCGAACCAGATCGACTCCATCGCGTTCGGCGTGGACGAGCCGGAGGCGCTCAAGGACGAGGCGCGCAAGCTGGCGCTGAAGAACGTCACCGACAACGCCAAGCTCTATGCCGAGGCTGCCGGCGTCGGGCTCGGGCCGATCCTCTCGATCAGCGAGGAGGAGAGCTCCTATCAGCCGCAGTTTGCGCCGGCCGCCGTCCGCATGGAGATGGCCAAGGACGTCCCCATCGAAGCCGGCACCGCCACGGTCGAAGTGCGGGTCAGGGTGACCTGGGAGATCAATTGAGCAACACGCGCGGACAGGCCTAGTGGCCCAAGATCCAGAATGGATCAACCCTCGGCAAGAGCGGCGTCGAATGTCGTCTGCAACAGTGCGGCGGCGCGAGGATCGCTGGTGACCTCTTTATGTTGATCGAACACGCGATGCATCGTCCGGTTCGGCAGGAGCTGCGCGGCATGCGTCCCATCCTGCATCCTCGGCATGCGGCGGGAGGAGGCCAGAATCGTGACCGGGCCGTTATAGGACGGAGGAGAGAATTCAGAGAAGGCGGCATAAAGCTTGGCTTGCGCCGCGGTCGACAGGCCGAGCGCGGAATTCTTCGAGCGTCGGGCCTTGTTCCACTTCAGGTCGTAGTAGCGGAGGCGCAGGGGCCGAGGCAGAAGCCGTCGAAGCCCCAGTTTCGTTCGGTGCAACAGGTCCAGATGGAGAGGACTGACGCCGAAGCCGAGTGTTCCGTTCTTGCGGATGGGCGGATCGAACAACACCAGATGCTTGACCGGCCTCCCGTTGTCCGCAAGCTGAGCCGCCATTTCCAAGGCGATCAGGCCTCCCGCACAAAACGAGGCGAGCAGAACCGGCCCTTCGAGGATATTCGGCGTTGAGCTGGCCGATATAAGCCGCGGCAATGTCTTCGATCCGATCATAAGATTTTCCGCCCCGTATGCCTGGAAGCTCGAACATGCGCAGGCTCTGACCCTTGGCCAGAGCCTGGAGGAATTGCGGCGCGGGCATGGTATATCCGCGCCTGCCATGCACGACGAAAATGGGCGGACGGGTCTGGGCATCGGCGATCGACAGGCGCCTTGGGCGCATCCTTGCCTGACCCTGAGCTCGGCAGCGACGTGCAGCGATCCTCCGCGGCGAGCCGAAGTCGAGCAGCGACGACATCGGGAATTCGTACCCGGTCCGCTGGAGAATTTCCATGCTGATGGTTTCGGCCGCCAGCGAATCGCCGCCAATGTCGAAGAAATCGTCATTGGCTCCCACCTGATCGATGCCGAAGACGTCGGCAAAGATCTTCGCGACCAGCGTTTCAAGCTTGCCCTCCGGAGCCACATAGGGCGTGGGACAGCCCCAAACTGGCACGCGTCATCAACGATGCATGCGCACTCTCAACGGTCATTACGCACCCCCGCGAACCTCACATAATCAAGCTGGCGCTGAGTTGCGCTAGACGACCGCCTCCTCCACCCAGATGTGGGCCCGCTCGGGATGGTAGCGGGAGCCGGCGGGCGCGTGCAGCGTGCCGTCATAGCTGCGCTCGCGCTTGGTCAGCGCTCTGAGCTTGTTCAGGGCTGAGCTCGGTTGCCGTTCCCATAAGCGGCCGGCAAAGATGTCGGTCATCTCGTCCTCGTAATCGTGCACGACCTTGGCGAACGGCAGCGGGTACTCCCAGAACGCGTCCATCATGTCCTCGACGATATCGATGCCGCGTTCGCGCTCGATCTCATAGGCCGCGAACGGGTTGGTCGTCGTCGCGCCCTTTGCCGTTGAGATAGTCCTTGACCGCGCCGGCCGCGGCTTCCGCTTCCTTCAAGGAGATGCACAGCCCGAAGGAGTAGATCGGGTCGACAAAGCGGTGGGCATCGCCGACGCAGATGAAGCCTTTGCCGGTGAAGTGGTGGGTTTGATAGGAATAATTGGCGATCGAACGGACCGGCTCGTGCAAGGTCCGGTCAGGAATGCGACGCGCGAGTTCCGGATTGAGCTCATGCAGCTCGCGCGTCAGGAAATCGGTCTTGCTCTCGTTCTTTTCCTTGTAATAGGCCGCCGGAATCACCGTCCCGACGCTGACCAGATCGTCGGTCACGGGAATGAACCAGCACCAGTGGTGCTTCTTTTGGTAGAACAGCCAGGTGTCCCCTCGGTGGGCCATGCCCTCCCGATCGGCGCCGGCCACCCGGGAAAAAATCGCCATCTGCCTGTCGTAGTTGCCGACAAATTTGGGGCCGGTAATGCCGAGATTGGCGAAATAGGTGTGTTGCCCCGAGCAATCGAGCACGATCTCAGACTCAATGTCGAAGGTCTTGCCGTCGGCGGTCTTGACGCTCAGGCCGCAAACCGCGCCGTCGCCGTCGACTATGGGCTTGGTGACCTGGCCGGCGATGAACCCGGCGCCGCGCGCGATTGCCGTATCGCGCAGCATCATGTCGAATTCGTCGCGGCGCACCTGCCACGTGTATTGCGGAAAGAGATTCCAGTCCTGGTCGCGGCCGGCAACGGGCAATGCCCATTTATAGCCACGCGCCCCAAACACGGCGGCTTCCTTCTTGATGGGAAACTTGCGGCGATTCATCTCGTCTTCCAGACCGAGCGCGCGAATGCTGGCGCCGCACTCACCGGTCATCGACTCGCCGATGTGAAAGCGGGGAAATCTGTCTTTCTCGATGATCACGCAATCGATGCCGTGCGCCCGCAGAAACAACGCGCTGGCGCTGCCGGCTGGGCCAGCGCCAATAATGGCTACCGGTATTTTCATATCCCCCTCCTGAAACTGCCAAAACCGCTGATTTCGGGCCTGGCAACCAGCGAAATGTCCACCCGCGCCGAGCCAACGATGGTGGTTGGCCGGAAATAAGGCGCTCCCGTCGTGCCGACGATCTTACCCGGGGCTCCGTTGCAAAGGCAACGGCGGAGGGCCCTGCCCTGGCAAACTAGCCAGTTTGCGCAGGCCGTCGGTGCCAACTTAGGCGTCGTCACCGGCGGTGGGCCGCGCTAGGATTGGCCCATGAAGGGGGGGGAAAAGCATGAACCTTGCGGTCCCGATCGAGGACTTCAACATCCACAGCCTCAGCCTGGTGCAGCGCATTCTGGTCACCACCGATGGCACGCTGACGGAGACGCTGGCGGCAATGTTTCTCGAGCCGATCGAGCTCGTGAAACTTGCCGTGACGATCACGCAGACCCCTCATCCGGTCCCACCGCTGGAGCTTGAGGTTGGCTCGAATGTCATGCAGCGGCAGATCGTGTTGCGGGGCAGCAAGTCGGGTACGCCCTATGTCTACGCCGAAGTCGTGATCGCCACCGATCAGCTGCCGCCGCGCCTGCGTGACGACCTGCTGGAAGGCCGCGTGCCGCTCGGAGCACTATGGATTTTGCACCGCCTGGAGATATTCAAGGACCGTCCTCGCGTGCGGCAGCGCCCGGCCGGCGATCTCGCGCAATTTCTCAACATCTCCGAACAGGACATTCTGATCGAGCGGGCGTATCGGACATTCACGGGCGGCCGACCGATATTTCTTGTGTCCGAGTATTTTCCGGCTGAGTACCGGCCGAGTGCAACCGATGGCGCTTAAGCCGACGATCGGGGTAGACGGTCAGGGATTCCGACTTGTTGCGTAACTCTTCCGGTCGCTATCCATGAGTCACAATCTCGCCGACGCCTTTATCGCTCTGGCCAATCGCTGGCCCGACCGCCCCGCGGTTCTATCCCCCGACACCAGCCTCACGTTCTCGCAACTGGTAGGCAGAGCCTCACGCATTGCCGAACTGCTGAAGCGCAGAGGGATCGGCAGCGGCGATCGCGTCGGGATCGCACAGACCAGCACCACCCAGGCGTTTCTGCTCATGCTTGGCGCATGGCTGTGCGGGGCGACCGCGCTGGTGGTGGATTTCCGCACCCGCGCCCCCGAACGCAAGAAACTCGCCGACGCTCTCGGCCTCAAATTCTTCGTGGAGGATCGTCCCGGCCCCGGCGTCGACAGCTACGAGGCGGTCCGGAGCGACCATGCATGGGCCGACGAGGAGGCGCGGGCCAGCCCAGATCCGATGCCGACCACAAATCTGGACAATCCGATCGCGGTCATCGGCGTCTCGTCGGGCACCTCGGGACTGCCGCAGCCGGTCGCGCTGTCGCATAACTGTCTCTACACCCGCGCCGCACTGGTGGTGACCAGTCCGCAATGGGTGCGGGGCTGCCGGCTGATCGCCACTGCGCCCCTGTCCTTTACCGCGACGCGCATGAACGTCTTGTCGTGTCTGCTCGACGGCGGCAGCGTGTATTTCACCCCGATCCTGATCAGCTCAGAGCAACTCGCCGAAACCATCGCGAGCTCGAAAGCGACGGCGATGCTGACGGTTCCCGCGACGGTCAGAGGCCTGATGGGCCTGGCGGGAGCGAAGGCCCCCCTGTTCCCGTCGCTGCCCTATCTCATGTCGTGCGGGGCGCCGATGTCACCGGCGGAGAAAATCGCCGCGCGGCAAACGCTCACGCCGGGGTTTCTGGAAAATTACGGAAGCACGATGGCCGGCATGCTGACGCTGCTGGAGAGCAAGGACATCGACGCTCACGGCAATTCGGTCGGCCGCCCCCTGCCGCACGTCCGCGTGCAAATTGTCGACGGCCAGGATCGGCCGCTGCCGGCCGGCGAGGTCGGCGCGATCAGAGCGCGCACGCCGGGCGTCGGAGAACCAATGTCGCTCGGCAGCGGCGAGGATGAGCGAACCTCCGATCTGCTGATCGACGGCTGGATCTATCCCGGCGACATCGGCGCGCTCGAGGATGGGTTCTTGAAGATCGTCGGGCGCAGCTCGGACATGATCGTTCGCGGCGGCGCCAAGGTCTATCCTTCCGAGGTCGAAGGGGTGCTTGCCGCGCACGAAGCCATCGCCGAGGTTGCGGTGGTGGGCTGGCCCGATAAGAAGCTCGGCGAGGAGGTCGCGGCGTTCGTCGTGCTGCGTTCGAGCGCGCAACCGCAGGAGATCCTGGCGTATTGCCGGTCCAAGCTGCATCCCGACAAGCAGCCCCGCCAAGTCTTCATTATCGAGGCGATGCCGCGCAACGCCAATGGCAAGCTGGTCAAGCGCGACTTGATCGACCTGCTGCCGCCGCGTTGAGATCCGCTCGGGCGCTAAGCCCCTGGCCTAGCTCATTCATATCCTTGCCGTTTTGTAAGGATTTGATGCCGGCCGTTCGTGCTAAGAGCGAAGCTCTTGAGGAAGCGGGCGGAAATGGCGGCACGTTGGCTCACGGTGCTCCTGGTGTCCTGTCTGGCGGCCGGCGCCGGCTACTATTATTGGCAGCAGCGCTCCGCCGCTAAGCTCGACATCCAAACGGCGGCGGCCACGCGCGGCGATGTCCGCCGCGTGGTGGCGACCTCGGGCACGGTGCGCGCGCTCGGCACGGTCGAGATCGGCTCGCAGCTGTCCGGCAATATCGGCGAGCTCAACGCCGATTTCTCCTCCGAGGTGAAGCAGGGCCAAGTGCTCGCCCGCATCGAACCGTCGACCTTCGAGACCAAGGTGCGCGAGGAAGAAGCGGGGCTGGCCATCGCCACGGCCAATGTGGCGCTCCAGGAAGCGAGCGTCCAGCGCGCCGAGGCGAACTTGCATAAGGCCGAGCTCGATCTGTCGCGTGCCGCCGAGCTGGTGAGAAAGGGCGTCGGCGCCCAGGCCGTGCTCGACACCGCGACGGCGGCGCAGCAGAGCGCCACGGCCGACCTCGCCATCGCCAAGGCGCAGGTCGACAACGCCAAGGCCACCCTGGCGCAGCGCCAGGCCACGCTCGACAGCGCCCGCATCGACCTCGAACGCACCTATATCCGCTCGCCGATCGACGGCGTGGTGATCGAGCGCACGGTGGAGACCGGGCAGACGGTCGCGGCCAGCATGACGGCGCCCAAGCTGTTCACCATCGCGCAAGACCTTTCCAAGGTGCAGATCGAGGCCCAGGTCGACGAGGCCGATATCGGCCAGATCACCAGCGACAATCCGGTCAGCTTCAATGTCGATGCCTATCCCGACGTGACCTTCAAGGGCACGGTCGAGCAGATCAGGCTGGCGCCGACCGCGCTCAACAATGTGGTCA